>NZ_FRDF01000006.1 GCF_900143235.1 Erythrobacter sanguineus | reverse complement strand
CTCCTTGGACCAGGTGTAATACAAGCTCTGGGCGATGCCTTCCTTCCGGCACAGCTCGGCGATGCTGTCCTCGCCGCGCAGCCCGTCGAGCACGATGCGGATCTTGTCCTCAGCCGAGAAATGGCGACGGGTTGCACGCCGGATGTCCTTCACCACCCGCTCGGCAGGGGCCTTCTTGGGGGGCGATTTCTTCAAGGAGGGTTGGGTCTTCATCTTCGTTCCTTCGTCACTACGACGAAGCCCCAACCCTCCTTAAATCACAACCTCAAATCTGTGCCATTGGTGCTGACGGGGGACAACCATTGGACTGCGCCAGTGAGATATCGCTCACCACAAACACGCGCACGGTGGCATCTGCGGCGATCTCGTCGATGAGTGACGCGGCGACGTCGGTGCCGCCAAAGATGTTGTCGCCATCGTCGATGTAGATGGTCACATTATCGGCATCGAAGTCGTCCGTACCTGATTGGGTTACGGCCAGCACCAGATCGATCGCATCGTTCGAAAGGTTGCCAACGTCAAACGCGATAACCGCCCCGGCTTCTCCAGGCGAAACGCTCGTCGTAGGGTCAGAGGCGCGAGTGACGACGAAATTGACCTTGCGATCCACATCGAAACTGTCGGTATCGACCACTTCGGTCTGATCGATCCCGCCGACGCGGAAATCGATCGTGGCGGTGTTGGTTATGGTTGTGCCAGCGCTGGTGCCTTCGGCCACGGCTGGCGCGGATTGCATCGCAACGAAGGCAGTGCCAATCGTCAACGCCACCAATCTGTTCGAACGCATCATCTTCTTGTTCTCCTATGGCTTTGCGGCCAAACCGGCCCAAGCCCCGTCACCGATCAGCGGACCGTCACCGGAAATTCGAGTTGACCCGTTTCACCTGAAGCGATCGCCGAAAGAACCCAGCGGACGTTCGTGATCTCGCTCGCTTGCGCGGCGCGGCGATTGCCGTCGGCATCGACGACTTCGAGTTCGCCAAGCCTGCCCCACGACTTGCCTCCATCCACCGAAACCAGAACATCCGGATCGATATCGGGCGTTACGCTGACCGATGCGGGAACGGGGTTTGACACAACGAAGCGTTCAATCGGCTGGGTGCCGATATTCGCGAAGCGGGTGCCGAAAATCAGCCGGTCCCCCGGTACGACGACTTTGGGCTCGATACGCTCGACCCTGCGCTCTCCGGTTTCGTCGGTGACTGCTCTTTCGAGCTCCACAAAACCCGTCAATTCGAGAGGTGAGGGCGGTTCAGCTGCGGATGGCGTTGCCAGCGCCGTGAACAGCGCGGTCGAAGCAATGGTAAGCAAGAGTTTCATGATTTGCCTTTCATTCAGCGATCAGAACGGCGAACGTGATGATATTTGAAGATCCGCTCGCTACCGTTCCGAGATTGACGGTGATGGCGTCGGGCGTGGCTTCGCCGGCATCGCTATCGGCCACATCGCTCAGCGGTGTGCCGTCAAGCGCAAGCGAGCCGGCAACATATTGTGTGCCGGGCGGGATCTGATCGGTGATCACGAGATCATCGATCTGGGCAGAGCCGGTGACCGATGCTGCGATATTGTAGGTGATGGTTGCGCCCGGTACTGCGGCGCTGCCACCGAAAGGATCGGCCACTGTCCCGGATTTTTGCAAGGCAACAATGCTGGTGGTGGCGACCATTTGGCCGATAGCCGTCGCCTCCCCACCGCTGAGACCGGCGATCGCATCGCTGCCATTCTCTCCGGCGCCCGCAAACACGTTGCCGGGAGCTCCGTTGCCTGTTGCCGCGCGGGCGACGAAGCTGACCTCGCTTTGTGCGCCATCTTCGATCCCGTCCGGGACGCTGAGGATGACGAAGATGGTCAGCGATGCGCCGGGCGCCAGAATCTCGGTTACAGCCGGGGCGCTCAGAATTTGATCAATGCCGGGATCATAGGTGGCATTGCTATTGGTATCGACAGCAATGCTATCGAGAGTGGTGTCAAACGCATTGCCAGCAACGGATGTGACAACCTCAAGGTTGAATGCTTCTGGCCCGTTCCCGGCATTGCTCACCAGGAAACTCAAGACAGCAGGGCCGGGGCGCACCTCCAGCGACCCGGCGTCGAGCGCCGTCGCAACCGGATCGAGCAGTTCATCCACCCGCACCTGCACCGTGTTGGACGTTACATTGCGGGTGATGCCTCCATCATCATAGCTGGCCTGAGCTGTGCTTTCGATGACGATGCCGGCGGGTGTCGGGTCGGCGGCTTTTGCAGCGGACACACCAATGGCCCCTGCAATCCCCATGGTGCAGACAACGCAGATACGTTTGAACTTGGTTGACCGTAAAGTAACCATACGGCGCGCTTGGCACGGAGGGCCGGAATATCGGCTAAATCCCCGGCTCAGCGAAATTCCCTACTGCCGAAGCAGGATTTGGAAGCCACTTTCTGTATCAAAGCCCATTGATCACCATCCACGGGCTGATTGTCGCACGCCGATCGGCATGATGTGCCAGGCTTGGTTGAAGAGGTTGTCCCAAGCCAAACCGCAATCATTGCGCATACCGCCGCCCGCTCGGCCCGTCACCCCGCTTTGCGAGCGCGACAGTTGTGATCCTTGAGCGGGCGGCAGAACCAGCGAAGCGACCCGTCAGGCGGCCAAGGTCTGCGGTGCCGCGTCGGCCCAGTCTAGGCCCGGGCGATAACGCGCGTCGAATTTGCCATCCTTGAGCACAAAGAGGTGCAGCCAGCCATTGTCGAACAGGTCGCGCACCCCTGGATGACGTTCGAGCACCTTGAGAATTTCCTCGCGCGGGGCCTCGATCATCACGGAAAGGCGCAGCGGTTCATGCGTCAGGGTCTCGCCGTCATGCACCGCCTGCCATGGCAAGCCGGGGCGCAGGCGGCCGCCATTTCCTTCGATCACGCCGATCCCGCCAACGACGTTGTGGATCAGCTTGTTGCCGCCACCGAACATTGCTGGCGCGACCGACGAGCCGAAATATTGCAGGCTGATCCAACTCGCCACCACCACCGGCGCGGTGATGATCAGTTCAAGCGTGCCGAAGCCTTCGTCGGCGCGCCAGTCATAGGAGTGGAGGAACGCCCGCCCGCCCAGATCGCGGCCTGCGGTTGCCTCGCGCGGGGCGGCGATGAAGGCGGCGCATCCGGCAAGGCCCCATTCGGGGCGGATCTCGGCCCAGTTGGTTGCACGCTGGTGGATATTGTTCCAGCGCGCACCCGGCAGCCGAACTGCGCGTTCGGCACGGGCGATCTTTCCCGCCTGCCGCAGTTGCCCGCGCACCTTGGCAAGATCGGCGTTGCGGGCCGCGGGCAGGCCATCCTCGTAGATGGTAATGTCGTCTGTGGTGGTATCGTGCAGACCGGCGACGAACAGGGTGTCTTCCGGCACGTTGACCCCGCGTTGGGCCAGACCGCTGCGGGTTTCGGGGTCGTTAAGCAGCATTGCCAGCAGCCGCGCCGAAACTTCCCCGGTATACCCGCCGCAGGCGCCGCAGTGATAGGCGCTTTCATGCGGGTTGTTGGTGACATTCCCGCCGTGGCCGAGCAGCAGAACGACCTGCCCGTGGCCTTCGATAAGGCTCATCGCCTTCAGCACTGCCGCGCCGGTATCGGCCTTGGCCTCAGCGCTCATGCCGCCCAGCACCTGCGGCGCAGGTTCGGGCTTGGCCGCGCCCCCAAGGCCGAGCGCCGATCGCACCAGCTTGACCGCATAGACCGGCCCCATCGCCTCGACAAAGGCGAAGGATGAGACCGCAGCCTGCCGGAACCGTCCCCACGCGCGCTCGGAGCGGGCGGCGATGCGGGTGGCCTGATCGCTGGCCGGATCGCCCGCGCTGCTGGTTTCGACCGCAGGGTTGAGCAGCACCGGAAGGCGCGCTTCGCGGATGTCCGAACCATGGGCGTGGTGCGACAGGGGCAGGCCGAAAAAGCCTGCGAAACCGATCGTCGCGATCCCGGCATCGACGCTTTCGAGCGCGCGGCGGAACACTTCGGAACGCACGTCGATGCAGAAGGCTGCCTGCAGGAACGGGCGTTCTCCTGCTGGCGCCGCGCCGTCCAGTGCGGTGGCAAGGCGGCGCTGATGGCCGCGATCTGCTGCGTCCTGTAGGATCGCAAGCAGGACCTCGTCGGCACCCGGCACGACCGGTTCTGCATGGGCAGCGATGGTGGCGGTCCAGCGCTCGGCGATTTCGGGGGTATGGGCAAGCAGCGCCTCGTCCCAGATCAGGCGAATGGCGAGCAGTTCGGCCATGGTGCGATCGCTCTCGCCTGCAAGTTCGGCCTGCCACAGCAGCCAGCGGGCGTGCTGCGACCAGCCGCCCATGCTCATGAACAGACGGTGGAAGGCAGTTTCGGCAGCCGCATCGCTGATGCCGAGCGCTTCGGCGGCGAACAGGATCGCGCGCTCCGCGGTGTCGGGTGCGGCAGCGACATGGGCGCAAAAGCCCTTGAGGCCCGCTATCTCGGGGCTGAGATCATGCATTGCCCAGGCGCGCCATGCGGCAAAGGCCTCGTTCCCGGGTGCAGGCGACCAAAGCGCCTGCCCGCGATCAAACTGGCCCGCAGCCCAGAGCCCGATACACTTGTCGATCAGCGCGGGCCAGTCGATGCCGGTCGCCTCAGCGGCAAGATCGGCCACGGTGGGCAGTGCCATCGGCTCCGGCCCGTCCCTCAGCCGCTCGGCAGCGTGACGCACGGCGTCGGTGTCAGTGGGCTTCAAAGGTGAGAGCGCACCGGCAAGCGCTTCGGCAAGGTCGTCTTCGCTGATGCGGCCATCGCGGATTGCGGCGGCATAGTCCGCTCCGGTGCGGGTCACCCGGCATCCGGCGACCCGGCCCAGCCGCGCGGCGGCGGTAGCGAGGTCTTCAGCCGTTTGGCCGAGGAAGGGGTTGACCGCCACGGTCGCATCAAGCGGGAAGGCGGGCGAGATGGCACGGGCCGCGGCCTCGGCCGCCTCGAGCACAGCCGAAAGCCGGACCGGGGTGATCTGCGAATGCTTCATGAACATGGTGATCTCCATGGGAACAGGGTGTCAGGTCAGCGGGCGCGGCCTAGCGCGAGCGGGTGCTCCGCAGGCCGCCAATGGCGCGATCGAGCAGGGCGTTGAGATAAAGGCCGTTGGCAAGGTGAACCCTGAGCCCGGCAGTCGCGGGATGGTGCGCCCACAGCGGGAACAGCGCCTGCGCAAAGGCCACCAGCCCGAAGGTGAAGACGCCGAGTACGATCAGCGCCCATTCGAGATCGCCCGGCACTGGCGCGGCCGGCAGGATCGGCCCCCAGATGGCCTGCGACAGGACATGAAACGCGAAGTAGGCGATGGCCGTGGCGAGCGAAGCCAGGGCGGTGCGTTTGGTCAGGGCGACCGGCGCCCGGTCAGCGAGCCCCTGTGCCACCAGATAGGCGACACCGAAGATCAGGATCGTACCCAGCGCCAGCGCCTGCGGGCTCTTGGGGCCGAACACCGCGGTGAACAGCCCGGCAATCGCGGCATAGAGCAGGATCGCAAGGCCGAAGGATTTCAGTACGGCTGCGACGCTCGGCACGGCGACCGGGCCGGGGCGGCGGATATTCGCGACTTCCGTCACCGCTCCGCCCGACGAAAGGAAAGCATGCGCCTTGTAGAGCGAATGAGCGATGATATGCAGCAGCGCCAGCGTCCACAGGCCTAGCCCGCATTGCAGCAGCATGAAACCCATCTGCGAGATCGTTGACCAAGCCAGCGCTGTCTTGATCGCGCTCTGGGTCAGCATCACTGCCGCGCCGAAGACCGCCGTCAGCCCGCCCAGCATGACCAGCGCAGCCATCGCGCCCGGGCTCGACTGCACAAGCTCGGCATTGGCGATCAGCAGCACGCCACCCGAATTGATGATCCCGGCATGCAGCAGCGCGGAGACCGGGGTGGGGGCCTCCATCACTTCGGTCAGCCAGCCGTGAAGCGGGAAGGATGCGGTCTTGAGCGCGGCGGCGGCGACAATTGCGGCAAGGGCAATGGTTCCGCTCAGGCCCAGGCCCTCAGCGCCGACAGCTTCGGGTAATGCCACGAATTCGAGCGTGCCGAACCGCACGAACAGCAGCGCGGCGGCAACCGCCAGCATTGCATCGCCCGCATGCCAGACCAGCGCGAACTTGGTGGCGGCGCGCCGAGCCTCCGCGCGCTCGGGGTAGAACAGCAGCAGCCGCTTGAGCGAAATGCCGACCACGATCGCAGCAAGAATTACCGTGGCAAAGGTGCCCGCCTGCACAAACACCAGCACCGCGGCGAGCGCCAGCAGCATCAAGCCATGAAAGGCGCCCTCGCGATCTTCGCCATCAAGGTAGGTGCGGCTGTAGCGCATCACGATCCAGCCGATGAAGCCGACTAGGCTCGCCATCGCAGTGCTGACCAGATCGGCGCGCAGTGCGATCCGGGCCGCACCATCAAGCAGACCCGTACCGGGCATTGCGCCAAGCGCGGCCTGCACCAGCCCGCCAAGCGCGAGTGCGAAGGCAAGCACGGCCGAACCTTCGGACCAGCGCGGCAGAATTCCCGGGCGCTTGCCGGGGCGGGCAAGCGCGAACATGGCGGCCGGTAACAGCGCCAAAGGAGCCAGGAAGGACAGGGAAAATGCAAGCTGCATGGCGGCGCTCCGGTGAGAGGGTCGTTCAGGTTGCCGGAGGGATAGGGGCTGGACAGATTCTAATAAAATACATATTTTCTGGGAAACCGTTCGGAAATTTAGAACTATGGCGACAATCAATCTCCACCACCTTCGGCTGTTCCGCGCGACTGCACGCGAAGGCACGCTGACGGCGGCGGCAAAGGCGCTCAACATCTCGCAGAGCGCGGTCTCGACCCAGATCAAGGCATTGGAGACCGATCTTGGACACAACCTGTTCGAGCGGCGCGGACGCAATCTAGTGCTTACCGAAGCGGGGCGGATCGCGCTGGATCACGCCGACGAGATTTTCCGCACCGCCGAACATCTCACAGCGACCTTCCGGATCGCGGGTGAACAGCGCCGGGTCTTGCGGATCGGCGCACTGGCAACGCTGTCGCGCAATTTCCAGATGCGTTTCCTCAAACCCCTGTTGGGGCGGGATGATGTCGAAGTGGTGCTGCGTTCGGGCACGCAGGCTAGCCTGCTGCGCGCGCTGGATGCGCTGTCGATCGATGTGGTGCTGACCAATCTTGTGCCCGCGCGCGATGCGGCGAGCCCCTATCTTGTGCGGCGCATTTCCGAACAACGGGTCAGCCTGGTGGGCACCGCGAAGCGGCTGGCGCTGGCCGGGCAGGGACTGCGTACGCTGCTGACGCGGGCCCCGCTGATCCTGCCGACGCCCGAAACATCGCTGCGGGCCGGTTTCGACGCGATCATCGAGAGCATGGGCATCGTCCCGCGCATCGCCGCCGAGGCCGATGATATGGCGATGATCCGGCTGCTGGCCCGCAGCGATGCCGGGGTGGCGGTGATCCCGCCAATCGTGGTGCAGGACGAGCTTGGCGCGGGCCTGCTATACGAACTATTCCAACTGCCCGAAATCACCGAACAATTCTGCGCTGTCACGATCGCGCGCACCTTTCCCAATCCCTTGCTGAAGGACGTGCTCGACCTTGCAGAGGAAGCGGCCGCAGTGGTCTGAACTGCGGTCAGGAGCGTTGCCGGGCTTGCAGGGGGTCATGGCGGGCAGTAAGGCCGCGCTCCACGCGAGAGGGATACATGCAGGAAACGCAATCCAGCACCGCCGCCCACACGGGGCGTCCGGTCATTTCCGCCACCGGACTTTTCACGCCGGCCGAATCGATCACCAACGCCGAACTGGTGGCAAGCTTCAACGCCTTCGCCGAACGGCACAACGCCGCCCACGCCGATGCAATCGCCGCCGGAAAGGCCGAGGCGCTGGCCTATTCCTCGGTTGAATTCATCGAGAAGGCGAGCGGGATCAAGGCCCGCCACGTGATGAGCAAGGCGCCGATCCTTGACCCCGACGTGATGTGTCCGCGCCTGCCCGAGCGCGGCAATGACGAGGTTTCGATCATGGCCGAAATCGGCGTTGCCGCCGCCCGGCAGGCGCTGGAGCGGGCCGGGCGCGATGCGAAGGATGTCGACGCGGTGCTGTGCGCAGCGTCCAACATGCAGCGCGCCTATCCGGCGATGGCGATCGAAATTCAGCAGGCACTGGGGATCGAGGGCTTCGGGTTAGACATGAACGTGGCATGCTCCTCGGCCACCTTCGGGATCCAGACCGCGGCCGATTATATTCGCGCCGGGAACGCCAAAAGCGTGCTGGTGGTCAGCCCCGAAATCACCTCGGGACATCTCAACTGGCGCGATCGTGACAGCCATTTCATCTTCGGTGACGTGGCAACCGCAGTGCTGGTGGAGGATGTAGGCATCGCTCCGGCGGAGCACTGGGACATCCTCGGCACGAAGTTGAAAACCGTGTTCTCGAACAACATCCGCAACAATTTCGGCTTTCTCAATCGCGCTGCGCCGGAAACGGCTGGGGCAGCGGACAAGCTGTTTGTCCAGGAAGGGCGCAAGGTGTTCAAGGAGGTCGTGCCGATGGTGGCGCAGATGATCCTTGATGAAGCTGCGCGGCTGGGGATTGATCCGGAACGCCTGCGGCGGCTGTGGCTGCATCAGGCGAATGCGGGCATGAATCGCCTGATTGCGCATAAGGTGCTGGGCCACGAAGCCAGCGAGGATGAAAGCCCGACCGTGCTCGACACCTATGGCAACACCTCCAGCGCCGGGTCGATCATCGCTTTCCACCAGCACAGCGATGATCTGGTTACGGGCGATACCGGGCTGATCTGCAGCTTCGGCGCAGGCTATTCGGCCGGGACGGTATTCGTTCGCAAAAGGGGCTGAGGTGCCGACTTGCTTGCGGGTCCGCCCCCCAGTCCCTAGATGCTGAGGCCATGGCAGGCGAAATTCTCGACAACAAGGGCCGCGGCGAGGCGGGCTGGCACTGGCCTGCGATCCATCCTGAGGGCCGCAAGTTCGGCCTGATAGCGGTTGCAGTCAGTCTGGTCTTTCTGGTGCTGCTCGACTGGGGCATCATCGGCTGGCCGCTCATGCTGCTTTCGGTCGGGGTGTTCGCCTTTTTCCGCGATCCCGAGCGGGTGGTGCCGCAAGGCGAATCCGCGATCGTCGCGCCGGCTGACGGGTTGGTCACCCAGATCGAGGACACCGAACCGCCGCTCGAAATGCAGATCGATGATGGTTCGGGCTATCCCGGATTGCCGGCTGGGCAGGTGACGCGGATCTCGATTTTCATGACTGTTTTCGATGTCCATATCAACCGCACACCGGTCGGCGGAACCGTGCGGCGGGTGGTGTATATCCCCGGCAAGTTCATGAGCGCCGAACTCGACAAGGCAAGCGCGGAAAACGAACGTCAACATATTCTGATCGAGCGCAGCGACGGGTTGAGGCTGGGCTTCACCCAGATTGCCGGACTTGTGGCGCGGCGGATTGTCCCGTTCGTCAAGCCGGGCGACATTGTTGCCAAGGGGCAGCGGGTCGGACTGATCCGTTTCGGCAGCCGGGTCGATGTCTATCTTCCCGCCGGAACCGATCCCAAGGTCATGATCGGCCAGACTATCATTGCGGGCGAGACGGTTCTGGCTGAAATCGGTGAGCGCGGCTTGATCGAAGGGATTTCCCAGTGATCGCGGAAATGATCAGCACGGCGCGCTGGGCTGAGCGCGCATGAGCCGTCGTCCCAAGCTGCGCCGGGCCGCGTTTCTGCCTGCCAGGGTCGGCCCCAAGGCGGCCGAGGACGAGGAAGGCCCGGTTGTCGGAGACGCTGCCGGGCTGACGCTGAGGGCAATGCTGCCCAACGCAATCACCGCGGCGGCGCTGTGTGCTGGACTTACGGGCATCCGTTTCGCCATTGATGGCGAATGGTCCTACGCCATCCTTGCGGTGGTGCTGGCCGGCGTGCTCGACGGGATCGACGGGCGCATTGCCCGCCTGCTCAACGCCCAGTCGCGGTTCGGGGCCGAGCTTGATTCGCTGGCCGATTCGCTATCCTTCGGGGTGGCCCCGGCACTGATCCTGTTTCTGTGGTCGCTACAGGACCTGCCACGCTTTGGCTGGTTTGCCGCGCTCGCCTTTGCAATCAGCTGCGCGCTTAGATTGGCGCGCTTCAACGCCCGGATCGATGTTGACGAACAGCCCCACAAATCGGCCGGATTTCTCACGGGCGTTCCTGCACCTGTCGGGGCAGGGTTGGCCTTTATCCCGTTCTACCTTTGGAACGAGACTGGTCTCGAAATCTTCCGTAACCCGGTGGTGATGGCGCTGTGGCTCAGCGTGATCGCAGTGCTGATGATCTCCAACATGGCGACCTTGAGCTGGGCATCGTTGCGGCCGCGCAAAGCTATCCGGCTATGGCTCATTGCCTTTGTCGCGCTGGCCTTTGCCGCCCTTTTGCTGGAGCCGTGGTGGACGCTGGCGGCGATCTGTATCACCTATCTTGCGCTGATGCCTTACGGGCTTGTCAAATATGGCCGGATCAAGCGACGCCGCGCGCAAGAGCAGGCAACGGTCGCAGCATCGGCGATCGACGCGGCAGGATAACCGCCCCCGCGTGCCGGGCCGCGGCCCGCAGCCGGACTTCGCGCGGATCGACCTGCATCGTGAAACCCGCCCCCATCAGCGCGCGCTCTCGCATCAGCATGGCATAGGCCTGGCCTGCCTTGAGAGCGCTGTCCACCAGGCTGAACGTGGCGGCCGCGGCAGCAATCGCGAACAGCAGGTTGATGGCAAGTGCAAGCATGACGGCGTCCTTCTCAATACAATGTTCGTTTTTTGTTCTGACGCGCTTGTTCCCCACATGTTCTGCGCTGTCAAGCGGGTTTTGCACGCCGGCAGGGTGAATTTTTGTGGCTTTGCGCACATTCAGGGCTGGATTTTCTGCGGCACCCCCGGTAAGGGCGCGCTCGCTTCAGGGTAGGCAGTTGGCCTGTCCTGCGGCAAATTCACATGGAAGGCGCATATACCGGTGCCGTTTGCGGGAGATTCCGCACACGCGGTTCCAGCCTTTCAGAGGAACAACCGGAAAGGAATTACCTATGGCGGCACCTGTCGTCACAATGCAGCAATTGATCGAGGCCGGCGCTCACTTCGGCCACCAGACCCACCGCTGGAACCCGCGCATGAAGCCGTATATTTTCGGCGCGCGCAACGGTGTCCACATCATCGACCTGTCGCAGACCGTGCCGCTGTTTGCGCGCGCGCTCGATTTCGTCGAATCGACCGTGCGTTCGGGCGGCAAGGTGCTGTTCGTTGGCACCAAGCGTCAGGCGCAGGAGCCGATCGCGGAAGCCGCGCGCGCTTCGGGCCAGCATTTCGTCAACCACCGTTGGCTGGGCGGGATGCTCACCAACTGGAAGACCATCTCGGGTTCGATCCGCCGTTTGAAGGCGCTGGAAGAAATGCTCTCGGGCGACACCAGTGGCTTGACCAAGAAGGAAGTGCTCCAGCTCACCCGTGAGCGTGAGAAGCTGGAAATGTCGCTCGGCGGCATCCGCGACATGGGCGGCATTCCGGACGTGATGTTCGTGATCGACGCAAACAAGGAAGATCTCGCCATCAAGGAAGCGGCCGTGCTCGGCATTCCGGTTATCGGGATTCTCGATACCAATGTTGATCCGTCGAACATCGCCTTCCCGGTCCCGGGCAACGACGATGCGGCGCGCGCAGTGCGGCTTTACTGCCAGGCGATCGGCGATGCCGCGCTTGCGGGCAAAGGCAAGTTCCAGGCCGACGTGTCGAGCGATTTCGGTGCGATGGAAGAGCCGCCGGTCGAGGCCGTGGCGGAAGAGACCCCGGCTGAGGATGCTGCAAGCGAGGCCCAAACCGCCTGATCGATGCGAAGACCGCGCGCCCGCATGCCGGGCTGCGCGCGTCAATCACACGTCACATTTGCATATTAGCGCGCCGGGCACACCCACAAGGTGCCCGGCGGGCCCAGACACAAGAAGGAAATTCCCATGGCCGATTTCTCCGTCGCCGATGTGAAGAAGCTGCGCGAGCGCACCGGCGCTGGCATGATGGACGCCAAGAAGGCGCTGACCGAAGCGGGCGGCGACATCGAAGCCGCCGTTGACGCGCTTCGGGCCAAGGGCCTTGCCACTGCCCAGAAAAAGTCCAGCCGCACGGCCGCGGAAGGTCTCGTCGGCGTGGCTGTCGAAGGTACCCGCGGCGTTGCGGTCGAGGTCAATTCGGAGACCGATTTCGTCGCCAAGAACGACAAGTTTCAGGATTTCGTGCGCAAGGCGACCACTGTCGCGCTCGAGCTTGCGAATGACGATGTCGACGCGCTCAAGGCTGCGGCCTATCCCGATGGCGGTACTGTCGCAGACAAGCTGACCGACAATGTCGCCACCATCGGCGAAAACCAGCAGATCCGCCGGATCAAGACCGTTTCGGTCGATAAGGGCGCAGTTGTGTCCTACATGCACACCGCCGCTGCCGAAGGCCTAGGCAAGATCGGCGTGCTGATCGCGCTGCAAAGCGAAGCGGGCGCGGATGTGCTCGAACCGCTCGGCAAACAGTTGGCCATGCACGCGGCTGCCGCCTTCCCGATGGCGCTCGATGCCGACAGCCTTGATGCCGAAGTGATCGAGCGTGAGCGCAAGGTGGCTGCAGAAAAGGCCGCTGAAACTGGCAAGCCCGAAGATGTGCAGGCCAAGATGGTCGATGGTGCGGTGAAGAAGTTCGCCAAGGAAAACGCGCTGCTCAGCCAGATCTTCGTCATGGACAACAAGACCGTGATTGCCGATCTGGTAGCGCAGGCCGGCAAGGCTGCGGGCACCCCGATCGTGCTCAAGGACTATGTCCGCTTCCAGCTCGGTGAAGGCATTGAGAAGGAAGAAACCGATTTCGCAGCGGAGGTGGCTGCGGCTGTCGCGGGCTGATCTTCTGCCATAGAAAATCATGGCGGCCGTCGCAGCTTTGGATGCTGCGGCGGCCGTTTGCCTGTCTGGGGCCGGGCGGGGTGTTACCTTACCCTTTGCGCATTGGCAGATTGCCGGTTAAGTGCGGCGCACCCAGACCATTGCCCCAAGATTCCATCCGGAGCGTTCGTTTCCCATGCATCTTCCTCCCATCAAGCGCGTGCTGCTCAAACTCTCGGGCGAAGTGCTTATGGGCGGGCAGCAGTTCGGGATTGATCCGGCCTTTGTGGCCGAACTCGCCAAAGAGGTGAAGGCGGCCAAGGATACCGGGCTTGAAATCTGCCTCGTCATCGGTGGCGGCAATATCTTTCGCGGGATGGCAGGTGCAGCGCAGGGGATGGACCGCGCGCAGGCCGATTATATGGGCATGCTGGCGACGGTGATGAATGCGCTCGCCATGCAGAACGCATTGGAACAGCTGGGTGTCGACACCCGCGTGCAGAGCGCGATCCAGATGGATCAGGTGTGCGAGCCGGTGATCCGCCGCCGCGCCGAACGCCACCTTGAAAAGGGCCGGGTGGTGATCTTCGCCGCCGGGGTCGGCAGCCCTTATTTCACCACCGACAGCGGGGCGGCACTGCGCGCGGCGGAAATGAAGTGCGATGCGTTGCTGAAAGGCACCAGTGTCGACGGGGTCTATGACAGCGATCCCAAGCGCAATCCCGATGCCAAGCGGTTCGATACCGTCACCTATGACAAGGTGTTGGCCGATAATCTCAGGGTCATGGATGCCTCTGCCGTCGCGCTGTGCCGTGACAACCAGATCCCCATTCTGGTGTTTTCGATCCGCGAAAAGGGCAATCTTGCCCGCGTGCTGGCGGGTAAGGGCGTCCAGACCATCGTGCAAGACAACTGACAGCGAAGAAGAAAAAGGAAGCCTGACGGATGCCGCAATATGACAAGGCCGACATCGAGCGTCGGATGAAGGGTGGGGTGGATGCACTCAAGAGCGATCTGCAAGGCCTGCGCACCGGGCGCGCCAACACCACCTTGCTCGATCCGGTGGTGGTCGAGGTCTATGGCGCGATGATGCCGCTCAATCAGGTCGCCACCGTCTCGGCGCCCGAGCCGCGGATGCTGAGCGTGCAGGTCTGGGACCGTTCCAACATGACCGCGGTGGAAAAGGGCATTGCTCATGCCAATCTTGGCCTCAACCCGATCATTGATGGCCAGACCCTGCGTCTGCCGATCCCCGATCTGACGCAGGAACGCCGCAAGGAACTCGCCAAGCTCGCCGGGCAATATGCCGAAAAGGCCAAAATCGCGATCCGCAACGTGCGCCGCGACGCGATGGAAAGCCTCAAGACCGACGAGAAGAAGAAGGAAATCTCGGAGGACGAGCGCAAGCGGTCAGAAGACGAGGTCCAGAAACTCACTGACAAATATGTCGCCGAAACCGACGAAGCGGCGGCGAAGAAGGAACAGGAAATCCTGACCCAGTAAGGTCGGCTGCCCGGATCGTTAGGAACAGGCTTGGATTCGCATCGCGCAAGACATGTCGCCATCATCATGGATGGCAATGGGCGCTGGGCCAAGAAGCGCGGCCTGCCGCGCGCGGTCGGCCATCAGCGTGGGGTCGAGGCGGTGCGGAGGCTGGTGCGCAGCCTTGCGCCGACCGGGCTGGAATGCCTGACGCTCTATGCCTTCTCGTCTGAGAACTGGAAGCGGTCCGAGGACGAGGTCGATGATCTGATGAACCTGATGCGGCGGTTCATCAAATCCGATCTGCCCGAATTCGTGGCCAATAATGTGAAGCTCAAGATCATCGGCGACTGGCAGTCGCTTGCGCCCGATATCGTCGCCATGCTCGAAGACGCGCTGGCGCAGACCGCGAATGGCCAGCAAACGCTGGCGGTGGCGCTCAATTACGGCGGGCAGCACGAAATCGCCCGCGCTGCAGCCAAGGCGGCGGCGGCAGGCGAAGTGACGATTGAAAGTCTTGCGGCCCATCTCGATACCCATGATCTGCCGCCGCTGGATCTGCTGATCCGGACCAGCGGCGAAATCCGCCTGTCCAACTTCCTGCTGTGGCAATCGGCCTATGCCGAAATGCTGTTCGTCGACACGCTGTGGCCCGATTTCGAGCCCGCGCACCTGACCCAGGCGCTCGATGATTTTGTCCGGAGGGAGCGGCGTTATGGTGGACGCTGAAAGCCCGCTCGGCGCGCCCGGCAAGGCGGCGTCTGACCTGCCGGTGCGGCTCGGATCGGCGGTGGTGATGCTGGTCATTTCCGCCGGGGCGCTGTGGCTGGGCGGGTGGTTATGGACGGGTTTCATCACGCTGCTGGCGCTGGGCGTGTTGCGGGAATGGAACCGGCTGGTCTCCTACTTCGGCGTGTCCGGGGTGGGCGAGACGGCGTGGTTCTTCGGCGGCGTGGTCTATATCGGCGGCGCGGCGCTGGCGATGATGGCGCTCCGCAACGGGGCGCACTTCCTGCCGGTTAACGGGCAGAGCCTGGGCTACGGCCCGCTTGAAGTGCTGATCGGCTACATCGCGCCGATCATCGCGGTCGATGCCGGGGCCTATTTTGCCGGACGCGCCATTGGCGGGCCAAAGATTGCGCCCAGAATCAGCCCGTCCAAGACATGGGCGGGGCTTGGTGGGGGGGCGATTGCGGCAGGACTGGTGGCGATCGGTAATGAACTGGCCGATTTCGGCCCGGCTTCGG
This sequence comes from Erythrobacter sanguineus, assembly GCF_900143235.1. Taxonomy (GTDB): domain Bacteria; phylum Pseudomonadota; class Alphaproteobacteria; order Sphingomonadales; family Sphingomonadaceae; genus Erythrobacter; species Erythrobacter sanguineus. Next base: position 187,550 of record NZ_FRDF01000006.1, on the reverse strand, counting down.
CATCTCCCGGTTATGACATGACAAGCCTTGCGCTCGCACTTGCGGCTGGCGGGCTGATCGCGGTTCTGGCGCAGACGGGGGATTTCTTCGAAAGCTGGATGAAACGCCGCGCCGGGGTGAAGGATTCGGGCAACCTCATTCCGGGGCATGGCGGGCTGTTTGACCGGCTCGATGGTTTTCTTGCGGTGTTCTTCATGCTGTTTGTGATTGCAACTGCCATGCGTTTGCTGGGATGATGGAGCGATGACGCGTACGCTTACCTTGCTTGGGGCCACCGGATCGATCGGCGCATCTACGCTTGATCTGGTGCGCCGCAATCGCGGCGCGTGGTGCGTGGAGGCGCTGACGGCCAATGGTAGCGCGGCCGAGCTCGCAGCGCTGGCCCGGGAATTCGGCGCGAAGATCGCGGTGGTGGGCGAAGAGGCGTTCCTGCCCGAATTGCGCGATGCGCTGGCGGGGAGCGGGATCGCGGCGGCAGGCGGCAGGCAGGCATTGTGCGAGGCGGCGGCACGGCCAGTCGATATGACGGTGGCGGCGATTGTCGGTTGCGCGGGGCTTGGCCCGGTGATGGCTGCGATTGAGCGTGGCGGGACCATCGCGCTGGCCAACAAGGAGGCGCTGGTTTCGGCTGGCGAGGTGATGATGCAGGCTGTCGCGAAACACGGCGCGACCTTGCTGCCGACCGATTCCGAACACAACGCAATCTTTCAGTGCCTGTCCGGAAACCGGATCGAGGATGTCGCAAGGATCACCCTGACTGCCAGCGGCGGCCCGTTGCGCACATGGAGCGCGGAGCGCCTGGCCGCGGCGACTCCGGCGGAGGCGGTCGCCCATCCCAACTGGTCGATGGGCGCGAAGATCAGCGTCGATTCCGCCACCATGATGAACAAGGGGCTCGAATATATCGAGGCCTTTCACCTGTTCCCGGTCGGGCTGGACAAGCTGGGCATCGTCGTCCACCCACAAAGTGTGATCCATTCGATGGTCGAGTTCCGCGACTGTTCGACACTGGCGCAACTTGGCCCTTCGGATATGCGCGTGCCGATCGCCTCGTGCCTTGCCTGGCCGCAGCGGATGGAAACGCCGCTGGCGCCGCTCGATCTGGCGGCCATCGGGCAACTGACTTTTGAGCCTGCTAACGAGGCGCTGTTTCCCGCGACCCGGCTTGCGCGTGAGGCGATTGAGGCAGGTGGTGCCGCCCCGGCGATACTCAATGCCGCCAATGAAATTGCGGTCGCCGCATTTCTTGCCGGTCAGATCAGGTTCACCCGGATTGCGGCAATGGTGGAAGAAGTGCTGCAACGCAGCAATGATGCACCGCGCCCGGCGACACTCGATGAAGTGCTCGCCGTCGATCAATCGGCACGCAGGCAAGCCCTCAGCCTGTTGGAGACTTCTGCCCTTGTTTGACACCCCCCCGTTCTGGATGTATGTCGCCGGCTTCCTGCTGGTGCTCGGCCCGCTTGTCACCTTGCACGAACTGGGTCACCTGCTCGTCGGGCGTCTGTTTGGCGTTAAGGCAGAGGCGTTTTCGGTCGGCTTCGGCAAGGAAATTGCCGGTTTCACCGACAAGCAGGGCACCCGCTGGAAGCTCTCCGCGCTGCCGCTGGGCGGTTATGTGCAGTTTAAGGGCGACATGAACCCGGCCTCGGTTCCCGATGCGAACGCGCCGAAAGAAGAGGGCAGTTTCCAGCACGCCGCGCTGTGGAAGCGATCACTGATTGTCGCCGCCGGGCCGGTCACCAACCTGCTCGTCGCAATTGCCATATTCGCGGCTTTCTATGCGGTGCTCGGCAAGCCGGTGATCGAAGGACCGGAGGATTCCCGCACCATCGGCAGTTTCGCTGAGGCAACGGCGGGGCGGGATGCAGGCTTGGAGGTCGGCGATCTGATCGTCGCTATCGATGGCGATGCAGTCGCCGATTTCAACGCCATCCAGCAGAAGGTCGCGCTGCATCCGGACACGCGCATGGTTTTCACGGTCGAGCGTGCGGGCGAGCGGGTCGATATTCCGTTGACGACCGATCGCCATGTCGAAACCGACAGCTTCGGCAACCAGAGCGCGATCGGGCGGATCGGAGTCGTGCCATCCGGCGGCCAATATGTGTTCGAGGACGTCGGTGTGCTTGAATCAGTGCCGCTGGCTGCCGGGCAGAGCTGGGATCTGATGGGCATGATGGTGACCGGCATCAAGCAGATCATTGTTGGGGAACGATCTTTCAAGGAACTTGGCGGCCCGCTCAAGATCGCCAAATATTCGGGCGAGCAGATGAGCCTCGGCGTTGCCGCATTCGTGAATTTTGCCGCGCTGATCTCGCTTAATTTGGCATTCATCAACTTCTTGCCAATCCCCGCGCTCGATGGCGGGCACCTGATGTTTTACGCGGCCGAAGCGATCCGTCGCAAGCCGGTGGGACCGCAGGCAACCGAATGGGCCTATCGCACCGGTATTGCGCTGGTGCTGATGCTGATGGTGGTGGTGACGGTGAATGACCTTTTCTCGTTGCCCTTGTTCGGCAGTTGACGCAGCAGGAGCGCAGATCATCGGTTTGCCGTGGAAAGCGGGCCGCACGGCGCGCAATGCCCGGCCACGCGGCTTGATTGCGCAGGGCACATCGGGCAGAGGCTTGCCGGGTGGCAGCCGGACAGCGGTGTATGGCTTCATTCAGAAGCGTCGCGTGTCGCGGGGGCATGTTACGACAGACAGGTTGGACGGGACTTTAGCTGCATGAACCGAACGAGCGAGACGGGCCTTGCGCCGGTCAATTGCCAGGCTGGCCGGTCGCGGAGCGGGCGGCTTGCCGTAGCGCTGTGCTGTGGTTCGATGCTGGCCGGTGTTCCCGGCGCCGCTCTTGCCCAGTCGCAGCAGCCGCCTGCTGCCAGCGCTGAGCAACCGGCGACCCAGACTGCAACCCAGCCTGCTCCCGCACCTGCCCCGCAGGCCGACGTCATCCGCACCATCAGCGTGGTTGGCGCCGAGCGGCTAGAGCCGACCACCATTCTGAGCTACATCCGTTTGCGGGTGGGTCAGGAATATTCCGCCGTTGCCGCCGATGAAGCGATCAAGGATCTTGGCGCGACCGAGCTGTTCGCCAATTCCAGCATCCGCAACGACAATGGCAACGTCATCATCACGGTGACCGAGAATCCGGTGATCAACCGTATCGTGCTGGAAGGCAATGAACGCCTGAAGCCCGACAAGATCCTGCCTGAAATCAAGCTGGCGCCGCGCCAGATATTCACCCGCTCCAAAGTTCGCGCGGATGTTTCGCGGATCATAGAACTGTACAAGCGTCAGGGCCGCTTCGCCGCCAAGGTTGAACCCAAGCTGGTGCAGTTGCCGCAAAACCGTGTCGATATCGTGTTCGAGATAAGCGAAGGGCCGAAATCCAAGGTCCGCCAGATCAACATCCTCGGCAACGAGAAATTCTCCGACGGCGATCTGCGCGGCGAAATGGTGACCAAGCAGGCGCGGCTCACCAGCTTCTTAAGCTCGAACACCAGCTATGATCCGGATCGCCTCGCGTTCGACCAGCAGAAGCTGCGGCAATTCTATCTGACCGAAGGCTACGCCGATTTCCGCGTCGTTTCCGCAGTCGCCGAGCTGACGCCCGACCAGAAAGACTTCATCATCACTTACGTGGTCGAGGAAGGCGAGCGCTACAAGTTCGGCGAGGTCAAGGTCGACAGCCAGCTGCGCGACTTCGACAGCGACGCGATGAGCGGCAACCTGCCAATGAAGGGAGGCGACTGGTATAATGCCAAGACGGTCGAGGATACGGTCGAACAGCTGACCGAGCTGGCGGGCCGGTTTGGTTATGCCTTCGCCGACGTGCAGCCGCGCTTCAAAAGCAATCCCGAAGACCTGACGATGAACATCACCTTCATCCTGCGCGAGGCACCGCGCGTCTACGTCGAACGGGTGGACATCAACGGCAATACGCTGACCCAGGACAAGGTGATCCGCCGCGAATTCCGTCTCGCAGAAGGCGATGCATTCAACTCCCTCGGCGTTTTGCGGACCACGGCGCGCATCAATTCACTTGGCTATTTCCAGGAGAATTTCGAAGTTACGCAGGTTCAGGGCAGCGCGCCTGACAGGATCGTGCTCGAAGCCAATATCGAAGAACGGCCCACCGGCGAACTGCAATTCTCGGCAGGCTTCTCCTCGATCGAGCAGTTCATCCTTTCAGGCAGTATCCGCCAGCGCAATTTCCGCGGGCGTGGACAGACTGTCGGGCTCAGCGTCAATTATTCGCAGTTCTCGCGCGCGGCGCAGATCAGCTTTTCCGAACCCTATTTGTTTGATCGCAACATCTCGGCCGGGATCGACATCTACCGCCGCGACTTCAACAGCTTCAACTTCACCAACCGCGATCGCAACACGACCTTCCGGCAATCGACCACCGGTTTCGCGCTGCGTGCCGGCGTGCCGATGACCGAATACATGTCGTTGGTCGCCAGCTACACGCTCAACTATGAGGACGTGACGCTTGACGAGAACCAGTTCTTCTCCGACCTTGATGGCGATGGCGTTCGCGAATGCGATCCGCTGCTCGCAGGGCGATTCCTGTGTGATGCGCTCGGCACCCGGTTGAGTTCGATTGTTGGTCTCAGCCTCAACTATAATTCCCTGAATTCGCGGATCCGTCCGACCCGCGGCAAGACTGTCTCCTTGAGCGGGGAGTTCGCCGGTCTGGGCGGCGATGTCCGCTATGTGCGGTTCCGCGGACGCGGCCAGCAGTTCTGGAATGTCGGCAATTCGGGCTTCATCTTCTCGATCCTGGCCGAAGGTGGCACTATCATACCGCTGCAGGAACGCCCGGGGCCGGGGGTCGACGATGTGCTGCTGACCGACCGTTTCTTTCTAGGCGAGCCGCAGTTCCGCGGGTTTGCCATCCGCGGGGTCGGGCCGCGCGTGCTGACCCAGCGCTATGTTCCGGATCCTGGCGGCGGGCCGCCGAACCTCGTTACCGAACGTCGTCAGACCCGCGACGACGCGATCGGCGGGCGCAATTACTATCTCGGCCGTGCCGAGCTTGAGATTCCGCTTGGCAGCGGCGCGCGCGAACTCGGCCTCAGGCCCTCGATCTGGGCTGATATCGGTGCGCTGTGGGGGGTCGAGCAGCCCGTGTTGCAGGACAATCCCAACGGGCTCCAGTTGCAGGATGGCAATGGCAACCCGATCTTCATCGGGCCGGATGGTCTTGGAACAACCGATCCCGTCGCTCCTGACGGTACGCCTAACCAACCGGCAATCCGCCCGAACAGCGCCATCCGTGAGGTGTTTCTCGGGAATACGCCAAGCCCGCGCATCACTGCCGGGATCGGGGTCAACTGGAATTCGCCGTTCGGCCCCTTCCGCATCGACTTTGCCCAGACCATCCGCAGTGTCGAGGGCGACGACGAGCGTACCTTCACATTCAACGTAGGAACCCAATTCTGATGACTATCTTCACGAAACTTCTCGCCCCTGCTGGCGTGGCGCTCTGCGCCCTTGCTGCGCTGCCGGCCCATGCGCAGGTCGAAGGCCGTATCGCCACGGTTGACATTTCGCGCACGGTAATCGGCACCAACGCGTTCCAGACTGCCTATGAACAGGTCAACACCACCTACGCCCAGCAGAACGAACTGCGTCGCACCAAGGTGCAGGAGCGTCAGACCCTGCTCCAGACCTTCGACACCAATGGCGACAAGCAGGTCGATGATGCCGAGCTCGCAGCCAAGCAGAACGCGCCCGAGTTCGCCAAGCTGCAGACGCTTGAGCAGGAAATCCAGGGACTCAGCAACCAGATCGACGCCGCCCGGGTCTATGCCGTGGAACAGATCATCCTGCAGTATGGCGGTGCCTTGCAGGAAGTAACCACCCAGCAGCAGGTCAAGCTGGTGATCGATCCCGGTTCGCTGCTGTTCGCCGTACCCGAAGCCGATCTGACCGATCAGGTGACGACTTCGCTCAACGCCAAGGTGCCCGCGGTCGGCATCGTGCCGCCCACGGGTTGGCAGCCGAGCCGGGAGGCCGTGCAGCTTTATCAGGACATTCAGCAACGGCTGATGACCGCACAGATGATGCAGCAGCGCCAGCAGCAGCAGCAAGGCAATCCCGAGGCTCCGGTCGGCCGCTGAGGCCTGCGGCGCATATCGGACAAGGAGCAGGCGGATGAGCGAAGCAAGCATCACGGCCCCGGACGTGGTCGATTATGATATCGGCAGGATCCTTCAGGCCTTGCCGCATCGCTATCCCCTGCTGCTGGTCGACCGGGTGCGTTCGATTACGCTGGGTGAGCGCATCCACGCGATCAAGGCCGTGAGCATGAACGAGCAGTTCTTTCAGGGGCATTTCCCCGGTGCTCCGATCATGCCCGGTGTGCTCCAGATCGAGGCGCTGGCGCAGGCCGCCGGTATTCTCGGGATCGAGACGATGGAGCTGGCCGGGACGGGCAAGCTGGTGATCTTCATGGGGATCGAGAGCGCCAAGTTCCGTGCCCCGGTGACGCCTGGCTGCCTGCTCGACCTGCACGTGGAATTCACCCAGAAACGCAGCCGCGTCTACAAGTTCAAAGGTGTGGCCAGCGTCGAGGGCAAGACCACCTGCGAGGTCGAGTTCACTGCGATGATGACCGATCCGCCTGCCTGATCGGGCGCGCTACATCTAAGGTTGCATTTGACCGCAAACCCGATTAGGCGCGCGCCTTCTCCATTTCATAGCAGCGCCGGTCGGTACCGGCGCCATGCTGCAAAGGAAAATGTCATGAAGGCCGAAGGGCACCCCGATTATCACCTGATCACGGTCAAGATGACTGATGGCACCGAATATCAGACCCGCTCGACCTGGGGCAAGGAAGGCGACACCATGTCGCTGGAAATCGATCCCCTGAGCCATCCGGCCTGGACCGGTGGCCGTCAGCAGGTGCAGGAAGGCGGCCGCGTGGCCCAGTTCAACAAGCGCTTCGGCGGGCTTTCCCTCAAGAAGTAAACATCGCGCTTCAAAGTTTGCGGCCCTCGGGCTGCGAGAGGAAGGCGGCCCGACGGGGTCGCCTTTTTCGTTTACGGCGAGTTTGTTCGTCGTGCTGGCGCGCGTCAGCCAATCCCGAAAATCACGCGGCGCACTTGATGCAACGCGTTGCGATCGGACGGGCCTTGAGCCGCGCGGGCGCAATCTCCTCGCCGCAATTGGCGCAAAAGCCATAGGTTCCGGTGTCGATTCGTGACAGGGCGAGCCGGATCTGCCGCGCTTCGGCCAGAAGCACATTATCCACCCCTTCAAGCGCCTCGTCATCGGCAAGGTCGATCGCCTGTTCTTCCAGATCATCATCGAGCGGATGGCGCAGATCATCCTCGATCTCGCGAGAGCGCTCCATGATATCGGAAAGCCGCGCCTTCAATTGTTGCTCTATGGCGGAATAGTCGTTCATCAGCCCCTCCATGGCTTTTCCCGATACCACTTGGTTATCACATATTTGACGCCCTTGCGCACCTTCATCCCGTGGTGGAGCGTCGCCGGGTTGACCGCCCCATTTGCCAAGCGGTTGTTCCAGCACAACAATTTCCCACGCTCAGGATGAAAAGTCTTGTCGAGCGCCTTGAACCGGGTAGCACCTCCAGCGGCCACGTCATTGAGATAGATCATGAAGGTCCAGGTGCGGTTGCCGGAAAGCGCGCAGAACTTGGTGAAATCGCGTCCGCCGGGGGTGAAATAGTCGGTATGCGGTTTGAACTCCTGCCCGATGGCATAGCGCTGTCCCTGCAAGGGCTCGCCATAGGCCGGGTTCAACCCGCAAAGCTGTGTCAGCAGCGTTTCGAACCGTGCGACTGCGGGTAAATTGGCGTCCAGATCGCAGGTCTCGCTGGTGCGGAAATAGGCATCGCCATTGTCGTCCGCGATGGTCGAAGGGCGGCGGCCTTGCTCGATCAGTGCGATCAGCGCGTCGCACAGGTCATCCGGCACGAGGCCGCGCAGCTGAAACAATTCTGCCTTCGGGGTGGGAAGGCGTTGCATGCCGCTGAGGGCGCTCAGCCGCGAGACGATGGATTCGCCGCTCTCGATCATGTGATGCAGGATAGAACGCCGGCCCGTCTGCGCAATCACTTCGACCTCGGCGTAACAATCTTGCGCGAGATGCGTCACAAAGCAGTTTTCGCTTCCCATACACAGGGCTTTGTGCAAGAGGCGCTTCCCCGCCCACAGCGCACTTGACCGGGCGCGTGCCATGCGTAAACCGCGCGCCTTGCGCGGGCTTGGCAGCGACCGGACGGGTTGTTTTCGGGCAGGGGCGTGTGGCGATCGTAGCTCAGTTGGTTAGAGCGCCGGTTTGTGGTACCGGAGGTCGGGGGTTCGAGCCCCCTCGGTCGCCCCATCATCCTTCCCTGGCCATGTTCCCCGCGCCGGAAACGGGGATTCGCTGATGGCAGCTTTCTGGGCCGAGCCCGATTTCGACGCGCACGAATGTGTGCAACTGGTGCATGACCGGGTGAGCGGGCTGACGGCAATCATCGCGATCCATTCCACCCATCTCGGTCCGGCTGCGGGCGGCACCCGGTTCTGGCACTATGCCGATCCCGCGGGCGCGATGCGCGATGCGCTGCGCCTGTCGCGCGGGATGAGTTACAAGAACGCCATGGCCGGCCTGCCGATGGGCGGGGGCAAGGCGGTGATCCTGGCTGACAAAGCGCACACCAAGACCCCTGAAATGCTCGCCGCCTTCGGCGATGCGGTAGATGCGTTTGGCGGTCGTTATGTCACCGCCGAGGATGTCGGCATTACCGAGGCCGACATGGTCGCGGTGTCGCAGCGCACCGCGCATGTCTCGGGCCTTCCCGCGCAGGGCGAAGGCAGTGCGGGCGGCGATCCCGGCCCGTTCACCGCGATTGGCATCTATCACGGCATAAAGGCCGCGGTGCATTACAAACTGGGCAAGGACAGCCTTGCAGGCGTGCATGTCGCAGTGCAGGGCACTGGCAGCGTCGGTGGCGGTGTTGCGCGGCTTCTGGCGCAGGACGGTGCGAAGCTGACTTTCGCCGATATCCATGCCGAACGCGCCGCCGGGCTTGCCAGCGAACTGGGTGCCAATGTGGTTGCGTCCGAGGCGATAATGTCCGTCACTTGCGATGTGTTCAGCCCCAATGCGCTTGGTGCAATCCTCGATGAGGAAGGCATTGCCCGGCTCGATTGCGCGATTGTCGCGGGCGGGGCGAACAACCAACTGGCCCGGCCCGAGCACGGCGCGTTGCTGGCAGGTCGCGGCATCCTCTATGCCCCTGATTATGTAATCAATGCTGGCGGGATCATCTCGGTTGCGACCGAGTACCTTGCCCGCCGCCAAGGCGTTGCCGCCGATATCAACGAAGTGCGCAAACGGCTTGCCCAGATACCTGGGCGGCTGGAGGTGATCTGGCAGGAAAGCGATGCGACCGGCATATCGTCCGATGTCGTTGCCGACCGCATGGCGCAAGATCTTATCGGGCGCGGCTGACGGTCGCTGTGCAACGGGCATGGGGAACTATTCGGCCCTTGCATGAATTGCAGTCTTGTCCCGAGTGGGTGTAAGGCTACAAGCCCCGCCAGACCTGAACGTTTATGCATATTTTCGCCAACCCCACCCGTTTCCTCGCTCTGGCGAAGTGGCTGATGCCGCTCCTGTTCTGGAGCGGGCTGCTGCTGTCGCTCGGCGCAGTTATCTGGGGTCTGTTCATCGTGCCGCCCGACCGGCTGATGGGCGAGACGGTGCGGATCCTGTTTATCCACGTTCCCGCCGCATGGCTGGGCATGGGCGGCTGGGCCGGAATCGCGATTTCCAGCGCCATGCTGCTGATCTGGAAGCATCCGCTGGCGGCGCTGTCGGCGCGTGCTATTGCGGTCCCGGGGATGGTCTTCTGCGCCATCTGTCTTGCCACCGGATCAATCTGGGGTCGCCCGACATGGGGGACATGGTGGGAATGGGACGGCAGGCTGACTTCGATGCTCGTTCTGCTGTTCCTTTATGCCGGCTATATCGCGCTCACGCAGGCCGCCAGCCACGAGGGCGGATCAAGCAAGATCGCAGCGATTTTCGGGCTGGTGGGCGCGGTCAACGTGCCGATTATCAACCGTTCGGTGGTGTGGTGGAATTCGCTCCACCAGCCGCCCAGCATCACTATGGGCAAGAGCGCGATCGACGCCGCCTATCTGTGGCCGCTACTGGTTGCGGTGCTCGGCTTCTCGCTGCTGTTTGGTGCAATCGTGCTGATGCGGATGCGCACGCTGATCGCCGAAAGTCAGGTCGAGGCGCGGCTGCGACGCCGGGCGCTGGATGATGACGCACCGCTTGCCGCCAACCCCATGACCGAGCGCGCCTGATGCGCGAGAAGCTCGCCCAGTGGGATTTTGTGATGCTCGCCTATGGGGTGGGTCTGGTCACGCTGGCGGCACTCACCATCTGGGCATGGCGGGCGATGCGCCGGGCCGAATCGCGGCGCGATGCGACGCGGCGGCGTTGAAGCGAAAGGGATCAATCATGAAAGCCAAGCATCAACGCCTTGTCCTTGTCCTCATCGCCGTGCTGGCGATCGTCGGCGCGGGGCTGCTGGCGGCGTGGGCCTTGCGCAATCAGGCCAACTATTTCTACCTGCCCGAACAGATGGCGGCCACGCCCCCGGACGTGGGGCAAGCGGTGCGGCTGGGCGGGATGGTGCGTCCGGGCTCGATAACGACCGAGCCGGATGGGGTGACGGTCAATTTTCTGGTCACCGGCAATACCGCGGATGCAATTCCCGTGCGGTACAGCGGCATCCTGCCTGATCTGTTCGTCGAAGGATCGGGGGTGGTCGCCGAAGGCAGTCTTGGCGCGAACGGCATATTCCTTGCCACCAACCTGCTTGCCAAGCATGACGAGAATTATGTCCCGCGCGAACTTGAAGGCATGGGCACCAATCAGGCCGCCAAGGTTGCTGCCGGCACGATGGTGGATTTGAAGTAGTGATGCAAGACCGGACAGGGGCCAGACAATGATCGCCGAAATCGGGCTTGCCGCCCTGTGGTTCGCCGCTGCGCTGGCGGTGTTGCAGATGGTATCGGGCGCGTTTGCCTTGCGCAGCGCGGATGGCGCGCCCAACCCGATGGCAATCTATGCGCGGCCTGCGGCGGTGGTGCAGGCTTTGCTGGCGGTGCTGGCCTTCCTGATGCTCTTGTGGGCCTTTGCGATCACCGATCTTTCGATCAAGCTGGTCGCCACCAATTCGCATTCGATGAAGCCGATGATCTACAAGCTCACCGGCACATGGGGCAATCACGAAGGCTCGATGTTGCTGTGGGTGGGCGTGCTGGCGCTGTCGGGTGGGCTGCTTGCCGCATTCGAACGCCGTCTGCCCGAACGCACCATGGGCGCAACGCTGGCTGTGCAGGGGTTTGTGGGGCTGGGTTTCTACGCCTTCCTGCTGCTCTCCTCCAACCCGTTTGAGCGTCTGCCGGTGCCAGCGATCGAAGGCGTCGGGCTCAATCCGTTGCTGCAGGATATCGGCCTCGCGATCCACCCGCCGACGCTTTATGCTGGCTATGTCGGCCTGTCGGTTGCCTTCAGCCTCGCAATGGGCGCGCTGCTGACCAATCAGGTCAACCCTTCCTTCGCGCGGGTGTTGCGCCCGTGGGTGCTGGGCGCGTGGGTGCTGCTGACCTTCGGCATCACTGCCGGTTCCTACTGGGCCTATTACGAGCTTGGTTGGGGCGGCTGGTGGTTCTGGGATCCGGTCGAGAATGCCTCGTTCATGCCGTGGCTCGCCGCGACTGCACTGATGCATTCGGTCAGCGTGCTGGCCGCACGCGATGCTTTGCGGACGTGGACGATCATGCTGGGCGTGCTGGCGTTCTCGATGTCGATGCTGGGCACCTTCCTTGTGCGGTCGGGCGTGCTTACCAGCGTCCATGCCTTTGCGGTCGATCCGGAACGCGGCAGCTTCATCCTTGCGCTGCTGGGGCTCTATATCGGCGGGGCGTTCACCATCTTCGCCCTGCGCGCGGGCGCCGTGGCGGAGGGCAAGCGCTTTGCCGTCACCAGCCGTGAAGGCGCGCTGGTGTTCAACAACGTGATGCTGTCGGCGATTCTGGCGATCGTATTGCTGGGCACGCTCTACCCCTTGCTGACCGAGGCGTTCAATGTGCGCGTCAGCGTCGGCCCTCCCTATTTCAACCCGGCCAGCGCGATCTTTGCCGTGCCGATGTTCCTTGTAATGGCGGTCGGGCCGCTGCTGCGCTGGAAGGAAGACAAGCCTGCGCGCATCCAGTTCGAAGTCGCGCTGGTCGCCGCGGTTCTGATCGCGGTGATTTCGCTGGTGACGATCCTTGGCGATTATCCCTTTCTGCCGGTGCTGGGCCTTGGCCTTGCGCTGGCGCTGGGCGTCGCAGCCTTGCTGCCCTTGCGCGGACGCAAGCTGACCCGGGTTCCGGTGGCGACATGGGGCATGGTGCTGGCGCATTTTGGCGTGGCAGTGTCGCTGTTCGGGATGGCCTGCGAAGGCGCCTTCACGCAGGAACGCCTCGCCGCGGTCGCGCCCGGAGGCACCGAGCAGGTGGGTGATTTCGATGTCACGCTGGAAAGCGTTACCCCGGTTGCAGGGCCGAACTGGACCGCGATCGAAGCGCGAATTGCTGTCAGCCGCGATGGGGCTGAGCCGGTGATCCTGTCCCCGCAGGCGCGCAATTTCTGGTCGCCTGCACAAGCCACCAGCGAAAGCGCGCTGCTGACCCGCTGGGACGGCCAGCTTTATGCGGTGATCGGCAATCAGGCCGAAGACGGGCGCTGGCAGATCCGGGTGTGGTGGAAGCCGTTTGTCACCTTCATCTGGTATGGCGGCCTGTTGATCGCATTGGGCGGTGTGCTGGCGATTGCCGGGCGCGTGCGAGTGGATCTGAAGCGCCGCAAGGCCGAGGAACTTGGCGAAGCGCGCCGTGCCGACCTGGCCGAGCTTGGGGCGCATGACGCCGAGCCGTTTCCGGCGGAGTAGGTAGCCATGCAGAACCGCCTCTGGTTGTGGGTGCCGCTCGCCCTGTTCGCCTTTTTTGCGGGGTTGGCGGGCTATATGCTGACCCAGGAAAAGGACCAGTTCGTCGAAAGCACGATGATCGGCGAACCTTTGCCGGAATTCGCGCTCGATCCCGCTTTCGCGGGCCTACCGGGCGCGGCGACACGCGATCTTGTTGGCGGAAGCCCGCGCTTGCTCAACATCTGGGCGAGCTGGTGCCTGCCCTGCATCGCCGAAGCCCCGCAGCTTGAAGCCCTGAAGGATCAAGGGGTCGAGATCATCGGCATCGCCATCCGCGACCGGCCTGAGGATGTCGCGAATTTCCTGTCCCGCTATGGCAATCCCTATACCCGGATCGGCAGCGACCGGATTTCCGAGGTACAGCTCGCGATCGGATCTTCCGGCGTGCCCGAAACCTTCGTGATCGATGCAGGCGGCGTGATCCGTTACCAGCATATCGGCGATATCCGCGAGGATGACGTGCCGGTCCTGCTGGCCGAGCTGGAGAAGGCCCGATGATGCGCGTTCTTCTTGTCATGCTGCTGGCGATGCTGGCGCCGGTGTGTCTTGGGCCGCTGGCAGCACAGGATACCATGCCGCCCGCGCCCTATGCCTATAACCAGCTTGATGATCCGCAGCTTGAGGCCGAGGCCAGCGCGCTGATGCTCACGCTGCGCTGTCTCAAGTGCCAGTCGCAGAGCATCGCGGATTCCGACGCGCCGATGGCGGGCGACATGCGTCATCAGGTGCGCAGCCGCATTCTGGCGGGCGAAAGCCCCCAGGAGATCCGCGCGTGGCTGGTGGCGCGCTATGGCGATTATGTCAGCTATTCGCCCACCGTCAGTGCGAGCACCTGGCCGCTTTTCGCGATTCCCGTGCTGGTGCTGCTGATGGTCGGCGCCGTCTTGCTGCGGCGGCTGGGCAAGCGGCGCGCGGATGAGGGGACAAGCGAATGATCGGCGGCTGGCTTGCCATTGGTGCGCTGGCGCTGGCGGCCTTTGCGCTGGCGGCGTTCCTGCTGCGTCTGCCGCGGCAAGGGCTGACAATGTTCGGTGCGGTGCTGGTGTTCGGTCTTGCGGGCTATGCGTGGCAGGGTTCGCCCGGTCAGCCCGCCGCGCCCAAGTCGCAGGAGTCGCGCACCTCCAATCAGGGCGAGGCGATGGTGGAGGGCCGCGCCGCGCTGTTCGACCGCACCCAGCCGCCGCCTGATTACCTGCTGACCTCCGATGCCTTTGCCCGGCGCGGGCGGTTCGGCGATGCGGCCGGGCTGCTTCGGCAAGGGCTTGCCGACAACCCCGGCCATCTTGAAGGCTGGCTTGCGCTCGGGCTCGCGCTGGTGGGTCATGCCGATGGTTTCGTCACCCCGGCGGCGGTGCAGGCCTTTAGCCGCGCGCGAATGATCGATCCCGATCACCCGGGAGCGGATTACTTCCTCGGCTTTGCCTATCGGCAAAGCGGCGAGATCCGCGCCGCTCGCGCCGTGTGGGCGGGGCTCATCGCGCGTTCGCCAGCCGATGCGCCTTGGCGCGAGGGGCTGGAGGCGGAAGTGGCGCGGCTCGACGACATTATCGCTCGTGCTCCGATGCGGCAGGGCCAATGACGGCAGCATGGCGCGATGATGGGCCATGTTGCAGGTGCGAAAGCGTAGTGCTAGGCGCGCGGCCTTACCCGCCGGAGTCGCACCGGTGCGCCGGACAGCATCGGGGGCAGTACCGCGAGCACGGGAAATCCGCTTGAGATGAACGAAACAGCAGCGCCTGCCCATCAGCCGCCAGCAGGCGGCAGCAACCATAGCGCATCAAAGACTGCTTTGGCGGTGGGTGCCATCGGGATCGTGTTCGGCGATATTGGCACCAGCCCGCTTTACGCGTTCCGCGAAACCTTTGCCGGGGCACACCCGCTGGCGCTTGATTCAGCGCATGTGCTCGGGGTTGTCAGTCTGATCTTCTGGTCGATGACGCTGGTCGTCTCGATCCAGTATGTCACCATCCTGATGCGCGCTGACAACAAGGGGCAGGGCGGCTCGCTGGCACTGGTCGCGCTGATTTCGCGCAGCCTGTCAAAATCGAAATATGGCTGGATCGCGGTGCTGCTGGGGGTGTTTGCCACCAGTCTGTTTTATGGTGACAGCATGATCACCCCGGCGATTTCGGTGCTGTCCGCGGTCGAAGGGCTGGCGGTGGTCGACCAGACTTTCGAGCGTTTCGTCATTCCCATTGCGCTGGTGCTGCTGGTGTTCCTGTTTGTTATCCAGAAACGCGGTACGGCCAAGGTCGGGGCGCTGTTTGCGCCGGTGATGATCGTCTATTTCAGCGTGATCGCGCTGCTGGGGACCTGGGAGATCATTCAGACGCCGGGGGTCCTGTGGGCGCTCAATCCCTGGCACGCGGTCAATTTCTTTATCCTGGATGGCTGGCTCGCCTTCCTTGCGCTGGGCAGCGTGGTGCTGGCGGTTACCGGATCAGAGGCGCTCTATTCCGACATGGGCCATTTCGGACGCGGACCGATGCGGCTGTCGTGGTTCGGCTTTGTCATGCCGTGCCTGTTGCTCAACTATTTCGGGCAAGGAGCAATGATCATCGGTCTGCCGCCCGAACAGGCGACGCAGGCGATCCTTAATCCGTTCTTCTTCCTTGCTTCTGAAGAATGGCGCCTGCCGCTGGTGCTGCTGGCGACCGTCGCAACCTTCATTGCCAGCCAGGCGGTGATCTCGGGCGCGTTCTCGATCACCCATCAGGCGATCCAGATGGGCTTCATCCCGCGCCTCAACATCCGCCACACTTCGGAAACCGAGGGCGGGCAGATCTATATCCCGGTGGTCAACTGGGCGCTGATGGTGGCGGTGATCGTGCTGGTGCTGACCTTCCAGACCTCGTCCAACCTCGCCAATGCCTATGGCATCGCGGTCACGGGCGCGGTGACGATCGACACGCTGCTGATGGCGGTGTTGCTGGTGGGCGTGTGGAAATGGCGCTGGTGGTATGCTGCGCCGGTAGTGGTTTTGTTCCTGGTGGTCGATGGTGCCTATTTCGCCGCCAACCTAACCAAGGTCGCAGATGGCGGGTGGTTCCCGCTGGTGGTGGGCCTCGTCGCCTTCACCCTGCTCACCACCTGGGCGCGTGGGCGCAAGCTGATGCGTGAGCGGATGAGCGAAAGCGCGCTGCCGCTGGAAATCTTCGCCAAGTCGGCCAAGAATTCCGCCGTGCGCGTGCCCGGCACCGCGATCTTCATGGCATCAAGCACAGCAGGCGTGCCTTCGGCGCTGCTGCACAATATCAAGCACAACAAGGTGCTGCACGAACGCGTGGTGATCCTCACCATCAGCATCACCGACGAATCCTATGTCGATCCCGCGCAGCGCTGCGAGATGCATGATCTGGGCGACGGGTTCTACCGCGCGGTGCTACATTACGGCTTCATGGAGGAAACCGACGTGCCGCTCGGCCTCAAGTCGATGCAGCGCTGCGGCGGCGAGTTCGACATGATGCACACCAGTTTCTTCCTGTCGCGCCAGACCCTGCTGCCGTCCGAGAAACCGGCCATGCCGCTGTGGCGCGAGAAGATCTTCGCGTGGCTGCTGCGCAATTCGGCGAGCGCGATGGATTTCTTCAAACTCCCCACCAACCGCGTGGTGGAGTTGGGGAGTCAGGTGGAGATTTAACTTCCCGTTGGAGGCTCGTTCTTGAGCGGTTCGTCGCGGTCCTCGAAGCTCAGTCCGTTCTTCAGCAGCATCGGGATCTGGCTGAAGGTGAACAGGAAGGTCAGCGGCAGAAACACCCAGAACTTGGCCCACAGCCAGCCTTCGAAATCCAGCTGCGCGCGCAGGGCTTCGTTGAGGCCGGCCAGTGCGAGGAAGAACACGCCCCAGTTGCGCGACAATTTCAGCCAGCCCTGATCCGACAGCCCCTCGAACGCGGCTTCGAGCAGGATTTTCAGCAGCGCGCGCCCCACAAGGAACCCGCCCAGCAGCACCACTCCGAAGGTGGTGTAGATGATCGTCGGCTTGATCTGCACGAAAGTGGGATCCCCGAAAAAGATCGTCAGGCTGCCGAATCCGACGATCAGCGCGGTCGAAAACCACAGCATCGGTGACACCTTGCCAAGCCTCCATTTCGAGATGACGAGCGCCGCCACTGCCGCGATCATGAAGGCGATGGTGCCATAGATGATTGCGCCCAGTTCACCGGCGGGGCTGGGGTCTTCGGGCGCGTTCATCCGGTAGACGCCAAGAAAAACCAGCAGCGGGCCGTAATCGACCGCGACGTTGAGCCAGCTTGAAGCGGCTTTCTTGGTTTCGTTCTCGCTCATCATGCCACCCCGGCAATCACGCGGGCGACCAGATCGGGGTCGAACGGGCGCAGGTCTTCCATTTTCTCGCCCACCCCGATGGCGTGGATCGGCAGGCCATATTGCTCTGCCGCCGCCACCAGCACCCCGCCGCGCGCTGTGCCATCGAGCTTGGTCATGATCAGGCCGGTGACGCCCGCCACCTCCTTGAACACGTCGATCTGCGCCAGCGCATTCTGGCCGTTGGTGGCATCAAGCACCAGCACCACATCATGCGGGGCCTCCGGGTTGAGCCGTCCGAGGACCCGGCGGATCTTGGCCAGCTCCTCCATCAATTCCTTCTTGTTTTGCAAGCGTCCGGCAGTGTCCACGATCAGCGCGTCGATCCCGGTGTCGGTCGCCTGTTTGACTGCATCGAACACGATCGCCGCCGGATCGCCGCCTTCCGGGCCACGCACGAGATCGACCCCTGCGCGTTCAGCCCAGGTGGCGAGCTGGCCGATGGCGGCGGCACGAAAGGTATCGCCCGCCGCCAGCAGCACGCCATAGTCATCCTCCATGAACAGGTGGGCGAGCTTGGCGATGGTGGTGGTCTTGCCCGAGCCATTGACCCCGATCACAAGGATCACCTGCGGGCGCGGGAAGGCGGTGATTTCGAGCGGTTTGGCCACCGGGCGCAGGATTGCGGCGATTTCCTCTGCCACGGCTTCGCGCAGTTCGCGGGTGGTGATTTCGAGCCCGAACCGCTTGTCCGCCAGCCGCGCGCGGATGCGCCCTGCCGCTGCGGGGCCAAGGTCGGACATGATCAGCGCATCCTCGACCTCGTCCAGGGTGGCATTGTCGAGCTTGGCCCCGCCGCCCACCACCGGCAGGCTGGACGCCAGCTTTTCAGACGTCTTGGCAAAGCCACCGAACAGGCGCTGGCTCCAGCTGGTTTCGCTCATCGCAACAGCCCTTCTTCGATCCCGCTGATGGTGATGTCGATAACCGCGCCCGCCGGGGTGGCAGGGGGCAGGGCGACGCGGGCGTAATTGGGGGCATAGCCGGTGCCATCGCGTTCGGCGAGAACGGGCAGGGTTTCGCCCACAAGCCTTGTCAGCCAAGCGGCGCGGCGGGCAGCGGCGCGGGCGCGCAATTCGGCGGCGCGGGCCTTTACTACCGCGCGCGGCACCTGCGGCATGCGCGCTGCAGGCGTGCCGGGGCGGGGCGAGAAGGGGAAGATATGGGCATGGACGATATCCAGTTCGTCGATGATCGCCAGATTGTCCGCATGGTGCGCTTTGCTTTCGGTCGGGAAGCCCGCGATGAGATCGGCGCCGATGGCGATATCCGGGCGCAGCGCCCTGAGGCGGGCGACCAGTTGCACCGCATCGCCGTGCAGGTGGCGGCGTTTCATACGCTTGAGGATCAGGTCCGCGCCGTGCTGCAAGGACAGGTGCAGATGCGGCATTACGCGCTGTTCGTGGGCGATGAGGTCGAGCAGCAGCGGATCGATCTCGACCCCGTCGACCGAGGACAGGCGCAGGCGGGGCAGGGCAGGAAAGGCAGCGAGGATCGCGCCTGTCAGGTCGCCCAGTCGCGGAATCCCGTCCAGATCCTGACCCCAGCTGGTCAGATCGACTCCGGTCAGCACGACTTCCCTTGCCCCCGCAGCCAGATGCGCCTCAACCTCGCGCAGCACCTCCGCAACGCTGAGCGAACGGCTAACCCCGCGACCCTGCGGGATCACACAGAAGGTGCAGGCATGATCGCAGCCGTTCTGCACCGCGACAAAGGCGCGGGTGCGTGCCAGGGCCTCTGCGTGCGTTTTGGGCGGCGCGTTGAGGGGAGCATTCCACGCCCTTGGATCAAGCTTGGCAGCGTTGGCCACTAGCCCGTCAACCTCGTCCATCGCGCCGATTTCGGCCCGGTCGATTTCGGCCGCGCAACCGGTCACCACCAGCCGCGCATCGGGATGATCGCGGCGCGCGCGACGGATTGTCTGGCGTGTCTGGCGCAGCGCCTCACCCGTCACTGCGCAGGAATTGACCACCACGAGGTTCTGCTCGCCCGCCAGCATCGCCCGCATCCGTTCGGATTCGGCGATGTTCATGCGGCAACCCAGACTGATGATGCGGCTTGCGTTCACGCCTCCGCCCCCAGAGCAAAATCGTCCCAGTCGAAGCTGCCGCGAAAACTCTCTGCAGCCGGGCCGTTCATCAGGATCGAGCCGCCTTCGGTCCATGCGATCACCAGGTCACCGCCGGGCAGGCTCACCCGCACCGGGCTGTGAACCAGACCCTGCCTGATGCCTGCGACCGCCGTGGCACAGGCCCCGGTGCCGCAGGCGCGGGTAAGGCCGGCGCCGCGTTCCCATACGCGCAATTTCAGGTGATCCGGCCCGGCAAGGCTGGCGATGTTCACATTGACCCGCTCGGGAAACAGCGGGTCATGCTCGATCACCGGCCCAAGCGTCTCAAGCGCCGCCGCATCGGCATCATCGACGAAGAATATCACGTGTGGATTGCCGACATTGACCGCCATCGGCTGCGCAAGTTCGCCTTGGTCCATCGGCCATCCCACCGGCATCGCGGCAGTATCCATCGCATAGGCGAGGGGAATGGCCTCCCAATCGAACCGCGGAGCGCCCATGTCGACCCGTGCGCCGCCGTCCAGCGGTTCCAGCGCAATCAGTCCGCCGCGGGTCTCGATGGTGACGGCCTCGCCATGCAATAGGGCCACGGCGCGCGCGGCATTGCCGCATGCTTCCACTTCGCTGCCATCCGCGTTGAAGATCCGCATCCGGAAGGCGTGACCTGCCTGCGGCGCGTCGCTTGGTTCAAGCAGCACCAGCTGATCGCATCCGATGCCGGTGCGGCGATCAGCCAGCGCGCGCGCCGCCGCCGCCGTCATCGGCGGCAGTGGATGCTCACGGGCGTCGAGCACGACGAAATCATTGCCGAGCCCGTGCATCTTGATGAAGGGAATCCGCTGCGTCACTGTTGTCGCATCTATGCACGCGCGCCGCGCGCGTCCAGTGCTGCAAACCCGATCAGGGCCGGGCGATGCGGTAGAGCGGCCGCGCGGCGGGCGTTTCGGGCAGGACTTCGGCAGCCGGGCGATCATTGACAGCGGCAAGCTTGCCTGCGGCTCTCAGCCGTTCGCGTACTTCCTCTGCATTTTCGGGCTTGCCGTAGAAATAGCCTTGCGCCTTGAGTCGGCCCATCGATTTGAGCGCAGTGAGGATTTCCTCGTCCTCCACCCCTTCGGCGGTAAGCGGCAGGTTGAGCCCGCGGCCCAGTGAGATGATCGCATCGACGATCCGCGAGCGTCCGTTCGGCTGGCGCAATTCGCTGATGAAGCTGCGGTCGATCTTGATACGGTCGAACGGCAGGCTGCGCAGCTGTTCGAGGCTCGAATAGCCGGTGCCGAAATCATCAAGGCTGATCTGCACACCCTGATTGCGCAGCGAGGTGATCATCGATCGGACCAATCCGACGTTCTCATGCAGGCAGCTTTCGGTAATCTCGATCTCGAGCCGGGGCGGAGGGAGATTGGCGGCAACCAGTTTTTTCAGCAGGCGCTGCGCGAACCACGGATCGCGCAATTGCACCGGCGAGATGTTGATCGACAGCGACAGGCTGTCGTCCCATTCGCGTGCATTGGCAAAGGCCTGATCCATCAGCTGTTCGGAAAGTTCGGTGATCAGACCGATTTCCTCGGCGATGGGGATGAAGATTTCGGGGCTGACAAGGCCGAGTTGGGGCGATTGCCAGCGGGCCAGCATCTCGAAGCCGACCAGTTCGCCGCTTTCAAGATCGACCTGCTGTTCGTAAAACGGCACGAACTCGCCCTGCGTCAAACCGCGGCGCAGGCCGGTTTCGATCTGGTTGCGGAACCGCAGTTCGTTTTCCATGCTCGGTTCGAACCAGAAATAGCAGTTACGGCCCTGTTTCTTGGCATGATAGAGCGCCATGTCCGAACGATGCATAAGCGTGGCGGCATCGATTGCGGTTTCGGTTGATCCTTCGCCATCGTGATCGGTGGCAAGACCGATCGACATGGTCAGCTCAATCGTCAGCTCGGGCAGAGCGAAGGGCTGCGCCACGCTTTCGAACAGGCGGATGACAAGGTCGTCGATACGGTCGGTATGGCCCACCGGATAAGACATGACAAAGGCGAATTCGTCGCCCCCCAGCCGCGCCAGCCGGGCATCGCGCGGCAGCAGCGAACGCACCCGTTCGGCCAGCGTCACCAGCACAGCATCGCCATTGGTATGGCCGTGCATATCGTTGATCTGCTTGAAATTATCGAGATCGATCATGCAATAGGCCACCGCTTCGCCGGCGACTACGGCGCGCTGGCGTACCTGTTCGGTCGCCTCGGCCATGCTGCGGCGGTTGAGGCACATGGTCAGCGGATCGGTTGCGGCCAGCAGGCGGGCCTGATGTTCCGCCCGTTTGCGTTCGGCGATCTCGTGGGTCAGGTCGCGGTAACGCCGCCAGCCGAAAATTACGAGCGCTATGTTCAGCAGCAATGCGTTGATCAGCAGCACATCGGGCGTGCGGCTGTTGCCCAAGAGCGCGTCGAGAGCCTTGGGTAGCACGGATCCCCCGGTGGCTATCAGCATGATGATCGCCGCCACTGCGATGCCCAGCGCGATGATATCGCGTTCGGCTGTTTCCAGCGGATTATCCGGTCCGTGTTCCGTCAACGTATTCAGCCTTGTCCAACTGCGTGTGCTTGGGGACGAAGTTTGGTCTGTCCTGCGTCAGCCTTTTGCAGATAGCGTTAAATATCGGGTTAACCGGGGGCGCGGCGCGAGAGGGCTTGGCGAGTGCCGTCGCAGCGGGCTATCGCCCCAGCCTGGCCAGACCGCCCCAGCAAGGAGAATCGCCCGCCATGACCCGCCAATCACCGCATTACTGGCTGATCAAATCCGAACCCTTCAAATATGGCTGGGACGATCTTGTCGCCGAAGGCGAGGGCACGTGGGACGGGGTGCGCAATTATCAGGCAAGGAATAACCTTGCCGCGATGGCGGTGGGGGACGAGGCGTTCTTTTACCACTCGCGCGAAGGGCTGGAGATCGTTGGCATCTGCACCATCAGCGTGGCCGGGATCACTGATCCGACCGATGAGACTGGCAAATGGGCGGCCGTGAAGGTCAAGCCCAGGGAAAAATTCGCCCACCCCGTCACCCTTGCCGCGATCAAGGCCGAACCACGGCTGGCTGAAATGCAGCTGATCCGCCAGTCGCGCCTTTCGGTATCCGGGGTGACCGCGCAGGAATGGCAGGTGATCTGCGAAATGGCGCAGGACTGACCACGCGCGAACGCCTCATCGTGCCTCGGCCACTGCCTAACCCGCCTTCCGGAACGATCAGCTTTACCACCCATTGATCTCATGAAAAGCCAATAGATTCATTGGCTTGAATAAAGGAGATTAGTCATGGGTGAACTGACAGACAAGATCAAAGGCAGTGTCCAGGAAGCGCTGGGCGAAGCCAAGCAGCTTTCCGATGACCCTGAAACCAAGGCTGAAGGCAAGAAGCAGGAGCTCAAAGGCAAGGCTGACAAGGCCAAGGGCGAAATCAAGGGTGCAATGGGCGACCGGATCTGACGACTGATACCAATACTCGATGAACTTGACTCATCGAGCATCGGTTAAGCCCGTGCGGCGCTTGAGCATTTCCAGCGCGTGATGCGTCAGCATCTTGGCGCGCTGGAATGGCAGGCGCAAAGCCCACCGAGGCCGCTTTCCCGAGGGAGTGCGGCCTCTCGCTTGTCCAGAGCGTTTTCGAGCCGGATGGAATCAACCGACGACTCGGAAAACGCGGTTATTCAGAAACATGGAGCGGTTGATCCGATGCCCCCGGATCGGAAACCGCTTTAGCTCCCCTTGGCACTGGCCCGTTCGCGCAGGCCGCTGATCGTGGCACCGCTGGCCGCGATGCGTTCCAGATCGGTCTTCACATGGATCAGCCGCAGGCCGATGCGGTTCCGGGCCTCGGCCAGCGCGGCGATGAACTGATCGGTTGTCTCGGCCCGCGCGCTCCATCCGCCATAGGCCGTGCCCAGCGCCGCGAAATCGGGATTGGCCAGTGTGGTGGCAGACACCCGGCCGGGATATTCGCGCTCCTGATGCATCCGGATCGTGCCGTATGCACCATTATCCACCACCACCACGATCAGGTTCGCGCCATATTGCATGGCGGTGGCGAGTTCCTGCCCGTTCATCAGGAAGTCCCCGTCGCCCGCCACGGCCACCACCGTGCGTTCGGGGTAACGCAGCGCGGCGGCGACGGCGGCGGGCACGCCGTAACCCATCGCCCCGCAGGTGGGAGCCAGCTGGCCGGGGAACGCATCATAGCGCCAGTAGCGGTGCCACCACCCGGCGAAATTGCCCGCCCCGTTGGCGATGATCGTATCAGCGGGCAGGGTTTCGCGCATCGCCGCAACGCAGGCAGCCAGATCGATCGCCGCATCAGACGGGCCGGGCGTTGCCCATTCCAGCCATTCGCGATGCGCCTCGGCTCCCGCATCGAAGGGGATCAGGTTCTGATCTTCCCACAAGGCGGCGCATTCGGCGAATTCGTCAACGCCGCAGCATAGCGCCAGATCGGTGCGATAGACCCGCCCCAGCTCCTCCGGGTCAGGGTGGATATGCACCAGCAACTGGCCGGGGTGTTCAAGCGTAGGCACGGTGTAGCCATCAGTGGTCGCCTCGCCCAGCCGCGCGCCGACTGCGATGATGAGATCGGCGTTCTTCACCCGCTCGACCAGCTTTGGATTCGGGCCATAGCCCAGGTTCCCGGCATAGACCGGCGATGCGGGCGCAATCGCGTCCTGCCGGCGGAAGGCAGTGGCGACGGGAAGCCCGATGCGTGTCGCAAAGGTCTGGAAATATTCGCGCGCCTTGGCATTCCAGCCAGCCCCGCCGATGATCGCGACGGGGCTGGCTGCATCGGCGATCAAATCGAACAGCGTGCTCAACGCATCAGGGCAGGCGGCCTGCGCCGCGCGGGCGACGAAGGGGCGTGGAGCGAGGCTGGCAGGCACATGTTCGGTCAGCATGTCCTCTGGCAGGGCCAGCACCACCGGGCCGGGCCGTCCGTTGATCGCGGTGGCATAGGCGCGGGCGACATATTCGGGGATGCGCGCCGAATCGTCGATCCGCGCCGCCCATTTGCAGATGGGTGCGAAAAAGGCGGGGAAATCGACCTCCTGAAACCCTTCGCGCCCCTGCATCCCGCGCGCCACATCGCCGACGAACAGGATCATGGGTTGCGAATCCTGATGCGCCACATGCACGCCGATGCTGGCGTTGGTCGCGCCCGGCCCGCGAGTGACGAAGGCGATGCCGGGCCGCCCTGATCCGGCGGCATTCATCGCGCCGTCGGCGCAGGCCATGAAGGCGACTCCGCCCTCCTGTCGGCAGGTGACCACGTCGATATCGGGCCACTCGGGCAGAGCATCGAGCACTGCCAGAAAGCTTTCGCCCGGCACGGTGAAGATCCGTTCGCAGCCCTGTTCAGCAAGGCAATCGACCAGCAGCGCGGCGGCGCTTCTCCGGGTATCCGGGTGCGTTGCATCAGGCACGTGATATTCTCCCGTCTTGTCGTCTGCCGCCTCTACTACCGGGCGCAGGGGCGTGCAAACCGGTATCAGATGAAACGGGTGTCCCACGCTGCGACACCCGTCCCGGTGCGCCTTCCCAAAGGTTAAGAAAGTCTTAAACTCCCCGCTCTGAGAGGGAGAATCGTATCATGCGCCGCACTCTCGTCCTGACGGAAGAAAGCGCCCGCCATCGGTTCCGGGCCAGCCTGCCGCCGCATGTGAAGCGAGATCTGATTCCGATCCCCGCCGAGGCGCTGTGGCGCCTGACGATGACTGATATGCGCGGCGTTGCCAGCGTTTATGTCGCGGCGACGGCGGCGGTGCTCGCCTTCATCATCTGAGCGGCATGAACTAGCCGAATTCCGGCTCGCGCTGATGTTCCAGCGCATGCAGCCTGCGCGCCAGCTGGGCCGAGAACAGACACAGGATCAGGCTCGCCAGCAATTGTTCCTGCAATGGGATGCCAAGAAAGCCGAGTCCCCCGGCAACGCCTGCGCCCACCACCATGAAAACCGAGGAAATGAAATTGTTCGCCGCGACCGAGCGTGAGGCCTCGTGCTTTTCGACGCGGGTGGTGAGGAAGGCGTAAAGCGGCACCACGAACATGCCGCCCGCCACTGCGATCAGCACGAGATTGGCCAGCAGCGCCAGCGCCAGCGGCTGGACCATGAATTCGCCGACCGTGAACAGATCGGCTGCCGGGGTCAGATTCCAAATCCGGCACAGGAGGTAGAAGCTGATCAGAAACCCGCCCAATGCCAGCACCGAGGCGGCCGAATAGCGCGCCGAGATATCGCCCTTCAAAAGCGCGTTGATCGATACTGAACCGATCGCGATGCCGGCCGAAAACGCCACCAGCATGACCGCCGCAACCTGCTTGTCGGCCAGCAGCACGTTCTTGGCGAGCGGGATGAACTGCACCGACAAAATCGCGGCGATCGTCCAGAAGAAACTGATCGCCAGCACCGAATAACGCAGCTCCGGATTGCCCATCGAAAAGGCGATCAATGATCTGGAGGCGCGGATCGGGTTCCAGTCAACCGTTGTCTCGGTGGTCTGGGGCGGGGCGGGCGGCACCCAGCGGCAGATCATGTAGCCTACCAGCGCGATCGCTACGACCGCAATGGTGCTGGCCATGATCGGCAAGGCGCCGCCCAGCATCATGCCGACCAGGATCGCCACGTAAGTCCCCGCCTCGACCAGCCCGGTCCCCGCCAGCACTTCGTCCTTTTCGAGATGCTGCGGCAGGATCGCGTATTTGATCGGGCCGAAAAAGGTTGAATGCACTCCCATCGCGAACAGTGCGACGAACAGGAGTGGGATCGCCAGCGTTTCGATCGAGACCCCGCGCGCGGCCATGACAAGGCCGACCGCGCCAACAGACATGATGATGATCTCGGCCAGCTTGATCCAGCGGATGATCTTGGCTTTGTCGCGCATGTCGGCAAGCTGGCCCGAGGTGGCCGAGAACAGCACGAAGGGCAGCACGAAAACCGCGGTGGCAATGCCGCTGATGAAGGTCTCGGTCTCGGGCGAATCATAGACCTGATAGACCACGAACAGCACCATCGCGTTCTTGTAGAGATTGTCGTTCAGCGCATTGAGAAGCTGGGTCAGGAACAGCGGCAGGAATCGCCGCTGGCGCATGAGATTGGTCGATGTGGTCATGCGGATGGTATGCCGGTGTTTCCCTGTGCTTGTCCGGGACATAGCGCGGGCAGGCATATTCACAAGCCTTGCGCCTGGCCGGCATCATCGGGGATGATGGTGCAGACAGGCTTTTGCAGGCACGAATGGCGCGCTAGAGCGGGAGGGACGATGCTGAATCTGCCCAACCTTCTCACCTTGTCGCGCATCTTTGCGGTACCGCTGCTGGCGTTCTTCCTGTGGTGGCCGGAATGGCGTCTGGGTTATCTGGTCGGCTTCGTGCTCTATTGCGTGATCGCGATCACCGATTTTCTCGACGGTTATCTGGCCCGTGCACAGGGGACGGTGTCGAAGATGGGCATCTTCCTCGATCCGATTGCCGACAAGATCATGGTCGCGGCGGTGATTCTGGTGCTGACCGCGCAGGGATACCTGCGTGGGCCTTATGCGGGCGATGTCCATGTGATCGCGGGCCTTGTGATTCTGGTGCGCGAGATTGCCGTGTCGGGCCTGCGCGAATTTCTGGGCGGGATCCAGGTCTCTGTGCCGGTGTCGAAACTCGCCAAGTGGAAGACAACGTTCCAGCTGGTATCGCTGGGCGCACTGATCCTGGGCGGCGCGGTGCATGGCCCGCCATGTCAGGCGGTGGGGCAGGGCTGCGGCACCATCGCGCAAAGCTGGGTCCATCTGGTGGGACTGGTATCGCTGTGGACAGCCGCGGTGCTGACCTGCGTGACCGGCTGGGATTACCTGCGCGTCGGCCTCAGGCACATGGATTGAGCGCGCTCTGGCGCAATGAGCATACCCGTTTCCGGGGACCCCGGGATTGGTGCGTGATCTGCCAAGAATCTGCGCAATGCGATGATTGACAAGCCGGATCGTTCACGACAGCTTCTGACGCAAAGTCGGGCTGTTCCAGCGCCTTGAAAATCCGGCCAGCCTGCGACAACCATTTTGGAACAGCATCCTGATCTTGAGGGGACAAAGCCGTGACGGCCGCGATCGAAGGTTACCTGTTCTACGAGATCGCAGCATTGCTAGTGCTTGCCGCCGGGGCCGGTTTTGTCGGCCTGATGCTGCGCCAGCCGCTGATTGTCAGCTTCATCGCGGTCGGCATCCTTGCCGGCCCATCCATGCTCGACATTGCGCAGTCTGATGCGCAGATCGACTTGCTGGCCGAACTCGGCATCGCGGTGCTGCTGTTTCTTGTCGGCCTGAAGCTCGATTTCAACCTCGTGCGCACGCTGGGACCGGTCGCGCTGGTCACGGGGCTGGGGCAGGTGCTGTTCACCACCGTGTTCGGGTTCCTGATCGCGCTCGCGCTTGGTCTTGATGCGCGCACCGCCATCTATGTCGCGATTGCGCTGACCTTTTCCTCGACCATCATTATCGTCAAGCTGCTGTCGGACAAACGCGAGATTGATGCGCTGCATGGGCGGATCGCGCTTGGGTTCCTGATCGTGCAGGATATTGTGGTGGTGATCGCGATGATTTCGCTTTCGGCGATCGGGGTTGGCGATGCAGCGGGCGGCGAGAACGCGCTGGGTGATGTTCTGCGCGTGCTGGGCTATGGCCTTGGGATGCTTGCCTTCGTGGTGGCGTTCATCCGCTTCCTTGCCAACCCGCTGGTTGAAAGGCTGTCGCGCGCGCCCGAATTGCTGGTGTCCTTCGCAATCGGTTGGGCCGCTTTGCTGGCGGCAGTGGGCCACTATCTCGGCTTCGGCAAGGAACTAGGGGGGGCTGCTCGACGGGTTCTCGCTCGCCTCGCCCCCCTTCCGCGAGGCTATTGCGGCCCGGCTTGCCTCGCTGCGCGATTTCCTGCTGCTGTTCTTTTTCATCGCGCTCGGCGCGTCGCTTGATCTGTCGCTGCTGGGTGCGAGTGTCGGCCCGGCGATTCTGTTGTCGCTGTTCGTGCTGATCGGCAACCCGCTGATCGTGCTGACGATTATGGGGGCGATGGGCTATCGCAAGCGCACCGGGTTTTTGGCCGGGCTGACAGTCGCCCAGATCAGCGAATTCTCTGTGAATTTCATGGCGACGGGCGTTTCGATCGGCCATGTTGCGGACGAAGCGCTTGGTCTTGTCACGCTGGTCGGGCTGGTGACGATTGCGGCGTCGACCTATATGATCACCTTCTCGCACAAGCTTTACCAAATGTTTGAGCCGGTGCTCGGCCTGTTCGAGCGCAAGGGAACGCAGGCTGAGCCTGATAATGGCCCGGACAGCAGTGTTCCCCATGATGTGATCCTGTTCGGGCTGGGCCAGTATGGGCTCGGCATTGCCGGTGCCCTGCGCGATCAGGGCAAGCAGGTGCTGGGTATTGATTTCAGCCCCGAGGCAGTCCGTCATGCCCGCGCAGTGTTTTGACACGCTGTTCGGCGATGCGACCGGTCCCGAATTTCTTGCGCATCTGCCGCTCGGGAAGGCCCGCTGGCTGGTGCTGGCGGTGCCCGAACACCACACCGGATTGACTCATGACGATCCTCGGCGTTCGTTGCTGCGGGCGGCGCAGGATCTGGGCTATACGGGCAAGGTCGCCGTCGCAGCGCATCAGCCGCACGTGGCAGAGGCGTTCGCCCGGGGTCGGGCCGATCTGGTGCTGATGCCCTATCGTGACGCAGCCTATGCCGCGGCAAGGATGATCGCGTCGGACGAGGCCGCCCCGCTGCATGGAGCGAGCGACCCGCAAGGCCAGAAGGAATTTCCCGCTTGACCGGCCCTGCTCGTGTTTCTGCCCCGATCCCGGCCCGCGTGCCGGTCGTTCTCGGCACGGAAGGCGACAGCAACGCGCTCGATACCGCGGCGGCCTTTGCCGATCACTACGGCGCGCGGATTGATGTTTTGTCGTGCGTCCAGCCGCCCCATGATCTTGCGCTGGTCGCATCGCTTGCCGAACTGCCGCCCGAACGCCTGCTCGCCGAAATGGAAGATCGCCGCCGCGAACAGATCGCGGCTCTGGTGGCGGAAAAATGGCCCGGCCGGGACGTTGCCATTCACCTGCGTTCGGGCAAGCCATTCATTGAAACCATCCGCTTCGTGCTTTCGCAAGGGGTCGATTTCGTGATCAAGGCTGCCGAACCGCTGGGCGGCATCCGGCGGTTCCTGTTCGGCAGCACCGACCAGCACCTGCTGCGCAAATGCCCGTGTCCGGTGTGGCTGGTCTCTGCCGATGCATCGCCGACGCCGCGCACCGTGCTGGCCGCAGTCGATCTTGACGAGGAGGGCGCGGCGGAACCTGCCACGCTGGCATCGCTCAACCGGAGGGTGATTGATACCGCGCTGTGCATTGCCGGGCCGGTGGGGGCAGAGGTGATCGTCCTGCATTCGTGGGACATGATCGGCAGCAATCTGGCCTGGGCGTTTTCCTCAACCCGGAACGCAGAAGTGCTGAGCGAGAGATATGCGCGCGAGGTGCAGACGGCGCGCCGCCGGGTGATGGACAGGCTGCTGGAGGAAGCGGGTGCGCGCAATTCTGCGGGCCAATCCGTCACTCCCATTCCGCGGCTTGTGCGCGGCCCCCCGGAACAGGTGATCCAAGACCAGTGCCGCCAGCTTGGCACCGATGTCCTTGTCATGGGGACGACGGCGCGAACGGGGCTAAGCGGCGTGATCATCGGCAATACTGCCGAAAACATCATCAACAGTCTGGACTGCCCTGTGGTGGCGGTAAAGCCGGAAGGATTTGTCAGCCCGATCTCGATTGATTGAGCGGCAAATTGTCGATTTCAGGAAACAGGCAACAGGAAACAGGCACCAGGCGGGGGCAGGGCGCGGGCGTGGGCCGAACGGCAGGTTCTGGTTGCCAAGTGCGCAAGTGAGCCTGCCTTGCGCCCAACCAGCCTGACTCGGCATTTCCTTTGCCCGGATCACGCTTTGAACCGCCGCTGATTCTTTCACATTGTAATGTGAGCGGCCAGATGGCCGCCAGATGGGTTTGTCCGCCATGCACGGGTTGTGGTAAGGTGCTGAACTAATTGTGCAATAATGCTATTGCAAAAGCGGGCAGCGTGCCTGGTTTGGGAAAAAGCAGGCTGACAGCCGGTCGTGCAATGCTGCGCGCCTTTGCTGTCGGCAGGCGCTGCCTTGAAGTAACGGGCCAGCTCCGCGGATCAACCGGCCTTCAATTCCTCCGCCAGTAGCAGGAAATCGGCCTCGCGCGGGGAGTTCTTGCGCCATGCCAGCACGATCTCGCGCTTGGCCGTGGGGCTGTCCACCGGCCGCGCGACCACCTGCGTGCCATTGAGTATGCCCGCCTTCAACGCCATTTCGGGCAGCATGGTCACACCGAGATCATTATCCACCAGCTGCACAAGCGTGTGCAGGGACGTGCCGATCATCGCTGCGCTGGCGCGCAATTCGCTGCGCGAACAGGCCGCCAGCGCGTGGTCGCGCAGGCAATGACCGTCTTCCAGCAGCATCAGCCGCCCCTGATCGATCATGTCGGGCGAAATGCTGGCCGGGGGATCGCGCGGATCATCCTTGGGAAAGGCGATGAACAGGCGGTCATCAGCGATATGTTCGATTGCGGCATCGCCGGTGTCGAAGGGCAGGGCCAGAAGCACGCAATCGACTCGCCCGTGGTGGAGCGATTCGAGCGCGTCCTGGCTGGTTTCCTCGCGCAGCAGCAGCTTCAATTCGGGCCGTTCGCGGCGTAGGCGGGGCAGCACCCGCGGGAGCAGGAAGGGGGCAATGGTGGGAATCACGCTCATGCGCAATTCGCCCACCAGCGGCTTGCCCGAGGCTTGGACCAGATCGGCCAGTTCCTCTGCCTCGCGCAGCAGGCGGTTGGCCTTTGCGACCACCTGTTCGCCCAGCGCGGTAAAGCGCACCACGCGGCGCGACCGTTCGACCAGCGTCACGCCGAGCAGCGATTCAAGCTCGCGGATGCCCGCCGATAGCGTGGATTGCGACACGAAACTGGCATCTGCGGCGCGGCCAAAATGGCCATGTTCGTGCAACGCGACGAGATATTGCAGCTGCTTGATGGTGGGCAGGTAGGTGGACATGGCCCGCCGCTACTCCGCTGCCAGCGTGTCGGGCGCATCCGGCACAGGCGTTGCCACATCGTCGATATGGGTCATCTTGAGCCTGCCCTTCTCGACTGCGAAGGCGAGCTTGCCCTCGACCAGATCAAGCGCGTCCTTGCCGAACACGTCGAAGCGCCAGCCCTTGAGCACCGGCAGATCGCGCACGCCGGCGGCGAGCGCTTCCATTTCCTCGGCGCGGGTCAGCAGGCGCGCGGCAACATCAATCTCGCGGGCGCGGATCTTGAGCAGCAGCTTGAGCAGGTCGGCGACCAAGGCACCTTCCTTGCCAAGCGGGGCGCCGCGCACCGCCTTGTCGGGCATTTCGTCCTTGGGCAGCGGTTCGGCATCGGCCAGCACCTTCATCAGCCGCTTGCCGATGTCATTATCCTTCCATGCGGCGGAAAGCCCGCGCACCTTGGCCAGATCACCCTGCGATTTGGGCGGATGGCTGGCGATGTCTGCCAGTGTTTCATCGCGCATGATCCGGCCGCGCGGGATGTTCTTGTGCTGCGCCTCGCTCTCGCGCCATGCGGCCAGCGCCTTCATCCGGCCCAGCACCTGCGGGTTGCGGCCCGACTGGCGGATGCGTTTCCACGCGGCGCCCGGATCGGTGAGGTAGTTGGACGGATCGGCAAGCTTTTCCATCTCGGCATCCAGCCAGACGCCGCGCCCGGTCTTGATCAGTTTCTTCAGGATGCGCGGGAAGATGGTGGCCAGATGGGTGACATCGCCGATGGCATATTCGATCTGGCGATCGGTCAGCGGGCGGCGGCTCCAATCGGTAAAGCGCGCGCCCTTGTCGATCGTCAGGCCCATCCACGCCTCGACAAGGTTGGCATAGCCGATCTGTTCCGACTGGCTGATCGCCATCATCGCGATCTGGGTGTCGAAGATCGGATGCGGCGTCTTGCCGGTCATGTTGACGATGATCTCGACATCTTGCCCTCCGGCATGGAACACCTTGAGCACGTCTTCATTGTTGCACATCAGATCGAGCAGCGGGGTGAGGTCGATGCCGTCTGCCATCGGATCGATGGCGGCGGCTTCCTCGGTGTTGGCGATTTGCACTAGGCACAGTTCCGGCCAGTAGGTATTCTCGCGCATGAATTCGGTGTCGACGGCAACGAATTCGGACTTGGCGAGGCGGGCGCAGAGTTCGGAGAGGTCTTCGGTGGTGGTAATCAGTTCATGGATTTTCATGTTTACTTCGCTTGTCGCGGGCGGAGTGCCGCCCTCGGGATGGATCCCAGATGACCTTCGCACAGCTTGACAAAGTGCGAGGCTTCCCCTGTTAGCGCGCCCATGGCGGGGCCAGGCCCTGCAAACGCAAACGCGATGCGCGCCCTAGCGCCATAGCTGCGAACAGGACAAGAGTTTAGATGCACCCATACCGCACACATACTTGCGCACAGCTTTCTTCCGCCAACGTGGGCGCGACCGTCCGGCTGTCGGGCTGGATCCACCGCAAGCGCGATCATGGTGGCGTATTGTTCATCGATCTGCGCGATCATTACGGCCTGACCCAGATCGTCGCCGACAGCGACAGTCCGGCCTTGCCAGTGTTGGAATCGCTGCGGGTCGAAAGCGTCGTAACCATCGAAGGCGAGGTCAAGGCGCGCGTCGCCGAAACGGTCAATGCCAGCCTTGCGACCGGCGCGATCGAGGTCTTCGCCCGGTCTGTGACGGTGCAGAGTGCCGCAGAAGAACTGCCGATGCCGATCGCCGATGAACAGCCTTATCCTGAGGATATCCGCCTCAAGTACCGCTTCCTCGACCTGCGGCGAGAAACGCTGCACAAGAACATCATGACCCGCGTGGCGGTGATATCCGACATGCGGACACGGATGGCGGCAGTTGGCTTCAACGAATTCTCGACCCCCATCCTCACCGCTTCCAGCCCTGAAGGCGCGCGCGATTTCCTCGTGCCGAGCCGCATCCACACCGGCAAGTTCTACGCGCTTCCGCAGGCCCCGCAGCAGTACAAACAATTGCTGATGGTCGCAGGCTTCGATCGGTATTTCCAGATCGCCCCCTGCTTCCGCGATGAAGACCCGCGCGCCGACCGTCTGCCGGGGGAATTCTATCAGCTTGATCTCGAAATGAGCTTCGTCACCCAGGAAGAAGTGTGGGAGGTGATGGAGCCGGTCATCCAGGGTACCTTTGCGGCCTTTGCTGGCGATAAGCAGGTGACGCCCGCCGGCGAATTTCCGCGCATCCCCTATGACGAGGCAATGCTCAAATACGGCAGCGACAAGCCGGACCTGCGCAACCCGCTGATCATCTCGGATGTGTCTTCTCACTTCACGAGCTCGGGCTTCGGCCTGTTCGAGAAGATCGTCGGCGGTGGCGGGGTGGTGCGGGTGATCCCGGCGCCTGGCACCCACGAAAAGAGCCGCAAGTTCTTCGACGAGATGAACGATTGGGCGCGGCGGGAAGGTTATGCAGGGCTTGGCTATGTGACCCGCAAGGGCGGGGAATTCGGTGGGCCGATCGCCAAGAACCACGGACCGGAGCGGATGGCCGAGCTTTACGCTGAACTCGGCCTTGGCGAGAATGACGGCCTGTTCTTCGCTGCCGGCAAAGCGGCAGATGCCGCGAAGCTGGCAGGGGCGGCGCGCATCCGTGTGGGCGAGCAACTCGGCCTTATCGACGAGGATTCCTTCGCGCTCGCATGGATCGTCGATTTCCCGTTCTACGAATACAACGAGGACGAGAAGAAAGTCGATTTCTCCCACAACCCCTTTTCGATGCCGCAAGGCGGGATGGAGGCGCTGGAAGGACAGGATCCGCTGACGATCAAGGCGTTCCAGTACGATCTGGTCTGCAACGGCTATGAAATCGCCAGTGGATCGATCCGGAACCACAAGCCCGAAACCATGGTCAAGGCGTTCGAGATCGTCGGGCTGTCCAAGGCGGATGTCGAGGAACGCTTCGGCGGGATGTACCGCGCGTTCCAGTACGGCGCGCCGCCGCACGGGGGCATGGCTGCCGGGGTCGACCGGATCGTGATGCTATTGTGTGGGGCGAAGAACCTGCGCGAGATCACGCTGTTCCCGATGAACCAGCGTGCCGAGGATCTGCTGATGGGCGCGCCGAGCAGCCCTGAACCGCGCAGCTTGCGCGAGTTGTCCCTACGCGTCGTCGAGCCGCCGAAGAAAGATGGCTCCTGAGCAAGGAGCCTGCTTCACAGGGCTGGGCGCCGTTGTCACTATGGGCAGACCGTCTCAAGCCCACTTGCGCTTGCCTGCGCCCTTCATTAGGGCGGATGAGAGTTTTCCAAACCCCATTTCAAGAGGGAATACCATGAGCGATACTGCCGATCGGGTGGCTAAGATTGTCGTAGAGCATCTCGGCGTCGAGGGTGACAAGGTAACCCAGGATGCCAGCTTCATCGACGATCTCGGTGCAGACAGCCTTGACATCGTCGAGCTGGTGATGGCCTTCGAAGAGGAATTCGGTGTCGAAATCCCCGACGATGCGGCCGAAAAGATCACCACCGTTGGTGATGCCACCAAGTACATCGAAGAACACAAGGGCTAAGGCCCGCAAGGACGCGCCTGTGTCTGCGTCGGCCTGCCATTCCCCGCTGCGGGAAAAGGTGGGGTATTTGTCCGGCAACCTGTTTGCGGACACGCGGATCAGGGCCTAGACAGGCTCAGCCCTTCCGGGTTGGGCCTGTTTCTGTTTCTGAGCCAATCGCTCTTTCTTTCGGAGAACCTGAATGCGCCGTGTGGTTGTAACCGGCCTCGGTCTTGTCACCCCGCTTGGCGGTGATGTGGAGACGACTTGGGCAAACCTCATCGCGGGCGAGAGCGGGGCTGGCCAGATCACCCGCTTTGATGCCTCGAACCAGAAATGCACCATCGCCTGTGAGGTGAAGGGCACGGATCACCCGTGGGGCTTTGATCCCGACAAGCGGGTGGATCACAAGGTCCAGCGACAGGTGGATCCCTTCATCATCTACGGCATCGATGCCGCCGGACAGGCGCTGGAAGATGCCGGCCTGACCGACATGACCCAGGCCGAGAAGGAGCGTACCGGCTGCTCGATTGGATCGGGGATCGGCGGGTTGCCAGGGATCGAGCTGGAAAGCGTCAATCTCCACGAACGCGGGCCTTCGCGGGTTTCGCCGCACTTTGTCCACGGCCGCCTGATCAACCTCATCACGGGTCAGGTGCAGATCAAGTATGGCTTCATGGGGCCGAACCATGCGGTTGTCACTGCCTGCTCCACCGGGGCGCATTCGATTGGTGACGCTGCGCGGATGATCGCGATGGATGATGCCGACGTGATGCTCGCAGGCGGGGCCGAAGGTACGATCAATCCGCTCGGCATTGCCGGATTCGCTCAGGCGCGCGCGCTTAACATGAGCATGAACGACCGCCCGACCGAAGCCAGCCGCCCCTATGACAAGGGCCGCGACGGGTTCGTCATGGGCGAAGGCGCGGGCGTGGTGGTGCTTGAGGAATATGAACGCGCCAAGGCGCGCGGAGCCAAGATCTACGCCGAAGTCACCGGCTACGGCCTGTCGGGCGATGCCTATCACGTCACCGCGCCCCATCCCGAAGGCAAGGGTGCGGAACTGGCGATGCGCATGGCGCTGAAGAAGGCGGGTCTGGGGCCGGGTGATATCGACTACATCAACGCCCACGGCACCTCGACCATGGCCGATACCATCGAGCTCGCAGCGATCAAGCGGGTACTGGGTCAGGGTCTCGGCGGCGCTTCCATGAGCTCCACCAAGAGCGCGATCGGCCACCTGCTGGGCGGCGCAGGCGCGGTTGAAGCGATCTTCTGCATCCTTGCGATGCGCGATCAGATCGTGCCGCCGACACTCAACCTCAACGATCCAGACGACGGCACGGAGGGCATCGACCTCGTGCCGCTGACGGCACGCAAGCGCGAAGTGCGTGCGGTGCTGAACAACAGCTTCGGCTTTGGCGGCACCAATGCCTCGATCATCATGCAGAAGGTCGACTGATAGGATGACCCGCGCGCGGCTTGCAGTGCTGGGCTTGCTCGCGCTGCTTGCCGCGGGAATTGTGGCCGTTTGGAGCCTGATGGGTTCCGCGACGGTGACGAAGGAAACTGCCTTTACCATTCCCGCGGGCGCTTCGGTCAGTGCGGTCGCGGACAAGCTTGAAGCAGAGGGCCTGATCACCTCGGCCTCGGGCTTCGTGCTGCAAGCGCGCATCTTTGGCTCTGATGCGCCGATCCAGGCGGGCGAGTTCCTGCTCGCCCCCGACATGAGCCAGGGTGACATC
The DNA here is from genome assembly GCF_900143235.1 of Erythrobacter sanguineus. GTDB lineage: Bacteria > Pseudomonadota > Alphaproteobacteria > Sphingomonadales > Sphingomonadaceae > Erythrobacter > Erythrobacter sanguineus. The sequence goes on along the minus strand of NZ_FRDF01000006.1, from coordinate 150,734 downwards.
CTCGCAAGCTTCCAGTCGGGCGATGTCATCCGGCGGTTTGTGACCATCCCCGAAGGCATGCCCTCGATCCTCGTGTGGGAACGGCTGATGGCCGAAGAACTGCTGGATGGCGAGGTGCCTGTGCCGCCCGAAGGCTCGATCCTGCCCGATACCTACGCCTTTGAGCGCGGGCAGAGCCGCGCCAGCCTGGTCGAGGGGATGCAGGCCGCGATGGACAAGGCGCTGGCCGAGGAATGGGCGGCGCGCGCGCCCGGCATTGCGGTCGATACCATGCGCGACGCGCTGGTTCTCGCCTCGATTGTCGAGAAGGAGACTGGCAAGGCTTCCGAACGCAGGATGGTTGCCGGGCTCTATTCCAACCGGGTGAGGGCGGGGATGCTGTTGCAGGCCGACCCGACGATCATCTATCCGATCACCAAAGGCAAGCCGCTGGGCCGTCGCATCCGCCAGTCCGAAATCGCGGCGGTCAATGGCTACAATACCTACACGCGCGTTGGCCTGCCCGAAGGCCCGATCACCAATCCGGGACGTGAAAGCATTGCCGCAGTGCTCAACCCCGAAAAAACCGGCGCGCTGTTCATGGTCGCTGACGGCACAGGTGGGCATTGGTTTGCCGATACACTCGAACAGCACAACGCCAATGTTGCCAAGTGGTATGCGATCCGCCGGGAACGGGGCGAGATGTGACAGGCGCAGCAATAGCGCGGAGGCACAATCGCAATCCGCTATCGCGGCTGTCCTCGGCGGACTTCAGCAAACCAGCCCGGCAATGTGGCGAGCTGTAGGCCCCGCATTGGCTCAGCCCTTCATCATCACTGCCGCTCTGCCGAAAGACCTTGGCGCATGGGCCGAAGGCTTGCGCCGTGCGCATTACCCGGTGGAACGAAACCAGATCCACGCGCACGTCACGCTGTTCCATTCCTTTGCACCGTCCTTGCTGGAGGAACTGCGCGACTTCCTGCCGCGCGTGGTGGCGGAGTTCACTGCACCAGCGGGCGCTGTCGCCGGCGCCATGGATCTTGGCACCGGCACTGCTATCGCGCTGAAAGCACCGCAATTGCTCGCCTTGCGCGGATTGATTGCCGACCATTTCCACGGCAGCCTGACCGTGCAGGACCTGTATGAACCGCGTCCACACGTCACCATCCAGAACAAGGTCACCAAGGCCGAGGCGCGCAGCCTGCAGGCCAGCCTTGGTCCGGTTCTGGCGCCGTGGATCGCCAAGGGCCGCTTTACCTTCCCTGCGCTGGAACTGCACCGCTATTGCGGCGGGCCGTGGAAGAGGCTTGGCATCTATTCATTTCGTGGGCAAAACAGCATCTTGATTTGATGCTGACCGGCGTAAAACATGGCCTCGTTCATTAGGGAGCTGGCAGACGCGGGAGATATCTACGCCCACGCTTCCTATGTCTTGCTGATTTCTTCGATGATGATGACATCGCTTCGTCGCTTGCGGTTCCTGGCACTGGGCAGCGGTATCGCCGCGATGTTGCACTTCACGTTGCAGACAAGGGATATGCCAGCCTGGTCTGGGAAGCACTATTTGTAATGGCCAACGCCGGACAATTGCTGATCTTGCTGTATCGCTCGCGGCTGCACGATCTGCTGCCTGAAGAGCATGATTTGCTTGATCAGGTGCTGCGCGTCCATGATCCCGTTGCGCGCCGCCGTTGATTTATATCGCCAGTGGGGCTGCGGCGATCGCGCATGATGAAAAGCAGGTCGGGGTATAAGGAAAAGGTGATTTTCTGGGCGAGATGAGCCTTGTTTCCGGGGGCAAGGCTTCGGCTTCGGTGGTGGTCGCCAATCGGATGCGGATCGCTCTGATCGACCGCGAGGCTCTGGAGCAGCTGGCACGACAATCGCCGGAGATCGGCAATGCGTTTGATGGCGCTCTCAATCGCGGGTTGGCGGCCAAGGTTCTGCGGATGAATCGGGCAGCGCTAGCCGGGGCGGCGGATGTTTCCGGCTATCGGGAAATTCCTGATTTGGCCAGTTGACCGAATGCACGTGTCGCCCTAAGTGCGCTGCCTGCCCGGGCACGGTTTGCCCCACGGTCCTTTGGGGCGGAGTAGCTCAGCCGGTTAGAGCAGCGGAATCATAATCCGCGTGTCGGGGGTTCGAGTCCCTCCTCCGCTACCAATCTCGAATCCGCATGGGTTCGTTTGCCTCCGCATGCATCCATGAAATTAAATTAATTCAGAATGATATGCGTGATTCGCGTCCGCTTGCGTCCGCTTGCATTCGCTTGAAGCCGGATTTGGCGTGGGGGTATTTTGGGGGTATTTTCCGGGGGTACCGAAAAGGAGCGATACCCCCAATGGCCCTGAGCGAGATTCAAATCAAAAAGGCGAAAGCCACCGATCGACCCTACAAGCTGGCGGACGGGGAGGGATTGTACCTGCTGGTTCAGCGAAATGGTTCGAAGCTTTGGCGCCTGAAGTATCGCTTCAGGGGCAAAGAGAAACTTCTCTCGTTTGGTCCTTACCCCGACATTGGTATCGCGGCAGCTCGCGAACTGAAGAAGCTCGCGAAGGCGACTCTTGTCGAAGGTAGAGACCCTATGGTTCACAAGCCGGGACGTGACTTCGAGGACGAGAAGACCTTCAGGGCAGTGGCGGCCATGTGGCATCAAAACCGGGAATGCAGCCTCGACCCTGCACATGCGAAAAGGGTCTGGTCGCGGCTGGAACGGGATGTCCTGCCTCAGCTGGGCGATCTGATGATGCACGAGATCACGCCGCCTGAGGTTCTGAAAGTCATTCGCAAAATTGAAGAACGAGGCGCACTCGACATCAGCCGGCGCGCCAAGCAGGGAATTGGGCAAGTTTTCCAGTTCGCTATTGCCAGTGGCATGTGTGATACGGATCCTACGGCGCACTTGCGCGGGGCATTGAAGCCGCGTCCGCGCGTTCAGCACATGTCGAAGTTACCGTTGAGCGAACTTCCAGAGCTCCAGATTAAGATTGATCGCTATCAGGAGGAAGGAGATCGCCGCTCAGAAATCACAAGGGCCGCGCTGAAATTTGCTCTTCTAACCTGGGTCCGTACCAAAGAGCTGCGTTTTGCGACCAAGAGCGAGTTCGAAGGTCTCGACAGCAAGAACCCTGTATGGCGAATTGCAGCTGATCGAATGAAAATGCGGCGCGAACACATCGTTCCGTTGTCCAGCCAGGCTGCTGCATTGATCCGAGATATGATGTCGAAGGCAGATGGTGACTACGTGTTCCCGGGTCAGAAGCCCAGACAACCGATATCAGAGAACACCATGATCTACGGTCTTTATCGGCTCGGGTACCACGGCAGACAGACAGTGCATGGTTTCAGGGGGCTAGCGAGCACATGGGCCAACGAACAGTTGGTTGAAGTTGGTCAGCCGCCGATATGGATGCGTCGATACAATGCAGACTGGGTCGAAATGCAGTTAGCACACAGCGAGGAGAATGAGGTCCGTGGCGCCTACAATGCCGCCGAGTACCTTGCTCCACGACGCTCCATGCTTCAGGACTGGGCTGATTTTCTGGATCTTCAGCGCGGCGACCTGGGCAACCTCGCTGTTCTTCGGGCAGCTTAGCTTCCGGATTAAGCGGGAACCTGCCCGAGCCACTCGACCTGAAGTCGATCGAGGCCAACCACGATACCCTCGGCGGTGACTTCGAACCCGATGTCGTCGTTTGAGGGCTCGAAGTCCTCTAGGATCCAGTGATCCCCCGCGTCGGTAACCAAAGCGATGCCACGCGGCACATGCTCCAGACGGCCGCTTATCCGTTTGCGATTCGTGTTCATGTGGAGCTGTATGCCAGCCAGCGACCGATGACGCTTCTTACATATGCGGGCGTTTCACGATTTTTCGGAATGCCGCCCGCCCGAGCGACCGCGCCGGGTCCAGCATTGTAGGCTGCGAGTGCCAGATGGATGGCCCCGAAGCGGTCGAGCATCTTTCTGAGGTAACGGGCCCCGCCGTCGATATTCTGGGCCGGGTCGTGCCGATTGGCGACACCAAGTTCCCGCGCTGTGGCGGGCATGAGCTGTGCAAGGCCAGCAGCTCCGGCCGGACTTATCGCCATTGGATCGAACCGGGATTCGGTCCAGACGAGCGCCTGAAGCAGACGAGGGGGAAGCCGATAGCGCGCTTCAGCTTGCCTAATGAGTGGTTCGTAAAGAGCCTCCTTGAATGATCGTTGCAGTGGTGATGGAACGGCCGTTGCTGGAGCAAAAGCCTCATTTGTCCGAACATCAGATGTATCGGCAAACCCAGGCTTTTCGCGCCCCAGGTCGTGGTCGAACACTTGGAAATCCTGAGCCCTACCACCACTGACCCCGCCTGCGGCGAGTGCACCTGCCAGGCATACTAAACAGAACTTTCTCATGACGCTTATCTCTCGGCTTGCTGCGAATCAAAGAGGAACATAAAAAGAACAAATGCTGTAGGAAAACGCTTTGACGTACGAACGACCGAAGAGTGGAGGGCTACCACTGGCAGGGGCATTTGAGCAGTGATGGAGCTAGCATGTCCGTTTCGAATTCCATTCTGAGGCGCAATTCGCTCGAGGAAACCGCTCGCAGGATTTGCGAATTGCGCGGCGGCAAATGGTCCGGCACAAAAGGCATGGCCTGTTGCCCCGCACACGAAGACCGCACGCCTTCGCTGGGTGTGACGCTCGGCCGAAAGGCTATTCTCTTCCATTGTTTTGCGGGCTGCGATCAGCAGAGCGTGCTTTCCGCTCTGGCCCGCGAAGGTTTCGAGGTGGCCAGGTTTTTCTCGGGTTCTTCGGCTGGGGAGCAGCTCGAGCCAACCAGAGTGCGCAAACCCTCGGCAGCAGCGTTGAGGATCTGGCGCGAAGCGGCACCACTGCGTGCCAGTCCGGCCAAGGCCTACCTTGAGAGCCGCGGCATCCTTGCCGCATCTTCAGCTCTTCGCTTTCATCCACGCGCGCCGCTCGGGCCGAAAGGACGGGCCCGCTTTCTTCCCGCTATGATTGCGGCGGTCAGCCTCGACGAGGGGCCGATCGCGATCCACCGCACATTTTTGTCCACCGAGGCTTCAACCAAGGCCACCTTCGACAAGCCAAAGCGCGCGCTTGGCTCTCTCGGTGAAGCTGCTGTCCGTCTCTTTGCTCCGGTTTCCGGGAAGCTCGGTCTTGCCGAGGGGATCGAGAGCGCGATGTCGGCCTATGCTCTCACCGGCATTCCCGTCTGGGCGACCCTGGGCAATGAGCGCTTCGGTCTCGTGAGCGTGCCCGAGAGCGTGACCGAGCTTCACCTCTTCGTCGATCATGATGCTGGCGGCGAGCTGGCTGCCTCACGTTGCCTGGCCGCCTATGCCCGCGATGGACGCACGATCCAGGTTCGCAAGCCGTCATCACGCGACACAGACTGGAACGACGAACTCACAGCATGGCTGCACCGCAAAGCGGCACAGTAAGAGGAGAGAGGGCTTCTCGAATTCCTGATCCGGCAGAGGGCGTGTCCCGATGCCCCCATCAGGAGGACAAATTGCCATGTTTCAATCAGACCTGTTTCCCGCCAGCGAGCAGTTGCCGTCAGAGCCCCTGGCCTTCGCCATCGGCACCAGGATTGCGGCGCTTCTTGCCTCGGGACGCCATCTGACCCGTGCCGACATTTCCGGCCTGTTCGCCAAAGACACCGGCGCCCTGGACTGGGGAAGCGCCTGGACCATCGATGACTACAACAACGCGGCCGAGATCGGCGCAATGCTGTGGCTACGGAAATCTTCACGCATCGATCTGGCGACAAGCGTGCACGAAGCAGAGGCGCGTTTCGACTGGCTCGAAGCAGCTTTGCCGCCGCGGCACGTGCGCAGCGAAGCACAGGTCGAGCTCCAACAGTTCTCGACCCCGCCGATGCTGGCTTGGCTGATGGCGAAGGCCGCAGCAGTTGCTGCGCAAGACACGCTCCTCGAACCGTCCGCAGGCAATGGCGCTCTTGCTCTCTGGGGCAGCGTCCAGAACGCCTCATTGGTCCTCAACGAGATCGATCCGGCAAGACGAGACGGCCTGGGCCACATCTTCCCTTCGACCACGATCACCGCGCATGACGGGGAACTGATCGCGGACTTGCTTCGCGGTCCTGCACCATCGATCGTGCTGATGAACCCGCCATTCGCCCGCAGCCAGGAGCGCGGCAAGGACGGCGATACAGCCCAGCGCCACCTGCGAAGCACGATCCGGTCTGCCGCCGTTGGAGCGAGGATTGTCGCCATCATGCCCGAAGCCTTCGATGCTTCCGCCTTCGCCAAGGCACAGGACGAAGCATCGCTGTTGCTCGATGTTCGGCTGCAGCAGATGTTTCGCCGGACCGGAACGGGCATCGCTGTTCGTCTGGTCGTGATCGACAAGGTGCCGACTGCGTCCGCGCCAGTTGTCACTGGAGATACATGCGACCTGATCGCGCTCGGCGAACTTGTTACCGAGCTTCCGCCACGTGCGCAAATTTCCGCCAGCCTCCATCGCCTCCCAGTCAGCAAGCCAGTGCGCCTCGTTGGCAAGACCTCAACGCATCGCGCGCCGGTGCGTCCGGTGGCGCCTTTCGCAGCGACAGCAGCAGCCAAGGCGAATGCGATCGACCTTGCCTATTCGGTTTTGGCCGACCCCGCGCCGGTGCCTGAACAGACAGGCATCTACCTACCTTACCGGCCAAGTCGCATCGCTTTCGAAGGCGCGCCGGTTCACCCCACGCCGCTTGTGGAATCGGTCGCCATGGGCTCGGTCGCGGCGCCCCAGCCGGACGTTAGCCGGCGCCTTCCCGCAGGTTGGCAGGCCAATGGCCATTTATCCGAAGCGCAATGCGAGACATTGGTCTACGCTGCGCAGGCATTCGCGCGTGATCTCCCGGGTCGCTTCAAAATCAGCCAGGAAGGCACCTCGATTGAGCTTGCCGAAGACGGCCACGCCTACCGCCAAGGCTTTTTCCTCGGCGACGGGACCGGAGCGGGCAAGGGTAGGCAGATCGCAGCAGTGATCATGGATCGCTGGCTCGCGGGTGAGCGGCGTCATGTGTGGATCACCAAGAATGAGGCTCTGCTCGAAGACGCTCGCCGGGACTGGGAAGCGCTTGGCGGGCTGCCGCTCGATCTCCAGCCGCTCTCGCGCTGGAAACTCGGCCATCCGGTAACGATGTCCGAAGGCATTCTCTTCGTCACCTATCCGACGCTACGCTCGGGACGCGCCGAAGATACGCGCCTTGACCAGATCCTTGCCTGGGCGGGCGAGGATTTCGACGGCGTGATCGCTTTCGACGAAGCCCACGCCATGGCCAATGCGCTCGGGGGCTCTTCAGCCCGCGGCAAGGTCAAGGGCTCCGAACAAGGGATGGCGGGCCTCAGACTGCAGAACTATCTCCCGCGCGCCCGGGTGCTCTACGCGTCTGCCACTGGCGCCTCGGATATCGCCAACCTCGGTTACACCTCACGGCTTGGTCTCTGGGGACCCGAGACCGCCTTTCCGACCCACGAGGCGTTCATGACCGAAATCCGCGCCGGCGGCGTCGCGGCGATGGAACTTGTCGCCCGCGACCTCAAGGCTCAGGGCCTCTATCTCGCCCGTGCGTTGTCGTTCGCCGGGGTTGAGTACGATATTCTCGAGCACAATCTGACCGAAGCGCAGGTGCGGATTTACGATGCCTATGCTGATGCCTGGGCGATCATTCACCGCAATCTCGAGGCGGCGCTCGAAGCGACCCGCGTGGTCGACGAGGACAGCGGCGATACGCTCAACCGGAATGCCAAGGCGGCGGCGCTGTCGATCTTCGAAGGCACCAAGCAGCGCTTCTTTGCCCAGCTCCTGCTCTCGATGAAACTGCCGAGCCTTATCCCCGCGATGGAAGCGGCGCTTGGCGAAAACCATTCGGTGGTCGTGCAGCTGGTCTCGACCGCCGAGGCGATGCTCAACCGTCGCCTCGCTGACCTATCCGATGAGGAGCGAGAAGCGCTCGATATCGACCTCTCCCCACGCGAATATGTCATCGATTACCTCGCCAAGAGCTTCCCGGTTCGCCTGATGCAGGTCTTCACTGACGAGGATAGCAATTTTCGTTCCGAAGCGATGAACGACGACGAAGGCAATCCCGTTTTCTGCCCGCGCGCCGTAGCCGCGCGCGATGCGCTGATCGAACAGCTCTGCGCGCTGCCGCCCATCGCTACCGCGCTCGATGCGATCATCGAACACTTTGGAACCGAGGCTGTGGCCGAGGTCACAGGTCGAACCCGCAGGCTGGTCATGGGACGCGACGGTCAGCAGCGCCTCGAACGGCGAAGCCCCAGTGCCAATGTCGCCGAAGCGCAAAGCTTCATGGAAGGAACCAAGCGCATCCTGGTATTCTCGGATGCGGGCGGGACTGGGCGTTCCTACCATGCTGATTTGGGCGCCAGGAACCAGCAGCGCCGGGTTCATTTCCTGCTCGAGCCGGGCTGGCGCGCCGACAACGCCATCCAGGGGCTCGGCCGCACCAATCGCACCAACCAGGCCTCGGCCCCGCTGTTCCGGCCGGTAACGACCGACGTGAAGGGCGAACGCCGGTTCATCTCGACCATTGCGCGAAGGCTCGACGCATTGGGCGCGCTCACGCGCGGACAACGCCAGACCGGCGGGCAGAACCTGTTCGACCCGGCCGACAATCTTGAAAGCGACTATGCGCGCGACGCGCTCAGCCGCTGGTTCCAGCTGCTCTATGACGGCAAGCTCGAGGCCACCACTTTCGGCAACTTTGTCGAACGAACGGGCCTCCGTCTCGAAAGTCCCGATGGCGGGCTGACCGACAATCTCCCCACGATCCAGCGCTGGCTCAACCGCATTCTCGCGCTACCGATCGCGCTCCAGAACGGGATATTCGACGAATACCTTGGCCTAGTCGAAGCGCGGATCGAAGCCGCGCGCGAAGCGGGAACGCTCGACCAGGGCCTTGAAACCGTCAGGGTCGATAGTTTCGATATCCTCGCCGATGAACTCTTGCGCACCGATCCTGTGACCGGCGCCGAAACCCGCCTCGTCTCGCTTGAAGTGGTGAGGCACCTGCGGCCTCTGCGGTTGCAGCGCCTGGTGCGGATGCACGAAATTGGCAGCCCGCACGTGATCCCGATGCGCAATGCGCGCTCGGGCAAGGTCGCGCTGTCGGTTCCAGCCCGGCGCCTCATCGCCGACGACGGGGCCGTGTTCGAACGCCGACGCCTTCTGCGTCCGCTCAATTCCGCGAACTGGACCCTTGAGGCACTCGGTGAGAGCCTCTGGGAAGAAATCGGCGTCACCGCGTTCACGAGTGCATGGCGAGACGAGGAAGAGGAGGCCGCCGCTTCACCAGTGACCGAGCGTGTCCATCTCGCCACTGGGCTGCTGCTTCCGGTCTGGAAGCGGCTGCCCGGCGATCATGTTCGGGTCACTCGGCTCGTGGCCGAGGATGGCCAGTCGATCATCGGCCGCGAAGTGCTCGATATTGACCTTGCCGCAATCGCCGACACCTTTGGCCTGTCCGGAGTTACCGGACCATCGGCTGAGCATATCGGCGACCTCGTCATCGCAAGCGGCAAGCCGCTGAACCTCGCAAGCCATGATCCAATCACCGTGAAGCGCTCGCTGGTCGGCGGCGAACAGCGCCTTGAACTGACCGGGTTCTCGCCTGATCGGCTCGACTGGTACAAAGGCAAGGGCTGCTTCACCGAGATCATACGCTACCGCACGCGTCTGTTCGTCCCGGTGTCAAGAGCCTCGTCCGTCCTCCCTGCGCTAGCCGCCTGATCCCCCGGTCAGACCCCGATCACAAGAATGAGAGTGGAGGAAGCCGTTTGGGCTTGTGGGCCTCGTGATCCTCACCTGCGCCTTCATTCCATCAGGAGAACACCCATGATCCAGTCGATCCCCTTGAAAAAGCTCGTTCAGAGCCCGCGCAACGTTCGCAAGTCGAGCGACGTACTGGCTGACCTCCAACTGCGGGCAGACATTGCTGCGCGCGGCCTGCTGCAGAACCTCGTCGTGCGCAAAGGAAAGCGCGGCAAGTTCGAGGTCGAGGCCGGCGGTCGCCGCCTCGCCGCGCTGCAGGCGCTGGCCGAAGAGGGCACCTTGCCCGAAAACCATGAGGTCACCTGCCTTGTCATCGAAGGCGAGGAAAGCGAAGTACGCGAAGCCAGCCTTGCCGAGAACTTCCAGCGTCTCGCGATGAATCCGGCCGACGAGGCGCAGGCCTTTGCGGCGATCATCGACGCGGGAGCCACGACTGAAGACGTGGCGCGCCGCTTCGGTCTCACCGTCCGCTTCGTCGAAGGACGTCTGCGCCTCGCAAGCCTCGCGCCTTGCGTTTTCGAAGCGCTCGCCGAAGGCACGATTACGCTCGACATGGCCAAGGCCTACGGCGCGATTTCCGACGTCGAGCGACAAGCGCATGTCTACGCTGAGCTACAGGACGCCTGGTACCAGATCACGCCTGACACGATCCGCCGCATGGTGCTCGATGCCACGGTGCGCGGCAGCGATCCGCGAGCTGTCCTGGTCGGTCGCGACGCCTACCTCGCCGCAGGTGGCCGGATCGAGCGCGAACTTTTCGACGATGATGCAAGTGAAAGCTGGATCGATGTCGCGCTGCTCGAGGACCTCGCGCACAAGGCCATGGAGGAAGCGGCCGCCAGGACGGCTCAGGAACACGGCCTTGCCTGGGTGCGACCGACGCTTGGCAATTATGTCAGCCATGACCTTCTCGAAGGTCTGAGTCGCTTGCCCGACGAGCCTGCCCCGATGACCGAACAGGAGGCGCAGGAACTCGGTGAACTCGAAGCCGACTACGACCGCGTCGCCGCCGTGCTCGAAGACGAAGACAGCGACGAGGACGAGGTTGCGAATGCCGAGGAGGAACTTGTGGTTATCGACCGCGCGATGCGCGCGCTCAATGATCGGCCGCCCGTGCTCGCCGACGATCTGAAACCCAAGGCCGGTGCCTTCCTCGTCCTCTCGCGCTATGGTGAGCCGACATTGGTCCCGCAGTTCTATACCGAGACCGAGGTCATCACCGGTGAAGGCGCTATTGAGGCAGTCGAGGAAATCGTAGGGGCAAAGCCCAAAGGGAGCTCGCTGTCCCAGCGCTTGCTCGACGAGCTTGCAATGCAGCGTCGCGATATCCTGGCGATCCATCTCGCTAACGATCCGACACTGGCGCTCGACTTCATGGTCTTCACGCTCGCGGATGCCGATGGGCACGACTGGCGCGCCAGAAAGGCATCGACGCTTGTCGGCTCCGTCGCGTCCGGACCGGTTGCCGGTTTCGAGGCCAAGGATGCACCGGCGAGTGCTGCTCTGGCCGAGTTCGCTGGCTCGCTCGACGAAAGCTGGCGCTCGGGCGAGACCGACGTTGAGCGGTTTGCCAGGTTCCGGGCGCTTTCCGACGAGGCGCGTTCGGCCTGGCTTGGTCATGTCGTTTCGCGCACGCTCGTCGCCAGCCTTGCCTGCGAAGGCGAGCGTTCTGTGCCACTGCACGAGGCGCTCGGCTCGCTGCTCGAAATCGAAACCGCGCATTGGTGGCGTCCCACTGCGGTCAACTATTTCGACCGCGTGGCCAAGGCCCGGACACTCGAAGCGCTCGACGCCGCTGGGGGTCCCGCATTGGTCAGTCGCTATGCCGCCTCGAAGAAGGCCGAACTGGCCAGCGCTAGTGAACGCATCTTCTCGGGCACCTTCATCGGTGAGGCCGAGGTCAAGGAACGTGCACAGGCCTGGGTGCCTTCGATCATGCGTTTCTCTGATGCCGAGGGTTTCGCGCCAGTTGGTGTCGAATCCGACGAAACGGACAGCGAAAATGGAACTGACGAGATTGCCGAGCAGGCTGCCTGACCCCTCCTGACAGGTCCAGGTCACTCGGCGGGCGGTCCGTCCCTCTCGGGACGGGCCGCCTTTTTGCCATGATGCACTTCAGTCAAGTCATGATCGTGCGAATCGAAGCAGAGGTTCGAGATCGTGGAGGTCAGCCGCGCGCAGAGCTTCGATATACTGCCCCCGCGTTGCCCCGGCTTCGATCAGGCTGGTCCTTCCCCAGGAGAAGTAGGGCTGCCCCAGATGCTTTGCGAGGAGATCGGCAGCGAGCCTGGAAAACCTGCCATTGCCGTTGGGGAAGGGGTGGATCTGGGTAAGCCGGTGATGAAATCTCAGCGCGATCTCGTCAGCGGGATAGGTGTCGTGCTCGATCCAGTATCGCACATCATCCAGCATCTGTCGCAAATCAAGCGGGATCCGGAAGCTGTCGGAGCCGATCCGCCGGTTGGTCTCCTTCGAGTAGCCGCCCGCCCAAGCCCATACCTTTCCGAACATGCGTCGATGCAGTTCGCGCAATATGTCTTCATCAAGCATGTTGCGCGATTGCCTGGTCGCCCAGTTCTCCCCATCTGTGATGTTGATCTGCTCGGCTTCGTTCAGTTCGTGTCGCAGCGTGATGTAGGTGGGGATCAACCCCAGCCGCTCTTCAGCGGAAAGAGGGGTGTTGCCGTCCTCGTCGGAGAACAGGTCAGCGCTCACACATTGTCATCCCACAGGCGCGCCGCAGGGCCTCGCAGCAGGTCGTCGACCAGCCTGTCTCTTTCCTGGCTCTGCGCCTCGGCATCAAGGCCCTGGTTCTCAAGTGCCATGCTATGGCTGGTACGGGACAGGCGCTGTGTTGCGAGTTGGCGCGCACGTTTGTGCACTTGTTCCTCGATCGGTGCATTGGGCACGAGCGCATAGACCAGCGTGCAGTCGAGCGCCTCGGCTGCCTGCCTGAGGGTCGCGAGGGTAAGGGAGTCGCGAGCTTCGCCCTTTTCCATCTCGACGATAACCGACTGCGACTTGCCCATCCGCGCCGCCAGTTGGCGGGTCGTCATGCCGTATGCATCTCTCAGAGCACGGATCCAGCCGCGCGGCGGACGCGCGAGCTCCGGCCGCTCCCGAAGCGATGCGAGACGGTTTTCGAGGTTTTTGCGAGCGAGGGCCTTGGCATCCATGATTGTATCCTGACGATCCATTGCATACATTCTGATCGCATTAAAACGATCAAATGTCAATCTTCAGATCGTGTATAGACGATCATATTGGCCCTGCATGATCGTATATCGTCGATCAAATTTAGGTCGTGTCTCTTGCACTACACATGGCTTCTCAGGAGCGATACGAAGATCAGACGGGTGACGTGATGCTGGAAGAAGAGGGGAGTGGGCTCTGGTTTTCCTGAACCGGGACATGGGTGTCCCGGCGATCAGGAGACCTCCCATGAGCAACCGCCGTCGCGCCTCGTCGCCTTCGCCAGCCGAGCGTATCACCGCCGCCATCATCGAGAAGCTCGAACAGGGCACCAAGCCCTGGGTCAAACCGTGGCGCGGTGTGCCTGTCTCGCGGCCTCTGCGTTCCTGCGGAACGCCCTATCGCGGCATGAACACCTTCTGGCTGTGGATGGTCGCCGATGGCTGCGGCTATACCTCACCCTACTGGATGACCTATCGCCAGTGCCAGGCCCTAGGCGGGCAGGTCCGCAAGGGCGAAAAATCGACCATTGCGATCTTCTACAAGAACTACACCAAGGAGGTCGAAACCTCGGCCGGTGAGGCCGACATCGAGAACCGGCGCGTGCTCAAGGCCTATGCGGTATTCAACGCCGACCAGTGCGATGGCCTGCCCGCCTTCTATCACCCTGAACCAATGGTCGCGCCGGTCGAACCTGCAGGGCGGGAGACGAAGCTCGACCAATTCTTCAGCAGCATCGGCGCAAACCTGCGCCACCACGGATGTCAGGCATACTACGAGCCAGTGCTGGACCGTGTCACTATGCCGCCCGCCGAACTGTTCGAGGCCTATGACCACTACTATGCGACGCTCGCGCACGAACTGTCGCACTGGACCGGGCATTCCTCACGGCTCGATCGTGATCTCAAGAACCGCTTCGGCAGCGACGCCTATGCCGCCGAAGAGCTGATCGCCGAACTGTCCTCGGCTATCCTGGGTGCTGAACTGGGTCTTCCGGTCACCCACCTCGACCATCACGCCAGCTACATCGCATCCTGGCTCAAGATCCTTAAATCGGACGAGCGCGCGATCCTGACAGCAGCCGCCAAGGCAGAGGAGGCCGCCAGCTTGCTTCTTCAGCTTGGAGGACGCGACATCTCGAACAACGAAGGCGAGGCTACCCTCGCCGAAGCAGCTTGAGGGAGGGACGCAATGGGACGTTCCGTCAGCTACCCGACCGGTTCGACTGTCGCCTTCCGTCTGCTCGACGATGAGGACGACGATGATCCAGACTGGACCTATGAGTGCCTCGTCGACGACATTACCGCAGCGGCCAAGGCCGCTTTCCCGTCTCTCGAACCGTTTCAAGGCTGGCGCGGCCGCGAAGACCGTATTCTCCTTCGCAATGCTTACGCAGATCTTGGTGTTTCGACCTATTGCGGCCTCGCGGCGATCTGGCTCGCCGAACGCGTCGACAACAGGTACTGGGAAGCCGACTTTCGCCAACCGCGCACTGCTCGTGCAAAACACTGGCTTGCGCAGGTTACGCCACGCTTCGAACAGCTGTTCGGCGAGCTCAGGATGATCGGGCGGTTCTCGAACGGCGAGGCAATCTACGAGCGGGCTTGATCTTGCATTTGAGAGATATTTGTGTATATCTTGCAAATGAAAGGATAGCTCATTGGCAACCCAGCCACTCCAACTCCAGCCGGACGACGGCAAGCTACTCACCTCCGCAGTCGCGAGGATCGCCGAGTTCTGGGGGCTCACCAATCCCCGGCTCGGGGCAATCCTCGGTGTGTCGGAATCGACCGCCTCGCGGCTGCGATCAGGCAAGGCCGAACTCGATCCGGCCAGCAAGTCGTTCGAAGCCGCGCAATTCCTCTTGCGGTTGTTCCGCTCGCTCGACGCCCTTCTTGGCAGCGACGATTTGTCGGCCCGTGCCTGGCTCACCACCACCAATCTCGATCTCGATGCGCCGCCGCTCGAGCTCATCGAGAGCTTCAAGGGCCTCATCACAGTATGCGACTATGTGGACGCCCACCGCGCTCGCGTCTGAGTTCCGGCGCTACCGAAGGACCGTGTGGCGTGTCGTCGAGGCGCAGCATCGGATCTCGACCAACCGGCTGACCGTGAAGCTGGCAGATCAGAAGCGGCTCGAGGAACTGGCTGACGATGCCAAGCCCGATCTCCCAAAATCCGCACGCGGGCTTCACTATCTCCTCGCGTCACCTTTTCGCTATGGGCACACAGTCGCCAGTCGCTTTCGCCGTGCGGGCGAAAGGCCCGGAATCTTTTACGCAAGCGAGGCCGAAAGCACAGCGATCACCGAGACAGCCTACTGGCGCCTCAGGTTCTTCAGCCGTTCACCCGGGTTCGTGCCGGGCAACCGGACCAGCGAACATCTGAGCTTCTCGGTTCCCGTGTCGCTTATTCGCCTCCTCGATACGACCCGGCCGCCGCTCGATGCTGACGCAGAGCAGTGGCTTGATCCTGATGACTACTCGGACTGTCAGGATCTTGCTGCTGCGGTGCGCGAGGCAAACGGGCAGGGCATCTGGGCGCGCTCTGCACGCGATCCCGATGGCATCAATCTTGCCCTCTTCGATCCTGCCGGTTTCGGGAAAGCGGAGCCCGACCATGGCCGGGGCTGGCACCTGCGGCACGAGGGAAACCGCCTTACTGCTATAGCGGCCTTTCCGCATAACGAAGTCTTGACCTTCACGCCCGAACAGTTCGGCCTCCCGAAGCTCGCCTGAGCAACACCAACATTCCTCCGGGATCACTCCAGCACCGCTCCAGCGTCCCTCCGACTTCCCGGCTTGGCCTGTTCGCTGGTTTCCCGTGCCCTGGACCGGCCAGGGCTCGCCGCAACCCGCGCAAGGCTGCGGCCCGTGTGGCCCGCGCCAGCCTTGCCTTGCGGGGTTTCCCGCTGACGCGGTGCGGCATGCCCTTGTCCCGGTCCCTTGCGGGCACGGCGAACAGGCCACGGCAGAAATTCCTTCCGCCGGTCCTCGCCGATCTCAGGAGGATCACAGCATGTATGACAGTTTCACCAGCCAGCTTGCCGGGCTCGACCTTGCGGGGTTCAGTGTCACGCCCGCCCCGTTCGATCAAACAGACTTTCCTTGCGAAGCGGCAGTCGAGCAGACGCTTGGCGCGGTCTGGTCCGATCTCTTTGCTCTCCTGGCGGACACCGCCCTTGCGGCCGATGCCGAAGACCTCGCCTGGGGTTTCGTCAATCTCTTCCACCGTGCGGCCAGCCGGAAGTCCGGACAGCTCGACCGGGCCTCGGATGAAATCCGCGCTCTCCTGGCTTCCGCCGATGGTTCCGAAATTCATTCCTCCAATCTCGAGGAACAGACCTTGCGCGCACAGTCCGCAGAAGCGAGCATGCAGGCCTTCGAGCAGATGCGCGAGGTGGCGGCATTGCTCTACCGCGACGAAACCGGATCCTCATGGAAGCCAGTTTCCGGATCACGCGCAAGCCACTCGAAGAACCTCACCTCTGCTGTCATCGATGCACGCGATTTCCTGCGCGCGAGAGCCGAACGCAGGCAGGCAGCGCATTCTCCAGAGGGCACACCGGTTGTCTTCGCTGGCGGCCGCATGAGGTTCGACAGTGATGCCGATGCCAGGACCTATGCCGACAACATCTGGGCGACGCTTGACAAGGTGCGCGATGCCGTACCCGATCTTTACCTCGTCCATGGCGGAGACGGTAAGGGTGCAGACAGGCTCGCCGCTTCTTGGGCCGAGCGTCACGACGTCCAGCAGCTGACCTTCACGCTAGACCGCCGTCTTGGTGCCCGTGCCGGGTTCAAGCGCAACGAGCAGATGCTCTCGCTTGCGCCCCGTTACGTCGTTGCATTTCCGGGAAATGGCGTCACCGAACGCCTCGTGATCGAGGCGAGGAAGCAGCGCATAACTCTTGTCGATCGGCGCGGTCCGCTCGGCTCCTATCCTGCTGCGAGCCGAAGCCAGTGATCGCTTCGAAAAAAGGGCGGCCCGTCAAGGCCGCCCAATAGGAGAGAACTCTTTGCATTGCTGCTCCGAGCCCTTCGGGTCGCATGACGACCATATCAAAAGGGGTCCGTGAGTCGATAGTATGAAAACGCCAGAGCCGAATAGATACGCTTTGAAGGGTAGATCTTGATAGGCGACTGAGCGCCTAACGGTGCCGACTTTGACCAAATTCGTCGTCGCGCAGTCTTGCGAAATGATCTCTTGCACGCGTTGGGAGTTTTCTTGTTTCCTGCCCAGAGCTAACAAGGAAATCATGCAACTCGACGATCTGCTCCTGCGCTACTTTGCCACCACCGACCTCTCCGGCGTTGCTCCCGACACCTTTACAGCCGGCATCGAGCACTGCCGGGTCGATCTCGGCCTTGAGGAAGATCGGGGCAAGCGCTTTGCCCTGTGGTCGTTCCTGCATATGTTCGGGTCCGCCCCCGATCTCGACGTGGCGTTCGAGAGCGAGGAAGATCGGAACGCCGCGCGCAACTTCATGGATCTCCTGGCGGCATCAGAGGGCGATGGGGTAAGCTGATTGCAGCATGGTCTTGGCACCTTCAGACCTGCACCCGATACCCATCCGGCTTTCTTCGCGAACAGTCCGTAAAGCAGGTCAGCTGAGGACAGCAACCCGTTCCTTTGCCGGCCGTGTTGGCAGCTGCGCTGCCTGCCCGCACCACCCGCCAGGAACAGGTTTCCCTTGGAGCTTTGCCCCTGCGGTGCAGCCCTCCCATGCCCTGCTTCTTTCAGATGTTCGCAAGCCGGAGATGGTCTCCGGTTTGAGGAACTGAAGGACTACCATCATGACCAATATCGCCATCATTACCGGCCGCATCGCCCGCGATCCCGACACCCGCGAGACCAAGGGCGGCACCAATGTCACTGGGATCACCGTCGTCACCGATCGCCCTGCGCGGGACAAGGACGGCAAGACCTACAAGGACGAGAACGGCTACACCGCCAAGGAAAGCGAGTTCCACCGGGTGACCTGCTTCAACGGCCTCGCCAAGACCGTCGGGCAGTACTGCTCCAAGGGCCAGCTGGTCAGCGTCCAGGGCCGCATCCACTACACCCAGTGGGAGGACAAGGACGGGGTCACGCGCTACGGCACCGAGATCCTCGCCGACAAGGTCGACTTCCTCTCGCGCGGCAACGGCAGCGGTGACGACAACGACAATCAGGACGCTCCCGAGATCGACTGAACTCTCCCCTCGATCTTGCCTCCCGAAGGGGTCCTGTCCTAACCGGACAGGGCCCCTTCCTTGTGCTACTACGCTGCTGAAGACTTGGATTGCCCAGCTGAAGGCGAGACCAGCCCCAGACGTTGCAGCGCGGCTTCCTCCCCAAGTTTTCCCAGAGTTACCGCGACCCGGGCGAGACCCTTGCGGGAAAACGCTTCGAGGCCGGTTCCCAGTACGATCCGCCCGAGTTCAAGCGCGGCTTGCTCTTCCAGTTCCCGTTTGCGCTCATCCATCGCCAGCCGGTCGGCTTCGAGCTTTCTCAGCGCCTCGATGGGGTTTCGTTTCGACGGCATTGCGTGTCCTTTCTTCGTCCCCTCGGATAATCCTCCCGCAGGGGCTGTGGACTTTCAGCCGACCTGTAGGAAAGTGAATTCGCACCGCAGATCGCTTGCGCACTGCAAGAGGCGGGGAGGGGGCCTGGCTCACGGTCTTGCGATGGTGATGGGCGTGCGGCCGGCGCGTCAAGGACGGCGGGGCCCCACCATTTTGCCTCCCCTTCGCTCACGCTCCGGTCCGACAAAATCGTTGCCCCCACCGCCGCTAACGCGGTCGCCTTGCAGGCGATCCCTGACCCGCCAGCCGCACACCCCTCCGCCGTCCTCCTGTCGTCTCACGACAGACATCAGGAGGAAATCATGGCTACACTTGCTCAGTTTGACACGAACTCGAACAGCTACTTCGAGGCTTTGGCGATTGCCGAACGCCGCGCACTGCACAGCTTCTTCGATCAGCACATCGTCGAGGACGACGATCTTGGCTACTTTGCCCTGGACGAGGGTGACTACAACGCTCTTCCGGCACACATGGCCGATAGGGTGGTGCACACCGTCCAAGGGGCAATGCTCGACGAATTCTGACCACCGACAAGGGCAGGAGCCGGTAACGGTTCCTGCCTTTTTTCATGGTCGCAGGAATGGGGATTGGGACGCGAAGCGGAGCGGGGCTGGGGACGCACTCTGTCCCGCGCGAGCCAGTGGCTCGCGCTCCTGAGGGTGCGGCGTCCTTGCTCCGGGCCCCGCATGCACTCCCGACTGGCGACGGGTCGGACCGGCGCGAGGCGGCGGGACCGACTTTGCCCCGGTCCCTGGCCCCGCACGCGTTCCTTTGCCGCCACCTTATCGGGGGTGCGGTTTCCGTCTCGGGGCATCTTCATCATCGGGATGTTGGCGGTTTTGCCCGACCCTCACACGTGCTCGCGCTCCAAAGACAATCAGAGGCAAATGCCTCCAGGTCGAGAACGGGCATCATGGCCGGAGACCACCGCGCGATGGGGGAACGCAATTGGCACACCGTACGCAGCGGGTGCTGCATCGTAAGAGCAGGAAATCGCCGAACAATTCGTCAGGAATTCTCCTTTGTCTTTACTGTGCCAGTAGCGGTCCAGCGTGTTCCGTCACCGGTCCGATTCGGCACGGAGAAGACGAACTCTCTGGAAAGCATAGAGAACTTTTCGATTTCCTACACCCCTGCCGCCGGCCTAATGTGGTCCCTGCCTTTCGAAGAGTGAGCCAGGTTCTTTTACCAAAGGAACTTGGAAATCATGTATCGAGATAACCGCTTTGTGACCTATGTCACGCCCCTGATCGGAACCTGGATCAGGGATCAGGCGCTTGAGCGCCGCATCAGTTCCAGCATTGTCATTTGCGACTGCATTTATGATGCCTGGGAGCGGGCCACGGGAAGTGATCTGAAGACACCGGCGACCGATCCGGTGCGCCAGAACATCTTCATTACTGTCGCGCTTGATGCCTTGCTCACGCACCATCCGCACGCCGATCTGCGCGAGAAGACGGTCGCTGCCTACCAGCGCCGCCTCGAACGTCTGGGCATCGTTGCACCCCAACCACTGGGAGGCCGTGATGAAGCATAATCTTGTCAACTTCACCCGCGGTAGCCAGCTCCTCGGACACTTCGGCTTCATGTTCGCTGCGGGCCTCAAAGGACCGCTTTTCGTCACGGTGCTGGTTGTCGTCGGGCTCGCCTGGTGGGAGCTGAGCGGGGCCCTCGATGACTACCAGATCTACCTCTTGGGAATGCACGTCTATGCCTCCGCCTATAGCTTCATGGAGTTCGATCCAGACAAACTGGTGAACCTGAAGCTGGGCGACGGGACCATGTTGGCCTTTCCGATCTCGGTCGTGACCGACTACCCGCCGATGCGCGAAGCGGTGGCCATCTTCCGCGGTGCCCTGACGAGCGCTCTGACGCTGTCCGGTTTCATTCTTGTGCCATTGTTCGCGCTCTTCTGGTGGGTCGCTGAACGCTTCGGCGAGAAGTCGAAGCAGAAGAAGCATGTCCGCGGTGCGGAGCTCGCGACCTTGCGCGACCTCGAGCGCGAGATCGCCCGTCACAACCGCGACGCGCGCGCCCGAGAATATGGCGATGCGATGGGGTGGAAATGGCGCCTTGCCGGTACTGCAGCGCTGCGGGAAGCAGGCTTCTACAGTCCTGCCCATCTCGCCCGCATCAGCTGGCCCTGGCGCCTCGAACAGAGCCACACCATGCTCGTCGGCACCACCGGCACAGGCAAGACCGTAGCACTGACCGAGCTTGCATCGGAGATCCGCAAGAGGGGAGAACGCGCTGTCGTGTTCGACCTCACGGGTGCATTCATCGAAACGTTCTACGACCCGGAGCGCGATGTCATCCTCAATCCTCTCGATGTGCGTTGCCCCTCCTGGAGTGTGTTCAACGACTGCTCTACCCGAGCCGAATTCCACGCTGCCGCGGAATCGCTGGTCCCGCATGACGGCGGCGGCGCGGAACAGTTCTGGGTGCTGGCCGCGCGCACGCTGTTCGTGGAGACCTGTCTGAAGCTCGCAGAAGCCGGGCGAGGCACCAATGCCGCACTTGCCCACGAACTGATGAACGCCGATCTGTCCGACCTGCACCGCTTGCTCGAAGACACGATGGCGGGGCCGATCAGCACTCCGAGTGCGGCACGCATGGCGGAATCGGTGCGTGCGGTGTTCAACGTCAATGCCAAGGCGCTGCAGATGCTCCCCGACGAGGGCATACCGTTCTCGGTTCGCGAGTGGGTTGGCGGGGCCGGCAAACCGGGTTCGATGCTGTTCCTTTCGGCACGCTATGTCGACATGAGCATGCTCTCGCAGCTGCTCACGCTATGGCTCGATACCTCGATCAATACGCTCATGGCCGGCCCCCGCTCGCGCGACATTCGGCTGTGGTTCCTGATCGACGAGCTGGGAGCTTTGCACCGCCTTCCCTCTCTCGAGAAAGGGCTCCAGACTGCGCGCAATTACGGCGGGGCGATCGTCACCGGCATCCATGCCTTTGCCAAGCTCAAGGACGTCTACGGCGAGAACATGGCGATGACCCTTTCTTCGCTCGCACGCACCAAGCTGATCCTCGGCACCGCCGATCGAGAGACCGCCACATGGTGCTCGGATGTCATCGGTCACCGCGAGGTTCGCGAAATGGAGGAAGGGTACAGCTATGGTTACAACAATGCGCGCGATGCCGTCAGTCTGACACCCCGCCGCCAGGTCGTCCCGCTGCTCCTGCCGGATGAGCTTATGAAGTTGAAGAACCTCCACGGCTTCATCAAGTTTCCCGAAGGCTTCCCGGCCGCTCCAGTGGTCCTGCGACCGCGCAACTGGCCGCGGGTCGCCGAGGGCTTCATCGCTCGCCCCGAGGCGAAGAAAGTTGCCCGAAAGCCGGTCGATCGAGCCTCGGGAAGCGAGAAACAGGGCCATCAGCCCGGTTCCGATGCCACCACACAATCCGGCGACAACGATGGCGATCCGCGCCGTCTCACGGAGAAGCAGGACCCTCCCGCTCGGCAGCGGGGCAAGACACGCGATGATGCCGCGCGTGAACCGGTGCGCAACCGGCGTCACTCCAAGACCGCGCACAATCCCGAAGCCAGCGACGAACGTCCACGGGGCCGCAAAGCACGCGGCAAGCAGACCGACGGCGTTGCCCGAAAGCCTGCCCAATCCGAGCTGCCGCTAACGGGGAAGGGCACCAGATCGACCGGCAAGGATGGTCCGGATGTCGGAGCACCGAGGGTCGATCTACCCGATCCGGAGGCCGGGCAGCGCGCGGTTGATGCGCGCGGCAAGGCGGACCAGGCGATGCAGGAAGAGCAGCAGCGATCGCTGCTGGGCGGCGCGGCGCGACAAGGGCCCGACCCAGATCGAGACCCTGGTCATGATCACGACCTCGGGGACTACGATCCGGACATGTAGCGCAAACCAGGGGAGGGGAAGGGATGCAGAAGGTGATGCTTTGTCATGCTATCCGTTGCCAATGTCCGCTCGCCCTCGGCTGCGGCAAACTACTTTGCGTCGGACAATTACTACGCCAGCGCCGATGCCGATCGTTCGGGGGAATGGGTGGGCGAAGGTGCGCGCAAGCTGGGTCTTGGCGGCAAGGTCGAGGCCCGGGTGTTCGACGCCCTGCTGCGCGGCGAGCTTCCGGACGGAAGCTCGGTCGGCAATCCCGGCCAGGC
This sequence comes from Erythrobacter sanguineus, assembly GCF_900143235.1. GTDB lineage: Bacteria > Pseudomonadota > Alphaproteobacteria > Sphingomonadales > Sphingomonadaceae > Erythrobacter > Erythrobacter sanguineus. The sequence continues at coordinate 128,043 of NZ_FRDF01000006.1, read as the reverse complement.
GCACCGTCCGGGCACCGACCTCACCTTCTCGGTCCCCAAGAGCTGGTCGCTGCTGGCGCTCGTCGGCAAGGACGAGCGGATCATTGCCGCCTACCGCGAGGCTGTGATCGAGGCGCTTCAATGGGCCGAAAGGAACGCTTCGGAGACCCGCGTGGTCGCACGCGGCAAGGTCATCACGCAGCCCACGGGCAATCTTGCGATTGGCCTGTTCCAGCACGACACTAACCGCAATCAGGAACCGAACCTTCATTTCCACGCGGTCATCGCCAATGTCACACAGGGGCGCGATGGGAAGTGGCGGACGCTCAAGAACGACCGGCTATGGCAGCTCAACACGACCCTCAATGCGGTCGCCATGGCGCGCTTCCGCGTGGCGGTCGAGAAGCTCGGGTATGAACCAGGTCCCACACTCAAGCACGGCAATTTCGAGGCGCGCGGGATCGCGCGCGAAGAGGTCATGGCGTTCTCGACGCGTCGCCAGGAAGTGCTCGATGCGCGGCGCGGGACGGGCCTCGAAGCGGGAAGGATAGCTGCGCTGGACACCCGCGCCAGCAAGGATGGGATCGAGGATCGCGAGGCCCTCGGCCGGCTGTGGGGTGAGACTGCCACGTCGATCGGCCTCGATCTCGCTTCGCTGGTCGAGCAGGCGCATGTGCGTGCGCTCAGGCACTCGATCGAGGGAACGCGGTTCGGTTCGCTGGTCGAGCGCGGACGTGCTCTCTTGGACATGTTTGTGGCCCATGTTCGCGGGGACCCGGCTGATCCGCTTGTACCCCCTTCCGTTCTCAAGCAAGACCGCCAAACGATCGCGGCTGCACAGGCGGTCGCCTCGGCGGTGCGGCACCTGTCGCAGCGCGAGGCGGCATTCCCGCGTGAAGCTCTCTACAAGGCTGCGCTTGATTTCGGGCTTCCGGCAACGATCGCCGATGTCGAAAAGCGCGCCCGTGCGCTGGTTCGCTCGGGTCACCTCCTGGCCGGAAAAGGCGAGCACAAGGGCTGGCTTGCGTCGCGCGAAGCACTCGAGACCGAGCAGCGAATTCTCGCCGAAGTCGCCGCGGGCAAGGGCGAGAGTCATGCCACGCTTGATCCAAAGGATGCCGAGGTGCGGGTCCAGGCGTCAGCCGAACTCGGCCACGGGTTCAGGCTCAACGAGGGGCAGCTTTCTGCGGCACGGCTTGTTCTTGCGTCCGGCGACCGGATCGTCGCGGTGCAGGGGGTGGCCGGTGCGGGCAAGAGCAGCGTCCTGAAGCCCGTCGCTGACGTGCTGCGCGAAGAGGGGCATCCTGTCATCGGTCTCGCTATCCAAAACACGCTCGTCCAGATGCTCGAGCGCGATACGGGCATCGCATCGCAGACGCTTGCACGCTTCCTCGGGGGCTGGAAGCGCCTGCTCGATGATCCTGCCAATGCCGCGCTTCGCACAGAAGCGCGCACGGCCCTCAAGGGCCATGTGCTTGTGCTCGACGAGGCTTCAATGGTGTCGAACGAAGACAAGGACAAGCTCGTCCGTCTCGCCAATCTGGCCGGTGTCCATCGCCTGGTCCTTATGGGCGACCGCAAGCAGCTTGGCGCCGTCGATGCGGGAAAACCTTTCGCGCTGCTGCAGCGCGCCGGGATCGCGCGCGCCGAGATGGACACCAACCTGCGCGCCCGCGATCCCGTCATCCGCGAGGCTCAGGCAGCCGCGCAGGCGGGCGATGTGCGCAAGGCACTCGTTCGCCTGAAATCCCACACGATCGAGGCCAAAGGGGATGGCGCGCTGGTTGCCGCCGAAACCTGGCTGGCGCTCGACAAGGCAGAGCGCGAGCGCACGTCGATCTATGCCTCGGGCCGCCGCATCCGCTCGGCGGTCAACGAGGCTGTGCAGCAGGGGCTGGTTGCCAACGGCGAGATCGGTCCCGGCAAGATCAGGCTGGAGGTTCTCGACCGCGTCAATACGACACGTGAGGAACTGCGTCATCTCTCGGTCTACCAGCGGGGCAGAGTTCTCGAAGTGGCGAAGAAGGAACTGGCGCTCGGCCTTGCGCCCGGCGACTACCGCGTCCGCGGACCGGATCGGCTGGGCAAGTTTGTCGAGGTAGAAAACGCGCGAGGCAAGCGGTTTCGGTTCGATCCGGCGCGCATCAGGTCAGGCAAGGGCGGGGAGCACCTGGCACTGCTCGAGCCGCGCAAACTGGAAATCCATGAAGGCGACAGGATCCGCTGGACGAGGAACGATCATCGTCGCGGGCTCTTCAACGCCGACCAGGCTTCGGTAATTGCGATTGCAGGGGGTAAGGTCACTGTCGAGACATCGAAAGGCGAACAGGTCGTGTTGGCGAAAGGCGATCCGATGCTGAAGCGGATCGATCTCGCCTATGCCCTAAATGCCCATATGGCCCAGGGTCTGACATCGGATCGCGGCATCGCGGTTATGGACAGCCGCGAGCGAAACCTTTCGAACCAGCAGACCTTCCTAGTCACCGTGACCCGGCTGAGGGATCACCTGACACTGGTGGTGGACAGCTCGGACAAGCTGGGAGCAGCCATCGCGCGCAACAGAGGCGAGAAAGCATCGGCGATCGAGGTGACGGCGCGGCTGAAGTCGGCGGCCGAGAAGGGAAGTGCAGTCGATCAACCCAACTCGGAAGAAGCCAACAAGGCAGACAAGGAACTGACCCGGAGCAAGAGCAAGTCGCTGGATTTCGGGATCTGAACGAATTTTACTCGCATCCAATCCCGTCGCCGTCGCGGTCGAGGTGAGGCCCGTACCCAGGTTGGCCGCGACGGACCGGTGCAGCGCCTGCGTTTCTGGCCGCGGTACAATTGGGATAATAGACATCGCCACTCGGCGCTCTTTGCGGTTGGCTTGACTCACCAGAACCCGGTCCCCGGTGGCAATGGCGGCCACCATTCTTTCGATCATTATGGCAACCGTCAGCGGCAAGACCACCAGGATGGGCGAAGCCTGTGCCAGTCAGGAAAGGAGCCGCTAAAGCGGTCAAGGCCAGAATTGGTGTGGCGCTGCGATTGATTCGCTTCCTCCCAGCAGTGCCCATTGTAGACTCTCCCAATTCTTATGGCGGGATAACACAAACCGCCGAATATCGGTAAGGAGGTGGATTTTGGCGGCATTGTGCCTCACGCTCTTGCGGATGGAATGGTAGCTTTGCGTCCTAATTGCGGTCGTCTATGCGCATGCGCACCAACCCCTAAAGCTGCTATTGACTTAACGGGATCAGTGCGGCCTACCGTTCTCAGCCTTACCGAGTTGAAATTAGATGGTTCTTGGTACAGTCAATCGACCTCGCCATCAACGGCCACGTCTGGCGCGAGCGAGATAGCACTCGTGCGGCGAAAGGAGCGATAGCGATGGTCAAGCTTGCCCATTGGTGCACCTTCGCAGACACTCAAGTCGGCCCGCACAACTTGCGCGTGCTAACCGGCACTGCCGCGCAACTTGCCTTCGGCATAGACGCGACTGCCGCAGCCATTCCAGGACATTATGCGTCCGAAGAGCATGTAGCGCGGGTTCTGCGGCTACTCGGCAAGCCGGCCGCAGCAGCGATGATCGAGCAGAAGCTCCCCACAACCAAGTCGATGCGCTCGGGGGACCTTGGCGAGATATTTGCGACTGAATGGATCGCCGCCGAGGGCACCTATCAGGTTCCGGTCAAGCGGCTACGGTGGAAGGATCACCGCAACATGGCGATGCGCGGCGAGGATGTAATCGGCATCGCGCAGGATCCGGCGACCTTGCAGCTCACTTTCCTGAAGACCGAAGCCAAGAGCCGGGCGAACCTGACCGAGCAAGTCGTTACGCAGGCGCGTGCCGGCCTCGACAAAGACGCGGGCCTGCCCTCCGGGCACGCGTTGAGCTATATTTCGGCCCGCCTCGTTGAGCACGGAAATCACGCGCTCGCCGACGCGATCGACAATACGACCTTTCAGCTCGGCATTCAGCCGCAGTCGGTCCGGCATCTGCTCTTCACCTTTTCCGGCAATGCGCCGGACGGTATACTGACTAATGGGCTGCAAACCTATGCGGGCGGCTATTCGCAGTGGAGCGTGGGGCTGCGCATCGATGGCCATCCCGCTTTCGTCGCCGCCGTCTATGATCGCGTGATCGACAATGCCAACCACCCCTGATGCGATCCGTGCCGCGGTCGAACTTGCGGCGACCGCCGGCTTTCGCGGGCGGCTGATCGCGCGCGGTCAGGCGCGGGCAATGATCTGGCGCGACGGGGTGCTGCCGCCCGGCGCGCCGCCTTTTTCGCCCCAGTTGAGCTACGATCTCACCACCTATGCCTATGCGCTATTCGACCTCGGTCTGCGCAATCGGGAAATGGAAGGCGACCCGGCGGTTTCCCGGTCCGCCTTCGAGCAGGCCGCGGTGGCGCTCGAGTCAGTCATCGCAAAGGGCGATAGAGCCAGCGCGGAGCGCGACTTTCACTTCGTCATGGCGGCTTGCGCCTATCACCTCGCGCAACTTTCGGCGCGTGCCTTCTCGCTGCTCAGCATCGTCGCTGCGGACAATAACTTTTCGCGCCTCGAACGCGCCGTGGGTCTCCTGATACGGCGCGATTTCACAACGCTCGAAGCCGAAGTCATCAGGTTCAAGGCGTCCGGCGCCGCGACCGATGAGCGGCTTGCCGCTGGCATTGCGGCGGCTGTCGACGCGGCCGACCTCATCGGGGTGGCCGCAGATGGCAACGACATGCTGATCGACGGCGTCGACCTGGCGCTGACCGACCAACTCTACGGAGCGATCGCGACCTATCTGCTGGCGCTCGAACGCGGCGACGCCTCGCTGGTTGAGCAATGCCTCGCGATGCTGCGTGACGGAGTGCGCGCCGCCGCCGACCTCAACCTAGTTCCACAATGGTGGGCGTTCCGTGCGGCAATCCACCTGCTGCGCGATCTGTGGGAGAGTACTTTCCATCGCTTGGTGCCGATTGAACCGGCTGGCGGAGCCGCGCCAGACTGGAAAAGGCTGCGAACCCTTTTTCTCGCCTCACTGCTAAGGCGGCCGCGCGCCGAGGTCGATCTTTGGCCTTCACAGATCGATGCCGCAGGGCGCGCGGCAGATCAGCTGGACGACCTCGTCGTCTCGCTGCCAACGAGCGCGGGAAAGACGCGGATCGCCGAGCTTTGCATTCTGCGCTGCCTCGCTGGAGGCAAGCGCGTCATGTTCGTAACGCCGCTGCGCGCGCTTTCGGCGCAAACCGAAGCGACTCTGCAACGCACGTTCGGCCCCTTGGGCAAGACCATTTCCGCGCTTTACGGCAGCATAGGCGATAGCGGCCTCGATGAGGATGCCATTCGCCAGCGGAACATCGTAGTTGCGACACCTGAGAAGCTCGATTTCGCGCTCCGCAATGATCCGGGCCTCCTCGACGATGTCGGCCTATTGATCTTCGACGAGGGTCACATGATCGGCCTCAACGAACGCGAAGTCCGCTACGAGGTACAGGTGCAACGCCTGCTGAAGCGCGCCGATGCCGCGACGCGCCGCATAGTTTGCCTGTCGGCGATCCTGCCTGACGGACCGCAGCTCGAGGATTTTGCCGACTGGTTGCGCCGCGATGCGCCGGGCGAGTTGATCAAGAGCGCTTGGCGCCCGACCAGGCTGCGGTTCGGCGAGGTCGTGTGGAACGGCCAGACTGCCAGACTCAACTTGCGCGTCGGCGAGGAACGCCCATGGGTGCCGACATATCTGACTGGCGCCCCCCCGCCCAACTGGGTGCCGCCCAAGCGGCAACGCACGCGGCTTTTCCCTGATGATCAGCGCGAGCTGTGCCTCGCTACCGCGTGGCGGCTCGTTAGCGACGGCCAGACGGTGCTGGTTTATTGCCCTGAGCGACGTAGCGTTGAACCCTTCGCCGAGGTCATCGTTGATCTCCATGAACGCGGCGCGCTGACATCTTTGCTGGTCGATGACCCCAACCGGCTCAACATCGCGCTGGCGCTCGGAGCCGAATGGCTTGGCACCGACCACGCCATCCTCAAATGCCTGCGGCTCGGGGTCGCGTTGCACCATGGCGCGCTACCGACCGCCTATCGCAAAGAGATCGAGCGGCTTTTGCGCGAAGGCATATTGAAGGTAACCATCTCCTCGCCCACGCTTGCGCAGGGGCTCAATCTCTCGGCGACCGCGCTTATTATGTTCGCGCTGCACCGCGCCGGCGAGCGTATCGAAGCGTCCGAGTTCAAGAACGTCATCGGACGTGCTGGGCGCGCCTATATCGATGTCGAGGGGCTCGTTCTCTATCCGATGTTCGGCAACGTCGCCCGTAAGCGGCAGGCGTGGGAGGGCTTGCTCGACGACCTTGGCCAGCGTGACATGGAAAGCGGCTTGGTCCGGCTGGTAGTTGAACTGCTCAAGCGGCTGCACGCCTTGCACGGTGGCGATGTGACCCAGCTCGTCGAATATGTCGCCAACAACGCTGCCGCCTGGACGTTTCCGGAAGTTGCGGGAGAATCACCGACGGCGCGAGAACGCGCTCTCGCGGCGTGGGAGGAGCAACTTGCGATGCTCGACACCGCGGTGCTGAGCCTCATCGGCGAATTCGATGTCGCCGACGCCGACATCGCGGCCACGCTCGATACGGTACTGCAGTCGTCGCTGTGGCATCGCCGCCTCCAGCGGTTGAGCGACGTCAGCCAGACCGCGCTCACTAAGATGCTCGAGTCACGGGCACGGGTGATATGGGCGCAATCGACCGCAGCACAGCGCCGGGGCTATTTTCTCGCCGGGCTAGGCCTCAAGTCCGGTCACGCCCTCGACGCGATCGCGCCCCAGACCAATGAGTTGCTGGTCACAGCCAACGCGGCATTGCTCGTCGGGGATCAGAATCGCGCGATCGATACGATCACCTCCATTGCCGAGCTGGTATTCCCGTTCCATCCGTTCACACCCGATCCGTTGCCCGGCAACTGGCGGCTGATTTTGCGCGCTTGGCTGCTTGGGGAGCCGCTCGGCGCGATCGGTGGCGAGCCAAGCGAGACGCTCCGCTTCGTTGAGGGCGGCCTTGTCTACCGGCTGCCATGGGCAATGGAGTCGATTCGCGTCCGCGCAACTGCCAACGACGATCTTGTCGGCGATTTTCAGCTTGACGACCATGAGCTGGGCCTCGCTGTCCCGGCGGTAGAAACCGGCACGATGGTCCGCTCGGCGTCGTTGCTGATTCAGGCGGGATTCAACTCGCGGGTGGCGGCGATCAAAGTCATCCAGGATACCGGCGCGACCTTTTCGTCTGGGGACCAGCTGCGAACCTGGTTGCGGTCGCCGGGTGTCGCGGAGTGGAGTGCATTACCGGACTGGCCGACCGCCGAAACCAAGCCGATGTGGCTCGAATTCCTTTACGGGTTCGTGCCCGTGGACAGCCGTACTTGGTCCGAGCGGCGGTTCTACGCCAATGTGCAATGGGCGGGCGTTCCACCAGCGCCCGGCGCTGCAGTTCGGGCCCATCATATCGACGGACAACCGTGGATCGTCTCGGCAGCTGGCGACAGGCTGGGAATCATGCAGGCACCGCTCAATCCGGAGCGGCGGGGGCTGGCCCGGGTGGACGTGAGCGACCAGGCCGACCGTGTCGACATAAGCTATCTTGGGCCCGAGGATCTCTGGACACTCTAGCAACTAGTCGCGTCTCGGCCATGAGCTTGACAGGCGCAGTGGGACATTTCGGCGATCTGCGGAACCATGAGGTAAAAACTTTGAACCCCACCGGCGCTGCTGCGGGCGGGGGATGTCTGCTTCCACCAACGCTGTAGCGGGTCAGATCGCAATCGTGTTGAATGCCTGAGCTGCGTAGAGAAGACGCTAAGGCTCGCAGACGCTGGATTTACTGTCTTTCCAGCTTCACCGCTCCCCGAAAGTGAGTCCGCTTTCACGCTTTGGCTTACCAAAGCGGCCAGTCGGCTCATGGCCCAATTCCAGATATCGCCGCTGCGCTATTGGCGTCACTACGTATCGCCTCGACGACCGGCGAATTCAGCGGACTATCCGGACTCACTAGCCTGAAAGCCCCCGTTACCACGTTGGCAGGCAATATCGCTGCTGTGGCAGTGCGGTCATAGTAGTTCCGGGCCATCGTTGATTGAAAGAATGGTAGGAGTTCGCCAAGTCCTTGTGATATTGGACAATGATGCGCGCCCTTCAGGCTCAGTTCTTGGATGTTGACGATCTCTTGCGAGAGGCCGCGCAGGGAAGGTTGCGGGGCCACGGTTCTATCATGATTGAGAGCTCGGGTCGCATCGGTCCGCTCATTGAGTTGCTGGCAGGTGCTCAGCAATTCCCGCGCGAGTACGAATCTATTTCGTTCGCGGGGGCGTTCGCTTCTCACGTTCGTGAGGCATGGGCGACGGGTCAGCCGTTCGGCGGTGGTTTTAGCGATCAGGCAGGAGCCTTCCCACTTCCTCTTATAAATCCTGTAGAGACCAGTGATCCGGTCTGGCAGCAATGGCTGCTCCACGCGGAGAATGCCGCGAAGAATCGGGGTTTTCCCGCCGGGCTCGTTGCGTCGCTCATCGGGGCGATGGGTGAGATGCAGGACAATGTCTACGAGCATAGTGGCGCAGCCCACACGGGGCTTGTCGCCTATGCCGTTACGGATCACTCCTTCGAGTTTGTCGTGGCGGATCGCGGCATGGGTGTGTTGGAGACGCTACGGCAAAATCCTGACTACGCGCATCTGCCGGATGCAGGGGCAGCGCTGGCCGAGGCCATCAAAACCGGTGTGTCGCGTTTTCCTTCGGCAAGTGGACGTGGGCAGGGATTCGTACAGCTTTGCCGGTCCATGGTGACTGACCGAGCGGAGCTTCGCTTCCGCTCTGGCGATCACGCGCTCATGCTTTGCCCGACGCATGATCCCCTCAATGGCGATCAGCGACTAAGTCATACGTCAGCCCTCGCGGGCCTGACGATCAGCGCGATTTGGCGCGCGGAAGCCCTCTGACGCAGCGCCGCGCCGTTTTTCGGCGTGCGTGCGCGCCAGAATGATGTGGTGACTGTGGAGCGCCGCGACGTTCTGCTGCAACAACGCATCGATCGGCGCGCCAGGCGGGGTGGGATGCTTGTGCCATACCAACTTCCCATCATGCCGGAATTGCGCCTCCTGCCGGCAGCGGGTCTTGGTGAAGGCGTCGGTATCGATCATCGTCACCGATGCAAAAGCTGCCCGCAGCGGTTCGAGCGCGCGCATGCCGCCACGAACCACCAACCCCAACGGTTGCGGGACGCGGGCGGCAAGCGCGGTCAGCTGCGCCACATGCCAATCCAGCCGTTCGCCACGGCCAGCGCCAGTCGCAAACTCGAAGGCCAAATACTGGATCTCTGGGCGCTGGGCGATCAACTTGCCCCAGCGCTCGTAATCCCGTTCTGTACGCGCATTGGGATGCAAGGCGGTCGGCAGCCCTGCCTGCATCATCTCAATCGTCGCTACCAGGATACGCTTCATGGCATGCAAGTTATCGGTGCGTGGCACATCGGTCAGCACGCTGAAATTGGGAGGCGTGATCAGCGCGATGTCGAGGGCTGCCAGCTGCTGAAGCATGGCAGGCCTGTCTTTTGCCGCCCAGTAGCGCTCTATCTTCCTGTCCCGCGCCACCCCGGAAACCACCAGCCGGGCATTCGGGTCAATACCGAATTTCTGGCTCAACGCCGCGCGGTCGGGATAGCGAAGCGTGCCCGCGTCGATGTCCAAAAGCGTATAGAGCGGCAGCGCCACAATCGGAGAATTGAGCGTGCCGACACGCGCGGTGGCATGATCGATCAACGGGACCATCGGCGGCAGTGCCTCGATGGGCACGACTTGAGCCCGGGGCACGTTCACGAACTCCAGCCCACCGACTTCCCTCAAGCGTTCCACAAACTGCTTCGGCTTGACTCGGCAAACAAGGTCACAGGTATCCTTGTCCTTGCAGCGGCAGTAATCGCCGCAGTCGAAGAAGCTGGCACCATTATGGACACCACCGCAGATAGGGCGGTCAACACAGGTCACACAGCCCAACGAACAAGGCATGGTCGCGGCATCGTCCCACAGACTCTGCGCATTGCGCACGAGGCGGGGCAGCGAGTGGTTGTTGGCATTCTTCATTGCAAACGAAGCTCCGCGCTGTTGCCGAACAGACTGACCCGTTCGACGATCCCAAGGGCGACACCGCCGCATTCGGTAATGGATGTGTGCATGTCGGATGGCAGGCCATTCACCACGCCAATGCGGCTTTGCCCCCGACACACCATGGCGTTGCCAGACCCGCACTGCACCACCAGCTCGTCGCCAGCCTGCACGCTCATGCCGGGGTCGATGTCCGCCGTAATGGTGCGCTGCTGCGCCCCAAACTGAACATCGAACAGCCCCGGTTCCTTGAGCCGGTCCACGCCATTGTTCCAGCGCTTGCGCCAAGGCTGGCCGGACTGTTCGCGGATAAAATCAGCACCCATCAGATCGCCTCCATTACAGGGCTAAACAGCTTGGCTTTACCGTGGCGCACTTCCTTTAGCATGCCCTTGGCGGACAGCGTCGCCAGCCGGTTGTTCCATGCGGTCGTGCCGATCTTGTCGTCGGGGCGGAGCTTGGCGAGGTCCGGCGCGGAAATCGGATAATGCGCGGCGATAAGTTGAATGGTGTTCATCTGCCCGGAGTCCAGCTCGCCGAGGATGTGCGGATCGGTGGTTGTGCCGTCCGTGTCGAGTGTGCATGCCCAAATGGCGTCGTTGCGACCACGAAGGTAGGTCGCAAGCTCTTCCTCGATGGTCGCATTGGCATTGGCGACTACCGGATAGATCATGCCCGCCGCGTTGCGGCAAAAGTCGCGGAAGCCCATGACAGCCTCACGAAGAAACGACCCCGTCGCGATGTCGACCTTGGCAAAATCGAGGAATGCGAGGGTGGGCTCGGACACCGGCATCGTTTTCTCGATCAGCTGGGCAAGCATCTGCCGTCCCATGGCGCTACCAGCCAGCGTTGTGCTGCCAGCGGGGTTGGCCAGCATCGGGTATTGAATCATTTCACAATCCTCACTCATAAAAGTGAGATAGATGAGTTGCAACGATCCGTCAAGGGTCTCTACGAGAGCTTCGCGTGTGCTGTGGACGGGTCAGGCAGGCCACTGAACCACCGTCCAAGCCCTCGGGCGGTCATGCGACCAACCCCATCATCGCATTTCTGGTAAATACGAGCATCACAAAGGGATGTCTCTAAGCAAGCGAGATGAGGGCTGGGATCATATGTGCTACAAATTAGAAGGTCCGGCTGCTCCCCAGCGCGCACACAAGCCGATAGTCAGCTATGGACCCACAACCAGTCAGGCCGCTAGCAACAGCTCGATCCGTTCGACTTCCTGTGCGAATTCGAATCGCAACTGATCGCGCTCATTCTCCGGCAACCAGTTCGCCATCTGCGGAAAGACGACCTTGTGATACTTCAGGGTCTGCTCGTCCCATGGGCATTGGTCCTTGGCACTTCGGGCTTCGGCCAATACTTCCTGCAATTCGCGGCGTACTTCGTCACGATCGGGCTCATAGGACGGCGCGGGCGCGGAATCGCCGAGATCCAGACCCATTTGGGCCGGTCCACCGAACAGATCGCCAGTTTCTTCCGCCATTTACTTATCCAAAGCCGTTGCGGGCATCGCTCGCCCTGTGCCAGATGACAATATGAACTGGAGGTAACGGGTGACGCAAGCCAACACCATCGAAAAGGCTGTGGGAGAATTTGGCGCTTCGGCCAGTGCGAAGCTGGCTGGTGGTGACGGCCAGCCGGAAGACCAGCTGCGCGCACCGCTTGAAGCTCTGTTCGCGCAGATTGCAGCGATCCTCAATCCTGCGGTGAAGAATCTCGTGATGACCGGGGAAACCTCGCTCGCAGAATTGCGCACCCGGCCCGACTATGCGGTGAAGGTCAACAATGCCCTGGTCGGCTTCATCGAAGTGAAAGCTCCGGGCAAGGGGGCCGATCCACGCAAGTGGAAGACCGGCCATGACAAGGAGCAATGGGATAAGCTGAAGGCGCTGCCCAACCTGCTCTACACTGACGGCGACAGCTTTTCGCTTTGGCGCGATGGGGCGCTGGTCGGGCAGATAGTCCACCTCGATGGCGGGGTCGAACATGCGGGCGCAAAGCTCACCGCGCCGCAAGTGTTTCTGCCTCTGCTGAACGATTTCCTGACGTGGAAACCGATCGCTCCAAAGGGTGCGAACGAGCTGGCCCGCGTCTCCGCGCGTCTGTGCCGCTTCCTGCGCGACGAAGTGCTCGAACAGCTCAATGCTTCGGAGAAGAACGCCAAGCTGACGGACCTCAAGGACGATTGGAAAGCGCTGCTGTTCCCCGATGCGGATGACGACAAGTTCGCTGATGGTTACGCACAGGCGGTCACCTTCGGGCTGCTCATGGCGAAGTCGAAAGACATGTCGCTCGAAGGCGGGCTGGATCATGTGGCCAAGGAGCTGGGCAAGGCCAATACGTTAATCGGCACGGCGCTGCGGCTGCTGACCGAGCAGGATCTCAACCTTGGCCCCGCGCTCGACACGCTGACCCGCGTGCTCGATGAGGTTTCGTGGGCCAAGGTGTCGAAGGGCGATCCCGAGGCCTGGCTCTATTTTTACGAGAACTTCCTTGAGGTTTACGACAACAGGCTGCGCAAGCTGACCGGCAGCTACTATACCCCGCCGGAAGTGGTGCGCACGATGGTGCGGCTGTGCGACGAGGCGCTGAAAAGCCAGCGCTTTGGAATCGCCGATGGGCTGGCCGGCAAGGACGTGCATATCGTCGATCCTGCCACCGGATCGGGCACGTTCCTTCTCGGCACGATTGAGCGGATCAAAGCCACCATTGAGGCGAACCATGGTGGTCCCGGCGCGGTAGCGCCGATGATGGAAGATGTCGCCGGGCGACTGATCGGCTTCGAATTGCAGTTCGGCGCGTTCGCTGTGGCGCAGCTTCGCCTACTGGCGGAAATGCTGGAAATTGGCGCAGACGCTACACCGCGCCTGTTCGTTACCGATACCCTGGGCGATCCCTACGCCGATATCGAAAGCGGACAGGGAATCTACCGCGAGATTTCCAAGTCGCGAACCGAGGCCAACAAGGTCAAGCGAAGCGAGCCGATCACCGTGGTGATCGGCAACCCGCCTTACAAGGAAAAGGCCAAGGGCAAGGGTGCGTGGATCGAGAGCGGCAACAAGAACAAGGGTGCGCCACTCAACGACTGGCAGCCACCCAAGGCGTGGAAGATTGGGACGCATGCAAAGCACCTCCGCAACCTCTACATCTACTTCTGGCGTTGGGCAGCGTGGAAGGTTTTCGAGCAAGGCGCGGGCGGGCGCGACAAGCAGCCGCCGGTCGGAGAAAAGCTCGCCGGGATGGTCTGCTACATCACCGTTTCTGGCTTCCTCAACGGCCCTGGTTTCCAGAAGATGCGCGCCGATCTGCGCAGCCAGTGCGACGATATCTGGGTGATCGATTGTTCGCCTGAAGGGCATCAGCCGGAAGTGGCGACACGCATATTCCAAGGTGTGCAGCACCCGGTCTGCATTGTGCTCGCTAGCCGTTCACGCACACCTGGCGAAGGTGCTGCAAGAGTGCGCTACCGTGCGCTGGCCAAAGGGCGGCGTGAGGAGAAATTCGCTGAGCTGAAAACAGTCACGCTTGGTGACAAGGGATGGAGCGATTGTCCGTCCGATGCACGTGCGCCGTTCCTTCCAGAACTGCGCGAAGGTTGGGGAGCGTTTGCGCCACTCGACTCTGTGATCGACGATTGCGGATCGGGCGTGATGCCCGGCCGCACATGGATCATCGCACCTGACGAAGTGTCGCTGAAGCAACGTTGGAAACGGTTGATCGACGAGTCCAAGGCTGAGAAGCGTGCAATGCTGTTCCAGCCCCATATGCGCAACGGGAAGCCCGGTGATCGCCATATAGGGAAGTCCGGCAAGGCACTGTGGTGGCCACAACGTGAATTGCTCACTTCGGTGGAAGACGCCCCGAAGCAGGTCGATCATGATGTCGAGAAGCTGCGCGTTCTGGCGCGTCGCGCTCTCGCAGGTGAGGCTCCCATTCGATACGGTTTCCGTTCTTTTGACCGCCAATTCATCTTGCCAGATGCGCGTGTCATCAACCAGCCAAACCCCGGATTGTGGGAAAACCACAGCGACAAGCAAATCTATTTTTCTGCGCTCATGGCGCACAGCCCGAAGTCAGGGCCAGCGATCTCAACAACAGCACTGATTCCGGACCTTCACCAATACAAGGGATCGTTTGGTGGCCGCGTGTTCGCCCTCTGGAAGAACGCCGATGCAACCGAATCCAATGTCTCTCCCGCCGTCGTCGCGCTGCTGGCCAAGGCATTCGGTGCACCGGTCGATTCGGTCGATGTCTTCGCCTATGTCGCCGCGCTGCTCGCTCACCCGGCTTACACCTCTAGCTTTGCCGACGATCTCATCCGTCCCGGCCTGCGTGTCCCTCTGACCGCCGATGCGGCGCTGTTCGCCGAAGCTGCAAAGCTGGGTCGCGAAGTGGTCCGGCTGCACACCTTCGGCGAACGCTTCGCCACCGAAGACCCGCCACAGCCTCCCCGAGTGGCGAACAATGGCCCGGTCATCCCCAAGGACGGCGCAATCCCTTCGACGCCAGAGGGCTTCCCTGACACGCTGGACTACGATGCGGCAAAGCGCCGCCTGCTGGTCGGCACGGGCTTTATCGACAACGTCCCGCCCGCAGTCTGGGCCTATGAGGTTTCGGGCAAGCAGGTGCTGCGTCAGTGGTTCAGCTATCGCCGGAAGGACCGCGAACGCCCCCTGATCGGCGACAAGCGCCCTCCGTCCCCGCTCGGCGATATCCAGCCCGACCGCTGGCAGCCCGAATACACCAGCGAACTGATCAACGTGCTCAACGTTCTGGCGCTGTTGGTCGAACTGGAACCCAAGCAGGCAGACTTGCTCAAGCGTATCTGCGACGGCCCGCTCATCCCGGCGAGCAAACTATAGCAATGTGCACATGGCGATGTTGCTTGCGGCGACTGGCAAGATCGTAGCGAACTGAAACGATAAAGGACAGTTGGCAACCGGCCTCGGTCTCGCCATCATCGCCCGCGCGGATGAATGCCCGGTTTCGACGACGCAGACATGATCCGGGAATGACCGGTATGTCGGTGACTGCGGGTCCACCAACTGTGTCGCCTGAATGTCGGCTTCCTCATTTCCGATGTCATGAACCAATCAAGCAAGGCAATCGCACCAGATTCTGTCGCTAGAGAGTCCTCCCGAACCAGATCACGCGACCAACCACATGCACCTCGGTCCTATCCATGTCGTGCCATGTCGGGTAAGCCGGATTGTCGCTGGCAATGGTGATCTGACGACCGCCTGGCTTAATCGCAATACGCTTCACCACGAGCGCATCATCAGAGCGAAGGACATAGATCCCGTCACGCAGCCGCGAGCCATGATCTGATGCATCGACGAGGACCTCGTCACCGTCGCTTAGCGTCGGCTCCATCGAATCTCCCTTTACCCCGACAATCGAGAGGCTGGCGCTCTTCGCCGACGTCAGGTGTCGCAGCCAGTGCTCGTCGAACCCGAACCGAGTATGCGCAGTCTCGCTAGCGGCGACCGCGCCAAAGCCGGCAGATGCTTCCACATCGAGTACGGGAATTTCAACCATGCCGTCGGTGACCGGATTGGCGGGGCCACCGAGGACCTGTTCATCGACTCCGAAGAAGCAAGCGAGCGTCTTTCGATCCTGGTCATCGAGCTTGCGGGGCGACCCGCGCTTGATGAACTGCTGCACATAGGCAGGGTTGCGGCCGAGCAACCGCGAGATCGAGGCATAGCCATATCCACCCTTGAGGATCAGCCGGTCGAGCTCTTCCCTCACATGTTCCATTCGTCTGCCCTTCAAATCCTGATTGTAGGAATTTTCCTAGACTCGAAGATTTGATCCTAGTAGGAACGAAACGAGAACACAAGGAAATTGCGAGTCGGAGCGAAAGGGATATGACCTTGCTGGAGAAGATCGAAAAGCATCTGAAAGAAAACCATATTTCCGCGACGCGCTTTGGTAGGCGTGCGGTCGGTGATCCCCGGTTCGTCCTCGATCTTAGGATGGGGCGCCGCCCGAGGCGCAGGACGCTGGAAAAGCTCGAATCCTACCTCGCTTCATTCGAGCGATCAGCCATCACGTCGGATAAGGTTACTAGGGAGCCCTGCGCTCTTCCAACTGCTCGAAGAGTTGTGCAACCTCCTGCCAGAGCGTCACATCGCCCCGCAGGTCAAAGTGCTCCAGTTCCTCGATCTTCACCAAAATGAAATCTTCTTGGGCTGCGAATTGATTCCGTTCGACCGGCTGGCCCTCTTTGACCTTGCGAACCAAACTACAAGATGCAGGACCTCGCATTGCCGATGATTTTCAGCTATTTTCTCTGAGAAAAAATGATCCGGAACTGAGGGGAGGGGGCTCTCTGCTCGCGAAGGAGCTAGTGACATGAACGATCAAGGCAAAGTGCCCCCCGAAGGCAAGGAGGACTGGGAAGGCTTTCGCGAGATCGATCGAGCTATCGCGGAAGACCGCCTGACTGCATATTCATGGAAGAAGATCTGGGCTGATCCCTGGGAAAGGCGTGGGATCTACCTGTTCGCGACCTTGTTCATTGGGTTCGTCATATACGTCGTGATCTACGACGGGCTGATCTGAGCTACCATTCCTTGACGTCATCGGCTGCTTCTGCGGAGGCACCCTTCGCATCGCGCGTCTTTCCATCGACATAGCTCTTCACGGTCCCGATCCGTTGATTGCCTAGACGCTGTGCCCGGTCGACTTCGCCAGCGATGTCTTCACGCTCGCTTCCGGGGCCGCTGAGGCTGCCTGGCACACCTCCAATGCGGACCGAACCACGCACGCTGCCAGGACTGGTGACCGAGGGGCGTGCAACAGGCTGCGAAGCTGGAAGGACGAGATCATCGGCGATCTCATCGTTGAGGCGTTCGGCATAGCTCTCGACGAACCGCGCCTGTAGCTGCTGCCCGCGTGCACTCATCTGGAAGTCGATATCGTCGAAGCGAACCTGGCCATAATAGTCGCGGTTGGAATCGATCTCGGCCATCCCCCATTCGCGGTAGGCCTGGCTGAGGTTGAGCGATCCCGCTGCATTGGCGCTCTCGTACCAGCTGGCCTGGTTCTCAAGGCGGCTGGCGATCTCCTCGGAGCGCCGCGCTTCGAGCGTGTAGCTTTGTGCCTCGGTCAGCGAAGTCGTGATGCCTGCGGCATTGCTCGAGACCAGCGCTTCGGAACTCGAGCTTGTCTCGCGAAGGAACCCTTCACGCGTGCTCGACCAGTTACGGCTGTCGGAAAGCTGGCGCAGTGCACCCGTTATGCGCGATCGGTCTTCGGAGGCGATCCCGATATCGCTGTCGGTCCAGCTCTGGTTGCGACCCCCTCCTAGCCCAAGCGTTCCCTTGGTGCCCTTTCGCTCCCCTTTGCCCTCGATTCCCGCATTTCCATTCAGGAACCATGAGACGGTGATGTCGTCGGATGCCCGGCGCGACAGGCCGAACTGCTGCTGGAGCGTCTTGGAGGCGTTGTCGACTTCGCTGAACGCGCTGCCGATGCTGTCGCTGGTCGAGGTGCCGCTCACGGTCTCGTTCGAGCGCGAGCGGGTGTAGGCATCGCGGATCTCGTTGAACCGTGTGACCGCCGAACTGGTCGATTGCTGGGCAAGGTTGGAGTAGGTCTCGCTCTGCCCGCGGCTCTGGCTCGCCATCGTCGACAGCCTGCTCGAGAAATCCTGCCCGAGCGTCGGCGTAAAGGGATAGCTTGAGGTCGGCACAGCCGCGAACTCGGCTTGTGGGAAGCTGGTCGTCTGCGTGCCGCTCTCGCCTATGCCGCGCGTCTGCGCCGCGCCATAGGCGATGCTGGGCGCAAGGGAGCCTTGCGCAAACTGGCGCGAGAACACGTTCGAATTGTCGAGGCTGGTGTTACCGAGCGAGACATTGCCGGTGCTCGCTTCGCGCGCGGCCTCCTCGGCAGCGTTCTGGCTGGGATTGAGGTAGCTGGTCGCCTGGCCCGAGATGGCCATCGCGCCTCTGGCGACGCCTCCTGCAAGGAACGGAATCGATGCCACAAGGTAGCCTGCAAGGATACCGATGTCGTTGTTGACGTCGGTCATCCCGGAGAATGTGGCGAGGGTGAGACCACTGGTGCCGCCCGCCGCTGCGACATCGCCCGCACCCTTCAGCATCAGGATCATGTGGAGGATGACGAACAGCGGCCCCCAGGCGGCAAGGTAGAAGAAGCCCGTCACATAACCCCTCAATGCAATCGGTCCGGTCTTCGGCATCAGGAACAACGGAAAAAGCACCGGGAACAGTGCGTAGAAGACGACCGTCAGCACAACGTTGAGGATCGGCACCCATTTCATGGCGTTATGTGCGATCGAGGAATAGGTCCGCTCCGTCTGGATATCGGCACGGGTCTGCGCAAACACATCCACGCTCGATGTGCCGCTTGCGCCGGCGAAGCCGTGCATCGCCTGGTTCATCGCGTTGATCGTCAGCACCTGGCGAAAGATGGTGCTCGCATCCTTCGAGACCCCGGTGAGATACTGGTAGGCGATCGGCAGGTCGGCCATCAGCTTGGCCTTTGCCAGCGCTTCGGTCTGCCTGGGATAGAGCTGGCGACCGGCAACGAGCGTCATCTCGCCGATCATGTTGGACCATTGGTGGCCGAGCGTGGTGTAGGCTTCGCGGCAGGTCACAATGACGGATGCTACCTCTCCGTTGTCGACATTGCGGATCACGAAGCGCTGGGCGCGCGCTTGGCTTCCCGGACCAATTGTCGTCCAGATGTCGTCCGAATCCGCCAGTTCCTTCATCGAATATCGGCCCAGGAGGATGTCGTAGAAGACGCATTGGCGGACATGTTCGTCGAAATTGGCGGCGAATTCGGGGTCGGCAATCCGCAGGCTCCGTGTCGCTTCGAGCAGGCGCGCGCCATAGATCATGCCGTTCTTCGAATAGTTGAGATCTTCCGGCAGCCCGAACACGGTCTCGGCCGAGCGGGTGAGGTAGTCACCCACCTGGCTGGTGAAACTCGCCATAAGCGCGAGGCCGAGCGGGACATTGGCGACCGTTGCAGGGGCAAGCCCCGGATTGACGCGATCGGTCACCTGCACATCCATCCGCGGCACCATCAGGCACATGTAGATGAGCGTCGCCCCGAGGAACCAGTTGAGCCAGGCGCGCCAGTCCTGGTTGAACGCAACAACGATCACACTTAGCGCCATCCCCATCACCAGCGCGACCTGTATCAGGCTCTTGTAGCCGCCAGCTCCGGTCCAGGCGGCGACAGCGTTGAGGACGTTGACGATGTACTCGCCGCCGCCGGTGGTGAAGATCTCGACCATGGTGTGTTCCTCAAGGGATGATCGAGCGCGACTGCAGCCCACGCGACCAGTCGAGCGCAGCCGACATCGAGGGCGACATCGAGGCCGCCAGCGCATTCTCGATCATCGCGGTCTTCTCGATGATCTGCATGATCGCGGAGACCTTGGCCTGACCCGTCGCCTGACGCTGGACGAGGCCCGAGCGGACCTCGGCGACCTGGCCGCGCCAGATCGCGAGCTTGGCTTCGTCAGCGGCGATGAAACTCGCCATCGAGCGCCCGGCTTCCGACACGATCCGGTCGAGGATCGCGTAAAGCAGGTCGATGCTGGCGATCTCCGCGAGCGTGTCGCGGTCGTCGGTCGGCATGCCGCGCCCGTATGCGGCCTGGACCGTGAGAATCTTGTAGAGCGGCACCGAGGCGACCTGCAGCAGCTCCTTCTCGGCATTGCCGATCGCGGTATCGGCGCGGATCGCATCGACCATGTTGCCGATGAGGAGGGCAACGCGCGGCCGGATCGCCTTGGCATTGGCGAGAGTCATTTGCTGGAAGGTGGGGTTCAGGCAGAGATCGGTCTCGTCGCAGCGGAACACCCGCACGGTCTGGCCCTGTGTCCCGTCGAGGAGCGCGGTTACCAGCGTCGAGGAGGCATCGCCCGCGAAGGGAACGAACTTGCCTGGCTCATCGTCTTTTGGCGGCACGTAGATCACCGTGCCGATCAGGGTCATGGCGTATTCGGCAAGCTCGCGATCGAAGGTGCCGCCGGGACTGAAGAAGGCGCTCTTTTTCAGGACATGCCAGGTGTAGTTGCGCGGCACACCGGGATTGACGTCGCCGTAGTCCGCACCTGCGCTCTCGTTGGTTGAGCTGCGCTGCCCGCGCGTGCCGCAGCCGTGCTTGGCCGCAGCATAATCTGTGAAGATGCCTTCGGAGTTGCCGATAGCTTCGCAAATCGCCTTGTCGGCCAGATCGCCCTTGGGCCACAGGCCGCCGACCAGCCCCTGCGCCATCTCGCAGGAGTTGATCGAGAGATTGTTCATGAGCTGCGCCTTCTGCGAAAACTCCTGCATGATCTTGTTGCATTCGGGACAGACCGTATCGATCGCCAGGCTGAAGGCGAACCCGACCGCGTTGTTGGCGACCGCTTTCAGCATCGCGACCATCTCGCTTGCATTGATGAAGGAAAAGGACCCGGCGAAGATGTCGATCCCGCCGCAGCCTGCCCGTGCTCTCGGAAGCTGGAGATTGGCGATGTTGGTCGTCTTCTGGGGGAAGCGCGTCCAGACATTGCCGAGACTGTAGTAGCCTGCCGACTGGCCTTCGAAAGCGGTCGGACCGGTGACGTTGGCCGCCGCGCCCATGTCATCCATGAAGCGGTCCATGCTGTCGCCGACGTTTGCAGAGAGCGGCGAGGCAATCATGCTGGCGGCGGCGAGTGTGAGCGCCGCCTTGCGAATGCTAATAGTCATGTCCGGCTTCCTTCGAGGTGAGGAGGTAGATGCGGTCCTGGAGCTCGTCGGCCGAAAGCACGCCGTATCCGATCGGGATCGGGCGCCTGGTCACACTGTCCCACAGCACCAGCGCCGGGGTGACCTTGGGTTCGAGGCCGAGCTTGCTGCGCTGGGTTGTCTCGACGCGGTAGTCGGGGAAGTGCCGTGAAGGCCCGCCATCGGTCGAAATCGCGCGCACGGTGATGCGCCAGCGGTCCGCGACGCCTTTGACGATCGGGCCCATTACCTCGCACGGAGCGCAGGTCGAGCTGAAGAAATAGAACAGGCCGTAGCGCTGTGTGAGCTGGGCCATGACCGTATCGCGCTCGGCGGCGCGCGCGTCCTGCCACTGCTTTTTCGCCAGCGCTCCGACCGGCCGTTCGAGCGTGTAGTCGAGCTCGGGGTCCTGCCAGATTGCCCGCTGCCAGACGTCGGAGAAGAGCGAGGCCCGGTCAAGCTGCGCGCGCTGGAAACGGATATAGGCCGCGACATTGGCCTCGGTCGGATAGAGGATTGCGCGTGCCTTCAACTCGCGCAGCTCTGCCGTGATGGCGTCGAGCTCCTGCGTCGCCCGAACCGGATCGGGATTGGCCTGTTGCGGCAAATCTTCAGTCTTGGGGTCAGGCTCCGGTTTCACGCAGTAGAACCAGTAGCCGAGCCTGCGCTGCTCGCAGTAGAGTGCCTCGGCGCTGGTGCTCGCCGCCGAATTCGTCGGTGGTTCGGCGGTTGCCGACACGGCTTGCGCGGTAGCGGCGAAGGGCAGGAGGGCGGTGCCGACGAGCGTCAGCGCTCCCAGGGTTGAAAGACGGATCATCGGTCGGTCCTCGCGTAGTATTCTTCGATCTTCTGCTGGATGAGGATGCTCGTCTCGAGTTCGTCGGGCAGCCGGGCGGCCTCGGTGAACTCGGCATAGACTTCGCTGAAATCCATCTGGCTGAGGTCGAGCCGGGCGAACTCGTCGAGGGTGAACCCGGCGCATTGTTCTTCCTTGGGCTTATCCCACGGCTTGGGCAGCTGTCGGCGCCCCTGTTCCTGGAGGATCCGCGAGAGCTTGGACTCGAAGCAGCAGTAGGCCTTTCTCTTGGTGAGGCAGACGCCGAGAAACCTGTCCGAGCAATAGGTCCCGACATAGGCGCACAGGCCCTGTGCATCGCGCTGGTGGAGCAGCACTTCCTCGCGGTCGCAGCCGAGCGCGACCAGCAGGCTGATGCCCGGGATGAGCGGGAAACCCTTGCCCTTGCAGCAGTTGAGCACGCCGAAGACCTTGGACGAACAGGTGTTGCGCGTCCCCCGGAACAGCGTCAGCGTCTCGGGATCGAACTGGCCGCGCGCCTCGTCCATCGCGTGGAGCGCGACCGCGGCATCCTTGAACTCGTCGTTGGCGGTACGCTCTATCGTCTCGCAGGAGCCGTCGATGCAGTAGAGGTCGCCGTCGCAGACATATTGGGTCGCGGTATCGGTCTGGGGAAGCGGACACTCATAAATCCGTTCCCAGGTCTCGCAGGGCGTTTCGTCGGTCAGGCATTCCTCGCGGATGAACCGGCAGGCGTTCTGGCTCTCGATATCCGCGCAGTCGGTCGCCGCTTCGCGCGAGGTGCAAGTGAAGCTCCGCTGCCATTCCCAGCAGGGCCTGGTGACCGGGACCCCGTCGATTTTACGAGTTTGCGGATCGGCGTCGGTGCAGATCTCGGCATCGAGCGTACAATCGCCGTTGTCGGCGAGCCCTGCGCACTGGCTTTCGTCGGGCGCGGACGTGACCGTGGTCGCGGTTGTGACCTGGTAAGGCGTCTGTCCCGGTACCTGTTCGTCGCAGGTCAGCTCGCTGATCGGGTCTCCGGGTTCGGTGCACCACCTGCGTCCGCCCGACGTGCCCCATCGCAGGCAGGTGTCACGGTGCCAGGTGACCCGGCAGGAATAACCGTTGAAGCCGGGGCACTCGGGCTCACCCGACCCGTTGATGTCGCCAAAGCGATTGCAAAGGTAGTGGTATTGCGGGCGCTGGCTGACGCTGGCGACGAGCGGCACGCTGCATTGGCCGGCCGACTGGTCGATCCGTGTGCCGGTGTTGCAGGTCGCGGTGTAGGTCCCCGCCGAGCCGGAACCCGGCGGCAGCGGAACGCAGGTTCCCTGTCCGCCGCCGATCGCCATGCCGCTGGTGTAATCAAGCGGTGTCTGGTTGATCGCGCGGCTGCGGGTGATGACCGCGTCGATATCCTGCGGGTCGAACCGCGCGCGGTTGGCGAGGCTGTCCTTGATCGCGCGGTAACCCTGATGGGTCGTCGTGGCAGCGGCTGCACCGCGCTCGATCCGGTCGGGATCGTCGGCGAGCGTCTCCAGGCCGCGCACTGCGTTGCGGTCGTAATGGGGAAGGGTGTTGCTGTCCGGCTGCACCTGCGCGGCTTGCTGGGCCTCGCCGCGCAGTTCCTCGGCGAAGGCCTTGCCGTCGGCGCGCGCGTCCTGCTGCGCCGCAGCGGGCAGGGCGGGCAGCAGCGCGGCAAGTGCGGCCAATGCGAACGTGAGTGCGCGGGTCATGGGCGATCTCCGCGCAGGCGCTGCAGGTGCAGGCGGGCGAGACTTGCGCCGGGTCCGCCTCCGGAAGCGAAGGTGTCGAGCACCTCCTCGACGCGGATATTGCCGGTGAGACGGTCGTGCGGGGGCGGCGCGTCGGTGCAGTCGAACCCGTCGCAAGGGTGGAAATCGGCCGCGAGCATCACGAAGCTAGGCGCTTGCCTGATATCGAAAGCGCGGAACAGGCGCGGATCGATGCCGAGCGCGCCCGCCTCCCCGCTGTCGCTCCAGATTGCCACGAGACGCTTCTTGAACCTGGCGCTGTCGTCCTGCGGGAACCCGCGCAGCACCGTGACCCCGCCCGCACGGGTAACGTCGCGGACCAGCGCCTTGAGCGAGGCTTCGGGCATGCCGAGCGAGGCAAAGGCGATGAAGCGGGGGCTCTCGCCTATCGCGGCGACTTCGGCGTCGGCCGCGCCGCGGATCATGCCGTCGAGATCGAGCGGACCGGTGTCGGCATCAGCGACGGCGATCGATGGCAATATGTCGGCATAGGCGGCGCGGTTGGCGTGAGCCTGCTGGCGCGACGCCTGTGCGTCCTCGGCAAGCGCCTCGGCCCTGGTCCGAACCGTCGTCGACAGCGCTTCGGGATCGGGCGCATGCTCGGCGGCGCGTTCGCGGATGCGTGCAAGATCGAGCTCGGGTTCGCTGTCCTGCGCCGAGGCAGCAGCAAAGGCAGCGGCTATACCGACGCTAGCAAAAACAAGAAGGTGGAAAGGATTTTTCATAGCGCGCAGCAATTCCTCTTGCGCCAGACGAGGTATCCCATGTCTTCGCCGATGGCGGGGATGACCTGTCCGGGTTCCTGAAGCGTGGTCGATGTTCCGATCGGCGGGCAGGCGTAGCGGCCCTTGGTCGCCGGGTTGGGGTTGGTGGCCTGGAAGCGGTATTGCTGCTTGCGCATGACCGGCATCAGGTACTTGCCGCACAGGCCCTTGGATCCCATCGTGCCCCAGGAGACGAGTTCGCGGTGGAGCTTGTAGGCGAAGCGCGAAAGCACCAGCCGCGAGGCCTGCACATGCCCGATCGAGGCCGAAACATTGCCGTTCATCGGATACATCGAGCCCTGGCAGCCCGCGCACCAGAACATCTCGTCGATCGGGAGCTTCGCGGTCGAGGCCACGCAGTCGGCCGCGCAGGCGGCGAGCGCCAGCGGGTTGGCGAAGAGCACGGCTTCCGGGTTGATGATCGCGGTAAGTTCGCTGTCCTGCCACAGCGGATCGATCTCGGAGATGTAGAGTATATCGATCGAGCCCGGCTCGAGGCACAGGAAATCAGCGACGATCTCCATCCAGTAGATCAGCGGATAGGCATACCAGTGGACATGCCAGCTTGAGTAATACTGGCTCGCGCCGCCGACTGCCGAGGGTCCGGAGATCGAACGGAAGCCGATGTCGAAGCCGGGATCGAGTTTCATGCCGCCGAGGTTGACGAAGCACCAGGGCTTCATGCTGACATCTGCCAGCCGCACCGGCTCCCAGAAGCCCATCGCGATCCCGGGTCTGAGACCGCACAGGCAAACCGGCAGGTCGGGGTTGTCGGGATCGGGCCGATTGCTGGGCCAGATCTTGAGCCCGCCGACCGAGATCGGGAACAGACATGACCAGCAGATATCGGTGATCGGATTGACGAAGCTGCCGGTGCATTTGCCCGGACCGGCATCGGCGAGGGCGGGGCTCGCGAGGCCCAGCGACAGGCTCGCTGCGAGAGCGAGGAACAGCGATCGCAAGCGCTTCATGGCCGCGCCCCTTTCGGAGGCAGCGCGATTTCGCTTACTTCGAGCAAGCGGCCCTGCTGGCGCACCCGCGCAGGCACGGCCCTGATGCCAAACTTCGCGGTCAGCTTGCCGCCCTGGTCGAAGTAGAAGCGGCGCTGGCGCGCCTTCATCAGTTCAAGCGGCGCGCCATTGACGAGGATCAGTTTGGCATTGCGGTCTTCGCTTAGCGCCCAGGCCAGCTGGGCTGGATCGTCGCCGTCGAGGAACAGCAGAGGGCTCCTCAGCTGTACGCTGTCGAGCGGGTTGACCAACGTGCCTGCGGCATGGATCAGCTCGCCTCTGGCGCCGCGAATGTCGGCAGCGAGCGTGATGGTCGGATCGAAGGTCCAGCGCCGATGGGCACTGGCGTGCGCGAGACCCGCAACCGGATCGGGCCGGTTGACGCGCGCGATGGTACGCCGTTTGAGTTCCTCATTGAGCCGCGCGGTCTCGCCCGAAGCCTCCATCGCCTTCAGCCGCGCATGGATCTGCTCGAGAAGGTCGCGTTCGATAAGCGGAAAGACCGCGCCGCGCTGGCCGTAGTCGCGCGCACCGACGCCCGTCGGCATGGCGGTGACGAGCAGGGCTGCGAGGAGGATTTGCACCGGCTTCACAGGATCGCCCTCCCGCTGCCGAGGATGCGGTCGCGGCAGACGAAGCCGATCTGGCCATAGCGGCTGTCGAGCCCGCGCGGATGGCCGGTGCCGGTGTAGTAGCATCCTTCGGGGATCCGGCCTTCGGGGCCCTGGTCGAGCGCGATGTCGAGGCGGGTGACCGCCAGCCGGGTCGCAACTCTCTTGCCGTTGATGAACACCTCCTGCCCGTGGTGGCTGACCACATCGCCGGGCATGCCGAGCACACGCTTGCCGAACATCTGCGGTCCTTCACCGAAATGTCTTTCGACAAGCTCGCTTGGCGGCGGCTCGAAGAAGATCAGCCTGCCGCGCTCGATCGGTGCGGTGCGATCGAGCCAGAACGCCCAGTGGGGCAGGCTCGGGCTGGCATTGATCAGGAAGGCGTGGTCCTTGCTGAAGGCGTCGAGCGGCGCCCAGGCAAGCGGGAGGAGCACGAGCCCTGACAATAGCAGCGGGCGGCGAAGCGGGCGCAGCAGGTTCATGGGCGCTTCCCTTCGGCAAGCTTGCCGGCGATCCGGCGTTCGAGTTCGGGGGTGGCGTCCTCCGCTGCACCGGCCAGCACCGCCTCGGCGACCAGCACCACGCGGCCATCGTGGCCCATTTCGGCAACCGCGCTCTCGGCGGCCTTGAGATAGGCGAGGCTGGCAGCCTGGACTGCGGCGGGATCGGCATCGGCGCGCGCAGCTTCTTCGACAAACCTCCCGATGGTCTCGGCGAGCCGGACGGTGACGATGCGCTGGGGCGGTTCGGCGAGAGCCTCGCGGGTGAGCCACGCGGCCCACAGCAGTCCGGCGATCAGAGCCAGAATGGCAAGGATTCTCAGCGCGAGCGCGCGTATCTTATGGGCGGTGTCAGGCATGGGGGGATGGTCCTTCGGCAAGCCGGCGATCGAGACGGCGCAGGAATGCGGGAAGCCGCAGCAGCGTGAGGCCGCCCGCGGCGATGAGAAAGGCGATCTGCAGGTCCTGGGCAAAGAAGCGCCGCGCCAGTGGCTCGGCGGTCCGGTAGTGCTCGGCAAGATTACCGAGCTGCGCGAACAGTGCCTCGAGATTCCAGCCTGCCAGCAGGAGGAAGACGAACAGCGGCAGTCCGAGCACCAGCAGGAGCGTGCTCGCGGCGAACCCGGCGCATTCGATGAGGACCAGGCAGGTGCCCTGGAACAGGGCTAGCCAGTCGAGCGACTGCCTCTCCCGTGCCTTGCGCGGTGCGGGGAGCGGGACGCGGTCGACGAGGGTGGTGGTTTCGAGGACCATCATGCACCTCCCCCAGGAACAGCAGGGCCGCCTGCGACCAGCGCGACCGCTCGGTCCAGCGGCATGCCGGTTTCGACGTGCCGCCGGATCGCGGCATAGGTGTCGGGATCGGATGAGAAGATCGTGGCCGAGAGCGGGTCGAGCACAAGCCGCCCGACCGCTTCCATCTCGGGACCCTTCACATAGATCTCGCTGTACTCGGTGCCCGAGCGCTTGAGACTGCGGATCAGCGTCTCGGTGCGGTCGTCCATGTCGAGCCGCGCTTCCTTGCGGAAATCGGCAATGGTCTCGGGCTTCTGCTGGAGCACCAGCATCCAGTCGCTGTTTTCGAGCGCCGCGCGCGCGCCGTCCGACTTGTAGTAGTCGTTGAGGGACTGGGTCGCGGTGGCGAGCGCGCCGCCATATTTGCGGGCGGTGCGGGCATAGGTCTCGACGAACTCGCCCATCGAGCCGCCCTTGAGCATGGCCCAGGCCTCGTCGATCAGCAGCAGCTTCTTGGTGGCCCGCGAGCTGCGGGTCATCGCCTGCCCGGTCATGAACATGATTGCCGAGAGCACGACGCTGCGCAGTTCCTCTCTGGCCGCGAGGTCGCTCATCTCGAAGACGGTAAAATCATCGTCGAGCGCGAAGCTCGCCTTGCCGGAGAAGAACCCGGCATAGCTGCCGCCGCGGCAGAACGGCGCGATCGCGGTGGCGAGATCCTTGCCCGCTTCGTTCTCGCCGCTGTGGAGTGCGTGGGCGACGTCGTCGATCGACCCTCCGCTGCCGAGCGTGTTCCACACCTGCGTCACCGCCCGGTCGATGAGCCCGCGCTCGGTGTCGGACGGCGCGGCGCTCGGCCGCGCCATCTGGCCGACGATCGCCTTGATCATCGCAAAGCAGTCGAGCCGGTAGTCGTCGTCATGGTCGGCGCGGGCGTCATCGACGAGCGAGAAGGGGTTCAACGAAAAGCCAGAGGCGAGCGTGAACTCGACGAAGCGCCCGCCCTGGAGCTTGACCGAGTGCTCGAAGCTGCGGCCGTCGTCGATCACCACGACCTTGGCGCCTGCTCCGCGCAGCGCGGCGCACAATTCCTGCAAGAGCACCGACTTGCCCGAGCCTGACTTGCCGCAGATCGCAATATTGTGGTTGCCTGCCTTGTTCTCGAACGGCGACCAGAAGAAGGGCTGGCCGCGCCGTCCGAGCAGCAGCAGGTGCGGAATGTCGCTGCCGAGATATTCGCCCTGGAGCGGGGCAATGTTCGCCGCCGTGGTCGAGAGCATGGTGCGGAAGCGCTTGAGTCGCGCAAGATCGTGGACGAGCCCGTCGGCAAGGCTCAATGGGAATGCCGCGACGAGACCCTGCAACTGCAGGAAGCGCTCGTCGGCAAGGTCCCACCCCGCTGCCTTGTAGATCGCCTTGACCGTGCGCTCATGCGTGTCGCCTTCGCCCAGCGGCGAGATGGTGGTGAGACCGTAGAACAGCTTGACCAGCTTCTTGCCCGCCTGGAGCTCGGCCTGGACATGGCGCCATTCGGCGGACTGCTCGGCGAGCTTGGGCAGGAAGCGCGCGCTCTTCGTTTCCGAAAGACTGGTGGTGCGCATGAACTTGTAGCCCGCGCGCGCACCGGCTGCTTCCTGGTCGGGATAATGGAGGCACAGCATGGTCGCGGCCGGGCAGGGGAAGCGCAGCTTGTCGGTGAACATGTCGCCGATGAGCCGTGCGCATTCCCACGGCGCCCAGCGCTCCGGCGTTGAGCGCACACCGTAATGGCGTAGGTCGAAACGGTCGGGATAGCAGGCGCCGACCTGCGGCACGCCGTCGCGGCCGCGCCCGGTCTCGCGGAAGCGTTCGGTGCGCAGGATCAGCCGGTCGTCCTCGACCTCGAGTTCGATATCGCGGCGGATCGCCTGCACGTCGAGCGTGTCCTCGCGGTTCCATTCGGTGCGGTCAGGCTCGCGCGCGGTGGTCGGCGAGGTGAGTTCGTCGATGAGCGCAAGCAGGCCTGCCGGTTCGAGCCGGTTCGACGACAGGCCGAGCGAGGCCAGCATGCCGACAAGCCCGTCGCGGCATTCGGTGAGCTCGGCATCGGTGACGCTGCCGGGAACGGGTACGCCGAGCGAGACGACCAGGCGGACGTGGCGGGCGTGGAACGGGGCATGTGCCGAACCCGAACGCCAGACGAGGTCGTAGAGCCGGTCGACGCGCGCGCGGGCGATGGCTTCGTAGATTCCACCCTGTTCGTAACGAGGGCCGAACCAGGGGCCGACGATCGCCCCGATCCGCGGGGACGCAAAGTTGAGCACCTGAAGGCAGGTGCCCTGCGGCAGGCTCTCGGAGAAGAACTGGCCGAGGATCTCGCCGGTGCGCTCGTCCGCCCCGATCAACGGGGTGACCTCGAGGACGAAGCCCTTCGAATGCGCGTTGCGATAGAGCCCGGTCTCCTCGTCGTAGACCCGGTACGGGAGCCAGTCCGAGAGCATATCGAGCGCGAAGCGCGGCCGCGCATGGTCGGCCTGCCGCGTGTCGCCGAACAGGCCGGCCAGCAGCGCATCGCGCGCAGCGGCGAACGATAGCGTCATGGCCGGTCTCCTTCGGGTTCGATCGTGTGGGGCACCCGGTCGGGGGAGGGGGGACGACCGGGTGCCCCGGTGACCGGCGCCGAGGCGCCGGGCAGCTCCGGAAAGGGCTGGGAGGGGTGCACCAGAACCTCCGGCAGCTGCAGGGGTAAAGGGGGTAGGGGATCGCTTGCGGGCGAGGCTGGAGCAGGGCCCGGCGCAGTCTCCGCGAGCAGACTGTCAGGTGCGGCCGCATGGCCGAGCGCGCGCAGGACCTCGCCGCTCGAACGCGGCGCCCGCCAGCTTGGCGCCGGACCTTCAGGCAGCGGGACATGGACCACGCGCGCCTCGTGGGTGCGCCCCGCTGCATCGCGGGTCGCGGCGATGACGATCCGCAGCGTCCGGGCACCGGATTGGTTGGCGGCGTGCGAATTTGTGGTGGCGCGCGCGGGAATAGCGGGCGCGTCGCTTGCGCCCGCCTGCCCGATTGCGCCGCTGTCGATGACCGTGGTCGGCGCGCAGGTCCCTCCGGGCGCACGGCAGGCAAAGCTGCCCTCGACATTGCTGCCGAGCGTGGTGCAGCCGCCAAGGACCATGGCAAGCCCTGGGCTGAGCATCAGGCTGGCGAGCGCGGCGCGGCGGCGGCGATAGGCGCTCATTGCCCGACCTCCGGCGCTGCGGCGGCGAACCGGCGCAGTGTAGCGGCATCGCGGTAGCCATGCAGCACGGCGCCGTCGCGCGCGCGCACGATCACCGGGGTTCCGGCAAAGCCGTTGCTTTTGGCGAAGGCCTGGTTGGCTTCGAGCGCGCGGGCTTCCTTGCAGGTCGCGCCATTGGGAATTGGCTTTCCGGCATAGGCATCATGCAGCGCGCGGACCGGGTCCGGCGCGCACAGCACGCTTTCGGCGATCCGCCGGCTTGCCGCCCCGAAGATCGAGATCGGACGTTCTTCGACCAGCACTCCGGCCTTGGCAAGCTCGCCTGCAAGGCGCTTGCAGTAGCCGCACTGGAAGTCGGAGAAGACCACCAGTCTTTGACCCTTCGGGTTGCCCCAGCGGATTGCGCCAGCCTTGGGAAGCGCGGTGAGATCAACCCTGTCAGGTGCCGCAGCCTCAGGGCGATCGCCTTGCTCGTGACGGCCGGCGGCCGCTTGGCCTGCGGCGCGCGCCGCGCCTGCCGCGAGGAGGTCGGGATTGAGATCGAGCAGCCGCGCCGCAGTGACGTCGCGGCGCTCTTCCATGTCGTAGAGACGTCCGACGAAGAGGTAGCGTGCCGCCTCGTCGACATAGAACAGCGTTTCGCCCGAAATCACCTCGCACCACGGCGCGAAGGTCTTGCAGTCGATCGCATCGATCGGGGTCCTGGGCAGACGCAGCTCGAGCGCCTGGAAAACGTCGCGCGTCATCGCGGCCTGCGCCGGCATGGCGGTGAGGATCGCGACACCGCTGGTAAGCAGTGCGGCGGCGCTGGCAGCGGCGAGTGTGATATGTGCGGCACGGGCCTTGAGGCCCGGCCGGTGTTGCAAGTAGTTCATTGGGGAGTGCTCCTGACATGGACGCCGTCGAGGAAGACGATCTCGACTGCGATGCCGGTCGGCATCTCGACGACGGGTTGATATTGTTCTGCGCGTTCGATGAGGTATCTGGCTGTCGTGTCGGCCGCTTCGCCTGCGCCCTGGCCCAGACCGCCGGCGAGAATGTCTGTCGGCGAGAGCGCTTCGCGCTGGCCGCCGCTGCCCACCTGGCCTGCGAAGATGCCGTTGGCATTGGCCGAGAAGCCGCGCCCGAAGCCGCCGACGATCCCGGCGAGCAATGCCTGGCTGACGAGGCTGCCTTCACGGCTGACCACGCGGCCGCGCACCCCCGACTTGCCGGCAAAGGCGATGAACCCCTTGACCTCGCTCACCGCGAAGCGGCCGCCGGGCTGCGCGCAGGTCATGCGCACCAGCTTGACGTAGACCTTCTCGCTCGAGAGATCGCCGCGCGCGGCACCGTTGACGAGGCAACCCGTGAGGTCGGTGGTTATCAGGCGATTGCCGCTCAGCACCGAGCGCGCCGGGCCGGTAATCCTCAGGACGACGGGTAGCGGATCGCTCTGGCTGGTGACCCCGGTCGAGGCATCGACCCCGACGATCACCGTGGCGGGCGCATAGCTGTTGGGCGGGAGGTAGTCGCGGCTCGCCTCCAGCAGCAGCGGCGGAGAACCGTCGGCCGCCCTCGGTTTTGCCGCGGCGGGTTTGTCGCCCGCGAAGCTCAGCAGGCTCGGCTTCGCCTCGCCTTGCGGGCCGCCGAACGGATCGGGCGCTGCGGCCTGCCCGCCGGGCGTGCGCGGATCGCCGATGGGGACAGGTGCTACCGGCGGGTTGGCGCGGACCGCCTCGAGTTCGGAGCGCAGCGCGGCATTTTCGGCAGAGATCGCATCGATCGCTGCCTGGCCGTCGCTGACCATGCGTGCGTTCTCGCCCCGCAGCGTTTCGAGTTCCTGCTCGATCGAGGCCCTGGGCAGCTGGCTCTCCTGCAAATCCTTGATCGCACGGCCCTGCGCATCGAGACGGTTGCCGTAGGTGGCGACGAACTCCCGGTTGGAGAGGTTGCGGTTGACGAGCGCGCCGGTCTCGATGGTCTCGGCGCCTGCGCCGGTAGTTTCGTCCTCGTCGTCGCCGCCGAAGATGAACATCGATCCGGCGAGGAGCGCGAGGGTGCCGATGCCGCCGAGCAGCAACTTCTGACGCTGGGCGACCGTGCGGTTGAGGTCGCGCCGCGGTTCCCCGTGGGCGCGGTTGTCATCGCCCTTGCTGGTGTCAGGGCGCTTCTCGGCAGCGGTCTGCGGCGCGCTGTCGCGGGTGTCCTGGTCGGCCATTATTCGAGCCCTCCTGCGGCAAAGACGAGGAACGCCTGGGTGGTCTCGCCAGGTGCCAGCGTGTCGCGGCCATAGGCAAAGGCGAGCGCGCCTGCCGGTGCCTCGCGCTCCGCGCCGAGATTGATCGGCGCGGCGCCCACATTGCGCAGCGTGAACGCCTGGCCGGTCAGCTCGGCGCCGCGGTATTCGGCGACCTGCTGGACTTCGATCGTGTCGGTGCGGCGCGGCCGCGAGAGCGCTGCGCGCACCCGGAAGCCTGGCAGCACGGCATTGCTTGCCATCGCTTCGATCAGGCGGACTGTGGCATCCTCTCCGCTGAGCGCGGCCTGTTCCCATTCACCGGCCTCGGGCCTGGCGAGCGCCGGGTTGGTGACGAACAACTGGCTCGCGTCCTCGCCTTCGACGCGGCAGACGAACTTGTAGACGTAGCCGCCCGTGCTGGTGGCGAAGAAGCTGACTTTTGCGCTCGCATATTGCAGCGGCACCGAGACATAGATGTCGCCGCGGACCGGCTCGTGGGTCACCTCGAAATCATTGTAAGGATAGCCGCTCGCCATCTTGGAGACGTTGGCGAATCCGTCCTCCACGAGCGCAATCCGGGTGAGCGCGCCGCGAGCGAGCACGCAGTCGATCGCCGCGCCGTCGGCGGCCTCGACGAACTGGTCGGCATGCGCCGGGCCTGGCGTCAGCGCGAGCGCCAGCGAGCTGCCGAGCGCGGCGAGACCGGATGGCTTAAGGCCCGGATCGGGACGCCGGATCGTTCCGGTTGCGAACAGGGTCACGCCGGCCGTAGCGAGCAGGGCAGGAAGGGGCTGGGCGAGCAGGGTCATTGGTCCTGGTCCTTGTTCTGGTTTTCCTGGGGGTCGGGAAGCTGGCGGAACCCGGTGAGACCAAGGCTCAGGCCCCGGCGCCTCCAGGTGAAGGCAAAGCTGCGCTGCTGGCTGGCGATCACCTGCGCTCCGACAAAGGTCTTGAGCGTGCCGGTGACGGTTGCGGTCAGTGCGCCCGGATCAACTTCCATTCGCGCAATCACGAAGGCCTGGCTGATGTCCGACCCGCGCTGCTCGTCGACGATCTTGACGAGCGCGGCCTTGAGGTGGCCGTGCGCGGCGGGATCGGCGAGCTTGAGGACTTGCTCCATCCAGTAGTCGAGGCTCTCGGGCGCACGGTTGAGCAGCATCAGCGCGGTGTCGCGGGTAACAAGCTCGAGGTATTGCGCCTCGAGAGCGCCGCTGGTAAGCGTCAGCCGTTCGGCGGTGACGGGCACGAGGATCACGCTCTCCTCGCGCGTCGCGGCGACGCCGATTGCGACGAGGCTGGTGAGGCCGAGCATCGCGGCGAGCGCGGCGAAGCGGTTGCGCTGTGCGAGATGGCGCTGGGCTTCCTCGTAGGCGAATTCGTGTTTCATGGTGGTCCTCCCTCAGCCTGCAAGCAGGCGGCAGTGGGAGGGCGGCGTGGCCTTCAGCCCGAGGAAGCTCCCCGGCAGGTACCAATAGGCAGCATGGACCAGTTTCGACCCGGCACCCGACGCCTTCGCCTTTCGAAGAGCGAACCAGGTGAGCCCGGACAGGGCGGTGCCGATGATGATGTGCTGCGCAAGGATGCCCCAGGCGAACGGGACGAGCAGTCCCGCAAACTCGTCGATGGTCCAGAAGCCTATCAGCTCCGGATCGTCGAGCCGTCTTGGAACGAGATACCTGTCGGCCATGCCGCCCTCCCTTCGTAGCCGCGGATCAGATGACCGCGGTCACGACCGAAGTGACGATCGGCACACCGGTACCGACGCCGATCCCGACACCCACCGGGACCGCGACCTGCCCGAGCGCGAAGCGGCCCGAGGCAAGGGCAATGAGGCCGCCGGCGAGGCTGAGGACGGTGATGATCTTGCCGCCCGAACCTTCGAGGAAGTCGGTGAACTTGGCGAGCGCCGGATCGAAGGTGGTGTCGGCACCTGCATAGGCCGCGCCTGCACAGGCCAGAGCGATAGCGGCGGGCAGGATGTAATCCCGGGCGCGAGTGGTGCTTTTGTGCCGGGAGGGAAGGGCGATTGTCTTGGTCATCGAGGAACTCCGTGTCGAACATACAGCGATGTGTTCGCTGTATGTTCTTTCCTCGATTGAGCGGCAGGGTGTAGGAAATCGGAAACGCGCCGAAGCGGATAGATCGCCAAGAAAAATCGGCAGCAACACTAGCGATTGACGCAATCTGCGCTCGCGAAGCCGTGGCATGCGCTCCAATTGCCGGAATATGCGCATGACGTGCCGGGAATTGCGTAGAGGGTGCCGGTTTTTGCGCGAATCACGGGTAGGCAAGGTAAATCAAAGCACTCCATGTTCCCTTTCTGTTCTTTTCGTTTTCCTACACCCTTCCTATGGGGGTACGGGTGAGTCGATGACAACCAGGGAGATAAGATGCGCAATGCCAGACCCCGCCTGCCCCGCAGAAATACCACTTGATGACGGCCTGGATCGGCTGCTCCTGTCCGCTGTGACCGCAAGCGGCAGGTCGCGCCAGGACATTGGCCAAGAAGCGCGCATCCATAAGGATGCGCTGCGACGGATCCTCGAAGGTAAGCGCGCCGCGACGCTTGACGAGGCCATCCGCATTCTATCGGCCAGCGGCGCCAAGCCGCATGTGGCTCTGGCGCTTCAGCTGCTTGGGGAAACCGGCAAGGCTGCAGAATGGATGTACACCGATCTCGGATCTTTCCTCGAGATATTCCTGCAAGAGCTCCCCGAAGCACTCGAAGCAATTTTGGGCTGCCAGCTGCACGAGGTCAGGCCTCGCTGGGCCAAGGGGGCGGCGCACAGGGTGGCGAGCCTTCTGGCCGAGCATATCGACGATCTCGAGCGAAGGGACACGCTCTATGCGAGATGAGCCCAATTCAGTGCCTAGTGAAGGTCGCACAATCGCAAGTAAAGCGCATGACCAGCCGATTCCGGGAGGATTTGCTCTGCCGGAACGTCTCTTGCGCCTGCCAGAGGTTATCGAGCGTGTCGGTCTTAAACGCACCGCAATTTACCAGCGAGCAAAAGAGGGGCGCTTTCCAAAGCCTCGATCACTGGGAACCAGGTGTACGGTGTGGGTCGAATCCGAAGTCGACGAATGGATTCAAGCCGTCCGAACCATAGATCTGTAGCCGCTGATCATGCTGGCAAACTCAGCCGGTGAAACCAGCCCACCGGATCTGGGCAAGGCGGAAAACTCCAGACCCTAGTGGTCCGAGGTTGGGTAGCAGTGCACAACCACCGCCCTGCTCTAAGCCCAGCCGGGGGAAAGCGGGGGGCATGTCTTTAAACGCCATAGGCCTTTAGAAACCGGTCTACGGCATCACTCACGTTCGCGCACAGTTTTTCCCGGTCGGGCTCTTCGGTTGAAAAGCGCGCCATGCACATGTCGAAGCCGCACAGTAGTCCAAAAAGATGGCCTGCCGCGAGGCAGCAGTCATGACAGCGGATTTTTCCGTTGGCGACTGACGCCTCCAACAGCGCGGTCAATTCGCGCTGCATCCGCCGCGGTCCGGTATTCAGGAATAATTCGCCGACTTCTGGCCGCAATTCCGCTTCGGCACCGATTCGGCGCCCAAAACTAATTATGTGGGGCTGGGTAAGGAAGTGGATCACCGCTTGTCCAAAAATCATCAGTGTGTCCCTGAGGTCGCCACCGGCTTCTTCAGGTGAGACAAAATCCGCTCCCATCATGACGCATTCGCGTTGTACCATGGCTGTGAACAGGGCCTCCTTGGTCTTAAACCTGTTGTACACCGTGACTTTTGAAACAGCGCTGCGGCTGGCGATGGTTTCGATTGAGGCACCAGCAAAGCCATGCATAAAAAATTCGTCGCGCGCCGCGTCCAAAATCGCCTCACGCTTGGCAAGGTCGATGGGGCGGTGCCTTGGCCATTTTCCTGCATTCACATCTTGCTGCCTTGCATTATGAGCCCAGGCGTTCAATTTGACGCATGCGTCTATTATCTAATATCGACAAGTAGAGCGTAAGGCCACCCAGCAGGTGGCTATTTTTGTCAACCTGATCCGGCGCGGCGCCTCTGCCGTACAAAATATCGGTACGGTCGATTTGTCGGTGATGGATCCGGCATCGCGCACCACCGATGTTGTCTTTCCCATACCATCAAAGGCGCCCGTACGGGTGCGCGGGGTGAAGGGTGTCGAATGGGCAGCAAACCATTTGTAATCCGGCACTACCATCCACACGCCTAAGGGGGACCTCGAGGGGTCAGCGTCATTGGTGTTGACGATAGTACCTTGATTGTCCTGCCCCATGAAGGACACAGTTACGTTCGTCGGCTTCGTTGGTAGCAGTCCGCAAATCCGCAAAACCCAGCCAGACGCATCGATCACCATCGTACCCGAAGGCGATCAGGGTGGACAATGGCAGCGAGTTCATCTCTCGGGACATGGACCTATGGGCTTACCAACGCGGGGTGATCCTTGACTTCTCCCGTCCTGGTAAGCCCACAGATAATCCTGCACTGAGCCTGTCGAAGGGGCATTCATCAAAGCATTCAACAGCAAGCTGCGCAGCGAATGCCTGAACGCGCACTCGTTCTTATCACTGGAAGATGCTTGCGAAACGCTGGAGGCGTGGCGCAAACATTACAACGAAGAGCGACCGCACAGCGCGATCGGGAATATCCCCCCGATCATGCTGGCAAACTAAGTCGGTGAAACCAGCCCACCGAACCTGAGCAAGGCGGAAAACTACAGACCTGAGTGGTCCGAGGTTAGGTAGCAGTGCAGCAAGGCGGAATACTCCAGACCCGAGTGGACCGAGGTTGGGTAGCAGTGCACTGACGACTGACGACCGTCAATGATGCCGAAGCTCAGAGACGCCCATTCCGCCTCAGGTCACTTGCGCCTTTGTGCAATGCGTTGCACTATTTGGCGGACTTTCTTGCGATTCGAAGGCTAACGGGCAAATCTCGTCACGTTTAGGGAAACCAACTTCATTATGAACAAACAAGTCTACGCCTTCGGCGGCGGCGCCACCAGGCAGGGCCCGCGCAGCCGCGACAAGACCATTGTCGGCGGTAAGGGCGCGAATCTGGCGGAAATGGCCGGAATCGGCCTGCCAGTTCCCCCGGGCTTTACCATCACCACCGAACAATGCGTGTTTTATCTGGCGGAAGGGAATGACTTTTCCGACAGTCTGAAGGCCGAAGTGGCCGTAGCGCTGGCCCATATCGAGGCTGCGGTTGGCAAAAGCTTTGGCAATCCGGCCGATCCCTTGCTGGTTTCGGTCCGTTCGGGCGCACGGGTGTCGATGCCCGGGATGATGGATACCGTGCTCAATCTAGGGCTCAATCACGCCACCGTTGCGGGGCTGGCGCAAACTTCGGGCGATCCGCGCTTTGCCTGGGACTCCTATCGCCGCTTCATCCAGATGTATTCCGATGTGGTGCTGGGTGTGGACCACCACCTGTTTGAAGGCGCACTGGAAATCGTCAAGGAGAACAACGGCTTTTACTCCGATGTTGAGATGGAGGTGCAGCATTGGCAGGCGCTGGTCAAGGAATACGAAGAGATTGTCGAGGCTGAGCTGGGCCGCCCGTTCCCTCAGGATGTCCACGAACAGTTGTGGGGAGCGATTCGAGCGGTGTTTGACAGCTGGGATGCCGACCGGGCCAAGGTCTATCGCCGGCTAAACAACATCCCCGGCGACTGGGGCACCGCGGTCAACGTCCAGGCGATGGTTTTCGGCAATATGGGCGATACCAGCGCCACCGGGGTGGCCTTTACCCGCGATCCGGCGACCGGCGAGCGGGCGTTCTATGGCGAGTGGCTGGTCAATGCCCAGGGCGAAGACGTGGTCGCCGGGATCCGTACCCCGCAATACCTGACCAAGGCCGCGCGCGAGCGGGCCAAGGCCAAGCCGCTATCGATGGAAGAGGCAATGCCGGCAGCTTACGGCAAACTGGCTGCGGTTTTCGAGCTGCTTGAAAAACACTACCGCGACATGCAGGACATCGAATTCACGGTTGAACGCGGGCAGCTGTGGATGCTCCAGACTCGCAGCGGCAAGCGAACCGCCAAGGCCGCGCTGAAGATGGCGGTCGACATGGTCCACGAAGGGCTGATCGATGAAAAGACCGCGATCCTGCGGGTCGATCCGATGGCGCTTGATCAACTGCTGCACCCCACGCTCGATCCCCAGGCCCCGCGTGACGTCTTGACCCTGGGGCTGCCGGCATCGCCCGGGGCGGCATCGGGCGCGATCGTGCTCGATTCCGACAGCGCCGAAAAGCGTTCGGCGATGGGCGAGGCGGTAATCCTAGTGCGGGTGGAAACCAGTCCGGAAGATATTCACGGCATGCACGCCGCCAAGGGCATCCTGACCGCGCGCGGGGGCATGACCAGCCACGCCGCGGTGGTGGCGCGTGGCATGGGGCGGCCCTGCGTTTCTGGCGCCTCGGCCGTCTCGATCGACCTCGCCAGCCGGTCATTGCGGATCGGCAACCGCGAGTTGAAGGAAGGCGATGTCATCACCCTGGACGGTGCCAGCGGCGAGGTTATGGCCGGGCTGGTAAAGACGATCGAGCCCGAACTGGTCGGCGATTTCGGCGTCCTGATGGAATGGGCCGACCGGCACCGCCGGATGAAGGTTCGCACCAATGCCGAAACCCCGGCCGATTGCCGCACCGCGCGTCAGTTTGGCGCCGAAGGGGTCGGCCTGTGCCGGACCGAGCATATGTTCTTTGACGCCAAGCGGATCGCCTCGGTACGCCAGATGATTCTAGCTGAAGACGATGACCAGCGACGCGCCGCCTTGGCCAAACTGCTGCCCGAGCAACGCGCCGATTTTCACGCGATCTTTGAGGTCATGGCGGGCCTGCCGGTGACGATCCGGCTGCTCGATCCGCCGCTCCACGAGTTTCTGCCGCACGAAGATGCCGAGTTCGAGGATCTGGCCGAGATGATCGGGGTGGGGGCAGCAACCCTGCGCCGCCGGGCCAACGAGCTTCACGAATTCAACCCGATGCTGGGCCATCGCGGCTGCCGCCTGGGGATCACCTTTCCCGAGATCTACGAGATGCAGGCCCGGGCGATTTTCGAAGCCGCCTGCGAGGTGGAAGCCCAGCACGGCGAGGCCGTGGTGCCCGAGGTGATGATCCCGCTGGTCGCCACCCGCAAGGAGCTGGAAATCCTCAAGGCCCTGGTCGATCGGACCGCGGCGGCGGTGTTCGCAGAACAGGGCCGGACACTGGCCTATCAGGTTGGCACGATGATCGAACTGCCGCGCGCGGCGCTGATGGCTGGCAAGATTGCCGAAGTTGGTGAATTCTTCTCGTTCGGGACCAACGATCTGACCCAGACTACGCTGGGCGTCAGCCGCGACGATGCCGCGCGGTTCCTTGGCGCTTATGTCGAAAAGGGAATCTTCCCGCGCGATCCGTTCGTCAGCCTGGATATCGAAGGGGTCGGCCAGCTGGTCCGGCTGGCGGCCGAACGCGGGCGGTCGACGCGGCCCGACATCAAGCTGGGGATCTGCGGCGAGCATGGCGGCGATCCGGACAGCATTGCCTTCTGTGAGGAGGTCCGGCTGGACTATGTCAGCGCATCGCCCTTCCGGGTACCGATCGCGAGGCTGGCCGCAGCCCAGGCAATTTTGCAGAAATGAAGGACAGGCTCCTTAAGTCGGTGAATATTCTTACACTGTCCATCAAAAGTTTCTCGGTTACAAAATCACCATCAGCCTCTTGCTCGATCAGTTCGATCAGACCTTTTTTGCCTAAAGACATCGTCATAGTCTAAGGTCGAAATCGCGTCCGGACCTAGCGAGAACTCCATAGAAGCGTTGGAGGCGATCCTTGGTGTTAGGAAGGCCGCCCAGACCGAGCGCTTAGCACTGATGCCAATCGACCAGCTAGGTAATGACCTCAGCGCGGTAGCATGGGACGATATGGCTGTGCCGATCATGACAAATTTTGAGACTGATGCTGCATATTTGCGGGCCTACGTGCGCGATGATCGAACGGTTGCAGGCGGCCAGGGGTCACTCAACCATTGTGGTCCTGCTCCGATCTTTTCGTAGCAGGGTTGCGCTAGCCACCGCCAGAGCAATCAAGGCCGCAGCTACGATTGGCGCGTCACTCTGCGCGCCAAATTTGCGAAACAGCAATGCGGCCAGAATGGCCCCTAACGTTTGACCAATCAGCCTTGACAACGACAGCATTGCCGAAGCCGCTCCAGCGCGGGCGTGTGGAGCAATAGCGATCATACTATGGTTGTTGGGAACCTGGAAAATGCCGAAGCCGATGCCGCAAATCACTGCCGCTGCGACGATCTGGAAAGTCGAAACGCCCGGTTGCAACAATGACAGCCAAATTGCGCCACCGGTTAGGACAATCAACCCCGAAGCGCACAGCCAGGCTGACGCATAGCGATTGACCAGACGCCCGGAAACGAACGCTGCAATCACGATGCCGAGCGGCAGTGGCACCATGAAAAGGCCGATAGTCTCAGGTTTGAAGTGAAACCGTTGTTGCAGAATGAATGGGAATGACAATGTGATAAGCATCATGACAGCATAGGCTGTTGCAGACATAGCATAAGCTGTGCGCAGCGAGTCCAGCTTCAGCAAATCGAGCGGTACCATCGAGTCCTGGTTGGCTGTCGTGCGTTTACCGAGGAACCATATGGCCGGGATCGCGATGCCGATTGAAAGCAATGTCCACCGAGAAACGGAATCTTGAGCCAGATCATTGAGGAAGAGGAATAAGGCCGCAAAGCCCGCACTGCACAACAAGGCCGAACGGTAATCGAATGCCTTTTTTTGCGACCCGGTCGAAGGGATTGCCCAGAATCCGAGTGCAAGCGCGAGCAAGCCGAACGGAAGCCCCACTGCAAAAATGGCGTGCCATCCCGCAATCGAAAGGACGAGCGCACCGACCGCCGGTCCGGCGGCCGAAGCAATCGAAACGGCGATGGTATTGTATCCTATGCCGCGCGGGACCAATGCAGGAGGGTAGATTGTCCGAACCAATGCCCCGCTGACCACCATTACTGCCGCGGCACCGATACCTTGCACAAAGCGCGACGACGCCAGAACTGCCAAACTGTGTGCGTTGATACTGCCAAAGGCCGCAAGCATGAAAATCAAGAGGCCGCCCAGATAGACTTTCTTGTAGCCAAGGATTTCGGCGGCCTTCGCCATCGGCAAAAGCGCCATCACGATGGCGATCTGATAGGCGTTGATTGCCCATACCGATTTTGCCGCAGTTATGGCCAAACCTTTCGAGATAAAAGGCAGAGCTACGTTAGCAATTGATACGTCCATAATGGTAAGAAATATGGCACTCCAGATCGAGAGTGCCGCCCAGAACCGACGAGGAACTGGAAGCCCGGTTGTAGGTTGGGATCCGTCCGCAATAGTTGACGTCCCGACTTGAGGCGCTCCATCGATCGAGCTCATGACGCCGCGGCTTGGGGCTTTTGGCCCATCTTTTTGCACTTCCCAAACATTATGACGGTCCTTAGCGTCATCCGCCAAGTGCGAGGCACGCGGTTTGCAGGTCTCTATTCGACTTCAGAATTGTAAGCCCAACCTTGGTCATCGACGTGCGGCTTGCCGCATGGAGCACTAAGAGCGAACGGCAGGCGATGCTCCTGTCCGTTAGCTCCCATTTTGTGGCCCTGCTGGTCGATCGGCCCCTAATCGGTCTAGCCCTGCGCCGAACTCTGTTGCGGTGATCGACCGCAGAGTGGGCGCAAAGGCCGCATTACATCTTGAGAATGGCCTTGATCGCGTTGCCGGAAACTTCCGTTTCCTCGACGGCTTGATTGATCTGGTCGAAATCGTAGAACGTGCAGAGCCGTTCGAACGGAAACAGACCGGCCTCGCGCATCGCAATCAGTTGCGGGATGAAGACTTGTGGTGTGCTCGAACCTTCGACCACCCCGCGCAATTTGCGGCCGAAAAGCATGTTGTTCATGTCGAGCGAGAATTCAGTTCCCAACTTCGCCCCGCCGACTACGGCCGTTTCCCCCATTGTATGGGTACTGTCTACCGCGCTGCGCAGAACCTGCGGAATGGCGGTGGTATCAATCGCATAGTCCGCGCCGCCCCCCGTCATGGCAATGATCGTTTCCTGAGCATTGTTGGTGTTGGCATCAATAATGTCGGTTGCACCAAGTTCACGGGCCAACTGCAGACGCGTGGGATTGCGGTCGACAGCGATAATCTTGACGCAACCGGAAGCCTTTGCAGCCATCACCGCGCTGAGACCAACCGAGCCGACGCCGAAGATTGCAATCGACGAGCCGGGGGCTGGCTGCAGCGCATTGAGGACGGTGCCTGCGCCGGTCTGAATTCCGCAGCCTAATGGGCCGAGAAGCTCAATCGGTGCGTTGTCGGCAACCTTGACGCAGTTGTTTTCAGTTGCGATCGAATAGGTCGCGAATGAAGACTGTCCGAAGAAGCAGGCATTCACATCTTCCCCGTTGCGTGTGATCGGGGTCGATCCGTCAAGCCGACGGCCCATGAAATTGAGCGGAAAAAGGCTTGGGCAATAGGCTTGGTGACCCTTCATGCACGACGGGCAAGTCCCGCAATAGCTGAACGATAGCACCACCTTGTCGCCCGGCTTGACCGTGGTGACTCCGCGCCCGACCTTTTCGACAACGCCAGAACCCTCATGGCCCAGAACGGCGGGAAGTGGGGTCGGGTAATACTGGTCGCGGACGG
Organism: Erythrobacter sanguineus; assembly: GCF_900143235.1. Taxonomy (GTDB): domain Bacteria; phylum Pseudomonadota; class Alphaproteobacteria; order Sphingomonadales; family Sphingomonadaceae; genus Erythrobacter; species Erythrobacter sanguineus. The sequence goes on along the minus strand of NZ_FRDF01000006.1, from coordinate 84,883 downwards.
TAAGATCGGTGTGGCACATCCCAGCCGCAGCAATCTTGACAAGTACTTCACCGTCACGGGGCTCTTCGATATCGACGTTATCGAGGACAAATTTCCCGCCCTGGCTTTCAATGATTGCGGCATAGGCTTGCATAAAGGCTCTCCTCTTATTGCGCTCTTGGGCGCTTTATTAGCAGAAAAAGTACAGGTTCTTGTCTTGCGTCACGCGCGCATCGATCAGCAGTTTGCGCCGGAACACCTGGAAACCATTACCAACCCGGCGCAGCTTATCCTCACGCCCCAGCGTATGAACGGTCATTTCAAGTTGGCGGCGGTTGCGATAGACGACCACGTTTGAATAAACGTCGAACTCGCCATCGCCTGCATCGAAAGCTTCGACGTTGCTGACCATGTACCGGATCTTGGACGGCGGATCCTCCATCCATACGGTGCCGGTATAAAGCCGCTCTACGCGTTGCTTGAGCTCGCCATAATCGTCATTATAAATTGCAGCATCGTCGGGTGTCGGATCGGGGCGACGGTCGCGGATCAAGCGTTGTTCATAAATCGGCATCCAGTAATGGATGTCCTCGGCGACCATGTCCGTTAACCATTCTCGGTATTGCCCGTTCTGAAGCATCCGGACTTCGGCACGATAATGCATTTCAATCGCGGACTGGACATCCAATCCCGCTAAGGTCTGTTTACCCGTCATAAACTCTCCGGCATTCGATGCGTTTGAAAAAGTTTGTGAATTACTCGGCTGCGTCGACTTTGTCGGTCCAGTAATTACGATTGGTGAACATCGAATCCCAGGTGTCGTCGTTTGCCTTCACCGCCTTCCAATCGGGCGCATCCAGCATTTCCTTCCAGAAACGATAGAAGCCGCGATGGGATGTTTCGCCGATGAAGCTGGATCCAACAATCCCCGGAAAAACGGGGTGCGGACCTTCGAAGCCGGCACCCATGCTGGAGTTGATGCGGCCGTCGCGGGTGATGGTTCCGCGGTTGACAAAGGTGGACGACGACATGTTCTCGCCATCGTCGCTTTCCAGCGTTCCGGCAGTGCCGAAACTCCGGGTGGCTTCGCGCTGGATCATGCTCTTCGTTTCCGCGTCGGCGTCACGCGGCACCATCGTGTACGTCCACACTTCAATCTCGTGCGGGCCACGCGGATGCCAGACCTTGAACGTATTGGTTCCGTAAAGGAACGAGCAGCTCGGGAAGATCGAGCAGTTCCAGTGGCCAACATAAAGTTCTTCACGCTCCGGTCCGAACTTTCGGCCAACTTCAGCGCGGGTGTCGGCAAGGTATTTTGCCCAGCCATCGCGCTTGACGTGGATCGCCGGGGCGGCGTTGTTGATCACTCCGAAGCCATGCCCGTGCCGGGTCGTGAACTGATAGCCCAGACTTTCAAAGGGCAGGTCCGCCCGGTTCCCCGACAGACCGGCAAGTTCGCCGCCGATCTGGGCCAAGGCGCCGGCGTGGGTCCAGCCGACATGGTAGCCATCGCCGACGAAATTCTCTGTCGGCACCTTCCAATTGCAGGCCAGAAGACTTTTCATCGGCGGACCCAGCAGCTCCAGCCCGCCTCCGGCACCTTCCCAGATCGTATCGAGGTACCAACGGAATTCGCCCAGAAATTCCTCCAGACTTGGCGCGTCGGCATCGCCGCAGCCGAAAATGAAGCCTTTGTACGTCTCTACCCGAACGTGCTTGGCGCCCAGCTTCGCCTTGTCGAGCTGGCCATGATAGCACCGCGTTTCGAGCGGGACATCGACCAGACTGCCGTCCTGACCGTAAACCCAGCCGTGGTAGTTGCAGACGAACGCCTTGGCATTGCCGCTGTCGGCATGGCAAATCTGGTTGCCGCGATGGGTGCACGAATTGATGAACGCCCGGAACGAGCCATCTTGCTGATGCGACAGGATGACCTTGTCTTCAGCCATATAGGTGGTGATGAAATCGCCGGGCTTGGGAAGGAGCGACTCGTGCCCCAGAAACAGCCACGAACGAGCAAAAATCCTTTCCAACTCAAGGTTGTATACGTCCTTATCCCAGAAAATCTCGCGCGACTGATTCGATTCGACATTGTCGACAAGGTTGAGGATTTCAGACATACTTCTCTCCGTACAGCTCTCTTGGCTTGAATCTAAAAAAGTCAAACACTATAGGCAATGCGATGCATGATATGCAAAAAACTGAGCTTGCGCAAGTGCTGCTTGGCCTGTTTGGATCCTGGTTTTGAGCACGCTTGCCCGTGGTCTCTCTGTCTGGCGAGACGCGCGATCGGGAGTCTGGAACTCGCCAACCTTGCTGCTTTGCCTGGCATCCTTCTTCTGGGCTTTGAATCCGATTGTCGCCCGCGCAGCGCGCGACTTGATCTCACCCACGTCGCTTGCATTCTGGAGGTGGGTGGTTGCTTTTCTGTTCGTGCTTCCTTTCGCCTGGCGACATATCAGGGACGATAGGCAAACTCTGCGCGAATCATGGCCAGTGCTTATGCCGCTCGGTTTTTTTGGTGTCGGGCTGTTCAGCTACCTCGTCTATGCGGGTCTACAGTATACTACTGCAACCAACAGCCTGATGCTGCAAGCCATCATGCCGATCATGACGATGGTGATACCTGCGGTTGTGTTTGGGGAGCGGTTGCGTCCACTTCTTGCTCTCGGCGCCGGACTATCGTTTGCGGGGGTCGTGTGGATCGTCACTCAAGGGCATCCGCTTGCCCTGCAATGGGGCGCACTCAACCGCGGGGATTTGCTCGCAGTGACAGCTGTATTCCTTTATTCGGCCTACGCCACCTTCCTTCGCAAGGCGCCGGCCGTGCATCACCTCAGCTTGCTCGCCGCCCTTTTTGCGATCGGCGCGGCGTCGTTGGCAATACCCTACATCGCTATGCTGGCCAGCGAAGGCCTGTCCTTGCCGTCGGTCGAAGTCGTGGCTACCGTTCTGTATGTCGGGATATTTCCCTCGCTTGCCGCCTATGGCTTGTTCAACCGTTCGGTAGTACTGATCGGATCGGTTCGCGCAGGGGTTTACATGAATTTGCCGACGGTGTTCGGGGTCGGACTCGCCATACCGCTCCTTGGTGAATATTTATCTTCATATCATTTTGTGGGCGCGATCATGATCATCGCCGCGATCGCCATTTCACGTCGATAGCCCCGAGACTCTTCGAATGCGCAACCCAGGATGCATGAAGCCATGACCGAAAAACAGCACAATCAGTCATATGCCGAAGCGTTTCGTCACGCTGCCGAAGACCCTGAAGGCTTTTGGGCGGACGCCGCGCAGACGTTGGACTGGTTTTCGGAGCCCCGACTGACCTATGACGAAGAAAAGGGCTGGTTTTCCGACGGGATTCTCAACACCTGCCACAATTGCCTGGACAGGCATGTCCTGGCAGGACGCGGCGATGCAGTTGCACTGAACTACGACAGCCCTTCTACAGGTGCCTTTCGCAGCTTCACCTATTCACAGCTGCTGATGGAAACGGGACGGGTGGCGGCGATGCTTGCCAGCCTGGGTGTGTCGAAGGGCGACCGGGTCGTCATCTTCATGCCGATGGTGCCCGAGACGGCCTTCGCGATGCTGGCTTGCGCACGATTGGGCGCGATCCATTCGGTGGTTTTCGGCGGATTCGCCGCACCGGAACTTGCCAAGCGGATTGATGATGCCAAACCCAAGGTAATCCTGACCGCTTCGTGCGGGCTCGAAGGGGCGAGGGTCATTGCCTACAAACCTTTGGTTGATGAGGCGGTCGAACTTTCGTTGCACAGCGTTGAACATGTCGTCCTTCTAAAGCGCGAGCGGCTGACGGCCGACCTTGGCCATGAGCGGGATATTGATTGGCAGGAACTGCGCAACCGCACCGCAAGCGATCCAATGCCAGCCTGTGTGTCGCTCGTTTCGGGGGACCCGCTCTATATCCTCTACACCTCGGGAACTACCGGCATTCCCAAGGGTGTCGTGCGCGACAATGGAGGCCATGCTGTTGCGCTTTCGTGGTCCATGGAGAATATCTATGGCATTGGTTCGGGTGACGCGTTCTGGGCGGCATCGGACGTTGGCTGGGTCGTTGGCCACAGTTACATCGTCTATGGGCCGTTGCTGGTGGGAGGAACTTCTGTCTTGTTCGAGGGGAAACCGGTTGGCACGCCGGATGCTGGCACTTTCTGGCGGACGATTACACGCAACAAGGTCAGAACCTTCTTTACTGCACCCACTGCGATCCGGGCGATCCGCAAGGAAGATCCCGAAGCAAGATTCTTGAAAGAGATCGGCACGGGCGAATGCCGCGCGATCTTCCTCGCAGGTGAGCGCGCGGACCCCGCAACCATTGAATGGCTTGAGCAGGAAAGCGGGCTGCCAGTGTTTGATCACTGGTGGCAGACCGAGCTGGGTTGGCCGGCCATCGCCTCATGTTTCGCGATGGGCGATTTGCGGCGCAAACCAGGCAGCGCGGGGCTTGCAGTGCCCGGCTACAAATTTGCAATTCTGCGCGACGATGGCACCGCAGTGGACGAAGGCGAAAGCGGCAACGTTGTCATTCAGACACCCCTGCCGCCTGGAGCCTTTCGGACGCTGTGGAACAACCAAGCTGCCTTTGCGAAAAACTTCGCCAGTTTTCCAGGCTATTACGAAACGGGCGATTCTGGCTATTGTGACGGCGTCGGCTTTCTCCACATCATGGGGCGGACCGATGACATCATCAATGTCGCAGGCCACCGACTTTCTACCGGTCAGATGGAGGAAATTGTGGCGCGGCTTGCGGAGGTCAGCGAATGCGCGGTGGTGGGCGCAAAAGACGCCGTCAAGGGCATGGCGCCGGTCGCCTTCATAACCGCACAGTCTGGGGCAGCGGATGAAGGCGCGATTGCCGGACTTGCAATCTCGGCCGTGCGCGCTGAACTGGGTGCCGTCGCGGCATTAAAGACCGTGTATGTGGTTGATCAATTGCCGAAGACCCGATCGGGAAAGATCCTTCGCAATCTGCTGCGCAAGATCGTTGATCGCGAACCTTTCAGTGTGCCACCAACGATCGATGACCCGGCCATACCCAAAGCTATCGCCGCGCAGTTTGATGAAGATTGATCCTCAGCCAGGCCAGTCTTGAAAGTCGCTATCAACAATACCTACCGAAGTCCTCCGCGCGACAATCCGGTTCAAGGAGTTTGTGTAAGCAGATGAACCCACTACACGTCGCTGATCATCTTTTCAGACGAATCCGTGCACCAAATTTTGCTCGACGCCGATCCACATTTGAGGGAAAGCGCCTGGTATCTCACTCATCATCGCCATACTTGATAAATTTGAAATAATGGACCACGATATGAAGAAAACTAGTGAAGATTTTGAAAATGGGCTCAATGAAAGTAATGATAAGAGGAAATCTATTCAGTCAGTTGAAATTGGGGTGCGCGTTTTATTGGCTTTAGTGGAGACTGGAGGAGGTGAAGGGGCCTTTCTCCGCGAAGTGGCAGAACATTCAGGTCTGTCCCGCAGCCAAGCCCACCGGTATTTGCTTTCCTTTGTGAATACCGGGGTGGCCGAACAGGACGAACGGAGCGGGCGGTATTATTTGGGGGGGCTCACGGTCCGTCTTGGCCTGGCGGCAATGGCACGGCTGGACACTGTGCGCATAGCCGCGGAGCATTTGGAAGATCTTTTGGCAGAAATGAAAACTACCGGCTTGCTTTCCGTGTGGGGCGATTACGGCCCAACTGTCATTCGCTGGATCGATGGTGGAATGCCGCTGTTTACATCTCTGCACACGGGATCGGTATTGCCATTGCAGACATCGTCGACCGGGATCCTCTTTCTGACGCATTGCCCTCCTGAACAGACCAGGGAACGGGTCGAACGCGAGCGGGCTGAGGGTATTGTCGTCGATGACCTCGAACTTGCCGCGCAAATTGAGGAGGCCAGGCGTGTGGGTTTCGCCAGGACTTACGGAACTGTCGTACCGGGACTATCGGCGACGTCTGTGCCGGTTCTGGATTCACAAGATCGCTTGGTCGCGACGATGAGTGTCTTGGCTCGTGCGGACCAAAAGACGTTTTTCAGCAAGGCCAAAATCGATAGGATCACTGGTGTGGCGCGCAGTGCAAGCAGGGCCATCGGTTGGCAGGGTTAGGGCCGACACCAGATCACTCAGACTGTCAGGGGGAGAGGTAAAATAGTTGAGGGCAAGGCGTATGCACGCAGCATTGAGCCATTGCGACGTACCGAACGCAGAGCCGAAGAGCCCCGCCTGACCCAAACCCCGGTAGCAGCAGCTCCGTTAGCCAGATCAGGCCAATTCTGGACAAACGAGTGTCGGGTATCGCATTTGCAAAGCCATAGGAGCGAAATTTGATGTCTCGTCAGCGCCAACTTCACCTCGGTGCGTTCATGCGACCGGTCAGCATCCACACCGGCGCCTGGCGCTATCCCGGAGCAATCCACGACGCCAATTTCAATTTCCCGGCCATCAGGCAATTTGCGCGCAAACTGGAGGAGGGAAAGTTCGATGCCTTCTTCATGGCCGATCATCTCGGCGTGCTGAACATGTCGGTCGATGCTCTGCGGCGCAGCCACACCGTCACCTCGTTCGAACCTCTTACCCTGCTGTCAGCCCTGGCGGGCGCTACCGAACGGATCGGCCTGGTTGCGACTGCATCGACCACCTTTGAAGAACCCTTTCATGTCGCGCGTCGGTTTGCTTCGCTTGATCATCTCAGCGGTGGGCGAGCTGGCTGGAACGTCGTTACCACTGCAAACCCTGACAATGCCAAAAATTTTGGTTACGAAGTGCAGCCGGAACATGAAGGCCGCTATCTGCGCGCCCGCGAATTCTACGATGTGGTGACCGGCCTGTGGGACAGCTTTGCGGAGGATGCTTTCGTCTGCGATGCCGAGAGCGGAATATATTTCGATCCTCAACGGATGCACGTGCTCGATCACAAGGGACCGCATTTTTCAGTTCGCGGCCCGCTCAACATTGCTCGCCCGGTCCAAGGATGGCCGGTCATTTTTCAGGCCGGGGCCTCGGAAGCTGGGCGTCAGCTCGCCGCCGAAACGGCTGAGGTTGTCTTTGCCGCAGAAGCGAGCCTCGACGGTGGCAAGCGCTTCTATGCTGATGTGAAGGGGCGCATGGCGCCGGTCGGGCGGAATCCCGATCATCTGAAAATTCTGCCCGCAGCATTCGTCGTCGTCGGCGAAACGGTCGAACAGGCCCAGGCCAAGCGCGCCCAGCTTGACAGTCTGGTCCATTACGAAAGCGGCATTCAATCGCTTTGCGGCATGCTCGGGTTTGACGTGTCGGGCTTTGATCCCGATGGCCCGCTTCCGGAAATTCCCGAAACCAACGCCAGCAAGACTGCGCGGGAAAAGGTTATCGAGGATGCGCGGGCGCACAATCTGACGATCCGCCAGCTCGCCGCAAAGGCCGGCAGCTATGGGGGGCTCGCCTTTGTCGGCACGCCGGCATCAATCGCCGACGAAATGGAAATTTGGCTGGAGGAGCGTGGGTCAGACGGGTTCGTCGTCATGTTCCCCTATCTCCCGGAAGGACTGAACGACTTTGTCGATATGGTCGTGCCCGAATTGCAGCGCAGGGGCATTTTCCGCAAGGAATACGAAGGTACGACCTTGCGCCACCATTTCGGACTTCCACGGCCCGAAAATCGCTTCTTCTAATTCCGCTTGTCCGCAAGCGGATGGGCAACGCAGGATGAAAGTTGGTCACGGCAATGGGGAAGATGACAAGCAAGGACGCTGCTGACGAATTCTGGCAATTTTCGCTGGAAGTCTATGCGAAGCCGCAAGTCGCTGACCTGTGTCTGGCCCTGCAGGACGAGCATGGATTCGATGTCAACGTTTTGCTGTTATGTCTATGGTTGGCGCAAGGCGAGGGCAGGACTCTCAGCCAATTCGAGATCGGTGACCTGTTGGGTGGTGTTGCTGCATTGAACGAAAACTTGGTCTGGCCGGTGCGCGGTGCGCGGCGGTGGGCCAAGTCGTGGCTTCAGCAGGCACCGGACCTGCAAGCGGTAGCTGCGAGAGACAAGCTTTACACCAGCCTGAAGGCGAGCGAACTTCAGATGGAGCGCCAGATCCAGATCGAACTGGTCCGATGTCTTGCCTATGATGGCCAGCAACATGGCCAACCACTGGACTTGTCCGCACAATCCGCCGCGCGATTGAGCCTGGAGGCTTATCGCGCGGCAATTGCGGCTCCGAAAGATACTGCCGCGCTGCTGACGCGGTTGGCCATCAAGGCCCTTATTTAACCGGCATCGCCGGTGTCGTCACGGGCGGTTCTGCGCTCATGATGTGAGCGTAAATCTCATCGATCTCTGCGTCGCTCAGCTCAGTTGGGCGGAATGGCGGCATTTCGATAAGCCCCTGACGCACGATCGTGCGCAAATATTCCCGATCAAGGTCGGCTCTGCCGAACAGCGATGCCACCGGTCGTCCTGCTTGTTCAAGCAGCATGGTTCCAGGGTGACCCGGGCCGGGGTTATGGCATCCCGCGCACATCAAAGCATAATTCTCTGCGCCGTCGGGTTTTTCGACCGTCGGGTCGCTGTTGCAGGCGCTCAATATGCCAAGGAGCGAAATGGCGATCAGTTTTTTCATTATGCCTCTAACTCGATTGATTGCAGGGCAGATCAGGCGGACGCGAACAGCGCAGTTGGGTCAAGGGCCTTTTTGACCCTCGCGTGGAGTGTCGAAAGTCCGCCCGAAGCGAATGTCTTATCGACCGTGGCGCGCAGGCCCGGTTCGGTGAATACTTGCCCGAATCCGGCCTCCGCCTGTGCCTCGATCAAGGCTTCGGCGCAGGCGCGAGCGCGCGCTGCGCTGCGCTGGTCCGACCCAGTGCTCGGGAGGAACTGGCGGTGGTTGGCTGAACGCCATATGGCGACAGCTTCACTAACCATATCGAAACCATGCTCTGCGCAGGTATCGCGTGAAAGCTCGTAGAGACGCATCGCGTCTTCACCATCGACCGGGCTAACCGGGTTGACCGTCAGCGCCTGGTTGCCGTTCCACTGTGCGATTGGTGCCGGAGGGCTGGCTACAGCCCCTGTCATAGTCCCCATTCGCCATGACCAGAGCCGGGGGTCGACGCCACGACCGTCTGCGATGACTTTCGCCCCGGGGACCGATCCGAAGGCGCCGTTGACCAGATCCCACAGGATCGGGACGTTGTCCGGCAGACCGTAGAGCGAACCGTATAGATTCCAGTACCCCAAACCCATCGCCTTACCAGCCGCTTTGACCGCGCTGGCCGCCATCGGGCCCTGACCGGCGTAGTCGCTACGCTTCTTGCCGAGCAAGGCGGCTTCGTGAAGCGCATTGCTTACGGCAACGCCATTGGCCACAACCATGTTCAGTTTGAGGGGGCCGAGCACATCGAGCAGCGGAGCCAGCCCGTCCTCGTTTTCCACGGTAACCATGAACGTCTTGAAAGCAGGCGGTTCCGGCATCAGCCACGTGCCGACCTTGGTTGGCACGGCGAAATCGGATTGTGAGAACAGTCCGTCGACCCACGGGCCGTATCCGAACTTGAACAATTGCCAGCAGGTGCTTTTGGGCATGGCGCCCATGCCGGTGCGGACCAGCCTGCCATCGGCGAGCATGACTTCAAGGCCGCATTGCATCAGACTATGATCCGAATAGGGTGTGTAGCCCGCGCTCCGTTCCACGAAGCTGGCGGCCACGCTCGCATCGGGATTGCCGGGGAAATCCACCCAAAGCTTGATATTCTTGCTTTTGATATTGGCATTGAGCTCGCGGAAGGTGACGCCGGGTTCGACCAGGCAGTAAGCCAGTTCCTCGTTCACCTCGAGGACTTGGTTCATGCGCTGCAAATCGAGCACGATAACCTTGTCCAGCCCGGTTTTCTCAAGACCATGCGCGCCATTACAAACCGGCTGCAATACCCCGCCAGCGCCTTTCGCCGCACTTAGCGCAACTGCCAGCTGCGCTTCATTTGCGGGCAGGACAACACCGACCGGAATGGCGAGGGGTGTGGCGTAGCGGGCCAGCACGGCGGGCGATCGATCGACCGCTCCGGCGCCCAGAGCCGCTTCAATTGCTGTCAGTGCAGCCGCCTGGCGAGCCTGATCAATCATCCTTGTTTCCTCATTTGCCTATTGCTGAAGTATTTTGGGATAGCGATCGAGATTTTCCGCATCGACGGCGAAGTCTGCCGAGCGGACCCCGGCCCCGATGGTGCTGGCCGGTTCGCTGTCACGCCATGAAAAGCAGCAAGTCACGCAGCGATAGATCGTCCAGACAACGATGTTGTCCTCGCGCCCCTGATAGTCTTCGATTGCGCCTGTACTCGAACAGCGCGGACAGAGCGTCTCGCTCATTTTGCAACTCCTTGCTGAAGTAACCGGATTGCCTTGCTCAACGCATCAATGTCCGGGCCAGTCGGTGGACTAACGAGATGTGCCTCGCCGATGGGATCGGGCCGCAGGTAGCTTGTCGCGTCAATGATCAGCCGGTGGCCCTTGCCAGGCACGACCGCAGACGGGTCGATCGGCACGGCAGGCATATTTGGGAGCACGATTATATCGTCGGCGCGGGTACGCGTCGACAGCGCCCACATCACCTGGTTGAGGTCGAAGGGGTCGACATCGGCATCGACCATGATCAGGTTCTTGAGATACATCACGCCGTGCGGCGTGCTCAGCGCACGCAGAGCAACGGTCTTGGCGAAGCCGGCCATCCGGTTTTTGACCGAGATGATCCCGGTCAAACCGTGTTGGTAGAGCGCGTTGACAGCCGTGACTTCGGGAAAGTCCTTGCGCAACTGGGCATATATAGGCGCGGAGGTGTGCAACCCGATCAGCGTGTCGTGTTCGGTCCAGCCACGGCCGATGTAGATATTCTCGAAGATCGGATCTCGGCGATGCGATACCGCCGTAACCTTGAAAATCGGCGCCTTGCGGACCCCGCTGTAAGAACCGGGGAATTCGCCGAACGGACCTTCCAGCACACGCTCGCCCAGCTGCATTTCCGCTTCGATCACGATCTCGCTGTCCGCGAGAATATCGACACCATTGCCAGATTTGGTAAGTCTGATCGGCGCGCCCATCATCGCCGAGGCGTAGGCGTACTCGGATTCCTCGTAACCGATCGGCGTGGCGGCGAAGACCGCAAGTCCCGGGTGGTTGCCGAGCATGACCGCGATCTTAAGCGGCAGACCGTTGCGTTCGGCGGCCATGATCTGCCGACCCATGTCGTGCGACGGAATGGTCATCAGGCTGAAGCTATCCGGGCCTTGCACTTGCAGCCGGTAAATGCCGACATTCTGTTTGCCGAAATTGTCGGGATCTTCGGGATCGCGTGACGCGACCGAAGCCTTGCCCATGAAGAACCCGCCGTCGTATTCGTTGATGCGATAAACCGGGAGGATATCGTAGAGATTGATTCCGCTTTCGACCCGGCACTCGTGGACCGGAGCCTGGCCTTCGGGAACGTAACTGATCTGAGCCTCGGCATCGCCCCAGCGACCGGCGATCTCGAAGAACAGCTCGCGGATTGTCGTGCCCTTGGGCCGGCCCAGCAGCAACGCGATATTGTCCCACGAACCGTGGACGCCCACCACGGTACGCTTGCCGGGATAGCCGGCGATGTTGTCGAACAAGATCGCGGGCGCACCATTGGCATCGCGCGAAGCCGCGACCGCGACATTGCGCAGGTCGGGTTCCGGCAGCACCCGTTCGCTCCAGGTGATCGCCTGGCCTTCGCCTTCAAGGAGTTCAAGAAAGTCCCGCAACGAGGAAATGCCGCGCGCTTTATTGGCCAAGTCGTTCATATTCGGTTCCTAACGCGAGCGGGATTAGTGACCACTGGGATTGGCCGTGGCGGACTGGATCGTAACCCATTTCCACTCGGTCATGATCTCGAGGTCGGCTTCGGTGCCCTCGCGTCCGAAGCCGGAAGCCTTGGTCCCCCCGAACGGTACGTGCGGCTCGTCATGGAGGGTCGGGGCGTTGATATGGACCATCCCGCTTTCGGCCTCGTGAGCAAAGCGCAAGGCCTTGTCGAGATCACGGGTGAAGATCGAGGCGGATAGGCCGTACTCGGTATCGTTCGCCAGTTCGATCGCCTCTTCGAGCGTGTCGAACGGATAGAGCGAAGTGACCGGCCCGAAGGTTTCTTCATAGTAGACAGTCATGTCGGCGGTAACGCCGCGCAGCACCGTCGCGGAGCAGCAGTTGCCAGTCCACTCCGCACCGGCCAGCACTTCGGCCCCTTTTGCGCGGGCATCATCGACGTGGCTGCGCACCCGATCGCGTTGGCGTTCGGAGATGATGGGGCCAAGCATGGTGGTGGGTTCGCGTAAGTCGCCCATCTTGGCTTTGGAAGCTGCGGCGGCGAAGGCCTTCGCAAAATCATCAAAAATGGAGCGTTCGACATAGATGCGCGACGCGCCCATGCAGACTTGGCCCTGGAACATGAAAATGCTGAAGAGTGCCGCTCCAACCGCTTTTTCCAGGTCGGCATCGGCGCAGACGATCAGCGGGCTCTTGCCGCCAAGCTCAAGCGTATATTTCTTGAGGTTCCTGGCTGCGATCCCGGCAATGTGCTTGCCGACGCGCGAGGAGCCAGTGAAAGTAATCGCAGCGACATTGGCATGACCGGTGAGCGCATCGCCGATTTCGGCACCATTGCCGTAGACGATGTTGAACAGGCCGTCAGGAACGCCTGCCTCGCGCCACAGATCTGCGAGCAAGTCAGCCAGGCGCGGTGCGGCTTCGGAGGGGAGCAGAACGAAGGCGTTGCCGGTTGCAAGCGCCATGGCGGACTGCTTGATACCTTTGATCAGCGGAACATTGAACGGCGTTATGCCGGCAACGACACCCACCGCCTGGCGCAGGCTCATGCTGAAGCGGCCCGGTGTGTCCGAAGGAATGGTTTCGCCGCGGACCCGGCGCGGAACCCCGGCGGCAGCGCGCAGGAAACCGATCGCGAACCGGGTCTCGAAGCCTGCTTTGGCAACCGGCGAGCCGACCTCATCGATCAGCACTTCCTGGAACTTGGCGACGTCGCGTTCCATGATCTCCGCCGCCTTGAACATCCAGCCCTCACGAACTGCGGCAGGTAGGTTGCGATGCATGCGGAATGCTGCCACGCCAGCCTCAACCGCGCTGTTAACGTCGTCGGAAGTGCCGGCTGCTACCATCGCGTAAAGACTGTCATCGACTGGATTGAGGTCGTCGAAATAGGCACCACTGCCTGGCGCTACCCGGGCTCCGCCTATCCAGTGGTCTATATTCTTCATACTTCTTCGATCCTTGACTTAGGGGGCCAAGCTGCCGTTTCGCTCACGATGTTTCTCGCATCGCTTTGGGCCAGATGCCCTGCTTGCCTGGTGAAAGAATGCCGTTGGGGTCCATCACATCTTTGATGCGGTGGTGTAGGTCCCACAATGCGCCATCGTTGTGCTTATAGGTTTTGGCAATCTGGTCCATGAAGGCGAGGTGGGTGCGGTATTCGCCGAAACCAACTTCTGCCGCCTCATCGACCAGCAAACCGAAGAGATCGTAGGCCCTATTGCGCATCGCCTCGTCGGCCCGGTCGTACATGATCATCAGGATGTGATGCATGTCACGCCAACCGACAAGAAATTCCCCTATGTAGTCAAAACCGTATTCGTGGCAGCGCCGCTTTATCATGTTGTACTGAGCGAGCGCTTCCGCACCGCTTGGCGCTGAGATCGGCGAGAAATTGACGTGCCCGCCACCACCGATCCAGTTCATAATGCTGAATTCAGTCATGTTCGGCTCGCCGCGCATCAGCCGCACGCGGTAATCCCAGGCAGGGTCATTCTCCCGGTCGAGGTACAGTTTCGCGCCGGGGATGCTCATCAAGGCTTCCTCGACGATCTTCCAGTTGTTCTCGATAATGGGGGGTGGTCCGTAGAGCGCACCGTAGTAGTTCCACATCCCCAGCTTGAGGTCCGAGGCGATCCGCGTGCGAGCCGACTGCGGGAGCGGACCCTTGCCATCGAAGTAATGGCGACGTGTGACCTTGGCCGAGGCTTCCCACAGAAGATCGACCGCAACGGCGGCGTTCGGGATGATCTGGTTGACCTTCAGCGGCCGGGTGATCTCGAAGATCGCCTCGAGATCCTCCTCACGCTCGTAGGTTATCATGAAGGGCTTGTAGCCGGGAGGTTCGGGCATCAGCCAGATGCCCATTTTCGTGACAACGCCGAAATTCGATTGGGTAAACATGCCGTCAAATTGCGGACCGGCGGCGTGTTTGGTTACCTGCCAGTGCTTCGATCCCGCGAGTGCGCCTTGGCCGGTCCGCACGACTTCACCGTCAGCCAGGACCACTTCCATGCCGCATTGCATGATGAAATGATCGCCATAAGGGGTGTAGCCTGCGCCATGTTCCAGCGCATTGCCCATCACGCCGCCCCATGCTGGCGCCGCGGGATCGATCCAGAGCTTGCTACCGATCGCACGCAGATGCCGATAAAGCTGCATGTACGAAACGCCGGGCTCGACAAGAGCATATCCGTATTTTTCGTTGACTTCGATAATCCGGTTCATCCGACGCAGGTCAAGCATCACATAGCCGGACTTGCGCGGGGCAGGGCCGCCATAAGCGAAGTTGCGCCCTGTGCCGATTGTCCAGAGCGGGATCTTGTAAGCGTTGGCGATCTTGAGGATCTTCTGAATCTGTTCGACACCGTCAGGGGCAACGGCCGCTGAAGGTATAAATTCACCGTCGGCAAGGGGAGAATAAGCATCCCTGTAGCTCGACAGCGGCTGTTCATCGACGTACACACGGTCCTTGCCGACGACTCCTGCGAACTCTTTGATCGCATTTGAGAAATCGGCGGCTGCAACCCCTTGGGGAACAACGCTGCTCACGATTGATATCCTTCAAATTCATAAACCCACGAGACCAGCATGCCAGGGCTGCTGGCCAGTAACGCGCAGGGTCCGGAGGTGCAGTCGTTTGTGACTTGAGGTGATCTGTTGTCCATGACGCTCTGCAACTGGTGAGCAACTGCCACCGGCCAGGCGTGTGTCGTGCTCTCAATCAGGCGTGCGCTTCCTTCGGTCCGATGACGCCATCTGCCGCCCGCAAAGTGATGCTGCCAGAACTGCCGCGCATGTGCGCCGCGTTCGCGCAGCAACTGCCCTGCGATCATCGCGACGGGATCAGATGTCATCCCGATGATCGTCCCGGTGGTTGCTTCAAGTTCGTACAACAAGCCATTGAGCGATGGGTCGATGCGGATCACTTCACCTGCAAAGCCGTTGTCGATCAGAGCGGAAGCGAACTGGCGGCTTTCAGGCACGCCACTTTCCTCAACCAGGGTGACAGTGCGGCTCCGGCCTGGTTCCGACCGCGCAAGGGCGCCAAGCCCAACGGCAGCGGTGCCGAGCGCTCCGGCTCCCAAAACATCCCTACGTTTTAGATTCCAAGCCATCATGCCTGCCTTTCGATTTTCTTGTGTGGCAATGCCGGATCGGGGTTTTCGCCAGTCAATCCCTGCCAGCGATCCTCCAGGTTGCGATGAAGTCCGAATTGATCGAGCACCCGCATGCAGCTGTGATCGATAATTTCGTCGATGTTGAGTGGGCGATTGTAAAACGCTGGGACGGGAGGGAAGATCACCGCGCCCATTTCTGTGCACGCAGTCATGTTGCGGAGGTGCGCCAGATTAAGCGGCGTTTCTCGCGTCATCAGCACCAGTTTGCGCCGTTCCTTGAGCATGACGTCCGCCGCGCGGGTGATCAAATTGTCGGACAGGCCATTGGCGACTGCAGCCAATGTCCGCATTGAGCATGGCGCGATCACCATGCCTTCGCACAGGAACGAACCGCTCGCGATGCTCGCCCCTACATTGCGACTGCTGTGCACGACGTTTGCAGCATCCTCGAATTGCCGCCGCCCATCGACAAGTTCTTCGCGGATGTTGAGTAAGGCGGCCTGCGACATCACCAGATGGGTTTCCCAGCCAGCGTGATCTTTCAGCATTGTCAACAGACGCAACCCGTAGATCGCACCGGTCGCTCCGGTTATGGCAACGACGATCCGTTTCACGAGCGCACAGCGCCAACAACGGTTGGTTCTGAAACTTCAACGAGTGGACAAGATACACTTGTCATCAATCTGTCACCTGTCATCTTCGTCCGAGATAAAAAGGGGGGCGGCAAGTTAAGCCGCCCCCCTATCCTAAGTTTTAGAATTCATAACCGATCCTGAGGAACCATTCCCGTGGGCGGGAAAATGTCGCCAAGGCAACGCCGCCAACATCCAGATCGACATATCCACCTTGGATGTACCGCTCATCAGTCAGATTGGTAACGCCCGCGGTGATCGTGATCTGATCTCCGGGGAGGGTGTACGAAGCGTTCGCACCAAACACGCTGTAAGCGGGTTGGAAAAGTTGCGGGCTGTTGATAGCGTCCTTGAAACTGCCGCTCTGATGATACCAATCGCCACGGAGTACCAGGGTGCCGTTTTCATTGTCGAGCACAGTCGCATTTGCTGCAACGGTTCCTGTCCATTCAGGCACGAAAGCGAACTGGGAGTCGAGGTTAACAGGAAACGCGGCCGGATCCACCGAGCGATAGCCGGCATCCAGATAGCCCACGCCATAGTCAATCCGCAGCCAATCGGTCGGGGCAGCCTGTCCCTCGATTTCAAAGCCTCTGATCCGTCCCTGGCCACCGTTGCGAACCCTGGGGGCAATGCCCTCGTTCACGACGATCTGGATATCGGTATAATCAGACTGGAACACCGCCAAGTTCATCCGCAGGCGGCGATCAAACAACTCGGTCTTGAGGCCGACCTCGTAGGAGTCGACGAATTCGGGCCTGAAGGAGGGGGTTTCCAGTTCGCCCGGGAAGATGCGCTGGGTGAAACCGCCGTTCTTGAAGCCCCTCGAATAAGAGATATAGCCTAGGATATCGTCGCTGAACGAGTAGTTTGCCGATATCGCCGGGGTCCATTCCTTGGCTTTGACGGAAACCTCCACCGCCGGGAGAAGGTGGTTACCGCCCGGATTGGTTGCCGAGGGAACGCAGGTTGGATCAGGAAACCCATTAGGCAAGAGCTGCGGTGCAGCCTGTCCGGTGATACAGCGAGCAAACTGGACGAACACACCATCATCAAAGCCCGGCAATACTCCGGCGGTAAAGTCGCGGGTAATGACCTGCGCCGAAGGATCGAAGCGCTTTGTTTCGTCAGTGTAGCGAATGCCTGGGGTTATCGACAGACGATCCGTAACCTCAAATGTCGCCTGGGCGAAGGCGGCATAACTGTCATTGTCGATCCGGCCGCCGCTGAAGAAATTGGCGAATCCGAACCGCAATGGCTCGATATCCTCGCCTTTTTCCTTCAAGTAAAAAGCGCCTAAGGTGAACTTCAGCCTGTCGTCTAGCACACTTCCGACCAGCTGAAGCTCCTGCGAAGCTTGCCACACGTCGATATTGTTGGTGAGCCCCAACACTTCATGAGGGGTGGCGTCAAAGTCGAATTCGATGGTCGATTTCTGGTCACGATAGGCGCTGATCGATTTCAGGGTTACATTCCCTAGATCATATTCCATCGTCAGGTTCACGCCCCATAGGTCGAAATCGGACTGGTTGGGTCCGCCCGCAAATGTCGTGTCAATGTCGCCGGTAACAAAGCGAGCGGAGACACAATTGGGATTGTCAAGGGGTGCCAGTTCACCCGGAGCACCGCATTGCCCAGCCCCGCCGCCGAGCTTGTTATAGCCAAAATTTGAACTTGGGAATGCGACTGTCCTGCCGTCAGGAAGCGTGACGATCTGCAACAGATCGGGGGAATCCCGGTTCTCGATAAGAGTGCTTGCTGCGGTCCCTTCGCGACGGATGTTAACGTCACCTGCCAGGGTCGCTGTGAAAACATTACTTGGTTCCCATTTGATGGCTACGCGTCCTGAGAAACTGTCCTTGTCGCCCTGCCGGTCACCGTCAACCAGCCGCAACTGGTAGCCGTCGCGCGTTTCATAGGATGCGACCGCTCGCACGGCGAGCGTGTCGCTGATGGGAATATTAATAATGCCCTTGATGTCGGCCCGATTGAACCGACCGGTGGCGGCCTCGAGCTTGAGTTCGAAATCGTTGGAAGGTTCACGGCTGTTGACGATGATCGCACCGCCAATGGTGTTCTTGCCGAAGAGCGTTCCCTGCGGGCCGCGAAGGATCTGTACACTTCCGATATCGGCCAGGTCGAGCAGGCCGCCAACCGACCGAGAGACGTAAACGCCATCAACATAGATGCCCACGCCAGGGTCTACCGTGATATTGAAATCGGTCTGGCCAACGCCTCGGATAAAGGCGGTGAGCGAGGCGCTTGATCCGGAGATATTCCCAACCGGTTGGATGTTGACGTTCGGCGCAAAGGACGCAACCTGCGCGACGTTGAGGATTTGCCGGTCTTCAATCATTTCCCCGCTCATCGCGGTAATTGCGATCGGGGTGTCTTGCGCATTTTCTTCACGTTTGCGTGCGGTGACCACAATTTCGTCGAGACCGCCACTGCTCTGCTCGACGGCTGTATCGTCATTTCCCGCATCCTGACCCCAGGCTGGGGCCGATGACATGACCATAGCCAAGCCGCTGCCAGCCAGGAGCAATGCTCTGTTACCTGTGTATCTATTTTTAGTCATTACTCTCTCCCGTAATTTTTTTTTATAAATTTGATTCTGTGAGAAATTCAGTTAGAAAATATCCTGTCTCTTAGGAGCGGGTTTCCATCGCGCGCAGCCAGGCGCCATGCTGTTGATAGCGACGATATTTTTTCACCCACACTTAAGACCCTCCCAACCGCATTATCCGCTTGTAAAATTTATGCTTTCTTTTAAGTAAGAAGATAACTTTCAAGAAAATCGAGGCGATCATTGCCCCAGAATATCTGATCATCGACAAACATCATCGGCGCGCCGAATACGCCCCGCTGGTAGGCTTGCGTACGCACCTTGCGATATTCGCCCTGGCCCGCGGGTGAAGCGACGAATTCACACAGTGCATCGGCATCGAGGCCGACGTCTTCGGCACAACCGCGCAACTCATTCTGATCGCGCGGATCGATCCCGAGTCCCCAGATCCGGTGGTACGCCGCTGTAACAAATGCTTCGGCCTGGTCTTGGCTGCGGGCATAAAGCGTGGCACAGTTCCAATCTGCGCAGGCGAAGCTCGCGGGAAAGGTCAAAGGCACCTCGTACTTGGCCGCCCAGCGCTCCAGATCGGCCATCAGGACCTTTATCTTTGGAGCAACCTCACGGTTGGACGGGCCATAGTTTCCGGCAGCAATCTTCGCTTCCGGAATGTCGATCGGCCAATATTCGATCACACAGCCGGTCCTACGGGCCAAATCAGGCAGTTTCGCCTGCGCGAGGTAGCTGAACGGACTGATGAAATCGAAATAGAAATCGATCGTTTTCGTCATGACGTGGTTCCGTAACCCACTAGCTTTTCGTAGTTTTCCCAGAATCCAACGATTGAACCCTCGGTGACCAGGTGATCTGCATCCTCCGCACGGCCTCCGCCCATGGCGATGTACGATTCTGCTTCCGTTTCGCCGATGATGGCCCTTTGGACGATTTCGACAGCTTCACCATCTTCCATGGATACCAGCCCGGCCGGACCGATCAGGTTGGTTTGCTTTTGCCGGATAGCCTGCATCTCTGCATCATCATCAGCGTAGCCGAAATGGGTCCAGACAAGCTCGAAGCCGTCGGTGCCCCTGGTTACGGTCTGCCGCACCGCCAGGGTGTTCTGAATCTGCTGGAGCACCAGGTTCGGGAATACTGCGAGGATTACGAGGGTTATGCCATCATCGAATTCCTGCCGACCTTTAAGGAGCGACATGTCCTGCAGCTTGAACTCTGTGTCAAAGGTGCGGGAATCCCCATAGGCCTGCTTATCCGCAGCATCGTCGTTGCTGGCAGCGATTGAGTAGAGCAGCGAATGACGCTTGTTCGCGTCCATCACGCTTTTGCCCGTCTGTGTCGAACGGTACATTCCGAAAGTGTTGTGGAACAGGTGCAACAGACTTGCGTGATAAGGGTCGCGCGTGTTCTCCGCGTATAGCTTCCAGTTGCCGTGCACATGCTGACGCTGGTCGCCCAGCACCTTGATTGGCTTGCACATGATGCGTTCGATGTGCTCGATCACGATCGGCCCCAGGAAATCGCGCAGCGGCTCAACGGTTTCAGAGAAACTGGCGAAAACCAGACCGCCAATGCTTTCTGCGCGGAGCTTTTTCAAACCGTGTTGCTTCATGTCGAAGTCACCGGGCATGCCGCCCTGACCCTTGAGGCCGCGCCGGAATGGGACTCCGATCAGATTGCCTTCCAGATCATAGGCCCACTGATGGTATACGCATTCCAGGTTCGGGCGGTTGCCGCGCACTTCGCGGCAAACCAGCGCACCGCGGTGCGCGCAGCGATTGACCACGGCGTGCACTTTACCGTCAATGGCACGGGTCACTATGACCGGAGTCTCGCCGACGAAGGTTGACTTGAAGTCTCCCGGTTCGGGCACTTCCGCTTCCAGGGCAACAAAAGACCACGTTTCACCCTGGAAGATGTTCTCCTGCTCTCGCCGATAATATTCAGGATCGGTGAATACGCGATACGGCACGCGGCATCCCGCGACTTCCGATGCATCGGAATTCTGACTGTCCCTAAGCGTTGTTTCTGGCATAAGTAAAATCTCAAAATTGGCTTAGATTGGGCGTACCATCATTGTATCTATGACATTCGTATCAAATACAGCGACTTTCGATGTAAAAAGCGGTTTCTCTCCGCTACAGTCGATCTCATCGATATATTTCCCGGAATTGTATATTTCCGTACGGCCGTCCGCTCGCGTCATGAATACGGTGTAATTTGTTTGTGCCGTGATTTTTAACTCGTGTTCTGACACGATGCGAGTAGGCCCAAGAATATGCCGATAGCTGTGCACCGGAAAGATATTTGCTTTGCGCAGCGATATGATGCGGTCGACCAGCATGCCTTTGCTATCACAGAATATCGCCGAGAGGCTCAGATTGCGCTCATGGTTCTCGCGCGCAATAACCTTGTAAATGCAATCGTCCGTGAACAGCTCTGGCCATTCCTCAAGTCGATCATCATCTATCCACTCGGCGTGGATGGCGTTGAGTTCGGTTGCGAGATGCTGCAAGCGAAGGCGCTCGAAGATGGCGAGATCCATCTCAGGCAACTCCGTCTGGTTGATCGATGCAAACCCACTCGTCGTCGATCGTGACGGGGTAGGTCTTGACCGGAACCTGACATGGAAAGGCCTTCGCCGCCCCAG
This sequence comes from Erythrobacter sanguineus, assembly GCF_900143235.1. Classification (GTDB taxonomy): domain Bacteria; phylum Pseudomonadota; class Alphaproteobacteria; order Sphingomonadales; family Sphingomonadaceae; genus Erythrobacter; species Erythrobacter sanguineus. The sequence goes on along the minus strand of NZ_FRDF01000006.1, from coordinate 63,581 downwards.
TGGCGATATCGAACGAGCCACCATGAAAAGGGCATTCGATGATGCCGCCATCTTGGTACCCATCAGTCAGCATTGCGTTTCCATGGGTGCACATGTTGTCGGTCACGAAGATGTCACCATCGACGTTGTAGACAGCCAGCGCCGGCAGTTGCTCCAGAAACACGCCGACCGGTTCGCCATCCTTGACGTCAGCAACCGGGCAAAGACGCACCTTACTTGTCATCGCGCTTCGTAGTCCTTTGATGTATTTGATATAACAGCGATTCTGGGGGCGGCTTACTGGAGAGGAATATCCATGCCGTACCCCTGGGCCTCATTGCCGTGACCGAAAATGTCGCGGGTGTAGAATTCCTGCTGGGCGGGCGCCTTGCGAGCACCCCAACCAAATTCCCACAACCAGCCAGAAGGGTTGGCGCAGTAGAAGGTAAGGGCCAAATCGTTGGCATGCTTGCCGAGCTGAAGCGCGACATCAATCTGCCGCTCGCGCACGATGTCGTGGGCGAGCCCGAGGTCGTCCAGTTCGGTATATTCAAACATCAGATGGTTGATGCGCTTCTCCATCGGGCCGAGGCCGAAGGCGACCGAGTGCTGCCGATCATTGCAATGCATGAAGTACGGCATGGCCACCATGCCGTTGGGCAGGTGCAACTGGTATTCAACCGATCCGCGCAGCCCTAACAGGCGGTAAAACGCGGCTGCTGCTTCGACATCGTCTTGGCGCAGGATGCAGTGACCGATCCCTTCTGACCCGGTGACGAATTTGCCGAACATGGGGCGTCCGGGATGGAACGGCTTGTGGGCGTCAACTTGCGGGCCGTAGAAGATTTCGGTGGGGTTTCCACCGGGATCGGTCATCTTGGCCAGGCCGAGCACGCGGCGCTCGCGGGCTTCGGCGTCGCTCGCCACAGTCACTGCTACCCCGGCGTTGGTCAGCTTTTCAACCATTGCCTCGAACTCGGTCGGATCACCAAGCCGCCAGCCCATGTAGGCCAGATCGTCAGTGTCGCCTTTGATAAGTGCAATGCGGTGATGCCACAGATCCATCCGGAGATAGATCCGATCGCCCTCACCTTCGTCGACGACTTCCATTCCGGCAACCTCGGCTGCGTAGGCTCGCCACGCATCGAGATCTGTCACTGACATGCCCAGATATCCAAGTTCGGTGACCGATGACATTAACTGATTCTCCCAAAATTGCCGCCTTTTGGCGCTCTGTCAGGCATGCTCGACGACGCTAAACATGCGGCTTCGGCTACCAGATTCGAGAAATTTTCTAGTCGAATGTTTCGCAGGGTGCAATACGTTGCACAAGATAAATTTTAGCGGTAGGATTCGGCTGTCTGCGATTGGCTGGTCGAGTCGACGATAGGCGATTGGCGTACAGGTAACCGTTCAACGACCGGTTTCGGTAATGGCAGCGGGGCCAAGTGATCGCAGAAGCGACGTCGGGCCAAGAGGACGATGCGGGAGAGACAGGTAATGAACTCGAAAGAACAACTGGTGGGGCGTATTGCCAACCTGCAGGTCCTGCGGGGGCGACTGCAATCCTGGTTGGCCAAGGATAAAACGCGCGGCATCTATCAGGTGGATCGTGCAGCTTTTACCGACCCGGAAATGTTTGAGCTTGAGGTAAAGTACGTTTTTGAACGCAACTGGGTGTTCGTTGCGCATGAAAGTCAGGTCGCTAAGCCCAACGATTTCATCACAACAAAAATCGGCAGGGTGCCTGTCCTTATTACGCGAGACAGGGCCGGGAGCCTTCGTGGCATGATCAATGCCTGCGCGCATCGGGGCGCGCGCGTCTGCCGTGAAAAGGCCGGAAATAAAAAGAATTTCATGTGCCCGTTTCATGGATGGACCTATTCATCGGCAGGCGATTTGCTGGACGTCACCGAAGAAGCGGCTGGCGGCTATGCGCCGGGCTTCGACAAGGCTGATTTTGGTCTGCCGAAAATTGCGCGCCTTGAAAGCTATCGCGGTTTCATATTCGCAAGCCTTTCCGACGACGTCTTACCGCTTGAGGATTATCTGGCAGGGTCGAAAACGTTCATTGATCTGCTTGTCGATCAATCCCAGACCGGAGAGCTTGAGGTAATCCCTGGCGCGACCCGTTATCGTTATCAGGGCAACTGGAAGATGCAGGTTGAAAACGGTCTGGACGGATACCACGTCAGCACTGTCCACGCCAACTACTTCATGACCGTTCAGCGGCGTGTTCTGGGCGAATCGAAAAACGATACCAAGGCGATCGATTTTGCCAATTTCAATCAGCAGGATGGCGGGTCGTTCTCTTTCAAGAATGGCCATACGGTCCTGTGGGCTGACTATGCCAATTTCAAGGACCGGCCGAACTTTCAGTGGATCGATTGGCTGACTGCCAACCACGGGGAAGAGAAGGTATTGTGGATGAATAAACGGATCCGCAATCTCCAGCTTTTCCCCAACGTGTTCCTGATGGACCAGACCAGCAGCCAGATCAGAATCATTCACCCGATTTCGGTCGATGAAACGGAAGTCACGACCTATTGCATCGCGCCTGTTGGTGAGAGTGCTGAGGCCCGGGCCTTGCGGATTCGGCAGTATGAAGACTTCTTCAACGCCAGCGGCATGGCGACACCCGATGACCTGACCGAGTTCAACAATTGTCAGATTGCTTTCGCTGCCGGCGAAGGCCGGGTGAACGACATGTCGCGCGGCGCTCCCAGATGGGAGAAGGGCGCTGGGCGTTTCGGTGCAGGACTGGATGTAGACGCCGTCCTCAGCAGTCCCGCTGTGGCCGACGAAGGCCTTTATGTTGCGATCCATGATGAGTGGGTGAACCGCATGAATTCGGCGATCGATCGCGAAAGCGCCGAACTGATGGCGTTTGGGGACAAGGAGCCGGTTTTGTGACTGACGTAGATGCAAAATGGCTGTCGGTGTTGCGCTTCCTTGGACGAGAGGCCCAGGCGCTGGACGAGAAGGACTGGGATTCCTGGTTGGCGCTGTACGACGAGGAGACTGAATATTGGGTGCCTGCCTGGGATGATAGCGAACGCCTGACCGCCGATCCGAAGCGTGAAATCTCGCTCATCTATTATCATAACCGGGGCGGGCTGGAAGACCGGGTGTTTCGCATCCGAACCGGCCGGTCTTCATCCAGTACGCCTGCTCCGCGGACGCAGCATATGTTCACGCTGCTGTCGGTCGATGACACCACTGCTGGTTTGCAGGTGCGAACCTCATGGACCGTCACTTCGGTGCTTGAAGGAGATGTCACCGTTTACAGCGGATCCGCGCACTACGACCTTGCGCCAGCAGGCAATTCCTTTGTGATCAAGCGCAAGAAGACGATCGTGATCAACGACGTCGCCAAGACCATGCTCGATGTCTACAGTATCTGACCGGCCAATGGGTTCGCTTGGCGCACGGCCGGTCGTTGGAACGCTGATCGGCGACCCTGCCGGGATCGGTCCGCAGGTTGCGGTCAAGGCGCTTGCGAGCGGGCAGGTTCACGAGGTGTCGGTCCCGGTTCTGGTCGGGTCGTCTGCGGCCGTCGAACGGGCCATCGACATGACTGGGGTCAAAGCGCGCGTGCGTGCCATGAAGTCGCTCGAGACGCCCAGTGACGATCCGGGCGTGATTGATGTGATCGACACGGGTGCCTTGCCTGCCGGGGTTCTGCCGCTGGGCGAAGACACTGAGGCGGCGGGGCACGCGACGGCGCAGTGGCTTGATGAGCTTGATGCGCTGGCGCGGGACGGATCCTTTGCGGCGACGATCATGGGACCGATCAGTACCGGTTCGCTGAAGATGGCCGGCAAGCTGGACAAGGTTATCAGCCCCACGCCCGGCGAGAGCTATCTCGTTTTGCTGACCGGCCCCTTGCGGGTTGCGCATCTGACTGATCATATGTCCTTGCGTCAGGTGATCGATGTCATTTCCGCTGATCTGGTGGCCAAGGCCATCGGTCAGGTGAATGATGCCATGCGGTCTTGGGGCATTGCCAAACCGCGCATTGCGGTTGCCGGGCTTAATCCGCACGCTATGGGCGATGAGGAGCGGCTGGCCATCGTGCCGGGTGTCGAGCGGGCCAAGGCCATGGGGATTGCCGTAGAAGGGCCGGTCGCGCCGGATTCGGTCTTCCGCCAGTGCATCGAGGGCCGCTACGACATGGTTCTCGCGATGTTCCACGATCAGGGCCATATTGCTGTCAAGACCTGGGGATTTTCGGGCAACTGCGTAATCATAATGGGGCCGCCCTATCTCCACATGTCGGTCGCCCATGGCACCGCCTACGACATTGTCGGTTCAGGCATAGCGGACGCAGCGATGATGCTCAGTGCGATGCGCACCTGTGGGCGGCTCGCATCTGGGCAGGGATTTGAACTTGAAGGAGAAGCGAAATGAACACTCAAGTGCGGGTTGAGGCCCAGCGATCAATCCCCACGGCGATCGACTATAAGGTCTATCACGACCCCGAAGTCTTCGCTGCGGAACAGAGCAACGTCTTCAAAGGGCGCACCTGGTGTTACCTTGGACTAGAAGCCGAAATTGCCAATGCAGGCGATTTTCGGACGAGCCATGTCGGTGAAACACCAGTGGTACTGGTGCGCGGTCAGGACAGCAAGATCTTCGCCTGGGTCAACCGCTGCGCACACAAGGGGGCGACCGTGTGCCGCTCGCTGCGCGGTAACCAGGCCGATGGCGCTTTTGTCTGCGTCTATCACCAGTGGGCTTACGATTCCGAAGGAACGCTGGTTGGCGTGCCGTTCCGGCGCGGCATGAAGGGCGTCGGCGGCTATGACAAGGATTTCGATCCGGCCAATCACTCGCTCGAGAAGCTGCGGGTTGAGAGCTACAAGGGCATGGTTTTCGGCACGTTTTCGTCCGAGATAGAGCCGCTCGAGGATTTTCTAGGTCCCGTGATGCGCAAATATATCGACCGGGTTTTCCATCGTCCGATCAAAGTGTTGGGCTATTCGCGGCAGTATATGGCGGGCAATTGGAAGCTCTATTCCGAAAACAGCCGGGATAGCTATCACGGCGCCTTGCTGCATCTGTTCTACCCCACCTTCGGCATTTACCGCCAAAGCCAGGACAGCGCCGGAGAGCTTACGGAGCAGGGCTTCCATAATGTCTTTACGGTGTCCAAGCCCAAGGGCGACATCGATTACACGTCGTTCGGCGACGAAGCCAATCGGGAGATGCAAGGGGCGACGAAATTGCAGGATGAAAGACTGTTGCAATTCCGGCCCGAAATTGACGACGATGTGGGGCTGCACATCCAGTCGCTGTTCCCCAACGTGGTGCTGCAGCAAATCCAGAACACGCTGGCGACCCGTCAGATCGTGACGCTTGGCCCTGACAAGACAGAGCTGGTCTGGACCTATTTTGGCTATGCCGACGATGATGAGGAAACAACGCGGCACCGCCTGCGCAACCTGAATCTTGTCGGGCCTTCCGGGCTGATATCGATGGAGGACGGCGAAGCAGTCGAGCTTTGCCAGCAGGGGACCATCGGGGCGGAAGGCAAGTTTAATTTCATCGAAATGGGTGGCGACGATGTGCGCGAATACTACGCGCCGATGGGCATGGATGAGAACGCCGTGCGTGGATTCTGGAAAGGGTATCTGGAATTGATGAGTGATGCCTTGTCGGCCTCGACAGCGGAGGTGCCGGCATGACGATCGCCGATCCCGTTCTGCAAGGGCTGATCGATTCCCTGAACGCCGCTTACGGCCTATGCCTCGATGACGGGCGTCTTGAAGATTGGCCCGAGTTCTTTGTTGAAGATTGCCTCTATCAGGTGATCGCTCGCGAGAATGTCGACAATGGCCTGCCTGCCGCAGTGATGTATTGTGACAGCAAGGGGATGCTGGTGGATCGCGTGGTGGCCCTGCGCCATGCCAACGTGTTCCCCGAACATTTCAGTCGTCATCTAATCTCTCGGGCGGTTGTGACCGGGAGCGAGGGGAACACGGTGACGGCGGAGGCCAGCTATGCCGTGCTGCAAACCCGCAACGACGGTGAAACGCGCATCTACAATGCCGGGAAGTATATCGACAGGTTGCTTGTCAAGGACGGCGCGGCAAGGTTGGTCAGCCGGACGTGCGTCTACGACACCCACCGGATCGCGACCCTGCTGGCGACCCCGATCTGACGGCCGTAATTTTTACCGACAAGAGACAAGAGGAGAAACACAATGCAATTGTTCATCAGTCCCGGCGCCTGTTCGCTTGCACCGCATATTGCCCTGCGCGAAACCGGCGCGGATTTCGAGGCGGTCAAGGTCGATCTCGCAACCCGCAAAACCGAAGCAGGCGACGATTTTCTGGCCGTTAATCCTTCAGGCAAGGTCCCGGCGCTGACCCTGGACAACGGTGAGACCCTGACAGAGAACCCGGCCATCCTGCTCTATATCGCCGATCAGGGATCTGCAGTTGGCCTGGCGCCAGCCGAGGGCAGCCTTGCGCGTTACCAGTTGTTGAGCCGCCTCAGCTTCCTCGGTTCAGAATTCCACAAGGCCTTTGTGCCTTTGTTTGCTCCCGGAACGTCCGATGAAGCCAAGGCGGCGGCCGCAGTGGCGGTCAAGAACCACCTTGCCGCGCTCGACAAGGAACTGACCGGGCGGGATCATTTCGCCGGCGATTCGTTCAGCGTCGCCGACATCTACCTGTTCGTGATGCTTGGATGGCCTGGATATGTGGGCATCGATATGTCTGCATATCCCGCGCTCGGCGCTTATGCCGGCAAGATCGCGCAGCGTCCCGCTGTGGGTGCAGCGCTAAAAGCCGAAGGTCTGGCATGAGGCAGCGCGTGAACCGCACGCGGACATACGGCGAGTAAAGGGCATTCGCTAATTGCCAATGCGTTCTGTTTTGTGCAATACATTGGGAAAGCGAATCTAGCGACCGTCTATAGCGCCTCCCGTCAAAATGACGGGAGGCGCTAAGGATCGAAGGCGGAAAAGGCGCGATCGGGAGAGATATGGTCACCGCAACGAAAGAAGATGCACGCCCCGAGATTGGCAAGTCGCTGGTGGTCGATGGCAGTGTTACCAACTACCATGATGTGGGCGAAGGTACGCCGGTCGTGCTTATCCATGGATCGGGACCAGGTGTCACGGCATGGGCTAACTGGCGGCTCAATATGCCAGCTCTTGCGAAACAGTTCCGGGTGATTGCGCCGGACATGTACGGATTTGGTTATTCCGATTCCAAGGGCCGTATCGAAGACAAGCAGATCTGGGTCGACCAGATTGCCGCCCTGCTCGATGGGCTTGGCATAGACAAGGTGTCGATGGTGGGCAATTCGTTCGGTGGCGGCATTGCGCTGGCTTTCACGATCGCGCATCCGGATCGAGTTGAGCGGGCGGTACTGATGGGACCGGCCGGTCTTGAGTTCCCGATCACGCCTGCGCTCGATGAGGTCTGGGGCTATGTTCCCTCGGTCGAGGCCATGCGCTCGTCGCTCGAATATCTTGCCTGGGATCACAGCAGGCTGACCGACGATCTGATCAAGTCGCGATACGAAGCAAGTATGCGTCCTGGTGCACAGGAACCGTATCATGCGACCTTTGGCGGCGCGAACCGTCAAGCCAATATCGCGATGCTGGCAAGCCGCGAAGAAGACATTGCTGCGCTGCAACACGAAATGCTGGTGCTGCATGGCCGGTTCGATCAGGTTATTCCACTGGAGTCGAGCGTGCGCTTGGCAACGCTGCTGCCTCGTGCTGACCTGAACGTGTTCGGCGAATGCGGGCACTGGGTTCAGATTGAGCGCATGGCCAGCTTTAATCGAGTTGTGTCTGAATTTTTCACCAACGGCCTCAAGGGCTGACGCATACAAGGAGAACTGAAATGGCTTTGACCGGTGTAATTCGCCCTGGATATGTGCAACTGCGGGTCCTCGATCTCGATGAGGCTATTGTTCATTATCGTGACCGGATTGGTCTCAATCTCGTCAGCGTCGAGGATGGGCGTGCCTTCTTCCAGGCGTTCGACGAATTCGACCGCCACAGCATTATCCTGCGCGAAGCCGATACCGCTGGGCTTGACCGGATGGCGTTCAAGGTCGCGAAAGACTCCGATCTTGATCATTTTGCCGAACGCCTGCTCGACGCGGGAGTGCACGTCGATGTCATTCCCGCTGGCGAAGATCCGGGTGTCGGACGCAAAATCCGCTTCAACACGCCGACCTCGCATGTGTTTGACCTATACGCAGAAATGGAGCTGTCCGAAACCGGGCCGGCGGTCCGCAATCCTGATGTCTGGATAGCCGAACCGCGTGGCATGCGGGCAACCCGCTTTGATCACTGCGCGCTCAACGGCGTGGACATCTCGGCGAGCGCCAAGATCTTCGTGGAAGTTCTCGACTTCTCAGTCACTGAGGAACTGGTCGACGAAAGTACGGGGGCACGTCTCGGTATATTCCTTTCATGCAGCAATAAGGCCCATGATGTCGCCTTTCTGGGCTATCCGGAAGATGGCCGGATCCACCACACTTCGTTCAACCTCGAATCCTGGCACGATGTTGGGCACGCGGCTGACATTATCAGTCGCTACGATATCTCGCTCGACATCGGCCCGACGCGCCACGGGATCACTCGCGGCCAGACGATCTATTTCTTCGATCCGTCGGGCAACCGCAACGAGACGTTCAGCGGCGGCTATTTCTACTACCCCGACAACCCGCGCCGCATGTGGCAGGCGGAAAACGCGGGCAAGGCGATTTTCTATTATGAGAAGGCGCTGACCGACCGCTTCATGACGGTAAACACCTGATCATGGACGGTTTGGTGACAATCCGGACAATCGGACACGGCTTGGCCGCACAAGCGGTTTCGGCCGCCGTCGCCAAGGGCGAGGAAGCCGGTTGCCCGGTCGTTGCCGCCGTCATCGGTGGAGGAGGCGAACTGGTGGCTTTGCTGCGCGCGAGCGGTACACCCTTTCCCTCGTCACAAATTGCCCAGGACAAGGCCTATACCGCCGCCAGCTTTCGGGTTGCGACGCCTGACGTGTACCATATGGTTTCGGGCAATCCGGCGCTGTGCACCGGAATTACCGCGCGACCGGGCATCGTGATGTTTGGCGGGGGGCTGCCGATCGTTATCGATGGCGAATTCGTCGGCGCAATCGGCGTCTCTGGCGGATCTGAAGAACTCGATATTTCCTGCGCCAATGCCGGCCTCTCCGCGATCGGCGCAGAGCAGCAGTGAGCGGCCGGCGCCTCAATACATTGGAACGATAGAAATCAAATGACTACCAATCCGCCTCGACCTGTAACCGACACCATACTCAATTTCATTGGAGGCTCCTTTCGCAAGGGCAGCCAGGGAAAGACCTTTGACAACGTCAATCCTGCAACCGGACAAACGATCGGCACGGTTCATGAGGCAAGCGAAGCCGATGTCTCCGATGCAGTGGCGGCGGCGAGGGCGGCGCTGAACGGACCGTGGGGAAAGATGACGACTGCCGAGAGGGTCAAGTTGATCGTCGCGGTAGCCACCGAAATCGAGCGTCGTGCGGATGATTTTCTCGATGCCGAGGTGGCCGATACCGGCAAGCCCCGTCACGTGGCTTCGCACATCGACATTCCGCGCGGCGCGGCGAATTTCCGCATGTTCGCCGACGTTATCGCGACGATGCCAGGTGAATCCTTCACCACGCCGACGCCTGATGGTGGGCAGGCGATCAATTATGCCGTGCGCAAGCCCAAGGGCGTGATCGCGGTGATCTGCCCGTGGAACTTCCCGTTGCTGCTGATGACCTGGAAGGTCGGACCGGCGCTAGCCTGCGGAAACACAGTGGTAATCAAGCCTTCGGAGGAAACTCCCCGAACAGCAGCGCTTCTCGGCGAGGTCATGAACGCGGTGGGGATGCCCAAAGGCGTCTACAATGTCGTCCATGGTTTCGGCGGCGGCTCGGCGGGCGAGTTCCTGACCTCCAACAAGGATGTCGATGCGATCACTTTTACCGGCGAGACCGGAACCGGGCAGGCGATCATGCAAAAGGCTGCAGTCGGGGTCCGCGACGTTTCTTTCGAGCTCGGCGGCAAGAATGCGGCGATCATCTTCGTCGACGCTGATCTCGACAAGGCGATTGAGGGCCTGGCACGCTCGGTCTTTCTCAACACCGGGCAGGTCTGTCTCGGCACAGAGAGGGTCTATGTCGAGCGGCCGCTGCTCGATGAGTTCGTCCGGCGGATGACGCTGGCGGCGCAGGCATTCAAGCCCGGTTCCATCGACGATCCGGCCTACCTTGGGCCGTTGAGCAGCGCAGAGCACCGCGACAAGGTGCTCGGCTATTACGCGAAAGCGGTCGAAGAAGGGGCGACGGTTGTCACCGGCGGCGGCGTTCCGAAAGTCGATGGCGATCAGGCGGGCGGCTTCTACGTGGAGCCGACGCTGTGGACCGGACTTGCGCACGACAGCACAGTGATGCGGGAGGAAATCTTCGGTCCGTGCTGCGGGGTAATCCCGTTCGACTCCGAAGACGAGGTTATCGCGCTGGCCAATGACACCGACTACGGATTGTGCGCGACCGTGTGGACCGAAAACCTTTCGCGCGCGCACCGGGTGGCAGCGGCGATGCAGGTCGGTGTGTGCTGGGTCAATTGCTGGTTCCTGCGCGATTTGCGCACGGCGTTTGGCGGGTCTGGCCATTCCGGGATCGGCCGGGAGGGCGGTGTTCACAGCCTCGAATTCTACACTGAAACCGCAAACATTTGCGTGAAGCTCTGAGATTATGACCATGGAAACAACGATAGACCCTCGGGTCATTCAACAAGCAGCCGAACAATTGCGCGGTGCCGCGACAAGCGGAACTCCCGTCGCACCGGTTCGCGATCTCATATCGGCGGGCGGGGTGGATGCGGCCTATGCCGTGCAGGAGGTCAATACCCGGCACTATGTCGACAGCGGACGAAGACTGGTAGGCCGCAAGATCGGGCTCACTTCGCTTGCGGTCCAGCGGCAGCTTGGCGTCGACCAGCCCGATTACGGCATGCTGTTTGCCGACATGGACGTGCCTGAAGGCATACCGGTTTCGCTTGATCAGGTGATTCAGCCCAAGGTCGAAGCCGAGATCGCGATTGTCATCGGTCGCGACCTGCCGCATCCGGACCTAACGACCGCCGAAATGATCCGCGCGGTGGAATATGTCGTGCCGGCGATCGAGATCGTCGACAGCCGGGTGGCCAATTGGGACATTCGCATCTGGGATACGGTTGCCGATAATGCCTCAAGTGGCCTGTTCGTGCTGGGCGCGGTTCCGCGCAAGCTCGATGGGCTCGATCTGCGTGAATGCGGCATGGTGATGGAGATCAAGGGCGAACCCATTTCGGTCGGCGCTGGTATCGCCTGCTTGGGCAGCCCGATCACCGCATCGTTGTGGCTGGCGCGGGTCATGGCGCGGGTCGGCCGGCCGCTACTCGAAGGCGATGTGATCCTGTCCGGTGCGCTCGGCCCCATGGCCGGGGTAAAACGCGGCGATGTCGTCGAGGCGAGAATCAACGGAGTTGGAACAGTTCGCGCAGAATTCGCCGCGAACGGCAACTGAAGATTGGATGAAAGGCAAGCGTATGCCCAAGATGAAATGTGCGATCATCGGCTCAGGCAATATTGGTACTGACCTGATGATCAAGATGCTCAAGGGTTCGGATGTGCTCGAACTCGCTGCGGTGGTCGGCATCGACCCAGCATCGGAAGGGCTGGCGATGGCCCGCGAGCGCGGTGTGACGACCACCCATGAAGGGATGGACGGGCTGCGCAAGCTGCCGGTTTATCCGGAGATCGGAATCGTCTTCGATGCAACCTCGGCTTACGCCCACAAGGTGCATGATGCCGCGCTGCAGCAGGACGGCAAGCTGGTCGTTGACCTGACGCCTGCTGCTTTAGGGCCGTTTTTCGTGCCCCCGGTAGGAAATGTGCTCGACAGCAGCGTCCGCAACGTGAACATGGTCACCTGCGGAGGCCAGGCTACCATCCCGATCGTTGCCGCCGTATCGCGCGTGTCTCCGGTCCATTACGCAGAAATTGTCGCATCGGTATCATCGCGTTCGGCAGGGCCGGGCACGCGCGCCAATATCGACGAATTTACCCGGACCACCGCAAAGGCGATCGAAGTCGTCGGCGGCGCGGGCCGCGGACGCGCGATTATCATCCTCAATCCGGCTGAACCGCCGATGATCATGCGCGATACGATCTTCACGCTGACCGATCAGGTTGACGAGGATCTTATCCGCCAGTCGGTGCAGGACATGGTGCAGACCGTCCAGTCATACGTCCCTGGCTATCGCCTCAAGCAGGAAGTGCAGTTCGAACGGTTCGGCTCGAACCGGCCCCTCAAAATTCCTGGTTATGGCGAGTTCGCCGGTCTCAAAACCAGTGTTTTCCTCGAGGTAGAGGGGGCGGGCGACTACCTGCCAAAATATTCCGGCAACCTCGACATTATGACCGCTGCGGCGAAGGCGGCTGGCGAGCGGCTTGCACTGCAGAACCTAGAAAAGGTGAGAGCATGACCTTCAACCCTGAAACCGGTAAGCTTTACATCCAAGACGTCACCCTGCGTGACGGGATGCACGCCATCCTCCACATGTACGGCACTGACAGCGTCCGCACGATCGCCAAAGCCCTGGACGATGCCGGTGTCGACGCCATCGAAGTGTCGCACGGCGATGGTCTTAACGGCACCTCATTCAATTATGGCTTTGGCTCCCACACTGACTGGGAGTGGATCGAGGCGGCAGCTGACGTGATCAAACGGGCGGTGCTGACCACACTGCTGGTGCCTGGCATCGGCACTGTCGAAGAGCTTCGCCGCGCTTACGCATTGGGTGTTCGCTCCGTACGAGTGGCAACCCATTGCACCGAAGCAGACGTTGCCAAGCAGCACATCGGTATCGCCCGCGATCTTGGTATGGATGTATCGGGCTTTCTGATGATGAGCCACATGATCGACGCCGAGGCGCTGGCCCAGCAGGCCTTGCTGATGGAAAGCTATGGCGCGCACTGCGTCTATGTCACCGACAGTGGCGGGGCGCTCGACATGGACGGTGTGCGCGATCGGCTGCGGGCTTACGACCGCGTTCTCAAGCCAGAAACCCAGCGCGGCATGCATGCCCACCACAATTTGTCGCTCGGTGTCGCGAATTCGATCGTTGCCGCTCAGGAAGGCGCAGTACGGATCGATGCCAGCCTTGCAGGCATGGGGGCAGGGGCGGGCAACGCCCCGCTCGAAGTGTTCGTTGCTGCAGCCGACCGAAAGGGCTGGAACCATGGATGCGACGTGATGGCACTAATGGACGCAGCGGAAGATCTGGTCCGTCCACTTCAGGATCGCCCGGTGCGGGTCGACCGCGAGACGCTGAGCCTGGGTTATGCCGGGGTCTATTCAAGCTTCCTTCGTCACGCGGAAAAGGCGGCCGAACAATACGGCCTCGACACCCGCGAAATTCTGATCGAACTGGGTAAACGGCGTATGGTTGGCGGGCAGGAAGACATGATTGTCGATGTTGCGCTCGATCTCGTTTCCGCGCGGGCAGCATAGGCGATGGCAATGGACAAGATTGAACGTTACGCGGAAATTCTGGACAGCGCGGCGCTTCATGCGCGCGCAACGCCCCAGCTCACGCATACCGACCCCGACCTGAGCGTGGCAGATGCCTATCTGGTGCAGAAGCTGTCGGTCGATCGTCGCCTCAGCCGCGGTGAACGCCGAATCGGAGTCAAGATGGGTCTGACGAGCCGGGCCAAAATGCTGCAGGTCGGAGTCGACGAGGTGGCATGGGGCCGCCTGACCGACGCGATGCTGCTCGAGGAAGGCGCGTCGATGTCTCGCGCACGTTTCGTTCACCCACGGGTTGAACCGGAAGTGGCCTTTCTTATGAAGGCACCGCTTTCCGGAAAGGTCACAGCGATGGAGGCGCTGGCGGCGGTCGAAGCGATTGCTCCGGCAATGGAGATCATTGATAGCCGGTACGAGAACTTCAAATTCGCTTTGTCTGATGTTATTGCTGACAACACTTCGTCCTCTGGCCTTGTGATCGGACAATGGAACGATCCGGCCAAGGATTTCTCGAACCTCGGGGTAATTCTCGAAATCGACGGCCATGTGATCGAGGTCGGTTCGACTGCAGCTATTCTCGGCCATCCCTTGCGGTCGTTGGTCGCCGCAGCGCGACTTGTCGCTGAAGGCGGAGAAGAAATCTCAGCAGGCGACATCGTCATGGCAGGTGGCATCACCGCCGCTCCCAATCTCGCGCCCGGTCAAACCGTCCGCACGACGATTCAGGGGCTTGGCTCGGTCATGTTCCAGGTGGAGGACTAAATGCCGATCATCGAGGTTAACCTGCTCGAGGGGAGATCGCCGGACGACAAGGAACGGCTGATCCAAGCCCTGACCGATGCTGCCATCACTTCGATCGGGGCGCCGCGTGAATCGGTTCGCATTATGTTGCGCGAGATGCCGAGCGGCCACTTCGCGGTGGGCGGACAGTCCTTTGCGGCGAAAGCGGCTGCAAAGGCCGCCGGGAAGCAATAGCGTGACAACTGGGCTGCACCGGATCCGGATTGTCGGCGGCGGAGAGTTCAGCTGCGGTGAGGACGAGCGGGTCTTGCTCGCCATGGAGCGATGCGGATCGAGCGATATCGGCGTTGGTTGCCGTGGCGGCGGGTGCGGAATTTGCAGAGTCAGGGTGGTCGGCGGAGATTATACGACAGGTAAGATGAGCGTGGCGAAGATTTCGGAGACCGAGCGCGCAGCGGGCTTTGTCCTAGCCTGCAGAGTGTTTCCGGTGAGCGACCTTTTGATCGAAGTTGGATGAATTCTAAGGAGAGATGCAATGGCTACACAGTTGAAAAGTGGTACCAACGAGTACGGAATTAAGAGCGAATACGGTCACTTTATCGGCGGCGAGTGGATTTCCAGTGATAGCGGAAAGACGATTGACCTGATTAACCCTGCCACCGGGGCGGTGCTGACCAAAATCCAGGCTGGCAATGCTAAGGATATCCAGCGTGCAGTGGCAGCTGCCAAGGCTGCCTTCCCCAAGTGGTCGGAAAGCTCGCCTGCCGAACGTCAGGACATTTTGATCGAGGTCGCGCGTCGGCTCAAGGCGCGCCATCAACATTACGCTACGCTCGAAACGTTGAATAACGGTAAGCCAATCCGCGAATCGATGTACTTCGACATGCCCCAGGCTATCGGCCAGTTCGAGTTGTTCGCCGGGGCCGCCTACGGTTTGCATGGCCAATCGATGGATTATCCTGATGCCGTCGGCATCGTTCATCGCGAGCCGTTGGGCGTGTGCGCCCAGATTATCCCGTGGAACGTGCCGATGCTGATGATGGCCTGCAAGATCGCGCCCGCGCTCGCTTCGGGTAACACAGTTGTGCTTAAACCCGCCGAGACGGTCTGCCTTTCGGTGATCGAATTCTTCGTGGAAATGGCGGATCTTTTGCCCCCAGGCGTGATCAACGTGGTCACCGGCTACGGTCCTGACGTCGGTGAGGCACTTGTGACTCATGAGGACGTCCGTAAGGTCGCCTTCACCGGTTCGGTGGGGACAGCCCGCCGGATCATGCAATATGCTTCCACCAACATCATCCCGCAGACACTCGAACTGGGTGGCAAGTCCGCGCACATCGTTTGCGCCGATGCTGATATCGATGCAGCAGTCGAAAGCGCCACGATGTCGACAGTCCTCAACAAGGGCGAGGTTTGCCTGGCCGGATCGCGACTGTTCCTGCACGAGTCGATCCAGGATGAGTTCCTCGCCAAGTTCAAGGTCGCACTCGAAGGCATTCGCCAGGGCGACCCCCTCGACTTCGCCACACAGCTCGGCGCGCAGGCGTCGCAGATGCAGATGGACAAGGTCGTAAGCTACCTCGAACTGGCGACTGAAGAAGGCGCCGACGTTCTGACAGGCGGCAGCCGCAACAACAATCTTGCCGATGGGCACTTCATCAGCCCGACGGTCTTTACCAACGTCAACAACTCGATGCGTATTGCGCGTGAAGAGATCTTCGGCCCCGTTACCAGCGTGATTAGCTGGAAGGACGAAGACGACATGATGAAGGTGGCGAACGATACCAATTACGGCCTCGCCGGTGGTATCTGGACCCGCGATATCGCGCGCGCGCACCGCATGGCACGCAAGCTCGAAACCGGCACGGTGTGGATCAACCGCTACTACAATCTGAAGGCCAACATGCCACTCGGCGGCTACAAGCAGAGCGGGTTCGGTCGTGAATTCAGCCATGAAGTGCTCAACCACTACACCCAGACCAAGTCGGTCGTGGTGAACTTGCAAGAAGGTCGCACCGGGATGTTCGATCAGTAATCCCAGACTGATCGATAACCGGAGACGGAGGAGAGAAAATTGTCTAACAGGCTTGATGGACAGGTGGCGCTACTTACCGGTGGCGCCACCGGGATCGGGGCGGCGGTGGTCGCGCGTTATATTGAGGAGGGCGCCAAGGTTGGCGTCCTGGTCAAGGACGATGAGCAGGTAGAACTCGTGCGTTCGCGGCATGGGGACAGCGTGGTGGCCGTGGCGGGAGACGTGCGTTCCTATGCAGACAATGCCCGCGCCGTGGCGGAAACCGTGGCGGCTTTCGGCAAGCTTGATGTATTCGTCGGGAACGTTGGGATCTGGGATTTTATGGTCCCGCTCGAACAGCAGGATCCCGAGCAACTCGGCAAGGTCTTCGACGAAATCTTCGACGTCAACCTGAAGGGTTATTTTCTTGGTGCCCGCGCCGCCATCCCCGAACTCAGGAAGGTTAAGGGAAGCATCATTTTCACGGCCTCTACCTCGAGTTACTATACCGGAGGCGGCGGCACGCTATACGTCGCCTCCAAGCACGCGGTGCTCGGGCTGATCAAGCAACTGGCCTGGGAGCTGTCGCCTGACATCCGGGTCAACGGCGTTGCACCGGGGGGGACGCGGACCCCGCTCAGCGGCACTGAGACCGGTGGCTTTGCAGAGACGAAGATGGAACAGATGCCCGGGCTTGACGAAATGATTTCCAGCATGACCCCGCTCGGGCGGATAGCCGAACCGGCCGACCATGCTGGTCTCTACACGCTTTTGGCTTCGCGGCGGGACTCTTCGTATATGACTGGCACGGTTCTGCTCAGCGATGGCGGTATCGGTATCGGCAAACGTCCGGAAGAGTGAGTACTCTGCATTCAGCCAGGGTCGTTAGAAGCAAGAGCATGACAGGAGGATAGAGGCCATGGCTGAGAGATTTCAATTTTCCGACTTGCTCGTCATTTCGGGAGTCATCGGAGCTGCACGATGGAAGCCGACGCATCTTGGACGCACTGTTGCCCCTCCCCAACTGGTTGAATTCGGCGGCGATCTGACAAGAGATCGAGCGGAACGGCTGATGGCACATGCCGAAGCAGGGGGGCTTGCAATTTACGGGATCGGGCAACTCAGCTACCATCGCGCGCCGGTTGACAAGACGGTCGTCTATCCGATCGACGCCTATTACGCGCATGGTCAATACACGTCGGTCATTGCGACCATGAACCGCGTGGCAGTTCTGCTCGACAACGCCGAAAAGGTGGACATCCAGGAAATGGTCCGCAAAATGATCCGGGTCGATAACTGACGCGGGCTCGTTTCCCCCTTCGCTGGTATTGACGGGTTGGGGTTGGGGATGGGGAGCGAGGGAACCTTCATCCCACCCTTACCCAGAAGATCGCGGTCCAAAAAGGTCAACGATACCTTTTGGATCTGACGATCCCGAAGCTACAACCTTGATCCGAAACTACTGAAAATCTGGCTCGATCTCTTCTGGAAGCCCGGGCGCGGGACGGTCCGATACCATTCGGACGCCATCGATGACGATCGGGCTGGCTACTCCGGGGCGGCCGTGGCGTTCAATCGCCATGCCCCGTGCGATGACCTGTGGGTTGGCAAAAACCTGGTCCAATTCGTTGATCGGGCCTGCGGGAATTCCTGCCTGTTCGAGTTGTTCGAAAAGCTCTTCCCGGCCCCTTTGCACCGTGATCACTTCGAGCGCTTCAATCAAGTCTGCCCGATTGCGGATCCGTTGAGGATTGGTGATAAAGCGCTCGTCCCGGTCGAGTGCAATATCCAGCACGCGGCAGAGGGCGGCAAACTGGCCGTCATTGCCGACCGCGATGATCAGATCGCCATCGCGAGTGGGGAATGCCTGATAGGGTACCAAATTGGCATGCCCATTGCCGACCCGGCGCGGCACCACCCCCGAGGTCATCCAGTTCAGTGCCTGATTGCCCATGACACTGACTTGGGTATCGAGCAGCGCCATGTCGATGTGCGCGCCGACCTGCGTTTCGTTCCGCCGGTTAAGCGCCGCCAGGACCGCCACCGCGCTGTAAACCCCGGTGAACAAGTCGGCGGCCGCGATACCGGCCTTCTGAGGCTCGCGCTGCGGCTCTCCAGTCATGGACATAAGCCCGCCCATCGCCTGGGCGATATAGTCGTATCCCGGTCGGTTGGCATAGGGCCCGGTTTGTCCGAAGCCGGTGATCGAACAGGTGATGAGGCGCGGATTGACCTGGGATAAAGCCGCGTGATCAAGCCCATACTTGGCGAGCCCACCCACCTTGTAATTCTCGATTATGATGTCAGCGCTTGCCGCAAGGCCACGAATGATATCCTGACCTGCTGGCGTCGCGATATCAACCGCGATGGACCGCTTTCCCCGGTTGGCCGAATGATAATAGGCGGCACCCAGATTTTCGCCCGCGTCCGACATCACAAACGGAGGCCCCCAGTGGCGAGTGTCGTCGCCACTGCCGGGGCGCTCGATCTTGATAACCTCGGCACCGAGATCGGCGAGCAACTGTCCGCACCACGGGCCGGCAAGAATGCGCGCGAGTTCGAGAACCCTGATGCCGTTTAGCGGTTTTGTGGATGCCTCTGTTGGCGTTGCGGCCCAGCCACACCCCGTCATTGCGCACCTGCCACTGCCGAAGCAATGCGCTTGCGCCAGTCTCGCGCCATATCGCCGGCTGCTTTGGCCAGGGTGAAAGAGTCTATCCCCACCGCGAGGAACCGGGCGCCGCCGTCCAGATATTGCTGCACCAGCCGTTCGTCGCGTGAAAGGATACCACAGGGAGTGCCGGTAGCGCGAATGCGGGCTAGGGCTTCGCCGGTCACTTGAGCGAGAGCTGTTGCATTGGCGGAACCAAGCAGGCCGAGCGATGCAGCCAGGTCAGCCGGTCCGACAAACAGGGCGTCAATGCCATCGACTGCTGCGATAGCTTCCAGATTGTTGAGCGCTTCGACGGTCTCGATCTGGGCGATGATGCACAGGCGCTCGTTGGCCTCAGCTACGAAAGCAGGGTAGCGGCCCCAACGTGCGGCGCGCGCGCCGCCGATCCCGCGATCACCCGTCGGCGGATAGCGCGAGGCCTTGACGATAGCCTCCGCCTGTTGTGCGGTGTCAACCATCGGGACCATGATTGTCTGGGCACCAAGATCGAGGATCTGGCGGATCGTCACCGGATCGTGGCCGGGCACACGCACGATGGCAGAGCAGGCGGGAACGGTATCGACCGCGCGTAGCTGGTTGGCAATCCCGGGCAGGGTCTGAGCAGCGTGCTCACCATCGATCAGAACCCAGTCATAGCCCAGGCCAGAGCAAATTTCAGCGATGTCCGGATTGGCGAGCGCCAGCCAGAAACCAAGTTGTGGCGGACCGTCGCCAAGACGATCCTTGAAGCAGTTTTGCGGTGTCTGCATCATTCCCTGCCTTAAACGAACCGAAAACCGATGACGCCCAACGGCCCGAAATCGGCGTTGAACACATCGCCCGCATGGGCTTCAACCGGCCGGGTGAATGATCCGCCCAGCACGATCTCGCCCGGCTCTAGAGTCTGGCCCCAGGGCGAGAGCCGGTTGGCGAGCCATGCCACGCCGATTGCCGGATTGTTGAGCACGCCTGCGGCAACGCCGGATTCCTCGATCACACCGTTGCGGCTGAGCAGGGCACTAACCCATCGCATGTCGATCTTGTCGGGCCGCATCGGCAATCCGCCGACGATGATCCCGGCATTGGCAGCATTGTCGCTGATAGTGTCCTGCACCTTGCGGCGCGCGCCGGTTTCAGGATCGACGGGAAAGGTGCGGCTGTCGATGATCTCGACCGCTGGGATTACATATTCGGTCGCCCGTAGCACGTCGAACATGGTCGCACCGGGGCCTTCGATGCGCTTTCCCAGGACGAAAGCCAGCTCGACCTCGACCTTGGGAGTGATGAACCGGCCGATTGGCACGTCACCCCCCTGCTCGAACACCATATCATCGAGCAGGGTGCCGTAATCAGGTTCGGTAATCCCGGCGGCCTGCTGCATGGCCCGCGAAGTCAGGCCGATCTTGTGGCCGACGATTTTCCTGCCCGAGGCGAGTTTAAGGTCAACCCACCGCTTGCTGATGCTGTAGCCATCTGCGATCGACATTTCCGGGTGGCGCGCCGTGAACTGGCGAATCTGCTGGCGCGATTTTTCGGCCTGATCGAGCTCGGCCGCAAACGCCGCGATCTCTGCCTCGCTGAGGATCGTCGCTGCAGCGTCGGGTCGGCTTCCATTGCGGTCCATAAATTGCTCCTCGTCCCTTGCGATTTTGGCTCTGCCGCTTCTGGGTAAATGCATTGCACAATTGGAAACGCTCGTCTACATCCTCGCTGCACAACAGCCCGTAAACGGCCGCAACAAACACTTAACAGAGGAGAGCAGGATGCCAGGCGATACGAGCGTAAGAGAAGAAAAAATTACTGGCCGTGGGCTGACTTCCCACACCTTGCTTGCAGGTGACCCGAGCAAGCCCGCCATTCTTCTGTTGCACGGTGCAGGGCCAGGGGCGCATGCCGCTTCCAACTGGCTGCACCTGATGCCGGATCTGGCAGAAAACTTCTTCGTGATCGCGCCCGACCTGATCGGCTTCGGGCAGTCGGTTATCCCCGACCCATGGCCAGACAATGTGATGGGATGGATCGGCACTCGGGTCGAACAATGCTTTGGCGTGCTCGACGCGCTGGGGATTGAGAAGGCCCATGTAGTCGGCAATTCGATGGGCGGCGCGCTTACCCTGCAGATGATGAGCGAAGAGCCTGACCGGCTTGATCGGGTGGTGCTGATGGGTTCGATCGGTGCCCCTGGCCCCAAAACTCCTGAGCTTATCCGCCTGCTGTCGTTCTATTCCGATCCGCGGCACTCACGTTACCGCCAGTTGATGCACAGTTTCGCTTATGACGCCGACAAGTTCGAAGGCATGGAAGAGATCGTCAACAATCGCTTCAAGATCGCCACCGACCCCGAGATCATGAAAACTGCGGTCAAGATGATCGATTCGATGAAACAGGGGATGGACGGGCTCAACATGCCGCCTTCTATCCTGTGCAAGATGCCGCACAAGGTGCTGATCTTCCACGGCCGGCAGGATCGCATCGTACCGCTTGATACCAGCCTCTATCTGATCGAGCATCTGAAACACGCCGAGCTTTACGTGCTCGATCGGTCGGGCCATTGGTCGCAGCTTGAGCGTTGGGACGTCATGCGGCCGATGATGGAAATCCATTTCGGCGCGCGTAGCTTCTGACGCTCCTTGGGCTTTGACGGTTCGGGTCCTGACGGACGCAGTCAACTGCATCTGTTAGCCCGGTCCGGCGTGTGAACGACCAGCATGTATCAGACTACAGCCTCGGTGCTTTGGCAGTTTTCACTGGACCAGATTGGCACGCTTTGCCGGACGTTCTAAAGCTGGCATGCCCGTTATCTTGAATGCGGGCCGGAAGCGCTGGGATAACGGGCACTGGCGCCGAGCCGGGTGTGTCTCCGAGATGGCGGAAAAATCCAAAGCCAGCTCGTCGAAATGGCGCTGGAAGAGACCGAAACGAGCCCCCGCGAACTTGCGATGCGCTTCACCTGCTTCGTCTCAGAATCCACGGTTTGAAGCAAATCACTCTGCCGATGCCTTCTGCCTCAGATAAACGATGCAATCTCGCTCTAAAGTAATAACGAGTCCAACCTGGTTTAGTCAGCAAGGTTGCCAGACATTTTCCCCAGCAGGGTCTTGACTGTGTTATACTCAGTTGCGGAAATCCCGGCCAGCAGTTGAGTGTATATCGCGTCGGCCTCTAGCCTGAGCGATGGAAGTATCTCGATAGCCTTGGGAAGCAGGTGCAGGCTCCAGACGCGGCGATTCCCTTCGATTGAGCGCCGCTCGACAAAATGGGCCTTTTCCAGCTGATCGATCACATGACCCACACTCGCGCGTTCAAGATCGAGGTGTCTTGCAAGTTCGGTCTGGGTGAGTCCCGGTGAGCGGAATATATAGGCAAGGGCGCGCCATTGAGTGCGAGTCAGGCCGAATTTTGCCGTGGACGCATCAAACAGCCTGCGCAGTTTGCGCGGGACTTCCTCGACGAGAAAAACGATCTCGTCGGCCTCGGTCACATAGCTATCTTGGCTGATTTCGTCCGGCATTGGTCTGTGCCTTACGCGACGGGCAGAGGATTGAAAAGACTTTACTGTAAGATATATTACAGTAAGCTGCCATCATGGCGAAAGAATCGATCAAACTGGCCGGTCAATCTGCTCTTGCCATTTCCGCCAGTGTCGAAGGCGCAAGCGATGAAATGCCGGTCATCCTCGCGCATGGCGGGGGACAAACCCACCTTGCCTGGAAGAGGATTTCAACGCTTCTCGCAAGTCATGGCTTTCACGCGATTGCATTGGACCTGCGAGTTCACGGGAACAGCGAACGGGCATTGATATGAGTATAGCACCCAATCACAAGATTGCCCAAAAGATCCCTTCGGCTTTGTTAGCGCCGTTCGCGGATGGATTTCCCCTTGGCAAATGCTTTGCTCAATCTGAAGAAGCTTCGCCGCCAACTTCTGTGCTTGTCGGCATCCGTACCCCAACATTTCGTATGGGTCTGAGCCAAGACTACTGGAGAAACCGATGACCATACAGCAGCCCGTCGATCCGGTCCCCGCGGCCACCATGCTCTTGCTTCGCGACACGCCGGAGTTTCAGGTCCTGATGGTCAAACGCCATCACCAGATCGATTTCGCCTCCGGCGCGCTGGTGTTTCCCGGAGGGAAGCCTTCGGTTGGAGATGAAATTGTTGAATGGGCCGATCATTGCAGGGGCTGGGGCACTTTCGACGCTACGCAGCGCACATTGCGGATCGCCGCGATCCGCGAAGCGTACGAGGAAGCCGGGATCTTGCTGGCTGATCATCGTGACGGCGGCGCGTTTGAAGATACATGTGATCTTGAAAGCCGCAAAGCGGTGGAGCGAGGCGAGCGCGAATTTCTTGACGTCGTTCGCGAGGCCGGTGTGCACTTGCGCCTCGATCAGCTCAGCATATTCGCAAGGTGGATAACGCCCACCTTCATGCCCAAGCGCTTCGACACCCATTTCTTCGTCGTTCGCGCGCCTGAACGCCAGATTGCCGCATGCGATGGATACGAAACCGTCGATGCGGAATGGCTTTCGCCGCACAAGGCGTTGGAAATGGAAGCAACTGGCGAGCGAACCATTATCTTTCCTACGCGCTTGAACCTGCAATTGCTGGCCAAAGCCGCAAGCGCAGCGGATTGCGTGGCGCAGGCTGAAGCCCGCGATATCGTAACGGTTCTGCCGGAAATCATTCAGCGAGACGGCAAAAACGTCCTTACGATCCCAGCTGATGCCGGATACGGCCCAGCCCACGAAATCATGGGCTGAGAGCAAGCTGCCAGCGGCGAGGAAACTTTGTCGTTAGTAGCCGGATAGCTGGGCAAAACGGTCCTTCAGGTAGCTCGACGACCCCCAACTCGCCTCGAGCACGCGAGCACGCTTGAGGTAGAAGCCGACATTGAATTCATCGGTCATCCCGATGCCGCCATGCAGCTGGATACCCTGATTACTGATCGCGTGCAGAACGCGATTTGCCTCGGCCTTGGCGATGGTCGCTGCACGCGCGACACCAAAGCCGCTGTCGACTGCCTGTAATCCCGCCTCGACTGCGGAGCGCATTTGCGCAAGGTCGGCGAACAGGTCCGCCATGCGGTGCTGCAGCGCCTGGAAAGTGGCGAGCACCTGATTAAATTGTACGCGCTGCTTCAGATAGTCGAGGGTCGTGTCGAACACGGCTTGCGCCATGCCGAGCATTTCGGCCGCCGAAAGTACGCGCGCCCGGTCGAGCACGTCGTCAAGCAGACTGTCGCTTCCGCCCTCGAGCTTCTCGGCGGCAGCGCCAGCGAAAGAGACATCGGCGTGGCTGCGCTGGTCGGTGAGCTTGCGCGTGGTCAGTGAAACGCCATCGCCCTTCTCGACCAGGTAGAGGCCGTCTTTGGCTGCAACAACGAAGAGGTTCGCGCCATGCGCTTCGTGAACGAATGCCTTTCTGCCGGTCAGCTTGCCGCCCGAAACGCTTGTCGCGATTGCTGCAGGATCGCAATGCGCGCCTTCGTCGACAGCCAGCGTTGCCACGGTTTCGCCGCTGGCAAGCCTGGGTAGCCATTTGGCCTTCTGCTCGTCGCTTCCGCCCAGCAGGATTGCACCAGCCGCGATGGTTGTGGTCACCAGCGGACTTGCGGTCAGCGTTTTGCCGAGTTCCTCGACCACGAGGCCGGCCGACATGAAGCCGAAATCCGATCCACCATGCGCCTCGGGAATGATGATCCCGGCCCAACCCATTTCGGCCATCGCGGCATAGGCGCTGGAGTTGTAGGCGTGCGGTTCGCCCGATGCGCGGACTTTGCGGAACTCGGACACCGGGCTTTCCTTGGTCGCCCAGTCGCGCGCCATGTCGCGCAGCATTTCCTGTTCTTCGCTGAGAACTGCCATTGTCCTTGCTCCCCTCGCTTACTGGTGGTCGAGCATGCCGAGCACCCGCTTGGCAATGATGTTGTTCTGGACTTCGGTCGAACCGCCATAGATCGTCGCTGCCTTGCCGAAGAGCCAGCCGCGCACATCCTCGAGTTCGTCATCGCCAAACTCGTCGCCTTCCCAGCCGAGGCCTTGAAGGCCGCGGATTTCGATCAGCAACTCGCTGCGTTCCTGGGCCAACTTGGTGCCGACCTTTTTCAGCACCGAGCTGATCTCTGAAACGCCGCCTTGCGCTTTGCTTTCCTCGACCGCACGACGCGCGGTGAGCAGGAAGCTGTTCGAGCGGATCTCGAAATCGGCGATCTTGTCGCGCAGGACCTTGTTGACGAGCGCGCCGTCACCGCCGGTTTCGCAGTATTTCTTGGCGACATCGGCAAGGCTCTGGCCCATCATGCCGGCAAGGCGCCCGCCGCCCGAAATGTTCGTGCGCTCGTGCTGAAGGAGGCGTTTGCCGATAGTCCAGCCTTGGCCTTCCCTGCCCACGAGATTTTCCTTCGGCACCTTTACATCGGTGAAGAAGGTCTCGCAGAACGGACTCGTTCCGCTGATCATGGTGATCGGGCGGACTTCAACGCCCGGTGCATCCATGTCGATCAGCATGAAGCTGATGCCCTTGTGCTTGTCTGACCGGTCGGTGCGGACGATGGCAAAGCACTTGTCCGCCCACTGGCCACCGCTGGTCCAGGTCTTCTGGCCGTTAACGAGGTAGTGATCGCCCTTGTCGACGGCGAAGGTCTGCAGGTTCGCGAGGTCTGATCCGGCATTCGGTTCCGAGTAACCCTGACACCAGCGAATTTCGCCACGGCAGATTGGCGGGATATGCTCCAGCTTCTGCTTTTCATCGCCGTATTCGAGCAGGGTCGGGCCGAACATCATCACACCCATTCCGCCGATCGGATTGTAGGCACCGACCTTGGCGAACTCGTGCTCGATGATCCTGGCCTGGCCTTTGGTCAGTCCGCCGCCGCCATATTCCTTGGGCCAGGTCGGTGTACCCCAGCCACGCTCGCCCACGGCTTCTCGCCATTTCTTCTGCACAGGTGTCTCGTTGGTCGGACCGTCGAGCCCGGCGAGCATATTGCCCGTGCCGCTGAGTTCAGCAGGGAAATGGGCAGCGAGGAATTGGCGCACTTCGGTGCGAAATGCGTCTTCGCTTGCCTGGACATCGGATTCTGGCTGTGTTGGCAAGGAAACCTCCGTGAAAGAGCTGAATTCGTGGTTCCCCAGACGGACTACAAGGCCGCGCTCTGGCTGGTTAGTATTGCTGCGCAGGAACGTGCAAAACTAAACCTTCCATCGCAGCCTCCATTGGGATCTGGCAGGCGAGGCGACTGTATTCGTTGGCCCCTTCTGCAAACTGCAGGAGTTCGGCCTCCGCTTCGCCTTCCTTCAGACGACCAACCGTGTCGATCCAGCCCGGATCGACATGGACATGGCAGGTCGCACAGGCACAGACACCGCCGCAATCGCCATCGATGCCCGGTACATCATTGAAGAGCGCCGCCTCGCGTGCGGTTTCGCCCTCAGCAGTTTCGACTTCCCGCCGCGTTCCATCGCTGGATACGAACGTCACTTTGACCATCATAAACTCCGTATTTCTGCTTCAGCAAATCAGCGCGCGTGCAGCCGCACCGGCAGCTTCGTGATCCCGCGCACAAGGTTTGAGAAAAGGCGCTCGGGCTCGCCGGTCACTTCGACCTTAGCGAACCGCTTGTGAATCTCTTCCCAGATGATCCGCAACTGCAGTTCAGCCAGCCTGTTGCCCATGCAGCGATGGATGCCATAACCGAATGACAGGTGATGGCGCGGATTCTTGCGGTCAATGATGAAGCGGTCGGCCTGTTCGATAACCGTGTCGTCGCGGTTACCCGACAGGTACCACATCACGACCTTGTCGCCCTTCTTGATCTGCTTGCCGCCGATCTCCCAATCCTGAAGCGCGGTGCGGCGCATGTGAGTCAGCGGCGTCTGCCACCGGATGATTTCCGGCACCATGCTGGCGATCAACGAAGGGTCGTCATTCAGTTTGCGATATTCATCGGGGTTCTGATTGAGCGCCAGCACACCTCCGCTTATCGAATTGCGCGTGGTGTCGTTGCCGCCCACGATCAGCAGCAGCAGGTTACCCAGAAATTCAAGGAAGGGCATATCCCGTGTCGCCGGAGAATGCGCCATTATGGAAATCAGATCGTTCTTCGGTTCTTCGTTGATGCGCTGCTCCCACAGGCCTTTGAAATACATCGCGCACTCGATGAGTTCTTCACGCCTCGCTTCGTACGATTCGACGATGCCGGTTTCAGGAGCGGCGGTGGTGACATCGGACCAGCGCGTGAGCTTGCGGCGTTCTTCCCACGGGAAATCGAATAGGGTGGCAAGGGTCATCGTGGTCAATTCAACGGAGACCTTGTCAACCCAATCGAATTCCTCGCCTATCGGCAAATCATCGAGAATCTGACACGCTCGTTCGCGGATTGTCGGTTCGAGCAACAGCAAGTTGGACGGCGCTACAGCGGGGGTGATGGCCTTGCGTTGCTGGTCGTGCTTTGGAGGATCCATAGCGATGAACATTTCAAGTTCGAGCGCGCCTTCCACCGAATGCATGTCCTGAATGGCGATACCGCCGAGCTTTGCCTCCGACGAAAAGACTTTGTGGTTGGTGTCGACAGCCATGATATCGTCGAACTTGGTGATCGACCAGTAAGGCCCAACATAGCTTTCGCGGCAATAGTGGACCGGCTCCTCTTTGCGCAGCCGGTCGAAATACAGGCCGATCGTGTCCTGCTGAAAAAGAATCGGCCGTGCGACATCAATTTCGTCGATCGGAATGGCTGCAACTTTTCCGGCAGTATCCAGCTCCATCGTGTCGATGCTCATGTCTCGTCCTCCATCCCAGGCAAGCAGACTCACCTTGCTATCAAACAGGTAGATGTTTCGCAGGGTGTGGTCAATAAAGCTTATAAGGATTGTTGGGATATTTGACCGCACTGCAAACTTCATAGACTGATGCTGGACATGTCATCCGACAAACTCTTATAAGGTTTTATCAGAGGAGCGATTCCCAGAGATGCAACCGAAGGTCGATGCTTCGAGGAAGGCCAAGCGTGCGCTCACGCTTGCGCAGGACATCGTACGCGATATCGAAGCCGGGGCGCATGTTGCGGGCGACAGGTTGGCGCGCGAGGACGAAATGCTTGCGCGATACCATGTCGCCCGAGCGACCTTGCGCGAAGCGCTTCGCTTCCTTGAACTCCAGGGCGTTATCCATCTTCAACTTGGTCGCGGTGGCGGGCCGGTGGTCGCACGCCCGCAGACTGGCGATTTCGCAAACAGCCTCTCGCTGATCCTGCATTTTATGGAGGCGGACTTGAGGGGCTTGCTCGAATTGCGCGAAGCGATTGCGGCGGATGTTGCAGCCTATGCCGCCCAGCGCGCGACCACGGGTGATCTGAGCGCACTTGCCGATTGCCTCAAAGAGCTGGAGCGAAACGAAGCGAGCAGCCAGTTCGAGGAACTGAATCGCCGTTTTCACGACATGCTCGGCTGGGCCAGCGGAAATCCGCTTTTCGGCCTTCTGACTTCCGCGTTGCACATGCTTACCCGCGAATTTTCGCTCTCGCTGGGGTATTCGGCGCAAGAGCGTGCGGTCCAGTTGCGTTTCTTGCGCCGCGTCCTTGAAGCCGTGCGCAAGGGCGACGCCGAAGGAGCGCGGCAGGCGATGGCGCGTCTCGTGGCGGGCTCCGCCTCCTATCTCGCAGAAAGAAGCCCCGAGCTTGTGTCCCAGAAGGTCAGGTGGGGGCAGACGTAAAAAACGGGCGCCGGTGGGTGGCGCAGAATGGAGAGAGTATTACGATGGCACTCAAGAGCCGCATTTGCGAAATTCTCGGGATCGAATACCCGATTCTTCTGGCCGGAATGGGTGGGGCAAGTGTCCCTGCGCTCGCGGCCGCCGTATCGAATGCCGGGGGACTTGGCGTTCTTGGAGCCGCGGCCTGCTCGCCAAACCAGTTGCGCAGCTGGATCCGCCAGACCCGCGAACTGACCGACAAGCCATTTGGGGTCGACACCCTTCTGCCTGCTTCCGTCAGGCGCGGGTCGGCACCGCAGAGCGGCGGCTCGCCCGAAAACCCGATGGCACTGCTTGGCGAATATCAGCAGTTCACCCGCGATTTCATGGAACGCGAGGATCTGCCCGAAGTGGATGCCGCAATGGCCATGCTCGCGGCTGGCACGCCGGAAATGGGCAAGGGCGGGCTGCAGCTGTTCACGCGGGAGTTTTTCGAGGCGCAGATGGAAGTGGTAATCGAGGAAAAGGTGCCAGTCTATGCCGCCGGCCTCGGCAATCCCGGACCGTGGATGGACCGCCTTCATTCCAATGGCACCAAGGTGATGGCGGTGATCGGCAAGGTCAAGCACGCCCAGCAGGTGGTCGATTCCGGCATCGACATGATTGTGGCGCAGGGCCACGATGGCGGCGGGCACAACTCCCCAATCGGAACGTTCTCGCTGATTCCGCAGGTAGTCGATGCGGTGGGCGATCGGGTTCCCGTGATTGGAGCGGGTGGAATCTCCGATGGCCGGGGAGTCGCCGCAGCGATGATGTTAGGCGCGCTGGGCGCGTGGGTCGGCACGGCGTTTCTGGCAACCGAAGAGGCAGGGATTGAACGGTTCCAGAAGGAAGCAATAACCGATGGCGGCGATGCAGATACCGTCGTTAGCCGCTCGTTGACCGGCAAGCCTGCGCGCATGATCCGCAACAAATGGGCCGATGCCTGGGTTGCGGCGGGCAAGGAGCCGCTTCCCATGCCTTACCAGTCGATGATTTCAGGGCCGGTCATGGCTTCGGGCATCAAGGCTCAGCGCAAGGATATCATGCCTGGCTTCGCGGGGCAGGGAATTGGCCTGATCCACTCGATCCGTCCAGCGGCAGAGGTCATGCGCGATCTTGTCGAAGGGGCCGAAAGGGCGCTGGCCGATGCCAGATTCTGTTCCTGAATTGCGGTACGACGGGGACGCGGTATGAACGCTTCGCAGACCTTACCCTTTGCCAACAAGGCCGCCATAACCGGTGTGGGCGAAACCGCATTCGTCAAGGGCACCGAGCGGACCGCAGTGGACATGATGCTGGAAGCCTCGCGCCGCGCAATCGCGGATGCCGGGCTGAAACCTTCCGACATCGACGGCATGGTGCCGCCGCCGATCTATACAACCTCGGAGGAAATGGCCGCCAATCTCGGCATTGATGTGCTGCGCTACGCGGCCACAGTTCACATGGGCGGCGCCAGCCCGACGACGGCGCTGCAGAACGCGGCAATGGCGATCGCCTGCGGGCTTTGCGATCACGTGCTGGTTACGCTCGGTTGGAACGGCTATTCCGCCCTCAGGCCCAAACCGGGTGCCCCGCCTACTCGGCCGATGAACATGAACACGCTGACCAATACCATCCAGGGCTATTACATCCCCTATGGTGTGTTCCTGCCGGTGCAGATGTATGCTTGGCTGGCGACCCGCCACTCGAAGCTTTACGGCGTGGGCGCGGATGCGATGGCAGCGGTAGCGCTAGCCTGCCGGCGTCACGCGCAGTTGAATCCGCGCGCCTTTACCTATGGGCGCGAACTCGACGCGGAAACCTACCATTCGGCGCGCTGGATATCCGAGCCCTTTCGCCTTTACGATTGCTGCCTTGAAACCGATGGCGCCTGCGCGGTAGTCATATCGCGAATGGATCGGGCCAGGGATATGCCCCATGTGCCCGTCAGCATCGCCGGTGCCGCTGAAGGCCACCCCTATCCAGCCGACGACATCCCTTCGCGGCCCGATCCCTTCAAGATTGGCCTCAGCTATGCTGCCCCGCGCGCTTTCGACATGGCGGGCGTCAAGCGCGAGGACATGGATTTCCTGCAGATTTACGACTGCTTTACCTATGTCGTTTTGCTGCAACTGGAAGCGATGGGCTATTGCGAACCGGGCGCACAGGCCGAATTCGTAGCCAATGGCCAGATTGAGCTGGGTGGCCGCTATCCGATCAACACCCATGGCGGCTTGCT
This sequence comes from Erythrobacter sanguineus, assembly GCF_900143235.1. Taxonomy (GTDB): domain Bacteria; phylum Pseudomonadota; class Alphaproteobacteria; order Sphingomonadales; family Sphingomonadaceae; genus Erythrobacter; species Erythrobacter sanguineus. Next base: position 32,674 of record NZ_FRDF01000006.1, on the reverse strand, counting down.
CAGTGAGGCGCATGTCTGGGGACTCAACCACGTGGTCGAGGCAGTACGCCAGCTTCGTCACGACTGCGGCGAGCGCCAGGTGCTAGGAGCCCAGACCGGCCTAGTTACCGGCTGGGGTGACCTTGGCGATGGAAGCATTGTCATTCTCAGGAGGTTTACATGAGCAGCGAGAGCGATCTGCCTCCCAAAATGCGGCCCTCCGCGCAGGTCGCGCCGCCCAAACCGCGACCTCGCCCGCAAGACCCGGTTGAGCAGGAATTCTGGAAGCGGTGCCAGGACGGCAATCTCTATTTCCAGCGCTGCGGCGGCTGCGGCTGCTTCCGCCACCTGCCGCGCTATATGTGCGCAAAGTGCGGCTCGCCGGAATTCTCCTGGGAACGCAGCAGTGGCAAGGGCACGCTGTTTTCCTGGACCGTTACCCACCAAGCCCTCCACCCGGCTTTTGCCGACGAAATTCCCTTCGTGGCGGCGCTGGTGGAATTGGAAGAGGGCGTACGCATGGCCACGCGCCTGATTGGTTGCGATCACGAGCGCTTAGCGCTCGACCTTCCGGTGGAAGTGGAATTCGAATTGATCGGTGAGGACTTCCGTCTTCCTGTTTTCCGCCTGCGTGAAAGTTAGAAGCGTCATGGATCTTGAATATGGGCCCGAATACGATGTCTTCCGCAAGCAAGTGCGGGCTTTCATCGAAGCGCACAGCCATCTCGCGCCGCCTTCTGCTGACCGGGCGGGCCGACCTTCGTGCAAGGCGGTCGAATGGCAGAAGCTGTTGATCGAGCATGGGTATGCCGCGCGAACGGTCCCGCAGGAGTATGGCGGCTATGGAGCGGAGCCGGACATTCTCCAATCGCGTATCATCGCAGAGGAATTTGCGCAGGCCAGGGTGCCGGGCGGGCTTGCTAATCAGGGAATCTCGATGTTCGTGCCGACCCTGCTCGAACTCGGCACCGAGGAACAGAAACGGCGCTGGATCGAACCCACGTTGAAAGGCGATATCGTCTGGTGCCAGGGCTATTCCGAACCCGGTGCCGGGTCGGACCTCGCCAACCTCAAGACCAGCGCGCACATCGAAAACGGCGAATTTGTTATCAATGGCCAGAAGATCTGGACCAGCACCGCCAAGCAGGCCGACATGATCTTTTGCCTGGTCAGGACCGAACCTGACGCGCCCAAGCATGGCGGCATTTCCTACCTGATCTTTTCGATGGACACGCCGGGCATCGAGGTTCGCCCCTTAAAGACGATGACCGGTCACGCCGAGTTCAACGAGACGTTCTTCACCGATGTGCGCGTGCCCATGCACCAGATTGTCGGCCAGCGGGGCCAGGGCTGGTTCGTCGCGAATGCAACCCTTGGCCATGAGCGCGGAATGCTGGGCGATCCCGACGCGCTTGAAAACCGGCTGCAGGCGCTGATCGCACTGATGCAGGAAGAGCATTTGGGCCTGGGTCGCGCGATCGACAATCCGGTACTGCGCGACCGGGTAGTGGCACTTCAGGCCGAAGTAGCGGCGATGAAATATAATGGGATGCGTATCCTTTCGAACAGCCTTAGAGGAGAGCCGGGTGGCATGGCGAAGCTGATCGTCAAGTTGCAAAGCTGTGAACTCGCTCACCAGATATCCGCGCTGGCAATCGACGCCATGGGCGAACTGGGCATTCTCTATCACCACAGCCCGCGTGAGCGGGAAGGCGGGGCGTGGCAATGGAACTATATGTTCCAACTCGGTCTCATCATTGGCGGCGGGACCGCTCAGATCCAGAAAAACATCATCGCTGAACGCGGCCTTGAAATGCCGCGTGAACCGAACCCGGCAAAGACCTCGAATGTAGGGCCAAAAGCCTCAGACATGGCGAGTCAGAAGCAGGGAGCAAACTGATGGATTTCGGACTTTCGCAGGACCAGCAGATGTTGCGCGACGCGGTTTCGCGGTGTCTTGCCAATACTAGCCCGCTCAGTCATGTCCGCGAATGTGCGGAGCGTGACAATCCGCTGAGCGACCAGTTGCTGCGGGCTCTCAACGATCTGGGCGTTGCCGGAATGCTGGTCCCCGAAGAGCATGGCGGGCTCGGCATGACCTTGCTCGACGCTGCGGTGGTAGCGGAACAGCTTGGCTATGCGGTAGCCCCGGTGCCGTTTCTCGCCAGTCAGGCTCTCGCACCGATCGCCTTGCGCGATGCGGGCAGCGAGGAGCAAAAGGCCCACTGGCTGCCAAAGATCGCGAGCGGCGAGGCGCGTATCGGTGTCGCTATTTCTGAGACGATTGAGGTGCGCGACGGCGCGGGGGTTTCCTCTGTCGGCGGGAAGCTCAACGGCACCGCCCTGTTCGCGCTCGATTTCGAAGGAGCCGATGCCTACATCGTCGCCGATTCCGGTGGCAGACTGCACCTTGTCGGTGCCAAAGCGTCCGGGTTGGTAGCTATCGCGCTGACGACTATCGATCGCACCCGCAGCGTCGGGGAATTGCATTTTGATGGGACCGCGGCGGAACCATTGGCTGACGATGGCGGAGTTGCAACAGCCCGGTTGCGCGCTGCGGGTCGTGTTATCCTCGCCGCCGACAGTCTTGGCGCAGGTCAGGCCATGATCGAAAAGGCTGTCGATTATGCTGGCCAGCGCGAACAGTTCGGCCGCCTGATCGGCAGTTTCCAGGCCGTAAAGCATATGTGCGCCGAGATGGCCGCGCGGCATGAACCGTGCCGCTCGCTCGTCTGGTACGCCGCCCACGCCTTCGACGCGGTGCCGAATGAGGCATCGCTGGTTGCCTGCTATGCGAAATCGCACACGGCCGAGGTCCATCGATTTGTCGCACGCACTTCCATCGAAGTGCACGGCGGAATGGGATTCACCGACGTGCTTGGCCTGCACTACTGGTTCAAACGGATCGGATTCGACCGGCAGGTCCTTGGTGGGCCAGAAGTGGTCCGGGCGGAGGCTGCGGCACTTCAGGGTTGGACCAAAGCTGCGTGATGTTTCTACCGGGGGACGCGCGCTAAAGCCGCCGCCCCATTCGGAGAGGAGAACTAATATGACCGACTGGAATCTCGGCGACATTCTCGACGCTTTCGAGCCTGTCATGCCAAAGGATGCGCCGGCCCTGATCCACGGTGACCGGATCATTACCTGGCCCGAAATGTCCGCGCGTTCGAACAATGTTGCCCGCGCGCTGCGTCAACGCGGCGCTGGCGATGGCGCAAAGGTCGCCTTTTATATGCGCAACCGCCCAGAATATGGCGAGTTGATGGCAGCCTGCTTTAAGGGGCGCTTGATCCATGTGAACATCAACTACCGCTATGTCGCCGAGGAGGTCTTTTACATCTTCGACGATTCCGACAGCGAAGTAATCGTCTACAACTCGGAATTCCGCGACTGTATCGTCGAGCTCAAGGACCGGCTCGAGAAGGTGCACACCTTTGTGGAAATTGGCGAGGCGTCGCAAATCGCGCCTTTTGCGATCCCTTACGAGACATTCGCGCAAGAAGGCGACGGATCGGCGCTCGGCATCGTGCGCTCACCCGAAGATCAGCTCTTCATCTATACCGGTGGCACGACCGGCATGCCCAAGGGCGTGATGTGGCATCACGACCAAATGCGCAAAGCACAGCTCGAGGCCCAGAAGCTGCTCGCCCCCGTTCCTCAGACACTCGAAGAGCATGTCGCGTTGATCACAAGTCAAGGGCCCGGCAACCGCACTGTGCCCTCCTGCCCGATGATGCACGGGACCGGCTTCATCACCGCGATCGGCACACTTATGTCGGGCGGCGCCATCGTTACACTTGCAGACCCGTCCTTCGATGCGACGGAATTGTGGGAAACAGTCGATAAGCACAAGGTGCAAAGCATCGCAATTGTGGGCGATGCATTTGCCAAGCCGATGCTGCATGCGCTGGACGAGAATCCCGGCCGCTGGGATACCAGCAGCCTCGTTACCATCGTTTCATCCGGCGTGATGTGGAGCAAGGAAGTCAAGGCTGGGCTGTGCAAGCATATCCCCCAGGTGGTGCTGATGGACAGCTTCGGCGCTTCCGAAGGGCTCGGCTTCGGCCGCTCCATCACAACCGCGCAAGGGGGCACCAACACCGCGAAATTTGCGATTGGCGAATGCTGCGATGTCTTTGACGAAAACGACCAGAAAGTGACGCCGGGAAGCGGCGTACCGGGATTTATCGCTCTCGCCGGGGCGATCCCGGCGGGTTATTACAAGGATCCCGAGAAATCCGCCAAAACGTTCCGTACAATCGATGGGGTTCGCTATTCGATTCCCGGCGACTGGTGCACGGTCGAGGCCGATGGCAGCCTGACCTTGCTGGGCCGTGGCAGCGTGTGCATCAACACTGCTGGCGAGAAAGTTTACCCTGAGGAAGTCGAGGAGATTCTCAAGACCCATCCCGCCATTGGTGACGCGCTGGTCGTGGGCGTGCCGAACGAGAAATGGGGCCAAGCCGTCACCGCTGTTGTCCACCTCAGCGGCGACGCTCCGTTCGACGAGCAAGCCGTCAAGGATCATGTGCGGGGGCAGTTGGCAGGATACAAGACGCCGAAGGCCATATATCCAACGAATACCCCCCTGCGCGCATCGAACGGCAAGGCCGACTACGCAACGGCGAAGGCAATTGCCGAGAGCCTGACTGCCGCATCATGACGACCCAGACTTCGCCCGATTACGACGCGGTGATCGTCGGTGCCGGCTTCAGCGGGATCTACCTGCTCCACAAGTTGCGTGACGCCGGGTTCAACGTGCTGCTGGTCGATGCGGCGGCCGATCCGGGCGGCATCTGGCACTGGAATTGCTATCCCGGCGCACGCGTGGATTCGCAGATTCCGCTCTATGAATTCTCGATCCCCGAAGTGTGGCGGCCATGGACCTGGAGTGAGCGCTTTCCGGGATGGGCAGAACTCAGGGCCTATTTCCTCCATGTCTGCGATACGCTGAACCTTTGGCCGCTGATGCGTATGGGGTCGAGGGTCGAGAGCGCCGGTTTTGAACCGGGGGCGGGACTATGGCACCTACAACTTGAGGGCGGGCAACCCGTATCGACACGCTTTCTGCTCCCAGCCCTCGGTTTCGCGTCGAAGCCGTTTATCCCCGACATTCCGGGCATTGAGGATTTCGAGGGCGAATGGTGCCACACGGCGCGCTGGCCGCAGGAGGGTATTGATCTGGATGGGCGCAAAGTTGCCCTGATCGGAACCGGAGCGAGCGGAGTGCAGGTCGCCCAGGAAGCAGCCAAACGTGCGGAGTCGCTGACACTGTTTCAAAGAACTCCGATCCTGGCCCTGCCGATGCGTCAGGAGCCGTTGACGAGGGAAGATCACGAGCGCGAAAAGGATGGCTATCCCGCCTATTTCGAACAGCGTCGGCAGACGAGCGCTGGCTTTGAATGCCAGTCGCTTGAGGTGTCGGCGCTCGAAGTCAGCGAAGAAGAGCGCAATGCGCACTTCGAAGATCTGTGGCAGCGGGGCGGATTGAGGTTCTGGTATCACAATTTCGCTGACATTCTTACCAATCGCGAAGCCAACCGCCACGCCTACGATTTCTGGCGCGACAAGGTTCGCGCGAGGATCGCCGATCCCGATCTGGCCGAGAAACTCGCCCCATCCGAACCGCCGCATCCGTTCGGCACGAAGCGGCCTTCGCTCGAACAGGGATATTACGAGATTTTCGCGCAGGACAATGTTGCGCTGGTTGATCTGAAGGCAAACCCGATCACCCGTGTCGCGCCGCACGCAATCACGACCGAAGACGGCGAGGTCGAATGCGATTTCATCGTTTTTGCCACCGGCTTCGACGCCGGGCGGGGCGGGTTGATCGACATGAACATCACCGGCAGAGGCGGCCAATCACTTTCGCAGGCCTGGCAACACGGCTTGCGCGCCTATCTGGGAATGGCGGTATCGGGTTTCCCCAATATGTTGTTCGCTTACGGCCCCCTCAGCCCCTCGGGATTTTCCAATGGGCCGACAAGCGCGGAAATGCAGGGCGACTGGATCTGCGATTTCATGGTCTGGCTGCGAAGCAACGGTTTCTTCCTTTTCGACGCTCAACCGCAAGCCGAAGATGGCTGGACCGAAATGGTCGCCCAAGCTGGCGCGATGACGCTCTTTCCCGAAGCGGACTCCTGGTACATGGGCGCGAACATCCCGGGCAAGAAGCGCCAGCTTATCAATTTCCCAAGCATGTCGGCCTATGCCGCGATTTGCGTCCAAGTGGCGCGCGATGCCTACCGCGGCTTTACCGCCAGCACACCAGCGAACAAGGACTGCGTAACCTGATGAATGAGATGGTGAGAATCGAAGATTTTCCGACCGACATCGACCCGATTTGGGCTGGTGACGGTTCGCATCTGCCCGAATGGTTCGTGTCGGCCCTCAAGGTGCCGCGCGAAGAGGGTTATGTGGAAATCGATGGGGCCAAGGCGCACTATTTTCGCTGGGGTCACCCGGGCAAGCCCAAGGTGCTTATGACGCATGGCTTTCTCGCCCATGCGCGCTGCTTCGCCTTCATTGCACCGTTTCTTGCCGAAGACTATGATGTGGTAGCGTTTGATCTGGCCGGCATGGGCGACAGCGAGATGCGCGGGCGCGCCGACCTCTTGGCAAGGGGGGGCGAGTTTCGCGAGATTGCCGAGGCGCTGAATATGTTTGCGGATGGCCAAAAGCCGACGATTATCGCGCACAGCTTCGGATCGGGAGCGGCCCTGACAGCCGTGACCCAATCGCCCGGGACCTTTGCCGGAGTGGTGGTTTGCGATCTCATGATCATGCGGCCTGCTCTCCTGGACGAGTACTGGAACCTCAGCCGGTCCAGCCCAGGTTCTGGCGATCCGGACAAGCCCAGCAAGCGCTATCCCAACTATGAAGCGGCGCGCCAGCGGTACATCCTTTCCCCGCCCCAGCCGGTCGGCGCGCCATTCCTGCTGGACTACATGGCCTATCACTCCCTGCGGCAGGATGGAGACGAGTGGACTTGGAAGTTCACGACCGAGGTCTTTCGGAGGAGCAACAAGCCCGACGAATGGCTCACCATGGGCGAGCGTCTGGTGCAGGCACCGGGCCGAAAGGCTATCGTACACGGCGGCTTGAGCCTGCTTTTCACACCGGAATCAGCCGAATATGTTCGCGAACTGGGTGGAGGTGACATTCCGATAATTGCCGTTCCTGAGGCGCGACACCATCTGATGCTCGACCAGCCATTGGCATTCGTAACCGCGTTGCGCTCTGTTCTGGCTCTTTGGGGAACGCACACTGCACCGCCATTCGCCGGCTGATGCTAGTGGTATCTTGTCCCGGAGTTCCCGCAGGTGCGGTGCTCGCCAGACATTGTTTGTCGGAAAACAAGTACTGCCGCTCACCGTGCGTCGGCTAAACCGTTGCGGCGTTCAAGCCATCGTTCGCGCCGCACCAGATGGAGCGGGAAGGCGAAACACATGCCAAGCAGTGAAAGCATGGCAAATGTCACGCCGGTACCGGTTCCCAGGCCGATGCGCTTGGCGTCGGCGATGACCCAGACCAAGAATACGCCCCAGACAAATAGGTTGCCTATCGTCAGAAATGCAGCCGCGTTGCCGCTGTTGTAGGCATCCATGAAGAATCCTGGCAGGTTGATCAGATTGCCGCCCTCAGCCGGCCAGCCGAATCCCTTGGTCCATACCCAGACCAGGGAAATTGCAGCTGCCGCCACGAACAGGGCATGTCTTGGCAAAAGGTTTTTCATTTCGGCTTCTCTTGCTATTTTATTCAGGGTCCTTCGACGATAATCGCCGTGCTGGAAGTAGCCGAAAGCCGCATTTCCAAAAGTTTCTGATAATCGTCGGATCTGTACCAGTCCTGTGCTTGCTTGAGGTCTCCGAATTTGAGCACGACCGCTCCATGCGGAGCCGTTCCTTCCAGCGTTTCGGCCACAACTGGACCCGCGGTGAAAGAGATGCCCTGCGCCCGAAGATGCTCTCTTGCCTGTTCCTTGTACTGGTTCAACAGGGCCGGATCTGAAACCGTTTGTGTTACAATGATGACGTAAGCTGCCATGTCATTCTTTCCTGGTTGAAGGTGCTTGGCTGAATGCCAAATTTTGCGGGCGTATTGGTCGAAACCTGTCGTTGCAGGCAGGCCATGGAAGCATGGCAGGTGCAGGAACGTATACAAACATTACCGCGCGCTGCTGCGGTCGAGGAAACGATCTGCTGATATCGCATCGCGAGGCACGCCCGCGCTGAGTAACTCTGTTTCGGCGTGGTCGACCATCGCGGGCGGACCGCAGAGATAGGCCTCACATTGCGCCTTGTCCGGTATGGCGGCGATCTGCTGCGTCACCAACCCCCGCGCGCCTTGCCAGGGGCTATCCGGTGTCTCTTCGGACAAGACCGGTATAAATTCGAACGGCGCATTCCAGTCGGCGGCGAGTGCGCTGATTTCATCAAGGCAATAAAGATGCGCCTTGGTCCTGGCACCATACAACAGGATAACCGGCCGATTGGCGCCAAGCGCATGGGCCTCCTGCAAAATCGCCATGATCGGAGCGAGGCCGCTGCCACCCGCAATGCAGAGCATTGGCGCCTTGCTTGGCTTGAGGTGGAACGCGCCATAGGGCGCCGCCACCTCCAGCTGCGTTCCGATGCGTTCACCGCCAAACAACCAGTCGGTGAAAGCGCCTCCCGGAACATGGCGGACATGGAATTGCAACTGCTTTGCCGACCCGTTTTTGGGTGCGAATGCGAAGGAGTAGCTTCGGGGACCGTCGATGCCAGTCAGGCTCAGATCGGCGTACTGGCCTGGGGTAAAGGACAGCGGTCGGTCAAGCTCGACAATGAGGTTTACGATGTCCGGGCAAAGCCGGGTGGCTGCGACAATCGTTGCCGGATAGTTTTTGACCGCTTGCTGGCTCAACAAGGGAGCGTCGAGTGCAATCGTCAAGTCCGAGCGAGGTAGGGCCTGACAAGCAAGCCTGTATCCAGCCGACAGTTCGTCGCGCTCCAGAACCAGCGCGGAGGGACTTAATTCCCGTATCTTGCCGTCCAGAAGCTTGAATTTGCAGGTTCCGCACGAACCGACTTTGCAATCGTGCGGCATGGCCATGCCCTCGGCGAGCATTGCTTCGAGCAGGGTTTTGTCTTGGGCGACAAACAACTCCCGCGCTTCGGAGGTCACAGTCACCTTGCTCGGCTTGGGTTTTTTCAGGAAGGAAAACATGAATGCGATCTATTCTGTTCGATCTGCGGCAAGTGGGATGAAAGAAAAAGGAAGCGTCATCCCCGGAGGGACGACGCTCGAGTAACATGCAGATGACCGGACGGATACATCGTCATGTTGGTGGACTGTGTCATTCGATGGCGAGCCACTGCGGCCAACCGGCCCTCGCGTTGGCGGCTTGTGCAAGTTTGCGCTCGCCAGGTGATGCAAACCTCTGGTCCCAGTCTTTGAGGCGCGGCTGGGCGATGAACCGGTTCCAGATTGGCGGGACCAGTCCGCACAGGAAGCACAAGAACAATGACGGCATCTGCGGAGCCTCAGGTTCAGGTCGCAGCTCGTAGAAGGGTGTGTGCCCGTCGAGGTGGTGGTTGATGTGATTGGTGATCTCCACCCCAATCGGACGCACGATCATGCCAAGATGGTTCCACGCGTGATGCTTGGCGATCGGCTCCCCTTCGATCCGCAGCAGGCCGTAGTGCTGAAAGTAGTTGAAGCCTTCAACCAGCATTTTGGCGAAGAACATCGCGGCTACCGTCATCAGGCCAGCAACCGGGCTCGCGAGAACGACCATCGCACCGATAATTGCGCCAACCAGCACCAGTTGCAACCACATCGCATTGCGCCAGCTCCATTTCGAATGACCCAGGCGCGAAAGGATCTCTCCCTGCTTGTCCCAGGTGTCCTTGTACGAACCCCAGGTGGCCGAAAGCACGAAGCTGTAGATTGTCTGCCCCCTCAAGGGGGTGTCACTATCTTTCGCCGTGTCGAGATGCACATGATGAGTGACAATGTGTGCAATATCGCGATTGGGATCGCCATAGAAGGCGCTCAACCCCTTTGCGACCGCGCGCGGGAACCAGTGCCGACGATGCATCAGCTCGTGTGCGACGGGCAGGGTCGGAACCGCAGAAAGCCAGGCAAGGCTGGCGATCGATCCGGCGATCTGCCAACCCGAAGCCGCATCCCCTAACAACGGATTTGCGCCGGAATTAACCGAGTAGGCGAAAACCAGATAGAGCGCGATCATCAGCGGTAGCTGCAGATAGATCGCTAAATCGGCGACGGACGAAATGCCGCGTGCGCGCATCTTGCTGTCACTTGGAAGGGCTATGTCAAGCATCATCAGCACCGGGAAGGTGCCAAAGCCGAGCCACACGAACGGGCCGCCGAGGACAAACCCCGCGATGCCCGTCAGAGTCATCATCGGCACAAGATAATACCGTAATGCGTCCACCTTATTCTCTCCGATCCGTCCGGTCCGCAGGCCAGCTCTATTGTTGTTCGTGTGCAGGAATGCCCCGCGCCAAGGAGCGCATGGTTAGCGGCACGTAATGCGACTGGCTCCGCATTTCGTGCCGCCGCATCCCTAAAGGAAGATGTTCAGGTTCTTGCTGAGAAGGACATTATGCTTGAGTATGATCCGCCGTTTGACCAGCTGAAATGAAGCTCCCGCTTCGCGCCAGATATCGACACGGTTGCCGATAAGTGAATCTTCCTCACGCTCATTGCGATTGCGATAGGCGTAGAAGTTGGAATAGACCCGGTATTCTCCGGCCTTTTCAGTCAGCTCTACCTCAACATTGGTGATGATGTGCGTGTAACGCGTGGCCGGATCCTCTGACCATGCCGTTCCGGTTTCCAGCCGCGTAAGCCGTTTTTTGATCTCCTCCAGATTGTCGTTGTAATAGGCCATCCGGGTCAGGTCGTTGACCTGGTCGGTCTTGTCGCGGCGATAGCGTGTTTCAATGCCGGGCATATGATAGAGCAAATCGTCGGCCAGCATCTTGACCCAATCGACATAGTTCTCATCGTCGAGCATGCGCGCTTCGCGGTAGACCGTCTGGGTCAAGGCGTGCGTCAGTTCGAGCGAGGCGCTCTGGCCCGTCTGGGGGCGTTCCAACGTGGCGTTCTGTGTCATAGTAATGATCCCTTTCAGAGCGCGAACAGGCCGGGGAGGTTGCGCGTCTCGCCAACGCCGGAAAGGCGTGGTTCCGGCCGCTCGGGCATTGCATCCAGCTTGTCGGCTTCCATCATATCGAGCCAACGCTGGTAGAAACCACGCTGGTTGGCGTCGTTATACTGCCCGCGATAGACGATGCCCGGCAGCGTATCGTGCTCGATCTGGCGCGATATGCCGCAACGGTAATGCAGGCGTTCGTGGCGGGTCACTACACCGCGGTTGACCGTGGTGCAGTTACTCCAGTTCTCGCCATCGTCCATCTCGAACGTGCCCCCTGGGCCAAAGGTCTGCATGACCCCCTTGGTAATTTCATCCTTGATGTCATCTGGCATCGCTTTGTTGACGATCACCCAGGTCTTGAGCTCGAATTCCATCGGACCCTTGGGCTGCCACTGACGGAAGGTCGAAATGCCAGGAAGGAACGACACGTTGGGGAAAATCGACGCGGAGGCGACCGATCCGAAAATCTTCGAGCGCATCTCGCCCAGCCGTTGGGCCATCTTGGGGCGGATCTTCTCATAATATTCGAGAACCTTCGGTCGGCCGAGGAGGAAGAGATCGCCCACCCCTTCGGTGCCGAATTCCCACCCGTGGCCGTTAACGCTGGCATGGTAGGAATTTTCCATGTCGATCGGCGGGAAGGGCTCGCCATTGTTCATCGAACGGCAGCCGGAATCATGGGTCCAGCCAGCATGGTAGGCATCGCCGATGAAGTTCTCGACGCCGAACTTCCAGTTGGCGTTCATCACCGACTTGATGCAGCCGCCGATCAATTCGGTGCCGCCTTCTTCGTTGTCGAGCAGCATGTCGAGGTACCAGCGGAAGTCGCCCAGCCAGGCATCGAGGCTCGGGCCGTCTTCGGCGAAGGTCGCAAAAACCAGCCCCTTGTAACTGGCAACCCGGGCTACCTGCTTCAAGCCGTTCTTTTTCCGATCGATATCGTTTTCGTCGTAGCAATATTCCTCGTGCATGCCTTTCAGTTCACCGCCGGTATCAAAGGCCCAGCCGTGGTAATTGCAGACAAACCGGCGGGTGTTTCCGGCGTCGGCAAAGCACACCTTGTTGCCGCGATGCGGACAGGAATTCAGGAAAACCCTGATTGAGCCATCAGGCTGACGCGCGACGATCACGGCGTCTTCGCCCATGTGGGTGGTTAGAAAATCGCCTGCCTTGGGCAGCTGGCTTTCGTGGGCCACGAACAGCCAGGACCGTGCGAAGATGCGGTACAGTTCTTCCTCGTAAATCTCGGCATCGCTGAAGATTCGGCGGTCGAGCCAGCCTTCCTTGAGATCCATGTAACGCGAAAAATCCGGCTCGCGGCCGATCCGTTCGATACGCATGTCATTCTTCTCCCGATAATTTCTTCTAGAAAAACACGTTGATGTTGCTGTCTGGCAGCACCGCATGGTCAAGCGCGATGTCACGCGCAGCGAGGCACCAGCCCTTCGTTCCATGGCGCCACCGGTCGGTGCGCCCCGCAGTAAATTGACGCGCCAAGCCGTCGATGCGGTTGCGATGAATGACGATGACCGAGTGCACGATCACCTCGTTTTCGGCATCCGCAGGTTCGATTTCGACGTTCGAAATGACGCGGCGCACGAAATTGGGTGGATCCTCGGCCCACACATATCCCGAGCGCAGGCGATCGATCCTGAGTTTAAGCCGCGCAAAGTTCTCGTTAAAAACAACGCCAGCGCCGACTGCCGCTGGCGGCGACCGATCTGCCCGGAAGCGTCGCCGTTTGAGGTCCATTCGGTAGGTAACATCGTCGCACAGCAGCTCCAGCCAGTCCTCGAAGCGTTCGGCATCGAGGAGGCGCGCTTCGTGATACAGGCGCTGCGTCAGAGCGATCATGTCCTCTACCAGGACCGGGGCAGGGTTCATTTCAAGCATTCTCAGGCTCCTCAACGGAGAGCGAGTTAATGTTGTAGGTGGGAACCTCGGCCCAGCTTTCAGCCTGCATGTGTTCTTGCCAGCGGCGATAGAAATAGCGCTGGTTGTGCTCGCTCACCAATCCGGCTGCGATGTCGCCAGGAAAGCCATCGCGCGGCCCAGAACGGCCGAGCGCCATGTTAGTGAACACGTCCATCTGCGCCGTCCGCCAGCCACGCGACTGTTCGGTGCAGGCAGCGAGATTGTCGCCATCGTCATTGTCGAACAGACCAGCGAGACCGAAGGTTAGGCACTGATTGTCGAGGATCGTTGCCTGCATTTCTTCGGGCATGTCGTTTTCCACCATCGCCCAGGTCCATTGCTCGAGCTTGCCCGGACCCTTCGGATGATAGACCCGAAACCAGTTCAGGCCTGGCAGGAACTGGAGGTTGGGGAAAATCGTGATGTTGATCTGCGAACCCCACAGCTGTTCGCCGCGCACCTTGCCCAACCGCTCGATCGCCGTGGGACGATTGGCCTCCAGATAATCCATCATGGGCTTCGGTTCGGGGTAGAAGGCGTAGCCCGAAACCCCGTCGAGCGAGGTCAGCGCCATGTGGCCGTTCATTCCGGCGACGGAAAGCCCGCCTTCGAGGTTGGTACTCGAGTTGCCGACGCTGAGACCAGCAAGGTCCATCGACTGGACGGCCGACATCGCTCCGGCATGCGCCCAACCCAGATGGTAGCCATCGCCGCAGACATTCTCAACCGGCAGCTTCCAGTTGCTGCCCAGCTCCATCTTCTGGGTTTCGCCGAGAAGCGAAGTTCCGCCTGGCATCGCATCCAGCCAGACATCGAGGAAGAATTTTGCATCGCCAAGGTAATCCTCGAGCGAGGGCGCATCTGGATCGAAGCAGCCGAAGACCAGGCCCTTGTATTCGGCAACATGGGTTACCTGAACCAGGCCCAGCTTGCTGCGGTCCAGTTCGCCAAAATAGGCCTCGTTTTCCAGCGGAACCCCGGCGAGCGACCCGTCTGGCGCGAACGACCAGCCATGGTAATTGCAGGTAAAGGCCTTGGCATTGCCGCGATCGGCGCGGCAAATGCGGTTCCCGCGGTGGGTGCAGCTGTTGAGGAAGGCCTTGATCGACCCGTCTTTCTGGCGAATGACGATGACGTCGTCCTCGCCCATGAAGGTGCGGAAATAGTCACCAGCTTTGGGGATCTGGCTGGTGTGAACGAGGAACAGCCAGCAGCGACCGAAAATGCGTTCAAGCTCCTGTTTGTAGAGCTCCTCGTTCGAGTAGATCGTCCGCTTTTGACGGCCTGTCGTCGTATCGACCAGGTCGGAAACATCCATTGCTCTCTCCACTCACTCGCTGCCGCTGTTTTTTTGGTCAGTCTATCTTGAGTTATAGCCTCTTAAGCACGGAATGTGCCAGTCTCGGAAATCAGTTTGTTTTCATCATTGTAACTGATTACCCGTCTGTTCGCCCTCCCGACGATTGACATATCTGTCAAGTCTGGAGAGATGATATAGCGCTGGGTTCACATATTTGTTATGGTTCGGCATGAAGCATCTTCCGGCCTATACCGACCTTACCAGCCGACTACGGTTTTCGCCTGAGCAAGGACGCATTTGGCGTGACAGCGAGCGCTGCGTATTGTTGAGCAATTCCGCGCTGACCATGTTGCGCAACGAACTGGTCGTTCAACTGGGCCTTGTCAAAGCGCGTCGGCTGTTTTGGGAACTGGGCTTCGCAGAAGGCGCGCGTTGCGCGGTTGAAGCAAAACATTTGCGGCCCGGCAGCAGTTTCCTTGATGCCTTCGCGGTTGGCCCACAAGCCCACGCAGTGACCGGGTTCGGCTGGACAGAAATCGAAACCTTGGAGACCGATACCGAGAACGGACATTTTGAAGGTCGGTTCCTGGTACACGATTCTATCGAGGCTGGGATTCATCTCGCCACCGAAGGCGTCCACACTGATCCGGTGTGCTGGTTGCAAACCGGTTTTGCCAGCGGTTTTGCGAGCACATTCGCAGGCCAGCCCATAATAATGCGCGAGATCGAGTGCCAGGGAATGGGCCATCCAGCGTGCCTGCTCCATGGCAAGCCGGAAGCGGAATGGCCGGGGCTGGACGATGCCGAAACCAATGCGGTTCCACTCGATCCGGCGGTGTCCCGGCACCAAGACAAACATTTCGTCGCCGGGGTATCGGCAGGCTTCAACGCAGTACGCAACCTGATAGAACGCACGGCGCGAACCGATGCCAGCCTGTTGTTTCTCGGAGAGACGGGTGTCGGCAAGGAGGTGTTTGCCAAGCTGGCGCACCGGCTGAGCCTGCGCAATGATGCGCCGTTTGTCGCGCTCAATTGTGCAGCCATTCCCGAAGGCCTCATCGAAGCCGAACTGTTCGGCGTGGCCAAGGGCGCTTTTACCGGAGCTGGAGCAGACCGGCCGGGACGATTCGAACTCGCCGACGGCGGCACGCTGTTTCTCGACGAAATTTCGATGCTTTCGCCGCTGGCGCAAAGCAAAGTCCTCCGGGCCATCCAGGAAGGCGAGTTTGAGCGTGTGGGTGACACCAGGACCATCCAGGTGAACGTCCGCCTGATCGCGGCATCCAACGTCGATCTCGAGGCTGCGATGGGCGAAGGGACCTTTCGTGCCGACTTGTATTTCCGGCTTTCAACTCTTCCTATCCGGGTTCCGCCGCTGCGAGAGCGGCGTGAGGACATCCCGGGCTTGATGGAGCACTTCCGGCGTAAATATGCAAAGCGTCATGGACGAACGGTAGAAGGCTTCACAGCGCGTTCAATCAATGCGCTGTTATTGCATGATTATCCTGGGAACGTCAGGGAGTTGGAACGGATGGTCGAGCGTGCCGTGCTTCTTGCCGACGAATCCGGGGCCATCGATTTGCGTCATCTCTTTATCGGGACAAATAATGTGCATGTGCGTCGCGGTCTTACGCTGACCTGCGACGGTCGCGTCGCCGAAGAGCAACCTGTAGACGGAGAGCCCTTCTCGCTTTCTCACATGGTGGGACTACTTCGCCAAAACGGAGCAACGCTTACGACGATAGAAGATGCGATTGTACGGTCTGCAATCGATGCTGCTGGCGGCAATGTTGCACAAGCGGCCCGGGAATTGGGACTGTCGCGTCGACAGCTCTCTTACAAAGTTGAGAAAATGCAAAGTTGCGACTAGACCGGCCGGGCGTTGACGATTCTGGGACGCATTGGATAATTTGCAATGACCTGCGATTTTCGCGAGAGGGAAGCAAGGGCAGGGCGGGGCCGGGAATTTGGGAGACTTTAGAATGCGTTCAGTTGCAATCGTAGGCGCTAATCTAGCAGGTGGGCGAGCGGCGGAAACGCTGCGGCAAGCAGGATTCGACGGTAGGATCACTCTGATCGGTGAAGAACCCTGGAGGCCCTATGAGCGCCCGCCGCTGTCCAAGGAGTTCCTGTGGAATCCAGCCGAAGTGCCGGACAATTTTTTCCTGCAGGATGAAAGCTGGTACTCCGACAACCGGATCGACTTGCTGCTCAACACCCGGGCCGAAGCGATCGATTTAGCTGCGAGCGGCGTGCGCCTCTCGGGCGGCCAATTGGTCGCCGCCGACAAGGTTTTGCTGGCGACCGGCGGACACGCCCGAAAGCTCAATCTGGCCGGAGCCGACTGCGCCAACGTGCATTATCTGCGCACCCAGGACGATGCCGCCAGAATGGCCCTCGACCTTCGTCCAGGCGCACGGGTGGTGATCGTTGGCATGGGCGTGATCGGGGCCGAAGTGGCTGCCAGCGCGATCAAGCTGGGCTGCGATGTGACGGCGGTAGAACCGCTGGCGGCTCCGATGGAACGTGCACTGGGCAAACGTTTCGGTCAGTGGTTGGGCGAGGAACACCGCAAGCGCGGGGTCAAGACCCATTTCAGCCGGGGCGTAACGGGTTTCAAGTTCGCGGACGGCCGCGTATCCGCGGTCGAGATCGACGACGGCACCATCTTCCCTTGTGATGCCGTCGTTGTTGGGGTGGGCATCATTCCGGCAACCTCGCTGGCGGTCGATGCCGGGTTGGCTGTAAACAATGGGATCATCGTCGACCGTCGATGCCAGACCAGCAATCCGGCGGTGTTTGCCGCCGGTGACGTGGCCGAGCAGGACAGTTTTTTTGGCGGACGCTTCCGGCAGGAAACCTATCAGAACGCGGCCGACCAGGCCCAGGCGGCGGCCTTGGCGATGCTTGGTCACGAAGTCGATTACTGCAAACCGATGTGGTACTGGAGTGACCAGTTCGATCTGAACATCCAGTTCTGTGGGCAAATTCCGGTGCAGGCCGAGATTGTCCTTCGCGGCGATATCGAAAGCAACGCTTTCGTCGCTTTCTTTCTGTCCGGCGATACAATTGACGGCGTGCTGACAGTCAACCGCGCGCCCGATATGGGGATTGGCAAGCGGCTGATCGAACGGCGGGTTAGCGCGAGCGCGGATCGGCTTGCTGATGCGGATGTGTCTCTGCGCGAACTGCTCAAGCAGTCTGCCTGACGGTGCGTTGGCGGCGCGGGAGCGGTCTTATCCGATCCCGCCGCCCGCGACGAAGAGTGTCTGCCCGGTGACGTAGGAAGCCTCCTGAGAAGCCAAAAAACAAATTGCCGCGGCCAGTTCCTCAGGCTCGCCGAAGCGGGCCATAGGGGTGTCGCGCAAGGTCTGCTCCATCACGCCTGCAAAACCTGCCTTGACGGTTTCGCTCATCGGTGCAGGATCGCGCGGAGTGACCCGGGTGACGTTGACTCCGCCCGGCGCAACGCAGTTAACGCGCACGCCGCTGGCTTCCAGTTCCAGCGACAAGGCTGCGGTAAGCGCGGCAACCCCGCCCTTGGCGGCGGCATATGGAACCCTGTTCACGCCGCGCGTGGCGACTGAACCGATATTTACGATTGAACCGTGCCCGGCCGCGAGCATGTACGGCAACACCGCGTGGCAGCACCAAAGTGTTGGCCACAGCGAACGGTTGATTTCAGCCACGATCTCGTCCGGGGTATAGTCCCAATAGGGTTTGGCCCAGATCGTGCCGCCAACATTGTGGACCGCCACGTCGATTTGGCCGAATTGATCGGTAACCGTCCGGTAAAGTTCGGTCGCCCCCTCGCATTTCTCGAGGTCGAAGATGGCGGCGTGGACATCGCAGCCCTTGTCCCGCAGACGATCGACCGTAGCCTGAGTGGCGTCAGCCGCTCGGTCGGCAATGATCACGATCGCGCCTTCTTCAGCCAGACGCTGGGCCGTGGCTAACCCGATGCCTTGAGCTCCACCGGTCACAACCGCGATCTGGTTGTCGAACCGCTTGGCAAAAGTCATAATCCTGCTCCTCCGTTATCCCTCATTCCTGCAACGAAACGCAAGGCTGGGTGGTTGCCTTGCCTATATTCTTGATCTATGCCGCGCAAGGAAATGCGTTGCGCGATGGCGAATGATCGGGCGTTGCAGTGGCGATCACCGGACCGAATCTGAGGAGAGAAACGAAATGGCCCGTACACTTATTGACCCCAGCGACGTCAAAGGCGCCTGGGCGATTATTCCCACTCCGGCGAAGGAGAATGCCTCGGATTGGCGCGCGACAAAGACAGTTGACCTCGATGAGACAGCGCGTGTGGTTAACGGCCTGATCGATGCAGGGATAAACGGAATTCTGAGCATGGGGACGCTTGGCGAAGCGGCGACCATGACCCACGACGAAAAGCTCGATTTCATGAAGGCGTTGGTCGATGCCGCGGCCGGCCGGGTGCCGATCTTCGTTGGCACCACTTGCATCAACACGCGCGACACGGTCGCGTTGACCCGGCAAGCGCTGGAACTTGGCGCGGATGGCACGATGCTGGGAATTCCGATGTGGTGCGCGCCCAGCCTTGATGTTGCTGTCCAGTTCTACAAGGACGTCGCTGAGGCCGTTCCCGAAATGAACATTGCCATCTACGCCAATCCCGAGGCCTTCAAGTTCGATTTCCCGCGTTCATTCTGGGCCCAGATGGCTGAGCTTCCGCAGGTCGTTACTGCAAAGTATATCGGCGTCGGCAACCTGTTGCCAGACCTTGCCGCGATACGGGGCCGTATCAAGCTGCTGCCGATCGATTTCGATTACTACGGCGCAGCCCGTATGGACGACTCGATCGACGCCTTTTGGTCGAGCGGTGCCGTGTGTGACCCGCTGGTGACCACGACATTGCGTGACCTTGTATCGCAAGCGCGCGCGACCGGTGATTGGAGCGCGGCGCGGGCCTTTATGGGCCGGCTCGGCCCAACGGCAGCGCCGCTTTTCCCTAACGGCAGCTTCAAGGAATTCTCGACCTACAACATCGCGCTTGAAAAGGCGCGGATGAATGCTGGCGGGTGGATGAATGCCGGCCCGGTTCGGCCACCGTACCATCTTTGCCCGGAACCGTATCTCGAGGGGGCACGCAAGTCGGGCAAAATGTGGGCTGAACTTGGCAAGGCGCTTGCGGCCGAAACATAGAAGAAGCGCGAAAATTGGGAGAGAGCGGGTGACGGACATCAAGCTGTCGTGGCCGAAGAACTATAATGAAGTTCCTAAGGAAGCCTTCGTTCGCGAAGACATCTATGCGGAAGAGGTTAAGCGCATTTTTCATGGCACCGAATGGCACCCGGTCGCCCATGAAAGCGAATTGCCCAACCCGGGAGATTTCAAGACTTTCCGGTTGGCTGGCGTTCCTCTGCTTATCGGGCGCGACGTTGAGGGCGTGGTGCGGGTTTTCTACAACGCCTGCTCGCACCGCGGCAATCAGCTCGAGACGGCGGTCATGGGCAACAAGACCGAATTCGAATGCCCTTACCACCGCTGGCTCTTCGATTCGAAGGGTGACCTGGTCGGGTGTCCCAACCCACGGGAATTTCTGCCCGGTTTCAACAAAGCCGACTATCCGCTCGCCCAGCCGCGGTTCGACATCTATTTTGGCCTGATCTTCGTGACGCTTTCGGCGGATACCGAGCCGCTGCTTGAATTTCTGGGCGACTCGCAGAATTGCTTGCGCGAGCTGCTTGCGGGCGACGGGCGGCTCAAGCTACTTGGCTACCAGAAGGTCCGTTATGATACGAACTGGAAGTCGTATACCGATAACGATGGCTATCATGCTCCGTTGCTGCATCAGGCGTTCAAGATGCTCAACTGGCAAGGCGGCAAAGGTCGCCAGTACACAGCAACGCACCGCGGTCACATCTGCTTCGAATCGGCCCTTTCTGTGGCAACCGGGCCTTCCGTGCTCAAGGACAAGTCGCTTATCGAGTTCAAAGGGCAGGACCCGGCGGTCGGATCCCGGATCGTCTCGCTCTTTCCAACCTTTGTTTCAACGAAGCATCTTGATGTCATCAACTTACGCTTCGCGACACCGATCGATGCGGAGACGGTTGAAGTCCACTATGCCTATTTCGCCCATCAGGATGACGACGAGGAAATGGTTCGCCATCGCCTGCGGCAAAGTTCCAACCTGCTCGGCCCGTGCGGCTTGATCAGCATGGAGGATGCTTCGGTCTTTCACCGCATCCACATCGGAAACCACACCCCCGGGTCGGCTATTTTCCAGAAGGGCGTGCACGACCCTCTGAAGTTGGAATCGGAATTCCTTCAGAATGATGAGAGCGGCAACCTGCCGCGCTGGGAATATTACCGTTCGGTCATGGGTTTCGAAAGGGCGGCGGCATGACGCAGACAGATATATCGCTCGAAGCTGCGCTCAACGCCTTGCTGCTGGCTGATGCGCGCGCACTCGACGGCAAGGATATGCTGGGATGGTTGGGTAATTATGCGGAAGAGGAGGCTGCCTCCTACTACTGTCGTTCGGCAGAAAATTCGGAGCACGGGTTAGAGATCGGCTTCATGTACGACGATTGCCGCTCCAGGCTTGAGGATCGCGTTACCTTCGTGAACGACATCTGGGTCGGAACCTTTCAGGACTATCGCACCCGTCATTTCGTCCAGCTCACCAGCTTTGATCGCATCGATGCAACCACCCTGGGAATGCGATCCAACTTTTCGGTGTTCATGACGCCTACAGACAGCGGGATCACCCAGGTCCTGGCGGCGGGACAGTACCTCGATACGGTGCGCCAAGGTAAGAATGGCGAATTCAAGCTGTTATCTCGGCGCGCTGAACTCGATACCTCGGTATTGCCGCGATACCTCGTTTATCCGATCTGAAGGAGCGACCTAGGACTCATCGCTTGTTTCCAGATCGAATGTTTGAGTGCAGGACAATCGGGGGGATAATGGTCTGCCCGATTGCGCGGACACTGCGGGATAAGAATTGTATATTGTCCAACAAGTGGCTATCCCTCAAAGCTTGAGCGCGCTTGGCGAGCGATGGCTTATCATGGACAGCTAAAGCGAAATGGCGGCCATGGATGGGCTAGATTCTGGGAGAGATTATATGGCGGCGAGTGTTTTTCCAAAAAACCAGGAAGAGTATTTCGAGCAGCTGCGAAGGGCACCGTTACTGGCGCTACCGACCGCCTTGCTTTTCGTTGCCTCGATGGGTGGCATCGGAATCGTCTGGTATCTCGTAATGACGGGGCAAATGCCGATTTGGTACGGAACCATCGCCAACGGCCTGATAACCTATCTGCTTTTCAGCGTAATACATGATGCGGCCCATATGTCCCTTTCAAGGGTCAAATGGATAAACGAGACGATCGGGGCGATCGGCCTCTTCTTTTTGTTTCCCTATGCGCCGATGGTACTTCTGCGTTGGGTGCACAACAAACACCACAGCTATGCCAACGGACCGCAAGACCCTGATCTCTTTGAACACGAATCGCCATGGTGGCAGGTACCGTTTCGCTGGACCCTGTTTGACGGCGCCTACATTTATTACTTCATCAAGTACGGCCAGAATGTTCGCAAAAAGCACGGCAGGGAACTCGTCGCCTTTTACTCAGGCTTGCTTGCGCTTTTTGTAACCGCCATTTATTTTGGATTCGGTTTTGAACTCATCATGTTGTGGTTCCTTCCCTCGAGGATCACACTTTTCATGATTGCAGTCGTTTTCGTGATCCTGCCCCACTATCCGGCAATGGTCGCCCAAGACGAAGAACCATACATGGCAACGACGATGCGCTTTGGATGGGAATGGCTGCTGACGCCGTTGCTCGTTTATCAGAACTACCACCTCATCCATCATCTCTATCCGGAAATCCCTTTCTACAGGATGCACAAGGCCTATTTCGTCAAGTTCGATGAGATCAACCGTGAGAACATCAGCAGGCAGACAGCCTTTGGGCTCAAGCCGGAGAACATGGAATCCCATCTGGCCTACCGCAAGGAAAAGGACACGGCTTTGCAGCCAGCTGAATAATAGCTGGCTCGACACGCTGCTCGTTAAGATCACTGCTGTCGTCGCCGTGCTTGCCATTGCGAACTGCCCCTCGCCGTGACCGGCAAGGCTGGGGATTCATGGGCGGGGCGCTACGCTGCTTGAGTTCCCGCCGCCCCCACTGCGCCGATCACAATGCGCAAACCAGCAATTGGCAGCCCCGGCAGGTTAAGGTGCTGGCACAATCGACGGGGCCGAGCATCATCCCCAGGAAGCTCGAGCGGATAAAGTCTGCCGACGTAGAGTATTTGGGTACCAAGAAAAGGGGCGTTAGGCAGGACGGTACAATTTTGCTCAGTCATGTAGGCCACCGAAAATAGCAACGGCGAGGATGTCCATTATGAGTGCCAAAGAGATTGGGGGCGGTGTGCCATCTAATGCGATCCCGGCGGTTCGCCCCGAATTCGACGTCGGGTTTGCTTCAGACACATCGTCGTGGACGCCCTATCAGAAACTGGTGCTGCTGCTGTGCTCTTTGGTGATAGTGCTCGATGGTTTCGATGCACTGGCACTCGGGTTTGCCGCCCCGGCGATGCTGCCCGACCTTAACCTTACCAAGGAAGAACTTGCGCCGGTGCTGGCGATCGGCCTGATCGGCATGACCATAGGTGCCACAATCGGCGGGATCCTCGGCGACAAGTTTGGACGCAAGATAGCCCTGTTGGCCAGCACAATCATCTTCGGATCTATGACGGGCGCAATCGCTTTCGCCAATGACTTGCCGACACTGGGACTATTCCGCTTTATTGCGGGTATCGGTCTGGGCGGCGCGCTCCCGAATGTCACCGCACTTGTTGCAGAGTATACGCCCCAACACCGTAGGAGTTTTGCGGTTACTCTTAGTTTGATTTGCATGGCGGTCGGCGGAGTGATCGGCGGGTTCGTTTCTGCCGAAGCGCTTCCGGAATTGGGTTGGCGGGGATTGTTCGCTGTGGCGGGCGCCTTGCCGCTGGTGCTGGCAGTGGCGCTGTTTCTGTTGCTGCCGGAATCTCCGCGATTTCTGGTGACCCGGCCGGAACGGTCGAACGAATTGCGCCAGATCTTCGAAAGGATGCGGTTCGACGTGCCGTCGGACGCCGTGTTTGTCGATCGCTCCGAATCGGGTGTCAACAAGCCATCGGCGGCAACCCTTCTGCGCCCTCCCTACTTGTGCGATACATTGCTCTTGTGGCTGGCCTTCTTTGGCTGCCTGCTGGCGGTGTTCATGTCGTTTAACTGGCTTCCGACCATGCTCGCCGATGCCGGCTTCGACCTTCCGACATCGAGCCGCGGCCTCCTGACGTTTAATGTGGGGGCGATTGTGGCTGCGGTGCTGGTATCCTGGATAATCCTTTTCACCGGATCGCGGTTGCCAATGCTGATTATGGCGCTTGGCGGTGCCGGGGGAGCCTTGGCGTTGAGCCGCATAGGGTTTGACCCGGCCGCGCCGAAGCTGCTGCTCCTGACGGCGCTGGCCCTGCTTGGTGGCTGTATCGTAGGCCTTCAAGTTGTACTCTACGTGCTCGCGTCGCACGTCTATCCGACGTTGCTGCGCGCAACCGGGGTTGGCCTTTCGGCGGGAATCGGCAGGGTCGGTGCGGTATTGAGCAGCTTTATTGGTGCAGCGGCCCTGTCTGGCTTCGGCCCGGTGGGCTTCTATTATGTAGTGGCCGCCGCCATGGCCGTGACGGCGATCGCGTTGCTGCTGGTGAGGAGGCACATTCCGCCCAGCGCCAAAACCGGGACAACCCCGGCTGCAGGGAGCTGACGCTGAGCGCTGCGGTTGGGTTTTGAACGTCGGTCGCGGGCGGGGCAGTCTAGATAGCTGACAAAAAGGCTGATTGGGCATGATCGACCCTGCAAGATGTCACCAATACCATCTTGCTAATAGGCGCGCTTTCATCTGTAGAAACTGGCCCAGCCAATGCCAACCATGCACTACTACGCAACCTTGGACCACGCGAGTCTGGAGTTTTCCGCCTTGCTCAGATCCGGTAGGCTGGTTTCACCGGCTGAGTTTGCCAGCATGATCAGGGGAATGTCCCGCGCATCCTTTGCGATCTCAAATTGAACCGGGCGACCCTTCTTCATTTGAGTGATTGCCGCTTGTTTTTTGATGTCCGGTCCGCTCACCAAAACACCGATCTTTAGTTCGACGAGGTCGCAGCCTCTCAACTTACCCTCGATCGCTAAATCAAACAATGCTCGATTCCAAACGCACTGCCCGCGATCCAGAAAGAAACGAATGGCCCAATTTTTGTTTCTGATTGAACGGTCGCTTCGGGCCAATCTTAACGCCGAAGTTTCAAGGTAGGTCGCTTTGCGTTTCCGGGTCGAATTTTAAGTATGTCATTTTCATTCCCCATGGTCGGAATGGCCAAGGAGAATGTCCGCTTCGAGGAACCAAGAAGTTGGACGCTTGCGTCTGTAATGAAGGCGCGAAGCCGACATTGATCGAGTGTAGTATCGGCCACCATGGGGGAGGGTGCTCAATGCCCTGTGGATAACTTGAAATCTATGCCGGGCGGGGGTATCGATGGGGGTATTTTTTAGAGCGTGGATAAAATATCGCTTGTCTTCAGTGATATAGCTCGAAACCGCCTGTCCCTCCTCCGCTACCAACAACCCCTTTGAATATAATCATAATTTATCAAATTGCGGCGACACCGGGCAGAAATGCCGTGTTGCATCTTGTTGCGCGCTTTTCCGGCGGTTTTCGCTACTTTCCGTTCAATTCCCGCTAGTCCGTGCAACATACGCGCGACATGATCCCTTTCGGGCAGGGGTGATCAAAAGTCTGTGCCGATTGCAACGGACATCGGCTTGGCCGAAAAAATGAACCATCCGCAATTCTAGGCATGGGGGGATGGCAGCTAAGGCGGGATTTCTGCCAAAAGCTGCCTTTCGGCAATCGACCCGATTGTGTTGAAAAACCCGGCGCTGAGATCGGCGCTGGCGTCAGCCTGATCGCCGCGCCGAGGCTTGGCCCCCGCTTATGCGGGGGCTGGGGTGGCTGGCATTGGGATCAGCTTGGCCATCTTGCGGAGGTTTTGGGCAGTTGCTGCGAGGAGGAACTCGTCTCTTGCGCCGTTTGGACCTCGCAGGCGCAGGCGATCCATCCTCAGGATGCGCTTGAGGTGCGCGAACAACATCTCGACCTTCTTTCTCTGGCGGCGCGAGACCAGATAGGCGTCGGTTGTGGCGATATCACGGGCCAGATCACGGGCGCCCTCGTGGACTGAGCGCAGGATCTTGCGTGCTGGTTGGGTCGGGCAACAGCGCTGCTTGAGGGCGCAGGCGTCACAGTCGAGCTTGCTGGCGCGGTAGCGCAGCATGCCGTTCTCATCGACGAACGGCCGATCCTCGCGATAGACCTTCTGCCTCTGGCGCAGCCGCTTGCCGGCGGGGCAGATATAGCTGTCATCCTCATGGTCGAAGGTGAAGGCCGAACGCTCGAAGGTATCATCGCGGCGGGCAGACTTGTCGAACACAGGGATGTGCGGCTCGATGCCGCGCTCCTCGACCAGCCATGACAGGTTCTTGGCATCGCCATATCCGGTGTCGCCTACGAGCCGCTCGGGCCAGAGGCCGAAGCGCTCCTGCGTCCGGTCGATCATGCGCCGCTGCGCGGTCACCTCGGCCTGACGGATGGCGGTGGTTGCCTCGACATCGACGATCACTGCGTTCTGGAGATCGATCAGGTAGTTGGTGGCATAGGCGAAGAAGGCACGCTCGCGGCTTGCTGCCGTCCAGCGTGCGGCCGGATCGGCCACCGCCAACTGCTTGGGCGGCACCGGGGTTGCGCCCCCGAAGGCCGCATCGTCGAGCACAGCCAGATACTCGCGAACAGCATGGCTGGTGGCCGGGTCCGGCAGACCATCCGCCTGATCGACAGCATGCTGGCGGTTCACATCGGCGCGCACGAGGCTGCCATCAACCGCGAACCCTTCACCGCCGACCAGACCCTCGGTGATGCAACGCGCCACGGTCGTCTCGAACAGCTGGCGCAGCAGATCACTGTCACGGAAGCGCCCGTGCCGGTTCTTGGAGAAGGTCGAGTGGTCGGGCACATCGCCTTCCAGCCCCAGGCGGCAGAACCAGCGATAGGCGAGGTTTACATGAGCCGCCGCTCTGACCGGATACCCATGCAGTAGCCGATGATCAGCATCCGGATCATCAGCTCGGGATCGATCGAGGGCCGTCCGGTCGAGCTGTAGAAGGGGCGCAGATGTTCACGAATGCCCGACAGATCAACGAACCGGTCAATCGAGCGCAGCAGGTGATCTGCCGGAACATGCCGCTCCAGGTTGAAGCTATAGAACAGCGCCTCCTGCGCCACGGTCCGCTCACCCATCATCCGATCGTCTCCGCCATGCTGCAGAGACATAGAATCAATACTTTACCAGCATTGCAAGGGGGAGTTTTTCAACAGAATCGACCCAATGTCAGACGTTCGGTTGCGACCTGCGACTTCCTGGAAGCGGCCAAATGTTCATGGGGCTCGGAACAGCTCAAATTGAGACTTAGCCGTCGTTCCCCTACGATGTGCCTAGCGGCGCTTTTCCCTAGAAGCAGACAACCGACATGTATTCGACCGGCTCGGCATAGCGATATCAGCTGGGCCGCTTGTTTAAGTGCAGCTCGGGTCCGCAAAAGGGCTAAAGCTGCATTTCGACTTTCAGATTGTCGCCATACGGCATTTCTCACTCGAGCTGGATGGGGACTGCCAATCATCCTGAAGCAATTGCACCAACCGCAATAATGGGTGTGAATTCACGCTCGGAAGAGTATTTCTGAAGTTTGACAGAGGCGCCTTCAGCTTCGGCGTGCTCTCGATTGCGTTGGGGCTTGCCTTAGCCAATTGGTGGGAGAAAGGCCGAAATGTCGGCGAAACGCGCGAACGAAAGCTGTGTCGTCGGAATAACCGAGCTTCGCACTGATCTCGCGGACACTGACATCGCCATTAGAGAGCATCTCCCTGGCCATCTTCATGCGCACCGTATCGACGATCTCTCGATAGCTTGTGCCGGCCTCAGCCAGATTGCGGGCGAGCGTTCTTTGAGAACGACCGATGGACTGTGCTATCTGATCAAACGTCGGCACCCGTCCATAATCCCGAAGCGACCCGTTGACCGACCCGGCAATGGTCTCGCCGACATTCGATCCTTGCGTGTCCTTGCGTGTCGCGGCCTCCAGCGCGGCTTGGGTCGCCTGCCAAAGCTCAGGCTTGAAGTCCGGTCCGACGCAACGCAGCGCTTCTGACGGGACAATCAACATCGCGGCATCTTCCGGCTTGATCGTGCGGCAGTGCAGGAGCGCATCGACTGCGGTATCGGAATGGAACCGGCCGATCGCGACCCGCCCCAGGAGGTTACGTCCGTCGCTGCTCATCCCCAGAAACGAGCGGATCACGAGGAATATCCAGATGAGACTGATCTGCTCATAGAGGGCGCGAAAGGGGCCGAGATCGGGATGGACGCAGATTGCAATCACCAGCCTGCCGTTCTCATCGGCCATCGTGATGCTGACCGTGGGGTTCTTCCCGTCGACCCGGGTAACGAGTGCGCGCAATGCTGCTTCGAGATCGGGTGCGGCCAGAACTTCCGCCTCGAGCGGGAAGCGCGGCCACTCCAGCATCATTCTCGCCAGCTCTGCTTCACCGATACGGGTCAGCAAGCTTGCCATTGGCTTCAGGCCTTCGACCAACGGTAGCTGGCGCGGAACGTGACGCAACCCCGCGTAATCGGTGCCTTCCAGCAGCCACTCCGGCCAGCCGAGGCTCTCGCCGAAAAAAGACGTGAAGCCGCTGGGCACGCTGCCGAAGGCTAGCCCCGGGTTGCGATGCGCCAGCGCCGCGATCGACGCATCAAACTCCAACGCCGTCTGCTGGTTCATCGGCTGCCCTTTCGCACCCCAATCCGCCAAGAGACATTCTTCCCGGCCATGGCAGAAATTGTCAAGCTTTTGGCAGGAGGTGCCGATTTCATATCAATGCGGGAATCAGTAGTCTTACCATGTCACATCCGTTTGACTGCGGATGCCTGACACAGGGGGCAGGAGCGGTCGCAGAGCCGCCCTGTCGATGGATCGCCTGTCCCGGGGAGGGCGGGCAGACGGGAGCAGACAATGATTGATCGATTTTCCAGCCGTATCCTCGCGTTAGGCGTTTGCAGTGTGCTTATTGCGACGCCGGTGCTGGCCGAGAAGGCAAGCAACCTGACCTGGATCAACGGAAAGGACGCCGCCAGTGCCGACCGGGAACTCAGGAACCGCGGGTTCAAGAGCATTTCCAGCCACCGCAGCTCAAGCGGCTACGTCAACAGTTACTGGTGGAACGGCGGGGACGACAATTGCATCGTGGTCGAATCCTATTCGGGCCAGGTCATGAGCATCAACGACGCGACCGACCAGGACTGCGGCCATCACAAGGGCGATGGAGCCGCAGCAGCCGTCGGCGTCGTCGCGGGGGCGGCGATCCTCGGCGCGCTGCTCGGCGGCAAGTCGCACCACAAGGACGGGCGCGACTATAACCGCGAACAGACCGCCGAGTTCGACCGCGGCTATGCTGACGGGCTGCATGGGGCGACCTATCACAACTACAGCCGCTCGGATGCCTATTCGCACGGCTACGAGAAGGGCGTGGACGAGCGCGAGGCGAACCTCAGCCACCACCACCGGCGCGGGGGCTATGCCCAGGTCGCGCGGATCGATGACCTGCAGGGTGCGCGTGCGGCCGGCGGCATGAGCGATCTGGAAAGCCGCGGCTTCAAGCAGGTCGACAACTTCACCAGTGGCAACGCGCGCTATTCGATCCAGTGGAAGCGCGACACCCGCCAGTGTGTGCAGGTGACCATCGCCGACGGCAAATTTTACGACATCCGCGACATCGGGACGCACCCCAAGTGCCGCTGATCGGCCGGGTCTGCTGACCCGGCCCATGCAGGGTCGGCGCTGCGCCTTGACGAGGCACACCCAACGGGTGCGGCGCTGGCTCTGCCTTTGCTGATCCGAACTGTTTGAGGGTAGTAAGAAGATGACCATGCGTGTGATGATGGGCGCTGCCATGCTGGCGCTGTCGGCCTGCGGCGGTGCGAACGACGCTGCGGATGCCACGGGCGAAGCCGCAGCCGACACTGCGGGTGCCGCCATTCCCGAGAGCCTCGCCCCGTTCGGCGATGGCTATCCCGCAGCGGGTGACCCTTGCCGCCGGCTCGGCGAAAGCGCAGCGACGTCGAACTATCTCGATGACAGCGCGGTGCTGGTCGGATGCCCCGACGAGGCATCGGCCAAGGCGCTGGGCGGCTCCCTCGTCGGCAATGTCGATGGCGTGCGGCTGGTCAGCATCGCGATGGGCGATGCCAATGCCGGCATGAACGAGAACCGCCCGCCGCCCCCGGCAGATGCGCCGGCCAAGTTGGGCGATTTGGCAGTGCGCGGCCCCGACGGCCTCGAGCAACGGTGCCTCAAGCGTCTGCGCGCCGAAGGGCTGGCGGTGATCGGCACCAACCGCATAGAGGAGTCCGAAGCCGCGACCGAGATCTTCGTCAACATCCGCGACGCCGATGCCCCCTGGCGCTGCCTAGCCTATCGCGACGGCACCATCGCCGAGGTGATGTATACCGGCAGCGAGGGCGGGTTGTAGCAGTGTATCGACCTGACCAACGAGGAAAACGCGAGATGGTAAACTGCAAGAACATTCTCTTTGTCGCACTGCTGGCAAGCAGCCTCGCCGGTTGCGGGGGCGCGTCGGACAGCGCCGCCCCTGCTGCAAGCGATAGGTCGACAATCGCCGAAAATGGTCCGCCACCGCCGCCCGACATTCCCGAACCGATCGAACCGGGCGACGAATACACCGCGACCACGATCCTCGACTGCGGCTTTGACGGCGCTGCTCCGACCCAGAAATGCAACGCCGGGGTCAAGCGCAATTGGGGGGATGCCGGCGACGAGGCGCTGGTCGAGGTGTTCAAGCCCGACGGACGCAAGCGCGCGCTCTATTTCAAGGGCACCGATCCCTATGGCGCGGACAGTGCGGAGGCTGACGGCTCGGCCGCATGGGACTTCACCTCCACCCGCGAGGGCGACGAGGTGACGATCACGTTCGGCCCGGAAACCTACGTCATCTTCGACAGCCTTATCGTCGGCGGGTGATCAATCAATAGCACGCCAGCAGGGCGCCGACCGCAACCTGCATCAGCCAGGAGAAGCAGCATGAAAATCGCATTGTTACCGATTGTCGTCGCCATGATGGCCCCGCTCGCAGTTGCGCCCGTCTACGCACAGGAGGCCAAGAACATCCAGTTCGCGCGCGGGACGACCGGTTCGACCGTCTCTGGTTCGATCAAGGGTGACCAGTATATCGATTACCGCATTTCGGTGCGGGCTGGCCAGCGCATGGACATCACCCTCCAGCCGACCAAGGGGTCGCCCTATTTCAACGTGGCGGAGCCGGGATCGGCCGATGTGGCGATCTTCAGAGGCTCAAGCGACGGCCAACTTTACAGCGGCACAACAGCGAAAAGCGGAACCTACACGATCCGCGTCTACCAGATGCGCGCGACCGCCCGCCGCGGCGAAACGGCTTCTTACCGGCTCACGGTTTCGGTCACGGGAGCAGCGGCGAGCGGCTCGGCACCGAGCCACCACCCCGCCGATGCGCTGGTCAGCGGCACGCCCTATCACGCCACCGCGACGATCCGCTGCCGCGCCTCAGCCGGCGCATCGATGTCGTCGTGCGTGGCCGGTGTCGTGCGCCGCAATGCCTCGGCCACGGTCCACATCGACACCCCCGACGGGGGCGAGCGCTCGATCTTCTTCCGCGACGGGCGCGCGGTGTCGAGCGACAGCGACAACATGATGAGCGTCACGCGCAGGGGTGACACAAACATTGTCACCATCGGCACTTACGAGGTCTATGAAATTCCAGACGCCTTCATCTTCGGCGGCTAGAGAAACGGGAGGCGTGAGAAGCATAGGGGCTATTGGGATGAAGATTTTCCTATGGGGAAGCGCCATTTCGTTGGCCTGCACACTCGCTGCGTGTCAACATTCGGCAAACGCTCCTGAACCTAGCGAGGCATCGTTTTTGGGCCTGAGTGGGACAGTTTGGCGGCTGGTTGAAGTCAAGTCGATGGATGATGCCTTGGGCTCGATCCGCCCAGACAATGCTGAAAAGTATACGCTGACATTTAACGCCGATGGCACAATTGCAGCCCGTCTCGATTGCAACCGAGGGGTGGGCCCCTGGCGCAACGAGATTGTCGAACCCAGCGGCGGCTCGCTCGAAATCGGTCCGCTGGCGGTGACGAGGGCACTTTGTCCGCCGCCGTCGATCGGTGAGGCTCTGGCAGGCCAACTCGGCGATGTGCGCGCCTTTATCATCGAAGACGGACGGATGCACATGGCGCTGGCGGCGAACGGCGGAATTCTCGTGTGGGAGCCTGTCGCGCCGCAGCAATGATGTCGTCACCTACCCGAAAGCAGTATGGCGGCTTCGGGCGGAACCAGACGTTCAATTTGACCATTGTGAATGGCTGGGTCTGGGTCGAGAGGCGACGCATTACTTGGCTGCGATCAACGGCAGCTATCGCGTTCTGTCACCCGAAAGCGGTCAGGCGGCAAACCACCCAACATCGGTCATTCACGCTTCGAAGCGCAGTGCCCGAAAGCGGACGACAAAAGTCCGATCAATAGAGTGCTGTCAAGTTCTCATGAGGTGCAGGGGGGTGGTCAAAAGGCTAAGCCGATCATCATGGACACCGGTCGAAATCCC
Source organism: Erythrobacter sanguineus (assembly GCF_900143235.1). Taxonomy (GTDB): domain Bacteria; phylum Pseudomonadota; class Alphaproteobacteria; order Sphingomonadales; family Sphingomonadaceae; genus Erythrobacter; species Erythrobacter sanguineus. The sequence goes on along the minus strand of NZ_FRDF01000006.1, from coordinate 519 downwards.
GCGTTGAAACGCTAACACAGGTTTCCGCCCGCGCGCGGGCGCGCGCGAAGGAGCGGCTAAAGTAGGCTGAAATAGAAAAGCCGCTGATCACTGCTTTCAGTGCATCCCCGGTGCAAAAACACCGAATTTCCCATATGATTTAGGAAAATAAATTGGCGTGGTGTCCGGGTGCGGTTAGCAATCGGTCATCCAGCTTTGGGGGTCATTCAATGCAAACGCCGCTTCGCCAGCTACTCGCCCAGTGTCCCCCGTCAGCACCAATGGCACAGATTTGAGGTTGTGATTTAAGGAGGGTTGGGGCTTCGTCGTAGTGACGAAGGAACGAAGATGAAGACCCAACCCTCCTTGAAGAAATCGCCCCCCAAGAAGGCCCCTGCCGAGCGGGTGGTGAAGGACATCCGGCGTGCAACCCGTCGCCATTTCTCGGCTGAGGACAAGATCCGCATCGTGCTCGACGGGCTGCGCGGCGAGGACAGCATCGCCGAGCTGTGCCGGAAGGAAGGCATCGCCCAGAGCTTG
>NZ_FRDF01000013.1 GCF_900143235.1 Erythrobacter sanguineus | reverse complement strand
TCGAGCACGATGCGGATCTTGTCCTCAGCCGAGAAATGGCGACGGGTTGCACGCCGGATGTCCTTCACCACCCGCTCGGCAGGGGCCTTCTTGGGGGGCGATTTCTTCAAGGAGGGTTGGGTCTTCATCTTCGTTCCTTCGTCACTACGACGAAGCCCCAACCCTCCTTAAATCACAACCTCAAATCTGTGCCATTGGTGCTGACGGGGGACAAGGCATGATATCAACGTGGCAACAGCTTCTTGGGCGTCTTCCGGGCACAGGCCCTGATCGATCCGTAGGCGCTGCCACGCCTCAAAGCTCAATGCCAGATCGATCGCTTCCAACAAGGGCTTCTGGTCCCTTATGGCTTGAGGCAAAATATTTTCCAGAACCGAACGCATGATGGCAAGCCTAAAGGTTTGGGCAGCCTGCAATTCGTCTGAGCCTTCTCTGTGGGCATCAGAGGCCCGCTGAAAGGGCATGAATTCCTCGAATGCCCGTGAGCGCCGGTCGATGATCTCCTGAAGCTTCCCTTCCCACCCTTCACTTTGGAAAGGCGCTGCCAGCATACTGAAACGCTTGGCCACCCCTAAGATAAGCTCTTGATAGAGTTTTTCCATGTCATTGAAATGCCGGAACACCGTGCGCCGGCCCACGCCTGCGCGGGAGGCGATCTGTTCTGCTGTTGGCCTGACGTTGCCCTCGGCCAGCAATTCCAGCGTGGCCGCGACGATGTGGTCCCGTGATTGCTGGGCCCGTTTGGCGCGGCCATCAGTCCGCTCTGCACTGAGATCAGCCAAAATGTCTCTCTCCCATTCTCAGTACCTCGGCCACGGTATCGCCTGATTGTTCAGGAGGCTTTTGCCACGACGCCGGGAAAAGAAGATGTCTTTCAACGGGTTCCGGCGCCTCTGGTCAATAGGTGCGACATTGCACGCCGATCATTCCTTGTACAACGTGCCGAGGCCAGTCCACGCTAAGAACGTCATATTCGACAACGTCGAACGAGCGCCATACCCGTCGCAGAAGAACCTCGGCTTTGCAAATTTCATTGATGGCCAAAGCTATCCGCATGCAAGCGCACGGCACTGCCAAATTCTGAGCTTGCTGGGTTTTTTGATTTGGAAGTATTTAGGGTGTCTGCAGCATTCCGCAGACACTCTGGTATTTACAAAACCAAAATCAGCCCGAGCAGCGAGTCACAGGGCCAATCCTTTGCCCGATTTCAAACGTCCAAGGATCATCGGTTATCGGATTACGGGAAATAAGCATGCCAGAGCCTGCCAACATGCCAAGGATCTCACCATTTCCAGCTTCCTGAATGGTGCCCATTCCGGCCCAAGGGCTATTCGGAAGGAATGTTCCTTGAGGTCCAGCTTGACTTACCGGAACAATATTGCCGCCGCTTGAACACAAGGAAACGTCGTCGCCGTTAAAGAGATTTGTTTCCAAACGGTAGTCACCTTGCACATCATCAGAAGCCAGAACCTGTTGCTCAGACAAAGCAATAGTGCCGAACCCAAGGAAGCCACCATCTGTGTCGAGCCATCCGACATTCTGACTATTTGACGCAGGAAATTGGATTAGCGCATGCCGCGCTTCATCTCCGGCAAAGGTCATCGCCCATGCTCCGGTGTCTGCATCAAGAGACGCAGTGCCGGATCTCGTCCCGCCGGAACAAGTAGCAGGGCTAACACCAAGGTTCGCTCTTTCGCAATACGTCACAGCCAGGTCAGCGCCATTCTGAGCCAGCTCGATTGTCCCGAAACTGGTGGTACACATTGCTTCATCAGGCGTGTTCAACGCCGTGTTCCAGATCACCCCCGCCTTCGTCTGGGCAGGAAAGCCCTTACTGGCTGCGACTCCTTCGTTGGGCTTACATGACGAGGAAACGAAGTTGTACACCCCGACCATATCAGGTGCGGCATCAATTTTATCCGTTACACCAAGCACGGGAACGGTGACGAGGTTTTGCAGGTACGGATCATTGCCGAAGCTGAGCGACGTGTCGCTTGCAAAGGCCCTGTTGACCCCGTTGAAAATCGGAAATGCCACTCGGGCTACCATGGACCGGCCATCCGCATTGATCGTGAGCCTTCCAAATGGATTACCGTCACTGCCCTCCATGAGGAAACCATAGCCGCGATCAGTATCAGCGATAAGCCGGCCGCTCCCAGCGTATATGCTTTCGTCCAAATCCAAAGCTCCATAGGAACTCTTGGTGGTTTCCCAACTGTAGGTAAGGCTATCGAAATCGAAGTCGAAATCTACAACTTCTCCAGCGGCTGCCGAGCTGAAAAATCTTTGGCCAGTCAGCTGATCAACACAGGTAATCGCAATATCGCCAATCGAGCCGCTCAGCACCCCGCTGGCGTTAGTTATTGTGCACTCTTGACCAGCCGGCGGTGCGCTCAAAGCTAAGGAGTAGGTGGAACCACTGTCGAGATCGCCAAATTGAAAATTTCCACCACCGGCCGGAACAGTCGTAGTCTTTACGCCGTTAAGAATTAGCACAACGGGCCCACTGTTCCCAGAGACTGCACCACTCAGACTGACCGGCGCAACCTCATCAGATCCACAGGATGCCAAGCTGAAAGCCAGCGGTACTGCCCATAAATACACAAATCTCATTAAATACAGCCTTTATAAAGTCGGGTATCGGCGCAATTAAAAATCATTCGCGCATTGATGAGTTTTCAAAATTTCCGGGGAAAAATATTTATTGTAGAAATTCTGGCCTGGCTTTTATTGCAGTCCAATAAAAGCCAGGCCGGATTTGGCGAACTTCAGTTTACTTTGAGGCCGAACGCGTTACCTGTAATCTTCGTGGTCCCATTGTAGCCAGGAACCACTACCAGCTTGCCCTTGAACGATGAAGGGATCGACTGAACAGCTTCAACTGTTCCGGCTGCGAAGCCCTCGCCCTCCATCAAGCACTCACCGCTGGTGGCAACTACACACACCCCGAAGGCAGTGGCTCCTGCAGCAACCACAGCAGCTTTCGCAGCGGTTTCCGCCCATCCACAACCATTGCACGCCACGGTAGCATAGCCCGGCTTGCCATCTGTGACTGTGTGGCAAAGCTCGAATCCATAGGTGAGATTTGTGTTTGTAGGGCCTTTACTTCCATCCTGATGATACCAGTGCACACTGAGGCTCGTTCCCGAATCGTTTTTCACGCATTGTTTGGAATTTGCACTTGCAGAAGTGGGAAGCGCTACAAAGCTGACCAGGGCGGCAAGCAATAAAGTGAGATATTTTACCATGATTTATGTCCAATTCTGTTAGCAAAGATGTATTTTGGTATTCGTCAATTGTTTATTACAATTTTTCTATTTGGAGTGTTAGGCCTTCGCATTATCGCCCGCACCAGCGATGGAAGAGCATGGCAAAGCATACGGCTTGTAAGGCGGGATCCGCTTAAAAGCCGGGCTTCCCCCTAAGCATTGGCTACAATCTATAAGCCCACGGCAAAGACCGAGATGCGCATCTCGATACCTTGCAGATACTGGCACTGCGGCGTGCCATCAATACGCGTGTGCCCGTATTTTTGGGGCTTTTTGTAGACGTTTTATGCGGGGGTCACGGATGCGAACCTACCAGAACGGACTGGCTCCCACTTTGAAAATAGCCAAGCCTCTGCTGATCGTTATGATCTCACCATCGGGGGCATTCTTGGACTTCTTTGGCATAGAAAGGAGCATGGGCGGGAAGGGGTTTGGAAGCAAAAGGTATAAACCAAAGGTGTAAACAGCCATATAACCTACTGATATATAACCAGTGCATGAGAATCTTTTAATCAGCGGGTCACAGGTTCGAATCCTGTCGGGCTCACCATACCTGTTTGCGCAGCCCCTCCGGACTGCGACATCCCCGGCCCGTTCGGGCCTCCGGGCGGGCGGTCGCCCTTGCGGTCGCTGTGCGACCGATCAGCACTCCATCAGAATCTTCTAAAAGGGGGCGGCGCCTCACATTCCGCGCGGCATCATCACCTTGTTGCAGGTCATTGGTGCCATGCGGCCCACGGTCCACATCGCCTCGTCGCCCTTGCTCCAGAACTGGTGGGTGGCGCTCATGTATTTCGCGCCCGATGCGGCCTTTTCGGCCGGGATCGTGACAGGTGCATCGTCGTTCATCTGCACCATCACGGTTTCCGCATCGACATAATCGACCTTCAGCCGCGTTCCGTTGCCACAGTTGTAAAACGTGCTTGAACTGGGGCCGCTGACGATTTCGTTGCAGGCCACCAGCGCGATGGTGGCGGCGAGCAGCGCGATCATTCTGGTTTTCATGAATTTTCCTCCCTGACCTTCCCCCGACGATACCGCCCACAGGCTCAGGCTGAAAGCGCCGAATCGTGCCCCCTCCGTCTAGCCCCGCTCATCAAGCCCCCGATCGTCAAGCCCCCGATCGTCAAGCCAACGCGCCGCACGCACCCCGAAGGTGATCAGGAACGGCACCAGCACCAGGCTGAGCACCACCTTGGCCAGCACCTGCCCCAGCATCAGATCGGTGATGTCGAACTCGCCATAGAACGCGAGCGTGACGAAGATGACCGAATCGACCGCCTGACTAAGGGCAGAAGCGATTGCGCCGCGCACCATCAGCCCGATCGTGGTTTCTTCGCCCGGGCCGCGCAGCCGGTCGAAGATCCAGATATTGAGCAGCAGCGAGGTGATGTAGGCCGCCGGACCTGCCAGCCACACCCGCCAGGTCGAACGGTGGACCTGTTCGAAGGCGGCCAGATCATCGGGCCGGAAGGCGACCATTTCAACCGAGGGTGGAAGCGCCAGCACCAGTTGCATCAGCAGCGCCGACAGGCCGAGCGGCAGGAACCCCCACCACACGATCCGCTGCGCCAGAGCGCGGCCGTAAAGCTGGGCGATCGTGCTGGAAATCACCACCAGCAGCAGGAAGGCGAAAATCCCGCTTTCGACCGCCAGCTGCGTCGGCCACAACTGCACCTGCTTGAAGGCGAGCACGCCCGCCAGCACTGTCATACCGCCATACAGCAAGGTGAAGACAAAAAGACCCAGAGGCATTGCGTGCGGCAAAGCTGGTGACGCAGCCGGAGACGGGGCCAGAGACGGGGAAGGGGCGGGGCGCGGCGCCTCGGTCGCGGTGTTTTTCATCAAGGCCGGGGTAGCCAGCGCGCGGGCAAAAGAAAAGCCGCCTGCATTGCCCTGTCACCGGCCTGCCCGGTCCGCGTCATCTTCCCTGCTTGCAACTGGCCCCGCAAACTGCCACGCCCGGCGCGGTTGCGAGCGGCGTCCTGCCTGCCGGCAACCGGGGATCGGGTCAGTTTCCGGACAAACAAGGGGCATCGTCGCTGCCGTGAACGAGAGTATCACGTCCATCCTGCTGAGCCTTGCAGGGGTCGCGGCCATTCTGGCCATCGCCTTTTCGCTGTCTTCCGCCAGACGCAGGATCAACTTGCGCGTGGTGGGCGCGGCGTTCGGCTTACAGGCCTTCACCGCGCTGATCGTGCTGCGCACCGATATCGGCGTGGCCGTGATCGGTGGCCTGTCCGAAGGGGTGATTGCGCTGCTCGATTTCTCCAAGGTCGGGATCACATCGGTGTTCGGGCCGATGGAAAGCAATCCTTTTGCCAACACCTTCGTCATCGCCGCCTTGCCGGTGATCGTGTTCTTCGCCGCGATCGTTTCGATCCTCTATCACCTCGGCATCATGCAGCGGCTGGTGCGCTGGGTGGGCGGGGCGATTGGGTGGGTCACCGGCATCAGCAAGGTCGAGGCGCTGGGGGCGGCGGCCAATATTTTTGTCGGCCAGTCGGAAAGCCCGCTTGTGGTGCGCCCCTATCTCGCCGCGCTGCCGCCCGCGCGGCTGTTCACGCTGATGGCGGTCGGCATGGCGGGCGTGGCGGGAACGATTCTGGCTGCCTATGCCAGCTTTATCGGCGCGGATGCCGTGCCATTCCTGCTTGCGGCTGCCTTCATGTCGGCGCCGGGCGGGATCCTGATGGCCAAGATCATCATGCCCGACGATGCACCCTATGCGCCCGGCCGGGATGACGGGATCGCCGCCGCGGCGGTCGCCCGTGCGCGCGGGCGGACAAATGCGCTGGCCGAGGCGACACGGGTGGTGATGTATGACGAGAACGGCCATGAAATCGAGCTGCCGCAGTCGCGCATCAGCTCGGGCGGGCCGGCGGCGATGGTGGAAAGCGGCAAGGCGGATGAAGTGACCGCGGCTGAAACCTTCGAGGAAGGTCATCGCCCCGCCAATATCATCGAGGCCGCCGCGCAAGGCACCCAGACAGGGGTCAAGCTGGCGGTTGCGGTGGGCGCGATGGTGATGGTGTTTGTCGCGCTGGTGGCGCTGGCCAACGGGATGCTGGGCGGGATCGGATCGGGCATCGTTGCGCTTGCGGCAGGGGTGGGCGCGCCGATGGGGCCGGAAAGCGCCGTCTGGTTCGAAACCCTGAGCTTTCAGAAACTGCTGGGTTACCTGTTTGCGCCGGTGATGTTCCTGATCGGGATCGCCGACTGGGAACAGGCGCGCATTGCGGGTGGATTGTTCGGCACCAAGATCGTGCTCAACGAATTCGTCGCCTTCATCGATCTGGGCGCGATGCAAGGCGATGAGCTGACGACACGGAGCCGTGCGATCATCACCTTTGCGCTGTGCGGCTTTGCCAATTTTTCCTCGATCGCAATCCAGATGGCGGTCACCGGCGGGCTGGCCCCCAATCAGCGCCCCGTGATTGCGCGGCTGGGATTGAAGGCACTTGCCGCAGGCAGCCTCGCCAACCTGATGAGCGCGGCGCTGGCGAGCCTGTTTCTCCCGTTCTGAATCCGCCTGACGCCATTGCTCTTGGCCCCATTGCTCTTGGCAGGCGCGCGAGGGCGGGTGTAAGGCCGCGCGCATGAATGACATTGCTTCCGTTTCGCTCGCCCAGCCGCTTGAAGCCATCGCCGATGAACTCGGGCGCAGCTTTGCCGAATATGGCTTTGCCGTGGTGCGCGATCACGGCATCCCGCAGGATCTGATCGACGAGGCGGAGGCGGTTTCCAAGGCGTTCTTCGCGCTGCCTGATGCGGTCAAGCGCGCCTACCGAATCGAAGGCGGCGGCGGGGCGCGCGGCTACACCCCGTTCGGGACCGAAAAGGCCAAGGACGCCGAGGTGTTTGACCTCAAGGAATTCTGGCACGTCGGCCGCAGCCTGCCGCCCGGACACCCGCTGACCGCATTCATGGCCCCCAATATCTGGCCCGACGAAGTCGAAGGCTTCCGCGAAACCATGGGCGCGCTGTTCGCCGCCTTCGAGGCCGCGGGTGCGCGCGTGCTCGAAGCCATCGCATTGCACCTTGGCCGCCCGAGGACCTTTTTTGCCGCCAGCGTCGAGGACGGCAATTCGGTGATGCGCCTGCTGCATTACCCGCCGCTCGGCCCCGATGCGCCCGAAGGCGCGATTCGCGCCGCTGCGCATGGTGATATCAACACCATCACACTGCTGCTCGGGGCCGAGGAGGCGGGCCTCGAACTGCTCACCAAGCAGGGCGAATGGCTGCCGATCCCAGCGGCGGAGGGCGCGTTGGTCATCAATGTCGGTGACATGCTTGAACGCCAGACCAATGGACAGCTGCGTTCGACCACGCACCGGGTCGTCAATCCGCGCGGGGATGCGGCGCGGCGATCACGCTATTCGATGCCGTTCTTCCTGCATTTCCGGCCCGATTTCCTGATCACCCCGCTGCCCGAATGCATCGACGCCGATGCTGCGAATCCCCCGCCTGAGCCGATCTCCGCGCATGATTTCCTGATGCAGCGGCTGCGCGAGATCAATCTCGCCTGAACCCGCCCGCTCGCAGCCGGAAAACGGCGCAGCCAAAAAACCTTCCATTCGTTGCGCAGATGCAACACCTGCTGCGGGAAGTGGCGGAAATGCGCGTGATTTTGTGCACTGCGGGAAACGCTACGTCAGGAAACGCATTGTGAGGTTCGCGGGTTTCATCAAACTGTCACAGAACAGTCGCTTTTCCGCAGTCGCGCGGGCTTAGGGGAGCCCGGTCTCATCTCTCTCTCCACTGTCATCAGGGGCGTATCATGAAGCTTAAGTATCTTCTCGCGGCAAGCGTTGTCAGTCTTGCCGCCACCTCCACCTTTGTTGCGCCGGCTGCGGCACAGCAGATTACCTCGGGCGTCGAAGGGCAGATCAGCGACGAGAACGGCAATGCCATTTCGGGCGCTGTGGTGGTCGTCACCAACACCTCCACCAACGGCACCCGCACCACCACCACCGGCGCGGATGGCGGTTTCCGCATCATCGCGCTGCAGCCGGGCAATTACGAAATCACCGTCACCGCAGCCGGTTACGAAGGCCAGACGGTTGAAAACGTCTCCACCAACATCGGTGGCCGCACGGCGTTCAACTTCGTCCTCGCCTCGACCGAGGCCGGTGCCAGCGACAGTGCCATCATCGTGACCGGTGCCCGCGCCCGCGTAAGCCAGGTTGCAGTCGGCCCGGGCACCGCCTTTGGCCGCGAAGAGCTTGAAGCCTTCCCGTCGATCACCCGCGACATCCGCGACATCATCCGCATCGACCCGCGCGTTGCGCTGGACAACCAGAACGACGTGGAGCGCATCTCCTGCCTCGGCGGCAATGACCGTTCGAACACCTTCACCGTCGACGGTATCGTGCAGGCTGACGTGTTCGGCCTCAACGGCACGCCGTTTGCCGCGCGCAACGCGCTGCCGCTGCCGTTCGACGTGGTCGATCAGGTCTCGGTCGAATTCGCGCCGTTCGACGTGGAATATTCGGACTTCACCGGCTGTCTCGTGAACGTCGTCACCAAGGGCGGCGGCAACCAGTTCAGCGGCTCGGCTTTCATCACCTATTTCGATGGCGGCATGGTCGGCGATCTCGACACCGGCAGCCAGGAAAAGCGCTGGGGCGCCACCCTGTCCGGCCCGATCATCAAGGATCGCCTGTTCTTCAGCTTCGGTTATGAAGAAACCGATCTGGGCGACGGCAACGAATTCGGCCCTGCCGGCGGCGGTTTCCTCAATGAAGCCAACTTCGTGACTCAGGCCCAGTTCGACGAATTCTCGCAGATCGCCAACGACGTTTATGGCATCGACACCGGCGGTTACCCGCGCGCACTGCCCGAAGCTTCGGTGCGGTACTTCGGCCGTGTGGACGCAGTGATCGCCGAAGGCCACCGGCTCGAGGCCACCTATCAGCGGCTTGAGGAAACCAACGTCGAATCCGACACCGGCGGCCAGAACCTGACCGGCCTCAATTCGTTCGAGGACGAAGGCACGATTTCGAATTACTACTCGGTCCGTCTCTATTCGGAATGGAACGACTCGGTCTCGACCGAACTGCGCATGAGCCGCGCTGAAGTCGGTGACGTGCAAGGTCCGTTCGGCGGCGGTGAAGCCCAGTCCGACAACCCAATCGTGCGTCTGGCCGTTGGCGTGCCCGCTGTTCCGGGTGAAACCAACCAAAGCGGCCTGCTGACCACCGGTCCGGGCATCTTCCGTTCGGCCAACCAGCTCGACACCAAGATTGATCAGGCCCGTTTCCAGATGAACATCGACGCGGGCGGCGGTCACTTCTTCAAGCTGGGCGCCGAGATCAACGATCTGGAAGTGTTCAACCTGTTTGCAGTGAACGCCACCGGCACGCTGTTCTTCCGCGACCTTGCCGATTTCCGTAACGGGATCGTCGCCGGTGGTAATTTCTCGAGCGTGTTTGGCGATCTGGCCGACGAATTGGCTGCCGGTAACCTGGGCGGGGGCACCATCAACGCCTCCCCGACGGGTGACATCAACGAAGCGGCCGCGCTGTTCAGCCGCCAGATCTATTCGTTCTATGCCCAGGACGAATGGCAGGCGACCGACCAACTGGCGATCAACGCTGGTATCCGGGTGCAGATCTTCGATGGTGACGCGCCGCGCGCCAACCCGACCTTCCTCAACCGCTACGGCTTCAGCAATGCGAACCCGTTCAGCCGGCTGGATCCGGTTGTGCTACCGCGCCTTTCGGCGACCTATGATTTCGACAATGACGGCTTCTTCTCGAACTCGCGCCTGACCGGCGGCGTCGGCGTGTTCTCGGGCGGCGATCCGGTGGTGTATTTCTCCAACGCCTTCTCGAACAACGGGTTTGCGGTGGGCGAAGGCAGCACCTTCAGCGCGAACTGCGCCGGGCTTACCAACCCGGATGGCTCGTTCAGCGTGGTGCAGGGCGGTACTTTCACCGGCTTCCCGGGCTGCGCGATTGCCAATGGTTCGGCGCAGGCTGCTGCCGGTCTCGCCGACGCACAGTCGACCGATCCCGAATTCGACGTGCCGACCGTGGTGCGCGCGAATATCGGCTTCCAGACCACCTTCGGAACGGATAGCGGCTTCTTCAGCGACTGGCGCCTGAACCTCGATTACATCTATTCGCGGTTTAACGACACGCTGAACTTCGTCGATCTGGCGCAGACCCCCAACATCACCCGCGGGCTCAACGGCTTCACGGTTGACGGGCGCCCGATCTACGCGGCGATCGATCCGACCGATCCCGATGCGGTGGGCTGCAACGCCACGCTCAACTACTCGGGGGGCACGCCGCCGGTGTGGCAGAACGTGACGGCACCCTGTTTCAACCGCATTGGTCGTGACGATGAAATCCAGCTCACGAACGGGCCGAGCTACGATAGCCACGTCGCCTCGATCATCCTGTCGAAGCGGTTCCAGGGCGGCCTGTTCACGCAGGGCGGTTCGTTCAACGTGAATCTGGGTTACGCCTTCACCGACTCGAGCAACAACCGCAACAACGGTTCGTCCACGGCGACTTCGTCCTATGACATCACCGCGGCCTTCGACCGGCAGAACCCGGCGGTGTCGACCTCGAACTTCGAAGTGCAGCACAATATCACGGCGACCTTCAACCTGCGCGAAGAGTTCATCGATGGGTATGATACCAATATCGGCCTGTTCTTCCGTGCGCGTTCGGGCCTGCCGTACAGCCTGACTTTCGATGGTGGCGGGGTGTTCAACGACTCGGCTTCGGGTTCGGACAATGCGCTGCTGTACATTCCGAACGGTCCGAATGATCCGAACGTGTCGCCGCTGTCGAATGCGGGTGCGGTTGCGGACCTGATCGATTACGTCAATGGGACGAACTGCGGTTTCACCCCCGGCACCTCGATCGAGCGCAACACCTGCCGGCAGGACTGGCACTTCGATGTCGACCTTCGCTTCAGCCAGGAACTGCCGTTCATTGGCAAGCTCACCGGCATCACGCAGGATCGGGTGACGCTGTTTGCCGACTTCCAGAACTTCCTCAACCTGCTTGACGAAGACTGGAACGTGCTGCGTCGCCGTCCGGACTTCGTCGACGTGGTTGATGGTGGGGTGGACCCGCAAGGCCGCTACATCATCAGCGGCTTCGCGCCGGACGATCAGAACTTCATCGCGCCCGGCCCCTCGGCATGGCGGATCCAGGTGGGTGCGCGCTACGAATTCTAATTCGCAGCCTGCCTGACAGGACACATGAGCGGCGGGGCCTTCGGGCTCCGCCGTTTGTGTTTGGGCCGCTTGCGTTGGCGCCGGCTGCTTCTGGGCGCAGGGGCTGGGCGGTCAGCCCGCTGCGTGGCCAGCCTTGCTGCTCTGCCCATCGGCGGCACCATCGGCCTGTTCAAGCAATTCGCGGGCCAGCGCCTCGCGGGTATCGGGCGGCTGCTGGCTCGCCAGCGCCCGCTCCAGCGCTGCCGCATTCTCGCCCAGCGCGGCTTCACCGAACATCCCCGCACTCCCCGCCAGCTTGTGCAGCAGCCGCGCAATCCGCTCGCAGGCCTCATCCGCCCCCGATTCCGCAGCCAGCGTGCCATCGGCAAGCGCGGCGCGCACCGCCTCGACCGCATCGCGGCGCCGCGCCTGCCAGCGCGCGATCAGCCGGGGCGACATGGTAACAGGCGCAGCGCCTTGCCGATCAGCCAGCGACCCATCGCGCCCGGGCGTCTCGATGATCCGGGTTGGCAGCCAGCGTTGCAGCGCGCGCGCGAGACTGGCGAACCCCACCGGCTTGGCAAGGTGAGCCTGCATGCCCGAAGCGCGCGCGGCGGCGATATCTTCTGCGAAAGCGTTGGCGGTCAGCGCAATCACCGGCAGCAGGTCAGGCCCGATCCCCTCGGCCCGGATCGCGCGGGTGGCGGCATAGCCATCGCACCCTGGCATCTGCACATCCATCAGCACCAGATCGAACGGCCGGCCGCGCATGATGCTGTCGATCACCATCGCGATCGCCTCGTTCCCGTCATGCGCGAGCGCGACGTCCTGACCGCATCGTTCGAGCATCTCGCTCACCAGCATGCGGTTGATGTCGTGATCTTCCGCCAGCAGAATGCGCGAGGCTTTCGGCAGGTCGGCAGGTTCGATCGGGGCCGCATCTTCGGGCGGGCGTTCGGGCGGGGCGAGCTGCGCGGGCAGCACCAGCGCAAAGCGTGACCCTGCGCCCGGTTCGCTTTCAACCTCGATCCGCCCGCCAAGCAGATCGGCCAGCTGGCGGCTGATCGACAGGCCAAGGCCGGTGCCACCAAAGCGCCGGGCGACATCGCCTTCGCCCTGGGTGAAGGGGTGGAAGATCGTTTCCAGCCGGGCGGCGCTGATGCCGATGCCGGTATCGTCAATACCGACGCGCAGTTCGCCCGCGCTGATCCGGTAGGTCAGCCGGATTTCGCCCGTCTCGGTGAACTTGACCGCGTTGCCGAGCAAGTTGAGCACGATCTGGCGCAGCCGCAAACCATCAGTCAGCAGCCACGGGCGGTGCTGCTTGTCATCGCGGCATTCGGGCGCATCGCTGCAATCGCAGGCAAAGGTCAGGGTCAGGCCCTTTTTCTCGGCACTGAGGCGGTGCAAACCAGCGCATTCGGCCAGGGTCGCGTGCAGATCGACCGGCGCAAGGTCGATGGTGAACTGCCCGCTTTCGATCTTGCTGAGATCGAGCACATCGTTGAGCAGCATCATCATCGAACGGCCCGACTGCACGATCATTTCGGCATGGCGCCGCTGATCGGCATCAAGATCGCCCTGCAGCATCAGTTCGGTAAAGCCCAGCACGCCGTTCATCGGCGTGCGGATCTCGTGGCTCATGTTGGCGAGGAATTCCGACTTGGCCCGCGCCGCGTTTTCGGCCTTGCGCCGCGCGCGGGTGAGCAGCAATTCCAGCTCGACCCGTTCGGTCACATCGCGCGCGGCCACCACCACGCCTTCGCGCAGGCCCGTTTGGGGATTGCGGATGATCGCGCAGTCGGCTTCGAGAAACACCGGGGTGCCATCGGGATTGTCGCGAAACCGGCGATAGGTCACGCGCTCCTTGTCCGACGTGCCATCGAGCAGCCGGCCGAGCGCCAGCACCGCCCGGTCATGCGCGTCGGGATGCAGGCGCGCGGTCACCGGCTTGCCGATGAAGGTTTCGGGCGGCACCCCCATCACCTCGCGCACCGAGGGCGAGGCATAGGTGCACACCCCGAACAGATCATAGCGCAGCACGGCATCGGTGATGTTGTCGGCCAGCAGATCGACCTGCTCTTTGCCCGCTTCGAGCTGACCCATCATCCGGTCGCGCCCGGCAAGGATCGCGGCGACGGGAAGCCCGGTGAGGAAATTGGCGGCGATGAAGGCTTGCAGCAGGTGGAGCTGGGTAATGCCGCCCAGCGCAGCACCCGCAATCGGGCCAGCACCTTCCCACGTCATGATCCCGGCGACCAGCGCCACGCCGGTAACGTGCATCGCTGTCCCGAGGCTGCCGAGCCGGAAAGCGTGGAGCAGCGTGATCGGCTGGATCAGGAAGATCAGCGAATAACGCGCCTGCGAAAACACCAGAAAAGCGCAGGTCATCCCGCCCAGCAGCAGCGCCGCGCTTTCCCACCGCTGCGCCGGCGCGTGCGGCAGGCGGCCACGCACCCGGTCGATCAGCAGCAGCCCGGCTGGCACGATCAGGAGCATCGCCATGCTGTCCGTCACGAACCAGGTGGCCGTGGCTTCACGGATCGTGGCAAGATCGCTGCCCAGCACGGGCGCGACCAGCAGGGCCGAAAACAGCGGGCCGACCAGCCCCCCGGCCCACACGAAGCGCGCCAGATCTGGCAGGCGCGTCATGTCTCCGGCCTCGTCTCCCTCATGCCGACTGAGCGAGAGCACCACAGCGATCTCGATCACATTGGCGAAGGCAAAGACCAACGCGATTTGCCAGGGCAGCTGTCCCACCCCGTTGGCCGCAAGGCTGGCAAAGAACGCAAGACCGAGAAACAGCCATTCATTTGCGAGCCGCGCGCGCAGCAGGAACACCACGGCGCAGGCATTGGGCAGCCATACCGGGGTGATCGCGTCCCCGGCGCGGGCCAACAGCAGGCTGAGGCAGGCCAGCGCCAGAAAGCCCGTAGCCCCCAGCAGCGCGCCGATCACCGTGCGGCGATCAACCGCAGCATCGGCGATGCGCGACCCCGTCGGCACAGCCGAAAGGCGGCGCAACAGGCGCGCTGGGCCTGCGCCCAAACGCGCGGCGAGGTGCGTTGGGGCGGGAACCGGGGCCTTTGGGCGCAGATCCCCATCGACCGCTGCCGCATCGGCGGGATCGCTCCGGGTGTCCGGGGCCTGCGCCCCGGCGCCCGCATCACGGTGCATCGCGCGCTCGATCCTTGCGCTCCATCGCCAAAAACCATGCATCTGCTATAGGAAGATGCGGCAAGTTTCCGGCGGAACCTCGCCCGAAACGGACGCAATCGCGATTGACAGGCGACAGGCATGACAAGCCCCAAATTCCATTCCCGCCAGCGGCGTAAGCTTAGCCTCCCCTTGCTTGCGGGGATCGTGCTGCTTCACGTGGCGGCGCTTTATGGCCTTGCGCGCGCGCTGGCGCCGGATTTCACCGCCTCGGTCGAGCGTGAGATCGTTTCGGCCTTTACTGTCACAGTCACCGCGCCGCCCGATCCGCCGCCGCCCGAAAACCAGCCCGAGCCCGACGAAGGCGCACAGGGCGATCCGGGCCGCGACGCGGTGCCGCAGCCGGTGACGCAGCCGTCTCCCCCGCGAAACCTGCGTGAGGAGCAGGCCCGTCCGCGCGCGTCATCGACTGGCACCGCCACCCGATCGGGGGCGACCGAGGCGGGCGAGGGCACCGGGGCGGCAGGCAGCGGGCTGGGCACCGGCAGCGGCAACCGGGGCAGCGGGCGCGGCGGGGTGGCGGTGACGCGGCCGGTGCATATTTCCGGCAGCATCGACAATGCTCGCGATTTTCCGGTGCCTGATGGTGGCCGTGGTGCGCGGCAGGGAACCGAGGTGATCGTGCGGGTGATCGTCGGTACCGACGGGCGCGCGCGTGATTGCACCATCTTCCGCCCCAGTCCCGACCCCGAGGCTGACCGCATCACCTGCGAACTGGTCGAGGCGCGGCTCCGTTTCCGTCCGGCGATGGACGCTGCGGGCAATCCTGTCGCCGCGCCGTTCTTCTGGCGGCAACGGTGGTTCTGATGGCTCCGATCCGGGCCCTTAACGGCCCTTCCCGGCCCGTTCGGGCTGGCATGTGCGACAGGCTTGATATAGCGCGGGAAAACAGCAGCAAGGAACAAGACGCTTGAGCCAGATCCACCCGGTCATCCTGTGCGGGGGCAGCGGCACGCGGCTCTGGCCGCTCAGCCGCAAGGCTCTTCCCAAGCCATTCCTTCCGCTGGTGAGCGCGGAAACCCTGTTCGAACAGGCTGTTCGCCGGGTTGCGGGGGATGATCGCTTTGCCGCGCTGATGGTGGTGGCGGGCGCAGCGCACGGTGATGTCATCCTGGCGCAGCTCGGGGATGCGCCCGGTGCGCGGCTGGTGGTGGAGCCTTGCGCGCGCAACACCGCGCCCGCCATCGCGCTCGCAGCCGCGCTGCTGCCCGAAGACGCGGTGATGCTGGTCTGTCCGAGCGATCACCACATTGCCGATCCGGCTGCCTTCCGCGCGGCGGCGCTGGCTGCGGCAGAGCTGGCGCGGCAGGATTACCTCGTGTCCTTCGGCATCGCGCCCGACCGGCCGGAAACCGGCTATGGCTATCTCCAGCATGGCGATTCGCTGCCGGGCGGCTATGCCATTGCCCGCTTTGTCGAAAAGCCCGATCTGGCGCGGGCGCAGGAATATCTCGCCAGCGGCAATTTTAGCTGGAACGGCGGGATTTTCGCCTTCCGCGCCGGACATCTGCTCGCTGAACTCGCCGCCTATCGCCCGGAGATGGCGCGGCTTGTCCGGCAGGCCGTGGCCGAAGGGCGGGAAGACGGCGCGTGCTTCCATCCCGCAGCAGCGCCCTTTGCCGCGATTGCCGGGGATTCGATCGACTATGCGGTGATGGAAAATACCGCCCGCGCGGCGATGGTGCCGGTGGAGATGGGCTGGTCGGATATCGGCAACTGGGCCGCGCTGGCCGATGCGCTGGCGCAAACAGCGGATGATGATGGCAACATCGGGCGCGGCGGGCGGGTCGATCTCGATCAGTGCCGCGGCGTCTTTGCGCTGACCGATGGCCTGCGCATTTCGGCGGTGGGGCTGGAGGATGTGTGCATCATCGTGTCGGGTGACGAGGTGCTGGTCACCACCCGCGACGGCGCGCAGCGCGTCGGCAAGCTGCCGGGTGCGGTGAACCAGTGATGACGCCCGCGCGCCGGCTTCCGACCCGCATGGTCGCCAAGGTCTGGGGCCGCGATCACCTGCCCGCGCCCTTTGCCGCGCCCGAGGGTGAACGGATCGGCGAAATCTGGTTCGAGCCGCCGCCCGAACTGCCACAGGTGCTGGTCAAATATCTGTTCACCTCGGAAAAGCTTTCGGTGCAGGTGCACCCGTCCGACATGCAGGCCCTGCCGGGCGAGGCGGGCAAGGAGGAATGCTGGCTGGTGCTCGATGCCGATCCCGATGCGCGGCTGGCGATCGGGTTCGAGCGCGAGGTCGGTTCCGCCGAGATCGAAGCCGCCGCGCAGGACGGCACGATCGAAGGCCTGCTGACGTGGCATTCGGCGCGCGCGGGCGATCTGTTCTACCTGCCCGCAGGCACCGTTCACGCCATCGGCCCGGGCCTGTCGCTGGTCGAGGTGCAGCAGAACAGCGACACCACCTTCCGCCTCTATGACTATGGCCGCCCGCGCGAATTGCATCTCGAACGCGGATTGGCAGTGGCGCAAGGTGTGCCCTACGCTGAGGAGCATCGCGGCAGCGTGGCGGCGCGCGGTCAGGCGCTGATCGACGGGCCGCATTTCCGGCTCGACCGGGTCGAAGGTGCGCCCGACGCCGCGACCCATGCCGCCTTTGCGGGTGCGTTGCTGGCGCTGCCGCTGGTGGGCGCAGTGGTGTCACGGGACGGCGCGGCGCGGGCCGGGGCGGGGGAATGCCTCTACGCAGGAAGCCTCGCCAGCCTCGATTTCAGCGGGGCCGAAGTGACGTTACTGGTGCGGGCAGGACAGGTGCGGGCGGCCTAGCCACCGCCACCGGATCAGGGGGCGAGCAGGCGCGCGCCTTCTTTCTTCACCGCATGTTCGAGCGGGCCGCGCATCACGTTCAGCAGCATCGGCAGGTCCATGGTGATCACCACCGCACTATCGCCGATCTCGACTCCGCCGGGGATGGTGAAGCCCATGACTTCAGCGGTGATGCTCATGCGGTCTTCGCTCGGCCAGCCGGTTGTCACCTTGGCCAGGCCCGGGGGGAAGAACCCCGCGATTTCATCGGCATGGGCGCGCATCCGGCGGCGCACTTCCTCGCGCGAGAGATCGTGGGGCAAGGTGACGCGCATCGCTCAGCCTCCGCGCTTTGTTGTGGCCGGCGTGGCGGACAGATCGGGCAGCGGCACGCCGGTGTCGGGCATTGCGCGCATATCCTCCAGCGCCTCTGCCCCGCCATAGCGGTATTCGAGATAGCGGCTCTTGATCGCCAGATCGTCAAGCGCGCCTTCGGCCAGCCGTCGGGTGACGCGGTCGACCTCGCCCGAAAGCTTCGACAGGCTTTCGGTCAGGCGTTCGTCGGCGGTCTTGCCCGCGTGGGCTTCCTTGCGCAGCTGCGCGGGAATCTTGCGATAATTGTCGATGGTTTCGGGGATATATTCGCCCACCAGCTCGCGCACTTCGGCCATCGCCGGATGCGCGCCGTCGATGGTCTGTAATTGCAGGCCGAGCGCATCCAGCTGCACGCCCAGCTGATCGACGATCCCTTGCGCGGGCGGGGGCAGGGCGGGACGCTGCGCCTCCAGCCACAATTCGGTGCGCGCCACCATCTGCTGCGGGTTGCCCTGCGACAGCTCCGCGCGCTTGGGCACCTTGACCTTGGGGAAGCTGGAGAACACCGCGACGGCGATGGCGGTGGCGATCACCACTGCCATGACCCCCCAGAAGCCGATGCCGTTGACGAAGGCCCCGGCAATCCCCGCGCCGATCCAGATCGTGACGATGGCGATGGCGATGTTGCGTACCCGCTTCAGCAGGCTCTTCATCTTGATCTCGGCCGAACCTTTGCCGATGCTCCCACGCGCAGGGCGGTGCGTGCCGCCCTCGCGCTGCACCGCGAGGCTGGTCTTGGCTTCGCGCAGGATCCGGTCGGATTCGCGGGCACTGTCAGGCATCAGCTATCCAGCGCCAGCAACGAAGGCTCACTCGCGGCAACCTTGGCCTGTGCCTGCGCCTGGCCTTCGGCCCGAGCGATATAGCCTTTCGATTTCTCGACCTCGGCGGACAGCGTGGTCACCGTCTGCTTCATGCTGTCGAGCGCGCGGATCTTGAAGCTGTCGACCTCGTCCATCGTGTCATAGATGTTCTGGAAAGCGCGTTGCAGCGTTTCCAGCGGGATCGTGCTGGACGCCGCCTGTTCGTGGATCTGCGCGGTCTGTTCGCGCAGTAGCGTGCTGGTCGAATCGATGATGTCGCTGGTGGTCTGGTTGAGGGCCGTGATCTGGCCCAGCACCAGCCGCTGGTTGGTCATCGCCTGCGCCACGGTGACCGCCGTGCGCAGCGCGCCGACGGTGGTGGTGCTGGCGCGGTCGACGCCCTTGACCAGTTCGACATTGTTCTTCTTGACCAGATCGAGCGCGAGGTAGCCCTGTACGCTCACCGCCATCTGCGTGAGCAGATCCTGCGTGCGCTGGCGGACATAGAACAGCGCGGATTCGCGCAGCGCCTTGGCCTTGGCCGGATCGCTGCTGTCGAGTTCGAGCGCCTTGGCCTCCAGCCGCGCATCCAGCGTCTTGGCGATGTGGATCATCTGTTCCAGCTCGCCCATCGCGGCCCACAGCTTCTGGCGTTCGGTATCGATGGCCGCGTTATCGAGGTGGAGTTCCTTCTTCCCGCTTTCGAGCCGCGTCAGGATTGCGCTGATATGCCCCTGCGCGCTGGTATAGCTGTCGAAATAGTTCTTCAGCTTGTTGCCGAAGGGGATGATGCCCAGGATCTTGCGCGGGCCGGACAGCTTGCCCTTGCGGCCCGGATCTAGATCCTCGACCGTGCGGCGCAGTTCGGCCAGATCCTTGCCGACATTGCCGTCGGCATCCATCGCCCGCACCGGACGATCCAGAAAGCGGTTCGACATCGCGGCAGCGGCGCGGATCTGTTCCTGCCCCATGCGGGTGATCTGATCGACCTTCTCGCCGAATTCGGGCGAATTGGCGTCGGCCGAAACGAGATCGGCAACGAAGGCATCGACCTTGGTATCGAGCTTGCTCTTCTCCTCGGCGCTGACCGGCACCAGACCTGCGGCCTGTTCGGGCGCTACGTCAGGCACCGGGTCGGGCGCAGTAAGCGAGAACTCGCCCGACGTCATTGGCGCGGTTGCAGTCGCCGTTCTGGTTTCGGTGCTCATGCCTGTTTCGTGCTCCCTCATGTGCCCTGCGCCGCAGCGCCGGTGCGTCCCGACTGTATTAGTAATCTAAAACACGCCTTTCAAGATGGTCTGGCATGCTACTCCGGATTGCCCATGCGCGTCCATTGGCGCGCGCGATTATGGTTGCGCGCTTGGCAAGTGCCTGTCCGGCGGGCTAGTGGCGGTGCCATGACGATGCGCACAAAGGCAGGCGGATGAACGACAAGGCAGGCTCCACGGGATCGGCTCAGCCGGGCGCGGATATTGGCGCCGAAGATGTCGAGGCCGTCAAGGACGAAGGCGCCCAGCCGGCCGCGATGCAGCCGGCCGGCGTCGAACCGGTCGCGGCCGCGCTGGCAGAGCGTGCCTCTCTCGGGAGCGTGATCGAATCCTTGCGTGACTGGTGGGCCGAGCGGGTGATCGGCCAGGTCGATCAGGCCGAAGTGATCGAACGGCGGCGCGATGATTGCGCGATGTCCGAAAGATATCTGTTCATGACCGCGATGAGCGGCGGGATCGCCGTGCTAGGCCTGCTGCTGGGGTCACCCGCGGTGGTGATCGGCGCGATGCTACTGTCGCCGTTGATGGGGCCGATCATGGGGCTGGGCTTTGCGCTGGCGATCGGTGACTGGGACTGGGTCAAGCAATCGGCGCGCACCCTGCTGCTGGGCAGCCTGCTGGCGGTGCTGTTATGCGGGGCGCTGGTGTATCTTTCGCCGATCCAGACCATCACGACAGAGATCGCCGCACGCACCCGGCCCAACCTGTTCGATCTGTTCGTGGCGCTGTTTTCGGCGCTTGCGGGGGCCTATGCGATGATCCGCGGGCGCGAGGGCACGATTGTCGGCGTGGCGATCGCCACCGCGTTGATGCCGCCGCTGGCGGTGGTCGGCTTTGGCCTTGCGACTTTCAACTGGACGGTGTTCTCCGGCTCGCTGCTGCTGTTTGTCACCAACCTTTTGACCATCGCGCTGACCGCCTTTGCCATGGCCAAGCTCTATGGTTTCCGCACCGCTTTGAGCGCGCGCAACACCATCTTCCAGAACATTGCCTTGCTGACGGTGTTCGTGAGCCTTGCGATCCCGCTCGGGTTCTCGCTTCAACAGATCGCGTGGGAGACCAATGCCCAGCGGATCGTGCGCGATGCCATCCGCGAGCGGTTCGAAGGGCCGGCCCAGCTCGATGCGCTGGAGATCGATTTCTCCTCCGCTCCGATGGAGGTCAGTGCGATCATGTTCACGCCTGTCATCAGGCCCGATGCGGAAGGTGAGATCAACCGCGCGCTGCGCAGCCGGCTGGGCCGCCCGGTCGCGCTGACGCTGACCCAGACCCAGACCGAGACCGGCGCGGGCGCGGCCCAGCGCGCGCAGCTTTCCGCCACGAGAGCGCGCGAGGAAGCCGCCAATACCGCGCGCCTGCAGGCGCTTGCCACCCGGCTGTCGCTGGCGGCGGGGGTGCCCGAAACCGAGGTGCTGATCGACCGCAACCGTCGCCGCGCGCTGGTGCGATCACGGCGGCTTGGTGATGCCGGGCTGGATGCCTATCGCACGCTGGAACAACGCATCGCCGTGACCGAACCGGAGTGGACGATCGAGCTGATCCCCCCGATGGGGGTGCTTCCGGCGAATATCCCGTTTGGCGAGGACGGGCCGAACGCCCGGGGTAGCGAGGCCTTGGCGGTGATCGGCTGGGCGGCGCAGCGGCTGGATCGCGCCGTGGTGCTGAGCGGGGATCCCGACGCGACCGAACAGGCCGCCGAGAGGCTGCGCGAACAGGGCGTCAGGGTCGAGCTGCTGGCCGGCTTCGGACCGGTTCGCGCACAATGGGCCCCGGAAGGGGAGTAGGCCGGTCACGGGATCCGATGCAGGTTGCCGGTCGCCGCATGGACCAATGTTCAAGCTGGATCGGGCAGGGCAAGAAGCAGCGTCTGCTTAGCTGCGTCCTCTAAAAAAGCTGCCATTCAGCTATCGACCCCGGAACGGACTTTACCGTCATCCCAGCGAAAGCTGGGATCGCTCTGGCCCTCGTGCTAGCTCACGGCAATGGGCGGCTGGGTCTACATCATGACCAACAAACGCGGCGGCGTGCTGTATATCGGCGTCACCGCCGATCTGCCCGCGCGGATCATGCAACACAAGCAAAGCAAGGGTTCCGCCTTCTGCCGTCGTTATGGCCTTGACCGACTGGTCTACGCGTAGCCTCATGCCGAGATCGTGGCCGCCATCGCCCGAGAAAAAGCGATGAAGGCATGGAAGCGCGCATGGAAGATCGAGCAGATTGAAAAGAGCAACCCTGAATGGGGTGACCTTTTCGCGCAGATCCACTGACCGCCAGCGATCCCAGCTTTCGCTGGGATGACGAAAAGGGCAGAAAGCCACCCAACACCGGTCATCCCCTAGCTCAAGGCGTTTCGCCAAAAGCTGACTATCCGGCTGCTTATGCGTCAACGCGAGAGCTTATCGCCCAGGCGTGGCTTGGCTTGCTGGGGAACTGCGGTCTTGCCGCGCTCTAGGCCGCCAGCGAAATCGGGACGATCTCGCCTGCCAGATACAGCTTCTTGGCCTTGGCGCGGCTGAGCTTGCCCGACGAGGTGCGCGGCAGGGTGCGCGGCGGGACGAGTTCGACGATGCAGCTCATGCCGGTGACCGAACGCACCTTGTCGGCGATCTGTTCGCGCAGTTTCACCCGCTCGACCGGATCGGACACGCGGCAATGGACGAGCACGGCTGGCGCTTCCTCGCCGTTTTCCATCTCGATCGAGAAGGCGGCGATGTCGCCATGGTTGAAGCCGGGCAATTGCTCCACCGCCCATTCGATATCCTGCGGCCAGTGGTTCTTGCCGTTGATGATGATCATGTCCTTCGCCCGCCCGACGATGAACAGATAGCCATTGGCGGTATAGCCCATGTCCCCGGTGTCGAGCCAGGCGCCATTGCCATCCTCGCCGGGGACAAGGCAGTCGGCGGTCGCGTCTTCGTTGCGGAAATAGGAATGCATCACGCTGGGGCCGCGGCACCACACCTTGCCGATCTGGTGATCGGTGCGGCTGTGGCCGTCTTCTCCGCGAATGGCGACTTCCATGTCGGGCAGCGCCTTGCCGCAGTTCACGATGGCGCGGTAGCGGGCCGGGCGCGACAGGTCGCGCGGCGCGCCCGAGAGGCGTTCTTCCTCGACCAGTTCGACCCTTATGCCTTCGCCCGGCGGCATCACCGTTACCGCCAGAACCGCCTCGGCAAGGCCATAGGACGGGGTGAAGGACGAGGCCTTGAACCCGGCATCGGCAAAGGCGTTGACGAAGTTCTGCATCACGTCCGGGCGGATCATGTCCGCGCCGTTGCCCGCGATCCGCCAGCGCGACAGATCGAAGCGTTCCGCCACATTGCTCTGGCTGGAGATGCGGCGCGCGCAGATGTCATATCCGAAGGTCGGCGAATAGGACAGCGTGTTGCCCGGATTGCGGCTGATCACGTCCAGCCACGCCAGCGGGCGGCGCGCAAAGGCATCGGGTTTCAGATAGTCGCCCGACACCTGATTGGCGATCAGCGACAGGAAGCAGCCGACCAGACCCATGTCGTGATACCACGGCAGCCAGCTGACGCAGCGGTCATTTGCGCCCAGATTCATCGTGGTCGAATGGCCAAACAGGTTGTGCAGCAGCGCGCGGTGCGTCACCGCCACCCCCGTGGGGAATCGGGTCGATCCGCTGGAATATTGCAGGTAGCAGATATCGTCCGGGCTGGCGGTAGGCAGGACGCAATCGGGCGCTGGCCCTTGGGCGAAATCCTGCCAGCTTTGCGCTGCGCAACCCTGCCGTGCGGCAGCCGCTTCGGCCATTTCGGTGATTTCGGCCGGGTAGAGCAGGATCGTGGGATCCGAGCTCAACAGCTGCACCGCCAGCTGATCAATATAGCTTTCCTTGCCGCCGAAGGTGGTCGGCAGCGGCAGCGGCACCGGCCATGCCCCGGCATAGACGCAGGCACAGAACAGCGCGGCAAAGTCGGCCCCGGTCTCCGCGATCAGGGCAACACGATCATCCTTGCCGATCCCGGAGGCGACCAGACGGCGCGCCATCGCCAGCGCATCCTCGCGCATTTCGGCATAGGGATAGACCCGCGCCAATTCGCCGCGCATGTCGTGAAAATTAAGGCCCTTGCGGCTTCTGGCGGCATAGTCGATCGCATCATTGAAGGTCGCAAACTGCGCGCGGATTCGCGGCAGGTCGCAATCATTCGGCGTCGGCGTCAAAGCGGCGTCGGTCATAGTTACTAGCGATACCCGTCAGTTGCGGCGCTTTTGAAGGAAGTCTCCTGCTGCGCTCTGGCATAACCCCGTTGTGCCGGGCATAGTCCGGCTTAGCCCAGTTTTCCGCATTTGATAAGGAAAGTGGCACGAATAAGGCGAAATGGTTTCAGGTAAAGGGAATTCGTCATCCCGCGGTCGTGATGCCGGCGGGCGCAAACGGGCCAAGCCGCCGCTTGGCGAGGCGGAGTTGCGCGACCTTGCCTTGTCCTATGCCGCGCGTTTTGCCAGCACCGGGGCGCGGCTGGAGGCCTATCTCGCGCGCAAGCTCAGGGAACGCGGGATCGCCGCCGATGCCGATGGGCGCGAAGCGCGGATCGATATTCCCGCGCTGGTCGCCCGGCTTGTCGACCTCGGCTATGTCGATGATGCCGCCTATGCCCGCATGCGCGCACGCGATCTGGGCGCGCGCGGCTATGGCGCGCGGCGGGTCGAACAGGCGCTGTGGGCAGCGGGCGTGGATGAAACCATCCGTGCAGACATCGCGCCGGATGAGGCCGCGCGCCGCCGCGCGGCGATCCTGATGGCGCAGAAACGGCGGCTTGGCCCCTATGGCACCGGCGGCAAGGACGGGGCCGATCCGCTGGCCATCCGCAAGGCCCGCGAAAAAGCCGTTGCAGCAATGCTGCGCGCGGGCCACGATTACGACCATGTCCGGTTCATCCTCGATGCAGCTGGCACGGCGGAAGTGGACGCGTGGCTCGATGAAGCCGGCGACGGGGAAGGAAACGAGGGATCATGGTAAGGTTTTGGCTGGTGGCGGGCATGGCGGCCCTGACGGCGTGTTCGCCGGGCGAAGGGGCGACGGCGCGGGCGCAGGTGCCCGATGCGCCGATCAGCGATGCACCGGTGCGCGGCGAGGACGGGATCACGCGTCATCCGCTGTCGGGGCTGGAGGTGATCGATGTGGTGGTGGTGCGCGATGGCCAGCGCCTGCCCTTCCGGGTCGAACTGGCCGCGAGCGAGGCTGCCCAGGCGCGCGGGCTGATGTTCCGCGAGGAACTGGGCGATGACGAGGGAATGCTGTTTCCCTCCGACCCGCCGCAGCCGCGCAGTTTCTGGATGAAGAACACGCCGCTGTCGCTCGACATCATCTTCATCGGCACTGATGGACGGATCAGCAATATCGAGGCCGATACCGTCCCCTATTCGCTGGCGCCGGTGCGTTCGGTCGGGTTTGCCACTGCCGTGCTGGAACTGCGCGCGGGCCGGGCGAAGGAATTGGGGATCATGCCGGGCGACCGGGTGATTTGGGAGATACCTTGAGTTCCGCAGCCCATCCGGGCTGCGAAATCCTCGCTCATGCGCCCGAATGTCGGGTGTCCGGCCTGCGGCCGTTCAGCTTCGCTTGCCCTGAAGGTGCCCGGAGCGGAGCGGAGCAACAGCGCCGAGGATGTGCCTGCGGGGGCGGGCGCGCAAACAACAACCTCCGCACAATCCATATTGGCGCACGCCTGCTATTCCGCTAGGCGCGGGGACTATGGGAATCCTCGGCAAAATTTTCACCTGGTGGGACGGTGCCACCATCGGCACGCACCTGTGGGCCAGCCGCGCAGGCGGCGAACATGTCG
Source organism: Erythrobacter sanguineus (assembly GCF_900143235.1). GTDB lineage: Bacteria > Pseudomonadota > Alphaproteobacteria > Sphingomonadales > Sphingomonadaceae > Erythrobacter > Erythrobacter sanguineus. The sequence goes on along the minus strand of NZ_FRDF01000013.1, from coordinate 86,049 downwards.
GCACGGATGCGGCGGGCAACAAATATTACCGCGCGAAAGGGCGAGGCGGGCCGAACACCGGCTCCTACACCCAGCGGGAAAAGCGCTGGGTGATGTATGCCGGCGCCAATGATGCCAGCCGCGTGCCGTCCGAATGGCACGGCTGGCTGCACGGCACCTATGATGACGTGCCCGAAAGCCACCTGCCGCCGGCCAAGGTGTGGGAAGTGGATTACACCCCCAACGCCACCGGCACCGCACAGGCCTATTTCCCGCAAGGCGCGTTGGAGCGCGGCGGCAAGCGCGCCCGTGCGGTGGGCGATTACGAGGCGTGGAGTCCTGGCGGCACCGAAGGCTGAGGCGCGCGATGCGGCTTTCCCGCCTTGCCGCGCCTCTTGCTTGCGCTCTGGTTCTCGCGGCCTGCGACAATGGAGCCGCGCCCGAGGCCGCCGATCTTCCGCTCGATCAGGCAGAGCCCGCCGCCGCGCCTGCCGCTGCGCCCGCGCCGGGCGAGGCCGATGATGACGGCGCGACTCCGATGGATCAGCGGGTGGCGACGCTCGGCCTGCTCAACAAGCGCAACAATGTCTCGCAGGACATTACCCTGAAGCCCGGTGAAACCGCCGAGATCGGGCCGGTAATCATCCGCCTGTCGGCCTGCGAGCGCACCGCGCCGTGGGAATTGCCGCAGGAAACAGGCGCCTTTGTGCAGGTCGATATCCGCGAGCGCGGGCAAGGCCAGCACGCCCGCGTCTTCTCCGGCTGGCTGTTCCGCGAATCGCCCAGCCTCAATGTGGTCGAACACCCGGTCTATGATGTCTGGGTCAAGGATTGCACGATCCGCTGGCCGGGCGAGGCGGCTGCGGCTGCACCCGCCCCTTCGCCGACTCCGTCACCCGCGCCATAGGCCGCGCCGTCGCTGAAATGGCGCCACGCCGTGCCGATGCTGGTGCGCGGGCGACCATGGGCGAATTCCACCATGCGGCGATACTCGCGCTGCGGAATCTCGATCGCGCCCATGCTGCGCAGGTGTTCGGTCATGAACTGACAATCGAGCAGCGCGAAGCCCGCCTGTCGCAGCAGCGCCACCAGCCACGCCAGCGCGACCTTGCTGGCATTGGGAACGCGCGAAAACATGCTCTCGCCGCAGAATACCCGGTCGAAGCTGACACCATAGAGCCCGCCGACCAGCGCGCGGGCGCCGTCATCGCCCTCCAGCCAGCATTCGGCCGAATGGGCATGCCCGGCGCGGTGCAGGCCGACATAGCTGTGGACGATGCGTTCGCTGATCCAGGTTTCGGGATGATCCTCGCGCGGGTCGGCGCAGGCGCGGATCACCTGTTCGAAGGCGCGATCGACCGTGACCGTGATGCGGTCGGCGCGCAGCACCTTGCGCAGGGATTTGGACAGATGCAGGCCATCAAGCGGCAGAATCGCCCGCTCGCGCGGTTCGACCCAGAACACCTCGGTATCCTCGCGCCGGTCGGCCATCGGGAAAATCCCGCTGCGATAGGCAAGCAAAAGGGTCTCGACTGGGATCGGGGGGCGCAAGGGAGAGTGCATGGCTGCCACGCAGAATACACGCAGCGGGCGATTGAGGCAAAGAGGATTGCCTATCCCGGGAGCCTTCGATAAAGGGCACCGCTCCAACGCGCTGCAGGGGTGTAGCTCAGCTGGTAGAGCATCGGTCTCCAAAACCGAGGGCCACGGGTTCGAATCCTGTCACCCCTGCCAGGCGCGTCGGATTTCCCTCCGACCTCGTCAGTATTCCTCCGGCTCTTCGGGTGTGTCGGCGGTGTGGTCTTTGCCGGCTGTGCGGTCGCCCCGCGCCAGTGCGAAGACCACACCTGACAGCATCAGCAGCGCCAGCAGGTTGGGCAGCGCCATCGCCGCGTTGGAGATGTCGCCCAGCCGCCAGACCAGCTGCGAAGGCTGCGTTGCCCCGACATAGATCGCCACGCACCACAACACGCGCCAGCCGATATGCAGCAGCTTCTCGCCGCGGCGGGTTGCGCCCGGGATGCGGTCATACAGGAAGGTGATCGCCCGTTCGCCGTAATAGCTCCACGTCAGCAGGGTGGTGAACACGAACAGGATCAGCGCCACCGATGCCACCAGCGTGCCCAGCGGGATACCCGCGACCGGGAAGGGGAAAGCCGCAGCAAACGCGCCCGAGGTGGTGACGAACCCGCTCATCCCGGTGGTGCCCAGATCGGACTGCCACACGTGTTCGACCGCCTGCCCCTGATAGGTGAAATCGCCCTGCACGGTCAGGATCACCAGCGCGGTCATGGTGCAGATCACGATGGTATCGATGAAGGTGCCCATCATCGCCATGCGGCCCTGCAGTTCGGGATCGTCGGTCTGGGCAACGGCATGGGCCATCGCGGTCGAGCCTTGCCCCGCCTCGTTCGAGAACAGCCCGCGCGCCACCCCGGCTCTGATCGCAAGGATCAACGCGGCCCCGGCAAACCCGCCGCTGGCGCTCTGGAAATTGAAGGCCCCGGCAAAGATGCGTCCGAAAGTCTCCGGCAGATCGCCGAAGTTCAGGATCAGCGCCGCCAACGCCATGACGATATAGGTCGCCGCCATGAAGGGAATGACCTTTTCAGCAACGGTGCCGATCGACTTGATCCCGCCGATGATGACGATGAACACCGCAACCGCAACCACCGCGCCTGCAAACCAGCGTTCCCAGCCGAACAATTCGTTGAGACCGCTGGCGACTTCGTTGGCCTGAATCGAATTGCCGGTGACCAGCGCCGAAAACAGCGTGCCGAGGCAGAACACCACCGCCAGCCATGTCCACTTGGGGCCAAGGCCCATCATGATGTAGCTCATCGGGCCGCCGCGATAGACCCCGTCGCTGGTGCGTTCGCGGTAACGGATTGCAAGGCTGCCTTCCGCAAAGGCCAGCGCCATGCCGAACAGGGCCGTGATCCACATCCAGAACACCGCGCCCGGCCCGCCCAGCGCGATGGCCGTGGCGACGCCCGCCAGATTGCCGGTGCCAACCTGCCCCGACAGCGCGGTCGAAAGCGCAGCGAACGGGCTGATTTCGCCCGCGCCCTGTCCCTTGCGGGACGTGAACAATCCGGCAAAGGCGCTGCCCAGTTTGACGATGGGATAAAATCTCAGGCCGATCATCACCCACAGTCCGATGCCCAGCAGGATGATCGTCATCGGCGGGAAGGGCAGCAGTTCGACCCCGTTCCAGGTGCCCGCCCAGATGAAGTCCGAGACATTGGTGACGGGCGCGACCAGCCGTTCTCCCAGCGTCAGCGTGCTGCCTGCTGCCATTTTGATGTGATCCCCGAAATTGCGGCCTGAACGACCGATCTGTGTCAGGCCGGGCAAGCTAGAGGCCGCATGTGGCCTTGCCTAGCCCTGTCGGCGCGCTTTTCCGCATTGCTGCCTTGGCGTGATGCGCGCGCATGATCTTGCAATTGCTTCAGCCTCCGCGTAAGGAGCCTTCGTCTTCCTGACATCGGCAATCATCCAGCCCCTCCGGCGACCTTGTCCCGGACGGCGCGGCCCCCTACCTGAAAGCCGGCTGGCGAAGACGCAGGCACTACCGAAGGAACGAGGCTCAGATGGCCGAGCAGAAGAATGTGACCGAAGAAAAGAAGCGCAAGACCTCGGTGGCGGAATTCGTCAACCAGGTGCGCGCCGAAACCGCGAAGATCGTATGGCCGACCCGTGAAGAAACGGTGCGCACGGCGATCTTCGTGTTCATTTTCATGGTCATCCTGTCGCTGTTTTTCCTCGCCATCGACAGCGCCTTTGGTGCTGCGGTGCGCGCCGCGGTCGGCCTGCTCAAGTAAGCTTCCCATCATGCGGGGGATGGCCGTGCGGCCGCTTCCGCCAGACGTCATTTCGCAAGGATTTCGCATGGCTCGCTGGTACATCATCCACGCTTATTCGGGTTTCGAGAACAAGGTCCGCGACGCGATCATTTCCGAGGCCGACCGGCTCGGCCTGTCCGACGGGGTCGAGGAAGTGCAGGTCCCGACCGAAACCGTGACCGAGGTCAAGCGCGGCAAGAAGGTGCAGGTCGAACGCAAGTTCATGCCCGGCTATGTGCTGGCGAAGCTCAACATGACCGATGATGTCTATCACCTCGTCAAGAACACCCCCAAGGTCACCGGCTTTCTGGGTTCAGGCAACAAGCCGCAGCCGATTTCGGAAAAAGAGGCTTCGCGCTATTTCGGCGGTGTCGCCGAAGCCCAGTCCGCGCCCAAGCGCGACATCAGCGTCGATTACGAGATCGGCGATTCGGTCAAGGTGCTGGACGGGCCGTTCGCAAGCTTCAACGGGATCGTCGAGGAACTCGATTTCGACAAGGCCAAGGTCAAGGTCGGCGTGTCGATCTTCGGCCGTGCAACCCCGGTGGAACTCGATTTCGAACAGGTCGAACTGGCGAAATGAGTTTTTCGCTCGCCCTCCGGGCGAGCGTCCTCGGCGAGTCCTTGTTGCCCGATCGCTGCGCTACTTGAGGGCGGGTTGTTGCCCTACCGCTGCGGTGCTTGAGAGCGGGTTTCCTGCGCTTCGCTCCGGGCGCCTGCGGGCGGGCGGTCGCCCTTGCGGCCTCTGGCGAGGCCGTTCCAGCGCGATTGTCTTGGTGGTGTTCAGACCCGAACCATGAAAACCAGCCCCGGCATCTGTCAGCGCAAGCGCCGCTTCGCGACCCGCGAGGAGGCCGATGCGGTGGCCTTGCGCGCTGATGTCACCTTGCGCGCCTACAAGTGCGCCTTGTGCCGTGCGTTCCACCTCACCAGCCGCACCAAGGGACTGCGCCCTCCTTCCTCCGCACAGCACAGCCCATCAGGGGAGGCATAGGGTCTGCCCTTGCGCAGCGCGCAGCAGCGGTTTCCTACTCCACCGGGCCGAACTAGGCTTGGCCCCATGTCCGCTTGCGCCGCCCATTCGTTCGTTCGCTTCCGGCAGGAGCCGTGTGCAGCGGGGGCGAGTTTTCTGTCTCTGGACAGTGTCTCATGTGTCTCCAACACGGAGGCGGCGCAAGGCCTTGTGGGCGGGTTGCGGCTTGCATCGCCTGCCAGATCCGCTATGCGCGCGCCTTCGCTGGCCCTCGGGCGGGCGATTCCGTGCGGGAGCCGCTGCAATGCACAAGCAGGGGCGCTGGACCGCTTAACATGAGTCCGGATGGAAACAGCCGGGCAATAGTGCGACAGGAGTAAGGCCACATGGCCAAGAAAATCGAAGGCTATATCAAGCTGCAGGTGCCCGCGGGCTCTGCCACGCCCTCGCCGCCGATCGGCCCGGCGCTGGGTCAGCGCGGCGTGAACATCATGGAATTCTGCAAGGCGTTCAACGCCTCGACGCAGGAAATGGACAAGGGCATGCCGATCCCGACCGTGATCACGGTCTATGCGGATCGTTCCTTCACCTTCATCACCAAGACCCCGCCGGCGTCCTACTTCCTGAAGAAGGCAGCTGGCCTCAAGTCGGGCTCGAAGGAGCCGAGCAAGGTGATTGCGGGCAAGGTCACCCAGAGCCAGATCAAGGAAATTGCCGAGGCCAAGATGGCCGATCTCAACGCCAATGATATCGATATGGCGATGCGCATCATCGAAGGCTCTGCCCGTTCGATGGGCCTTGAAGTGGTGGAGGGCTGATCTGATGGCGAAGATTTCAAAGAAGGCCAAGGAACTGGGCGCTCTCGACCGCGAGAAGCTCTATTCAGTCGAAGAAGCACTGACCACGCTGCGTCAGTTCAAGACCAAGTTCGACGAAACCGTCGAAGTGGCGATGAACCTCGGCGTCGATCCGCGTCATGCCGATCAGATGGTGCGCGGCATGGTGTCGCTGCCGTCGGGTACCGGCAAGGATGTGCGCGTGGCGGTGTTCGCGCGCGGTGACAACGCCGAAAAGGCGCTGGCTGCCGGGGCCGACAAGGTCGGGGCCGAAGACCTCATGGAAGACATGATGGCCGGCAATCTCGATTATGACCGCGTGATCGCCTCGCCCGACATGATGGGCATCGTTGGTCGTCTGGGCAAGACGCTCGGCCCCAAGGGGCTGATGCCGAACCCCAAGCTGGGCACCGTCACCCCGAATGTCGAACAGGCGGTGAAGGATGCCAAGGCTGGCCAGGTCGAATTCCGCGTGGAAAAGCAGGGCATCATCCACTCCGGCATTGGCAAGCTGAGCTTTTCCGATGATGCGCTGAAGGCCAACTTCAAGGCGCTGACCGAAGCTGTGGTCAAGGCCAAGCCGAGCGGCGCCAAGGGCAAGTACCTCCGCAAGGTCACCGTGACCTCGTCGATGGGCCCGGGCCTCAAGGTTGACCTGACCGAAGTCGAAGGAGCGTAATCTGCGGCGCGAAGCCGCACGGCTTCGCTTGCGCTGTGGGTGGCCCTTTTGATCTTCGGGTTGAGGACAGGGTCTTTCCTACAGCGCCCGTGATGGGCAACAAGGGTCGGGAGCCGGTTGGCTTCCGGCCCTTTGTTTTGCCAAATACGTCTTTTACCCCCTTGATTTTTAGGGCCTGATTGCCATTTTCAGCACTCAGTCGCGCCCACCTCTCCTCCTCCCCGGCGCTGACTGCATAAAAGGATAATGCATGGTCGTCTCACCTGACGAAGGATCGTTTCTTGATCCCAAGTGGTTTGTGATCGGCTTTGCGTTCGCCGCCTTTGCGCTCATTCTGCATTATGATCTCCGGCTTGGCCTTGCCGCCGGAACCCTGCTCGGCCTTGTGGCCGCGCTGTGGCTGTATCTTGTGCTGCGGTTCAGCCTGCCCGGGCGCAGCCAGCCGTCCGAACGGCGGCTGATGGAAGAACGGTTTCGCAAGCAGGTGAGCAATCGCAGCAAGGCCGCCCTGCGCAAAAGCGATGATGACGCTGGCTCAGGCGCGCAATCTGGCCCGGATACGCTCTAGCGCGCCCGAGCTTGCGGCCAATGCCTTGGCCTGCGCTACTCCTGCATCAAAGGCGCTTCGCGCGCCCAGCAAGGATCGGTTTGCCAGCGTGGGGCGCAGCAAAACGAGGCTGGAACAGGCCGCGCTGTCAGTGCCGAACATCGCCTTGTGCGCGCCATCACCCTCGGTGAAGTCGAACCAGCGATAGCGGCCTTCGGCAAACAGCCGCTCAAGCGCGTCCATCTGCAACACCGTGCCGGGCGAAAGCCGCGCATGATCGGGGTCGTAGCCGAGATGGGCATAGACCAGAGTTCCGCCTGTCTCCGGCCCGGTCACCGGCAAGCTGAGGTAGGCGATCGGCTGGTCGCCCGCGTGCAGCAGGAAGGCCCGCATCCGGTCATTGCCAGCGGCCTCCATTATCGCGCGCCGGGCGGCGGGGCTATCAGGCAGGCCGGCATCAAGCAGCCGCGCCTGATAGGTGCGCGCCGACAGGGGCAGGGCGGCGGCAAGGAAGGCCTCGATCTCCACCGGGGTGCGGTGTTCGGAGACGGTATAGCCGCCAGTCTCCTCGGCCAGCTTCCTGGCCTTGCGCCGCAGGGTCGAACGGGTCTTGCCCGAGAACTGCGCGAGGTAATCTGCAAAACTGCCGCTCATGTCGATGTAGTGGCGGCGATAATCCTGCCGCCCGCCTGCGACAAAACCGGGATAGCGCGCCGCGATCGCAGCAAGCTGGCCGGTTGGGGCGGAAAGCACCCGCAGCCCGTCCGGGCCGGCTTCAGGCGCATCGGGCAGCGTGCCCGAAAGCACCTGATCCAGCGTAAAGCTCCAGGTTGCAAGGCTGCGCTGCACCGCCAGCAAACGTCGCGCGCCGATGGTGAAATCGATCCCGACCTGTTGTTGCGCTGCTGCCATCGCCCGCGTCTAGATCGCGCCATAGAGCGTGTTCGAAACCAGCTGCTCAGCGATCCGCATGCCCGTCCGCACCGCGTTGGCTGGCAGCGGCTGGCTTTGCCCGGCAAGCGCGGAGAGCGGCGGCGGGTTGTCGGCGAATGTCCCGGTTTCGATCCCGCGCATGGTCGCAAGCGCGCGCACAAGTCCGGCGAAGCGCCGGCGCACGATCCGGTTCACCGCAAGGCTGCGACGGTTGATGAGTTCGAAGGAATGGCTCACCAGCGTAAAGCTTTCGCGTCCGCAACCTTGCGCGTGGCGGATTGCAGCCACCATTTCAGCCAGCGTGAGCGCGGTGATCTGGGCGTGACGTTGTCCGCCGCCGATGGTGCCGATGGTGCCAACGGGAACCTCGATTACCCCCTTGTGGAGCACCGGATCGCGATCCTCCGGGCCGAGGCTGATCCGGCACGCCCCGCCGACAAGCGCGGGGCAATGGCTGGAATCATAGGCGAGGCCAATCTGCGCCAGCGCCTGCAACGTATCGTCATTGGCGCCGTAATTGCCCGCGCGAAAGGCCCGCGGCACCTGCGCACCTGCAGCCATCAGCGTGGCGCGGGCATAATCGAGGATCTGGCATTGTTCCTCGAACGGGAAATCGGCGATGTTGTGGCCCGTCCGTTGCGAGCGCAGCGGATTGGCGTTGCCGGAAAGGCCCAGCCATTCGGTATGGCAGTGCAATTGCACATCCTGCCCGGCAGCGATGATGGGCCCCACAATGTCCTCGATTGCCGCCACGCCCCATACAAGCGCCGGCATGGGGTCGACGAAAAACACCGCCTTCTGGCCATGGGCCGCCAGCAATTCGAGCTTGTGGGGGATGCCCGCCGCGCCTTCAGGGGTTATGCAGGCGATCGAGCGGGCGTAATTTTCCGCCCGGTCGGCCAGCCCCGGCCCGGTATAAAGCCCCGAGGAATACTCGGTATCAATGGTGATGTAGACACAGGTCATGCTTCCCAGAGCCTTAGCGGCAAAGGGTTAAGGCCGCGTGATGATATCGGCTGGTATCCGGCGCGATCAGATCCCGCCCGGGGTGAACTCATATCCGCTGGTGGCCAGTCCGTCGGTCAGGCTGTCGCAGCAGCGCCTCAGGTCTTCGGCGCTGGTCGATCGGACCACGAAATTGGCGCCGACGCGGCCTTCGCGGAAGAACGGGTAGGATCCGATCTGGCAGGTTTCATGCGCGGTTTCGACCTCGCGCAGCAATTGCGCGATCTCGCTTTCAGCCACCCAGCAGCCGATCGTCTCGGTCAGCAGCGGCGCGCCGCCTTCAAGCTGGCCGGTGAGGGCATCGAGCATGCCTGCGGTGATGTGCGGCACGCCCGCCATCAGGAACAGGTTGCCGCGCCGGATGCCCGGGGCGCCCGACATGCGGTTGGGGATGAGTTCTGCGCCTTCGGGCACGCGGGCCATGCGCAGGCGGCCTTCGTTGAGGCCGCCACGGGTCGCATAATAGCCTTCGAGCAGCGCGCGCGCTTCGGGGTGGATCACCACCGGCACGCCCAGCGCGGCGGCGACCGCATCGACGGTGATATCATCATGCGTCGGGCCGATCCCGCCGGTGGTGAAGAGATAATCATTGGCGGCGCGAAGCGCGTTGACCGCCTCCACGATCCGGCTTTCTACATCCGGCACCACCCGCACTTCGGCAAGGCGGATGCCCTGCACCTGCAGCCAGCTGGCGATCTGCGCGATATTCTTGTCCTGCGTGCGGCCGGAGAGGATTTCATCGCCGATGATGACAAGTCCGGCGGTCCAGATTTTTTCGGGAAAGGTCATCGGGGGGGATTAGGCGAAGGCGCGCATAATCAAAAGAGATTCGTCGTTGCAAGGCGCAGTTGCCTCGCAACGACGATCGGCAATCATTCAGCAGCTTCCAGCTGCTCCCCGGTGGTCTGCGCATTGGCCCCGGCGCGGGTGAAGGTCAGGAGGCCATCGGTCAGCGGATCATCCTTCATCCGCTTGCGATCAATGACGTATTCCTGATTGAGCCGCCATGGATAGGACACCGAATTGCGCGGCATGATGTGCTTGCCGCGCTGGATGTATCCGCTCGAAAAGTCGAACACGTCATCCTCGGTGATGCGCCCCTCGGCTTCGGGTGTCAGCACCGGGGTGGCGATGGTCGTGCCGGTCTTGCGCATGTGTTCAAGCACGCGGCAGACATAGTCGGAATTGATATCGGCCCTCAACGTCCAGCTGGCGTTGAGATAGCCGAACACCACCGCAAGGTTGGGCAGGTTGGAGAACATGCAGCCCTTGTAATAGAACCGCTGATTGAAGGCGACCGGCTCCCCGTCCACGCTGATCGCGATCTTGCCCGCCACGGCCAGTTTGAGACCGGTGGCGGTGATGACGATATCGGCCGGCAGGAACTGTCCGTCGGCCAGTTCCACGCCGTCTTTCTTGAACTGGGCGATGTGGCCGGTCACGATGTTCGCCTTGCCGGCCTTCATTGCCCGGAACAGGTCTTCATCGGGCACCAGGCACAGGCGCTGTTCCCACGGGTTGTAGGGCGGGGTGAAGGTGTCCTTGTCGTAATCGGGGCCCAGCGCGGCTTCGATCTTCTTGTAGAGGGCGTCCTTCACCTTCTGCGGATTGTCACGTGCCAGCTTGAAACTGAAATCCTGCATCTTGATGTTCTTGAACCGCGTCAGCCGGTAGGCGAGCTTTTCGGGCAGGATCTGTCTCAGGAAATTTGCCACCGCGTCCTTCGCGGGCCGGGTGAACATCCAGGTCGGCGTGCGTTGGAGCATGGTGACATGCGCCGCCTCGCGCGCCATCGACGGCACGATGGTCACAGCCGTCGCGCCCGATCCGATAACGACCACATTCTTGCCCGCGTAATCCAGATCCTCGGGCCAGAATTGCGGGTGGATGACCTGACCTTCAAACTCCCCGAAATCAAAGCCGGGATCGTAGGGCTCGTCGTAATCATAATAGCCCGAGCCGAGATAGATGAAATTCGCCGTCATACGCGTGCGCGAACCGTCGGCCAGCTCCATCTCGACATGCCAGCGCGCGTCGTCATGATGGAAATCGGCGCTGATGACCTTGTGGCCGAACCGGATGTGCTGGCGGATGCCGCGTTCATCAACGATGCGGTCGAGATAATCGAGGATCGCGGGCGCATCGGCGATCGACTTTTCATGCCGCCACGGCTCGAAATCGAAGCCGAGTGTGTGCATGTCGCTGTCCGAGCGGATGCCGGGATAGCGGAACAGATCCCATGTCCCGCCAAGATTTTCGCGCTGCTCGACAATGGCATAGCTGTGGTGCGGCGCTTTCATCTTCATGTGCGCGGCCATGCCGATCCCGGAAATTCCGGCACCGACGATCAGCACGTCGAAATCTGGCGGTGTGGCTAGCATGGGTCTCTCTCTCCCTTGTTGACACTGATGTAACCACAGCATCAGCGCAAAAGCGAGTCTTGAATGGCAATCTGCAACTGACTTTTGGGAGAGATCCGGCGGGCTTCATGCAGTGATCCTGTCGCAGCGGCCACCATCTCCACCCCCGGCAGGCGCCGCCACGGGCTGCCGTGACTTCTCTGCGATGGGGCACCGGCTCACAGCGCAATGTGCAGCCCCGGAAAGATTCTTGCCCGAATGGTTCGCCCTGAAGCTATCATGCTGCGTTGCAGCACAACATGTTGCATTTTTGCTACTATTCGACAGAACTTGCCTGTGACTCTTGTTAGGGCGCAAGACCCTGATAGGTTTCAAACGGCAAACCCAAGCTGTTACAAAATCAGCTGGATTGTGGAGAGAGGATCAAAATGACACGCAAGCTTGCAGCTTTTGCTGGCGGCCTTATGGCATGCAGCGCGCTTACCACCCCCGCCTTTGCGCAGGATACTGATGCCGAGGATCAGGCACCCGTAGTCCGGGATGACAATGTCATCATCGTGACCGCAACCCGCCGCGCGCAGGACGTGCAGGACATTCCGCTGGCGGTGACCGCGATTTCGCCACAGCAGCTGGAAGCCCAGCGCGTGGTCAACATCCAGCAGATCTCGGCGCTCGCCCCCAGCTTTACCGCCAGTCAGGCGCAGCTTGCATCGGGTTCTGTGGTGCTGCGCGTTCGCGGTATCGGTACCACGTCGAACAATATCGGGTTTGAAAGCGCGGTCGGCATCTTCATCGACGGCGCCTACCAGTCGCGGCCGGGCGTCGCGCTAAGCGAATTCGTCGATGTCGAGCGGGTCGAGGTGCTGCGCGGGCCGCAGGGCACGCTGTTTGGTCGCAACACGTCGGCTGGCGCGCTCAATATCACCAATGTCCGTCCCGATGTCACCGAATTCGGCGGCTTCGTGAATGCCGAATATGGCAATTTCGACGAAATCAGCCTGCAGGGCGCGGTCAACGTGCCGATCGTCCAGGACACCGTGGCGCTGCGCGTCACCGGTGCCTATCGCAAGCGGGATGGCTTCCTTGATGTGGTTGACCGGAACGGCAACAGCGTCGGCGATACCAATGATGCCGATCAGTGGCTGGTTCGCGCCCAGGTCGGCTGGGATACCGACAGCGGGCTGCGTGGGCGCATCATCGCCGACTATGCCAAGAGCCAGTCGAGCTGCTGCGGGGCAGTGGAGCTTTATCAGTCGCCGCTGGTGACCGGCGGGGCCTATGCTGCGGTCGGTCTCGGCGCGAATGGGGGCAATGGTCAGCCCTTCGTGTCGGTCGCGCCGCGCGATAATGCCGCGTTCGAACAGGCGATGGACAACCGCACGGTTTCGGCCAATTTCGCCCCGCGCGCGGATATCGACAATTACGGCATCACGGGCGAGGTCGAGTTCCCGGTCTGGGATGGCGCCGACCTGATCTTCATCGGTTCGTGGCGGACATATGAAAGCTTCGAGAATTACGATTCCGATTTCACCGGTCTCGACATCTTCAATGTCGATGCCCTGAACCTTGAGCTTGAGACCTGGACCGCGGAACTGCGGCTGCAGGGTGATACCTGGGGCGGCAAGCTCAACTACATGATCGGCGGCTTCTATTCGGACGAGCAGCTTGACCAGTCGGTCAGCTTCGCGCTTGGGCAGGATTTTGGCGAGAATGTTGGCGCGCTGCTGTTCGTGCCGACCGGCGGTGCGCTGGGGGCCAATCCGCTCTCCGTGTTCACCGGGGTTGATCCGGCTGGCACCACCAACACCAACCGGTTCCAGCAGGATGCCAAGAGCTACGCGATCTTCACGCACAATTCGCTGGAGATCGCCGACGGGCTCGAACTGACGCTGGGCGCGCGCTATTCGTGGGAAGAAAAGTCGGGCGGGTTCACGCAGCCGGCTTCAAACAACCAGATTTGTCCGGCGGTGCTGGGCGCTCTGGGCGCTGTTCCTGCCTCTCTTCAGCCCACCTTTATCGGTCTCGGGTGCTTTGGCTTCACCGCCCCTGCTGATCTGCCGCAAGCCGCAGCGCTCCCGCTGGTCCGCACCTTCCAGTCGGAATTCGACGATGAAGAGCTGATCTACACCGTCAAGCTGGCCTATGAATTCAGCCCGGCGGTCAATGCCTATGCCAGCTTCACGCATGGCTACAAGGCAGGCGGCATCAACCTTGATACCACCGCAGCGGTGGCAGGCGCCGATCCGACCTTCCTGTCGGAAGAGGTCGATGCCTTCGAACTCGGCCTCAAGACCCGGTTCCTCGATGATGCGGTGACGCTCAATATCGCGGCCTTCTATGAAGAGTTCAGCAACTTTCAGGTGCTCGAATTCACCGGGACGGCGTTCCAGACCTTCAATGTGCCGGTTGCCGAGTCCAAGGGCGTTGAAATCGAAGGCCTGATCCGCCCGAACAGCGAACTGACCTTCAATGTCGGGGCGACAATCCTCGAAGCCAGCTATCCTGCGGATTGCGCCGGAAACCAGACGGCGCCGCAGGTTGTCTCGCTGTGCGGTTTCGATCTCACCAATGCGCCGCAGATCGTCGCGCTGATTGGTGGGCTTTGGGAAAAACCGATCAATGATTCGACCGAGTTCTTCATCTCCGGCCAGATCCGGATGGAGAGCGACCAGCGCACTGCGACCCAGGGGATTGTCCCGCCCGATGCCGCAGCGATTGCGGCGGCCGGCAGCTTGCAGGCTGCGGTCGATGCAGCCCCGCTGATCATCGCCGACGTGCAGGATGGCAAGGCCTTCGTGAACATGCGCGGCGGGTTCCGCTTCGGCAATGGTGCCTATGCGATCGAAGGCTGGGTGACCAACCTGACCAACGAAGTGGTGCGCGGGGTGACCTTCAACACCACTCTGCGTGGCTCGGGTGCGGCCAACTCGCGTTCGGCCTTCGTCCTGCCGCCGCGCCAGTATGGCGTCACGCTGCGCGCGCGGTTCTGAGCACACGCGGGCTTCGGCCAAAAGCAACAAGGGGCGGCTCGATGGTTCGAGCCGCCCCTTTCGTTTTGCCTGTGCTCCTGTTCTGGCAGGACTGCGGCGCCTTACATCGACCTTGCGATCAGCATCTTCATGATCTCGTTCGACCCGCCGTAAATGCGGGCGATGCGGGTGTCGCGGTACATCCGGGCGATGGCGTAATCATTGATGTAGCCCGCGCCGCCGTGGAACTGCAGGCACTTGTCGACCACTTCCGATTGCAGCTCGGTCACCCAGTACTTCGCCATGCTGGCGGTTGCCACGTCGAGCTTGCCTTCGAGCAGCCTGGCGATGCAGTCGTTCACGAAGACGCGGGCCGCGGTGCCGCGCGCCTTCAGGTCGGCCAGCACGAACTGGGTGTTCTGGAAATCCCAGATGGTCTTGCCGAAAGCCTTGCGGTTCTTGACGTATTCGACCGTCACATCGAGCGCTTTTTCGATCCCGGCAATCGCACCCATCGCGATCACGAGGCGTTCTTGCGGCAGCTCGCCCATCAGCTGGTAGAACCCGCGTCCTTCGACTCCGCCGAGCAGATTGTCAGCCGGAATGAACACGTTATCGAAGAACAATTCGCTGGTATCCTGCGCATCCAGCCCGATCTTGTCGAGCTTCTTGCCCCTCGCAAAGCCTTCTGCGCCCTCGGTTTCGAGCAGCAGCAGCGAGATGCCCTTGGCACCTTCGGCCGGATCGGTCTTGGCGACGACGATGATGAAATCGGCCAGCTGACCATTGGAAATCCACGTTTTCGACCCGTTCAACCGGTAGCCATTGCCGTCTTTCAGCGCGGTGGTCTTGATGCTCTGAAGGTCAGATCCGGCATCAGGCTCGCTCATCGCTATCGCGCTGACGAGATCGCCGCTTACCAGCCGGGGCAGGTACTTTTGTTTTTGTTCTTCAGTACCATGGCGCACCAGATAGGGCAGGATGATGGTGTTGTGGAGGCTCGCGCCGAAGCCATCGACGCCGTATTCGCCCTGCTTGGAAATCACCACCATGTCATGCCGGAAGTCGCCGCCGTGGCCGCCGTACTCGGTGGGCACCGACACGCCGAGCAGGCCTGCGGCCCCGGCTTCGCGCCAGAATTCGCGTTCCACCATGCCGTCTTCGCGCCATTTCTCGACCCGCTTTTGCGGCGCGTGCTGGGCGTAGAACTTGCCGACCGCGTCGGCGAAGATGGCGATTTCCTCTTCTTCCATGAAGGCTGGCTGCGGCACATCGATGACGGGCATTTTACTCTCTCCTGTTGATCCCAAAGTGGCCGGATCGCTCACCCCGAAACGCTGCCAATGTTTCGCGTGAAACATCAGCGAGCCGGGGGCAAGGCGGGGTCTAAAGGGGGTCTAGAGGGGGTCTAAACCGACCTCGACCCGACCCGAACCCGCCTCACGCCTGAGCGAGCCCGGTGCTTACTTGCCCGTCCAGTTGGGCTTGCGCTTTTCAGCGAACGCCGCCGCGCCTTCGCGGGCGTCGTGGCTGACGAATACCGGCGCGATCAGCTTGCCCTGATTGGCGTAGCGATCTTCGTGTCCCCAGCCGCGCGACTGCTTCATCACCTGCTTGGACACCTTTACCGCCAAAGGCCCGTTGGCCGCAATCTTGGCGGCCAGCGCCTTGGCACCGTCAAGCGCCGAACCTTCGGTCACTTCGTTGATCAGGCCCAGTTGATAGGCGCGTTCCGCCCCGATGAAATCACCCGTCAGGGCGAGTTCCAGCGCGATGCGTTCGGGGATCTGGTCGGGCAGCATCATCACGCCGCCAGCGGCAGCCACAAGCCCGCGCTTCACTTCGGGGATGCCGAACTTGGCATTGGCGTTGGCGACCACCAGATCACACGCGATCATCAGCTCAAGCCCGCCTGCCAGCGCATAGCCTTCGACTGCGGCAATCAGCGGCTTGGCGGGCGGCGCCTGCACCACGCCGCCGAACCCGCGACCTTCCACCGAAGGGGTTTCGCCGCGCAGGAAGCCTTTCAGATCCATCCCCGAACAGAACGTCCCGCCCGCGCCGGTGATGATGCCGACTCGCAGATCATCCTCCGCGTCCAGCCGGTCCATCGCCGCAGCAATCCCCTCGGCCGCGGCCTTGGTCATCGCGTTCTTGGCTTCGGGACGGTTGATGGTGACGATGAGGACGCCGTCCTCGACTTCGGTCAACACTTCGGGTGCAGCGGCTTCGCTCACGATGTTCTCTCCCTTTGGAATTTGGCCCTATCGAATTTGCCATTGCGATTTGAAACGCAAATCTTGTGCGACTGGTGCAGTGGGTTTACGTGACCGTCAACCGCATTTTCGCTATCTGGGAGAGGTTCATCATGGCCGAAGCTTACATCATCGACGTAGTGCGCACCCCGCGCGGGATCGGCAAGCAGGGCAAGGGCGCGCTGGCCGCCGAACATCCCCAGCATCTCGCCGCCACCGTGCTCAAGGCGATCAAGGATCGCAACGGGCTGGACACGGCCACGGTCGATGACGTGATCTGGTCGGTCTCGACGCAGGACGGGATGCAGGCGGGTGATCTGGGGCGCATGGCCGCGCTTGATGCGGGCTATGACATTACCTCGTCCGGCACCACGCTTGACCGTTTCTGCGGCGGCGGGATCACCAGTGTCGCGCTGGCCGCGGCGCAGGTGATGAGCGGGATGGAAGATTGCGTCGTCGCGGGCGGCACCGAGATGATGAGCCTGACCGCCGCGATGGCGAAGGACAAGATGCAGGCCGGGCTGAAGCCGCCGATGATGGGCAGCTATAACGAACGTCTACAGGCGGTGCATCCGCAGTCGCATCAGGGCATCTGCGGCGATGCCATCGCCAGCATGGAAGGCTTTACCCGCGCCGAACTGGACGAAGTCGGCTATCGGTCGCAGCAGCGCGCTGCCGAGGCGATCAGCGAAGGGCGGTTTGCCAAGTCGGTGGTGCCGGTGGTGGGCGATGATGGCTCGGTAATCCTCGACCACGACGAATATCCGCGCCCGCAGACGACGATGGAAGATCTGGCCAAGCTGGAACCGGCCTTCCCCAAGATTGCCGACGTGCCGCTGGATCCCACTGGCACGACCTTCCGCAAGCTGATCAACAAGAAGTATCCTGATCTGGAGATCGAGCATTTCCACCACGCGGGCAACAGTTCGGGCGTGGTCGATGGTGCGGCCGCCGTGCTGGTGACCAGCAAGGCCTATGCCGAAAAGCATGGGTTGAAGCCGCGCGCTCGCATCGTCGCGACCGCCAATATGGGCGATGATCCGACGCTGATGCTCAACGCTCCGGTGCCCGCCGCCAGAAAGGTGCTGGCCAAGGCCGGCATGACGGTGGACGATATCGACCTGTTTGAAATCAACGAGGCTTTCGCGGTCGTCGCCGCCAAGTTCGTGCGCGATCTTGAGCTTGATTGGGACAAGGTCAACGTCAATGGCGGCTCGATTGCGCTCGGCCACCCGATCGGCGCAACCGGCTCGATCCTGATCGGCACCGTGGTTGACGAACTGGAGCGGCGCGGCGGGCGCTATGGCCTTGTCACCATGTGCGCAGCGGGCGGCATGGCCCCGGCGATCATTGTCGAGCGGGTCGACGGTTTCGTCGACTGAGGAACAGACGCGGATGATCGCTGACAACACGCCCGTCATTATCGGGGTCGGGCAGTATTCCGAGCGGGTCGGCGAACCCGGCTACGAAGCGCTGTCCTATATGGACCTCGCCGGACAGGCGCTGGCTGGGGCGATTGCGGACAGCGGGGCGAGTGGTTCTGTGGCGGATGCCATCGACACCCTCGCCGCGATCCGCGCCTTCGAAATGTCGCGGCCCGACAGGAAACCCCCGTTCGGTGCCGCCAGCAATGTGCCGCGCGCCATTGCGCAGCGCGTCGGCGCGAACCCTGCCCGCGCAATCCTCACCACCACGGGCGGGCAGACCAACCAGCAGTTGGTGGGCGAATTTGCCGCTGCGATTGCGGCGGGGGATAGCCAATGCGCGGTGATTGTCGGATCGGAGGCGATTTCGACCGTGCTGGCCTTGAGCGCCAAGGGCGAGACGCCTGACTGGTCGGAGGAGATCGAAGGCGATTTCGAGGATCAGGGCTTCGGGGTCGAGGAACTGATGGAGCCTGTCCTGTTCGCCCACGGCGCGAGCGGGGCGATCCCGCTCTATGCGTTGGCGGAGAATGCCCGGCGGGCAAAGCTGGGCATGGGGCTGACGGATTACCGGCTGGAAATCGGCAAGCTGTTCGCGCCGTTCACGCGCGTCGCGGCGGCGAACCCGCATTCGGCGGCGCCGGTCGAACGCAGCGCAGAAGAACTCGCCACCGTGACGGAGCGCAACCGCATCGTCGCCGAACCCTATCCGCGCATGACCGTGGCCCGCGATCAGGTGAACCAGGCCGCTGCGATCATCGTCGCCAGCGCCGGGCTGGCACGGGCGCTGGGCGTGCCTGAAGCCAAGTGGGTGCATATTCACGCGGTCACGGCTGCGACCGAAATCAAGCTGTCCGAGCGGCCCGATCTTGCCGCAAATCCTGCTTCCATCGCCAGCGTGGAGGCTGCGCTGACGCGCGCGGGCAAGCGCATCGAGGATATCCGTTACATTGATTTCTATTCCTGCTTTGCGATCCCCGTGTTCAACCAGTGCGACCATTTCGGCCTGTCGGTCGATGATCCGCGCGGACTGACGCTGACGGGGGGGCTGCCGTTCTTCGGCGGGGCCGGGAACAATTATTCGGCCCATGCCATTGCCGAGGCGGTGGCCAGCGTGCGCGATGACCGGGGCACTTTTGCGCTGGTGGGCGCGAATGGCGGCTGGATGAGCAAATATGCCACCGGCATTTATTCGACGACGGCGGCTGACTGGTCGGCGAATGATCGCTTTGCCAAGCTGCCCAAGGCAACCGACGCGGTGCCCGTCGCACGCGGGCCTGTGGCAAGCGCCACGGTCGAAACCTACACCATCAACCGCGGCCCCAAGGGCGATGAGGCGATTATCATCGGCCGCTCCGATGCGGGTGAGCGGGTGGTGGGCAATGCCGATCTGGCCGATCCGGCGACGGCCGCGCTGTTCGAGGGCGGCCAACCCTTCGGCGCGCGGCTTTCCCTGACGCAGGACGAACGTGGGCGGACGCTGGGCAAAGTGGCCTAACCGCCGCGCCGCTCGCCGCCGAGAAAGTCCATCGCATCGAAGCCCTCGGGCGCGGGCACCTCGACGATGGGATCATCGCGATCATCGAATTCGGTGCGCAATGCGCGGCTCATGACGGCGTGCATCTGGTAAAGGCAGGTGATGTAGGTCAGCTCAAAGATTTCCTCGTCGCTGAATTCTGCCTTCACCTCTGCAAACAGCGCATCGGGCACGCGTCCCCCATGGCATGCCAGCCGATCGGCATAGGCCAGCACCAGCCGCTCACGGGCATCGTACACGCTGGCGGTCTGCCATGTCGGGATCGCCGCGATCTTCGCCTCGCTCACCCCCAGCCCGCGCAAGGACTTGCAGTGCTGCGAGAACACGAACTGGCTGCCCGTCGCCCAGCCCGCCCAGGTCTGCCCCAGCTCGCGCAGCACCGGATCAAGCTTGCGCTCGGGCGAACGGTAATAGGCAAAACCCTGCGCGGCGTGCTTTAGCGTGGCGGGCGAGTTTGCGAACACGCTCCACCAGTCGCCGCGCGTGCCGGTGGCGGTGCCGGGCTCGGCCACGGGATCGCGATCCCCGAACAGCGCGGCATAAAGCGGCAGGACGGTCTTATCCTCGGCCTCGGCGCGGGGCACTTCGCGCAGGCGCGGCATCAGGCTGGCTCCTGCGCGGTGCCGGGGCCAGAAGCAGGGGCATGCCGCACATCTTCCGGTCCGAAGGCGCGGGTGGTCGCTGCAAATTCCAGCATGATGCCGTTGGGATCGGTGAAATAGACCGATCGTACGAACACCCCTTCGTGCATCTGCCTGGCATATCCCGATGGGCTGTCGTCATGGTTGAACACCATGTGGGTGTGTTCCACGCCGGCCTCCTCAAGCCGCTCCAGCGCGGCTTCCAGCTCCGCCTCGTTCATATGGAAGGCAAGGTGGTTCATCGATCCGACCGCGGTCTTGGCGTCGAAAGGGAATTTCTTCACTGAGGCGATCCCCGGTGCGGGCGCGGGCGCATCGGCCCACCAGAAGAACGCCACCGCATTGCCGCCGCCGCAGTCGAAGAAGAAATGCTGGCCGCCGTCGGGCAGTTCGACCGTCTTGAACAGCGGCATCTGGAGCACCCCGGTGTAGAAATCGACCGTCTGCTTCATGTCGCGGCATACGAGCGCCACGTGGTTGATCCCGCCTGTCCTGATTCTGCCTTCCGTGATCATCGCCTCGTTCTCCTTCGCGCAGGCAGACTGCCCTGATCGCATCTTGCTGGCAATTGCTTGCGCGAAACGTGGATTTGGGGTAACTGGTTTCAATTGAAACTAAATCGCCTGAACGGAGACAGCCACGCCATGAAAGCGCAGACCAATAACGCCTCGGGCAATGACCTGTTTGACAATCCTGCCGGGCTTGACGGGTTTGAATTCGTTGAGTTCTGCGCGCCGGAAAAGGGCGTTCTGGAACCGGTGTTCGAAGCCATGGGCTTCACCCGCGTGGCGCAGCACCGGTCCAAGGACGTGCATCTGTGGCGGCAGGGCGGCATCAACCTGATCGCCAATTACGAACCGCGCAGCGCCGCATGGTATTTCGCGCGCGAACATGGGGCATCGGCCTGCGGGATGGCGTTCCGGGTGCGCGATGCGGCGGCGGCCTATGACCACCTGATCGCCAAGGGCGCAGAACCCGTGGCGGTGCAGACCGGGGTGATGGAACTGCGTATTCCCGCGATCCGCGGCATTGGCGGGGCGATCCTGTATCTGGTCGATCGTTATGAAGGCGCGGGCAGCGGAAACGGCCTCACCATCTACGACATTGATTTCGAATATCTGCCGGGCGTCGACAAGCACCCTGAAGGCGCGGGCTTCCACACGATCGATCACCTCACCCACAACGTCTACACCGGGCGGATGAAGTACTGGGCCGATTATTACGAGACCCTGTTCAACTTCCGCGAGATCCGCTTCTTCGACATCAAGGGCGAATATACCGGCCTCACCTCACAGGCGCTGACCGCGCCCGACGGCAAGATCCGCATCCCGCTCAATGAAGAGGGCGAAGGCGGAAAGGGCCAGATCGACGAGTTTTTGAAAGCCTTCAACGGTGAGGGCATCCAGCACATCGCGTTGATCTGTGACGATCTGCCAGCCTGCTGGGACCGCCTGCAAAAGCTCGGCGTCCCGTTCATGACCGCGCCGCCCGCGACCTATTACGACATGCTGGATGAACGCCTGCCGGGCCACGGCGAGGATGTGGACAGCCTCAAGATGCGCGGTATTCTGCTGGATGGGACGACAGAAGGCGGCAGCCCCCGGCTCCTCCTGCAGATCTTTGCGCAGGCGCAGGTTGGCCCGGTGTTCTTCGAATTCATCCAGCGCAAGGGCGACGAAGGCTTTGGCGAGGGCAATTTCAAGGCCCTGTTCGAAAGCCTCGAACGCGACCAGATCATCCGAGGCGTGCTTAATGTCGAGGAAGTGGCGGAGTAATCCCTTCTCCGTCATGCTGAACTTGTTTCAGCATCCATCGAGCCACGGCAAGCGGTGCCGGATGCAGAAAAATGGACCCTGAAACAAGTTCAGGGTGACGAATTATTGGAGTGCAGGAACATGACCCACCCCGTAAACCTCGCCGGAATCCACCACGCCGCCTATCGCTGCAAGGACGCCAAGGAAACGGTGGAATGGTACGCCCGCGTGCTGGGCATGAGCTACACCACCGCCTTTGCCGAAGATCATGTGCCCTCGACCGGCGAATATGATCCCTACATGCACATCTTCCTCGATGCGGGGAACGGCAACATTCTGGCGTTCTTTGAGCTGCCCAACCAGCCCGACATGGGCCGCGATCCCAACACCCCGCAATGGGTGCAGCATCTGGCGTTGAAGGTGCCTTCGGAAGAGGCACTGCTGGCGGCCAAGGCGCATATCGAGGGCGAGGGCATCGACGTGCTCGGCCCGACCCATCATGGGATTTTCAAGTCGATCTACTTCTTCGATCCCAACGGCCACCGGGTGGAACTGGCCGCCGATATCGGGACGGCGGAGCAATATGAAGAACTCGCCCGCGTCGCCCCGGTGATGCTGGAGGAATGGTCACAAACCAAAAAGGCCCCGCGCCACGCCGACTGGCTGCACGAACTGGCGCGGGCCGAGCACGCGGCGAAGTAAGGGTTGAGGGTTTCTCGCAGAGGCGCAGAGGAAAGAGAGACGCTGAGAAGGTTACGCGGCGAAGCCGAGGGTTTGTTCACGCGAAGACGCGAAGACGCCAAGATCTCGTGCCGGGCCGCGGCCGGGTGCTCCCTCTTTGCGTCTTCGCGTGAGAAAAGATGTGGTGGCGGCTTGCGCGGCATACGCAACCCCTCCGCGCCTCCCTTCTTCTCTGCGCCTCTGCGTGAAACCGATCGAGGCGCTGCCCTTGCCATTCCCTTTTGATCCAGCGCAAAGCGCGCCCGCGCATGATCCCTCATTTTGGGCCATCCAAAGAGGGGGGGAATCGGCCCATGCGTATTCTGTTCGTTCATCCCAATTACCGCTCCGGCGGTGCCGAGATCGCCGGGACATGGCCGCCCGCATGGGTGCCCTATCTGACCGGCCCGCTGCGCCGCGCTGGCTTCAACGACATCCACTTCATCGACGCGATGACCGAAGGCCTTTCGGATGATGATCTGGCCGCGCGCATGGCCGCGCTTCAGCCCGACGTGGTCGGCACCACTGCCATCACGCCCAGCATCTACGCCGCCGAACGGGTGCTGGAAGTCGCCGCGCTCACCGTTCCGCAGGCCGTCCGTGTGCTCGGCGGCATCCATGCGACCTTCATGTACGGGCAAGTGCTCGCCGAAGCCCCGCATATCGACGTGATCGTGCGCGGCGAGGGCGAGGAGATTGCCGTCGAGCTGTTCACCGCCATTGCCGAAGGTCGCTGGATCGCCGACCGGGCGGGCATCAAGGGTCTCGCCTACCGTGATGGCGAGAAAATCATCGCCACCGAAGCCGCGCCGACAATCAAGGACATGGCCTCGATCAAGCCCGATTGGGACATCCTCGACTGGGATCAATACAAATATATCCCATTGGGCACCCGCGTCGCCATCCCCAACCTTGCGCGCGGTTGCCCCTTCACCTGCTCGTTCTGTTCGCAATGGAAGTTCTGGCGCGATTACCGCGTGCGCGACCCGAAAGACGTGGTCGATGAAATTCAGGAACTGCACGAAAAGCACGGCGTCGGCTTCTTCATCCTTGCCGACGAGGAACCCACCATCAACCGCAAGACCTTCATCAAGTTCTGTCAGGAGCTGATTGATCGCGGTCTGCCCGACAAGGTGAAATGGGGCATCAACACCCGCGTCACCGACATCTACCGCGACAAGGAATTGCTCAGCTTCTATCGCAAGGCGGGGCTGGTCCATGTCAGCCTCGGCACCGAAGCAGCCGCGCAGATGAAGCTTGACCGCTTCAACAAGGAAACCAAGGTCGGCGAGAACAAGGAAGCGATCCGGCTGCTGCGCGAGGCCGATATCTTCGTCGAAGCGCAGTTCATCGTCGGGCTGGACAACGAAACCGCCGAAACGCTGGAGGAAACCTACCAGATGGCGTGGGACTGGCAGCCCGATCTCGCCAATTGGGCAATGTACACGCCCTGGCCCTACACCCCGCTGTTCGAGGAGTTGAAGGATCAGGTCGAGGTCCACGATTTCAGCAAGTATAACTTCGTCACCCCGATCATGAAGCCCGCCGCGATGGAGCGCGGAGAACTGCTCAACGGGGTGATGAAGAATTACCGCCGGTTCTACATGCAAAAGGCGCTGCTGCACTATCCGTGGCGCGGCACCGGCTTTAGGCGGCGCTATCTGCTGGGCTGCCTCTATGCCTTCCTCCGGGCGGGCTTCAAGCGGACCTTCTACGATCTGGGCAAGGCCGGATATTGGGGGCCGCAGACATCGAAGAAGGTCGATTTCCACTTCGACGAAAGCCGTGCAGCGGCAGCCGATGCCGCGACCGACTGGGAAACCAATGCCGACAAGGCGGCGCAGGCGCAGGAACGCCGCGAGGCCGTGCGTGCGCAGATGAAGGCGCGTGCGCAGGAGCGCGAGGCGACCCGCGCGAAAGACCGGCTGGAGCTGTGATGTGGGCGGCGCACATGCTGCGGCGCTGATCGGGCCGAACGCCGTGCTGCAAACCGTTGCGGCAATGGAGGAGCATCTGGGCCGTGCCGAGACCCTGGCGATCCTTGCCGATGCGCAGATCGACCGGCTGCCGTCGGGCGAGTCCATGATCCCGGAACTGCACGCGCTGCGGCTCCACCGTTGGCTGGCGCTGCACGATCCGCATGGCAGCTTCACCATTGCTGATGAAGCGGGCAGCCGCACCGCCGATTACATCATCGCCAACCGCATTCCGAAGGCAGCGGCGTGGCTGCTCAGGCACCTGCCCGCCAGCCTTGCCGCACCGCTGCTGATGGCGGCGATCCGCAAGCATGCCTGGACATTCATCGGTGCAGGGGCGTTTGCGCCGCACGGCGCGTGGCGCTTCAGCATTGATCGCACATGCGCGGATGACCCGGTGCAGCCGCCCGACAGCCTGTTCCACTGGTATGCCGCGGTGTTCACCCGGCTCTACCGGTGTCTGATCGCGAAGGATTGCACCTGTCTTGTCCAGATCACCGCGCGCAGCGATCCCTTGGTGCGGCATTACCGGATCGAGCGGGACGGCTGACGGGTGATCCTATTCCTGCCGTTCGGCGCAGGACAGGCCGATTTTGCGCTGTTCCAGATCATAGGTGATGCGCGAACAATGGGCGACCTGATCGCGGCCGATGCGGGTCAGCAGATCAGGCTTGCCCCACCCCTTGCGCCGGGTCACCAGGATCTGCCCTTTTTGGAAGCGCGGATCATTTTCGCCGATCTCGCCAACCTTGTCGGCCCGCCCATAATCCTCCACCCGCACCGCGAATTCATCGATCAGCAGATCGCCCAGTTCCAGCGGGCGCGCGATGCGCATCACTCTGGTGGGCCGTTCGACCGCGAAATCCATCACTGCGGTCGCCTTCGACCCCTTCACGAAGCCGCCTTCAAGATAGGTCGCAATGAAATTGGCGGTCGGCGCGGTGATCAGGTTTTCGGCCCGTGCGGGGACGAAGATCATCATCAGCTTGCGTTTGCTGACCATGATTTCCGCGCCAAGGCGGGTGTTCCTGCCGCCGCCTGCACGGATGAGGGCAAATTGCCGCACCTGTTCCGGCCCGGTGGGCGCGCCCAGTTCGAATGTCACGCGCCGGTGGGGCAGGTGATGTACGCCGATGATGCCGTCGGCCCTGTCCGTTACCGCCCGTTCCGCCCATGTGATGATGGAGGTTGCAGGGCCGGCTCCGAAATCGATCGTCAGCGCGCCGCCCATGCCTGTTACCTGCACCGGGCCGAACATCCAGCCGCGCCGGAACCCGGGGACCAGTTGCAGCCGCTCGGCCAGATCGGGGTTGATGACCGGAGGGCCGAACGCCTCGGCGCTGACTTCGAGGCGGACGGGGACATCGTTCAGCAGCACTTCGATGATGTTGTCACCGCGCAACACAAGCTCTGCGGGCAGCGCCCGAGACGGGGCGGCGCGGGCAGGCGCAGGCGGCAGCAGAACAAGGGCCAGCGCAACCAGAACCAGCAACCGCGCAATCATCAGCAACCTCTTGATACCTTAGGCAATCAGCCTACCGGGTTTGGCATGGCCGGACAAGCCGAGCCCGCGCTGTCCCGGCGCCGGCGCCGCCCGGAGGGTGATCGTGCATCATTGCCGGGCGCGGGCGCGGGCGCGGGCGCAGGGCCAGCAGGCCGTCCGCGTTTCGGCCCCTTGTTGACCGGCACCTTCACGCCGCGCCGCGCCAGCGCCTCGCGCAGCAGCACTTCGATTTCGGCATCGGCGGCGCGCTGGAGCGCATCGTAAAGCGCCGGGTCGAGGCGCAGGGCAAAGGGTTTGCGTGCAGACATCGGACAATCAGTAAAGCGACCCCGCGTTCACCACGGGCTGGGCGTCCTGTTCGCCGCACAGCACCACCATCAGGTTGGACACCATGGCCGCGCGGCGTTCGTCGTCCAGTTCGACCACCTTCTTCTCGGAAAGCTGATTGAGCGCCATTTCGACCATCGAAACTGCGCCTTCGACCAGCTTGGTGCGCGCTGCGATCACCGCCTCGGCCTGCTGACGGCGCAGCATCGCCCCGGCAATTTCGGGGGCATAGGCCAGATGAGTGAGGCCGCATTCGTCAACCGTGATCCCGGCGACCTTCAGCCGTTCGATCAGGGCGGCGCGCTGCGGCAGGGCGGACGGGGTGTCCAGCACGCCAAAGTCGCTTTCGCCGAAGGGCTTCATGCCAGCCCGATCCTGTGCCCGATCCGCCCCGCCGCCGCGCGCCGCCACGCGGTGTGCGGCATGGTGGCGGGATCATGGGCGGGCGGCAGGCGCCGCGCGGCATCGGCCCGCGCAACATGGCCAACCAGCGGTTCACCGGCGAGATAATGGGGCAGCCGCCCCGGCGCTTTCGGACCGGTGGTGGCCAGCCCATGCACCGAAACGGGGTCTATCAGTGCCATTCCTTGCCGCCCGCTTCAGCAAATCCTTACTCTATTTCAGGCCTTGTCGCGGCACGGGTGAAGGCCTCGTTAACGCCCCGAGCTGTGGCCGCGCTGCGACTTTGCCAAGACTGCGGCGAAGCGGCACCACGGCCCCGGATCAATAGCCGCTCGCCTGCCCGTCCTTGCGCATTTCGGTTGCGCCGGTGTAGGCGCCCGTCGCCGGGTCGCGCACAATCGCCTGATAGCCGCCAAAGGGGATGCCGGTGCGCTCCACCTCCACCTTGTGGCCCATTGCGCGCAGGGCCTCCACCGTGGCCGCCGGAACGCCCGGTTCGACCATCAGCGTGCCGAGCATGTCCACCGCTGCGCCATCGGCCGGGCTGCCCGCCAATGCGTCAGTCGGCTTGCGCCCGCCGTCATGCATCAGCCGCGCGGCATCGCCTGCTTCCTGCAGGTTCATGCCGTAATCAACGAGGTTGACGAGCACCTGCACATGGCCTTGCGGCTGCATCCCGCCGCCCATCAGCCCAAAGCTCATCCACGGCTTGCCCTCCTTCGTGATGAAGGCCGGGATAATGGTGTGGAACGGACGCTTGGCAGGCGCATAGGCATTGGGATGCGCGGGATCGAGGCTGAACAATTCCCCGCGGTTCTGGAACATGAAGCCCAACCCGTCCGCCACCAGCCCGCCGCCCATGCCGCGATAATTGGACTGGATCAGGCTGACCATCATCCCGTCCCTGTCGGCGACGGTCAGGTAGGTGGTATCGCCTTCGCCTTCGAGCTTGGGCGCGATCAGCGCGCCGGGGCCGAAGGCAGGCGTGGCGCGCGCGGGATCGATCAGGGCAAAGCGTTCAGCGCCATATTCGTCCGACAGCAATTCTTGCGGAGCGCGGGCGAAATCCGGGTCGGCATAGAAACGCGCGACATCCTCGAAGGCGAGCCGCTTGGCCTCGGTGATGTAATGGATCACCTGGGGCGAGCCGCGCTCCCACTGAGCGAGGTCGACATTTTTCAGGATGTTGACCATCTGCAGCGCCGCGAAGCCTTGCGAGTTGGGCGGCAGTTCGCACAGCGCGTAGCCCTTGCGATAGGGGGCGCAGGCAACATTGACCCATTCGCTGTCATGCGCGGCGAAATCGGCCAGCGTAAAGGCGCTGCCCTGCCGCTGCAGGTAATCGACCATCACCTGTGCGGTTTGCCCGGCGTAGAATTCGTCGCGCCCGTTCTGTGCAATGCGTTCGAGCGTGTTGGCCAGATCGGGGTTGCGGAACATCGTCCCCGGTGCCGGTGCGCCATTGGCGAAATATGTCTGGCGGGCATTGGCAAAATCAAGCGGGCCGCGCGCCAGCTGGCGCTCGTAAAGCGCCAGGCCGCGTGCAAGATACATCGCGATAACGGGCGCGACCGGGTGGCCTTCGCGGGCGTAGCGGATGGCTGGTGCCAGCACGTCGGCCACCGGCAGCTTGCCGAAGCGGGCGTGGAGATCGAACCACGCGTCGACCGTGCCCGGAATGGTCACCGGCAGCGCGCCGATCGAAGGCAGGCCGGTCGCATCGGGGGCGAGCTTTTCGCGCAGTTGTGCCAGCGTCTGTCCGCTGGGCGATCGGCCCGATCCGTTGATGCCGATCAGTTCGCCGGTTGCAGGGTCATGGACGATGGCGAACAGATCGCCGCCGATGCCATTGCCGGTCGGCTCCATCAGCCCGAGCGCGGCGTTGGCGGCAATCGCCGCGTCGACCGCGCTGCCGCCTGCCTTGAGGATGTCGAGCGCGATCTGGGTCGCCAAAGGATGCGCGGTCGCGGCCATGCCGTGCGGGGCGATCACCGGGCTGCGGCTCCACGCGGCGCCGACCGGCCGTGCGCCGGGGCCGATCCCGGCGGTGGCCTCTGGCCTCGTGTCGGCCGGATTGGCGGGGGCGGCGGTTTGCTGTGCGGTAGCGGGGGCGGCCAGCAGCGCTGCGCCGCAAAGTAGCAGGGGGGCAAGCTTCATTTGGGATCCTCTTTCGCGCAAGCCCTGCACCCTAGGCTGCAATCCGCGCCGCGCAAGCCGTGCCGGGCTGCGGCGTCTTCCACGCGGCATGGAAGGTCACTGGCACAAAGATAGGGATGAAGCCGCAGCCGCAGCCGCAGCTTTGTGACGCACGCCGGATCTGAACCCGAAGAGGGGTGAAACAGTAAGCCTCCCGGCATTGCTGCCGGGAGGCTCCTTGCGACCCTGATCGGGGGGGATGATCAGGGCAAGACGTCGCGCGTCGCCGCGCGCCCAAGCCAAAGCGCGTCGCCGCGCGCCCAAGCCTTAATGGTATTGGGCGTAGCTCACATCGAAGCGATCCGCGTTCATCACCTTGTTCCACGCGGAGATGAAGTCGCACACGAATTTGCCCTCGGCGCCGCTTTCGGCATAGACCTCGGCCTGCGCGCGCAGCATCGAGTTGGAACCGAACACCAGATCGGTGCGGGTCGCGCGCCACTTTTCTGCGCCTGTGGCGCGGTCGGTGCCGACATATTCCTCGTCGCCGCTGCCATCCACGGGCACCCACTTGGTCCCCATGTCGAGCAGATTGCGGAAGAAGTCCGTGCTCAGCACGCCCACCTTGTCGGTGAACACCCCGTGCGGACGGTTGCCGCTGTTCGCGCCCAGCACCCGCAGGCCGCCGACCAGCGCGGCCAGTTCCGGGATCGACAGGCCGAGCAGATGCGCCTTGTCGATCAGCATTTCCTCGGTGCGGACGATCGCCTTGGTGCGCAGATAGTTGCGGAAGCCATCGGCAAACGGTTCCAGCGGTTCGAAGCTGGCGGCATCGGTGTGTTCCTCACCCGCGTCGCCGCGCCCGCCCGTGAACGGCACGGTCACGTCGAAGCCAGCATCCTTGGCCGCCTTCTCGATGGCGGCGGAACCCGCCAGCACGATTGCATCGGCCATGCTCAACGAACCGCGATGCTGCCCGATCACGTCCAGCACCCTGGCCAGTTCCGCCGGATCATTGGCGTCCCAGTCCTTTTGCGGGGCAAGCCGCACGCGCGCGCCATTGGCCCCGCCGCGATGGTCGGAATTGCGGTAGGTTCCCGCCGAAGCCCACGCCGCCTTGACCAGTTCGGAGATGCTCAGCCCGCTGCCGAGGATCGCCGTCTTGAAACGCGCCACCTCGGCATCCGAAGGGGTCGTTCCGGCAGGCACCGGATCCTGCCAGATCAGGTCTTCGGCCGGGACTTCGGGGCCGAGGTAACGGATCTTCGGCCCCATGTCGCGGTGGCACAGTTTGAACCACGCTCGCGCAAAGGCATCGTCCAATGCGGCCTGATCGTTCAGGAAACGCTCGGAGATCTTGGCGTATTCCGGATCGCGCTTCAGCGCCATGTCGGCGGTGGTCATCATCGTCGGCACCTTCTTCGAAGGGTCGCGCGCGTCGGGGGCCATGTCTTCTTCGGTCTGGCCGATCGGCTGCCACTGGTTGGCCCCGGCGGGCGATTGCACCAGTTCATAGTCATATTTGAACAGCAGCCGGAAATAGTCGCCGCCCCACTGGGTCGGGTTGTTCGACCACGCGCCCTCGATGCCCGAGGTGGTGATGTTGCCGCGCGCGATCTCCTCCTCGTCATTGAGCCAGCCGAAGCCCATCAGGTGCAGTTCCTCGCTTTCCGGTGCGCCGCCGAAAGTATCGGCCGGATGCGCGCCGTGGGCCTTGCCAAAGGCATGGCCCCCGGCGGTAAGGGCCACGGTTTCCTCGTCATTCATGGCCATCCGGGCAAAGGTTTCGCGCATGTCGCGGGCCATGCCTTCGGGGTCATGCGGGTTGCCCTGCGGCCCTTCGGGATTGACATAGATGAGGCCCATCTGGATCGCGGCCAGCGGGTTTTCCAGCGCCATGCCTTCCTTGGGCTGGATGCGGGTGGCAACGCCTTCATTGACCCACTGTTCTTCGGTGCCCCAGTAGACGCTTTCCGGTTCGAACACGTCGGCGCGGCCGCCGCCAAAGCCGAACACCGGCCCGCCCATCGATTCAATCGCGACATTGCCGGCAAGGATGAACAGGTCCGCCCAGCTGATGTTCTTGCCGTATTTCTGCTTGACCGGCCAAAGCAGCCTGCGCGCCTTGTCGAGATTGCCATTGTCGGGCCACGAATTGAGCGGGGCGAAGCGCTGTTGCCCGCTACCCGCACCGCCGCGCCCGTCACCCGTGCGATAAGTGCCTGCCGCGTGCCATGCCATGCGGATGAAGAACGGGCCGTAGTGCCCATAATCGGCTGGCCACCAGCTCTGGCTATCGGTCATTAGCGCGGTGAGATCGGCCTTCAGCGCATCATAATCGAGCGCATTGAAGGCTTCGGCGTAATCGAAATCCTCGCCGTAAGGGTTGGCGCTGCGTCCGCCCTCGGTCAGGATATCGAGCTGCAATGCCTCGGGCCACCAGTCGCGGTTGGTGCGGCCCAAAAGGTTGCGCATGCCCGCATTGCCGTGGAAGGGGCACCCGCCGCTCATTTCTCCGGTCTTGGCATCCATGATCGTCTCTCCTCTCGCCTGTTATCTGTTCAGACTCGCCCTTGGGTAGAGCCTATGGCGGGAAGATTACGCTTTCAGGATGGTGCGTCCAATCGATTAATGCGCGATGATTGATTGATTGAGACGATTATGTTTCCGCACGCCGTCCGGCGTGCGATATCCTCGGCCCTTGCGGGCCTGCGGGCGGGCGGTCGCCCTTGCGGCCCGCATTCGCGGTCCGAAATCATCAGCAAACGGGCTCCCATGGGAGCCCGCAACGCCGGAGTCGAAGCCGAAGGCGCAGACGTGCGAAGCACACCTGCATGGCCGCCCGCAGTGACGCGCCCTGCGAAACTACGCCGCCTCGGCAATATCCTCGACCGGCTCGTTGCGGATCAGGAAGTCGAAGGCGCCGAGGCCAGCCTTGGCCCCTTCGCCCATCGCCACCACGATCTGCTTGTGCGGCACGGTGGTGCAATCGCCTGCGGCATAAATGCCAGGCAGGTTGGTCGCACCGTGATCGTCGATCACGATTTCGCCGAACTTCGACAATTCGAGGCCCGTTTCGCGCAGCCATTCGGTGTTGGGGACGAGGCCGATCTGCACGAACACGCCTTCGAGCGTGATGCGCCGTTCCTCGCCATTGGCGCGGTTCTTCACCACCAGCCCGTTCACGCGGCTGCCATCGCCCAGCACTTCGGTGGTCTGGCCGTTGGTGATGATTTCGACATTTGGCATGGAACGCAGCTTGCGTTGCAGCACTTCGTCGGCGCGCAGCTTCACGTCGAATTCGATCAGGGTGACGTGGCCGACGATCTTGGCCAAGTCGATTGCCGCTTCGACGCCCGAATTGCCGCCGCCGATCACCGCGATGCGCTTGCCCTTGAACAGCGGGCCGTCGCAGTGCGGGCAATAGGCCACGCCCTTGTTGCGATACTCGGCCTCGCCCGGCACGCCGAGATTGCGCCAGCGCGCGCCGGTCGACAGCACCAGCGAACGGGCGCGCAAGGAAGCGCCGTTGGCCATCACGACCTCGTGATAGCCGCCGATCTCCTTCGCGGGTTTGAGTTCGACCGCGCGGGCCAGATCCATCAGGTCGATATCATATTCGCCCACGTGGCTTTTCAGGCTGTCGGTCAGCTTGGGGCCTTCGGTATAGGGCGTGCCGGGCAGGTTCTCGATGCCCAGCGTGTCCATCAACTGCCCGCCGAACCGTTCCGCCGCGATCCCGGTGCTGAAGCCCTTGCGCGCGGTATAGACCGCCGCCGCCGCACCTGCCGGGCCGCCGCCGACAACCAGCACTTCAAACGCGTCTTTGGCGGACAATTTCTCCGCCGCCCGCTTGTCAGCATTCACATCCAGCTTCGACAGGATTTCGGCCAGTTCCAGCTTGCCGTTGTAGAACGGTTCGCCGTTGAGGAAGGTCGCGGGCACGGCCATGATGTCGCGCCGCTCGACCTCGTCCTGAAACGTGCCGCCTTCGATCAGGGTCGCGGTGATGCGCGGATTTTCCAGCGCCATCAGGGTCAGCGCCTGCACCACGTCGGGGCAGTTGTGACAGCTGAGCGAGAAGAACATCTCGAAATGGAAATCGCCTTCCAGCGCGCGGACCTGTTCGATCAGGTCGGCATCAACCTTGGGCGGATGGCCGCCGGCCCACAGCAGCGCGAGGACGAGGCTGGTGAATTCATGCCCCATCGGCAGGCCCGCAAAGCGCACCCACTTGTTGGCGTCCGAAGCGCGGCGGATGACGAAGCTGGGCTTGCGGTCATCGGTCCCGTCAAACCGGGCGGTGACAAGATCGTGCTGCGCAGCGATCTGTTCGATCAGCGTAGCCGTCTGCCGCGATTTCTCGCATTCGCCAAGCGAGGCGACCAGTTCCACGCCTTCGCGAAGATTGCCGAGATATTGCTTCAGCTGGGCCTGCATGGCGGCGTCGAGCATGATGTCCTCCGGGCGCGGATGATCGCGCGGGAAATGGGAAATTATCGGGGTTCAGGTAACGCGGGACTGGATGCCTCCCGCCCGTTCAAAGGGGGGGGGAAGAGCGGGGGCATCCGGTCCCGGCTACGACCCGAGGGCTGCGTGGCTCCCGGGATTTTACGGCCAGCGCGAAGCTGTGGGGGAAGGGGGGATGCCCCGCGCTGGCCGGTCTTGTAACGTCAGATCTTGCCGACGAGATCGAGCGAAGGGGCCAGCGTATCGCTGCCTTCTTCCCACGCTGCCGGGCAGACCTGACCGGGGTTGGCGCGCACATATTGCGCGGCCTTGATCTTGCGGGTCAGTTCGTTGGCATTGCGGCCCACGCCTTCGCAGGTGATTTCCATGATCTGGATCACACCGTCCGGATCGACCACGAAGGTCGCACGGTCAGCAAGGCCCACGCCTTCACGCAGCACGCCGAACTGGTTCGACAGCACGTGGTTCTGGTCACCCAGGAACGGGAAGGTCAGCTTACCGATCTTGTCCGAAGTGTCGTGCCAGGCCTTGTGGCTGAAGTGGGTGTCGGTCGAGACAGCATAGACTTCAACGCCCATGCTCTGCAGCGTGGCGTACTTTTCGCCCATGTCCTCAAGCTCGGTCGGGCACACGAAGGTGAAATCGGCCGGGTAGAAGAAGAACACCGACCACTTGCCGGCGAGATCTTCGCTGGTGACGTCGAAGAAATCCTTGCCCGCCTGAAACGCGGTCGCCTTGAACGGGGTGAGGGTTGAACCGATGATACCCATGGAGTTTGTCCTTGTGTTGGGGTTGAGAGGATAGGGTTGAGACTGATGCTGCCCAATTAGTGCGTTTTGCGCTGCACAAAAGTTGATTGTTGCGATTGCGAAGATCGGTTTTTTCAATCGTGGGAACGGGAACCGATCGGATTTGGTGTTCAGGGGTGTGCCGGGCTGCGTCTGCTTTTGGGCGCTGGCGACTGATTTCGCTATGGCCGCAAGTGGGTGGGAAGCAGACACCTTGTTTCGCCGTCATCCCAGCGAAAGCTGGGATCGCTGGCGGTCAGTTGATCTGCTCGAAAAGGTCACCCCATTCAGGGTTGCTCTTTTCAATCTGCTCGATCTTCCATGCGCGCTTCCATGCCTTCATCGCCTTTTCTCGGGCGATGGCGGCGGCGGTCTCGGCATGAGGCTCCGCGCAGACCAGTCGGTCAAGGCCATAACGACGGCAGAAGGCAGAGCCTTTGCTTTGCTTGTGTTGCATGATCCGCGCGGGCAGATCGGCGGTGACGCCGATATACAGCACGCCGCCGCGTTTGTTGGTCATGATGTAGACCCTGCCGCCGATTGCCGTGAGCTAGCACGAGGGCGAGAGCGATCCCAGCTTTCGCTGGGATGACGGTAAAGTCCGTTCCGGGGTCGCTAGCCGAACGGCAGCTTTTATCCGCATCATCGCGAAAGCTGCCCTGCCGCTACCCCACTTGCGCGCGGTGCAGCAGTTTGTGATCGGCCAGCACCAGCGCCATCATTGCTTCGACCACGGGCGTGCCGCGAATGCCGACGCAGGGGTCGTGGCGGCCCTTGGTGACCACCTCCACCGCCTGGCCTGCCGAATTGATTGATTCCACCGGGGTGAGGATCGAACTCGTCGGCTTGAACGCGACGCGGCACACCACCGGCTGCCCGGTCGAAATGCCGCCTGCCGTCCCGCCCGCGTGGTTGCTGGCGTAGATTGGCAAGCCATCGGGTCCGGGCCGCATCCGGTCGGCGTTCTGTTCGCCGGTCAGGCGCGCGGCTTCGAAGCCGTCGCCGATTTCCACGCCCTTGACCGCGTTGATCGTCATCATTGCCGCCGCCAGATCGCTGTCGAGCTTGGCATAGATCGGCGCGCCCCAGCCTGCGGGGACGCCGGTGGCAACGCATTCGACGATAGCGCCGAGTGACGATCCGGCCTTGCGCGCCGCATCGACCTTGGCCTCCCACCGCCTGGCGGCGTCGGGGTCGGGGCAGAAGAACGGGTTGTTCGCGATTTCGGCATGGTTAATCCGCGCGGGATCAATCCGGTCGCCGCCCAATTCGCACACATAAGCCACGATGCTGACTTCCGGGATCACCAAGCGCGCCACCGCGCCCGCCGCCACCCGCGCCGCCGTCTCGCGCGCGGAAGATCGCCCGCCGCCGCGATAGTCGCGGATGCCGTATTTGGCGTCATAGGCGTAATCGGCATGGCCGGGGCGGTATTGTTGGGCGATGTCGGAGTAATCTTTCGACCGCTGATCGGTGTTCTCGATCATCAGCGAAATCGGCGTGCCGGTGGTCTTGCCCTCGAAGGTGCCCGACAGGATCCGCACCAGATCATCCTCGCGCCGCTGGGTGGTGAAACGGCTGGTGCCGGGCTTCCTCGCATCCATGAAGGGCTGGATATACTCCTCGCTGATCGTCAGCCCCGGCGGGCAGCCATCCACCACCGCGCCCAGCGCAGGTCCATGACTTTCGCCCCAAGTGGTAAAGCGCAGCACGCGCCCGAAGGTG
The DNA here is from genome assembly GCF_900143235.1 of Erythrobacter sanguineus. Taxonomy (GTDB): domain Bacteria; phylum Pseudomonadota; class Alphaproteobacteria; order Sphingomonadales; family Sphingomonadaceae; genus Erythrobacter; species Erythrobacter sanguineus. Next base: position 50,264 of record NZ_FRDF01000013.1, on the reverse strand, counting down.
TTCCAGCTCATGCCGTTTCCCTTACCGCAAAAGCGCCGCGTGTCGAGCAGGCGTGGATTTCCTACTTGATCCGACCCGGGTAAAACCGGCGGCATGATCCGCGATGCACGCTGCCCCCGTCCGCCCGTTTTGCAAGCCGCGTGGCCGGGGCCGGCTTTTCCTCCCTGAACAGTGTCTCATGTGTCTCCAACACGCCCGCCAGCCAGTTGCGGACAGGGCGCAGAGCCGCACTGGCGTTCGCGGCCGCGATGGGGCAAGACTGCCGCGCTCAAGGTGCAAAGCGGTAGCGCGGGCTGGAACTCATGATTGCAAAGCTATCCGGCAGGCTGGATGCCACGGGCGAAGACTGGGCCATTATCGACGTGGGCGGGGTGGGTTACCTCGTCCATGCCTCGCGCCGGACGTTGGCGGCGCTGGGCGAGGTGGGCGAGGCCTGCACCATCCACACCGAATTGCAGGTGAGCGAGAACGACATGCGCCTGCTGGGGTTTGCCGAAGGGGCCGAACGCGACTGGTTCCGGCTGCTGACAGCGGTGCAGGGCGTGGGCAGCAAGGTTGCCCTCGCGATCCTCTCGGCCCTGTCGACCGGCGAGTTGCGCGATGCCTGCGGGCGGGTCGATGCGGCAATGGTGGCGCGGGCCAATGGCGTCGGGCCGAAGCTGGCGGGCCGGATCGTGAACGAGTTGAAGGACAAGGCGGGCACGATGCCGGGCGGCGGGCCGGGAGGCAATGGCGCTTTCGGAGGCGGCCCGGCCGCGCCAGTCGCCCTCGCCAGCGCCGATGCGGTGAGCGCGCTCGAAAACCTCGGCTTCAAGCCCGCCGTCGCCGCGCAGGCCGTCGCCCGCGCACAGGCCGAACTGGGCGAAGGCGCGAGCGAGGGCGACCTGATCCGAGTGGCGCTGAAGAAGGCGGCGGGTTAGGATCTGGGCAGGACAGGAGGAAATCTGATGCGTATTGCAATGACACTCACCTTTGCCGGGGCCTTTGCGCTCGCCGCCACCCCGCTGGCCGCGCAGGATATGAGCGCGTTCAAATCCGGCCCGGTGCTGGAGGAGTTCGGCGCGCACGCTCCGGTGCCGGGGGTGGAGCAACTGCCCGCCGATAGCACCTTTGCCATCGCCTTCGATGTCTCGACCCCGGCTGCGGAAGGCAGCACCAATCGCGGCTTCGACAGCGTCGCGCGGTTCCTCAACATGCATGTCGCCCACGGCGTGCCGCAGGAGAACATCCGGCTGGTGGTGGTGGTCCACGGCAAGGCCGCGCTCGAACTGCTGACCGATAAAGCCCACGCCGCCAACCCGCTTTCGCGGCAGGGTGACAACCCCTCTGCCAAGCTGGTGGAGGCGCTGCTGGCCGAGGACGTGCGCCTCATCCTGTGCGGCCAGAGCGCGGCGGCTTACGGTATCGCGCCCGATGATCTGATTCCCGGCGTGGAAATGGCGCTGTCCGCCATGACGGCCCACGCGCTGTTGCAGAGCAACGGCTTTACGGTGAACCCGTTTTGATGGGGCAGCCGCGCCGTGATCCCCTCCCGCCGCCATTTGACAAGTCCTACCCGGCGTGGCTGCTGCCGGTGCTTGGCGGGATACTGATGCTGATTGCGGTGCTGGGCATGACATGCGCGATCAAGTTTGCAGGGCAGGAAGACTGCGAGGCAAAAGGTGGCCGGTTTGCAGCGGGGCCGGGCGCTGCGAAGACGTGCATTTTTCCGGATGATGAAGAACCATCATGACCACCCCTGACCCCCTCCATACCCCGTCCCGCCAACCCGGCGACCCGGACGCAGCCCTGCGTCCGCGCCGTCTTGCCGAATTCGTCGGGCAGGAAGCCGCCAAGGGGAACCTTGCCGTCTTCATCGCCGCCGCGCGCGCGCGCGGCGAAGCGATGGATCATACGCTGTTCTTCGGTCCCCCCGGCCTTGGCAAGACCACGCTGGCGCAGATCATTGCAGGCGAGCTTGGCGTCGGTTTCCGCGCCACCTCTGGCCCCGTCATCGCCAAGGCGGGCGATCTTGCCGCGCTGCTCACCAATCTCGAACCGCATGACGTGCTGTTCATCGACGAGATTCACCGCCTTTCCCCGGTTGTCGAGGAGGTGCTTTATCCGGCGATGGAGGACCGCGCGCTCGATCTGATCATTGGCGAGGGGCCGAGCGCCCGCAGCGTGCGGATCGACCTGCCGCCCTTCACCCTGATCGGCGCGACCACCCGGCAGGGGCTGCTGACCACGCCGCTGCGTGATCGGTTCGGCATCCCGGTCCGCCTCAATTTCTACAGCCATGACGAGCTGGAACGCGTCGTCACTCGCGCCGCCGGGCTGCTCGGCCTCGCGATCCAGCCCGATGGCGCGCACGAAATCGCCCGCCGGTCGCGCGGCACGCCCCGCGTGGCCGGACGGCTGCTGCGCCGCGTGCGCGACTTTGCCGATGTCGCCGGTGCCGCCAGCGTCACCCGCCATGTGGCGGACGAGGCGCTGACCCGGCTGGAGATCGACCGGCTGGGCCTCGACGCGATGGATCGCCGCTATCTCACCATGATCGCCACCACCTACAAAGGCGGGCCGGTGGGGATCGAGACGCTGGCGGCGGGGCTGGCTGAACCGCGCGACACGGTAGAGGACGTGGTCGAGCCCTATCTGATCCAGCTCGGCCTGATCGCCCGCACCGCGCGCGGGCGGATGCTGAATGATGCGGGATGGGCGCATCTGGAGCTGAGCCCGCCCAGAGAATCACCCCCGAGCCAGTCCGGGCTGTTCGAAGATTGAGTCTGCGCGCCGGTGTTAACCTTGTGGCTAACGCGACCCCTGTTTTCGGTGCCAGATCGGGACAGCGCCTCTCAAATCTCGCGATTCCGGCCAGATTTGCGCGCTCTGGCGGCCTTGCCGATGGTTAAGCCGATTGCCCTGCAGGACTTTATCCCATCAGATGGAGGCTGGATCAGGTGAAGTTGCGGGCAGTCCGCGGCCAGCCACCACAGGCAAACAAGGTTACCGTCTATGTCGCTCAAGATGGCCATCGCGAAGCTTTCCGCCGCAGCAGCGGGCGTGGCGTTGTTGCAGGGCGGTGCGGTGCGCGTGGCCGAGCCGATGAACACCGACGCACCCGATTACTCCACCAATATCGACGGGAAGCTGATCGCGGTCGATCCGGACAGCGGCGCGCGCTATATCAAGTCGCGCGAGCGTGTGGTGCCGTTGCCCGAGCAGCGTCGCCGCCGGATTGTCGAGCGTACGATCGAATGCCAGCCGGTAGCTCCGGGCGGCGCGCCGAGCATGCCTGCGGGCGCGGTGCAGGCCTATTTCGACCCCAATGAATGCCCGCCGATCGCGCAGGTGGCCTACATGCCCGCGCCGCTGCCCCCGCTCCCCCCGATTCAGGGCGGCGGCGGCTTCGGGGCTGCGCCGATCATCGGCGGCGGGCTGGGCTTTGGCGGCGGTTTCGGCGGTGGGTTCTTCGGCGGCGGCTTCTTTGGCGGCGGGGGCGGCTCGTCTTCGGGCGATGTGTCGGTCTCGACCACCACCTCGACTTCGGGCGGCTCGACTTCGGGCGGCTCGACTTCGGGGGGATCTTCCTCGGGCGATGTCAGCTCGACTTCGGGCGGCACCACGTCCGGCAGCAGCGGGATCGTGATCGATATCAACATCGACAATTCCACGTCGACCACCTCGTCCTCGGGCCAGATCAGTTCCTCGACCGGCCAGGTTTCGACGTCGACGTCCACCGGCGGGGTTTCGAGCAGCACCGGGGCGGTTTCGAGCACCAGTTCGACGACTTCGGGCAATGTCTCGAGCTCGACCGGGTCGGTATCGTCGAGCACCGGCGAAGTTTCGAGTTCATCCGGCAATGTTTCCAGCAGCTCGGGGAACGTGTCGAGTTCCTCCGGCAATGTGTCGAGCAGCTCCGGCAACGTATCGAGTTCCTCGGGCAACGTATCGAGTTCATCGGGGAACGTTTCGAGTTCCTCGGGTGACGTCTCGAGCAGCTCGGGCAATGTGAGTTCTTCGACCGGCGCTGTGTCGAGTTCTGGCTCTTCGTCATCATCTTCCTCTTCGAGCTCGTCTTCGTCCTCGTCCTCGTCCAGTTCCTCGGGCGGGGGTGATGGCAGTTCGGGCAGTTCGGGTGGGTCGAGCAGCAGCGGTGGTTCGTCCAGCAGCGGCGGCTCGTCCAGTTCCTCTTCCAGCTCCAGTTCGTCGTCTTCGTCGAGCTCCTCGGGTGGCAGCACCACCAGCGGCGGCACGAGTGGCCATCCCGGCACCACCACCACATCGGGCGGTTCGGGCGGCAGTTCCTCGTCGTCGTCCTCCTCCTCCTCAAGCAGCAGTTCATCCTCATCCTCGGGCGGTGCGACCAGCGGCGGCAGTACGTCCGGCGACATGACCAGCAGCACCAGCAGCTCGTCTTCGTCTTCGTCCTCATCGAGCAGCTCGTCCTCGACAGGCACCTCGACCGGCAGCAGTGGCTCGTCGGGCAGCTCATCGAGCAGCAGCAGCGGTTCCTCGTCCTCGTCGAGCGGCAGCAGCAGTTCGTCGTCGAGCAGCAGCACCAGCGGCGGCACCGAAGTGCCGGCCCCGCCGATGATGGTGCTGTTCGGGCTGGCCGCCGCAGCAATCCTGAGAAGGCGCAAGCTGCGCCCGTCACAGGACGCGTAAGCGCGCGGCGCAGCACACTTGTGCGGTAAACAGAAAGGGCGGCTCCGGGGGGAGCCGCCCTTTTGTTGCAGGGGGAATGGAACGCAGCAGCGCTATTCGAGCGGCCGGCCCGCCTCTTCCCAGGCGAGGATGCCGCCGGCCAGATGCTCCACCGGCTTGCCGGTCGCCTCGGCCAGCTTCGCGCCCGCCATCGCCGAACGCTTGCCCGAGCGGCAGTAGAGCACCACTTCGCGCCCGTCCGCCGGGCCGAACGCTTGCGGGTCAAAGCGATCCAGCGCGATATGTTCGGCACCGGGGATCATGCCCTCGGCGATCTCTTCATCGGTGCGCACGTCGATCAGACGGATGTTGCCCGCCGCCAGCCGCGCCGCCAGTTCTTCCGGCGTCACGTCGATCATCGGGCCGGGCGCGCGGGCCTGCGGCACGGTGGCCGCGGCGTCATCGGCCAATCCTGCCCCGGCCCCGGCAAAGGCCAGTTCAAAGCCGAGCGGCGCCGAGGGCGCGTCCCGCTTGCCATCCTTGCGCGAACCGCCGCTGCAGGCAGACAGTGCTAGCAGGGCCGAAGCGGCAAACAGGGCGGCGCGGGACGCTTTCATCCTCTCGCTTATGCCGCAAGCTTGCGCAAAACGTAATGGAGAATGCCGCCGTGGCGGTAATATTCCATTTCATTTGCGGTATCTATGCGACACAGCGCGGTGAAGCTGAAGCTCGTTCCGTCGGCGCGGGTGACTTCCACGGTGATGTCCTGACCCGGCACCAGATCGGCAAGGCCGCGCATCGAGAAGGTGTCATCCGCCGTCAGGCCGAGCGTCTCGCGGGTGTCGCCATCCTTGAACTGCAAGGGCAGCACGCCCATGCCGACGAGGTTGGAGCGGTGGATGCGTTCAAAGCTTTCGACGATCACCATACGCACGCCAAGCAGGATCGTGCCCTTGGCCGCCCAGTCGCGGCTACTGCCAGTGCCATATTCCTTGCCGCCGATCACCACCAGCGGCGTGCCGTCTTCCTTGTGGCGCATGGCTGCGTCGTAGATCGGCATGGTCTCACCGCCATAGGTCGAAAAACCGCCTTCGACGCCGGGGACCATCTCGTTCTTGATGCGGATATTGGCGAAGGTGCCGCGCATCATCACTTCGTGGTGGCCGCGGCGCGAGCCGTAGGAGTTGAAGTCCTTCTTGGCGACCTGGTTGGCCATCAGAAACTTGCCGCCGGGGCTGTCTTCCTTGATCGAACCGGCCGGGCTGATGTGGTCGGTGGTGACCGAATCGCCGAGGATCGCCAGCGGCTTGGCATCGACGATGTCCATGATCGGCGCGGGCGTCATGGTCATGCCGTCAAAATAGGGCGGGTTGGCGACGTAGGTGCTGCCTGCGCGCCACTGATAGGTGTCGGACGGTTCCACCGTGATCGCCTGCCAGTGCTCGTCCCCGTCATAGACATTGGCATAGCGGCTGACGAACATCGAACGGTCGATATTGGCGGCGCGGTTTTCCGCGATCTCGGCGTTGGTCGGCCACAGATCGGCGAGCATCACCGGCTTGCCATTCTGATCGTGGCCGATCGGGGTGGTGGTGATGTCTTCGGTGACGGTGCCCTTCAGCGCATAGGCCACCACCAGCGGCGGCGAGGCGAGGAAGTTGGCGCGCACATCGGGCGACACGCGGCCTTCGAAATTGCGGTTGCCCGACAGAACCGAAGCAGCAACGATGTCATTGCCGTTGATCGCGGCGCTGATCGGCGGGGCGAGCGGGCCGGAATTGCCGATGCAGGTGGTGCAGCCATAGCCGACCAGATCGAAGCCGATCGCGTCGAGGTGATGTTGCAGGCCCGACTTCACCAGATAGTCCGTGACCACCTGTGATCCGGGAGCGAGCGAGGTCTTGACCCACGGTTTTGGCTTCAAGCCCTTTTCGTTGGCTTTCTTGGCGACGAGGCCGGCAGCAATCAGCACATCGGGGTTGGAGGTGTTGGTGCAGCTGGTGATGGCCGCGATCACCACATCGCCATCGCCGATATCGTGGCTCTTGCCGTCCACTGCCACCCGGGCCGGGCCGCTCTTGCCGTAGACCTTCGACAGGTCGCCGTTGAACAGTTCGTCCACCTCTTGCAGGATCACCTTGTCCTGCGGGCGCTTGGGCCCGGCAAGGCTGGGGACGACCGCGGCCATGTCGAGGCTGAGCGTCTTGGTGAAGACCGGCACATTGGCCGGATCGAACCACATGCCTTGCGCCTTGGCATAGGCCTCAACCAGCGCGATGTTCTCTTCGCTGCGGCCGGTCAGGCGCAGATATTCGATGGTCTTGTCGTCGATCCCGAAGAAACCGCAGGTCGCGCCATATTCGGGCGCCATGTTGGCGATGGTGGCGCGGTCGGCGAGCGTGAGGTTGGCGACGCCCGGCCCGTAGAATTCCACAAACCGCCCGACCACGCCGACTTCGCGCAGCATCTGCACGCAGGTCAACACCAGATCGGTGGCGGTCACGCCTTCGGCCATCGCGCCTTCGAGGTAGAAGCCGACGACTTCGGGGATCAGCATCGACACCGGCTGGCCGAGCATTGCGGCCTCCGCCTCGATCCCGCCGACGCCCCAGCCCAGCACGCCTAGGCCGTTGATCATGGTGGTGTGGCTATCAGTGCCGACGCAGGTATCGGGATAGGCGACCATCACCCCGTCCGGCCCTTCGGATGACCACACGGCCTGTGCGATATGTTCAAGATTGACCTGGTGGCAGATGCCGGTGCCCGGCGGCACGGCGGAGAAGTTCTGGAAGCTCTTGGAACCCCACTTCAGGAAGTCGTAACGCTCGGCATTGCGCTCATATTCGAGCGCCATATTGGCTTCCATCGCCTTGGGGTGGCCGAATTCGTCGACCATCACGGAATGGTCGATCACCAGGTTGACCGGCACCAGCGGGTTGATCTTGGCGGTATCGCCGCCCAGTTTCTTGATCGCATCGCGCATCGCGGCCAGATCGACCACGCAGGGCACGCCGGTGAAATCCTGCAACAGCACGCGCGCCGGGCGGTACTGGATTTCGTCACCCGTGACAGGATTGTCCTGCCAATCGACAATCGCCTGAATATGCTCGCGCCCGACAGTGAAGCCTTCATCTTCAAAGCGCAGCAGGTTTTCCAGCAGCACCTTCATCGAGATTGGCAGGCGCGAAACATCGCCCAACTGCTCGGCGGCCTTGGCCAGCGAGTAATAGGCATATTCCTTGCCGTTCACCGAGAGGGTCTGACGGGTTGCGAGCGTATCCTTGCCGATGTCGGTCATGGGGCGTTTTTCCATCCTTTTGTCTGTCCCGCACCCCGATCCGAAAAAAGGCGCGGTTTTCGGGCGCGCACTGCGCTTTCAGGCGCGTCAGGTCAAGGGGGCGAAGGGACATCGCCCTTGCCGAAATGGTCTTAGGCGGGCAGGTTTTCAGGCATGGGATCGCGGCGGGTGACCAGCCAGCACCCGGCGACAATCAGCATCGTGCCAGCCAGCGTCGGCACGGTCACGCTTTCGCGGAAGAACAGCCAGCCCAGCACGCTCGCCCAGACGAAGCCCGAATATTCGATCGGCACCAGCGCCTGTGCTTCCTCGCGGGCATAGGCCCAGGCAATCGCCATTGATCCCGCCACCGTGAGCGCCGCCGCGGCCACCAGCGGCATCAGGGCATGGCCGTTTGGCGGCAGCCACAGGATCGGCGCGGCAAGCAGCAGCACCGCGCCGCCGATTCCGCTGTGGAAGGTCGCGATCTCGACGGGGCCGGCGAGCTGTGATTGCCGGCGGATGACGATGAAATTATAGGCATAAAGCACCGCCGAAAACAGCATCGCGGCAAGGCCGAGGGCGGCGTCCCGATCAAACGCGCCCGCGCCGATCCGTCCGCCGACGATCACCAGCGTCCCCGCAAAACCCAGAATGCTGGCCAGCACCGCCTTGCGCGCGATGGTTTCTCCCAACAGCACGCGGGCGAGGTAAAGTGCCAGCAGCGGCGCGATGAAGCTCAATGCGATCGCCTCGGCCAGCGGCAGGCGGGTGAGCGCGAAGAAGAAGCTGAGCGCCATGAAGGCGGACACCACGCCGCGTTCGAGGTGCAGTTTCATGACCCTTCGCGATGGCCATGCCGGGCCGCGCGCAAGCCAGAAGGGCGCAATGATGCTGGCCCCGATCAGCGCGCGCAGCACCGTGGCGGTATAGGCGCCGATCATCAGCGCGGCCTCTTTCATGAAGGCATCCATCAGCGACAGGAAACCGACCCCGGCAAAGGCGGCAAGAAACGGCAGGAGCGGATGGGTGCGCGGCGGCATGGCGCAAGCCCCATAAGCGCAAGGGCGCGCAAGGTCACGTGTCCTTGTGCCGTGCCTGTTCACGCGCACGCAAGCCAAGATAGTTGATAGGAACCGCAAGTCTCGCGTATGATAGCCGCGGATGGTATGGCGTTGCACAGGGCGGCGCGACGGGGTTGAAAGCTTAACTATGACGCAGTTTGCGGGCAGATTGGCATGCGGGATCGCGGCGGCGGCGCTGCTGGCAGGCTCGGCCTTTGCCCAGAGCGAGGCCGGTCGCGAGGATATGATCCCCGGTGGCCAGCAATGGACCGGGCCCGAGCGGGTGGAGTTGCCGACCGCGCCCCCGGCTCCAGCGCCAACCCCCGATCCGAGTCCCGTTGCGCCCGCTGGCGAGAACTTCGACGCGGCCTTTCCGCGGATGGTGTCCGAACCTGTGGTGCAGGGCGGCATGGAAAAGCCTGCGTCGCTGATGCAGCCATGGACGCTTGCCAATGCTGCCAAGCTCGTCGCGGTGATCGAGGGGATCGGTGCCGAGGGGCTTGATCCGGCTGATTATGACCTCGCGCCGCTCAAGGTCGCGCTCGTCTCCGGCCCGTCGGAAGAACTCGATGCGCTCGCCTCGCAGAGCTTCGTGTGGCTGGTCGAGGACCTGCGTGATGGCCGCACCCCGATGGATGCGCGCACGCAGTGGTTCGTCGAAGACCCTGACCGCGAGCTTTACCGCACCGGCAACGTGCTGGCAGACGCGCTGGCATCGGGCGACATCGCCGGGACGCTGGCGAAGCTGGCGCCGACCCACCCCGATTACGCCCGCCTGCGCGAGGAACTGGCCCAGACGCCCGAAAGCGAGACGGCCAAGCGCAAGCTGATCCGCGCCAACATGGACCGCTGGCGCTGGCTGGCGCGCGATCTCGGGCCGCAATACCTCATCACCAACGTGCCCGAGTTCCAGCTGCGCCTGACGGTCAAGGACCGCATCATCAGCACCTATCGCACAGTCGTGGGCAAGCCGGGCCGCACAGCCACCCCGCAATTGGCCGAGATGGTCGAAGGCGTGGTGTTCAACCCGACATGGACGGTGCCGCAGTCGATCGTCAAGGGCGAAGGGCTGGGCGCCAAGGTGCTCGCCAACCCCGCATGGGCCAAGCGCAACGGCTATGTCGGCACCAAGGGTGTCAATGGCTATATCAGCGTGGTCCAGCAGCCCGGGCCGGGCAATTCGCTGGGGCAGATGAAGCTGGAGATGCCCAACCCGCACGCCATCTTCTTCCACGACACGCCCTCGCGCCACCTCTTCGCCAATGACAGCCGTGCGCTGTCCCACGGCTGCATCCGCACCGAACGGGCGCTGGAACTTGCGATCACCATGGCGATCCTCGGCAAGGGCGCGAGCAAGGACGAGGCGGTGGCGATCTCGAGCTCGGGCAAGTACACCAAGGTGATGCTGAAAAAGCAGTTTCCGGCCTACATCACCTATTTCACCATGGCCTCCGACATCAACGGCGAGATGGCGACCTTCAAGGACATCTACAATCGCGACGCGCCGGTGCTGGCCAGCCTCGACAAGCCGCGGGTGCGCAATCGCAGCAACGTGATCGACGACGAGGTGATCGTGATCGAGGACGATCTGCAGGACGGCTGACGCCTCAGAACGCGCTGGTCGCCGGGCGCGGTGACAGATCAAGCGGCTGGCGTTCGATCATCGCCAGTTCGGGCACCGGCTGGATGGAACCGTCTTCCTCCAGCCCCAGCGAATCCGCAAACAGCAACCGCCCGCCCGAAAGGTGCATCAGCGCGATCCGGAACTGGTCCTCGCCCATCGCGAAGCAGCCATTGGAGCGCCCGAGCCTGCCCCAGCGATCAATATGCGAGGCTTCCGCATAATCGGCGCGGTGCATCACGATGTAGCGGCGCAGCGCGGCATTGTTGCTCTCGTCCAGCCCGCCTAGCCGCACCGAGGTGCCATAGCGGCCCTTGTACCATTCCCATGTCACATAGGCCCCGCGGCTGGTCGCGTTGGAACCTTCGGTGTTGGAGAACTGCTTGAGCCAGCCATCATGCTGGCGGTCTGACCCTGTGCCGTGGCTGACATAATGGGACTGCACCGTGCCCCGGTCGAGATTGACGAAGTGGAACCGCGGCTTGGCCGAATGCAGGCCGAAATCGGCGATGCCTACGATATCGCGTTTCCAGATCGCATCGCCTGCCCGGTCAAGCTCGCGCTTGGCCAGCGCAAACAGCACCCGGTCACGTGGGGAGCCTGCAAGCGGCGCTGCGGGGACCGTGCTGGCAAGCAGGCGCGCAGGAACAGCCAGTGCCGCCCCGGCAATCAGAGTGTTCCTGAGAAGGTCGCGCCGCTTCATTGCAGAATAACCTATAGTGCGCCGGTTGCGTTCCCGGTAACGGAAAATGACGTTTTGTCCCATATCGGCGTCACTTCATCGCTGCTGGCTGGTCATTTTGGCGGGGCGTTTCGTGAATGGCCTTGGCCGCCATGCCAAGCCGGATCACCGCCGGCATCGCGTCCGTCACCGCCGCCCGGAACCCGGCCAGCACCGCCAAACGCGGATCGCCGGCCGCCATCATCCGGGCAATTGTCGGCGCGGTCGGATCGAGCCGCGATTGCGCCAGCCACGCGGCAATCTCCGGCGTCTGCGACCATGTGCCGCGGTTCATCATGTTCATCATGAAGGCATAGGGGAAGGTTTCCGGCGTGTCGGTCAGCGGCCCGGCGCGGGCGAGCTGATTCTTCGTCGCATCATCCGGATAATGTGCTTCGAGGAACGCGGTGATCGCGGCGCTGAGCGTCACCAACGGCACATTGACGGGTTGCAGCACGATCGTGTCGCCGCGAAATTGCGGGCCGCTGTTTTCCATCGCGCTGAAGGGCACCGCGCGGGCGGTGCAATCGATGAACAGCGCGTCGGTGGGAACGGCGTGCGCGACATCACCGAACAGCAGTTTCCCCGGTTCGATCGCGGTCACCCGGCCGGTGCGGATGACCTGCGTGATCCGCCGCAGCAAGGCGATCTCGCCTTCGGAGATCACCGCATAGTGATACATGTCAGGCCGCACATCGGGATCGAGCCGCAGCATGTAGCCGCCGCGTTCGAGTGCTTCGAACACATCATGTCCGTCGCTGGCCTGTGCAAAGGCATTGAGATGCGCGATCTGGCTTTCGACCGTAGCGCCGAGGAAATCCTCCCCCGGCTGGACATATTTGCGGTTGTTGAGCCAGCTGTCGCGTGGCCGCACCCAATGGATCCTAGCGGGATCGACCCCCGCCTCGATCAGCCACACGCCGGTATCCATCGCGGTCTTGCCCCCGCCGAGGATGACGAAATTCGATGGGATGCGGGACGGATCCTTCCACAGATCGGGCAGCGCGCCGGGCGCTGTCACCCGCACGCCGCCCGCAACGGCAAAGGCGCGGGTATGGGTTGCTGGCACCGAAGTCTGGTAGAAGGTCGCATCCACCAGCTTGCGGCGCACGGCGATGCTGTGTTCCGCGCCCGACAACACACCGATGATACGCGCGGTGCCGCCTTCGTCACGGCCCCTGAATTCGCTGAGCCGGTGATACGCCACCCGGCCGCTGGGCAGCAGGCGGTGGTTCATCACCCGTTCGAAATAGGCGGTGACTTCGGCCCCGCTGGCCAGCGCGTACAGCCCCTTGTTGGGGCCATGCGGGTCGATCTGTTCGCTGGGGAAGGCCATCGAATTGACGCCGTAAAAGGCCGATGGCTGATGCAGCGCGACGAAGGGATAGGCATCGTTCCAGTGCCCGCCGGGCCGGGCGTGCTTGTCGACAAAGGTGATGTGGCAATCAGGATCTTCGTCGATCAGCGCATCGGCAAAGGCAAGGCCCACCGCGCCCGCGCCGATGATCAGATAATCGGTTTCATCATCGGCCATCTGTTGTTCTCCGGGCGGCGCTTTGCATCTGCTGTAACATCATGTCGGCCATGCCGCCCGTGCATTTTCGTCGGCCATCGCCAGCATCGAGGCCGCGTGGCGCGCGGCGACTTCGCGGGCATCGTCGCCATATCCCCCGCCCAGCGCCGAAGCGATGGCAAGGCCCCGGCGGCGGGCTTCGGCAACCACGAAGCGGTCGCGCAGTTCCAGCCCGGCATCGGTCAGCGCCAGCCGCCCCAGCTTGTCGCGGTGGTGGGGGTCGACACCGGCCTGATAGAGCACGAAATCGGGCGCGAAATCGGCGAAGACTTCGGGCAGGTGGCGGGTCAGCGCCGCCATGTAGCCATCATCATCCACCCCGTCTGGCAGGCCGACATCGCGGCTGGAACGGGCCTTGCGCACCGGGAAGTTCTTCTCAGCATGGAGCGAAAGGGTGAAGATGTCCTCGCGCCCGGCGGTGAGGCTGGCGGTGCCATCGCCCTGATGCACGTCGAGGTCGACGATCAGGATGCGCCGCGCATCGCCGGTCGCGATCAACCGGTTGGCCGCGACCGCGAGATCGTTGAACACGCAATAGCCTGCGCCCGTATCATGCAGCGCATGGTGGCTGCCAGCGGCGGAGTTGGCGGCATAACCGTGGCGCATGGCGAGCCGCGCCGCCAGCCATGTCCCGCCATTGGTGTGGCGCACGCGGGACGTGATCGCAGGTGTTACCGGAAAGCCGATGCGCCGTTCCTTGTCGCGCGGGACTGCGGCGCGGAACACGGCATCGACATAGTCGGGGCAATGGACAGCCTCCAGCCATTCGCGGGGCATCGGCTCGGGCGCGTGTTCGGTCATCGCCGCTCCGCTGGCGCGCAGTTCCTCCATCACGAGGTGGTACTTGTCGAATCGGAACGTCCCCCGATCAGGCCGGGGAGCCATATAGTCGGCGTGGTGAACGACGTGGAGCATTCAGCTTAGGGCTTCCGTTCCTGTCTGTTGGAGACACATGTGACACTGTCCAGGAACCAGAAATACGGGCCGCCCACGGCTGCGGTTGCAAGTATCGGGGTGAGGAGGCGGGATCGCGATCATGTGCGGGTCATGCCAGCTTCACGCGCTGTAGGACAGGCTCACAGCCAGCCCGTATGTTCGGCGAGGATCTTGCAGCCCAGCCCGATCAGGATCACGCCGCCCGCACGTTCGGCCCATGCGCCCATGTGGTGGCCCGCGCGTCGGCCCAATGCCACCCCTGCAAGGCTCAAGGCGAAGGTGACGAGGCCGATCAACGCCGCCGCCGTCAGCGGGTGGACACCCAGGGTCGGCAGGGTGATCCCCGCGGCGAGCGCATCGATACTGGTTGCAACCCCTGCCACCAGCAGCGCCGTGCCGGTAAGCGCGCGGGAGGCCTCATCCTCGCCGACATGGCCGCCGAGCATCCGCACCCCGAGGACGGTCAGCAATGCAAAGGCAATCCAGTGATCGACCGCTTCGATATATTCGAAGGCGAGTGCGCCAATGCCCCAGCCGATCAGCGGCATAATCGCCTGAAACAGCCCGAAGGTGAGCGCAATCGCCAGCGCGCCTGCCACCTCGGGCCGGAACCGCGCGCCCTGCGTCAGCGCCACCGCAAAAGCGTCCATCGCCAGGGCGAGCGCGAGGAGGATGGCTGCGATCACCGCTCTGCCCGCCTATTCTGCGGCGGGCAGGGGTGCCTCTGCCAGCGCGGCCAGTTCGGTGTGAATCGCGTCCTCGCTGCGGGTGGCGGCATTGCGCCAGCTTTGCGCGGTGTCGGCGTTCACCAGCGCGCCTTCCGCCGTAAGCACCAGCAGCGCAGGGGTGCCGGGAAAATCGGCGAGGCCGAAGCGCTGGGCAATGGCAAGATTATGCCCGTCGCCGGTCTGCGGCAGGCCGACATTGACGAACACCAGTTCATACCGTTCGGCCACCAGCGCTGACAGGCGCGGCGTTTCCAGCCATCCGGCCAGCGCGCGGCTATCGTGGCACCAGTTTGCCCCCATCACCAGCAGCACCCGCTTGCCACCAGCGGCGGCGCGGGCGAGCGCTGCGTCGACATCGCCCATCGCATCAGCCGTGACGGCATAGGATCTCGCCTCGGGGTGGGTCGGAGCGGGCGGCGTGGTCGCGCAGGCGGACAGCGCCAGCGACGCAACCAGCATCTGGCCTCCGGCAAAAGCGGCGCGGATCACTCGGCAGCTTCGGCGGGTTGCTGCGGCGCGGCGTGCGGATCGAAGGCGACCTGCTCCCCCGCTTCGATAGCGGCGGCCTTTTCCTCGACCAGCCGGACGATGTGATCGAGCATCGCCTCGTCATCGATGGCGTGGGCTTTCATGCCCGACAGATAGACCATGTGCTTGCCATTGCCGCCGCCGGTCAGGCCGATATCGGTCTCGCGCGCTTCGCCGGGGCCGTTGACGACGCAGCCGAGCACCGAAAGGCTCATCGGAGTCTTGATGTGTTCGAGCCGCTTTTCCAGCGTTTCCACCGTGCGGATCACATCGAAGCCCTGCCGCGAGCATGACGGGCATGACACCACCCGCACGCCGCGGGTGCGCAGGCCCAAGGCCTTGAGCATGTGGTAACCGACCTTGATCTCTTCTTCCGGTTCCGCCGACAGGCTGACGCGGATCGTGTCGCCAATGCCCGCCCACAGGAGCGAGCCCATGCCGATGCTCGACTTCACCGTGCCGCCGATCAGCCCGCCCGCTTCAGTGATGCCAAGGTGCAGCGGGCAATCGACCGTTTCGGCGAGCCCATGATAGGCCGCGACCGCAAGAAACACGTCGGAGGCCTTCACCGCCACCTTATATTCGTGGAAATCGTGGTCCTGCAGCAGCTTGATGTGATCCAGAGCGCTTTCGATCAGGGCTTCGGGGCAGGGCTCGCCGTATTTTTCGAGCAAATCCTTTTCGAGCGAACCCGCGTTCACCCCGATGCGGATCGCGCAGCCATTGGCCTTGGCGGCGCGCACCACTTCGGCAACGCGCTGGGCGGAACCGATATTGCCGGGATTGATGCGCAGGCACGCTGCGCCAGCATCGGCTGCTTCCAGAGCGCGCTTGTAGTGGAAATGGATGTCGGCCACGATCGGGATGCGCGCGCCGCGAGTGATCTTCTTGAAATCGCGGGTCGATTCCTCGGTCGGGCAGGACACGCGGATGATGTCCGCGCCCACTTCCTCGCATCGGCGGATCTGGTCGAGCGTCGCCGTCACGTCCTCTGTCGGGGTGTTGGTCATGGTCTGCACGGTGATGGGGGCATCACCGCCAACGGGGACATTCCCCACCATGATCTGACGACATTTGCGCCGTTCTATCGTGCGCCAAGGACGGATGCTGGACATGAGCCAGCCTATAACCGCCTGCGCGTTTCTGGGCAATCACAACCGCGCGCTTGACTTGGCGCCGCACCGCGCCAGTCTGGCGGGCCAAGGGGAGAAACCATGCTGACCGATAATCCCGCCGAATTGCGCAGCCCGGCGCCCAGCCTGTTCATGCGCGTGATCACGTGGCTGATCGCACGGCGCCCGCCGGTGTTCCCGCACGACACCGAAGGCTTTCACCGGCGGATGACGGGCCGCCCGCTGCCCGCCGACGCCCCCATGCCAGAGCGGTTCCGCCGCCGCTTCGTGGTGGAGGAGCGCGAGGTGCAGGGCCAGAAGGTGGTGACGCTCCACCCGCAATCCGGCCCCGCTCCGTGGCACATGCTCTATTTCCACGGTGGCGGGTTTGTGCAGCCGATGTTCAAGGTGCATTGGCCGCTGGTGGCTGAAATGGTCGATACCTGCGGGGTGAGCATCACCGTGCCGCTGTATGATGTCGTGCCCGAAGCGCCGCACGCCGCGCAGGATCACCTTGCCGATGCGGTCTATGCCGAACTTGCGGAGGCCCATGATCCGGCCCGGATCATCTTGAACGGCGATAGCGCGGGCGGCCACATGGCGCTGGCGCTCGCCTTGCGCCTCGCCCGCAATGGTGGCCCGATGCCGGGCAAGCTGGCGCTGTTTGCCCCGTGGCTCGATCTGACGCTGGCCGATCCGGCGATTGCGGCGGTCGAACCGCATGACCTGATGCTCAAGATCGGAACCTTGCGCGCCTGCGGGGACATGGTCGCAGGCGGGCGCGATCCCGCCAGCGCGGAAGTCAGCCCGCTTTATACTCCGGCAGAGGAACTGGCCGCGCTGCCCCCGACCCGCATCTGGACCGGGCGGCACGACCTGTTCATCGTGGATTCGCGCACATTCGTGGGCCGCCTGCGCGCCGCCGGGGTGGACGCGAAGCTGTACGAATACGAGGCCGCGCCGCACGTCTTCATGGCGATCACCCCCACGCGTGAGGCGAAGGATGTGTTCGGCCTGCTGAGCGATTTTCTCGCCGCCTAGGCGGGGTATTGCGCCCCGGTCAGCTGTTCGCTGAGCGTCCACAGCCGTTCGGCAGATTGGGCATCAAGCGCATAGGAGCGCACCCCGCTTGCCGATGATTGGTCGTCCACCGCGGCGACGTGGCAATCCTCGCAATAGACCCCGCCGGCGCCTTCCAGCTCCGGCGCGGTCGCCGCCCAGCAGCTGGTGGCCGCGCCCTGGGGGATGGTCTTCCAGGCAAAACCGGCATCGCTGGTGGTAACCCGCGCCATCAGTTCGGCGACCATCGCCGCGTCCAGATGGCGGCCCAGATTGGTGTTGATTCCGCCGGGATGCACCGCATAGGCGTGAATGCCTCTCTGCCCGTAGCGGGCCTCCAGCCCCACGCTGAACAGGATGTTCGCGGTCTTGGACTGGCCGTAGCTGATCCACGGGTCATAATCCTGTTCGGTGAAGTTGGGATCATTGCAGTCGGTGGGGGCAAACTGGTGCCCGCGGCTCGACAGGTTGACGATCCGCCCGCTGCCTTTGGTGTTCGCACCCGCTTCGATCAGCGGCATGAGTTCGGCGGTCAGCGCGAAATGGCCAAGGTGATTGGTGCCGAACTGCATTTCGAAGCCATCGGCGGTCCGCAGCAGCGGGCAGGCCATCACCCCGGCATTGTTGATCAGCAGGTCGATTTTTGCGAACCGCGCCCGCGCCTCGTCCCCGCAGGCGCGAATGCTGGCGAGGTTGCCGAGGTCGCAGATGATGGTTTCAAGCTCGGCATCGGGCAGATCGGCGCGGATCGCGGCCACCGCCGCATCCAGCTTGCCCTGATCGCGTCCGGCCATGATCACAATCGCGCCCGTCGCCGCCAGTGCGCGGGCGGTTTCCTGCCCCAGCCCGGAATTGGCCCCGGTGATGAACACCGTGCGGCCCGTCAGGTCGATGCCTGTCAGCACATCATCGGTGGTGCTGTTCCTGTCAAAAGTGGGGCCAAGGGTGGTCATGCGCGCTCTCCCAATCGCAGTTCATACAGGAATTCCGGATCGATATGCTCGCCCACCCGGAAGGTGATGTCGGCTATATGCGCAAAACCATACCGCTGGTAAAAACGCTGCGCGCCGAAATTCTCGGAATAGACCGACAGCAGGACGGCATCGTGGCCCCTTGTTCGCGCCTGTTCCAGCGCCCAGTCCATCAGCTGCGCGCCGAGCCCCGCGCCGGTGTATCCCGGCAGCGCGTAAAGCTGGCCCAGCTCGATCGGATCGCGCGCGGTTGAATGATGCGCATAGTGGCTGGGGTGGCGCAGCTTGCAGAAGGCGACCAGTTTGCCGTTTTCGTCGGCGAGGCGATGGGTGCATTCGCTCCCTGCAATTTCCTCGGCCACGGCGGCGGGATCATGCACCTCGGCGATAAAGGCGGTAAGGTCAGCCTCGCGGTAAAGGTGGCCGAAGGCGGCGGTGAAGCTTTCCGCGCCCAGCCGCGACAGGGCGGGCGCATCGGCGATGGTGGCAGGGCGCAGGATCATGGCCGCGCTCTAGCGTGCGAGGGCCGCACTGTTAAGCTGGCGAAAGGCGCAGGGGCGCGTTATGCCTGCGGCCATGAAGAACCTCATCACGCTGATTGCGCTCGCCCTGATGCCCGCCGCTGCCTTGGCCGAGGACGCAGCGCCGCCGCCCGAAGCCCCCAAATGGTCGATTGCGATCCACGGCGGGGCGGGGACATTGAACCGCGATGCGATGACGCCTGAACGCCGCGCCGGATACGAAGCCGCCTTGCAGGAAGCGCTCGATGCCGGGCGCGCGGTGCTGGCGCGCGGCGGCAGCGCGATGGATGCGGTCAAGGCGGCGATCCTGCCAATGGAGGATTCGCCGCTGTTCAACGCCGGGCGCGGGGCGGTGTTCACCTGGGAAGGCACGAATGAACTCGACGCCTCGATCATGGACGGGCGTGATCGGAGCGCCGGGGCCGTGGCCGGGGTGAAGACGGTGAAGCACCCGATCCTGCTCGCCGATGTGGTGCGCACGCAAAGCCCGCACGTCATGCTGATGGGCAAGGGCGCGGAGGAATTCGCCGCCGAACAGGGCTTTGCCGTGACCCCGGCCGAATGGTTCGCGACCGAGGCACGCAAGCGGGCGCTGGAGCGGATGAAGACAGACAAGCTCTCCGCGCTGGATGTTGATCACAAATTCGGCACGGTGGGCGCGGTGGCGCTCGATATGGAGGGCAATCTTGCGGCGGGCACCTCGACCGGCGGGATGACCGGCAAGCGCTGGGGCCGGGTGGGCGATGCTCCGGTGATCGGCGCGGGGACCTATGCGGATAATCGCGCTTGTGCTGTGTCGGCGACGGGGTGGGGCGAGTATTTCCTGCGGGTCGGTGTGGCGCATGAGATTTGCGCGCAGTTGCGGGCCTCGAGCGAGTTCAAGGCGATGATCGTTGACGATGAAATCGCAGATGAACTCCCGGCTGGCATCTGGAAAGACGAAGCCCAGACCATCGCAGATGCGGTCATGGCCGACGTGGCGCAGCTCGGCGGCGATGGCGGGGTGATCCTTGTCACGCCTGAGGGCCATGCGATCTTCAGCTTCAACACCAGCGGCATGTATCGCGGGCGGGCGACCAGCGACGGGGTGAACGAGGTCGCGATCTTCGGCGGCGAGGAAGGCGACAAGGCTTCGGCCACGCCGGATCATTGATCGAGATACTCCCCTCCCGTAAGGGGAGGGGAGAAGTTCAGTATAGCTTACCCACCAGCGGCAGGCCCCGCTCCGGTTCGGCGAATTCCTTGATCAGCGCGCCCACCCGCGCCAGCGTCATCTCGCCGCTGGCCAGCATCTCGTCCTCGCTCTGCCGCGCGCGGAAGTAACAGGCGAAGGTGATCGGCGGCTGTCCCTTCGGCCCTTCGGCAAAGCCGATGTCGATGTAATTGTAGTCGCTGCCGATCAGCCCGCTGGTGCCGGTCTTGTCGCCCGCCACCCAGCCTTCGGGCAGGCCCGCCCGCACCCGGCGGAGGCCGGTTTCGGTGGCGATCATCCAGCCTTTCAATTCCGCCCGCGCTGCCTCGGGCAGCACGTCGCCATAGATGATCTTCGCAACGGTGCGCGCCATTGCCGCCGGCGTGGTCGTGTCGCGGAATTCGGATGTGGGAACGTTGTTCATCTCCGGCTCGGTGCGGTCCACCCGGCTGATCTCGTCCCCGATGCTGCGCCAGAACGCGGTCAGCGCCGCCGGGCCGCCCAGCTCGCGCAGCAGGATATTGGCCGCCGGATTGTCCGAGGTGACCTGCGTCGCCCGCGCCAGTTCGCGCAATGTCGCGCCCTTAGCCATCCGGTCGCGGGTGAAGGGCGCGTGCTGCAGCATGTCCGCCTCGTCCCACATCACGCGCTTGTCCCCATCAATCGCGCCTGCCGCATCGCGTTCCAGCAGCAGCGCCGCCAGCGACAGCTTGAAGGATGAGGCATGGCCAAACCGCCGGTCGCGGTTGATCCCGACCGAAAGGCCGGTGGCGGTATCGAACAGTTCCACGCCCAGCGTGCCGTTCCCTTGCGCCTCGATCAGCCGCAGCTGCGCCGCCAGCCGCGCCGCAGGGGCCTGATCGGGGGGAATGCATGCCGCTGCGCCCAATGCCAGCGTTCCGCCGATGAAGAACCTTCGGTCGATGATCATGAGAACTTGTCCGCTTTTCGTTTGCCGAAGCGCATCTCGCCCTCCAGCTTGGCCCGCAATTGCCCATAGAAGGCTTCGAGAAAAGCCCTTTCGTCGCCTGCGCCCGGATCCCAGCCGATCTTGCGGCAGATGGTGGCATGCACCGCGGCCAGCGCATCGGGCGAGGATTCGCGCAGCATCCGTTCCAGCGT
This sequence comes from Erythrobacter sanguineus, assembly GCF_900143235.1. Lineage (GTDB taxonomy): Bacteria > Pseudomonadota > Alphaproteobacteria > Sphingomonadales > Sphingomonadaceae > Erythrobacter > Erythrobacter sanguineus. Next base: position 29,213 of record NZ_FRDF01000013.1, on the reverse strand, counting down.
CTGCAATTCCTTTTCGCCGTAAACCGCCAGCTCCGCCTCGCCGAAATCATAGCGCGCGCCGGTCACGTCGCTGGCGCCCAGCGCGGCTGCGCCCTGTGTGGAAAGCGTTTTGGCGAGCCGGGTGCGCGGCATTTCCACCACCCAGGTTCCGGCGATGATATCGCCCGCGCGCAGGGCATCGCGGTTGAAGAAGGGCAGCAGCAGGAACAGCGCAAACCACAAGGTCGCAATCCCCGCCAGCGGGCCGATATCCTCGCCGCCCGCGCTGCTGGCCAGCAGCACGAAGATGAACACCAGCGGATAGAACAATTCGATATCGCGCAGCAGGTTGCGGGCGATCACCGCTTCGCCGCTGAGCCGCCCGCCGCCCTGTGCCGCGACCCGGATACCGACCACGCGCTTGCCCAATGTCGCCCCGCGCGGGCCCAGTTCCTGCACGAGGAAATAGCCGTACCAGGTGACGAAGACGACGATCACCAGCAGGATCTGGAGGAATTCCTGCGCGCCGCGCGGTGCAGCCGAAGGGTCGAGCGCCGTGCCGTCGAGCAGGCCGCCCGCGATCCAGAACAGCAGCAGGTGAAAGGCGACCAGCCCGGTGATGATGATCAGCACATCAAGGATCAGCGCCCCGGCGCGGGCACCGCGCGCGGCAATCGTGATCGGCAGCGCCAGCCCTTCGGGCGTCACCATCATGCGCTGGCGCTTTTGCGCGGCGCGTTGCGGCAGGCGCGCGGCTTTCATGCGCTGTCCCCGGCGGGTTGGCGCGGACGGTAAAGGAAGAAATAGGCAAGCCAGAAGGCCAGCATCATCCCGCCGATCAGGAAGCGCGGCCCGGCACCTTCGACCAGCTGGCGCGGAAAGGCTTCAAGCAGCGCCGCGACGATCATCATGATCACCACGCCGACCATCACCACCGCCCCGCGCTTGCCCCCCTCGGAGGCAGCGATCAGCACGGGCCGGTTGCCGGGAAAGGCCATCGACCGCCCGATATGCAGCCCTGCCGCGCCCGACAGCAGGATGCCGAACAATTCGGTGGTGCCATGCACGCTGAGCCATGCGGCGAGGTCCACCAGCAGCCCCTGCCCATCGAACAGCCACAGCAGCGCGCCCAGCAACGCCATGTTGTGCACCAGCAGCATCAGCGACGGGATGCCAAAGGCGAACCCCAGCGCGAAGGCAAGGATGCAGACAGCCGAATTGTTGCTGAACAGATAGGCCGCGAAGCTTGACAGGCCGACGGCGCTTTCCTCGGTCGCGAGGGTGGAAAGCAATTGTTCGCGGCTGGCCCCCGGCACACGAACCTCGCCCGGCCCGCCAGGCACGAGGCGGTAATACCACGCCTCGTCACGCGCCACGAGCAGCCAGCCGACCACACTGCCCGCGACCATCACGAACAGCGCGATGCAGATGTCGAGCCACATCGCCCTGACCGCGCGGCTCCACCCGCCCAGCAGGAAGTCGCGCAACCATGCGGCAAACCCCTTGGGCGGGCCATAGACCTGAAACCAGGCGCGCTGCACCAGGCTTTCAAGATAGGCCAGCGTTGCCGCATCGAGGCTGGTTTCGCGCGCCACGGCAAGGCTGGATGCCGCGGTGCGGTACAGCGTGGGCAGGGCCAGCAGATCATCATCCGCGATGCGCTTCAACCCGCCGCGCTCCATCCGTGCGACGATATCTTCCAGCCGGCGCCAGTCGCCCTCGCGTTCCAGCCGGAAACGGTCGGAACGCAGCGCTGCGCTTTCGATATCGGGCGGGGCTGCCACCGCGCCGCGTCCGAACCATGATGACAGGACCGGCGCCCTCATCCGATCATCTCGCTGTTCTTGATGATAAAATAGCGGTCGATCAGCTGCGGGCCGATTTTCTCCCATGGGGCCTCGACCACGTCGATCCCCATCCGGCGCAAGCGCCCGAGCACCAGCTTGCGCTGCTGGGCAAGGGTATCGGCGGTGACCGCGCGGGCAAGCGTGGCGATGTCGGCAGGCGGCGCGGCGATGATATCCTCGATCTCGGCATCGGCCATGGTGACGAACAGCACCAGATGCTTGTTGGCCAGCCGCCCGAGGCTTTCGACCATGATTTCGGCTGCCGTGGGATCGGTGAAGTCGGAAAACACCACCACCAGCGAACGGCGTTTCAGCCGGGTCGTCAGCGTCGCCAGCGCGAGCGTGAAATTGGGCTCGGCGCTTTCGTAATCGAGGCCTGCCGCCGCGCTTTGCAAACGGTGGAAGGCGCGGGTATCGCCGATGAAGGGGGTCATCAGCTGCGGCGTTTGCGCAAAGCCGAACAGCGCGACCTTGTCCCCGCCCTTCAAGGCGACATAGGCGCAGGTCAGCGCGGCGGACACAGCGCGGTCAATCCGGGGCAGCCCGTCCACCGGCTCGCACATCGCCTGCCCGCAGTCGAAGGCGAAGACGATCTGGTTGTTGCGCTCGCTTTCGTTCTCGCGGGCATAAAGGTGGTTGTGGCGCGCGCTAGCCTTCCAGTCGATCCGGCGGCGGTCCATCCCGGCCTCGTATTCGGAGAGCGCCTCGAACTGGGTGCCTTCGCCGCGGATGCGCCGGGCGATCAGGCCGGTCTGGGCGTTGCGCAGGAAGGTTTGCAGATCCCGCGATCGCACCGGCGAAAGGTCGGGCCAGATGCGCACCGCCTGTTCGAGCGGATAGGAAACCTGCCGCGCGCCAAGGCCCAGCGGCCCCTCCCAGCGCAGCCAGGTACGGGTGACTTCGGCGGTGCCGCGCCGCGTCGGCGTGATGGTGCTTTCGCCGCGCCAGCCGGGCGTATTGGCCGCGGGCGCAAGATCGAAGGTCACCCGCCCGCCGGGCGCAAGGCGCGGATCGCAGGCGAGCGCGGCGGTCACGGCCTTGCGCCGCCCTCCGCCAAAGCGCACCGTGACGGCGAGCAGGATCGGCTGGCCGACTTCGGTATCGGCAGGGGCGTGGATGTCCCACCCGGTATTGCGGCCCGATAACAGCGCATCAAGTGTCACCAGCGCCAGCAGCGCCGCGCCCAGCACCGGCGCGATCACCCAGGCCCCCGGCGCGGTGGCGGCGATCACCAGCGCCACCGGCGCAAGTCCCGCGATGGCCCAGACGGCGCGCTCGGTCGGGACGATGATCGCCAGCCGTGCGAGCGGGGCGAAGATGATGCTGAGGAGGCGGCGGACGGCAGACATTGCCTAGCGGGGTGCCTCGGTGCTTTCGACCAGTTCGGCCACCAGCGTTTCCATGTCGCGTCCCTCGATCTCGGCCGCCGGACTGAGCGTCAGGCGGTGGCGCAGCACCGGCACGGCCAGCGCCTTAACATCATCGGGAATCACGTAATCGCGCCCTTCCAGCGCTGCGCGGGCGCGGGCGGCCCCGGCCAGCAGCACCGCGGCGCGCGGGGATGCGCCCACGGTCAGTTCGGCATGGTCGCGGGTGGCGCGCACCAGCCGCACGACATAGGAGGTGATCTCGTCAGCCACGGTGACCTGCGCCAAGGCCGCGCTCGCCGCGCCGATCCCGGCGGCGTTGGTGACCGCGACCACGCCCAGATCGGCGGGCCGCTGCGGGCCGGAACGCTGGCCATAGGTGGCAACGATCCGCGCCTCCTCGGCCTCGGCGGGGTAGGGCACCAGCAGCTTGAACAGGAACCGGTCAAGCTGGGCTTCGGGCAGGGGATAGACGCCCTGATTCTCGATCGGGTTCTGGGTCGCCACCACCATGAAACGTTCGGGCAGGCGGTGGGTTTCCCCGTCCAGCGTGACGCGGCGTTCCTGCATCGCCTCAAGCAGCGCGGCCTGCGTTTTGGGCGGGGTGCGGTTGATTTCATCCGCCAGCAGCAGATCGCAGAAGATCGGGCCGCGAGTCAGGGTGAACTGGCTGGTCTGGAAGTTGAACAGGTTCGACCCCAGAATATCTCCCGGCAGCAGATCAGGGGTGAACTGGATGCGCCCGAAATCGAGGCCCAGCGCCGTGGCAAAGGCATTGGCGAGGAAGGTCTTGGCGGTGCCCGGCGGGCCTTCCATCAGCACATGGCCTTCCGAAAGCAGCGCCACCAGCAGCATGTCCACCATGTCGTCCTGCCCGACGATCGCCTTGGCGATTTCGGCGCGGATGGCATCGGCGAGACTGCGCACGTCCTGAAGGCTCATGGTCATTGGTTGCGTATCCCTGTCACAGCTTGGTGGTCAGATCGTCCAGCGCCTGCGCGGCGCTGAGGATGTCGGCGGGTTTTCGGGCGGATTCGAGCCGCGCGGCGCGGCGCGAGAAGGGTTCTTCGCCGGGCAGGCGGCGGGCAAGCGCATCGTCGATCATGGCAGCATCAGGCCGTGCAAGGCCAAGCCGCTCGGCAATCCGCCGCGCCGACAATGCGGCATAGGGCACGCCCAGCAGGCCAAACCGCCGCGCCCGCAGGATCAGCCCGGCGCCATTGGCGATCAGCCGCTGCTTGCCGAAAGCGATCGCCGGCCCGGCCCCGGCAGCGGGCGGGCCGAAGCGCTGGAACGCACGCCAGCCGATGATCAGCAGCGCCATGATCAGGCACAGCGTCGCGGCGAGGAAGGGCGGACGGAAGGCCAGCGTCAACAGGTTCTCCGACGCGCCAAAGCCATTGAGGGTAAGGTCGAAGGTAACCTCCGTGATGTCGCCTTCATAGGCGGCATCGCGCACCAGCGCGAGCGCTGCGGCGGCGCGCTGCCGGTCGGCAAGGCCGTAATTGTTCACCAGATCGGGTTCGACCACAAAGGTCGTCCAGTGCGCGTTCTCGTAAAATTCGCTGCCTTCCTTGCCCAGCACGCGGGTCGCCAGCCAATGCCCTGCCGCGTCGGTCATCAGCGCCCCGTGAAGCGGGGTATCGGCGGCATAAGGAATGGTGCGCGTGGGCAAATCGCCGCTCAGGCCGAGACCTTCCCAGCCCGGCTCCTCGTCAGCCTCCAGCGTTTCCAGCCCGTGCGTGAAGCTGTAGGGGGCGGGCAGCGCGGAAGGCCATTCCAGTTCCTGGGCTGCGCCAAGGATCACCCATCCCGGCTTGAACTTTTCGCGCACCTCGCGCGGGAGGATCTGGGGCGGGCGCAGCGCAGACCACTTGGGCAGGATCACCAGGGTCGGGCCGATGTTCTCGCGCTTGCGCAGCAGTTCGCCCAGCGCCGCAGCGTCGGTGGCGGGCGGCGGGGTCAGCACCAGCAGGCCCTCGGTTTCCAGCCCGGCGGGGCTGCGCGAACTGGAGACGTCAAAACCCTCGGCTTCAAGCAGCCGGACAAGCCCGGCATAGCCGTTCAGCCCCTTGGCTGCGGCGTGGGCCTGACCATTATTGCTGTCCCCGCCGAATTCCTCGCCCGCGGCGATCAGCCACACCATCGCAAGGAACAGGGCGAAGCCTGCGGCCACCAGCGCCAGCGCGCCCCCGCGCGAAAAGCCCCCGCGCACAGCCGCAGTGCCGCCGTCGCTCATGCCGCGCGTTCCTGCCCGGCAAGGCGGGCGAGCGCGAAATCGGCATAGGCTGCGCGGGCGGCTTCCCAGTCGGCCCGGTCAAGCGCGCGCAAGGCGAACAGGCTGCGTTCGACCCGCTCGGCAATGATCCGGAACGCGGTGCGCGCAGCTTCGGGCAGGGCGGGGAGCGCCGACAATTCGCGCGCGGTGCTCGACGGTTCGACCAGTTCGGGCCGCGCGGCGGCGATCTGGCCGACGCTGCGGCGCAGCAGCAGGCGCGCGGCCTCATCAAAGCGGCCTTCGGCGGCGAGCCTGTCGGCATCTTCCAGCAGCGCAAGGCTGGCAGCGCGTTCGGGCTGCCACTCGGCCTCGGCTTCGTCGGCGACGCGGCGGCGGCGTTCGGCTCCGGGGCCGAAGGCGCGCACCAGCAGCACCAGCACGAACACCGCCACCGCCGCCAGCAGCACCCATTGCAGCCACGACCACGAAGCGCCCAGCGCCTGACCCACCGGGGCAAGCAGATCGGCGAGAAAATCGAACACCTTTGCCAGCATCCGTTCGAACCAGCCGGGTTCAGGCGCCTTGATTTCGGGGATTTCGACTGGCGCGAATTGCAGGTCGCCATCTTCGCGCAAGGCGTTCCACGCGCCAGCATCGAAGCCAGACGATGCACCTGGGTCTTCGGGGTATTCGGCTGAGAGGGTCTGCGCCGCTGCGGTCATGCCTGCCGGGTGGTGGCATGGCGCGCACGCGGGCGCAACCGGGAAACCGGGTGCGTGCGCGCTATCCTCTGGCGCGCGCCTGTTCGTAGGTGCCCAGAATGCGCAATTGCTTGGAATGGAAGGCGCATTCCTCCAGCGCCCGATCAACCGCCGGATCGCCCGGCGCGCCGATGATGTCGGCATAGAAGGTGGTCGCCGAAAAGCTGGTGCCCTTCTGGTAGGATTCAAGCTTGGTCATGTTGACCCCGTTGGTGGCGAACCCGCCCATCGCCTTGAACAGCGCGGCGGGGATGTTCTTCACCTCGAACACGAAGGTGGTCATCACCGGCCTGTCAGCCAGCGCGCCTGCGGGCAGGGGCTGGCTGGCGAGGATGACAAAGCGGGTCATGTTGTCAGGGCTGTCCTCGACATTTTCCTCGATGATGCGCAGGCCATAGAGTTCGGCGGCGATGGCCGGGGCGATGGCCGCCACATTCGGATCGCCGCGTTCCGCCACGAAGGCTGCCGCGCCCGCAGTATCGGCATGGCTCAGCGGCACGATGCCCTTTGCCCGCAGATAGCGGCGCGACTGGCCAAGCGCCTGCGGGTGCGAGTAGGCGGCCTCGAACGGGCCATCGCCCAGCGCCATCAGCGCGTGATGGATCGGCATGAAGAATTCGCCGGTGATATTCAGCCCGCTTTCGGGCAGCAGGAAGTGGATATCGGCCACCCGTCCGTGCTGCGAATTCTCGATCGGGATGATGGCATGGCCGGCCCGCCCGTCCTTCACCGCTTCCAGCGCATCCTCGAAGCTGAAGCAGGGCAGCGGCAGCAGGTCGGGCCGCGCCTCGGTTGCAGCGCGGTGCGAGTTGGCGCCGGGCGATCCCTGAAAGGCAATCGCGCGTGCAGGATCGGCGGCGGCGACGGCGCGCATCCGGTCGACAATTTCAAGGGCAGGGCCGGGAAATGAACGCATGGTGGCATCGGCTGCTAGAGACCTGCGGGCAAGGCGGCAAGCCCGCTTGCAAAGCTTGCAAGAAATCGTGCCATGATCGCCCTTGCGCAGGGACGAGGCCGCCACTATGGGCCTGCCGGGATGACTCAGGACACTTCTTCGCAATCCGAAGCTGCAAGCCAGAATGGCGGCGGCGATCTGTTCAACACGGCCGCAGGCTGGGTGCTGTTCGCCGGCGTTGTCGGCCTTGGCCTCTCAATCCTGTCGGGCAAGTATTTCCACGGCGACAGCCCGGAGCGGCCGGAGCAGCTGGGTTACGTGATCGAAGGCGCGGTCGAACAGGCCGCAGGCCCGGCGGAAATGTCGATTGCCGAAGCGTTGAACGCGGCGCCGGTGGCTGATCTGATCGCCGCTGGCGAAAAAGCCTATGCCAAGTGCCAGAGCTGCCACACCATCGCTGCCGGCGGTGCCAACGGGGTCGGCCCGAACCTCCACGCCATCATGGGCGCACAAGTGGCGGCCAAGCCCGGTTTTGCCTACAGCAACGAGCTGAAGGCGCTGGGCGGCCAGTGGGACTGGGAAAAGATGGACGCCTGGCTCAAGAACCCCAAGGGTTACGTCCCCGGCACCAAGATGGGCTTTGCCGGTCTGTCCAAGGTCGGGGATCGCGCCGCGATTTCGGCCTATCTCAACGCGCAGGGGCCAGGCTTGCCGCTGCCCGAATTCACCCCTGCTGCGGCCCCTGCCGAGGGTGAGGCCGATCCCGCCGAGGCAGAGGCTGCCGAAGGCGGTTCAACCGAAGCTGCGCCCGCCGCATAGACCGCGGGCAAATCCGGGCCGCGCGGTTAATCGCGGCCCTTGAACTTCTGCGCCACCACATACCATTCCGACGAGCCCTTGCGGCTGGCCGGCGGCTTGGCGTGTTTGACCAGCGCGAAATGCTGCTTGAGTAGGGCCAGCAGATCGGCATCGGTGCCGCCCGCCAGCACCTTGGCCACGAAAGCCCCGCCCACGGCCAGGTTTTCCACCGCAAACCACGCCGCCGCCTCGACCAGACCCATGGTGCGCAGGTGGTCGGTCTGCTTGTGGCCGACCGTGTTGGCCGCCATGTCCGACAGCACCAGATCGGGCGATCCGCCAAGCGCGGCAGTAAGCGCCTGCGGGGCTTCGTCGGCCATGAAATCCATCTGGAAGATGGTTACACCCTCGATCGGCTCCACCGGCAGCAGGTCGATCCCCACCACCTGCGCCTTGGGCACGCGGGCGCGCACCACCTGCGCCCACCCGCCCGGCGCAATGCCGAGATCGACGACCCTCTGCGCGCCCTTGAGCAGGCCGAAGCGTTCGTCGAGCTCGATCAGCTTGTAGGCCGCGCGGCTGCGATAGCCATCGGCCTTGGCCTGCCTGACGTAAGGATCATTGAGCTGACGTTCGAGCCAGCGCACCTGCGAAGCCGTGCGGCCCTTGGCGGTCTTGACCCGCTTGTCGGGTGTCTTGCCGGAACGGCTCATGACGAAGGTTGCCCCGACCGCAACTGCTGGAGCGCGCGCAGCGACCGTTCCGAGCGGCGTTCGGCGGCCATCAGGCTGCGCAGGATGCCTTCGCGGATGCCGCGATCGGCGACCCCCAGCCGCCGCGCAGGCCACAGGTCCAGAATTGTTTCAAGGATGGCGCAACCTGCCACCACCAGATCGGCGCGGTCCTGACCGATGCAGGGCAGGTTGCTGCGTTCATAAGGCGTCATCACGGATAGCCGCGAACTGATTTCGCGCATGGCGGGCGCGGGCACGATCAATCCGTCAACCGCGCGGCGATCATAGCTCGGCAGTTCGAGATAGAGGCTGGCAAGGGTTGTCACCGTGCCGCTGGTGCCGAGCAGACGGATGTCGGCGTGCCCCGCCGCATCGGTGACCCGCGCGGCAAAGGGAGCAAAGCTGTCCGCCACCAGTTGCCGCATCCGGACATAGCGCGCGGCCCGCGCGGTCTCGCCCTCTTCGCTGCGGCCGACGGTATCGGTCAGCGAGACAACGCCCCACGGCACGCTTTGCCAGTCGAGAATGCGCGGCACCCGGCGCGCCTCCGGCCCGCCCGCCTCGACCAGCACCAGTTCGGTCGAACCGCCGCCGATGTCGAAGATCATCGCCGGGCCTTCGCCCGCCTCGAGCAGGATGTGGCAGCCAAGCACGGCCAGCCGCGCTTCTTCCTCGGCGCTGATGATATCCAGAGCGATTCCGGTCTCGTGCCGCACCCGCTCGATGAATTCCTCGCCGTTTGTCGCACGCCGGCACGCCTCGGTCGCGACCGAGCGGGCAAGGCGGACATTGCGGCGCTGCAGCTTGTCAGCGCAGATCGACAGGGCGGCGAGCGTGCGGTCCATCGCCTTGTCCGACAGGCGGCCATTGGTGGCCAGCCCTTCGCCCAGCTTCACCACCCGGCTGAAGGCGTCGATCACAGTGAAATCGCGGCCCGAAGGACGGGCGATCAGCAAGCGGCAATTGTTGGTGCCAAGGTCGAGCGCGGCATAGGCTTCGCCCTGATGGCCGGGGCGGACCGTGCCGATTGCGGCCAGATCATGCTCCGCCCGCGGGCTGCCGCGCTGGGCTGCACCCTTGGCCCGGCCGTTCTGGCCGTTTTTGCGGGATTCGGACTGGGGGGCGGGTTTGTAGCGAAAATCGACTACCTTGCCGGACCTAGAGCCCCGTTTCTTGCCAGTCCTGCCATTCCTGTCCGGCGGCAGAGTTTCCGCCATACTGATTGTACTTTCACATCACCGAAACGCGCAATGTTTGCGCGCGGCACCTGTTCACAAGCTAGCCCAACCCCCGGTGCAGGGCAAGCGCGCCCGCCGGGTTATCGTGCGGGATGGCCTTGACCTTGTGCGCGCACAAAACTAGGGAGCGCCCTCGCTTCCGGTGCCGCACCCGCGCGCCACGGCGATTGCCCCGTCGTCTAATGGCAAGACTACGGACTCTGACTCCGTCAATCGAGGTTCGAATCCTCGCGGGGCATCCAGCCTTTCCTTCCCCTGAAATGCGTGGCATTCCGAACCGCTTGCCGCGCAAATCCAGCGCGCCTAGGGCCGAGCAATGACTGAAAAAGAACTCACGAACCGCAAGTTCTACCCGGCGGGCGAGGAAGCCCGCTTTGCCGAAGGCGTGCCCGAGCGCACCCCGCAGACCGCGCATCCGGCCTACAAGCTGGCGTTCCGCGACACCGAATTCCTGCTGCGCGAGGAATTGCGCCCGGTTCGCTTCCAGCTTGAACTGCTGAAGCCCGAAATGCTGCTGGATGAAGCGCGGATCGGATCGACGCTGGTGATGTATGGTTCGGCCCGCATCCCTTCACCGGCCCAGGCCGAGGCCCGGATCGAGGCGGCGAAGAACGGCAGCGAACACGACCAGAAGGTCGCCCAGCGGCTCTTCGAAAAGGCGAAATATTACGACGAGGCCTATAAACTCGCCCGGCTGGTCAGCGAGAAAGCGATCATCGAGGATGGCAAACGCCAGTTCATCGTCACCACCGGCGGCGGGCCGTCGATCATGGAAGCGGGCAATCGCGGGGCGTCGGATGCGGGCAGCGAATCGATCGGGCTCAACATTGTGCTGCCCCACGAACAGGCGCCCAACCCCTATGTCACGCCCTATCTCAGCTTCCAGTTCCATTATTTCGCGCTGCGCAAGCTGCACTTCCTGCTGCGCGCCCGCGCGGTGGCGGTGTTCCCCGGGGGCTTTGGCACCTTCGACGAATTCTTCGAACTGCTGACCCTGATCCAGACCGGCAAGATGAAGCCGATCCCGATCATCCTGTTCGGCAAGAATTTCTGGACGCGGGTGATCGATTTCGATGCGCTGGCAGAAGAAGGGACGATTTCGAAAGCCGATCTTGACCTGTTCCAGTGGTGCGAAACCGCAGAAGATGCGTGGAACTGCATCGCGGATTTCTATGAGCTCCCGCGCGACTGACCCGGTGATCCACACCCGGCGGCTGGTGCTGCGCCGGGTGCGGCCAGAACATGATTTCGCCGGGATGCATGCGGTTCTTTCTGACCCGGCGGCGATGGCTTACTGGGCCACACCCCCGCACGACAGCGCCGATCAGACCCGCGACTGGCTGGCGGCGATGGCCGCCACACAGCCCCGCGAAGGTGACGATTTCATCATCGAATATCAGGGGCGCACGGTCGGCAAGGCGGGGTTTTTCCGCTTTCCCGATATCGGCTACATCATCGATCCGGCGCTGTGGGGGCAGGGACTGGTCGCCGAGGCGCTTGTCCCGGTGATCGATCGCGCCTTTACCCTGCACCGGCTTGAACAGATCATCGCCGATGTCGATCCGCGCAATGCGGGTTCGATGCGCCTGCTGGAAAAGCTCGGGTTTGCCGAAAGCCACCGGGCGCAAGCGACCTTGCTGATCGGCGGGGAATGGTGCGACAGCGTCTATTTCGCGCTGTCACGCGAAAGCTGGCCCGCCCGCACCGCCTGATGCCCCAGCGGGCCATTGCCAGCCCCGAACCCGGGGGCGGCCTCGATCGCGCGGATCACGAATTGGCGGCCCAGCCTGACCGCGTGTTCCAGCGGCTGGCCGTGGCCGAGCAAGGTCGCGATCGCCGATGACAGCGTGCAGCCCGTGCCGTGGGTGTGGGGCGTGTCGATGCGGGCGTGATCGAACTGCACCGCACGGGCCTGAGGCACATAGAGCACATCGATGATCCGCGCGTCGGACGTATGCCCGCCCTTGGCCAGCACCGCCGCCCCGGTCATGTGCGAAAGCTCTTCGGCCGCCTCGACCAGCTGTTCGCTGGTGGTGAGGTTGCGGCCCAGAAGATGGCCGAGTTCGGGCAGGTTGGGAGTGATCAGCGCCGCTCGCGGGAACAGCGTCTCGCGCAAGGCGGCGATGGCTTCGGGGTCGATCAGCGCCGCGCCGCTGGTGGCGATCATCACCGGATCAACCACGATCGGCGCCCGCACGCCTTCCAGCGCCCGCGCGACATGGGCGATGATATCGGCATCATGCAGCATCCCGATCTTCACCGCATCGACCCCGATATCGGAAATGCACGAGGCGATCTGGTCGGCCACCATGTCGCCGGCCATCGGCGCAATCGCCTGCACCCCGACCGAATTCTGCGCGGTAACCGCGGTGATCGCCGTCATGCCATAGCCGCCGAGCATGGCGATGGTCTTCAGATCGGCCTGAATGCCTGCGCCGCCGGAGGAATCGGAACCGGCGATGCTGAGAATTCTCGGGGCGGGGATTCGCGGGGGCGTGCTGGTGTTCATGGTGCCCGCCATAGCAAGTCCGCGGGCGGTCCGGGACGGTTTTTGTCGGATTATCCCTGAACTGCGGTTTCCGGCGGCTGACACACGGGGATGAAAATGGCGGGCTGGAGTTTGCGCAAAGGCTTGATCAGACAAGATTGACATCGTAACGGCGGTCCCATAATCGATGTTATGTTGTCACATGTCCCGATGAGACTGTTCAGTTTCGCCGCGCGCCAAGGCAGCCCACGCTCTCATAAGGTCCCACCTTGTCTTCCGGTCCCAACCTCTCATCAGGGCCCATTCTCTCGTCAGGAATTGTGATGAAAAGTGATCGCGCCAGTTTTGCGGCCTCTCTCCTTGGGGTGTGCGCCGTTGTTCTTGCAGCGCCAGCGCAGGCCGAAAGCCTGGCCGGGGCCGACAGCGAGGCAGCAAACGACACCGAAGACGGCATCCTCATCACCGCCACCCGTCCGGCCTATCGCGGCGATTTCGAGGGGCTTGAAATCCCGCAGATCGAACTCGTGATCGGCCAGCAGCAATTGCGCGACATCAACGCGCTGGATCTCAACACCGCGCTCGACCTTTCGGCCTCGGTTGCCCGGCAGAACAATTTCGGCGGGCTGTGGAATGCTTTTGCGGTGCGCGGTTTTGTCGGCGACGAAAACCTGCCGAGCAATTACCTCGTCAACGGCTTCAACGCCGGGCGCGGTTTTGCCGGGCCGCGCGATCTTTCCGGGGTCGAAGCGGTCGAAATCCTGAAAGGTCCGCGCGCAGCGCTGTTCGGGCGGGGGGAGCCGGGCGGGACGATCAACCTCGTCACCAAGCGGCCCAAGTTCGAAAGCGCGGGCGAAATCCGGCTGCTGGCCGGATCATTCGACACCTATCGCGCCGATGCCGATTTGCAGACCACGCTGGGCGATAATGTCGGGGTTCGCTTTGTCGGCTTCTACGAGGATGCGGGCAGTTTCCGTGACACGATCGAAACCGAGCGGTTCGGCTTCATGCCCTCGATCGCGGTCAAGCTGTCGGATGCGACCCGGCTGGTCTACGAGCTCGAATATGCCCGTCAGGAAATCCCGTTTGATCGCGGCGTTGTTGCGGTGGACGGGCAGCTTGGCGTGATCCCGCAGAGCCGCTTCCTTGGCGAACCCGGCGAAGGGCCGAACATTGCCGAAGTGTTCGGCCACCAGATCGAGTTGCAACACGATTTCTCCGACAACTGGAGCGCGCTGGTCGGGGTCAATTACCGCGACACCTCGCTTTCCGGCACCTCGACCGAGGCCGAACTGACCGGCAGCCGCCAGCTGCTTTTCCGCGACGGGCGCACGCTCACCCGCCAGCGGCGTTTCCGCGATTATGATGCGACCTATTTCGTCGCCCGCGCCGAACTCGCAGGCAATTTCGCCACCGGCGATATCACCCACCGCGTGCTGATCGGCGCGGATACAGACCGGTTTGAAAATGATCAGGTGTTCCTGCGCGCCCGTGCGCCCTCGCTCGCCAGCAATCCAAGCTTGCAGCAATTGCAGGCGATCGACATTTTCGATCCCGTCTATGGTCAGTTCCCGCTCCCCACACTCGGCCCGCTGACCGATCGGGTGGAAGTGCAGAAGGCGACCGGGATTTATGCGCAATACCAGATCGGCTTTTCGGAAAGCTTCGAATTGCGTGTCGGCGGGCGCTATGACGATTATGATCAGCGCCTGACCAACCGCGCCAACGGCAATGTGGCGCGCACCGGGGAAAGCCGCTTCAGTCCGCAGGTCGGTGCGGTGTACCGGGCGACGCCGGAACTGTCGCTTTATGCCACCTATGGCGAGAATTTCCGCCCGCTGTCGGGCACGGATTTTGCCGGCAATCCGTTCGATCCCAACCTTTCGGAATCGCTCGAAGGCGGGATCAAATATGCCGCCGCCAATGGCCGCATGACCGCGACCGCCAGCGTCTTTTCGATCCAGCAATCGAATATCCTCGTCGCTGATCAGCTCAATGCCGGGTTCACTCTGGCAGCGGGCGAGGCGCGCAGCCGGGGCTTTGAATTCGACTTCAACGGCGAAATTGCGACCGGGCTCGATCTGTGGGTGTCCTATGCCTATGTCGATGCTCAGGTCAGGAATGATGTCGCTGATCCCGATTTCGGCCTGCCGATCGAAGCGGGTGACCGCTTGCTCAATATCCCCGAACACACGCTGAGCGTGCAGCTGGCCTATTCCACCCGCATCGCCGGGCGCGAGGCGCGTTTCGGTGGCGGGGTGCTGCATGTGGGTGAGCGGCTGGGCGAGGTCGGCACGGATTTCGAACTGCCCGATTACACCCTTGCGCGGGTCTTTGCGGAGACGGAACTGACGCAGGGCGTGCGCTTGCGGCTGGACATTGACAACCTGTTCGATACCGACTGGTTCAGCAATTCCTTCTCCCAGCTCTGGGTTCAGCCTGGCACGCCGCGCAATGCCCGGGTGACCGCGAGCTTTGCTTTCTGATAGCCGATACGGGACCTTGCCCATGACCCCATCACTCGAAGCCCGCTCGCTCTCGTTGGTGCGTGATGGCAATGTTGTCCTCAATCAGGTGTCCTTCACGGCCGCGCCGGGCGAGGTCTATGCCCTGCTTGGCGGCAACGGGGCGGGGAAATCGACGACTTTGCTGACCTTCCTCGGCTTTCTCCAGCCTTCGGGCGGCAAGGTGCTGGTCGGCGGGCGCGAGGTGGCGGCCGATATCGAGGCGGCGCGGGCGCAGATCGCCTATCTGCCCGAGGCGGCGTCGCTTTACGGCCATCTCGATGCCTATGAAAACCTTAGCTATTTCCTTGATCTGGCGGGGCGCAAGGTGACGCGCGCGGCGATTGACGCGGCGCTGGATCAGGTTGCCCTCCCGCATGCGGCGCGGACCCGGAGAATGCAGGCATTTTCCAAGGGGATGCGGCAGAAGACCGCGATTGCGCTGGCGCTGCTGCGCGATACGCCGATCCTGCTGCTGGACGAGCCGACGTCGGGCCTTGATCCTGTCGCGATTGATGAATTTCACGACATGGTGAAGGCGTTGGCCGCTGCCGGTCGCACGGTGCTGATGGTGACACATGATGTCTATGGCGCCTGTCAGGTTGCCGACCGCGTGGGCCTTCTGCGCGGGGGCCGGTTGGTGGGCAGTTTCGAGGCGGCAGAAGGCCAACGGATCGATACCGAGACCGTCCACGCCGCCTTTGCCGAGCGTGAGGCTGCGTGAACACCGTCCTGCTGATCGCGCGCGAGGAATGGCGGCTATGGGCCCGTTCGCGGGTGGTGCTGGTGGCGGCGCTGATCGTGGCCGTGCTGCTCGCTGTGACCAGTGCGATCACCGCTGCGCGCGTCGGTGATGAGGCGGCAAAGCGCACTGCACGGCAGGCGAGCGCCGAGGCGACCTTCTTTGCCCAGCCCGACCGGCACCCGCACCGCATGGTGCATTATGGCCACTACGCCTTCCGCTCGCCCCCGCCGCTGGCCGCCTTCGATCCGGGGGTGGATGCCGTGACGGGGCAGTCGATCTTCCTCGAAGGCCACCGTCAGAACACCGCGATGTTCGCCGACACCCGTTCGGGCGCTGACCTCGGCGGGTTTGCTGCGCTGAACCCGGCCAATCTCTATCAATTGTTGCTGCCGCTGCTGCTGATTATCATCGGCCACGGCATGGTGCTACGTGAACGCGAAAGCGGCACATTGGCGGTGATGCTGGCGCAGGGACAATCCGGGCTGGCCATCGCGGGCGGCAAGGCGCTGGCGCTGGCAGGGGTGGCGGCGCTGTTCCTGTTGCCGGTCGCGGGGCTTGCGGGCTTTTCGGTTGCGGCCGGAGAAGCACCATTGGCGGCAGCAATCCTGGTCGCGGGCTACGCGCTTTACCTTGGCGTTTGGGTGGCGCTGGTGCTGGCGGTGTCGCTGCTGGTGCGCCAGCGCAGCGTGGCGCTCGGCCTGCTGGTGTTTGCCTGGCTGCTGATCGCGCTGATCGTGCCGCGGCTCGCCATCAATGCGGGCAGCGCGGCGGTCGATGCGCCGGGCAAGATCGAAAGCGACCTTGTGATGCTGGCGCAGCAGCGCGCCCTTGGGGATGGGCATAATGCTGCCGATCCGGCGTTCGATGCGCTGCAGAAGCAGGTGCTCGAACAATATGAAGCCGCCAGCATCGAGGAACTGCCGATCAACTGGCGCGGGGTGGTGGCGGGCTATTCCGAGGCGAAGCTGACCGATCTGATGAATGGTTACGCCGAAGCCCGGATGCAGAAGGAAGCGCAGCAATCGCGGATCGTCACGCTGTTCGGCCTTGTGTCGCCGACGCTGGCGGTAGGCGCGTCGTCGCGCACCCTGGCGGGGACTGACCTTGCGACCCATCACCGTTTCCTGCGCGAAAGCGAGGCGCTGCGGTTCGATTTCGTGCAGGGCCTCAATGATCTCCACGCCAAGGCGTTGACCTATGCCGATGATGCAGCGCGCAGTGCCGATCCCGAGGCGGAGGCGCGCACCCGCGTCAATGCCGATGCGTGGCGGCTGCTCGAGACCTTCCGTTTCGTCCCCGATCCTGCCACCCAGCGGGTCGCCCGCGCGGGCCTGCCGCTGGCGTTGATGCTGATCTGGCTGGCGGCGCTGGGCGGCGTGATCGCGGTTGGCGCGCGCAGGCTGCGGCCATGAGCGCGGTGCTGCGCGAGGCGCGGTTTCTGCTGCGCGATCGGGGGGCGCTCCTGTGGATCATGCTCGCCTTGCTGCTGTCGGTGGCGGCAACCGGTTTCGGCATTGCCGAAGTGCGCGATCAGCGCGCGACCATCGCCGAGCTGCTGGTTGAGGATGCCAGGGACCGCGCCAACGCGCTGGCTGGTCAATCGGACTGGGGGGGCGCGGCCTATGCCGCCTTTCACCTCACCTATGCCCCGCCATCGGAGTTTTCCTTTGCCGCCCTTGGCCAACGTGACACGGCGCCCTGGCTGCACCGCGTGCGGATGCTCGCGCTGGAAGGGCAGATCCACGAGGCCGACACAAAGAACGCCGATTTCGGCCTGATCGGGCGGTTCGACTTTGCCTTTCTGGCCGCTGCCGTGGCCCCGTTGCTGCTGATCCTGCTGCTGCATGATCTGCGCGGGCAGGAGCGTGTGGCAGGACGGCATGATCTGCTGGTGGCGACCGCGGGCAAGCCTTCGCGCCTGTGGCTGCCGCGCGCGGGCCTGCGTTTTGCCGGCCTGGCGACCGCGCTGCTGCTGCCGTTCTGGGCCGGTGCGGCGATCGAGGGCGCGGGGATGGCAAAGGTGCTTGCGGCCAGCGCGCTGGTGCTGGGCGCGCTTGCGCTGTGGTGGCTGATCATTGAACTGGTCGGCCGTGCGCAGGCCAGCCCGCCGGTGCTGCTGACCGCGCTGGTCGGCATCTGGCTTGCGCTGGCCTTGCTGGTGCCGGCGGTCGCGCGGGCAGCGATCGAAGCGTCCACGCCTGTGCCCGATGGTGCGGAGATCCTGATGCTCCAGCGCGAGGCTGTGAACGGCGCATGGGACCTGCCCAAGGAAGCGACGATGCGCCCGTTCCTTGCCGCCCACCCCGAATGGGAGCCGCTGGGCGAGGTCACCAGGCCGTTCGAATGGAAATGGTACTTCGCGTTCCAGCAGGTCGGCGACGGGCAGGCCGCGCCGGTGGCCAAGGCCTATCGCGAAGGCCGGATCGCGCGTGACCGGGCCGCCGGGATCGCCGCTTTCCTGTCCCCCACGGCGCTGGTCGAGCGCGGGTTCGAACGGTTGGCGGCAACCGATACCGCTGCCATGATCGCCTATGAGGACGCAGTGCGCGCCTACCACGGCGAATTGCGCGCCTTCTATTACCCGATGCTGTTCCGCGACCCGCCCTATGATCCGGCTGTTTTATCGCAATTGCCGGGCTATACTCCTGCGCAATGATGACATTTCGCCTTCTGCTTGCCGCCCTGTTGCTTGCCATTGTTCCGATTTCTGCGTCGGCGCAGCCTGCGCCTGCGCCTGCGCCTTTTGGCATGGCCGGGACAAGCATCGCGCCGGACAGCCGGGCGGATTTCCGCATCCCGGTGCCCGAAGGCAGCGACGGCGCGACCTTCATCCCGGTCACGGTGATCCACGGCGCAAAGCCCGGCCCGGTGCTGGCGGTGGTCGCCGGGGTGCACGGCTTCGAATTCGCATCAATCCTCGCTGCCGAACGGTTGGCCGAACGGGTCGATCCGTCGCAGCTTGCCGGAACGCTGGTGCTGGTGCGCATCGCCAATATTCCCGGCTTCGAAGGGCGATCGCCCAACGTCAATCCGGTTGACCGGAAGAACCTCAACCGGGTGTTCCCCGGCGACCCCCAAGGCACCCAGACCGAACGCATGGCTGACCTCATCGCCCGCGAGGTGGTGGCGCGCAGCACCTTCCTGATGGATGTGCACAGCGGCGACGGGGCTGAATTCCTCGATGCATTCGTGGGCGTCTATGGCGGGCCGCTGGCCACCGACTTCCCGCTGGCGTTAAAGGTTGCGCAGGGTTTCGGCTTTCCCAACATCGTGCGCTATTCGATGGAAACACAGGAACAGATCGACCGCGGGCGCTCGCTCAACCGGCAGGGCGTGGCCGCGGGCAAGCCCACCATCCTTGTCGAGATCGGCCAGAACGGCAGCCGCGAGGAAGCGCATGTCGCGGCCATCGCCGCCGGTGTCGAGAATGCGCTGGTTGTCCTTGGCATGGCCGATGGGCCCATGCGCGATGTGCCGCCAAGCCTGCGCCTGTTCGAAGGCACCATTGCCGTCGCGGCCACGCACACCGGGATCTATCATCCGCAGAACCCGGCCCCCCGCGCAGTCGCACAGGGCGAACTTATCGGCATCATCCGCGATTACACCGGCAAGGAGGTGGAGCGGCTCCATTCGCCGATCGATGGTTACACGCTTTACGGCATCACGGGTCCGCCGGTGGAGGCCGGTGACGGGGTGGCAACGATCGCGATCCCGGCATCGGGCTTTTGATCACCGTCACAGCGGGACTGCGAACCGGCAGCGCGTGCAGCCATTCACGCGCGGGGCGGGCAGGTCAGAGCAATCGAAAGGTGCCGCTATCGCGGCGACCATGGGGCCGCAGGGGAGATGCCCTTTGCCCCCTTCCGCAGATGGGGACGGCAAGCGCTTCAGGTTCTTGAATGACCATGCTTTCCGGGTGACCGGGTGATCCCGCCCGGCTCGACAGTGCTCTATGCCGATTGGCGGATCACCAGTTGCGGGGGCAGCACCAGGCTCTCGGTCTCCTCGCCCGCCAGGCGCCGCAGCAGCAGGTGCACCATCCCGCGCGCGCCTGCGGCGATGTCCTGCCGGATGGTGGTGAGCGGCGGCGCGGTCTGGCGCGCGATCGGCAGGTCATCAAACCCGACCAGCCGCACCGTCTCAGGCACCGCAAGGTCGCGTTCACGCAGCGCGGTAAGGCACAGCGCCGCGAGCGTGTCGGTGGCCGCGAAGATCCCGTCGACCTGGCCTTGGGTCGCGGCGAGATGGCCGGCGATCTCCTCGCTCGCGCGGTCGGGCGAGAGGTGCGTGGGCAGAGCGATGATTTCGACCCCGAGCCTTGCTGCGGCATCGCAGGCTCCGGCGAAGCGGGCGGCGAATTCCATCGGCCCGGTATCGCCCAGAAAGGCAAGGCGGCGCGCGCCCGCCGCGATCAGCCGTTCCACCGCCATCCGCCCGCCGAGGCGGTTATCAGTGCCGACCACGCAGTGCCGCTGGCCTTCCTTGTGATTGCCCCACACCACCATCGGCAGATAGCCGTCGGCGACGTCCTCGATCAGGGCGAACTGGTCGGACTGGCCAATCACGATCACCCCGTCGATCATCCCCGATCCGATGAAACGGTCGAGCCAGTCGGCATCGTCGCCGGGCACCACCCGGCGCAGCATCAGATCATAGCCTTCCTGCGTGAGTTCGTCGGCGAGGAAGCCGAGCAGGGTCATGAAGAAACCGTCAGAAATCTGCTGGCGGGAATCGTGCCCCATCGGAATGACGACGCCGATCACACCGGTCTTCTGGCGGCGCAATCCGCTCGCCATCTGGTTGGGACGGAAACCGTGCTCGCGGGCGATTGCCTCGATTTTCTCGCGGGTCTTGGTGTTGACGAGGCTTTTGCCGGCAAGCGCGCGCGACACCGTGCCGGGCGAAACTCCCGCGATCCGCGCCAGATCGGTGATGGTGCGCACTGTCCCACGCGCTGTCCGCTCGTCCCCTTTCGCCATTCTAGCCTGTTACCAACCCCTGTTCGCGCAGTTGCCGGTGGCCCGCGTCGACCAGCAGCGTAGCCAGCGCACCGGCCATCATCAAGACGCCGCCCAGCATCAGCACATTGCGCGGATCGCCGCCCAGCAGGGGGCGATAGATCAGCGGCATGGTGAGGGTCTGGATCAGCATCGGGATCACGATGAACAGGTTGAAGATGCCCATATAGATGCCGTTGCGTTCGGGCGGAATGCAATCGGCAAGCATCACATAGGTATTGCCCATCATGCCCGCCCAGCCAATCCCGATGCCAAGCATCAGCACGAACAGCGCGAGCGGCGTTGATGCGCCGGGGATCAGCAGCATTGCCGCGCCCGATGCTGCAAGACACACCGCGTGGACATGACGCGCGCCAAACCGCCGCACGACCGGGATCAGCGCCAGCGCGCCCAGAAAGGCGATGAAATTGTACAATGCGCCCGCCTGCTGGGTGGTCAGGGTCGCTTCGCGGAAGGCGGTGCTGGCGGGATCGCTGGTGTTGTAAAGCGAACGGCCCACCGCAAAGGTGATATATTGCCAGTAAGCGAACATCGCATACCACTGGCACAGCATCGCCGCGGCAAGCTGGCGCATCGGACGCGGCATTTCGCGGATAGCGAGGCCGATTTCGGCAAAGGTCGCGCGCGCGGTGAGCGGGCGGGCCTCAAGATCGGCCTGTTCAGCCGGCGAGAGTGGCAGTTCGGGCACGCGCCAGACCGACCAGACAATGGTGGATATCGACAGGATCGCCCCGATAATGAAGGCCATCCGCACGATCACCGGAATGCCATTGGCATCCAGCACGTCGCGCGCCACAAATGCCGTCAGCAGGCTGGGCGCGAGATAGGACAGCGTCTGGGCAAGGCCGGTAAAGGCGCTCTGGGTCAGGAACCCGGTCGAACGCTGGCCCGGGGTAAGCCGATCAGCGACATAGGCGCGGTATGGCTCCATCGTGATGTTGTTGCCCGCATCGAGGATCCACAGCAGGCTCGCCGCCATCCACAGCGTGCTGGAATAGGGCATGGCGAACAGGCTCAATGTGCAGATCACCGCGCCGATCAGGAAATAGGGCGTGCGGCGGCCCAGCCGGGTGTTGGTGCGATCGCTCATCGCGCCGACAATCGGCTGGATGATGAGGCCCGTCATCGGCCCCGCCAGCCACAACAGCGGCATGGTCGCCTCATCCGCGCCAAGAAAGCCGTAGATCGGCCCCATATTGGCCTGCTGCAGCCCGAAACTGAACTGAAGGCCGAAAAAACCGATGTTCATCTCGATGATTCGCAGCAGCGAAAGCCGTGGCTTTTCCGTCACCTGTTGCCTCATTTTCGATCCTGTCCCGTGCCCTGATCAAGCCAGTGCTGTGGCGTAGACGTGACATGTTTCCGGGTCATTTGCAAACGATTGCATTTTTCCTGTTGCAATCGTTTGCATTAACATTATGCCTTGCAGTGTCGTCGCCAGAGAAGCGCGAACCCGAGAGGAGAATCACCATGAATATTCGTCACGCGCTTTGCGCCGGGGTGGCCGTCTGCGGCCTTGCCAGTCCAGTTGTCGCGCAATCCCGGAGCGACGCCGAAACGGTTGAGACTGAAGACAATGAAATCATCGTCACCGCGGTTGCGCGGGGGCAGAACCGGATTGAAAGCTCGGTTTCGGTCAGCACCATTGGCGCCAATACGATCGCCAATCTCGCTGCGCCTTCTGCTGCCGACCTGATCCGCCAGATCCCCGGCATCCGTTCGGAAGCATCGGGCGGTGAAGGCAACGCCAACATCGCGGTGCGCGGCATTCCGGTCTCGACCGGCGGGGCGCGTTATATCCAGTTGCAGGAAGATGGCCTGCCGATCCTCGAATTCGGCGACATTATCTTTGGCAATGCCGACAACTTCCTGCGCGCCGACCGCAGCGTGGCCCGCGTCGAAGCGGTTCGTGGCGGATCGGCCTCGACCTTCGCCTCGAACGCGCCGGGCGCGGTGATCAACTTCATTTCCAAGACCGGCGAGCGTGAAGGTGGCGCGATCCAGAGCAGCATCGGGCTCGATTTCGAAAGCTACCGGCTCGATTTCGATTACGGCGCACCGCTGGCCGAAGATCTCTATTTCCACGTCGGCGGCTTCTATCGCACCGGCGAAGGCCCGCGCGACATCGGCTATAACGGCTATGATGGCGGCCAGATCAAGGCCAACATCACCAAGGAATTCGATGGCGGCTATGTGCGGTTTCACGCCAAGTATCTCAACGACACGACGCCAACGATCCTGCCGCAGCCGGTGGCTGTTGGCGGCGCCAACGGCAACCCCGATTACAATGCGATCCCCGGTTTCGACCCGCGCACGGATTCGCTTTACAGCCCGTTCCTGACCCCGGCGGTCACGCTGGACGGGAACAACAACCCGGCGCGGTTTGACTTCCGCGACGGATTGTCGGTGCAAAGCCTCGCCTTCGGGATCGAAAGCGAGATCGACGTTGGCGGCGGGTGGACGCTGACCAACCGGTTCCGCTTTGCGGACAATTCGGGCGGGTTCCAGTCGCCGTTTCCGGCCGGGGCGGGCGCGGCGCAGGATATTGCCAACGGCATCGGCGGGGCCGGATCGACCATCGAATTCGCCACCGGGCCGAACGCGGGTGGTCTTGCCAATGCCGCCAATATCGGCGGCAACGGATTGCTCGCCAATGTGGTGGTGTTCAACGTGCGGCTCAACAGCCTCGACAATGTCACCAATGATTTCCGCATCAACAAGGAATTCGACTTCGGCGGTGGCACGGCGAATTTCACCACCGGTTTCTACATGTCGCGTCAGGACGTGAACACCGACTGGCTGTGGACCTCGCATGTCCAGACCGTGGAAGGTGATGGCAACGCCGTGCTGGTCGACATCCGCGATGCGAACGGCGATCTCGTCACCCAGAACGGCACGGTCGGCTTCGGGGCAAGCTTCTTCGGCAATTGCTGCCGCCGCAGTTATGATGTCGCCTACAGCACCTATGCGCCCTTCGCCTCGCTTTCGGTCGAACTCGACCGGCTGACGATCGATGCCAGCATCCGCTATGACTACGGCGATGCCAGCGGCACGATCACCGGTGCTGACAGCGGTTTCGGGGTCGGGCTGGGCAGCTTCGATTTCGACAATGATGGTGCGATCAGTCCGGCTGAAGGGCAGACTTCGGTGCTGCCGCTGGGCAATGCCCGCCCGGTCAATTACGAATTCGATTATTTCAGCTTCTCGCTCGGTGCGAACTATCTCGTGACCGACGATCTCGGGGTGTTTGCACGCTACAGCCAGGGCGGCCGTCACACCGCTGACCGCAGCCTGTTCTCACCCGCGGTCAGCGCCGTGGACGGCGGCCTGCCGGGCGGCGATTCGGGCGTGATCGCAAGGGTCAACCAGCTCGAAGCGGGGCTGAAGTACCAGTCTGGCGGGCTCGGGCTCTATGCCACGGGCTTCTACGCTGAAACCGCCGAGACGAATGTCGACATCGCGCCGGTGGTGCTGTTCGATACCGAATTCGAAGCTTTCGGGATCGAGCTGGAAGGTGCCTATCGCACCGGCCCGTTCACCCTCTCGGCAGGTGCGACATGGACCGATGCGGAGATTGTGGACGCGCTCGATGCCAGCGTGATCGGCAATCGCCCGCGCCGCCAGGCTGATCTCGTCTATCAGGCGACCGCGCAATATGATGCGGACATGTTCACGCTGGGCGCCAATGTGGTTGGTACCACCGACAGCTTCACGCAGGATGTGAACCAGCTGGAGCTGCCCGCCTTTGCACAGGTTAATGCCTTCGTGGCGTTTCGACCAATCGACCGGGTGGAAATCGGGCTGAACGCCACCAACCTGTTCAACGCCATCGGCTTTACCGAGGCGGAAGAAGGCGCGATACCGGCCAACCAGATCGTGCGCGCGCGCTCGATTGCTGGCCGCACGGTGCTCGCTTCGGTACGGTTCGATTTCTAGAGCCACTGCGAAGCGCAAGGGCTGGCCGCTTATACCCCCCGGCGGCCAGCCCCTTTTTTTCCAATGCTGACTTGGGATAGAGTGCTGACATGACCACCGCCTGGATCGCGGACCACGTGCATCGGATCGCGCGGCAGGCTGCGGTGCGGATTCCGCCGGTCATCATGCCCGATCGTTCGGGGCTTGAGTGCGGGCGGCTTTATTGGGACATGTGGCCGGTGCAGGATGCCACTGGCGGGCGCGTGACGGTTGCCGGCCGCGCGCTATGGATGGCGCTGACCGCGCCCGACCGCGGCGATCCGTCGCTCAGGCATTTCGAGGCGAAGATCCACCTGCTTGAGCGGAGGGGCGAGGCATGGGGCGATCTTGGCCCGGTCCTGCCCGATTTCTCCGTGCCCTACGAGCGCGAATGGGCGGGCTCCGCACTGCTCGATAATGGCGTGTTGACGCTGTTCTTCACAGCTGCGGGAACCAGTGCGAAGGCGGGCGGCTACCAGCAGGAGTTATGGGCAGCGACGGGGCGGATCGGCGCGGACGGCCTGCCGCACGACTGGACGGCACCGACACGGCTGATCGCGGGCTACGGCCCTCACTACATGCCTGCCGATGCGCACGAAGGCGAGGCCGGCAAGATCAAGGCATTCCGCGATCCGGCCTATTTCCGCGATCCTGCAGACGGGGGCGAATATCTCGCCTTCACCGCGTCGCTGGCAGGATCGGACAGCGCCTATAATGGTGCCTTCGGGCTGGCGCGCAAGGCGGCTTCGGGGTGGGTTCTGACGGCGCCTTGCCTCCATGCCGAAGGCGTCAACAACGAGCTGGAGCGTGCCCATCTGGTGTTCCACGCGAACCATTACTACGCCTTCTGGTCGACGCAGACCGCGACCTTCGCGCCCGGTCTGCCCGATGCACCGGGGGGACTTTACGGGATGGTGGCGGAATCGATGCAGGGGCCTTGGCGCCCGCTCAACGGCAGCGGACTGGTGCTGGCCAATCCGCCTGATCGCCCGTTTCAGACCTATAGCTGGTATGTCGATGCTTCACTGACGGTCTGCAGCTTCGTCGACATGCTGCCTGACGGGCAATTCGGGGGAGTCCCGGCGCCCTTGCTCCGTCTGGCGCTTGACGGTGATCGGGCCGGCATCACCGCATTGACCAGCGGTTCCGCGGCCTGATGCTTGGCGCGGTCGAGGCGGGCGGCACCAAGTTCGTGCTGGCGGTTGGCCCCGCGCCCGGCCGCATCACCGCGCGCACGCAGATCCCGACCCGTGATCCGGGCACCACGCTGGCCGAGGCGGCAGACTGGTTCGCCGCGCAAGGCACGCTGACGGCGATCGGCATCGGCAGTTTCGGCCCGCTTGAACTCGACCCGGGCTCGCCCCGCTGGGGCTTCATCACCAACACGCCCAAACCGGGCTGGGCCGATTGCGACATCGCCGGTTTCTTCCGCACCCGGTTTGGCGTTCCGGTGGGTCTTGATACCGACGTCAATGCCGCTGCGCTGGCAGAATATGCCGCAGTCCAGGCCGAGGGTTGCCGCAGTCTCGCCTATCTTACCATCGGCACCGGCATCGGCGGTGGACTGGTTCTTGATGGCCAGCCCGTCCACGGCATCGCCCACCCCGAAATGGGCCACATCTTTCCGCGCCGCCATCCGCAAGACCGCGATTTTCCCGGCATCTGTCCGCATCACGGCGACTGCCTCGAAGGCCTTGCCAGCGGCCCTGCGATCAAGGCGCGCTGGGGTGCATCGCTGTCGGAATTGCCCGCCGATCACCCGGGCCACGCGATCATTGCCGATTACATCGCCCAGGCTTGCCACATGCTGTTCGCCACGCTTGCAGTCGAGCGGGTGGTGATCGGCGGGGGCGTGGCCAAGACGTCGGAACTGCTGGCACGGGTTGCCGCGCGCATGGTGGAACTGGGCGCAGGCTACCTCCCGGGCGGGGCGCGTCACCAGATCGCGGCTCCGGTTTACGGCGACAATGCCGGGATTACCGGAGCAGCCATGCTTGCCGATCAGGTCGGCGTGACGTGCTAAGCTGAAGGCGGGAGCAAGCCGTACGAGCCCCTTTCAGACAAACACGGCCGCGCCCGACGACTGGAAACAGCAGCGCCCCGGTCTCTTGTGCAACACGCTGTGCGTAAACGGCGATTGGTCGCCAAGACCGCAGTGCCTCGCCCTTGCAAGCCCAAAGACGGTCCACAGAGAACCTATGATTTTCCGAGGGAAAATGCGGAAAAAAGGTGGCGCGCTTACGCGACTCGAACACGTGACCCCATCATTGCGTATTATCAATACTTTAGATGCATAGTTGTATAGTTTGTTGTATAGTAATTTTCTGTAAAATGCCTTAATTACAGGGACTTGGTGGGGTTGACGCGACATCGCAAAATCCCGTCACCTCAATGCCATAGCATCAACGTGTCGGGTTACCCGACAACACGCCACATCCATGATATCACCGCTGTCGGGCAACACGACCCACACATCACTTTACGCCGCTCCGACGATCATCCAGCGAAGCGGGCGCCCATTCGGCCTTTTCTTGAATAAGAAAACTTGTTTGCGTTGGTCCCAGCCCGCGGATCTCGACTTGACCGCGCTCTTCTAACTCAAAATCGTCGAGCAAGCGGGCGCGCACAGCGCTTGCCACATGGATACGACCAGGCAAACTCGTGCTTTCTAGCCTACTGGCAATGTTCACGACATCACCCCACAGATCATAGCTGTATTTCTGCTTGCCCACGATGCCAGCCACCACTGTACCCGTATGAATTCCCATTCGCATCTGAAGTGTTTGCCCAGATTCCCGATTATAATCATCCAAGGTTTTCAAGGCCGCCAAGGCAAAGCGAGCGACTTGCTGGCAATGAATCGGACTACGCTCGGGAACACCGCCCACGACCATGTAACAATCACCAATGGTCTTGATTTTCTCGAGGCCAAATTCAGCCAGCATCTCATCAAACCTGCCAAAAACATTATTGAGTATATCGACAAGTTTCTGCGGGTGCATAGAAGCGCTAAGCTTTGTAAACCCTACAATATCAGCAAACAGGACCGTAACTTCTGGAAATGTTTCAGCAATGTTGGCCTCGCCCTCCTTGAGGCGATCTGCTATCAAAACGGGCAATATGTTATGAAGCAGCTTTTCGCTGTGAGCCCGCTGCTCATCCAGCTCACGCGCCTTCTGGTGCGCTTCGTTGAGAGATTGCTCCAACCGTTCCGCCATCTCGTCAAAGGCATTGGCGAGCAATGCCACTTCATCGCTGCCAGTATCCCTCGCACGAGCCCCCAACTCACCTGCCGAAATGCGCTCGACTGCCCGCAGCAAGTTCCCCCCCCGCAGAGCCAAGCGGCGGCGCATTTCGAAGGCTAACGCTCCCATCAGAACGAAAAGCAAAATACAGGTCAGGATCAATGCCACCGACAATTTGGCAGCTCGATCATTTGCTATGTCGAGCTCTCCTGAGAGGCGCGCATTCAAAGATTGGATGAAGAGCGCAACAGGCTCCATGATCGAAGCCTTGGCATCGTAATATTCGGGGCTGTATAATAACGCAATCGCAGCAGCCCGTCCAGCAAGCGACGATTCAGCGGCCGCGCTTGAGATAGAGCGCCCCATCAGATCATTCATCGCCATTTCTTCAAGCTTGGCCAGCGTATCAGAGCGTCCCTGGGCATCTTTTAACAGCGCAAACTCTTCCAGAGACAGGCCTGATGCAATCATTCTCTTTTCAAGCGACTGATCCTGATCATTTGTCGCTGTCGGCTCAGGGCGCTGGCCTGCCAGCACCAGTTGCCAATAAACGGACAGGCTTTCATTGGGCGGAGCATACAGGCCGTTTCGCATATCGAGTGTTTGCTTGTAGTATCTGCGATATCGCTCATTACCAGTGGCCGCGAAATTTCGTGCAAACCCAGTCAGCCTCTCGCTCGAGTCAATCAACTCGGTCGCCAGTGCTTGCCCGTGCAAACTGCGCGCACCCGCCTCTTCTGCTATCTCCAACTGACTCTTCAGCAGCAAGGCCAACGAAGCTGCAGCAGCAGACAGTACGGCTGCGGCGATCAACATGTTGAATAACAAGGTTCGTATTGTCACTCGCTGATCTCCGACCTTAATCGAACACGTTTAAAAACATGCCGCGCGGTTAATACGCAGTCGGTTCTAGCACTGCCTTGAAATTGGATCATGATACGCAACAACACCGAACATCCGCGATATCGCCGTTTTCGGGTAACACGACCCACACATCACTTTGCCGCTTTGCGCAGTGGCCGTGCCAGACCCATCTGCGCCAAATGCCCGTCAAGCTCGCCAGCGTTCACTGCTGCGATCACAGCATCAATGGCCGGTTCGAAGTCGCGCGGCATTGTCCCCCGTCAGCACCAATGGCACAGATTTGAGGTTGTGATTTAAGGAGGGTTGGGGCTTCGTCGTAGTGACGAAGGAACGAAGATGAAGACCCAACCCTCCTTGAAGAAATCGCCCCCCAAGAAGGCCCCTGCCGAGCGGGTGGTGAAGGACATCCGGCGTGCAACCCGTCGCCATTTCTCGGCTGAGGACAAGATCCGCATCGTGCTCGATGGCCTACGCGGCGAGGACAGCATCGCCGAGCTGTGCCGGAAGGAAGGCATCGCCCAGAGCTTGTATTACACCTGGTCCAAGGAGTTCATGGAAGCA
>NZ_FRDF01000003.1:40000-242642 GCF_900143235.1 Erythrobacter sanguineus | reverse complement strand
GCGCCCGCTGCTGGCTTCCCTGATCGGGAGCGTCAGCCGCGATTATGATGGCACCACCGCAGCGCTGCTGTCCGGCGGCAACTATGCTCTTGATGGTCTGGTTGCAGGCGAGACCATCACCGTCACGCAAACCGCCGGCGCCTTTGCCACTCCCAACGTCGGCAGCGACTTGTCGGTCAGCACCAGCCTGACCAGCAACGACTTTGTCGGCGGCAGCGGCACCGATCTTGCCAACTACCTGCTGCCCGTCACCGCCAGCGGAGCCATCGGCTCCATCCTGCCGCTTACGCTAACTTACCGCGCCGATCCGGCGGTGCGCTTCATCGGGGCACCGAACCCTAACTTCACAGGTACCGTGACAGGATTTCTGAGCGGCGAGACGCTTGAGACAGCTACAGCCGGAGCGCTGGTTTTCACCACGCCTGCAACAAATGAATCGGAACTTGGCCTGTACCCCATAACGGGAAGTGGGCTGTCTGCTGTCAATTACGTCTTTGTTCAGGCACCGGAAAATGCGACAGCTCTTACCGTTCAACCGAACGTCATCAATCAAGTTTCCAACGTCAATGCGCAATCACAGGGCTCTGGGGGCGGTGCGTCTGGGGGTGCGGAGGCGGGTCCTGCGCCAACGTCGGATCCGGGTACAGCGCCAAGCTCGGATTCGGGTGCGGGGGCAGACTCAGGATCGGCATCAGGCTCCGAGGCCGGATCAGATGAGGGTTCGGCCCCCGATTCAGGGCCAAGTTCCGACTCTGAGACTGCTTCGGATGATTCATCATCACCCGATAGCTCCGAACCATCAGATGAAGGTTCAACAACTGATAGCTCCGAACCATCAGATGAAGGTTCAACAACTGATAGCTCCGAACCATCAGATGAAGGCTCAACCACAGATTCAGCGGAAGGGACAACGTCTTCTGGAACCGCTACCGGCGAATCAGGCAGCCAACAGAGCGGTGGCACCGATGCAACCGATGCTGGTGGCGATAGCCAATCGATAGATCAGCAACCCTTGCAAGAATCCGCACCAAGCGTTGTGGTCGTGGAAGTCGAGGCGGCGGAACCCCTGCCACCCTCACCGATCGGTGAAGAGCCGACCCCAACGCCGAGTGATCCCGAGGACGAGGGAGATCCGGTCCTTGCTGCAGCATCGATCGAGGATAACGCTCCGGCGACACTCACCACAAACCAACAATCAGGAATTGTTGTACTTACACCATCAATTTCGGTATCACCACGGCCACAAAACAATGTCACAAATAAAGTGGATAGCGGATTTTCATCTATAGATTCTATTTTGATCCAATAAAATTGCATTTTTATTAGTGATTTATTTGTTACAAAGAATAAATAGCTGGAAAAATTTTCAATACGGAATTTTCTATTGAAGACATTGCGATCATGCTGGCTGGACTTCACCGTTCCATCGGCCAAGGCTTGGCCGGTCGTTACGCTGGGTGCAATTGCGCCAGAAAAGCGTGGGAATGGCGCGCCCGGCAGGACTCGAACCTGCTGCCTCAAGATTAGAAGTCTCGCGCTCTATCCAGATGAGCTACGGGCGCGCGCCGGACCCGCCAATAGCGCGCTTTGCGCGACATGGGAATCGCGCTAACCCATCGGGCGATGGAAAACACCGCGCCACCTGCCTCTGCCGCCGCCCAGCCCGATCCCGCCGCCAGCTTCGATGCCGATCCGAACGACGGGATTGTCGCAACCTCGCGGCCACCGCTCACCTTCCGCTATTACGATCTGGTGATGGCCGCCTTTGTCGCGATCCTGCTGCTGTCGAACCTGATCGGCGCGGCCAAGCTGACCTTTGTCGATGTGCCGTTCTGGCCCCAAGGCTGGTGGCCCGCGCCGACCGGCACCTTCATCTACGGCGCAGGAATCCTGTTCTTTCCCCTAGGCTATGTGATCGGCGATGTGCTGACCGAGATCTACGGCTTTGCCAAGGCGCGGCGGGTCATCTGGGTGGGGTCGGCGGCGATGCTGTTCCTCGCCTTCATGTCCTATGTCGTGGTGAGCCTGCCTGCCTTCGATGGCTGGACGTGCAGCGCCAGCGGCTTTGGCGGACCGCGCCCGCTGACCTCCAGCAGCGATGCGGTCATCCCCGATGGCGCGATCTGTCAGGAAACCTATGTCAGCGTGTTCGGCAGCACCTGGCGCATTGTGGTCGCCTCGATCGCGGCCTTCTGGGCGGGCGAGTTCGTCAATTCCTTCGTAATGGCCAAGATGAAGGTCTGGACGAGAGGCCGCGCCCTGTGGAGCCGCACCATCGGATCGACCTTTGTCGGGCAAGGCGTGGACAGCCTGATTTTCTATCCCGTCGCCTTCTACGGCATCTGGACGACCGAGGCAGTGCTGACCGTAATGGTCACCAATTGGGCGCTGAAAGTATTGTGGGAAGCGGCGCTGACCCCGGTGACCTATGTGGTGGTGAACAAGCTGAAGGCAGCCGAAGGGGTCGATCTCTACGATCTTGAAACCGACTTTTCGCCTTTCGCCAGCAGCAAACCGGATTAATCGCCGCGCAATTGCGCGTCGGGCACGATCGCCATCCGCCATTCCAGCCCAAGCCGGCCTGCCAGCAATTTCATGTCCTTCTCGGACGGGATACCGAACAGCGCCTCGTGGCTTTCCGCCAGCTTCAGCAGCAGCGCACCGTCCTGAACAACCAGCCGGCTGACCTCAAGCGAGCGGCGCGAGCGGGCGCCCAGCCTCCGGGCAAGCCGCAGCGCCAGACCCCAGCGCGCCGCCTCTTCCAGCGCCTCCTCGCTGGCAAGCGCGCGCACGCGGGCGGGCAGGTCCAGGCTGTTGCCATTGGCCGCAACCGCCGCCGCCATCATCGCCCGGCCCATGCCATCCACCCCCACCCAGCGTTTGTGCAGCGCCCAGTCAATCGCCTGCGGCAGGCGCAGGTTGGGTTCCACCTGCATCGAGGCAAGCCCCAGCATGATCGCCGCAAGCCGCAGCCGTTCGCTGCCATGTTCGCGCGCCGGAGCGGCATCCAGCGTCCAGGCTGCCATCCGGGTCGCCAGCGTCACCGGGGCGCCGCGCTGGCTGGCAAACATCGCAATCCCGGCCAGCAGCGGATCCTGCGCGCGGCTGGGCGCGGGCAGGCGATCATACAGCAGCCCTTCGCGCAGACCCCATGACGAGAACACCACGCGCGCAGGATTGATCCGCGCCAGCAGCACGGACAGCAGCACCGCAGCATCGGGGAGCTTTTCGGCCCGCATCGACGAAATCCGGTCACGCCCCTTCAGCGCCTCGCTTTCGCTGTCCGCCAGCGTTTCGGCCAGTTCCTGCGCGGCAGCCGCGTCAAGTTCAAAACCATGGGGATCGCTAAGGGGATGGCCGCGGAGCGCCATCGCAAACACCGCCATCGCCCGCCATGTGCCGCCGACCAGATAAAGCGCGTTATCAGCCCCGGAAGGGCTGGCAGACAGATCCCACCCGGCCTTGCGGATGACCTTGTCGATCGCCTGCTTCATCTCGGCCCGCCCGGCCATTCCCTTGCGTTGATCGGGACGGTAATCGGGCAGGCGCAAGGTGCCGAGCGGCAGCGTGCTGGCACCGTCGGCCATGCCGCTCGCCACCCGCACCAGTTCAAGGCTTCCACCGCCCAGATCGGCCACGATCCCGCGCGCATCGGGAAAGGCGCCGATCACGCCGTGGGCGCTCAGCAGCGCTTCTTCCTCGCCCGAAATGACGCGCGGTTCGAGCCCGATGGCGCGCAGCTGCGCCGCGAATTCCGGCCCGTTGCTGGCATCGCGCACGGCCGCTGTGGCGACAGTCTCGACATCCTCGATGCCGAGATCATCCAGCAGCAGCGCGAACCGCTTCAGCCCGCGCAGCGCCAGCGCCATCGCCTCATCAGCCAGCCGCCCGGTTGCGGCAATCTCGCGCCCCAGCTTGGCTGTGACCTTCTCGTTCAGCAGCACCATCGGTGCGCGCATCGCCCCGCCATAGACCACCAGCCGCACCGTGTTGGAGCCGATATCGATGATCGCGCGTTCGGGCGTGTTGCCGGCAAAGGCCCCGTCGCGGTCGTCCCGCCGCTTGCGATAGGTCATGCAGCAGCGCCCCGGCGCAAGGACAGCTTGGGCACAGCGCCTGCCTCCAATGCCCCGCCGCGCCCGGACAGCGATGGGTTGGTCATGAAATAGCGATGGCAATTGAAAGGCTTGCCCCCACCCTCCATCGCGCTTTCCACCCGTGAATAGGAGCCATCGGGATTGAGCCACCAGCTCTGCTCGGTATCGAGCATGTTGGCGAGCAACACCTGTTGCAGCACCTGATCATGGATCGTGCGGTTGAGGATGGGGATCAGCGCCTCGACCCGGCGATCAAGATTGCGGCTCATCAGGTCGGCCGAGGAAATATAGACCGCCGCCTTCGGGCTTGGCATGGCGGCACCATTGGCAAAGGCATAGATGCGGCTGTGTTCCAGAAAGCGGCCAATGATCGACTTGACCCGGATATTTTCGGAAAGGCCCGCGATCCCCGGCCTCAGGCAGCAGATCCCGCGCACCAGCAATTCGATCGTGACCCCCGCATTGCTGGCCGCATAGAGCCGGTCGATGATGCCTTCATCGGTGATCTGGTTGCACTTCATCCAGATGCCTGCGGGCCTGCCGGCCTGGGCATCGGCGATCTCGGCATCGATCCGGCGGTAGATTTCCTTGCGCAGGTCGATCGGCGCGATGTGGATACGTTCCAGCGCGTGCGGCTCGACATAGCCGGTGACGAAGTTGAACATCTTGGCCGCATCGCGCCCGAGCTTGGGATCGGCGGTGAAGAAGCTGAGATCAGTGTAGATCTTGGCGGTGACGGGGTGATAATTGCCGGTGCCGAAATGGCAGTAGGTGCGGAAGGAACTGCCCTCGCGCCGCACCACCATCGCCACCTTGGCGTGGGTCTTCCAGTCGGTGAAACCGTAGATCACCTGCACGCCCGCGCGTTCCAGCTTGCTTGCCCATTTGAGGTTCTGTTCCTCGTCAAACCGGGCCTTCAATTCCACCACCGCGGTCACCGATTTGCCGGCTTCGGCCGCTTCGATCAGGGCATTGATCACCGCTGATTGCGAACCGGCGCGGTAGAGCGTCTGCTTGATCGCCACCACGTCCGGATCGGCGGCGGCCTGACGGATGAAATCGACCACCACCTCGAAGCTTTCATAGGGGTGATGGATGATGATGTCCTTTTCGCGGATCGCGGAAAAGGCATCGCCATCATGTTCACGGACACGTTCGGGAAAGCGCGGGGAATAGGCATCGAACTTCAGATCGGGCCGGTCTTCGCTGGCGATTTCGGCCAGCCCGTCGATCCCGATCATCCCGTCGGTCTTGATCACTGCGGCTTCATGCACGCCGAGCTGTTCGAGCAGCACATCTTCCGCGGCGGGATCGAAATCCTCCTCCAGTTCAAGCTGGATCACCTGTCCGCGCCGCCGCCGCTGGATCGCGCTGCGGAAGGTGCGCACAAGGTCTTCGGCTTCTTCCTCGATCTCGATATCGCTGTCGCGCAGCACCCGGAACAAGCCGTCGCCTTGTATGGTGAAACCGGGAAACAGCGCCGCGGCATAGCGCTGGATCAGGCTGGCGATCGAGATATACAGCGCCCCGCCCCCGCCCGTTTCGGCCGCCGTCACCTCGTCCGGCACGCGCACGAAACGGGGCAGCGCGCTGGGGATCAGCACCATTTCGATCAGCTGTTCCTTGTCCGCATCACGGGTCAGCGTGAACAGCAGGCCCATGCCTTCGTTCTGGACAAAGGGGAACGGGTGCGCCGGATCCAGCGCCTGCGGGGTGATGATCGGCAGGATTTCTTCAAGGAAGAAGCTCTTCAACCAGTTGTGCGCGGCAGGCTTGACCCGCTGTTCATCGGCGACATGGATATCGGCGCTGGCCAGCGCATCGCGCAAGGTGCGCCAGATCCGCTGCTGGCGAGCCGACAATTCGGCCAGCTTGTCGCGGATCGCGGCGAGTTGCTGGGTCGGTGAAAGCCCGTCGATCGAGGGCCGTTCGATCCCGCGCTGCGCCTGCCCGACGAGGCCGGCAACGCGGATCATCATGAATTCATCAAGATTGCTGCCCGAAATCGACAGAAACCGCAGCCGTTCAAGCAGGGGGTAGGCTTCGTTGCAGGCTTCGGCCAGCACCCGCTGGTTGAACTGCAGCCACGACAGCTCACGGTTGAAATAGGGTGATTCGTCCGGGCCAAGCCCGGCAAAGGGGGATGCGCCCCCGGCTTCGGACAGTTCCCCGTTCTCGATCGGTGACGTGCTCATCGCTTCCCTGTTACGCCAACCCCGCCCATTCGTCACGGGTCGCCGTGCGCTCCATGTTCGCATGCGGGCGCAGTGTAAATCACCATGAAGCGCCCGTCACATTGCTGTCAATTTGCGCGGAAGGAACGGGGCCGTTTCAATCAGCGGCCCGCTCACAACAAATCCCGGCTCTCCGCGATCCGGGTGATGCCGCGCTTGCCATTGGCATCGCGGCCCAATTGCACGATCACGTCGATCACGCTGGCGGCATAGGCGATGGTATCGGTGCGGGTGAGACCGATCCCGGTCTGCATCACCATCAGCGACAACTGTTCCAGCGCGCCGCGCAGGGAATTGGCGTGGATGGTGGAAAAACTGCCCGGATGCCCGGTGTTGATCGCGCGCAGGAAGCTGACGCTCTCCGCGCCGCGCAATTCGCCCAGCACGATCCGGTCAGGGCGCAGCCGCAGCGCGGCTTGCAGCAATTCGTTGGCGGTCACCTTGGCCTCACCCAGCTCGCCCTTGACCGCGACCAGCCCGACCGCGTTTTCACCGGGGAACTTGAGTTCGGGCGTATCTTCGACCAACACCACGCGTTCTGCGCGCGGGATCTCGCCCAGCATGGCGTTGAGGAAGGTGGTCTTGCCGGTGCTGGTGCCGCCCGAAATCAGGATCGTGCGCCGCGCCCGGATCGCCGCGCGCAGGTAAGCAATCGGCTCGGCTTGCGGATCGGGCAGGTCGACATGCCCCTCACCCACCAATGGCCCGGTGTCATAGGCGTCCAATGGCAAGTCGAGCCGGCGGTGGCGGCGAATGGCCATCACCCAATGCTTGCGGCTGGCAGGCGGGCCGCAGAACTGCACGCGCGCGCCTCTCCCTCCATCTTTTGCGGGCAGCGTCGCGCCCAGCAACGGATGTTCGCGGTTGATGCCCTGATGGCTGACCCGCGCCACCTGTTCGGCAAGTCGCTGCACCAGCCGGTCATCAATCTCAGGCGTTTCGATCCGCTGCATGCCGGGATTGGAGGCATCCTCAATCCACACCTCGCCCGGACGGTTGACCATGATCTCGGTCACGGTGTCGCGGTCAAGCCAGCGGCGGAAGGGGGCAAGATAGGCGTCGAGATAGACAGAACGTTCGGCGGGCAGAGGCGCAGCCTCCGCGCTCTTTCCGGCGCTCTCGCCGCTTGCTGTCAGCCGGTGGATATCCGCGCTCATCGCTGTGCTCAGCCGACCGTGCTGAAATCGAGATCGCGCGCGGTGAACACCCGGATCGGTTCGCCCATGCGCACGCGGATAGTGGGGCTGATCTGGCCTTGCACCTGCACCGCCGAATTGGCCGCGCCCTGCGCCCCGCCCGCGACAATCACGCCGCCGACGCCGCCGGTCGCCAGCGCGCCCAATCCGCCCACGACTGACAGCAGCAGCCCCGATCCGAAACGCTGGAAGAAGTGGCTGTTGACGTCGCCTTCAAGCCCGGTCGTGCCGTCAAACCCGACAGCGGGCGAGGCGAGGTTGACCGAGACGCCATCGGGGCGGATCAGCCGCGTCCAGATCACATAGGCGCGCCGCTGGCCCTGCTGCACACCGGCCTGATACTGGCCGATCAGGCGCGATGATCGCGGGACAAGCACGCGTTTGCCATCAAAGCTGCGCACATCCTGGCTCACCACCGCGCGGACATAGCCCGGCACATCGGTGTTGATCGCGGTTTCGAGGATCGCGGGGATCAACGTGCCTTCGGTCACCGTGGTCGAGGGATTGGTCATCGGCCGGGCCTGTGCGGGCGCACCGCCGACCCCGCCGATCCGGCTGGCAAAGGCCGCCGCGCTGGAACTGCCAAGGTCAGCAGCCTGCGCACCGGTCGCCGCAGTCGCGCCCACCGGCGCTTCGGCCAGGCGCGCGCTATTGGCCGCGCGGCTGGCATCAAACACCATGGTCGGGCTGGCATAGGGATTGGTGACCGGCATCGCTACCTGCGCGGGCTGGTTGGCCAGCGCCGGTGCGGGCGCGGGATCGGGCTGCGGCGTCACGGTGGCGGGATCGACGGCAGGCACTTCGGCAGGCGCGGCGGCGGCGGCCTGCGGCGGGGCGACCGCCGGGTTGCCCACCCCCTGCGGATCGGGCAGGCGGGCGGAATTCATCGCCCAGAAGGTCACCGCGCCGATCCCGGCGATCAGCGCTACGCCCGCAGCAAGGCCCAGCCCGTCACCCCTGGCCTTGCGGTCGGTCACGGCGGGGAAGGCGGCGCGGCTGGCCAGATCGATGATCTCGGCGGATTCCTGCTCGCGCGGGTCGATCCTGTCTCCCGCAGTAGTGTCGCCCTTTTTCGGCGGCAGACGCATGGCAAGACGCATCAGTAGAACTCCGTGACAGGATGGAACAGGCGGCGCATCATTGCGACCCCTTCTTGCGCGGCGCAGTCAACCCGGCGCTGCGGGCCGACATCGCTGCGGGGCCGGTGTTGGTGAGCGTGGCGGTATCGCGCCCCGACCGCAGGATGATCTGCGGCGGCACCCCGTCCACGACCACCGTTTCCCCGCGCACGGTGAAGTTGACCGGGCCTTCATCGCCATCCTCGTTCATCACGAGAATCGCCGGAAGCGCGGTGCCGACAGGCCAGGT
The DNA here is from genome assembly GCF_900143235.1 of Erythrobacter sanguineus. Classification (GTDB taxonomy): domain Bacteria; phylum Pseudomonadota; class Alphaproteobacteria; order Sphingomonadales; family Sphingomonadaceae; genus Erythrobacter; species Erythrobacter sanguineus. The sequence continues at coordinate 233,747 of NZ_FRDF01000003.1, read as the reverse complement.
GAGAAACACCGCATCGCCATCATCATAGGCGCGCGCAGGCAGCAATTCGGGCGTGCCAGCACTGGCCCATGCGAAATTGAGGCTGGCCGGATCGGCGACGGCATAGGGATCATTCGCGGCAGCCATTTCGGCCGGGCTGGCAGCCAGACGCGCAGCTTCCGCCTCGGCCTCGGCAGCGGCGGCAAGGCGGGCTTCCTCGGCGGCCCGTTCCAGCTCGGGATAGCGGAACTGCAGCACGTAAAGCGGCGCGTTGCGGGGGCTGGCAACCAGATCGAACAGGTAGGTGCGCCGATCGGTTACCACCGTCATGTTGGTGCGCGCAGCCGGTTCCAGCGGCTTCACGAACAGGATCGTCTGCGCCTTGTTGGGCTGCACCTGCCAGGCTGCGCTGTCACCGATCGCGACATTCTCGATCACCTCGTCAGGGGCGAACTTGATGGTGGTCTGCACCTTCACCTTGCCATCGATCCGCACCACCGCGGCCTCATCGAAGACGAGCGTCTGGAGGCGCGAATCCTCGGCCAGCGCAGGCGCGGCAAAGGCAAGCGCGAAGGCGGCAAGGCTCAGCCGAAAGCTGTCGGCGCGGGTCATTGATATTTCTCCGGGGATGTCATCTTGGCGGGCGCCGCGCCTCCTGCCGAACGGAAGCGATTGCCGATGCCGCGGGTGCGCGAGGTGGCGGGATTGAGCGGCGCGACCTGCCCGCCCCCGCCCGAAGTGGCATAGACACGGGTTTCACGTGAAACAGCAGCCGGGCCGCCGTCATTGGCGGCAAGCACGGGCATGGCGGCCGCGACATCGACCCTGCGGGGGGCCAAACCGGCGCTTGCCGGGGCCACATTGGCGCTGCGCGGCGCGGAAGAGGCGGCCGCGGGCGCAGGCAGCGCCCGCGGGGCATCACCCGAACGACCAGCGTTCCTTTCGGGGACGAGGCCAAACACCTGCCAGCCTGCAACCATGGTCGCGGCAACCTTCAGCGCGAGAAACATCAGCGCAACGTGCACCGCGCCCACCAGAAAGAACGCCATCGCCGCCTGCTGATCGATCTGCCCCGGCACCGCCACCAGCGCCGCCAGAATCGGCACTGCCAGTTCCAGCATGATCGTGCCGCCCAGCACCGCGAACAGCGGCGCGAGCGCGAGCATCACCAGCCCCTTGAGCCAGCCGGTGAACAGCCCCCGCGTGCCGTCGAACAGCGCCAGCACCACAAAGATCGGCCCCAAGGCCAGCAGCAGCGCCAGCCCGATGCGCGCGGTGACCAGCAGGCCCACGGTGCCCAGCAGCAACAGCATCGCGCCCAACCACATCATGCCGGGCGGGGAAAAGGCATTGATATCCTTGGTATCCCCGCTCGCCTGCTGGATCGCGATGAAGACGATATCGAGTTTCTGCGCGAAGGTTGCCGTGGCCGAACCCTGCGTGCCGGTGAGGATGCCCGCGATCTGATCCGGCCCGCCAATGAAGATGTTGTAGAAGATGGTCGAAAACGCCACGAAACTGGTGGCGAAGGTCAGCACCAGTCCCAGCGTCATCATCTTCGGCAACAATGCGCGCACCGACAGGTTCGACCGCCCCAGCATCAGCGAGAGGCCGAAAAAGCCGACATACAGCCCCAGCAGCAGCGTCAGCGCGAAGGCCAATTGCCCTTCGGTGCCGAACAGGCGGTTGAAGGCCTGTTCGCTCATCCCGCTGGCGATGCAGTCCACCGCCGACAGCGCGGCGGAAACCCCGGTGCCCATCGACTGGGCGGCAAGATCGCAAGCGGTCGTCATTCCGCCGCCTGCCAGACGGGATGCCCGTCTTCGTCGAGGGCTGCGCCATCGGGCCACGGCTGGCCGGTGAGCGCGGGATACCATGCCGAAGGTTCATCCCCCACCGCCTCACGCAGCAGATCGAGCCTGCGCACCGCGCTTTCGCGGCCCGACAGGATGGTGAGAACTTCGGGCGCGCCCGACAGGTCGAGCCGCACCACCACGGATGCATCGGGCTGGCGCACAAGGAAGCAGCGCGAATGGGCCGGCAGCGAGCGGATCAGCGCAAATTCGTGATCCGTCAGGCCGAACCCGTCGCAGTAATCTTCGGGCCGGGCGCGGCTGTTGGGCATGAACACCATGGTCGCGGTCTGTTCGACCAACGCGGTCGAAATCCGGCTGTCGAGCGCATCGCGCGCCGACTGCGTGGCAAAGCCCACCAACGCATTGCGTTTGCGCAGGGTCTTGAGCCAGTCGCGGATGCGCGCGGCGAAGACCTCATCATCCAGCGCCTTCCAGCCTTCATCGATCAGGATCATGGTGGGCTGCCCGTCCAGCCGTTCATCGATGCGGTGGAACAGATACATCATCGTCGGCGTGCGCAGGCGCGGATTTTCGAGCAGCGCGGTCATGTCGAAGCCGAGCACGCGCTCACCCAGATCGAGCCGGTCGCGTTCGTTATCGAACAGCCATGCATGTTCGCCGCCATCCCCGGATGCGCTACCGATCCATGCGCTGAGCCGATCCGCCAGATCGCCCGGCTCAGGCCGCCGCGCCCCTGCCAGCAATTCCTTGAAATGCCGCAGGCGGCGCAGCGAAGGATCATTGGCGTAAGTCGCATCGACCGCGGCGCTGATGGTCGAAAATTCCTCCGGCCCGTCAGCCTGCAGCAGCACGGCCAGCCAATCGCGCAGGAAGGCGCGGTTAGCGGGGCTATCGGGGAGCGAGAGCGGGTTGAACCCGGTCGGATCACCCGGCGCGATCCGGCTGTAACGCCCGCCGATCCCGCGAATGAACAGTTCCGCCCCGCGATCCTTGTCGAACAATATGGTGCGCGGTTTGAACTTCTGCGCCTGGGCTGCAAGGAAGTTCATCACCACGGTCTTGCCCGAACCCGACGGCCCGATGACCGAAAAATTGCCCAAGTCCCCGTTGTGGAAATTGAAGAAGAACGGCGTGGCGCTCGTGGTTTCCAGCAGCGTCACCGCATCGCCCCAGTGGTTGCCAGCCGCCTGCCCCAGCGCAAAGCCGTGGAAGGAGCCGAAGCCCGCCATATTGGCCGAGGAAATCAGCGCGCGGCGCACGATAAATTCCTCGTTGCCCGGAAACTGCGCCCAGAACGCGGGTTCAAGATTGGTGTCTTCGCGCACCGCAATCGCGCCGGTATCCGCCAATGCGGCCGCACAGGACGCCATCGCGTCATCGAGCCGGGGCAGCGTCGTCTCGCGCACCAGCACGGTGAGGTGATGATCGCCGAACCCAACCGCGCCATTGCCCAGCGCATCGCGCGCGGCCATCATCTCGCCGCGTTCAGCCGCGGCTTCTTCATCCACCGAGCGCGAGCGGCGCAGGGCGAGGTCGATCCGCTCCTTGGCGGTCGTGCGTTCATTGGGGGCGTAGCTTTCGGAAACCACCATCTCGAACGGCAGGCGCAGCAGGTTGTCGAGCAGGCCGGGCGATGTCGCCTCGGGGTAGTCTTTCAGCCCGAGGATCGCGGCGAAATCGGGCGCGGCCGACCCGCGCAGTTCCATTGCATCGAGACCGAACGAGGCGCGGCGATAGGGCAGCATGTGACCGATATCGGTCTCGGGCGCAGGGCGGCGCACCGGCCGCATCTCGCCATTATACAGCGCCGAGAGCAATTCGAGCATTTCGGAGTTCGCGCCGCCGCGCTCGGAGCCGGGCGCCTGATAATCGCCCAGCACCGCCGCGCCGTAATTCTGCAAGCTGGCGACAAGGCCGGTGATCGCGGCCTTGAGGCTGCGGATGTCCCTGGGATCGGCCTCCAACTCGTCCTGCCCGCGCCGCGAGAACAGCTTGCTCATGCGTTCCGGCAGGCCGGTCTTGCCGCGTGCGGGGCGGCGAATCAGGGTGACGAACTGGTCATTGATGAACAGCGATCCGCCCGCCAGCCGCTGTTTCCAGCGCGCATCAATATGGCGCGACAGGGCATCAGGAAATTCGGCGTCCAGCTCCACTTCCACCCGGCGGCGGATGACGTGGTGATACATCACGAAGCGCGCATCCAGCGTGCTCCGCAGCATCACTTCCCGCGTGGCGGCGTGGGCATTCAGCGCGTCGGAATCCTCGGTTTCGAAAAGCAGGCCGGGCACCTGAATCGCGCTCATCACCGATCCATCGCGCAGCAGCACGGTGCTTTCGTCGATAAGCCGCGCATAGGGCAAGCGATCGCCCACGCGGGCTTCCTTCGCGCTCCATGCAGCAGCTCCGAGCCATTTCACCATGACAGGGCGTCCTTGAAGGTCATAGAGTCACGGGGCATAGGAATTGCATCCCCAGCGTTTGAAATTGGGCACGCGCGGGCATTTGCTGACCTTGGTGATCCACAGGTCGAAAATGCGCGGTTCGCGCAGCGAAGCGAAATAGCCGATCACATGCATCACGATCGGCACGGGAATGATCCAGAACGAGTCGAGGATCAGGAAGGCAATCGTCGTCACCATCAGATTGATGATGAAGAAATTCATCGTCACGCCCATGAACATCTGCGGGCGCGTCAGGCTACGGTGAACCGGATGGCGGACCAGATCGGTCATAGGCCGCTGATGCTCGCCACCAGACGTGGTGCGCCGAAGATAATGAACACCCCGACAATCACCGTGCCGCCATAGCGCCAGTTCATCCGCCCGGTCAGCATCATGAAGCCGACTCCAGCCACCGCCATCACCGCCAGGCTGGTCGCCACCGGGCCGAGCAGGATGTTCTGCATCCACAGCAGCGCGCTGGTGATCGGATCATCGCCCTGCGCCGTCTGCGCCGAGGCACCGGCAGGGGTCAGCGCCAGCATCAGCAGCGCAGCAAGACGGGTGGGAAAGCGGAACAGCGAAGTCATGGAATGTCTCATTATCCTTGAAGAAATTGGGCGCGGCAGGTCATTGACCAGCCGGGCGCGCGTGATTGGCAAGGCGCCCCATGATCGAGGCCACGTAATTCTGTGTCTCGCGGATGTTGGGAATGCCGCCGGCCCGCTCGACCCGGCCCGGCCCGGCATTATAGGCGGCCAGCGCCTTTTCCAGATCGCCATCGAACCGATCCAGCTGTTCGCGCAGATAGCGCGCCCCGCCTTCAAGGTTCTGGAACGGATCGGACGGATCGACCCCGAGATAACGCGCCGTGCCCGGCATCAGCTGAGCAAGACCGCGCGCACCAGCCGGGGAGACCGCATTCTCGCGCCAGCGGCTTTCCTGCCACACCACCGCTTCGAGCAGGCTGGGCGACAGGTCGAAACGCTGGCTGAGTTCGTGGATCTTGGCGGAATAGCGCGCAGGCACCCCGGCGGCGTGGCGGGCAGGATCGGCAATCATCGATTCGGGCAAGGCAAGGCCGTCAAACATGACCGGGGCACCAGCGCGCTCTGCCGCGGGCGCAAGATCGCCTGCCGCCGCCGCGCCAGCCAAGGGCCCGGCCACCCAGCGCGCGCCATCTGCGCCGAGCTCAAGCACGTCAGCCCGCGCCGCGGTGGCGACGATCAGCAAGGTGGCAGCAATGGTGACGCGGCCCGCCGCGGCGAGAATCATTCCAGGGCCCTCCAGAATGTCTCCCTTTGTCTATCCTAAATGACAAGCGGGTGACAGCCTTTGACTTGAGCAGGCCGGGGAAGCTGTTTGCAGGCGGCAAAACGGGCGGACTGCCCCCGCGACAGCCCGCCCGCAGCAGCTCGGCTGCGACCCGCGGGCCGCAGCCTGATCAGTCGCGATAGGTCAGATGTTCAGTGCGCGCGTTCCCGGCGCGGAATTCGCCGCGCTCAAGCATCCTGAGCGCCTTGCGTGCCAGTCGCCGCGAATCGGTGGCATTGCCATCGGCGGTGTCGAGTTCGACCACCTCGTGGCAGGTCAGCGCGGACTGGAACGCGGCGCGCGCCTTCGCATCATCACCCTTGTGGGCATAGGCAATGCCAAGATTGATCAGCACCGCCGGATCATGCGGATTGGTGGCACTGGCACGCTGGAGCACGGCCAACGCCTCATCCTCGCGTCCGGCGGCCAGCGTGTGCGCCGCCAGATCGCCTTGCTGTGCGGATGATTGCATCCGGACAACAGGCGCATCGGCCATCGGGGTAGCGGCGAGCGGGGCAGCGGCGATCATGGCAATCGCAAAGGTGGTAACGGACATGGGCATAGGCTCCTCTATCTGTGCGAGAAGCATAGTGACTCAGCTTTTCAATGAATGCAACAAAACCGTAATATTGTAATTTTTCTGCAATTAATCAGCTTAAATATCTGATTTTAGGTGCTTCACTGCTGTAACATTTGCCATTCTGGCGCAGACCGCAATTGTCACAAATGTCTTTCTTCGGTCATATTCCTATAAATGCCACGCGGCTGTCATGCTGCAAGAATTCTGTCATGCAGCCCCCCTAGCGAGACCCTGCGCAATTCGAATTCCTGTTTCGGCGCTTTCTTGATTCTCGGTTTTTGAGGGGACCGCTCGCTGTGAAAAACATTCAACGCACTCTCGTCCTGGGTTGCAGCCTTCTTGCTCTTGCCGGCTGCGGCGCGGATGAAATCGTCTCGCCCGGCACCAGCGGCGACATCAACGTCAACATCACCAACCCGCCCGCGCCGACTCCGACGCCCACCCCGACGCCGACCGAATCGCTCGTCACGCCGGCGGCAGGCTGCCCGACCATCAATTCGACCGGCGGCCTGACCGATGCCGGCACCATCACCGGCCCGACCGGCGAATGGCGCGTCTGCACGCTGCCGGGCACCGTCGACGCCAGCGACACGCTGCCCTATATTCCGGGCCTGCTCTACCAGCTCGGCGGGCAGACCCTTGTCGGCACTGATCAAGGCTTTTCCAGCACCGGCAACAATGTGACGCTTTCGGTCGAACCCGGCGTGATCGTGTTTGCGCAGGGCCAGGCAGCGCTGATCGTCAACCGCGGCAACCGTCTCAACGCCAATGGCACTGCTGATCGCCCGATCGTGTGGACCAGCCGTGATAACGTCATCGGCCTTGCCAATGACAACAGCCAGCAGCAGTGGGGCGGCGTCGTGCTGCTCGGCCGGGCGCGGGTTTCGGATTGCGCCACCGGCGGGATCAACACCGATGCGACCTTCTCGCAGAACCCCACCTGCCAGCAGAACCTTGAAGGGGCGGCGGTTGCCATTCCCTATGGCGGTGCGAATGATGCGGACAATTCCGGTTCATTCACCTTCAACCAGATCCGCTTCTCCGGGTTTGAACTGGCGCCGGGCAACGAATTGCAGTCGCTGACCACCGGCGGCATCGGTTCTGGCACGGTGATCGAAAATCTGCAGTCGTTCAACAGTTCAGATGACGGGGTGGAGTTCTTCGGCGGCACCGTGCGCGTTCGCAATCTTGCTGTGATCGGCGCGTCGGACGATTCGCTCGACGTTGATACCGGCGCGCAGGCCGATCTCGATACCGTTGTCGTGGTCCAGCGTTCGACCACCGGTGATGCGAACATCGAACTCGATTCGCCCAACGGCGTCTCAACCCCGCTCGCCGCCTTCCCGCGCACCCGCCTGCAGGTGAACAACTTCACCTTTGTCGAACGTTCGAACGGCTCGGCCCAGATGGTGCGCGCGCGCGGCGGCGCGGCGCTTAGCCTCACCAACGGCGTGATGGACAAGATCGACGGCGATGCCACCTTCTGCTTCCGCTTCGATGAACAGGAAACGCTCGACGCGCTGATCGGGATCAACTCCGTCGTCTGCGACGGCGGCACCAACCGGCAGGCCCGGGGCGACCGTGGTTCGGGCGCCAATGCCACCACCGATGCCGAAGCTCTGGCGGCGGTGACGGCGGGCAGCAATGTCAATCTGGCCTTCACCATCACGCTGACGGGCACAGTCATCAACGGCACCGGCGAAGCGGGCGTGACCCCGTTCGCTGCTTCGGGCCGTTCGACCTTCTTCCCCGACCGCACCTATGTTGGCGCGATGGAGAATGCGGCCCAGTTCCAATCGACCTTCGGCAACTGGACCTGCAATTCGTCGATCCTCGACTTCGGCAGCAGCACCGGTGCCTGCACCACGCTGCCGGTCTACACCGACGCCTGATCGCGCCGACCGGATTGAGGGAGGCGCCGCATTTTGCGCGCGCCTCCCCCTTTCATTCTGCCCGGTCCCCAATGGCCGGCACTTTTCAAAGGCCTATTCATGAAGGGGTCTCGCATTATGTCGACCGGCATGCGCCTGGCAGGGCTGCTGCTTCTCACCACGTCGCTCACTCTTCCCGCAGTCGTTCATGCCCAGTCCGCTGATCCGGCAGCTGAGCCGTCGGCACAGGACGCGTTGACCGCCGACGTCGAAGACGCTTCGCCCGAAGAAGAATTCGATCAGCCTGACATCTCGATTCCCGGCGGCGGGATCATCGTGACCGGGCGGCGCGGCCGCAATCCGGAACGCGCGTCAAGCCAGGTGCTCAACATCCTGTCCGAAGCCGACATCGCCCGCACCGGCGAAGGCGACATTGCCGGCGCGCTCAGCCGCGTCAGCGGGCTAAGCCTGGTCGGCAATGGCCGCGTGTTCGTGCGCGGCCTTGGCGACCGTTACTCGCTGGCGCTGCTCAACGGCCTGCCGCTGCCCAGCCCGGAACCGCTCAGCCGGGTGGTTCCGCTCGACATCTTTCCCACCAACGTGGTCTCCTCCAGCCTTGTGCAAAAGACCTATTCGGCCAACTTCCCGGGCGAATTCGGCGGCGGGGTGATCAACCTCACCACCAAGGCCGTGCCGACCGAGGACTTCCTCACCGTCAGCTTCGGCGGCGGCGGGGATACCGAAACGACCTTCGAGAACGGCCTGACCTATTTCGGCAGCCGCTGGGACACCTTCGGCTTCGACAATGGCAACCGCGACATCCCGTCGAACTTGCAGGCCTTCTTCGACAGCGGCGACCGGCTCGAAGCGCTCGATCCGGCGACCTCCAACGGCATCGCGGGCCAGCTGTTTCCAACCAACCTTGTGACCCTGCAGCGAAACGACAATCTGCCGATCAACTTCAGCGCCAACATCACCGGCGGCAAATCCTTCGATCTGGGCGGGGATGCCTATCTCGGGGTGATTGCCACGGCGGGGATCAGCAACAACTGGCGCAACCGCTCGGTCCTGAGCCAGGCGGGCAGCGCCGATCTCAGCCAGGTGTTCGAAACCAGCACCACCTTCATCACCGATAACAACGTGCTGGTGAATGCGCTGCTCGGCTTTGGTCTCGACATCGGCGAACACACCATCCGCTGGACCAATCTGTATATCCGCGATTCGCTCAAGACCGCGCGTCTGGGTGACCGCACCGATATCCAGCAGGGTGACAGCGGGTTCGATTTCTTCGACCAGCAGACCGCATGGTTCGAACGCCAGCTGATCGACACCCAGATGGTGGCCGAACTGGATTTCGGAAAGCTTGATATCGACCTACGCGGCGGCTTCGCCCGCACCAATCGCGAAGCGCCCTTCAACGCCACCTTCAATTATGTCCGCACCAACAACCCGGGCGATCCCTTTGGCGACCAGTTCCGGGTCGATATTGGCGGCCTGCGCGGGCAGACCGGCATTCGCGCGCTGGTCGAATTCGATGACCTTCAGGAAGACAATTATTTCGGCGGGATCGATCTGTCCTACGAATTGCTGGACAATCTCGATGTCACCATCGGCTATGCCTATTCCGACGTCGGGCGCCGTTCGTCCAGCCGCGGGATCCAGGTGTTGGTGGGTTGCGGGCCGATCTGCGATAGCCTGCCCGACGAGGCAGCATCCCTGACGATCGAAGCACTGGGCCTCAGGAAGCCGGGCGACATCATCAACGGCGCAACCCTGGCCGGGTTCAACGTCCGCCTTAACGAGCGGACGCCTTTCCCCGTGTTCGACGCCGCGCTGGAAGTGCATGCGGGCTATGGTCAGCTGCGTTGGGCGCCGGTGGACGCCGTCACCATCGAGGTCGGCGCGCGTTACGAAGACGCGGTGCAGGCCGTGGCGCTCGACCAGTCGATCTTCACCACCCCCATCCCCGGCGCGACCCCGACCAATATCGCCAATGACTATTTCCTGCCGGCCGCGACGATCACCTGGGAGCTGATGGACGATCTGCAGCTGCGCGTCGCCGCGTCCAAGACCATCGCCCGTCCGCAGTTCCGCGAGCTGGTCGAACAGCTGTATTTCGATCCGGAATCGAACCGCCGCTTCGTCGGCAACCCGTTGCTGCAGGACAGCCAGCTGATCAACGCGGAAGCCCGGCTCGAATATTACATGGGCGGGCCCAACCGCATCAGTCTGGCCGGTTTCTACAAGGAAATCGACAATCCGATCGAAAGCTTCGCCACCATCACCCCCGGCGAATTCCGCACCAGCTTTGCCAACGCGCCCGCCGCCGAACTTTACGGCGCGGAACTCGACATCGCCTACGGGTTCGACCTCTATGACTGGGGCGGCTTCTTCGAGACCAAGCAGTTTCTGGTGATGGCCAACTACACCTGGACCCGATCAAGCCTCAACGTCGATCCGAGCGTGGACCGCGCCAGCTGTCCGCAGCGTGCGCCCACGCCGGAAGATCCGGGCCGCTGTGCGGCCGAGCTGTTCATCGACGGCGCATCGCTGGTGGGCCAGTCGGACCATGTCGGCAACCTCGCGCTCAGCCTTGAAGATACCGAAAAGGTGCAGCAGCTCACCGTGCTGCTGAACTATGCGAGCGAGCGGGTGACGGCGCGCGGCTTCAACCGCCTGCCCGACATCGTCGAGGATCCCGGCCTGACGGTCGATTTCGTGGCGCGTTCGGAACTCAAACTGGCCGGGCAACCGCTGGAACTGAGCTTCGAGGTGCGCAACATTTTCGGCCGTGACAACTTCGAATTCCAGGAGTTCCAGGGCAACCGGATCGACATCAACACCTTTCAGGTCGGCACGGCCTTCAACTTCGGGCTGAAGGCGATGTTTTGATCTTGGGCGCGGCCCCGATGGGCCGCGCCTTCCTCGCTCCCACGGCCTGACGGCCGCGTCGCTGCGGGCGCGCTTGCGGACCCTTCGGGTCCGTTCCAGCGTGTTTACGTTGGTGAGCGTTTGGGGGGTGAGCTGGTTTTGGGGTGGTCAATCCACGCCCCTCAATTCAGATCGAAGACGTAGCCTATCGATCTTACAGTGCGCAAGGGATTGCCGCCGCCTGCCGCCTTGATCGCGCGGCGCAACCGGCCGATCCAGACATCGACGGTGCGTTCGTCAATCGGGGGTTCGCGCTTGCCGAGACCGCTGATCAGATCCTCGCGGGTCAGCACCCGGTTGGGATTTTCGGCAAAGAAGCGCAGCAGCCGGAATTCATTGGGGCGCAGCATGATCGGCTCACCATTCCAGCGCGCCTGCAATGCAGCCATGTCGATGCTGAGCGCACCTGCCTCGAACCGGCGGGTGGCGTGACGTTCAGCCCCGCGTGATTGCAGCGCCAGGACCCGGTCAAGCACCGCGGTGCGCGTCAGCGGGCCGATCACGTAATCATCCGCCCCGGCCCGCAATGCACGGCGGCGGTCTTCGGGATCGTCCTCCTCCAGCACCATCGTCACATGGGCATCGGCGGTGCGCAGATCGGCGCGCAACCGGCGGCACATTTCAAGCCCCGCAAGATCGTCCATCACCCAGTCGACAAAGGCCCACATCGGCCCTTCGACCAGCCGCCGCGGGCCATCGGGGCCCAAGTGGTCGAAGGTGAAACGGTGCTGGTCATGGACGAAATCATCAAGGCTTTCGCCCAGCTCGCCAGTGAGGAAAATATTGATGACGTCCATGTCTGCCCCGCATGGTGATGCAAGGCGGATTGAGCGCGTCGTGTGACGCGTTCGTGACTGGATTGCAGCAATGCGACAAAGGCAAAATCCGCTTGTCCGGGGCTGCCCGACATCCCGATTCCGGCCCCCGGCATCAAGCCCCTCGAATTAGACCCCTCGACTCAGGCCCCTCGAATCAGGCCCCTCAAATCAGGACAGCGTCAGCCCCCCATCCACCACCAGCGTCTGCCCGGTAATATAGGATGATAAGGGCGAGGCGAGGAACAGCGCGGCGCCGGCCATGTCATCGGGCGTGCCAAGGCGCCGCAGCGGGATCGCCTTGAGGCTGGCTTCGCGGCGTTCGGGATGTTCGGTGGTGACGCTGGTCAGCTTGGTCGGCACCAGTCCCGGCGCGATACCGTTCACACGGATGCCGTCGCGCGCCCAGGCCTCGCCCAATGTCTTGGTCAGGCTCGCCGCGCCCGCTTTCGAGGCGGCGTAGGCAGGCGTGCCAAGGGTCGATTTGAACGCGGCCACGCTGGAGACGATGATAATCGCGCCCTTGCTCTGTGCCAGCGCGCGGTGGAAGGCGCGGGCCGCGTCCATCACCGAATTGAGGTTGATGTCGACCACCGCGTCCCAGCCTTCGCGGGCGAATTCCTGCCGTCCGTAACGCACGGTGCCTTGGCTGAGCACCAGCACATCGACCGCGCCCAGATCCGCCGCCAGCCGCGCCGCGGCATCACGGTCAGTCAGGTTCAACTGGCGGTAATCCAGCCCGGTGAAATCGGCGTCCTCCGCCTCAAGATAATCACCATAATCGGGCCGCGTGCCGGTGACGGTGACAGCCGCCCCGCGCGCACGAAAGCCATGCGCGATGCCGTTGCCGATCCCGCTCGACCCGCCGATGACGAGGATGCGTTTGCCGGTGAAGTCGAGTGGTTCGGTCAATGGTTTTCCTCTCCCAAGGACATGATCAGATGCTGCGCGAAATCACTTCCTTCATGATCTCGTTCGTGCCGCCGAAAATCCGCGTCACGCGCGCATCGCGCCACAGCCGCGCGATGGCGTATTCATTCATGTAACCCGCCCCGCCGTGGAGTTGCAGCGACGCGTCGCACATTTCCCACTGCAGGTCGGTGTGCCACAGCTTGGCCGCAGAAGCCTCGTCGGTGGTGAGTTCGCCCGCGAGATGCTTCCTGATCGCCCAGTCGAGATGCGCCCAGCCGACCTGCAGCTTGGCCTTGAGGTCGGCGAGGGTGAACTTGGTGTTCTGGAATTCGAACACGGTCTTGCCGAAGGCCTTGCGGTCCTTGGTGAACTTGACCGCTTCATCAAACGCCCGCTGCGCCGCCGCCTGCGCCCCGACCGCGATGCCGAGCCGTTCCTGCGGCAGCTCTTCCATCAGGTGCACAAACCCCATGCCTTCCGCGCCGAGGATATTGGTCATCGGCACGCGGCAATCATTGAAGAACAATTCGGACGTGTCGGCGGCGTGCTGGCCGATCTTGTCAAGATTGCGCCCGCGCTCAAACCCCGGCGTGTCGGCGTCGACAAGCACAAGGCTGATGCCCTTCGATCCCAGCGTCGGATCGGTTTTCGCCACCACGATCACGCAATCGGCGTTCTGGCCGTTGGTGATGTAGGTCTTCGAGCCGTTGATGACGAGGTGGTTGCCGTCCTTCCTGGCCGTGGTGCGGATGCCTTGAAGGTCAGAGCCTGCGCCCGGTTCCGTCATGGCGATGGCGGTGATGATGTCGCCGCTGACCATGCCGGGGAGATATTTGGCGCGCTGTTCGGGGTTGCCGAGGCGCTCGAAATAATTGGCGGTGATGTCGTTCTGGAGCGTGAAACCGGCGGATGATCCGAGGTAGGACAGCTCCTCGGTCAGCACGCAATTGAAACCGAAATCGAGGCCGAGGCCGCCGTTTTCCTCCTTCACCGTCATGCACAGCATCCCGGCGTCGCCCATCTTTTTCCACACGTCGCGGGGGACGATGCCGTTCGCCTCGTGCTCGTCCATGTGCGGGGTCAGGGCTTCCGCAAACACCTTGCGGACAGTGTCGCGGAAGGCTTCGTGGTCTTCGTTATAAGCGGTGCGATAGGAGGTCGCAAGCATGGTGGTTCTCTCCGGGCAAATGGGTTTTGATTTGCCACGATCAAAGCCCGCCGCTTGCAAAGGGTCAAGCGCGAAAGTGGGGGTGGGCGAGACGGGGTGAGCGACCGCTCACCGATCGTCTTCCCGGGCTTGACCCGGGATGCCGCTTCTTTCTTGATTCGGGCTGAAAGGCAGCGGGGCCCCGGATCAAGTCCGGGGAGACGCCGTGGGAAAGGTCTTAACCCACAAACGCCCGTTCGATCACGAACTGGCCGGGCTTGTTGTTCGCGCCCTCTTCAAAGCCGCGCGCTTCGAGATCAGCCGCGTGGTCCTTGATCATCGCCATTGATCCGCACAGCATCACGCGGTCCTCGTCCGGCACAAACCGCTGCGGGCCTTTGCTCTGTTCGAACAGCCGGCCATCGTCGATCAGCGCCTGAATGCGGCCCTGCGTGCGGAACGGTTCGCGGGTCACGGTGGGGACGTAGATGATCTTGGCGCGGTCTTCGTCTTCGAGCAGCGGGTCACCTTCAAGCCTGCTTTCCAGCAGCTCACGATAGGCGAGTTCAGTCACGTTGCGCACCGAATGCACCACGAACACTTCTTCAAACATCCCGTAAACCTCGGGATCGCGCACAAGGCTCATGAAGGGCGCCAGCCCCGTGCCGGTCGACAGCATGAACAACCGCTTGCCCGGCAGCAGCGCATCGGTCACCAGCGTGCCGGTCGGCTTCTTGCCGAGGTAGATCGGATCGCCGACCTTGATGTGCTGGAGCCGCGAGGTCAGCGGGCCGTCCTGCACCTTGATCGACAGGAATTCCAATTCCTCGTCATAGCTGGGCGAGGCGACCGAATAGGCGCGCAGGAGCGGCTTGCCGTTGTCACCAGGCAGGCCGATCATCACGAACTCGCCCGAACGGAAGCGGAAGGACGCAGGCCGGGTGATCTTGAAACTGAACAGCCCCTCGCACCAGTGGTGGACGTGGGTAATCGTCTCGACGGAGAGCGCCGCGCTTTCGGTGAACTGGCTGCGGTCGATGATGGGCTGGTGCACTGGTGGGCCTCGGATACAGGTCTGCGCCACTGTCACAGCGGCCGGGATGGTGGCGCAGATGAACGTTTCGCGGCGCGCCTTCAAGACAGTTTAGTGTTAAGGGGTGAAAGCGGGCCTTGATCTGGCGCAATCCGCGCACCCGCTTTCACGCCCCCGTCAGTTCCAGCCTGCGCGGTCGAAGATCTTCACGGCTTCAGCCTGACGCTTGCCGATTTCGGCGGCGTTGAGCGTGTCGGGCTTGAAGCTGCCGAGCTGCTCGACCGCGGAATTCGCCTTGAGGCCCTGCGCTGCCGGATATTCGTTATTGCCATCGGCGAAATAGCGCTGGGCGCTGGGCGAGGTGAGATATTCGAGGAACTTCACCGCGTTTTCGCGGTTGGGCGCGGTCTTGACCAGACCCGCGCCGCTGA
This sequence comes from Erythrobacter sanguineus, assembly GCF_900143235.1. Lineage (GTDB taxonomy): Bacteria > Pseudomonadota > Alphaproteobacteria > Sphingomonadales > Sphingomonadaceae > Erythrobacter > Erythrobacter sanguineus. The sequence continues at coordinate 218,479 of NZ_FRDF01000003.1, read as the reverse complement.
CATTGACATGGGTGCCGGTCCAGTCCTGATCGGGGAAGATCACGCCTATCGCGTCAAAGATTGCGCGGTCGGCCCCTTCGCCCCCCGCATAGCGCGCGAGGTAATAGGTGTTGACCACCGAAATGCGGCATTCGCCCGCGGCCACCGCCTCGATCTGCGAGGTGTCATTGCCCTGCGGCGGCCGCGCTAAATTGGCGACCACGCCTCTGGCCCACTTTTCCGCCTCGGCTGCGCCCTTGTGCGCGATGATGCTGGAAAGCAGCGAGATGTTGTAGATGTTGGACGAAGACCGGATACAGATATCGCCCTTGAACCGGGGGTCGGCAAGATCGGCGTAGTTCTCCAGCCCTTCCGGCTTTCCGGCGGCCTTGTTGTAGATGATGATCCGCGCGCGGGTGGACAGGCCGAACCACAGCCCCTCCGGATGGCGCAGGTGCGCAGGGATGCGTTCTTCCAGCACATCCGATTCGACCGGGGCAAACACGCCCGCTTCCTCGGCCCGCCACAGCCTTCCGGCATCGACGGTGATCAGGATATCAGCCGGGCTGAATTCGCCTTCGGACTGGATCCGCTCGATCAGCGCATCGGCATCGGCCTCGATCCGGTTGACCTTGATCCCGGTCTGGCTGGTAAAGTCATCATACAAGGCCAGATCGGTGTCATAATGGCGCGAGGAATAAAGATTGACCTCGCCCGCATTGGCCGGAGCATCGCCCTCGCCCTCCGGAGTTTCGGAACAGGCGGCAAGCCCGCCAAGGCTGGCGCAGAAGGCAAGGCCAAGGAGCAGTTTTTTCATGAAAGAGGAATTCCCGTTACAACTTGCGAATGACTTGCAATATTATTCCTTGCCGCGCAAGCCTTAAGTCCGCGCGAACACCCGCAGGCTGCCCGCGTGCGGCATGACGCGGTAACGGCGATCAATGCTGACCGGTTCGGCGGTCTCAGCGGTGATTTCGGTGCCGTCAGCTGCAACCAGCACCACCCGCACCCCCTTGCCCTGCACATGGCAATCGCGCACCCGCAAGCCATCAGGGTCTTCCGCCAGATCGAGCGCATCGGCATGAACCAGCAGGTCAAGCGCGACTGCATCAGGCACATCGCCCAGCGCGCAATCCACCGGCCATGCGCCGAACGCGGTGGAAAAGCCGCCCTCGTTGCGCGTGCCGGAGACGATCTGCGCCCCGCCGAACATCGCGCCCACGGCCGCGCTGGCGGGTGCATCATGCAGTTCCTGCGGGGTGGCGAACTGGACGATCCGCCCGGCCTCCATCACCGCGATCCTGTCTGCTATGTCGAGCGCTTCGGCGGGGTCATGCGTGACCAGCACCGTCGTCGCCCCGCGTGTGCGCAGCAGGATCCGGCAATCGCGCCGCAGCTTGCGCCTGAGCACGATATCGACGCTGGCAAAGGGTTCGTCCATCAACAGCACCTGCGGCCCCGGTGCCATCGCCCGGGCCAGCGCGGCGCGTTGCTGCTGGCCGCCCGACAATTGATGCGGATAACGCGCGCCCAGCCCCGCCAGCCCGACCTGCGCCAGCCAATCGGTCACTTCGCCGCGCCGCCCCTTGGGCAGGCCAAAGGCGATATTGGCGGCGATGGTCATGTGCGGAAACAGCGCGCCGTCCTGAAACACCAGCCCCACGGGCCGCGCTTCGGGCGGCGGGCTGCGGCGTTCATCGGCCAGCACCTCGCCATCGATCAGGATGCTGCCCTGCTGCACCCGCAGCAATCCCGCCGCCAGGCCGAGCAGAGTTGACTTCCCGCAACCCGACGCGCCAAGCAGGCACGTGATCTCTCCCGTCGGCGCGGTGAAACTGATGTCCTCCAGCGCCCTGACCTGACCATAAGCATGGGCAATATGACGAAATTCGAGGCTCAAAGTCTGATCCTGCCCATGGCTGTCGGGGGTTGCCGGTGAGCCGCCTTAGGCAATTTGCACAAGCACAGGCAAGCATGCCGACCAGCATGCCCGCAGGTTGGGCGGGCGGCTGGATCATCGCCGCGCTGGTGATCGCCGCGCTGGCAGGGCTGCCGATCGCCGCGATCCTTGTTGCTTCGCTGAGCGGGGGGATCGGCGCGCTCGCCCATCTCGCGCGCACGATGCTGGGCGAATATGTCTGGAACACCGGGCTGCTGATGCTGCTGGCAGGCACATTTGCCGCGCTGGTCGGCACCGGCTGCGCCTGGCTGGTGGCGGCGAGCGATTTTCCGGGACGCCGCGTGCTCGGCTGGGCATTGGTGCTGCCGCTGGCGGTGCCGGCCTATATCGCCGCCTATATCTATGCCGACATGCTCGATTTTGCCGGGCCGGTGCAAACCGCCTTGCGCGGCTTTACCGGCTGGGGGGCACGCGATTACGCCTTCCCCGAAATCCGTTCGCTGGGCGGGGGCGCGCTGGTGCTGGGGCTGGTGCTGTACCCCTATGTCTACCTGCTCGCCCGCACCGCCTTTGCAACCCAAAGCCTGACCCAGTTCCGCGCCGCGCGCAGCCTTGGCGCAGGCCCGGCGCGGGCGTTCCGGCAGGTCGCCCTGCCCGCCGCACGCCCGGCCATCGCGGGCGGCCTGGCGCTGGTGCTGATGGAGGTGCTGGCGGACTTCGGCGTGGCCGAATATTTTGCCATCCCCACCTTTTCGACCGGGATCTTCAGAAGCTGGCTGGCGATGGGGGACAAGCCCGCCGCGCTCAAGCTGGCGGCGGTGATGCTGCTGTTCGTGGTCGCGCTGGTCGCGCTCGAAGCCGCCACGCGGGCCGGCCGCAGCGACAGCCGCGACGGGCTGACCGCACGCGCCGGGGCAGAGCCGCTGGTGGCGCTTTCGCCGCTGGGCAAGGCGCTGGCCTTCATCGCCTGCCTCGCGCCGGTGCTGCTGGGCTTTGTTGTCCCGGCAGGATATCTGGGCATGATGGCGATGAGCGATGTCGCCCTTGCCGCCACGGGCAATCTTGCCGCCTATGCCGCTGACAGCCTGTGGCTGGGGCTGGCGGCCAGCGGGGTATGCCTTGTCGCCGCACTGCTGCTGGCCTTTGCCCGCGCGCGCTCACCCTCGCGGCTGACAGCGGGCGCGATCAGGCTGGGCACGCTGGGATATGCCCTGCCCGGCGCGCTGCTGGCGGTCGGGCTGCTGGCCCCGCTCGGCGCGCTCGACCAGAGCCTGACGCGGTTCGCCCGCGATGCACTGGGCTGGACCGGCGGCTTGCTGCTGACCGGCACCAGCGCCATTCTTGTCTATGCCCTGTCGGTACGGTTCCTGACGGTGGCCTATAACAGCGTCAGCGGCGGGATGGCGCGCATTCCTCCGGCGCTCGATTCGGCGGCGCGATCGCTTGGCGCGGGGCCTGCGCGGGTGCTGGCGCGGATCTATACCCCGCTGCTTGCCCCCAGCCTTGCGGGCGCTGCGGCGCTGGTGTTCATCGACACGGTGCGCGAATTGCCCGCAACCTTGATCCTGCGGCCCTTCAATCTCGAAACGCTGGCCACGCGCACCTATCGGCTTGCCAGCGATGAACGGCTGGTCGAAGCCTCGATCCCGGCGCTGATCCTGCTGGCGGCGGGGCTGCTGCCGGTGCTGCTGCTGAACCGCTTGTCCCGGCGCTGAGGCGTCGGGGGCAGACCTCCCACCCCGCCTCCCCACAAGGCCAGCAATAGTATCACTACGTTATGGCGGCCTTGTGGGGAGGCGGGCGGGAGGGCTGACGGTTCACAAAAGCGAACCGCGCAAGCGAGAAACTGTGCAACCCGCTTGTCAGTTGGGCCAGTTCGGGGGCTTGTCCGCCGCCGATGGAACGGCCACAAGGCAAGCCCTATGGCACGTTTTCCTTTTTCCGCGATCGTCGGTCAGGACGAGATGAAGCAGGCGCTGCTGATTGCAGCGGTCGATCCCAGTGTGGGCGGTGTGATGGTGTTCGGCGACCGGGGGACGGGCAAGTCCACCGCCGCGCGCGCGCTTGCCGGCCTGTTGCCGCCGATCATGGCAGCAGATGGCTGCCCCTATGGTGCCTCGAAGGAAGATCAGGCGCGTTACCCGGACGTATGCGGCAGGGGCAAGATGGTGAAGCGCGCCGTGCCCTTCGTCGACCTGCCGCTGGGCGCGACCGAGGACCGGGTGATCGGCAGCCTCGATCTGGAACGCGCGCTGCGGTCTGGCGAAAAGGCGTTCGAACCCGGCCTGCTGGCGAAAGCGCACCGGGGGTTCCTTTATATCGACGAGATCAACCTGCTCGAAGATCACCTCGTCGACCTGCTGCTGGATGTCGCCGCCTCGGGTGAGAACGTGGTGGAACGTGAAGGCCTGTCGGTGCGCCACCCGGCCAAATTCGTGCTGATCGGCAGCGGCAACCCCGAAGAAGGCGAATTGCGCCCGCAATTGCTCGACCGGTTCGGCCTGTCGGTGGAGGTCCGCAGCCCTAAAGACATCGAAGTGCGGATCGAAATCATGCGCCTCGTCGCCGCCAACGAGGCCGATCCGGAAGGCTTCGCCGCGCGCTGGGCGGGCGAGGACGAAAAGACCCTGAAAAGGATCGCCCGCGGCAAGGCCCGCCTCGCCAAGCTGACGGCGGGCGAAGACGTGCTGCGCGATGCCGCCGAACTGTGCATGGCGGTGGGCGCGGACGGGTTGCGCGGTGAACTCACCCTGATGCGCGCCGCCCGCGCGCTGGCGGCGCTCGACGGGGCAAGGGCTGTCACCCGCAAGCACCTGATCGCCATCGCACCATCCGCGCTGCGCCACCGGCTGCGGCGCGATGTGCTGGATGAAACCGGCTCGACCGTGCGGATCATGCGGGCGATTGACGAGCTGTTTGGATGAATTTGCCGGACGCTGACGACCCGCTCGATAACGCGGTGGTTGCGGCCCGCCTGTTCACCCTCGCGCCGAAACTGTTCGGCGGGATGGTGCTGCGCGGTTCCAGCCCCGCACGCGATGCGCTGGTGGCGGCGCTGGGGGAGGCGATCGCGCTCAGGCGGATGCCGGGCCATGTCGATGATGAACGGCTGCTGGGCGGGATCGATCTGGCCGCCAGCCTCTCCGCCGGAAAGCCGGTGCGCCAGAGCGGGCTGATCGAGGAAGCATCGGGCGGCGCGCTGATCGCCGGGATGGCCGAACGGCTGGATGCGAGCATTGCCGGGCGGCTGGCCCAGATGCTGGATGCACCGCTGGACGAAGGGCAGGCCGCGCTGGTGCTGTGCGATGATGCGACCGAGCCCGATGAAGCCCCGCCGGTCAGCCTGATGGAACGCCTCGCCTTTCTCTGCGATCTTTCGGCCTCGCGCCGCTGGCAGGGGGTGGAACTGGCCCCGGCGGCGGGAAACCTCGCCGATGTCGCGCCGCTGGATGATGACGCCATGAAGGCGCTCGCCGCCACGGCTGCGATGCTGGGGGTGGATTCCCTGCGGGCGCTGATCTTCGCGGGCGAGGCGGCGCGGGGATTGGCAGCATTGGCCGGGCGCGGCAGCATCATCGATGCCGATCTGTCGGGCGCGGTGCGACTGGTGCTGGCTCCGCGCGCCACCCGTCTGCCGCCGCAGGACGCCGAAGAACCGCCGCCCGAAGAACAGCAGGAACCCCCGCCTCCGCCCCCCGATGGCGAGCGTGACAATGCCGAGGATTCCGACCAGCAGCAGCAGGAACCGGACTTGTCCGAAATCCTTGTCGAAGCAGCCAGGGCCGCGATCCCGGCGGATCTGCTCGCGCAATTGGCGCAGGGCAAGGCGCCGCGCCGCTCGTCCAGCAGTGGCACCGGGCAAAAACGCAAGGCCGCAACCCGCGGCAAGCCGCTGGGCGCACGTCCGGGGATGCCGCGCGGCGGGGCCAAGCTGGCGCTGATCGACAGCCTGCGCGCCGCCGTGCCGTGGCAACAGGTCAGGCGCCAGGAACAGGGCGCAAGCCCCGACGCGCCGATATTGATGCGCAAGGAAGACCTGCGCATCCGCCGGTTCGAGGAACGCGCCGCACGGGTCACGATCTTCGCGGTCGATGCCAGCGGCTCGGCAGCGGCGGCGCGGCTGGCGGAGGCCAAGGGCGCGGTCGAACTGATGCTGGCACAGGCCTATGTCACCCGCTCCGAAGTGGCGCTGGTCGCCTTCCGGGGTGAGAGCGCCGAACTGCTGCTGCCGCCCACCCGCTCGCTCACCCGCGCACGCCGGGCGCTGTCGGAACTGCCCGGCGGGGGTGGCACGCCGCTGGCGACGGGCCTCAACGCCGCGCGCGAATGCGCCGAAGCTGTGATTGCACGCGGGCGCAGCGCTGCCCTCGTCATCCTGACCGATGGCCGCGCCAATATCGCCGCCGATGGCTCACCCGGACGACCCCAAGCCAAGGCTGATGCCGAGGCTGCTGCGAAAGCGATCTACGCCCGCGGGATCGATACGCTGGTGGTGGATATCTCGGCCCGCCCCGGGCCCGAAGGCGCAGCGCTGGCGCAGGCGCTGGGCGGTCGCTTCCTCGCCCTGCCCCGCGCCGATGCCCGGATGCTGCAGGCCGCGATCAACGCCGCGCAGCCCGCGCTCGCCGCATGAGCGCGCTTGACTGGAACCGCGAAGGGCTGATCTGGCCGCACCGCAATGCAAGCCAGTTCATCGAGGCAGGCGGCGCGCGCTGGCATGTCCAGCGCATGGGAGCGGGCAAGCCGCTGCTGCTGCTCCACGGAACAGGCGCGTCGGTCCATTCATGGCGCGATCTGATGCCCTTGCTGGCGCACACCAACGAGGTCATCGCCATTGACCTGCCGCGCCACGCCTTCACCACCGGGCACAATGCTTATGCGATGGGCCTTGGCCCGATGGCGCGCGAAATCGCAGGGCTGCTCCAGACGATGGAGGTGACACCTGCCGCGATCATCGGCCATTCGGCAGGCGCGGCGGTGGCGCTGCAACTGGCGTTGGACCATGGCTATGGCGGGCCGATCATCGGCCTTGCCTCGGCGCTCCGCCCCTTCCCCGGCCCGTTTGCGCAGATCTTTCCGGCGGTGGCCAAGGCATTGTTCATCAACCCGCTGGTGCCGCGCATTTTTTCGGGCACGGTCGATCTTACCGGCGGCGCGGGGCGGTTTCTGTGGCGCTCAACCCATTCGCGCATCGATGCCGAAGGGCTGGCCTGTTACCGCACGCTGCTGAAGCATCCCGGCCATGCGGGCGGGGCGCTGGCGATGATGGCCAACTGGGATCTGCCCGGCTTGCGGGAACGGATGGGCGAGGCTCCCAATCCGATGCTGCTGGTGCATGGCGGCAATGATCCTGCCATCCCCCCTGCCTGGGCGCGCGAGGCGCAGGGCTGGCTCGTTAACGCGCGGCTTGAAGTGCTGCCCGGCCTCGGCCACCTTGCCCACGAGGAAGCCCCCGAAAAAGCCGCTGCGCTGATCGCCGCCTTCCTCGCGCAGCACGGATAGGAGACGCATGATGGGCGACATGGGCTGGATCGAGATCGTGCTGTTCTACGGCGTCGCGATCGGCTTTGGCGTGTGGCAATATGTGTCGATGGATCGCAAGCTGAAGAAAACCCGCGCCGAACGGGCCGCAAAGGAAGCGGCGGAGCGGGATGGCAAGCCGCCTGCCCAGTAGGGCCAGAACCGGACAGCGCATGTCCGCTTATGGTCAATCTGCGAAAAAAGCTGCCTTGCGGGAAGCGACCCCGTTTACGACATTCCAGAACTCGTCGCCCCGTGCTTGACACGGGGCTTGGCTACCTTTGACTAAGGGCGGGAACGAAGAAAGCCGAACCCCGTGTCAAGCACGGGGCGACGAGGAGGGGGCGGCAGAAAACCACCCACAAACGGTCATCCACCCGCTCCAGCCCTCATCCCGAAAGCGGACGCAGCTTCTTGCGCGGCAGAGCCCTTTCCTACTTGTGCAAAAGCCGGCAGCGTGGCGCGCATGTCCTGTGATCCCCGCCTCTGCTGCTGTTCGACCAGCGCAATCGGGGCGGGGGGTTTTCCTTTCCTGGACAGTGTCTCATGTGTCTCCAACACGCGCCGGGCGCGGGCCGGCGGAGGGGCGTGCGTTGGCGATCCGGCGGCCGCGGGGTCAGCCCTATCGCTTGCGCCGCGGCATCCGGTAAGGCAGCATGAACTGCACCAGCGGCGCAGAAAAGCGCCGCATGTCGAGGCTTTCCTGCACCGTCACCACCTCCTCGCCCGCAAAGCGCGAGGCGAGTTCGGAACGGGCGTAGAACGGCGTATCCTCCCATGTCCGGCGCACTTCGGCCACGCCGATATCCGAACGGGTCCGCCGCTCGATCCGCCACTTGCTGCGCGGCAACTGCGCGATCGGCGGCAGATCGACCGGTTCGGGCGCGCCGTCCCTGCTGAACCTGAGCGCGCTGGCGAACAGCGAGCCATCGCCGCGCTCGCCTTCGTAACAGACCAGTGCGCCTTCGTTCAGATGGGCGCGCGACCAGTGCCAGGTGTTGAAGCCTTGCTCCAACGGCTCGGCCCCGCGATTGTGATCGAGATAGGCCTTGCCGCTCCACGACAGGCCGGGCGATGTCATCTCCACCTCGATCCGCGCGCGCGGGGCAAGACAGTGCCAGATGTGGCTTTCCTTCCCGTCGAGCGCGAAGGCGGCGCGGTTCAGCGCCTCGGGGAAGACCCGCACCCGGCCCGTTACCTGCCGCTGCCATGGCACGAACAGCCGGGTGTCGCCCTCAACGATGTCGATCGTCAACGCCTCGCCGTCCCAGCGCACGCAGCTTGGCCCGATCACGAGGTTGCTGGCATCACGCTCGACCGCGCCGGAAGCGCGCTCGGTCATCGCCCAGCGCGCCTGCGGGCCGTAAAGCGCCACGTTGAGCGAGCAATGGTTGAGCGGATCGCCGCGCCCGCTACGCTTGTAATAGGGCGAGAACACGCTGCCCAGAAAGGCGATGATCGTCAGCCCGTGCTGCCCGTCGTCGCTGATCGCGTCGACATACCACCAGCTGTAGCCGCCCGGTGGGACAGCTTCATCGAAGCGAGGTCCTGTCCGATCACCCGCGCTGCCAGCTGCCCGGACAAGGCTGCCATGGGCACCCCAGCCGCCGGATGGGTCGCCCCGCCCGTGCAATACAGACCGGGCAGCCGGGTCCTGGGCCCCTGCCGCTGGAAAGAGGCCGCCCAGCCGTGCGACGCTCTGCCATAAAGGGCGCCGCCCGTGGCCGGGAACAGCCCCTCCCAGTCCTGCGGGGTCATGAGCTGGTGCGGCAGCGGATCTTCCAATGTCAGACCGCAACGCCTGAGCGTGGCCATCATGGCTTGGGTGCATCGCTCTCTCTCCTCGGGTGAATAGGCATTGGTGTCCCCGTTGGCGGGGGCGTTGACGATGATCTGGATGCGTTCGCGGCCTTCCGGTGCCGAACCGTGATCGCTCGCGCCGCGATCGATCGCGCAGACATAGACCGTGGGGTCGGACGGCGGCGCGCCTTCGCCGATCTGCCGGAATTCGCGGGCGTAATCGGGCGAGAAGAACACGTTGTGATGGCTGAGATCAAAACCCTGAGTGCGGGCATGCGCATACCACACCAGCGCCGACAACGAGCGTTTGGCGGGCGACAGCCTGGGCACGGCGCGCACAGGCCCATCGCCAAAACGCCCGGTGGCAAGCGCCGCGGGATCGCCGTTGCAGATCACGATATCGGCCGCGATCACCTCGCCCGATGCCAGCCGCACCCCGCTCGTGCGGCCATTGGTGGTCAGGACTGCGGCAACCGGCGCATGGCACCGCACCCGCGCGCCCTGCTGTTCCGCCAGCCCGGCAATCGCCTTGGCCAGCGCGTGGATCCCGCCATCGATCAGCCACACGCCGCGCGCTTCGACATGGGCGATCAGCATCAGCGTGGCAGGCGCGGCATAGGGCGAGGATCCGCAATAGGTGGCATAGCGCCCGAACAACTGGCGCAGGCGCGGATCGGCGAAATGTTCGCCCAGCGCATTCCACATCCGGTCAAACGGGCGCATCGCCAGCATGTCACCCATCTTCCACGGCCCGATCCGCCACATCATCGGGAAAGGGGTGGAGGCCTTGTCGCCGCGCAGGAACGGGTCTTCCAGCACCTCGAAGATGCGCTGCGCCTCTTGGCGGAAGGCGCGATAACCGCGCGCGGCATCCGCTCCGGCAAAATCGCCCACGGCCTGTTCGCTGCGTGCGGGATCGGCATGGAGATCGAGCCGCTGGCCGGCATCCCAGGCGTGGCGGGCGATAACCTCGGCCTTGCGGGCCGTGACATGGTCATCGAGCCGGGCCCCGCAGGCGGCGAACACCTCGTCGAACACGTCGCGCATGGTGAACACCGTCGGGCCGCCGTCGATTTCGGCCCCGTCGACGCTGACACGCCGCGCCTTGCCGCCGACCCAGGCCTCTTTCTCGAACACGGTGACATCATGGCCGCGCGCGGCCAGCAGGGCGGCGCTTACCAGCCCGCCCATTCCGGCTCCGATCACGGCGACTCGCGCGCTCACCCGTCCTCCCCGAGCAATTCCAGTGACAATATCATTGACCTTGTCAGTCCATCTGTCCAATTGTTTAGACATATGACCCGTGAATTTTCCCGTCCATGATCGATTGGACCGCCATCCGGACCGGCTGGATCGCCCGTCGCAACGGGGTTTTCGCCAATCCCCGCTTCCAGTACTGGGCCGCGCGCCTGCCGCTGATCCGCTGGATCGCGCGCAGCCGGGCGGATGCCGCGTTCAACCTGTTGGCGGGCTTTGCCTATTCGCAGGTGCTGCGCGCCTGCGTCGAAGGCGGATTGTTCGACATTCTGAAGGACGGGCCAGTCAGCGCCGCCGAGGTTGCGGCGCGGATGGAACTGACCGAGGACGCCGCCCTTACCCTGCTGCGCGCCGCGCGCCCGCTGATGCTGTCAGAAGAAGCCGGGCCGGATCGCTGGATGCTGGGCGAACAGGGCGCGGTGTTTGCGGCCAATGCCGGGGTGCAGGCGATGATTCGCCACCACCGGCTGCTCTATGCCGACCTTGCCGATCCCGTCGCCCTGCTGCGTCGAGACCGGTGCGAGCCGACCGGGCTTTCGCGCTTCTGGACCTATGCCGGGGCGCTGCACGGCGCGGGGACACGCGGTACGCAAACCTCTGAATATTCGCAGCTTATGGCCGCATCGCAGCATTTTGTTGCTGACGAGGTGCTGGCCTCGGTGTCGTTCAGGCCGGTAAAGCGGCTGCTTGATGTGGGGGGCGGGCACGGGGCCTTCCTTGAGGCGATCGGCACGGCCTGGCCGCATCTGGAGCTGGGGCTGTTCGATCTTCCCGAAGTTGTGGAAACCGGCCGCGACGTGCTCGGCGAAGCGGTCGGCGCGGCGCGGGTGACGGGCCACCCGGGCAATTTCTTCAAGGATACCATACCCCGGGGCTATGACATGGTGTCGTTGATCCGGATCCTGCACGATCACGATGATGAACCCGCGCAGGCGCTGCTTTCCAATATCCGCACCTCCCTTGCCCCCGGCGCGCGGCTGCTGATCGCCGAGCCGATGGCGCAGATTCGCGGTGCGGAGCCGATGGGGGAGGCGTTCTTCGGGCTTTACCTGTGGGCGATGGGTTCCGGCCGCCCGCGCAGCCCGGCGCAAATCATTGCCATGGCGAAAAAAGCCGGATTCGCCAGCGCTCGGTCTGTCGCAACTGCGCAACCGGTCAACGCAAGCGTGATCATCGCGCGGGCCTGAGGGAAACTTGTCCAAATAAATTGACAGTCCTTAGCGTAAAGCGTAGCAAACAGTCGGGAGAACGTATCAACGGACTTTTCGAGTCGGCGTTTTCAGCCTCGAAAGTCCGGGCGGAGAGCAAGACCAATGAACACGCTGGCAGTCATTCTCGAAGCACCAGAGCGCCTCGCTCTGCGGGCGCTTGAGATGAAGCCGGTGGAGGCCTCCGACGTCGTCGTCGATATCGCCTGGAGCGGTATCAGCACCGGCACCGAAAAGCTGCTGTGGACCGGCACTATGCCGCCCTTCCCCGGCCTCGGTTATCCCCTTGTTCCCGGTTACGAATCGGTCGGCCGCATTGTCGATGCCGGGCCCGATGCCCGCGCCCGGGTTGGTGACTGGGTGTTTGTTCCCGGCGCCAATTGCTACACCGACGCGCGCGGCCTGTTCGGCGGCACGGCACAGCGCGTGATCGTGCCTTCGGCGCGCGCCCTGCCAATCCCCGAACATCTCGGCGATGCCGGTGTGCTGTGCGCGCTGGCTGCGACCGCGCTCCACGCCATCAAGGGCGGTTTTCATCACCGCGATGCGCTGCCCGATCTCATCATCGGCCACGGCGTGCTGGGCCGCCTGATCGCGCGGCTCACGCTCGCGCTTGGCGGAAAACCGCCGACGGTGTGGGAAACCAACCCCGCGCGCCGCGCCGGTGCCATCGGTTACGACGCCATCGACCCGTCGGAAGACGATCGCCGCGATTATCACGCGATCTATGATGCCAGCGGCGATGCCAATCTGATCGATACGCTGATCATGCGACTCGCCAAGGGTGGCGAGATCGTGCTGGCGGGCTTCTATTCCGACCGGGTCAGCTTCGCTTTCCCGGCGGCGTTCATGAAGGAAGCCCATTTCCGCGTTGCGGCCGAATGGCAGCCCGGCGACCTCGCCGAAACCCGCGCGCTTATCGAATGCGGACGTCTCGATCTCAAAGGGCTGGTCACGAACCGCCGCCCGGCGGTCGAGGCGACCGAAGCCTATCCGCAGGCTTTTACCGATCCCGGTTGTCTCAAGATGGTTCTCGATTGGAGCGATTGCTAATGTCGATACTCGAAACCCGCACTCTGGAAGACCAGGCCGCCTCGCTGCGCGACGAAGCGGGCCACGAACCGGATCCGGTTCACACTGGTGAGGTGACCAAGGAAACGCAGATCATCGCGATCTACGGCAAGGGTGGTTCGGGCAAGAGCTTTGCCCTCGCCAACCTCAGCTACATGATGGCGCAGCAGGGCAAGCGCGTGCTGCTGATCGGCTGCGATCCCAAGTCCGACACCACCAGCCTGCTGTTCGGCGGCAAGGCGACGCCTTCGATCATCGAAACATCGTCGAAGAAGAAACTCGCGGGCGAGGAAGTGCGGATCGAAGATGTCTGCTTCCAGCGCGACGGCGTGTTCGCGATGGAGCTGGGCGGCCCCGAAGTCGGCCGTGGCTGCGGCGGTCGCGGTATCATCCACGGGTTCGAAACGCTCGAAAAGCTCGGCTTCCATGATTGGGGATTCGATTACGTCCTGCTCGATTTCCTTGGCGATGTGGTGTGCGGCGGGTTCGGCCTGCCGATTGCCCGCGACATGTGCCAGAAGGTGATCGTGGTCGGATCGAACGACCTGCAATCGCTCTACGTCGCCAACAATGTGTGTCAGGCGGTCGAATATTTCCGCAAGATGGGCGGCAATGTCGGCGTGGCCGGCATGATCATCAACAAGGACGACGGCACGGGCGAGGCCCATGCCTTCGCGGAAGCCGTAGGCATTCCGGTGCTCACCGCGATCCCCGCGAATGAGGACATCCGCCGCAAGAGCGCGAATTACCAGATCATCGGCATGCCCGGTGGCGAATGGGGCAGCCTGTTCGAGGAACTGGCCGAAAATGTCGCCACCGCGCCACCAGTGCGCCCCGCGCCGCTGACGCAGGACGGCTTGCTTGGCCTGTTCAGCGCCGACGTGACCGGCGGCAATGTCGAACTGGTCCCTGCGACCCAGGCCGACATGCGCGGCGGCGTGTTCGAAACCCGCGAAAGCCTCGAAGTGGTCTACGACGAGGCGTAATGGCGATGGACGATCTCACCCCCCAAGACGCCTCACGCGCCCCGGACCGGATCGATCTTTCCGCTGCTCCTGAGGGTGTGCCCGCAGACACCGGCTCCGGCTGCCACGGCGGCAAGGACACCATGCTCGAAGCCGCGCGCGCTGCGGGCAAGAGCGACATTCTCGATCGCTATGCCGCCGATTATCCGGTCGATCCGCAAGCCGGCCCGCATGACCAGCCGCAATCAATGTGTCCGGCCTTCGGATCGCTTAGGGTGGGCCTGAGAATGCGGCGCACCGCGACCGTGCTCTCAGGCTCGGCCTGCTGCGTCTATGGCCTGACCTTCACCTCGCATTTCTACGGCGCGCGGCGGACGGTCGGCTATGTGCCCTTCTCCAGCGAAACGCTGGTCACCGGCAAGCTGTTCGAGGATATCAAGGAAGCGGTCGAAAACCTCGCCGATCCTGAACTTTACGATGCGATCATCGTTACCAACCTTTGCGTGCCGACCGCCAGCGGCGTGCCGCTGCGGCTGCTCAAGAAGGATATCAACGGTGTGCGGATCATCGGCATCGACGTGCCGGGTTTCGGCATTCCGACCCATGCCGAGGCCAAGGACGTGCTGGCCGGCGCAATGCTGCAATATGCCCGCGAAGAAGTGAAGGCCGGCCCGGTTGCCGCTCCGCGCGAACGCACCGACAAGCCAACGGTCACGCTGCTGGGCGAGATGTTCCCGGCCGATCCGGTGGTGATCGGACAGATGCTCGAACCGCTCGGCCTTGCTGCCGGGCCGGTGGTACCGACCCGCGAATGGCGTGAACTTTACGCCGCGCTCGATTGCGCCGTGGTCGCCGCGATCCACCCGTTCTACACCGCCAGCATCCGCGAATTCGAAGCCGCAGGCCGTCCGATCATCGGTTCGGCCCCCGTCGGCGCGGATGGCACGGCGGCGTGGTTGCAGGCCATCGGCGACACGCTGGGCTTGCCGCAGGACAAGGTCGACGGCGTCAAGAACGCGATGATCGGCGCCTGCAAGGGCGCGCTCGCCAAGATGCCGATCAAGGGCCGGATCACGGTTTCCGGCTATGAAGGCTCGGAACTGCTTGTCGCCCGCTTGCTGGTCGAAAGCGGGGCCGATGTTGCCTATGTCGGCAGCGCCTGCCCCAAGACGAAGTGGTCGGACCCCGACCGCGAATGGCTGGAGGCGCGCGGTGTGCATGTGCAGTTCCGCGCCAGCCTTGAACAGGATATTGCCGCGGTCGAGGAATACCGCCCCGATCTCGCGATCGGCACCACCCCGGTGGTGCAATACGCGAAGTCGAAAGCGATCCCCTCGCTCTACTTCACCAACCTCATCTCGGCCCGGCCACTGATGGGCCCGGCGGGCGCCGGCAGCCTTGCCACGGTGATCAATGCGGCGATGGCGAACAAGACCCGCTTTGATGCGATGCGCGACTTCTTCGAAGGCGTCGGCACCGAACATGCCGCGGGCGTGTGGGAAGAAACCCCGGTCGACAGGCCCAAGTTCCGCAAGAAATACGCCGCCTTGAACGAGGCAGCGCGCAAGGCATCGGAGGCGATCGGCACATGACCCTCGTTCTCGATCACGGTGTTTCTGGTTTGGTCGTGCTCTCATCACCTTGCGCGGGAGGTAAGGCATGACCTTGGTTCTCGATCACGACAGGGCAGGCGGCTACTGGGGCGCCACCTATGTCTTCACCGCGGTGAAGGGCCTTCAGGTCATCATCGATGGCCCCGTGGGTTGCGAAAACCTGCCGGTGACTTCGGTGCTGCACTATACCGACGCCCTGCCCCCGCATGAACTGCCGATCGTCGTCACCGGGCTGGCTGAGGAAGAGCTCGGCAAGACCGGCACCGAAGGGGCAATGAAGCGCGCATGGCAAACGCTCGATCCCGAACTGCCCTGCGTGGTCGTCACCGGCTCGATCGCCGAGATGATCGGCGGCGGCGTGACGCCCGAAGGCACCAATATCAAGCGCTTCCTGCCGCGCACCATTGATGAAGACCAGTGGCAATCGGCTGATCGTGCGCTGACCTGGCTGTGGACCGAATTCGGCCCCAAGAAAATGCCGGCCAAGCGTGAGCGCCGCGAAGGCGAAAAGCCCCGCGTCAACATCATCGGGCCGTCCTATGGCATGTTCAACATGCCATCCGATCTGGCCGAGATCCGCCGCCTGATCGAAGGCATCGGCGCGGAGGTGGGCATGGTGTTCCCGCTGGGCAGCCACCTTGCCGATATCCGCGATCTGGCGACCTCGGACGCCAATGTCTGCATGTACCGCGAATTTGGCCGGAACCTGTGCGAAACGCTGGAGCGGCCCTATTTTCAGGCCCCCGTCGGCCTGTCGCAGACCACCAAGTTCCTGCGCGCGCTGGGGGCCGAACTGGGCCTTGACCCGGAACCCTTCATCGAGCGCGAAAAGCACACCACGATCAAGCCCTTGTGGGATCTGTGGCGCTCAGTCACGCAGGATTTCTTCGGCACCGCAAGCTTCGGCATCGTTGCCAATGAAACCTATGCGCGCGGCATCCGCCACTTCCTTGAAGACGACATGGGCCTGCCCTGCAACTTCGCGTTTTCGCGCTGCGCAGGGGTGAAGCCGGTGAACGAGGAAGTGCGCGCCGCGATCTACGCCAACCCGCCGCTGGTGATGTTCGGCAGTTATAATGAACGCATGTACATGGCCGAATGCGGCGCGCGCGGAATGTATATTCCGGCAAGCTTCCCCGGCGCCGCGATCCGCCGCCACACCGGCACGCCGTTCATGGGCTATGGCGGGGCAACCTATCTGGTGCAGGAAGTGTGCAATGCGCTGTTCGATGCGCTGTTCCACATCCTGCCGCTCGGCACCGAGATGGACAAGGTCGATCCGACCCCGGCGCGCAGCTTGGCCGAACTGACCTGGGACAATGACGCCAAGGCACGGCTCGATAGTCTGGTTGAAGCCCAGCCGGTGCTGATCCGCATTTCCGCCGCCAAGCGGTTGCGCGACGCGGCCGAACGGGCCGCACGCCAGCGCGGCGAGGCGATCGTTACCGCAGACTGCCTCGAAGAGGCGCTGCTGGAAGGGGCAACCGCATGATGACCATGCGCCGCCCAGATTTGAATGCGCGATTGTGGCCCATTGCCGCAACCGCGCTCTCCAATGCCCCCCGCAAGGGGGCTCTCCAATCCACGTGGGGGATCACGCGGGGATGCCGACGGGGGCCTTCGGGCTCCCAATCACACCCAACTGAACGGAGACATACTTATGGCTGATCCGACTCCCGGAGAACGCGTCGGGACTTACCTGACGCCCGAAGAGGCTCAGGAAATCCACAAGGGCTTCATGGGGACTTTCGTCCTCTATGTGGCGATCGCACTGGTCGCTCATGCCTTGATGTGGGCTTACAAGCCCTGGTTCGGCTGATCTGACAAAACCTTACCGGCTGCCTTCCGGCATTCCGGTGATTGTCTGATCGCCTTCTCAAGAAAGGAATTTTCCCATGTGGAGAATCTGGTTCTATTTTGACATCCGCCGCGCCCTGGTTGCGCTGCATGTTGGTCTCGCCGTGCTGGCGTTCACCATCCACTTCATCCTGCTCAGCACGGATCGCTACAACTGGCTCGAGCGCGCTCCTGGCGCACCCGCGCCGGTGCAGGCCGCTATCGAATCGTCGGAAGCTCCGGCGGCGGGATAGTACCTGCTCGAATTGTGAGGGGGCAGGTTCGCCTGCCTGCCTCCTAACATTCTTTCGGCAATTCAAGCACCCACCGCACAGGTGGGGAGGATGGACTTATGGCGCTCCTTAGTTTCGAGCGGAAATACCGCGTACGCGGTGGTACATTAATCGGCGGAGACCTTTTCGACTTCTGGGTCGGGCCGTTTTATGTCGGATTCTTTGGAGTGACGACGGCAATCAGTGCGTTGCTTGGCACGGCGCTGATTTTCGCCGCCGCCGCCCAGGGTCCGACCCTCAACCCCTGGCTGATCTCGATCAATCCACCATCGATTGAAGCCGGTCTGGCATTCGCCCCCCTCAGTGAGGGCGGATACTGGCAAGTCATCACCGCATGCGCGGTGGTCGCCTTCAGTTCGTGGGTGCTCCGCCAGGCGGAAATCTCGCGCAAGCTGGGCATGAGCTATCACGTCCCGATCGCCTTTGGCGTCGCCGTGTTCGCCTATGTCACGCTCAACGTCATCCGGCCCTTGTGGATGGGCGCTTGGGGCAACGGCTTCCCTTACGGGATCTGGACGCACCTCGATTGGGTTTCCAACGTGGGCTACGCCTTCGGCAATTTCCACTACAACCCCGTGCACATGCTCGCGATCACGTTCTTCTTCACGAACTGTCTCGCGCTCGCGCTGCATGGCGGCCTGGTGCTTTCGGCGGTCAACCCGACCGGCGGAACCGACGTGAAGACGCCGGAATATGAAGACACCTATTTCCGGGACTTCATCGGCTATTCGGTCGGCACGCTCGGCATTCACCGGGTGGGGCTCTTCCTCGCGCTCAATGCGGGGTTCTGGAGCGCCATCTGCATCGTCATTTCCGGCACTCTGTATGTCGGCAGCTGGATCGAATTCTGGGATTTCTGGAAGAAGATCCCGATCTGGTCGTAAGGAGCACCTGAACCATGGCGACATATCAAAATATCTTCACCCAGGTGCAAGTGACAGGGCCGCCCGAAATGGGCGTCCCGCACCTCGACGGGAGCGAAGGCCGGGTTGAGCTGACCGGGCACAACTACTGGCTCGGCAAGATCGGGCAGGCACAGATCGGGCCGATCTATCTCGGACTGCTGGGCACGATCTCGCTGACTTTCGGGGCAGCGGCCATCATGATCATCGGGCTCAACTTCTGGGCGCAGGCCGGATGGAGCCCGCAGACCTTCATGCGCGAGTTCTTCTGGCTCTCGCTTGACCCGCCGGGGCCGGAATATGGCTTCAGCCCGTTTGTCCCACTCAATGAAGGCGGCTGGTTCATCATGGCCGGCGCGTTCCTGACCATCGCAGTGCTGACCTGGTGGGCACGCACCTATACCCGCGCCAAGGCGCTGGGCATGGGCATGCATATCCCCTGGGCCTTCGCATCGGCGATCTGGCTGTTCCTGGTACTGGGCTTCATCCGCCCGATGCTGCTGGGCGACTGGTCGGAAGCGGTGCCCTATGGCATCTTCAGCCACCTCGACTGGACGAACAATTTCTCGCTGCGTTACGGGAACCTGTTCTACAATCCGTTCCACGCGCTCTCGATCGTCTTCCTGTATGGTTCGGCAGTTCTGTTCGCGATGCACGGGGCAACCATCCTTGCGCTCGGCCGCTATGGCGGGGAACGCGAGATCGAGCAGATCACCGACCGCGGAACCGCAGCCGAACGCGGTGCACTGTTCTGGCGCTGGGTGATGGGCTTCAATGCCACCTTCGAATCGATCCACCGCTGGGCCTGGTGGTTTGCGGTGCTGACCACGCTGACCGGCGGGATCGGCATCCTGATCACTGGAACCGTGGTCGACAACTGGTATCTGTGGGCGCAGGAGCATTACTACGCTCCCGAAACCTTCAACTACGATCCGAGCGGCGCAATCGCAGGCTCGACCGGGCAGTAAGGGCAGGCCGGGCCATGCGGCCCGGCTGCTTGCCACCTGGCATCCAAGAAAGCCCGGCTTGGCCCCATGGCCAGGCCGGGTTTTCGTTTGGGCGTTTCAGATAGGGCGGTGGGAAGGCGTCCGGAACGAAGTCGAACACAGGGTAAACACTGCGCGCGCCTGAATTCGCGGCAATTCAAAAAGTCAGAGCGGTTGATCTGTTGGGCAACTGCCCTAGCGGTCGGCCCGCGCCGCCAGCCGCACGCGCAAGTCCATCAGATGCAGCGGCAACGACAAGGCGAGCGGCAGCGCAATCCACCACCAGTCCATGCCGGTCAATGCCGCCCGCAGGCCCAGCACGATCAGCGCCGCCGGGCCAAGCAATCGGACCATCGCGCCCCAGCCCCAGCCGCGCCCAAGGCGCAGCCATGCGGCCTCGATCACCAGCACGCCCAGGATCAGATCAGCCGCGTGGCCAGAGGCAAACAGCCACTCCATCGCTCCGGCCTCAGCCGAACGGCGCGTTCAGCTGCACCACCGCCCAGTTGAGCGCCCCGGCAAAGCTGACCCAGCCAAGGTAAGGCACCAGCAACGCTGCCGCCGTCCGCGAGAAACGCCCGCAATAGATGATCAGAACAAGGATCGACAGCCACAGGCCGATCAGCTCGATAAAGGCCCAATCAGGGCGCTGCATGCGGAAGAAGATCAGGCTCCAGGTGATGTTGAGAAAGCCGTTCAGCGCAAACAGCATGATCACCCATTCGGATTTCGCAGCGGTGGGCGCGGCCCGCCATGCGGTGATCCCGGAAATCGTGATCAGCGCATAAATCAGCGTCCAGCCCATCGGGAACACCAGATCGGGCGGATTCCAGCCCGGCTTCTCCAGCGCCTGATACCACGGCCCAAGATCGGTTATGGTCGCCCCAAGCGCAGCGACACACACGGCCGCCACGGTCGCAACCGTGACGGGAAAGATCATCATCCGGTTCATACGAATGCCGGTCTAGCGCGTTGCGGGCCTCAAGCCTAGCAGGTGCGCAGTATCCTTGAGGAAGATCTTCACGTGCGCCATCGGTTTCGCGCGCACCAGCTTCTTGTGCATATAGGCTTGCCAGGTCAGTTCCTGCACGTCCTTGTCATCGCACATGGTCACAAACCGCTCGCGGCGCTTGTCGGACGAATACCAGAAATACTGCATCACCCCCAGCACCCGGAACACCATGCCGTGTTCGCGCATGAACTTCTTGCGGGCGGTTCTCAGCTGCTTGGCATCCCCGGTCTTGAGAAACGCACCGGCTGCCTCGCCCACCAGGCGCCCGCCGACCATGGCGTAAAAGATCCCTTCACCCGATGCCGGGGCGACAATCCCCGCAGCATCCCCGGCAACGATCACGTCGGCACCATTGTCCCAGCGCTTCAGCGGTTTGAGCGGGATCGGCGCGCCTTCGCGGCGCACGGTCTGGCAGCGTTCCAGCCCCAGATCATCGCGCATGGTCGCGATCGCGCCCCGCAGCGAAAAGCCCTTGTTGGCGCTGCCCACCCCGATGCTCGCGGTATCCCCATGCGGGAACACCCAGGCATAGAAATCGGGTGACAGACGGCCCTGATAGAAGACGTCGCAGCGCGAGGCATCGAAGGCATCGGTGTTCTGTTCGGGCGACTTGATGATTTCGTGATAGGCAAAGACACAAGGCACCCGCTCGGCGCCCGGCAGGCACTGCTTGGCCACCGCCGAACGCGCCCCGTCCGCGCCGATTACTACGCGTGCCCGCACGCTTTCGATCGGGCCCCCGCGGGCGCGGCGGAAGGTGACGATCGGATGCGCTTCGTCATCGCGCTCGATCTTCTCGAAGGTGGCGGTCAGGCGTTCGGCCCCGGAATGGCGCGCACGTTCACGCAAGGCTTCGTCGAATTCGTCGCGGTCGACCATCCCGACATAGCCGATTTCGCCCACCGGCATATCGACCGCCCGGCCCGAAGGCGCGATCATGCGGGCCGAACGCGCCTTGGCCACCAGCAGGCTTTGCGGAATATCAAAATCGGCCAGCAGCCGCGGCGGGATTGCGCCGCCGCAGGGCTTGATCCGCCCGCCGCGCTCGATCAGCAGCACCGAATGGCCTGCCAGGGCGAGATCTGTCGCCGCAGTCGCGCCGGACGGGCCACCGCCGATGATGACCGCATCATAGATAGTCTGGTTCATGCGAAGACCTCCCTCTTAACCTCTTGAACGCCCGCGCGCATGGCAGCCGCTCCTGTTGCTTTGACCGCCAGAACAGCGGCGAGCAGAAACGCGGCAGCCTCGATACTGAAGACCAGCTGGAACGCCGCGCCATCGTCAACCAGGGTGCTGCGCGCCAGATCAACCCCGACCGCGCCGGTCAGGCCGCCCAATCCGAAGGCAATGGCCTGCGAAGCGCCCCAAACACCCATTCTCACGCCTTCGCGGGTGTTCTCCCCCGCGCCTGCCAGCCCCATCATCGCGCCGATCGCGGCCACGGCGAACACGCCATTGCCGAGGCCGAGGATGAAGACATTGATGCCGAGCGGCCAGGGCGGACCATTGATCGCGGCCACTCCAAGCGCGCCCAGCGCAATAGCGGAGGCGACGCAGCCGCCCACCACCCAGATGCGCAAGCCATCGGGCCGCTTTCCCGAAAAGGCGCTGCCGCCGATCCCGGTGATGATCATGCCCAGCAGAATGCCGCCTTGATGCTGCCCGCCCAATTTGGTCGATTCGCCCGGCGACATGCCGAAGATCAGGCCCGCAAAGGGTTCAAGGATCAGATCCTGCATGGAAAAGGCGATCATCGACACGAAGATGAAGATTGTGAAGCGCCGCGCGGCAGGTTCGTGCCAGATTTCCGAAAGCGCGGCCCGGAAATCGGGCGTGGCCAGATCCTTGGCCGCATTGCCAAACCGGCCTGCCTGCCGTTCCAGACGGAAAGTGGCGAGCACCGTCAGCGTCACCATCACCAGCGCCAGCCCGCCTGCCACCACCACCAACCGCTCGTAGGTGAAGGGTTCGATCAACGGACTGACAGCGAAGGCCGAACTGACGATCCCGGCGACCATCATGATCCACGTCACCGCCGCCGCCGCCGCCCGCCGCTGCGGCGCAACGCCCGATGCGAGCAACGCCAACGCCGACGTCCCGCCTGCCCCAACGCCTGCACCGATCAGCGTATAGGCCAGCACCGCCAGCGCAAAACCGGGCACGAAAGATGTCGCGATCAGCACCGTCGCCTGCGTCGCCAGCAACGCCCCAGCGGCCAGCACCGCCACGCCGCCGATGATCCATTTGGTCCGGTTATTGCCTTTGTCCGAGGCATGACCCCACAGCGGGCGGCCAAGTTGCACGGCATAGTGCCACGCCACCAGCCCTGCCGGTATCGCCGCCAGCAGCCCCAGTTCGACCACCATCACCCGGTTCAGCACCGTAGTCGCCAGCATCACCAGCGCGCCGATCGAGGCCTGAACCAGCCCGATCCGGGCAATCGCCAGCCAGCCAAAACCGGCATTCCCCGCCTCTGCAGGAGGAGAGGCGAGCGGGGCATGCATCAGATATAGCCTCCGAGGCCCAGCGCCGATGCCAGCATCCCCAGCACATACAGCGTCACGCCCACACCGTTATACCAGGGCGCATATTTTGCCGGATCGCCGATCAGCCGCGGCATGGCGGCGATCTGCGCGGCCAGCACCCCGGTCACGATCAAGGCCGACAGGCCATAGCCCCACAGTGCCAGCAGCGCGATCACCACGATCTGTGCAGAGGCCATGGTGATGCAGGCAAACCGCGCCGCCACCTCGACCCCCATCACCACCGGCAGCGATGTGAGGCCCGTCTGGCGGTCACCTTCGACCGCCTTGAAATCATTGAGAACCATGATTCCGTGCGCGCCGAGTGAATACATGAACAAGATGATCACCACCTCGACAGACGGCATCGCGCCCAGCATCACGGCAGCGCCGGTGAACCAGCTCAGCCCTTCATAGGTCAGCCCGCACACCAGCGGACCGAGCATGCCGTTGGCCTTGAAGCGGAACGGCGGCGCCGAATAGGCCCATGCGAAGGCGAGGCCGATCAGCGCAGCAACGAACACGATCGGGCCGAGCAACCAGCCCACCGCCGCCGAGACAAGGCTCGCGATGATTGCGATATAAAGCCCCCAGCGACCGGGGATCCGGCCCGAGGGGATCGGCCGGTCAGGCTCGTTGATGGCATCGACATGGCGATCAAACCAGTCGTTCACCGCCTGACTGGTGCCGCAGACCAAAGGCCCGGCCAGCAAAACGCCGCCCGCCACGAACCACCAGCGCCCGTCCAATCCCGCGCCGGACGATACCGCCCCGCACATGAAGGCCCACATCGGCGGGAACCAGGTGATCGGTTTAAGAAGCTGCAACACATCGCGCGGCTTGGGGCGCAGCCTGGGACGCGCCGCCGGAACGGGCGCGGAGCGAGTCGAGGACACCGAATGTTCCATAAACCAAGGCTATGCCTGACAATGCAAAGCGTCAATTTATTTTGACACTATTCAATCGGACAAGCCCGATTTTGACGTCTTTTTTTGCCCTGGATCGGCCATGGGTGTCCAATCCGGGACACAACCGGGCTGGACAAGCAGACAAATCGCAGTGATTCGAGGGTTCGGGCGGCCTGAGTCGCACCAGACCTGTGCCACGGGCCGGTTCCACGGGGCGGCTTGCCTGCCGCAAGGTCCGATTCAGTCGTTGTCGCCCGCGAGGTTGCCGAGCCCGTAGCGATGCAGCTTGGAGTACAGGCTCTGGCGCGAAAGGCCGAGGATCTCCGCCGCCGAGGCACGATTATCCGAGGTGTAGGAAAGCGCCGCCTCGATGCACAACCGCTCGATCAGATCGGTGCTTTCGCGCACGATATCCTTGAGGCTCATCCGCCCGACCAGTTCGGTGAGCTGTTCAACCGAGCGCGGCAGTTCCTGCGAGCCCGGTGGAAGGTCACGCAAGCGCCGCCCGATCGGGCGGATCACGAAGGCATAATAGGGATCATCGCCGCCGGTTCTTACGGCTGACAATTCAACCGGTTCGCCTTCGACATCGTGGCCGATGCGCAGCACCGTGCTGACATTGCGCGCGGCGCCGTGCTGGTCGATCTGGCCTTCGATCAGGTCGAGATCGATCCCCGGCCGACCGATCGATTCCGACAGGTGACGCCCGCGCAGCTGATCGACGCTGGCGGCCTGCAACAGCTCGACGAAAGCCGCATTGGCGGTGACAATTTCAAGATTGCTGTCGGCCACCACAAAAGCATCGGGCATGTGGTCGACCAGATCCAGCACCGGCGATGAAGGCGTGACCGCCCGCTCGCTCGCGGGGATCACCCGCACCAGCAGGAACTGGCCGCGATCCTGGGTGAATCCGGTGACGGAAACCATCACGTCGCGCGCCCCGCGAGCCAGCCTGATCCGCGTCGGGCTGACCGTATCGGAAACCAGCGCCGCGCCCACCAGCCCCTGCAACGCATCATGCGAGGTCTTGTCGAGCACCGTCGGAAGCTTCTTGCCCGACAGGCTGCCAGCACGCGCGCCGACCAGCGTGTGTGCCGCCGGATTGGCCTCGCGGATGCGCAAGGTCGCTGCCTCGATGATCAGCACCGCCTCGGTCGAGCGTTCAAACAGCATGCGATACCGCGCCTCAAGCTGGCGCATCCGCAGGTAATCGCGTTCAAGTGATTGTTGTACCTGCAAAAGACGTTGCTGAAGCTTGCCCGCCTCGCGCAGATCCCGCCCGAAAGCGATGCGGTTCGCGCCGCCATTGATGCTGAGCACGGCATAGCGGATCGGCACTTCGCCATCGCGTGAAGGATGGTTGACCTGACGCCAGTGCTGCACCTCGCCGCGCCGGGCAGCGGCCAGCATCTCCATGATTTTGGGGCGGCTTTCGTCCGTGACAGTCTCGATCCAGTTGCTGCCGATCCAGTCGGTGAAGGCCGGAAATTCGCGCGGATCGAACGCCGCGTCCAGGATCGTGCCGGTATCGTCGAGCACCAATGTGACATCACCCGCCACCATGGCCAGCTTCATCGCCGCATCGGAATCCAGTGACTGAAAAAGGTCAGCCGCCTTTTCAAAAGGGTGCTTGCCTTCGATGCTGTGCTTGCGGGTGAGCATGGGTGGGCCGAACCTATCGCAGGTTCTGGGAACTGAGGGAGGGAGCTTTCACCAGACTTTCAGCCATTTCGAGCGCTGCAAGCGCGTCAGCGCCTGTGCCATCTGCCCCGACTTCTTCGACGATAGCCGGGTTTTCGTTGATCATTCGTCCGCCAACAAACACGGCAATCCCGGGGTTGGCCGATGCACTGCGCATCGCCTTGACAAGATTTGCGAGCGCGGCGCTAGGGCAATCGCGGCCAAGCGTCAATCCGACCAGATCGAAGGGCCGCTGGGCAAGCCGATCGAGCAGTTCGCGACGCTCCGGCTTGACCAGCGCCTCGCTCTGCCAGCCGGCGCGCGAGAACACTTCCTCGATCATGAGGGTGCCGAAATTGTGGTGATCGCCCGGCATCGGCGCGAACAGCGCGCTGCGCGGGACGTTGAGCGAAGGCAGGTCGGCAGGCGAGCGCGCGGCGATTTCACGCATCACTTCCTGCAGGCGCCACAGGCCCATTGTGACATCGATGAAATCGCATTCGTCGCGGTCCCACATCACGCCCAGCATCCGGGCTGCAGGGGCGAGCAGATCGAGGCAGATGGTCTCGACACTGGCACCATCGGCGATAAACGCATCGACTTCCTCAAGCAGGCTTGCCGCTTCAAGCCGCAATGGCAGCATGGCAAATCGCGAGGCATCATCGGGGCTTATCGGCCGGTCGCGCTTGCCTATGGCATGCACTGTGCCGGTGTTGTGGGCCATCAGCAGGCGCGGGATGATTTCGCCCTCGATCATGGCATTGACCGAATCGTGAGGCTCGTCCCGGGAACCCGAAGCTTTCTTGCGAACCCGTTCAAGCGGTGCGGCAATCACCCCTCGCAGGACCGCCGAACCGGCACCGAACATGCCCGAAGCCTTGGAATCTCCCATTCGCCAGACCCTCCCCAGGTCGTGCGGAACACCCTTCCGCAGGAGGTAATGAACGCACCCGAACGACGCGCCCTTGGCCCTGATCCCTATAGCCAGCGAATCCTGTCTACGCCTTTTTCGGGAGCGGCGCAAACAACGTTACTCCCACGACAAAAATCGTCAACAAAACTAAACGTCCAATCTAGTTGACACTCATGTTGGAACAGGCGTAATCTCCGAGTCACACAGCATAAGGCTACTGCGACCAATGACTCGGAAGGATCAGGCATCCCCGGTCGAACCTGGAACCACGGTGAAGGGTGTGGGCCAAGAGAGAGGGAAGAGCCGGGCGCTCTACACCGCTGAAGAGCGGGTGCGGCGCGACGAATCGGTCTGGACGATTGTTCAGGGTGTGCTCGCCCCGCTGCAATTCCTGGTGTTTCTTGTCAGTCTGGCGCTGGTCGTGCGCACGCTCTCCACCGGAGAAGGCGCCTTTGCCGCCGACGTCTCGATCGTGGTCAAGACACTGGTGCTCTACACCATCATGATTACCGGTTCGATCTGGGAAAAGGTGGTGTTCGGCAAGTGGCTGTTCGCTGCATCCTTCTTCTGGGAAGATGTCTTCTCGATGCTGGTGCTGGCGCTGCACACGCTTTACCTGACGATGCTGTTCGGCGGCTTTGGCACCCTTGATCAGCGCATGCTAGTCGCGCTCGCCGCCTATGCAGTCTACGTTGTCAATGCCGCGCAGTTCCTGTGGAAGCTGCGCATGGCCCGGCTGGAGGGCGCCCAGCCCGCCGCCGCTCGCGAAGCCTCGAACAAGGCGGTGGCCGCATGAGCCCGCTTGCCACCCTTGATGGCTGCGCGTCCGAACTGGCCCGCGCCGATACGCCCGAAACGGCACCCGGCCAGAACAGCCAGCGCCCGGTCCTGCGCGAGCGCGGCCAGCGCGAGGTGTTCTGCGGTCTTACCGGCATTATCTGGCTGCACCGCAAGATGCAGGATGCCTTCTTCCTTGTGGTCGGATCGCGCACCTGCGCGCACCTGCTGCAATCGGCGGCGGGCGTGATGATCTTTGCCGAGCCACGCTTTGCCACCGCGATCATGGAAGAACGCGATCTGGCCGGCATGGTCGATGCGCAGGACGAGCTTGACCGGGTCGTCAACCGCCTGCTCGAACGCCGTCCGGACATCCGCACGCTGTTCCTCGTCGGTTCGTGCCCTTCAGAAGTCATCAAGCTTGATCTGGCCAAGGCCGCCCAGCGTCTGGGCGCGGTCCACATGCCGCGGGTGCGCATCCTCAACTATTCGGGCAGCGGGATCGAAACGACCTTCACGCAAGGCGAGGACGCGTGTCTTTCGGCGCTGGTGCCGGTGATGCCTGCAAGCGCGCCTGATGCCGCCAAGGAATTGCTGATCGTCGGCAGCCTTCCCGACATCGTCGAAGATCAGTTCACCCGCATCCTCGCACAGCTTGGCATCGACAAGGTCGGCGTGCTGCCGGCGCGCAATGCCCGCGATCTGCCGAGCGTCGGCCCCAACACCCGCTATCTGCTGGCGCAGCCGTTCCTGGGTGAAACCGCGATGGCGCTGGAAGGGCGCGGCGCGAAGCGGCTCGATGCGCTGTTCCCGTTCGGCGCGGAAGGCACCACCAGCTGGCTGCGTGCCGCCGCAAGCGAATTCGGCATTGATGAAGCGCTGTTCGACAAGGTCGTCGCGCCGGGCCGCGAACGTGCCCGCATCGCCTTGTCCAAACTGCGCCCGCAGCTCGAAGGCAAGCGCATCAGCTTCCTGCCCGACTCGCAGCTCGAAGTGCCGCTCGCACGCTTCCTGCAGGAAGAGCTGGGCATGGAACTGGTCGAGGTCGGCACGCCCTATCTCCACCGCGCCCATCTCGCCCGCGAGCTTGATCTGATCGGGCCGCAGGTGCGCATCAGCGAAGGCCAGCATGTCGAGCGCCAGCTTGATCGCGTGCGCGCCGATCGCCCCGACATCACCGTTTGCGGACTTGGCCTTGCCAATCCGCTCGAGGCTGAAGGTTTCACCACCAAGTGGGCCATCGAACTCGTCTTCTCGCCGATCCATGGTTTCGACCAGGCTGCGGATCTTGCCGAACTCTTTGCCCGGCCGCTGCGGCGCCGGGACTTGCTGGAGGTCTAGAACAATGCAGCTGGCCGTCTGGACCTATGAAGGACCGCCCCACGTGGGCGCGATGCGGGTCGCGACGGCGATGGAAAAGCTGCATTATGTCCTTCACGCGCCCCAGGGCGATACTTACGCCGATCTGCTGTTCACGATGATCGAACGCCGCGGCAAGCGTCCGCCGGTCACCTACACCACCTTTGAAGCACGCGATCTGGGCAAGGATACCGCGCAGATCTTTCAGGATGCCGCGCGCGAGGCGGTGGCCCGCTTCAATCCGCAGGCGATCATCGTCGGCGCATCCTGCACGGCAGAACTGATTCAGGATGATCCCGGCGGCCTGTCCGAGGCAATGGACCTGCCGTGCCCTGCCATCGCCCTTGAACTGCCGAGCTACCAGCGCAAGGAAAACTGGGGCGCGGCCGAAACCTTTTACCAGATCGTGCGCAACCTTGCAGACAAGAACCTGGTGCGCGAACCGCGCGGCCAAGGCGAAAATGCCCGCAAGGCGCGCGCCAATATCCTCGGCCCGACCGCGCTTGGCTTCCGCCACCGCGATGATCTGGTCGAAATTCACAAGATCCTCGACCAACTCGGGGTCGAAGTGAACCTTGTCGCGCCGCTGGGCGCGACGCCTGAGGACATCAAACGGATCGGCGCTGCCGATTTCAACATCGTCCTCTATCCCGAAATCGGAGATGAGGCCGCCCGCTGGCTTGAGCGCACTTTCGCGCAGCCCGCGGTGCGGACCGTCCCTATCGGCGTGGGAGCCACCCGCTCCTTCATCGCCGACGTCGCCGAGCTGGCAGGTGCAGATCCCACGCCTGCCCTCGGCGACACCTCTTCCCGCATGCCCTGGTGGAGCCGTTCGGTCGATTCGACCTACCTCACCTCCAAGCGCGTGTTCATCTTCGGCGATGCCACCCATGCCGTCGCCGCCGCCCGGATCGCGCGTGAGGAACTGGGTTTCGAGGTCTGCGGCCTTGGCTGCTACAACCGCGAATTCGCCCGCGACATCAGGGCCGAGGCCGCGCGTTGCGGGGTCGAGCCGCTGATCACCGATGATCACCTTGCGGTGGAAGATGCGATTGCCGCAGCCGCGCCCGAACTGGTGCTGGGCACCCAGATGGAGCGCCACATCGCAAAGCGTCTGGGCCTGCCCTGCGCGGTGATTTCCGCCCCGGTTCACGTGCAGGATTTCCCCGCGCGCCATTCGCCCCAGATGGGCTTTGAAGGCGCCAACGTGATCTTCGACACCTGGGTTCACCCGCTGGTGATGGGGCTGGAAGAGCACCTGCTCACCATGTTCCGCGAGGATTTCGAATTCTCCGACGAAGCCGGCGCATCGCACCACGCCGCCCATTCGCCGCGGCCGATGCCGCGTCCGGCGATGGCGCAGGCAATCGAACCGGCGATGGAACCAGCGATGGAACCGGCGATGATCGGCGCGCAAGTGGCGGATCTGGCCGAAGCACCACTGTCGGATATTCCCGCTCCGGCAGCAGATACTGCCCAGACCGGCGCGTTTGCCTGGACCGACGAGGCCGAGCGCGAGCTCAGGAAAATTCCGTTTTTCGTGCGCGGCAAGGCGCGCCGCAACACCGAAAACTATGCCGCTGCCGAGGGACGGGCACGGATCGACCTTGAAACCCTCTATGACGCGAAGGCGCATTATGCACGGTAGCATTCCCTCGGCTTCCTCGCTCGACCCGCACGCCCCCGTCAGGGTGGTGATCGTCACGCTCGACAACCACCTGAAGGGCGCGGTCGACCGGGCCGATGCCATGCTGGCACCCGAAGGCATCGAACTCAGCCTCCACGCCGCCTCGGAATGGGGAAGCGAACCGGCGGAGCTGGAAAAGTGCAAATCCGCCATTGCCGAAGCCGACATCGTGATCGCCACGATGCTGTTCCTCGACGATCATATCCGCACCATCCTGCCCGCGCTCGAAGCGCGGCGCGAGGAATGTGACGCGATGGTGTGTCTGATGTCGGCGGGCGAGGTGGTGAAACTCACCCGCATGGGCGGCTACCGGATGGACGCCCCAGCCAAGGGGCCGCTGGCGCTGCTCAAGAAACTGCGCGGCAACGCGGGCAAGAACGGCAAGCCCAATTCGGGCGCCGGACAGATGAAGATGCTGCGCCGCCTGCCCAAGATCCTCAAGTTCGTTCCCGGCACTGCACAGGATGTGCGCGCCTATTTCCTGACCTTGCAATACTGGTTGGCCGGATCTGACGAGAACGTGGTCGCCATGGTCCGCGCGCTGATCGATCGCTATGCCGCGGGCGAGCGGATGTATCGCCGCGGTATCACCAAGGCCGAAGCCCCGATCGACTATCCCGAAACCGGGGTCTATCACCCGCGCACCCAGCAGCGCATTTCCGAAAGCCTGCGTCTGCTTCCGCGCGAAGAAGGGCGTGAGGGCACGGTCGGGCTGATCCTGCTGCGTTCCTACCTGCTGGGCCGCGACAGCGCGCATTATGACGGCGCGATCGAAGCCTTCGAAGCCGCCGGTCTCAAGGTCGTGCCGGTCTTCGCAAGCGGGCTGGATGCGCGCCCGGCGATCGAGCAATATTTCATCGGCCCCGATGGCCGCCCGACTGTGGATGCGGTGGTCAACCTCACCGGCTTCTCGCTGGTAGGCGGGCCGGCCTACAGCGATGCGGCCGCAGCGCGCGAAGTGCTGGGCAAGCTCGACCTTCCCTATCTTGCCGCCCATGCGATCGAATTCCAGACGATCGAGGACTGGGCGCACCGGGCGCAAGGGCTGCTTCCGCTTGAATCGACGATGATGGTCGCCCTGCCCGAGCTTGACGGTTCGACCGTGCCGAGCGTGTTCGGCGGGCGGGCGGGCAATTCCGGCCCGTGCTGCACCGGTTGCGACCGGCACTGCCCGCGTCCGGCCTCGGAAAAGGCCAAGCCGATGCAGGCCTGCCCTGAACGCGCCGAAGCACTGGCCGCGCGCGCTGTCCGGCTGGTGCAACTGCGCAAGGCCGAGCGTGCGCAGCGCAAGCTGGCCATCGTGGTGTTCAACTTCCCGCCCAATTCAGGCGCAACAGCGACCGCAGCCTTCATGGCGGTGCACGAATCGCTCTACGCCACGCTGCAACGGCTCGCGGCGGAAGGTTACAACGTCGAAGTGCCCGAAAACCTTGATGCGATGCGCGACATCCTGCTCAAGGGCAATGCGGAACGCTATGGCACCGATGCCAATGTCGCGCACCGCGTTCCCGCTGACGAACACGTGCGGCGCGAGACCTATCTTGCGGATATCGAGGCCGCATGGGGCCCGGCGCCGGGCAAGCAGCTCGCCGATGGTGGCCATATCCTCATTCAGGGTGCGCATTTCGGCAATATCTTCATCGGCGTGCAACCCGGCTTCGGCTATGAAGGCGATCCGATGCGGCTGCTGTTCGAAGGCGGCTTTGCCCCGACCCACGCCTTCAGCGCCTTTTATCGCTGGATGCGCGAGGATTACGGCGCCCACGCGATCCTGCATTTCGGCACGCATGGCGCGCTGGAATTCATGCCGGGCAAGCAGGCGGGCATGTCGGGCAAGTGCTGGCCCGACCGGTTGATCGGCGACACGCCCAATTTCTACCTCTACGCGGCCAACAATCCGTCGGAAGGCATGCTGGCCAAGCGCCGCTCGGGCGCGACGCTGATCAGCTACCTGACTCCGCCGCTGGCGCAGGCCGGACTCTACAAGGGCCTGTCCGAATTGAAGGCAAGCGTCGAACGCTGGCGCGCCACCATCGACGATGCCGATCACGCCGACGAGCGCGCAGATCTCGCCCAGCTGATCGCCGATCAGTGCGAGGCGCTGGATGTCGCCTATGACGATATCGGCGAGCTGCCCGCGCGGCTTTACGAGATGGAAGAATCGCTGATTCCGCACGGGCTGCACATTCTGGGCAGCAATCCGCAAGGGCAGGCACGCGAGGACATGCTCGACGCGATGATGGAGGCCGCCGGCCATGGCGAAGGCACCCCAGATCGTGCAGCGCTGGCCGAGAAACTCGATTCCTCGGATGAAATGGGCGCGCTGATCCATGCGCTTGATGGGGGCTATGTCCAGCCTGCGCCGGGCGGCGATGTGGTGGTGAACCCCGATGTGCTGCCCACCGGGCGCAATATCCACGGGTTTGATCCGTTCCTGATGCCATCGGCCTATGCCTGCCGCTTGGGCAGCGAACAGGCCGAGCAGCTGATCGCCCGCCACGTCAATGGCGGCCAGCCCTTCCCCGAAAGCATCGCCATGGTGCTGTGGGGCACCGACAACATGAAATCCGAAGGCGTGCAGATTGCCCAGGCAATGACGCTGATGGGCGCTCGTCCCCGGCGCGATTCCTATGGCCGGCTGTGCGGGGCGGAACTGATCCCGCTCGAAGAACTCGGTCGCCCGCGGATCGACGTGGTGATGACGCTTTCGGGCATCTTCCGCGATCTTCTGCCGATGCAGACCCGGATGCTGGCCGAAGCCGCGCTGCTGGCCAGCGCGGCGGAGGAAACGAACGAAGCCAATTTCATCCGCAAGCACACGCTAACCCATATGGCGCAGCACGGCTGCGAATTCGAAACCGCAGCGCTCAGGGTGTTCTCCAATGCCGAGGGCGCCTATGGGGCCAACGTCAACCAGATGATCGCGGGCGGCGTCTGGGCCGATCCTGATGAACTGGCCAATGCCTTCGAGGTCAACAAGGGCTTTGCCTACGGGGTCTCGGGCAAGCCGATGCAGCAGCGCGAACTGCTCCAGAGCGCGCTCGGCACGGTCGATTTCACCTACCAGAACCTCGAGAGCATCGAACTGGGCATCAATGATGTCGATCAATATGTCGACGGACTTGGCGGGGTGACCCGTTCGGTCGCGCGGGCCAAGGGCGTGGAGACCCCGGTCTACATCCTCGATGCCACCCGCGGGAACACCAAGGTGCGCACGCTGGCCGAACAGATTGACCTTGAAACCCGCACCCGCACGCTCAATCCCAAGTGGTTCGAAGGCCTGCTCGAACATGGCTACGAAGGCGTGCGCCAGATCGAAGGGCACGTCACCAGCACACTCGGCTGGTCGGCCACCACCGGACAGGTCGCCCCGTGGGTATACCAGAAGATTTCCGAGACCTTCGTCCTCGACGAGGCGATGCGGCGGCGCCTCTCCGACCTCAACCCGAAGGCTTCGGCGCGGGTGGCGAACCGCCTGCTCGAAGCCTGTGACCGCCACTTGTGGGAGCCTGACGACGCCACACTCGCCGCCTTGCGCGAAGCCAATGACGAGCTTGAGGACCGCCTTGAAGGCGTGTTCGCGGGCGAATGAAAACGAGGAATCGTAAGCTATGAACCTGCACAGCCCCCAATCCAGCTTCAGCAAGCCCGACGGCGAAGGATCGGTTCAGGTCCAGCTTGACCCGGCCGACAAGATCAAGGGTGCCAAGGTGTTCGCGGTCTATGGCAAGGGCGGGATCGGCAAATCGACCACGTCCTCCAACCTTTCGGCCGCCTTCTCCAAGCTTGGTCACAAGGTGCTGCAGATCGGCTGCGATCCCAAGCATGACAGCACCTTCACCCTCACCAAAAAGCTGATGCCGACGGTGATCGACGTGCTGGAGACGGTCGAATTCCACGCCGAGGAACTCAGGCCCGAAGATTACATGTTCGAAGGCTATAACGGGGTCATGTGCGTCGAGGCGGGCGGGCCTCCGGCAGGCACCGGCTGCGGCGGATATGTGGTCGGGCAGACCGTGAAGCTTCTGAAACAGCACCACCTGCTTGAAGAAACCGACGTCGTGATCTTCGATGTGCTGGGCGATGTGGTGTGCGGCGGGTTTGCCGCGCCCTTGCAGCACGCCGAACGCGCGCTGGTGGTGGCGGCCAATGATTTCGACAGCATCTTCGCCATGAACCGGATCGTGGCGGCGATTGCGGCCAAGTCGAAGAATTACGACGTGCGGCTTGCCGGGGTGGTGGCCAATCGCAGCCGCGAAACCGACGAGATCGACCGCTTCTGCGACAAGATCGGGATGCAGCGCCTCGCCCATTTCCGCGATGTCGATGCGATCCGCCGGTCGCGCCTGAAAAAGTGCACCTTGTTCGAAATGGGCGACGATCCCGAAGTGGTCGCCGCGCAGGACGAATATCTGCGGCTGGCAGCGATGCTGTGGGCAGGCGTCGATCCGTCGACCGCGCAGCCGATGAAGGATCGCGACATCTTTGATTTCCTGGGGTTTGAATAATGGCAACGCGGCTGCCTTCCGGGTATGACAACCAGCGCGAGGCGCTGGCGACCTATTTCGACAGCACCGCGCGTCAGGCGTGGATCGATCTGACTTCGGACACCAAGGTCAGCGGCATCCGCGCCACCGTGCGCGCCGGGCGTGACGACATGCGCGCCACGCTGCTTTCATGGCTGCCGGTCGACCTGCGCCGCACCAAGGTACTCGACGCGGGCTGCGGCACCGGCGCTCTGGCGGTCGCGGCGGCGTGTCGCGGGGCCGATGTAACCGGCATTGATGTGGCCGCAGGGCTGGTCGAGGTCGCGCGGGAGCGGGCGCCTTCGTTCCTCGGCCATGGGCGCATTCACTGGCGCGCTGGCGACATGCTCGATCCCGATCTCGGCACCTTTGCCCATGTGGTGGCGATGGATTCGCTGATCCATTACCAGCCCGAGGATCTGGTGGCGGCGCTGTCCGAACTGGCACAGCGCACCACCCGTTCGATCCTGTTCACCTTCGCCCCGCGCACGCGGCTGCTGGCGACGATGCATCAGGTCGGCAAGGTGTTCCCGAAGTCCGATCGTTCGCCCGCCATCGTGCCGACCGCCGAAGGCGATCTGCGTCAGCGGCTCGCCAGCCTGCCCGGCTGGACCATCGGCCGCACGCAGCGCATTTCGAGCGGGTTCTACACCTCGCAGGCGCTGGAACTGGTGCGGCACGGATGAAGCGTCCGGCCCGCCCTGCTGCACCGCACTGGACGGAGTTGGCGTTTCGCCTGCTTCCGTTCGCGGATGCTGCCAGTGCGGACCTGCCGCTGGGCCAGTTGCTGCGCCTGTCGCTGTTTCAGGTGACGGTGGGCATGGCCACGGTGCTGCTCAATGGCACCTTGAACCGGGTGATGGTCGTCGAACTTGGAACGCCCACCTGGCTGGTTGCGCTGCTGATCGCGGTGCCGCTGCTGGTTGCGCCGTTCCGCGCGCTGATCGGGCACAAGTCCGACACCCACCGTTCCGTGCTCGGCTGGCGGCGCGTGCCCTATATCTGGTTCGGCACGCTGATGCAGTTCGGCGGCCTTGCGATCATGCCCTTTGCGCTCTTGCTGCTGGGCGCGCCCGAGCGTTTCGAGCTTGGCCTTGTTGCCGCAACCGCGGCCTTCCTGCTGACCGGCACCGGCTTTCACGTCACCCAGACCGCGGGCCTTGCGCTCGCCACCGACCTTGCGCCAGAGGACAAGCGTCCGCGCGCGGTCGCGCTGCTTTACGTGATGCTGCTGGTGGGCATGATGTTTGCCGCTTTCGTGATCGGCGGCCTGCTGATGGATTACAGCGCGACCATGCTGGTGCAGGTGATTCAGGGCTGCGCGGTGCTGACCATCATCCTCAACGTCATCGCCCTGTGGAAGCAGGAAGCGCGCAATACCGCAGTGACCGCGCCTGACCGTGAAACTCCAGTTTTTTCCGACCTGTGGCAGTCATTTGTGCGCGACGGGCGCAATGCCCGGCTGCTAACCGCCATCGGCATCGGCGCGGCGGGCTTCGCGATGCAGGATGCATTGCTCGAACCTTATGGCGGCGAAATTCTTGGCCTGTCGGTCGGCGCGACCACCGGGCTGACCGGCGCATGGGCGCTGGGTTCGCTGATCGGCTTCATGCTATCGGGCCGCTGGCTGGCGCGCGGATGGGATCCGCTGCGGCTGGCGGGTGGGGGTCTCGTGATTGGCATCAATGCCTTCTTGCTGGTGCTGTTCGCCGGGCCGTTTTCGGCTCCCGGAATGCTATATCTCGGCGCGCTCGGGATCGGGCTCGGGCTGGGCCTGTTCTCTGTCGGCACGCTGATGGAGGCGATGGCGATCGCCAAGACCGAAACCGCGGGTCTGGCGCTGGGCGCCTGGGGCGCGGTGCAGGCGAGCTGCGCCGGTGCGGGCATTGCGATCGGCGGCTTGCTGCGCGACCTTGTCGCCGTGCTGGTGCAGAGCGGTGATGCCCTGGCCAGCATCGCCACCCGCGCAAGTGGTTACGCCGCCGTCTACATGCTCGAAATTGCCCTGCTGCTGGCAGGTCTTGCCGCGCTGGGGCCCCTGGTCGGCCCGCGGCGCATGCATTCTCCCGATGAGGCCGACCCGCATGGGCAGCCCTTCGGCCTGAGGGAGTTTCCGACGTGATTACCTGTAACCACCCTTACCCGATCCTGCCCGGCTCCGCCTCAGCCGACCCACTTCATGAGAGGAACGTGAAATGAACCACGCCTATATTGTCGGCACATTCGATGTTGCCGAGCTCGCCTTCCTGCTGTTCTTCGGATTTTTCATCGCGCTGGTGTTCTACCTCAACCGCGAAAGCCGTCGCGAAGGCTATCCGCTGGAAGACGAGCAGACCGGCAAGATCCACCCCGGCAGCCTGTTCGACGGCGACAAGAAAGCCTTCCAGCTGCCGCATGGCCGCGGCACCTATGTTCCCGAGAACGTGGCGCGCGACGATATCAACGTCCCCGGCGTACGGAGCTTCCGTTCCGCCGGCGCGCCCTGGGTGCCGACCGGCGACCCGATGAAGGATGGCATGGGGCCGGCCGCATGGGCCAACCGCTCCAAGTATCCTGATCTCACTTTCGATGGCCGCCCGCGCATCGTGCCGATCGCGCAGAGCCACGAATTGATCATCGCCCCCAATGATCCGCAGCTGATCGGCTGGCCGGTGATGGCGGCCGACAAGAAGATGGTCGGCAAGGTAAGCGACATCTGGGTTGACCAGGCCGAACACATGATCCGCTATCTCGAAGTCGAGACCACCACCGGCAAGAAGGTGCTGGCCCCGATGATGGTTGCATCGGTTCACGGCAACAGCCTGATTGACGCGTTGCTGCCCATCGTCGAAGACAAGCCCAAATTTGTCGAGATCGATGCGATCACCGCCGCCCAGTTCGAGGATGTGCCCGCGCTGGAAACCCCAGGCATCATCACCCGCTACGAAGAAGACCGCGTCCAGGCCTATTTCGGCGGCGGTTACATGT
Source organism: Erythrobacter sanguineus (assembly GCF_900143235.1). Lineage (GTDB taxonomy): Bacteria > Pseudomonadota > Alphaproteobacteria > Sphingomonadales > Sphingomonadaceae > Erythrobacter > Erythrobacter sanguineus. The sequence goes on along the minus strand of NZ_FRDF01000003.1, from coordinate 180,795 downwards.
ATGCGATGCCGGAAAGGGCCGAACCGTGGCTTTGAGCGATACCAGGGACCGGGCAGCGGCGCCGTTGCCCGGCGGCATTGATCACGCCGAGCTCGAGAACGACGGGCCGACCGCGCACGGCGACCGGCTGGGCACCCCGGCACCCGACGAGACGGTGCTGTGGAAGGGCCGTCCGGGCCTCGGCATGCTGGCCCGCACAGCATTCCATACCCGCACGCTCGGGCTTTACATGGCCGCGCTGATCGTGATTGCGCTGGCGACCGGCCGGAATGATGCCGCAATGGTGACAGCAGGGCTCGGTGTGGTGCTGATCGCGCTGCTTTACATGCTTGCCTGGCTCAGCGCGCGCAGCACGCTCTACATCCTCACCGATGTGCGCCTGATCATGCGCATCGGCATGGCGATCGAGACGCGGATCAACATTCCGCTCAAGCAGGTAACGGCCGCCCATTACCGCGCCCGCGGCAAGGATCATGGCGACATCGCATTTGAACTGAGCGGCGACCGCCTGCTGGGCCATGTGCTGTTGTGGCCGCATGTGCGTCCGTGGCACTATACCCGTCCGCAGCCGATGCTGCGCGCCCTCGCGGATGCCGCGCGTGTTGCGCAGATGATCGCTGATGTGCGGGCGCAATATGGCGAAATCGACCGGAATTTGACCGAGATCAAAGATGAGGCTGCTACGGCCCGCCATCAGGGACCGGTAAGCGGTCCGATTACGGGCCGCGCTCCGGTGATGGCCCGGACAGGCGATGCAGGCCTTGGTGATCAGGGAATGGAGGGAGCACCCGCATGATCGTGCGCGAATACGAGAAGGACGAAGTCACGGTCCACAAGGTGCCGCTGATGCTGATGGGCGGGATCGTGCTGATCTCGCTCGCGCTCACCGCCTCGGTCCAGCTCGGGTTCTTCGAACGCAGCTCCATCCCCGAACAGGCGCGCGCCGAGGCCGGGATCAAGCCCGCTGCCATGCGCACCCTGCGTTTCTTCGACGAACCCGACGGCACCGTGCGGGTCGAAGATGGCGCCAGTGCAGAGGTGTTGGGCCGCTTTGGACCGGGCGAAGGCGGCTTTATCCGAGCCAGCGTGCGCAGCCTTGTCCACCAGCGCCGCATCCGGGGGCAAGGCCCGGCGGTTCCGTTCGAACTGACCGAATGGGAAACGGGCGCATTGACGCTCAACGACCCGGTCACCAATGACAGCATCGAGGTGTCCTCCTTCGGGCCGGACAACCGCGCGATCTTTGCCAACATGCTGCCGCCCAGGGACGCACGCTGATGGCCCTGCTGTTCCTTGGCCAGAGCCTGCGCTCGTTCGATGTCGCCTGCACCATCACGGTCGAGCAGAGCCCCGATCACTTCCACGCCCATGTCGAACTTGACGGGGATGTCGAGATCCAGCCGGGCGACAAGGTGCGGGTGCATGGCGATCCGATCCAGATCACGTTCGGGCAAAGCGTAGTGGTCGAACGCGCTGCCACCGTCACCCGTGCAACCGCGGTAGAACGCGCGATGACGCGGGTTGCGGCCTATTTCGATCTCAAGGAACTTTACGAAGTCAGCTTCACCCCAGGGAGGGTCAGATGAACGCGCATACCAAGATCGATCCAACGCTCACCCGCGAGCATGCGATGGAGATCGCCCAGCAAAGCACCATGCTGAGCCCGCGCTTCTACACCACCGATTATGATGCGCTGGATGCGATCGATGTTTCGAGCGTGCGCGCGGAGTGGGATGCCCTGATCAATGACATGATCGGCGATCCCAACAAGAAGCACTTCAAGCAGGATGACACCTTCCATGGCGTGATCGAAGGGCTGGAGTCGGAATTGCGCGCCGAATTCGTCGATTTCCTCGTCAGTTCGCTGACATCGGAATTTTCGGGCTGCGTGCTTTATGCCGAAATCGCCAAGCGCACCAAGAATCCGGACGTGAAGCAGCTGTTCAAGCTGCTGGCGCGCGATGAAAGCCGCCATGCCGGGTTCATCAACGAAACGCTGAAGGATTCCGGCATCAGCATCGATCTGGGCTTTCTGACGCGGACCAAGAAATACACCTTCTTCAAGCCGAAATTCATCTTCTACGCAGTCTATCTGTCGGAGAAGATCGGCTATGCCCGTTACATCACCATCTTCCGCCATCTGCAGGCCAACCCGCAGAACCGTTTCCACCCGATCTTCCGCTGGTTCGAGGACTGGTGCAACGACGAGTTCCGGCATGGCGAGGCCTTTGCCATGCTGCTGCGCGCCGATCCCAACCTGCTGACCGGCATGAACAAGCTGTGGGTGCGGTTCTTCCTCGTTTCGGTCTACGCGACGATGTTCGTGCGCGACCATGCGCGGCCCGTGTTCCACAAGGCGCTGGGCGTCGATCCGACCGAGTATGATTACAAGGTGTTCGCGATCACCAACCAGATCAGCCGTCAGGTCTTCCCGGTGGAACTGGACATCGACAGCCCGGGTTTCCGCGCCAAGATGGACGCGCTGCTGCGCGCTGCGCGGCGGATCGAGGACGGCAAGGAGCGTCGCGGGATCGCCGGGTTCGCGCTGCGCGCTTCGGGCATGGCCGGTGCGGCGCTTAACTTCGCTCGGCTGTATCTCCATCCCACCAAGTCCAACGCATTGCCGGGTTCGATCAGGCTGCAGCCCGCGTGGTAAGCTGGATCGGTCATGTTGTGCCGTTCATCGTGACGGTGGCGATCTGGTTCATCGCGACCGGGCTGATTGCCTGGGCGGACAACCGCGAGCGTTCCACCTTCTCGCGCAGCATGATGATCGGAAGCGTGGCCGGGATCGTCGGCCTAGTGGTGATCCTGTTCGCCTCGCTTTCGGCAGAGGTCTGGGCGGTCTATCTCGCCTTTGTCGGCGCGTTGATGGTGTGGGGCTGGCACGAACTCAGCTTCCTGACCGGTGCCGCCGCCGGCCCGCGCCGGGGGCCAAGCGATCCGACACTGACCGGTATCGCCCGTTTTCGCCAGGCCGCCGCCACGGTGATGCACCACGAGGTCGCGCTGGCGCTGACCGCGCTGCTGCTGATCTCGCTGTCGTGGAACGCGCCCAACCAGATCGGCGCGACCGTGTTTGTGCTGATGTTCGGCATGCGCATAACCTCGAAGATCAACCTGTTCGTCGGCGTGCCCAACACCACTTCGGAAATGCTGCCCGAACATCTGGCCTATCTGAAGACCTATTTCGGCCGCAACCGCATGACAGTGCTGCTGGCGCTATCGATCGCGGGCATCGCGGCGATGATGGCATGGTTCGCTTCGCTGGCATTGTCCGCCCCGGTGGGCAGCGCTGCAATGGTGGGGGCGAGCCTGCTGTTCACCCTGAGCCTCCTTGGCGTGCTCGAACATTTTTTTCTGGCCCTTCCCTTCCGTGATGGGATGCTGTGGGGCTGGGCATTACCCAAGCGTTCAGGGCCGCAGCGCAATGATGCTGCGGCGCGGGCCCGGAACATAACGACATGACTGACAGACACGAGGAATACCCGATGGATTTCGAAGCCTTTTTCGCCGGCGAGCTGGACACCGCGCGCGCCGATGGCCGTTACCGGGTGTTCACCGATATCAAGCGCCATCGTGGCCGCTTCCCGCACGCGACCCGCTTCATCGAGGACGAAACCCAGGCAGTGACCGTGTGGTGTTCGAACGACTATCTCGGGATGGGTCAGCACCCGGCGGTGCTCGAAGCGATGCACGAATGCCTCGACGAATGCGGCGCAGGCGCGGGCGGCACGCGCAATATTTCGGGCACCAACCACCATCACGTGCTGCTCGAAAGCGAACTCGCCGATCTTCACAACAAGGAGAGCGCGCTGCTGTTCACCTCGGGCTATGTCTCGAACTGGGCGGGCCTTGGCACGCTGGCGGGCAAGATTCCGGGCTGCGTGGTGTTTTCCGACGCGCTCAATCACGCATCGATGATCGAGGGTATCCGCCATTCGCGCGCGCCCTACAAGATCTGGCGGCACAATGATGCAGCGCATCTCGACGAAATGCTGTCGCAATACGGGCCCGACGTGCCCAAGCTGGTCGCCTTCGAAAGCGTCTATTCGATGGATGGCGACATCGCCCCCATCGCCGAGATTCTCGACGTCTGCGAGAAGCACGGGGCAATGAGCTATATCGACGAGGTTCACGCTGTCGGCCTTTACGGCCCGCGCGGCGGCGGGATTGCCGAACGCGAAGGGCTGATGGATCGAATCACCGTGATCGAGGGCACGCTGGGCAAGGCCTTCGGGGTGATGGGCGGCTATATTGCGGCCAGCAGCAACCTGATCGATTTCGTGCGCAGCTTTGCCAGCGGCTTCATCTTTTCGACCGCCCTGCCCCCCGCCGTGGCGGCGGGCGCAGCAGCCAGCATCCGTCATCTGAAGGTCAGCAGTGCCGAGCGGGAATTGCAGCAGAAGCGCGTGGCGCAGGTCCGTCGCGCGCTCGACATCATGGGCATCCCGCACCTCGACAATCCGAGCCACATCATCCCGGTGATGGTTGGCGACGCCAAGAAGTGCAAGATGATCAGCGACTGGCTGATGGACAATCACGGGATCTATGTGCAGCCGATCAATTATCCGACCGTGCCGGTGGGCACCGAGCGGCTGCGCGTCACCCCTTCGCCGGTGCATAATGATGGCGACATCGACCGGCTGATCAAGGCGCTTTCGGAAATCTGGTCGCAGTGCGAACTCGCCCGGATGGCGACCGCCGCCTAGACTGAATGCGAGACACAAGTTTTCCCTTGGACGGGAAGAAACAGGGGGCGGGTATCAGGCGATGCCCGCCCTTTTTGCGTCATGGTCCCCCCGGCCTGCCGCATCCAAGCCCGCGGCCGCTGCGCCCGATTCGGCATGCCGCACGGGCAGAGCTTGCACCGCTGGTCACGAGATTCTCCCCGATCGCGCGGAGCGCCGCGGCGCAGATCGAAAATGCCCGGGGTGAACCGGCGAGCATCCGGGCGAAGGCCCGCAACGGCACATAATGCCGCACATGCCGGACAGCCTTACTGCCTCGCCCAGAACCGGCCTGCCTCCCCACTTGGGCAGCACCGCGCGGCCCCACGAAAAAGGGCGGCGTGGGATGACCACACCGCCCTTTTTTGTCGTGTCGCGGCCCCGGACAGGGCCAAAACCGTCTGATCAGTTGGTCTGGCTATCGAGATAGGCCACCAGATTCGCACGGTCCTGCGCGTTCTTGATGCCCGGGAAGGCCATCTTGGTGCCCGGCATGAAGCCCTTGGGATTTTCGAGATATTCGAACAACACATCGGTGGTCCAGGTCACGCCGCTGCTCTTGTTGGCGTCCGAATAGCTGTAGCCGGCAACCGAGCCCGACTGGCGGCCAACGATGTTGTGCAGCGACGGGCCGACGCGGTTCACGCCTTCTTCAAGAACGTGGCACGAACGGCACAGCGCGAACACTTTCTCACCACGCGCGACGTCGGTGGTCATGCCAGCGAGTTGCAAGGTGCCACCCGCAGCAGCAGCATCGGTGGCCGCAGCTTCGGTTGCTTCTGCTGCTTCGGTAGCTTCGCCTTCCGCCGGAGCGGCCGGTTCTTCGGCAGCCGGAGCAGCCGCAGTTTCTTCAGCCGCCGGAGCGCTGGCATCGCCAGCCTCGCCGCCACAAGCCGAAAGAGTTGCAAGGCCAGCCAGTGCAGCCGCACCCATCAGGAAATTACGCTTCATGGTCGTTTCGTCCTCTGAACAACTATGTCCTCCCGCATCAGCGCGCGACATAACCCAGTTTTTCCGGCATGGAAAGCGAGACTTCAGCGAGCCTTCATGCTCCACCCCTTCCGTCGCCGTATCGTGCCAACGCGCGAAGGGCAAAGGGTTTCCCGCGAATGTGTGAACACATGATTGCCTTGGCGCGCATCGGCGTTAAACAACAGGGCATGACCCATCTACCCTGGCACACCAAGATCGTCCTCGCCCTGCTGGCCTTTCTTCCGCTCTATTTCGTGGTGTCCGCGCTGGGCACCAAGATTGGGTTGTGGAGCTGGCAGACCGGGTTGATGGCGCTGACTTTCGGCGGGGGCGTGATGCTGCTGGGGATCGAGGCGGTGGCCGCGCTGGTTTCGCTTATCATGGCGATGATCGCCAAACCGCGCCGCAACGGCGTGCTGGCTGTGGCCATCATCGGCCTGTTGGTGCCCGGTGCGGTGTTCGTGATGTTTGCCTCGGCGCGCGGCACGGCGGCGAACAATCCGATCCACGATGTCGCCACCGATACCGCCGATCCGCCCGCCTTCTCGGCCGAGACACTGGCCGCACGCGAGGCCGCCGGGGCCAACCCGCTGAGCGATTACCAGACCCCGCTGGGGCAGCTGGAACTGTATGAGGGTGCCGCGCCCGAACTGGCGATCAAGTCGCACGCGCAGATCATCACCGATCGTTACGCGGGCCTTGCGCCGCTGCCGCTGGCCGGCGCCAGCCGTGCCGATGCGGTCGCCGCCGTGGCGGCAGCGATGGGCAACATGGGCTTCAAAGATATTCGCACCGATGCGGCCGCCGGCACGGTCGAAGGCGTGGCGGAAACCTTCTGGTTCGGGTTCAAGGACGATGTGGTCGCCCGGATCGCGGAGAACGAGATCGATTTCCGCTCGGTCAGCCGCGTGGGTCGCAGCGATCTCGGCGCCAATGCCAAGCGCATTGCCGATTTGCGGGAGCAGGTCGCAGGCCAGATCGGCCAGCGCTGAGGCCTCAACCGCGGAACGCCGCCACCGCCATCGCGCTGCGCTGAAACACGGTCAGCACGCACAGCGCCGCATAGCCATAAGCGATCCAGCCGAACCATGCCGGAAACAGGCACATGGCGATGAACACCGCAATGGTTTCGGTGCCTTCCGCCAAGCCGGTCGAATAGAAAAAGCTCTTGCGCCCGTGCGCCTCGGTGGTGTCGCCGCGCTTGGCCGCGATCACCGCAAAGGCGAGGAAGCTGACCCCGGTCAGCACGAAGCTCGCTACCAGCACCAGCGCGGGGAGCGCATTGGCCGCGCCGAGAATGCCGAAGCTGAGCGGAATGCTCACGTAAAACGCGAAATCGGCAACAATGTCGAAATAGCCGCCCAGATCGGATGGCCCGCGCACCCGCGCCACGGCCCCGTCCAACCCGTCGAGCAGCCGATTGGCAAGGATCAGCGCAAGGCCCCAGCCGATCTGGTCCAGGGCAATCGCCGCCGCGCCTGCAAGGCCGAGGGCAAGCCCGGTGAAGGTCACGCCATTGGCGGTGACCCCCAGCCCCGCGAGCACAGCGCCAGCGCGGTTCAGCGGCGGATCGATCAGCGGGCGGAGTTTCGCATCCAGCATCTAGCCGCCCCAGCTCACCAACCCGATCCACGCGCCTGTCATCGCGCTGGCAAGATTGCCTGCCAGCCAGCTTTTCATCCCCAGCCCGGCGGCTTCGGCGCGGCGTTCCGGGCAAAGCGTGCCGATGGTCGATACCAGCAGGCCCACGCTGGCAAGGTTCGCCACCCCGCACAGCGCATAGGTGACGATCAGCAGGCTGCGCGGCCCCAGCGTGCCTTCGGGCAGGGCTGCAAGTTCAAGATAGGCGACATATTCGTTGAGGATCGCCTTGGTCCCCATCAATCCGCCTGCCGCCTGCGCATCGCCCCACGGCACGCCCAGCAGCCACATGAAGGGCGAAAACAGCCAGCCGAACACCCGCTTGAGGCTCACCGCCTCGCCTCCGACCAGCGGCAGCACGCCCAGCGCCTGATCGGCCAGTGCCACCAGAGCAAACACCACGATGATGACGGCGATCACCGCGAGGAACAGCTGCATCCCGTCCATCGTGCCTTTGACGATGGCATCAATGCTGGATTCGTAACGCAGCCCCGGCTCGTCTTGCTCGACCGCGGTCTGTGCATCCTCGGGCGTGCCGGGCACCAGCAGACGTGCGAGCAACAGCGCGGCGGGCAGCGAGATCAGCGAGGCGGCAATCATGTGTCCGACGGCATCAGGCACGGTAGCGCGCAAGGTGGTGGCATAAAGGATCAGGATCGCGCCCGATATGGTCGCCATCGCCAGCACCATCACCTGGAACAGTTCGGCGCGGGTCATGCGGTCAAGATAGGCGCGCACCACCAGCGGGCTTTCGACCACGCCAAGGAACATGTTGGCCCCGCCCGACAGGCCGACCACGCCACTCACCCCAAGGCTGCGGCGCAGCAGGAACGACAGGCCATTGACCAGCCAGCGCAGCACGCCCCAATGCCATAGCAGCGCAGCCAGCGCGGAAAACACGATCACCAGCGGCAGGATCTGGAAGGCGATCACCAGCGGCGGCTGCGCGCCCTCTTTCAAGGCAAACGGCAATTCCGCTCCGCCGAGATAGCCGAACATATAGGTCGATCCCTTGAGCGTTGCCTGTTCGATCGCGCTGACCGCAGAATTGGCGAGGCCCACCACCTCCCACACCAGCGGCACCCGCACGATCAGCAGCGCCAGCACGCCCTGCAATGCCAGCGCACCCAGCATCCAGCGCCAGCCGGGATGGCGGGCGCGATTTTCGCTGAAGGCCCATGCAAGGCCGACCAGCACCGCAAGGCCGATGATCCCCCGAAACTGGTCGAACAGTTCCAATTCCCACCCTCCCTTGCGATTTCAGCGCCGCTTGCCGATCACGCAGTCAAGCGCCAGCGTGTCCAGATCGCGCAGCGCAATCAGCGCCAGCGCCGCGCCTGCCACGGTCAGCGAAGGGAAGAACAGCAGGTTCGCATCTTCGTGCAGATACAGGCCATAGGGATCGAGGAAATGCCGCCAGATCGGCAGCGCGCCGCCCACCAGAATGATCGCCGAACCGATCAGCGTGTATTGGCGAAACAGCCCCAGCACCACCAGCAGGCCCAACGCCACCTCGAACCCGGCAAAGCCCAGTTGCAGGGTGCTGTCCGCGCCCATCCCGCCATAATACTTGTTGGCGAGGTCCGGCCCCATCCCGTCCTTCAGCAGGCGCACGCCGCCCCACAGCACCAGCAGCATCCCGGTTCCGATCCGCATGATCAGCAAGGCGATTTTGGCAAGCATTGCGCGTTCTCCCACCTATCTCCGCCGCCATGCATGGTAGCGTTCGACCCACTTGAGCAGCCCTTCGGGCTTGTGCGCCTTCTTCCAGTTGCCGGCGGCAAACTTGTTGGCCTCGGCCATGGTCGGATAGGAATGGATCGTGCCGAGGATCTTGTTGAGCCCGATCCTGTGCTTCATCGCCAGTACATATTCGGCCAGCAATTCGCCCGCATGCGCGCCGACGATCGTCGCGCCCAGCACCGTGTCCTTGCCCGGCGGGGTCAGCACTTTGACAAAACCGCGCGTCTCGCTTTCGGCAATCGCGCGGTCGAGATCGTCGATGTCGTAACGCGTGACTTCGACCGCGATGCCCTGTTCGGCCGCCTCGCGCTCGTTCAGGCCGACGCGGGCGAATTCGGGGTCCATGAAGGTGACGGCCGGGATCACGCGGTAATCGGCCTTGAACTTTTTCAGCTGCCCGAACAGCGCGTTGACGCTGGCGTACCACGCCTGATGGCTGGCGACATGGGTGAACTGGTAGGGGCCGGCAACATCGCCGGCGGCAAAGATATTGGGGAATTTGGTGGCGAGGAATTCGTCGGTGTTGACGGTGCCGTCAGTGTCCACGCCGATATCCTCAAGGCCAAAGCCGGTCAGCCGCGCCTTGCGTCCGACAGCGACGATCAGCGTGTCAAAGGCGATGCGTGTTTCGGCCCCGCCATGTTCGGCAATCAGCGCGCCTTGTTCGGCCCGCACCGCCTTGTGGCCGGTGAGCACGGTGACGCCTGACTCCTCCAGCACCGCTCGGGCGAGCGCGGAGACATCGTCATCCTCGCGCCCCAGCACCGCGTCCGCCATTTCCACCTGCGTCACCTGTGATCCCAGCCGCGCCAGCGCCTGTGCCAGCTCGCAGCCAATCGGCCCGCCGCCAAGGATCACCACGCGCGCGGGCGCAGCGTCCATCTCGGCAAAGGCATCCCATATCGTCTCGCTGGTGAGATAGCCGCTATCCGCGATGCCGGGGATCGGCGGCACCACCGGCTCCGCACCCGAAGCGATGATGATGCTGCGCGTCGTCAGCCGCTGGGTTGTGCCATCGCCGCGCGCGATCTCCACCGTCCACGGATCGATGATCTTGGCATAGCCCTTGACCACATCGACGCCCAGTTCGGTGTAACGTTCGACGCTGTCATGCGGTTCGATCGCCTTGATCGTGTCCATCACCCGCGCGATCACCGCTTTGAAGGGCACCTGCGGCTGAACCGCGGTGAGGCCGTAGCGGTCGGCATGGCGCATGGTGGCCGCGACCTTGGCGCTCTTGATCAGCGCCTTGGACGGCACGCAGCCGGTGTTGAGGCAATCGCCGCCCATGTCTTTCGCCTCGACCAGCGTAACGCTCGCCTTCACCTGCGCGGCGATATAGGCCGAGACGAGGCCGGCCGAGCCTGCGCCGATCACCACCAGATTGCGGTCGAACTTCGCCGGACGCGTGAACCCGGCATAGACCCGGCGGCGCTTGATGATGCCGACCGCAAGCTTGGCCAGCCACGGCGCGATGCCAAGCAGCGCGAAGGACACCAGCACCTCGGGCGAAACAATGCCGGACAGGCTATCGATCCGCGCCAGTTGGGTTCCGGCATTCACATAGACAGCCGTGCCCAGCAGCATCCCGACCTGACTCACCCAGACATAGGTCCAGATGCGGATGCGGGTCAGGCCCATCACCAGATTGACCACGAAGAACGGAAAGGCCGGGATCATACGCAGGCTGAACAGGTAGAACGCCCCGTCGCGCTTCAGCCCGGCATTGATGGCCTTCAATCGCTCGCCGAAACGCGCCTCGATCGTGTCGCGCAGCACATAGCGCGCCGACAGGAAGGCAAGCGTTGCCCCCAGCGTCGAGGCGAAGGAGACAAGGATCGTCCCCGTCACCAGCCCGAACAATGCGCCCGCCGCCAGCGTCATGATCGCCGCTCCGGGCAGCGAGGCCGCCGTCACCGCGACATAGATCGCAAAGAACCCCGCCAGCACCGCCACCGGGTTTTCTGCATAGAAAGCCTCCCACTGGCCAACCGCCTGCTTGATCCCTTCCAGCGTAAGGTACTGGCCCAGATCGAACAGGAAATAGGCAGCAACAATAGCGGCCAGCGCGGCAAGGATGATGAGTTTCTTCAAGGGGCCTCCTTGCCCTGCTTTCGCCCGTAGCGCGCTGGCGGTTACGCCGTTCCCGCAAGCGCGGCGTATTGGGCAATCCAGCGCTTGTCGATCCAGTGCTTGAGCCGCAGCACGAAAGCCCCCTGTGCCGCAAGCCGGCCATAGCTGGCAATCGCGCTGCCGTCGCCCGTGTTCATAAGATAGAGGCTGTTCCAGCGCGGCTGGTAACTTCGGCGTGGCGGCTCGCCGGCGAGAAGCTTGCGCAGATTGGCCGCCAGCACCGGCCCTGCGAACACGGCATGCACCCCGGAATGGGCCAGCGCCAGGTCAGCGCGGGCGGCAACATCCCCGGCGACGAAAATGTGCGGGTGCGAACATGATCGCTGATGCCGGTCGACCAGCGCAAAGCCCGCATCGTCAACCGCCAAACCGCTTTCCCGCACCCAATCGGGCGCGGCGCTGCCCAGCGCTGCGACGATCAGGTCAGCCGGTTCGAGCGAGCGATTGCCGGCCATGATCGCGCCATCCGCCAGCCGCGCGTCCTCGGCAATCACCATGATGCCCTGCCGCGCCTGCGCCCGGGCAACGCGTTTGCGCACCGCCTGCGAAAAGCCCGGCAGCAGGCCAGCCGCGCCTGTCGCGAGCACAACCTCGGGCCGCGCCTCGGCCGATGCGAGGTTGCGCAAGCCGAAGGCCAGTTCGACCCCGCCCGCACCGCCGCCCGCAACCACCACCCGGCGCGGCGCGGGACGTGCTGCAATACGCGCAACAAAGGCATCGATCGGGCGGATGTCGATCAGCCGCGGATCATCCCCCAGCACTGCGTGGCCGCGCCCCACCCCTCCGGTGTCGAACGAGGCAAGGTCGAAGGTGATCGTCTCGCCCGTTTCGGTGTGAACCACCCGCGCTTGCGGATCGAGCGCCACACAGCGGCCCTGCACCCACACTGCCCCGGCGCGTGCCGCCAGCGCGGCGAGATCGACCAGCCCCTGGTCGCGCGCGTGCTGCCCGGCGAGCCAGCCCGGCACCATGCCGGAATATCGCAGGGTGGGGTGCGGGGTGAGCAGCAGCGTGCGCAGGCGCGCAGCGCCGCCCGGCGGCGGCGGCCCATTGCGGATCCAGTCGGCCAGCACCGCGACATGGGCATGGCCACCGCCGACCAGCAGCAGCTTGGGTTGCGGGCTGTCATCCGGCGAGATGTGTGCGCCCCTGATCATGCCCGCCTCATGCCTGATTGCGTGCGGTTCAGCTAGCGGCAAGGTTGGTTCGCTAACGGGCACCTTCCAGCGCAATTGCCTCGCAATATCCTCTCCTAGGTTCGTATCTTCATGAATTTGAACATACTCTGTCCTGTGGAACCACAGGCGGTTCCACCCATTAAACGATTGCAGCAGCGGGTGTTGCGGGGCATTGATCCGCCCACGACAAAAGCAAAGGCGCGCCGGAGGCAACCTGATGCTTTCCGGCATGCGTTTTCATGTGCATGACTCATCGCGTGAACCTAGGTTCTGAACGGAAAGGCTGCCATGGCGGTTGAAGGCCCCACTTACGGCTCGCAGCTATCGCTGACCAAGTTCTTCCGGATCTTTTTCGAGATCCTGAAGCCTGAAGCCAGCTTTTACTGGCTGGCGGTGGTCTATGGCATCGGCATCAGCCTGCTCAGCCTCGCGACGCCGATCTCGGTGCAGATGCTGATCAACACGGTCGCCAACACCGCTATGCCGGCGCCGCTGGTGATGCTGTCCTTCACCTTGTTCGGTCTGCTGCTGTTTTCGTCGCTGCTCTACGCCCTGCGCATTCACCTGATGGAGCTGTTCGCGCGGCATTTCTACGCCCGTCTTGTCAGCGAAATCTCGCTGATCGCGATCTATGCGCAGAACCCGTTCTTCACCGACACCACCCGCGGCGCGCTGTTCAACCGCTATTTTGACGTGATGGTGATCATGTCGCGCCTGCCGATCCTGATCCTTGATGGCTTTTCGATCCTGCTGGGTATCGCGGTCGGGTTCGTGCTGGTGTCGCTTTACCACCCGCTGTTCCTGATCTTCACGCTGGTCATCATCGCGCTGATCTGGGTGGTCTGGCTGATCTGGGGCGCACGCGCGATCCGCGCCGCGATCGACCTCTCTCACGCCAAGCACGGCACCGCTGTCTGGCTGGAACAGATCGGGGAATCGAGCGGTTTCTTCAAGTCGCAGCAGCGGGTCGATTACGCCATCGCCGAAACCGACCGCAGCACCCATAACTACCTCACCGCCCGGCGCCGCTATTTCCGCCAGCATTTCTCGCAGACGATTTCCTTCCTGCTGATGTACGCCACCGCCAGCGCGGTTCTGCTGGGGCTGGGCGGCTGGCTGGTGATCCAGTTCGAACTGACGCTGGGCCAGCTGGTGGCAGCCGAACTGGTGCTTTCGGCAGCGTTCTTCGGCGTCGCCCAGCTCGGCACCTATCTCAATTATTTCTACGAGATGTGTGCCGCCGGCGAAGAAGTCTCGCTGTTCTTCGACGTCGAACAGGAAACGCCCACCGGCGCCGACCCGATCAGCGGCGATGATCACGCGCTGGTGTTCCGGCAGGTGCGCGGCAAGGCCCGGTTCGAAGATGCCCAGTTCGATTTCACCATCCCCAGCGGCGCGATCGTGATGGCATCGACCAGCCAGCATGGTCTCCAGCGCCTGTTCACCAATGTGATCAAGCTGTATGAATTCCCGGCGACCGGCTATTGCACGCTGGGCGGCACCGATCTCAAGGAGATCGAAACGCATCACCTGCGCATGACGATCTACGTGCTTGACCGGCCCAGCTTCGTGCCGATGACGATCCGACAGTATCTCAGCCTGTCGTGCACCCCGGGCGAAAGCTGGCGGATGCTCGACGCACTCGAAGCGGTGGGGCTTGCCCCGGCGATTGCGGGTCTGGAAAAGGGGCTGGATACCAAGGTCGCGGCGACCGGCTACCCGCTTTCGACGGTCGAACTGCTCCAGTTGAAACTCGCCAGTGCGATCCTTGCCAAGCCGCGCGTGCTGGTGCTGACGCGACTATTCGACCTGATCGATGCCGAAGACCTCGCCCGCGCCTTGGCCGCGCTGCGCGAACAGACCTTTGCCACGGTGATCTATTTCTCCAACCGCGAAGTGCCGCTGGGCTGTGACCGGTTCCTGCACATGGGCGCACAGGAACAGCGCTGGTTCGATGATTTCGCCGAGTTTACGCAGGCCCGGCAGGAAAGGCGCAGTTCCGGAACCGATGTTGCCCGGCTGCGGGCTCAGATTGCCTCATCATCAGACGGAGATCAGGCATGACCTCCGTGCCGAAAACATCGCACCGCTTCACCGCGCTCGAATCGATCAAGATCCCGCGCGTGATGCGGGCAATCTTCTTCATGCTGCTGATTGCCTTCCTGTCGGCGCTGGTGTTCCTGATCTATGCGCCCTGGGTGCAGACTGCCACGGGCCGGGGCGCGGTTAACACGCTCAACCCCAACGAACGCAAGCAGGATATCAACGCACTGGTGCCGGGCCGGATCGAGGAATGGTACGTGCGCGATGGCAGCGCCATCAAGCAGGGCGACCCAATTGTGCGGATTGCCGATATTGATCCCCAGCTGATCCAGCGGCTGCAGGCCGAACGCCAGCAGGTCGAACTGCAATTGCAGGCCGCACGCAGCGCGCTTGCCACCGCACGGCTCGATGAACGCCGGGCGCGCGAATTGTTCGAAGCCGGGCTTGCCGCCCGCCGCGACTATGAACAGGCGCAGATCCGGATTGCCGAGATGGAAGGCCGGGTCGCCGCCGCGCAGGCCAATCTCAACCGCGCCGATGTCAACCTGTCGCGCCAGTCGGTGCAGATCGTGCGCGCCCCCCGCGATGGCTTTATCCAGAGCCTCAATGCCGGCGACGCAGCGACCTATATCAACGCCGGCGACGTGCTGGCCACCTTCGTGCCGGACAACGCCGAACGCGTGGTCGAAATCTTCATCGACGGACGCGACGTCGCGCTGGTCAAGCGCGGCGACAAGGCGCGGATCATGTTCGAAGGCTGGCCCGCGGTGCAGTTTTCCGGCTGGCCTTCGGTCGCGGTTGGCACCTTTGGCGGGGTCGTGGTGGCGGTCGACCAGTCGGCCCAGCCCAATGGCCGCTTCCGGGTGCTGATCGCCGAAGACAAGACCGATGCGCACCCCTGGCCGGAAGAACGGTTTGTCCGCTTCGGGGCCAAGGCGCAGGCCTGGGTGCTGCTCGAAACCGTGCCAGTCGGTTACGAAATCTGGCGTCAGCTCAACAACTTCCCGCCCGAACTGCCTCCTGGGGAAAACATGGGGCAGACGAACTGACGATGACGTCCCGCCTTGCACAACCCGGATGGGTCCAACGCGGATGGGCGCAGGCAGTGTGCAGCGCAGCGTTGCTGGCGATTGCGCCAGCGGCGGCGCTGGCGCAGGATATCGCGCCGGTGGGCGATCCGCTTGAGGTCGCGCTCAGACAGGGACCGCTGCTTCCCGGCGAGGTGCTGCGTTCATCGGCGCTGACCTTCCCCTCGATCCTTGAGGCTTTCGAGCGCGAGGCCGCGACGCGCAGCGATCAGCTGGCAGCCGACGGGGCGTTCGATCTGATGCTGCGCGCCGAGGCATTCGATCGGATCACCGGCTTCAATGATGGCGGGGCGGTTCGTGCCGAAGCGGTCCAGCCATTGCGGCCCTTTGGCGCTCAGTTGTTCGGCGGCTACACTCTTTCGAGCGGGCCCCTGCCGACCTCGCAGAGCAGTTTCAACTCCCCCGAATTCGGCCGGTTCAATGTTGGCGCGCTGTTTTCGCTGCTGCGCGACCGCGACATTGATCCGCGCCGCTTCGCGATCGAGGACACCCGGCTCGCCGCCAGTCAGGCGCGGCTCGATGTCATGCTGGTGCAACTGAACGTCCAGCAGGAGGCCTTGCGCGCCTATTGGCGTTGGGTCGCGGCAGGCGAGGAAATCCGCGTGTTCGAGGAACTGCTCGAAATCGCCGAAGCGCGCCAGGTCGGTCTTGCGCGCGAAGTGCGCGAGGGCGCCCGCCCGCGCATCGCTCTGGTCGAGAACGAACAGAACCTGCTGCGGCGCCGGACGCTGCTCGAACAGGCCAAGCGCGACTTCGAGACCGCCTCGAACTCGCTTGGCTTCTATCTGCGGGGGTCGAGCGGGGAACTGATCGTGCCAACCCGCGAACAATTGCCCGACATCGCCAAGCTCAAGGAAATCCCGCCGCTTGAAACCATGCTGGCGGTGCCGATCAGCGAGGTGATCCAGAGCCGCCCCGAACTGGCGAACTTCCGGCTTGCACTCGAACGTGCCGCCAATCGGGTGGAGCTGCGCCGCAACGACCTCCAGCCGCGGCTGGAGGCCAAGGTCGAAGTGTCTGACGGGATCGGCGAGATCGGGTCACCGACGGGGAATACGGCAGGGGCGTTGGTCGGCGTGACCTTCAGCATCCCCTTGCAGCGCCGCGAAGCGCAAGGCCGGCTGCAACGCGCCGAAGCCGAACTGCGCGAGACTGAACTGCGCCAGCGCCGCACTGCCGACCAGATCACCACCGAGGTCGATAACATCCTCGCCAACCTCGGCGCAGCCCTGCGGCTGAGCGATCTGGCCGATGCCGAAGTCAAGCAGGCGAGCCAGATGGTGCAGGCCGAACGCACCCGCTTCCGGCTGGGCGCGGGCGATTTCTTCCTCGTCAACCTGCGCGAGGAAAGCGCCGCCGATGCGCAGATCCGCGCGATCCGCGCTGAACTGGCCGGACGGCTGGCGGAGGCGAGCTATAATGCCGCGACTATGAACCTTGACGCGTTAGGTCTGGAGTGAACCCGACCAAACATCAGAACGTGCCCCGCAGCGCCTGATAGGCCGCCGCGGAAACCGTGTTGGCGAGGTTAAGCGAGCGGATCACGTCGGACCGCATCGGCAGGTGGAACAGTCGGCCCGGATGCTGGTCGATAATGGGCCTGGGAATCCCCTTGGTTTCCTGCCCGAACACCAGCATGGCATCATCGGGGTATTCCGGCTCGTAGAAACTGCGACTGCCGAATTCCTCGAACAGGAACAGCTGGTCCGGGCGCGGGCTGCGCTCGTCCAGGAAAGCCTCCCAGCTGGCATATTCGCTCAGCCGCACATGCGGCCAGTAATCAAGGCCCGACCGCTTCACCCGCTTGTCCGAAATGTCGAAGCCGAGCGGGTGGATCAGGATCAGCTCCATCCCCAACGCCACACAGGTGCGCCCGACTGCGCCGGTGTTGCCGGGGATTTCGGGCTGGACTAGGATGATGGCGGTCATTGCCCGTGTCAGGCAACAGAGCCGATTATCCGGCTGGGTCGAACATAGCCGAACTCGCCCTCGCCCGACCAATTCTTGCCGTCGGGGTATCGCAGTTCGGTTCCGGCGAGCTCTGCCTCGTCGGCGAGCCCCGCGTTGACACCCATCACTAAATCGCCATGCTTTTGCGCCGCTGCCTCGGTCAGACGGAAGTGAGTGGTCGACCCGCACGCCTGACAGAAATGGACATCGACCCCCGGCTCTGGCTTGTCACAGCGCTGATAAGTGGAGGTCGGGCCGGTGACAGTGACCTCGGCGGGATCGAAATAGCCCCATTGCGCACCGGCCTTGCGGCACAAGTCGCAATTGCAGGCGTGGACAAAATTAGGCTTTCTGGCGGTCGTCAAGCTGACCGCGCCGCAGAAACATCCGAGCGTCATCAGCCCAGCTTGTCCTTCAACAACTGGTTTACCACGCCCGGATTGGCCTTGCCCTGCATTGCCTTCATCGTCTGGCCGACGAAGAAGCCGAACAGTGCCTCCTTGCCGCCGCGGTACTGTTCGACCTTGTCGGCATTGGCAGCGATGATTGCGTCGACAGCCGCTTCGATCGCGCCGGTGTCGCTGACCTGCTTCAGCCCTTCGGCGTCTGCAATCTCAGACGGTTCACGCCCGGTCTTAAGAACGATTTCAAAGATTTCCTTCGCCTGCCCGCCGCTGATTTCGCCCTTGTCAGCCATCGCGAGGATGCTTGCCTGCGCAGCGGCGGTGGCGTTGGCGGGGTCGCCTTCATCGCCGATCGCCTTCATCACCCCCGGCGCGACCGAGAGTGACCAATTGGCGACCTGCGTGGCGACCTTGGCTTCGTCCTTGCCGATCGCCTTGGCGGTTTCAGCCAGCAGGGTTTCGAACCGCGCGAAGGTCTCGACCTCGGCGGTCAGTTCGCGGGCGTTGTAGGGGGTGAGGCCCAGCACATCGGTGTAACGCGTGCGCTTGGCATCGGGCAGTTCGGGCAGGGACGCGCGGCATTCTGCGAGGAAATCCTCCTCCAGCACCAGCGGCAGCAGATCGGGATCGGGGAAGTAGCGATAATCATGCGCGTCTTCCTTGCTGCGCATGGTCCGCGTGGTGCCGGTGCCGGGATCAAACAGCCGGGTTTCCTGCACGATCTTTCCGCCTGCCTCCAGCACATCGACCTGCCGCATCGCCTCATGCTCAATCGTCTGCATGACGAAGCGCACGGAGTTGACGTTCTTGGTTTCCGTACGGGTGCCGAATTCCTCGCCCGGACGGCGCACACTGACGTTCACGTCGGCGCGCATCGAGCCTTCTTCCATGTTGCCATCGCACGAGCCGACATAGCGGAGGATCGCACGCAGCTTGCGCACATAGGCCCCCGCCTCGGCAGGCGAGCGCATGTCAGGGCGGCTGACGATTTCCATCAGCGCCACGCCCGAGCGGTTGAGGTCGACATAGGACATGGTCGGGTGCTGATCATGCATCAGCTTGCCTGCGTCCTGTTCGATATGGATGCGCTCGATCCCGATGATCTTGTCTTCCGGGATGCCCGCCTTCTCGTCCGCCTCGATCAGCAGCTGCCCTTCGCCTACGATCGGGTGGTAAAGCTGGCTGATCTGGTAGCCCTGCGGCAGATCAGCGTAGAAATAATTCTTGCGGTCAAACCGGCTCCACGCGTTGATCTGCGCGTCAATCGCCATCCCGGTGCGCACCGCCTGCCGGACGCATTCGCGGTTGAGCACGGGCAGCATCCCCGGCATCGCGGCATCGACAAGGGAGACTTGGCTGTTGGGTTCGGCCCCGAAGGCGGTCGCCGCGCCGGAGAACAGCTTGGAGTTCGAGGTCACCTGCGCGTGGACTTCCAGGCCGATCACGACCTCCCATTCGCCGGTGGCACCCTGAATGCGATAATTGCTCATGTCTGCTCTACCTTCGTGATCTCCTGCGAAAGCAGGAGTCCCATCGAACCTTGCGCCGCTGGGCTCCTGCTTTCGCAGGAGCGCACAGAGCCCTAATCCTTGTCGTCCTCGATCACCTTGCCATCAGGCCCGAATCGCATTTCGCCGTGATCGACGTGTTTCCTCACCCAATTGGCGACCATGAAGGTGAGCGGCACCGCGAGGGCGATGCCGATCCCGGCAAGCCACAGCGCGGTATCGGGGGTCACCACCACTTCTCCGGCTTCGCCGCGAAGCCCGCCCGCTGTTGGATCGCCAGCCCGGCATTCAGCACGCCCTGCTCATCAAACGGTCGGCCCACCAGTTGCAGGCCAAGCGGCAAGCCATCGGCGTTGATCGTCGCAGGCACGCTCATTGCGGGCAGGCCTGCGAGGCTGGCTGGCACGGCGAAGACGTCGTTGAGATACATCGTCAGCGGGTCTGCGTTCATCGAACCCAGCGGGAAGCTCGCGGTCGGCGTGGTGGGCGCGAGGATCACGTCGCACTGCTCGAACGCGCGCTCGAAATCGCGCGCGACCAGCGCGCGGACCTTTTGCGCCTGGGTGTAATAGGCATCGTAAAAGCCCGCCGAGAGCACATAGGTGCCGATCAGGATGCGGCGCTTGACCTCGTCCCCGAACCCGGCGGCGCGGGTGGCGGCGTACATGTCCTGCAAGCCGCTGCCGCTTGCCCCGGCCCCCGAGCCGGGTTCGGGCAGATCGCGCAACCCGTAACGCACCCCGTCATAACGGGCAAGGTTGCTCGATGCTTCGGCGGGGGCGATGATGTAATAGGCGGGCAGCGCATATTTGGTGTGCGGCAACGAGACGTCGACGATTTCCGCGCCCGCGTCCTTCAGCCACGCCTTGCCCTGCTCCCACGAATCGAGGATCGCCTGATCGGTGCCCTCCATCCGGTATTCGCGCGGGATGCCGACGCGCTTGCCGCGCAGGTCGGCGCTCAGCGCGCCTTCCCAATCGGGCACGTCCATCTGGAGGCTGGTCGAATCCTTGGGATCGAACCCGGCCATCGCACCGAGCATGATCGCGCAATCTTCCACCGAGCGCGCCATCGGCCCGGCCTGATCGAGGCTGGAGGCAAAGGCAACCACGCCCCAGCGCGAACAGCGGCCATAGGTCGGCTTGATCCCGCAGATGCCGGTGAAGGCCGCCGGTTGCCGGATTGATCCGCCGGTGTCGGTGCCGGTCGCAGCAGGCGCAATCCGCGCCGCCACAGCCGAGGACGACCCGCCCGAGGAGCCGCCGGGGCTCATCGGCTGGTTCGACCCATCCTTGCGCCAGGGCGAGGCGACATTGCCGAAATAGCTGGTTTCGTTGGACGATCCCATCGCGAACTGATCAAGGTTCAGCTTGCCCAGCATCCCCGCGCCCGCATCCCACAGCTTTTGCGAGACAGTCGATTCGTAGCGGGGGGTGAAGCCTTCGAGAATGTGGCTGGCCGCCGTGGTCTGCACGCCGTTGGTAGCGAACAGGTCTTTCATCCCGATCGGGACGCCTGCCATTGCGCCCAGCGTTTCGCCAGAGGCGCGCGCCGCATCAACCGCATCGGCGGCGGCAAGCGCGTGGTCGGGCGTGGTGACGATGAAGGCGTTCAGCGCGGCGGCATCCGCCACGGCCGCGTTGAGGCTTTCCGCCACTTCGCGCGCGGTGAAGGTGCCGTCGCGCACGCCGTCGCGAATGTCTTTTACGCCGAGTTGGGTAAGGTCAGTCATTTACTCGATCACCTTCGGCACGCCAAAGAACCCGTGTTCGGCCACAGGGGCATTGGCGAGCACATCCGCGCGCCGCCCGCCGCCTGTCCGCGGATCGGCATCGACCACGTCATCGCGCAGGCGCAGGCTGTTGGGGATCACCGCCGCCATCGGCTCGATCCCGGTCACATCGACCTCGCCCAATTGTTCGACCCATTCGAGGATGCCGTTCAGTTCGGGCACCATGCGTTCAAGCTCGGCATCCTCCATGTGGATGCGCGCGAGGCTGGCGATCCTGGCGACCGTTGCCTTGTCCACCGACATGCTCAGCCTCCTTACTGGCCCGGTACAGGCG
The DNA here is from genome assembly GCF_900143235.1 of Erythrobacter sanguineus. Classification (GTDB taxonomy): domain Bacteria; phylum Pseudomonadota; class Alphaproteobacteria; order Sphingomonadales; family Sphingomonadaceae; genus Erythrobacter; species Erythrobacter sanguineus. Next base: position 159,339 of record NZ_FRDF01000003.1, on the reverse strand, counting down.
GCGCGCCAGCAGGGCCGCCGGGGCCGCCCGCACCTGCGCCCATCTGACTTTGCATCGCCTGCTGCAGGATGGCGAGATTGCGCTCGAAGGTCTGCTGGCTCATCACGTCCACCACCTCGATCTCGAATTCGAGATCGGCATTGGCCGGGATCGGCGCACCCGGCGGCGGTTCCGCCCCGTAGGCCTTGTCGGCCGGGATAAAGAGCGTGTACTTGCCGCCCTTCTGCATCTGCTGAAGCCCTTCAAAGAAGCCGGGAATGGTCGCGCCTTCCTCGATCGGGAAGGGCGTGCCTTCGGGGAAGATCCCTTCGACGGGCAGCGGGATGTCGCGCGATTCGTCAAACACCGTGCCGTCTGCGGCCAGCTTACCCGTGTACTTGATGAACAGGACATCGCCGGTCTGCGGCATCGGGCCGGTGCCGGCGGTGATCGTATCGACATTCAGCCCGCGCGGAACAGCGGCCCAGGCCAGCCCCGCCCCGATGGCGATGGCAAGGATGACGCCAATCCACAGCTTGGTCAGCGAACCTTTGGCGACGGGGTGGATCGGAACGCGGGTAATCTCGGTCATGATATGGTCCTGAGTGGCAGCGCGACCTGCACCGCGCTATGACGGCAAAAGGGCGCGGGTATGAGCCGCGCCCTGATGGCTTATCGGAAAGGGGGATTCAAGCAGCTTGCGCGCAAACGCAGGCCGCCCGGCGACAGGATCACTTGGCCCCGTCACGCTCCATCCGCTTGCGCTCCATCTTGCGGGCGCGGCGTACGGCGGCAGCCTTTTCACGGGCGCGCTTCTCGCTCGGCTTTTCGTAGTGGCGACGCAGCTTCATCTCGCGATAAACGCCTTCACGCTGCAGCTTCTTCTTGAGCGCGCGCAGGGCCTGATCGACATTGTTATCGCGAACGATGATTTGCATAAACGACGACTACCTCAGTTTCAAAAACGCCCAGAGCCCCGCTGCGATTCTACGCGGGGATGCGCGGTGATTTGCCAATGAAATGCGGGCGATTCCCACAGGGAGCCGCCCACGAATGGTGGCCCCGATAGTCCAACAGCGCCCTAAAGGCAAGCCGTCAGCATGCCCGTCAGCATACAAAGCCGCCCGAAGAGTGGTGCAGCCACGCTAGGCAGAGCGGCCATGCCTCGCTATGGGCGGGCGATGGCCGGTGAACCTTCCCCTCTCTTTGCAAGCATGACTGTCGCCGTGGGCGGCGCAGTCGGCTCGGTGCTGCGCTATCATGTGGGCCGCGTCGTGACGAACCTCTCCGGGCCGGGCAACGCCTTTCCCTGGGGCACGCTCGCGGTGAACATCGTCGGCAGCCTCGCCATGGGCGCGCTGGTCGGCTGGCTGGCGCGGGGAAGTTTCAACCCGCAGTCCGCCGAACCCTGGCGCCTTTTTGTCGGTGTCGGTCTGCTGGGCGGCTTTACCACCTTCAGCGCCTTCAGCTCCGAGCTTGTCACGCTGATTCACCGCGGGCAGGTGGGGCTGGCGGCGGGCTATGCCGCGGCCTCGCTGATCGCCGGAATGGCAGCCGTGATCGTCGGCCTCGTCGCCGCGCAGAGCGTGCCATGACCCCGGTGCCTGATAACAGCGCCCCGACCGACAACGTCCGCCAGTTTACGGTCGGCGAGGATGATGACGGCATCCGGCTGGATCGCTGGTTCAAGCGCAATCTTCCGCAGATCGGCTTTGCGACAGTATCTCGCTGGGCGCGCACCGGGCAGATCCGGGTCGATGGCAAGCGCGCCAAGCCCGAGGATCGCCTCGAAACCGGTCAGGTGCTGCGCGTACCACCGGGCGGAGAGGATGCGCCCACCGCGCGCAAAACCGCGCCGCGCACCCGCACGCTCAGCCCCGAACAGATCGCCGAGGCCAAGGCGATGGTGATCCGCGAAACCCCCTCCGCAATCGTGCTGAACAAGCCGCCGGGCCTTGCCACCCAGGGCGGCAGCAAGATGACCAAGCATGTCGACGGGCTGCTCGACGCCTTCGTCACGGACGAAAAGACGCCGCGACCGCGGCTGGTTCACCGGCTCGACAAGGATACATCGGGCGTGCTGCTGATCGCCCGCACACCGGGGAGCGCCGCAAGCTTTTCCAAACGCTTCGCCAGCCGTTCGGCGCGCAAGGTCTATTGGGCGCTGGTGGTGGGCCATCCCGACCTTGCCGAAGGCGTGATCGACGCCCCGCTTGCCAAGCAGCCGGGGACCGGCGGCGAGAAGATGCATATCGACGAGGAAGGTGGCGCGGCGGCCAAGACCCGCTACCGCGTGGTCGACCATGCTGGAGAGCGCGCCGCCTGGGTGGAACTGGAACCGCTGACCGGGCGCACCCACCAGCTGCGCGTGCATATGGCCGCGATCGGCCATCCGATTGTGGGCGACGGCAAATATGGCGGGCCGGATGCCTTCCTGACCGGCGCGGTCAGCCGCAAGATGCACCTCCACGCGCGCCGCCTGATCATCTCCGAACCCAAGGCAGGAGAAGGCACCGGCGGCAAGTTGGATGTGACCGCCGACCTGCCGCATCATTTTGCCGCCAGCATGGACGTGCTGGGTTTCGATCCCGGCCTGTCCGATGCCTCGCCCTTGCGCGAAGAGGCGCCGGAACGCTCGGCAGAGGAAAAGAAGCAGGCGGCCCGCCGCCACTTCAAGCAGGCGCGCAAGGAAACCCGTGCCCCCCGGCGCGCGCGCGGTGCGGCGGCGGCCAAGCCGAAGGCCAAGCCCAAGGGCCCCGCCGCAGGAAGGCCCAAGCCCAAGAGCCCGCGCAAGTGAGCGCCCCCCGCCTTGCCGTGTTCGATTGCGACGGCACGCTGGTCGACGGGCAGGCCGATGTCTGCTGGGCGATGGACCGTGCCTTTGCCCGCGCCGGGCTGACCGCGCCCGATCCGCAGATCGTGCGGCGCGTGGTCGGGCTCAGCCTGCCGGTCGCCGTGCGCCAGCTTGCCCCCGATCTGCCCGACGAACAGGCCCGCGCGGTGACCGAATTCTACCGTTCCAGCTTCCGCGCCCGGCGCGAGGAAGGCCTGCTTGACGAACCGCTCTATGATGGCATTGCCGAATTGCTCGGCGGGTTGCACGCCGCCGGCTGGAGCCTTGCGGTGGCCACCGGCAAGTCTGACCGGGGGCTTGCCGCCTGCCTTGCCACCCACGGGATCGCCGATCTGTTCGTCTCGCTCCAGACCGCCGACCGCCACCCTTCCAAACCCCATCCCGCCATGCTCGAAGCCGCGCTGTTCGAAGCTGGCGCGCTGCCCGCGCAAGCGGTGATGATCGGCGATACCAGCTTCGACATGGCGATGGCCCGCAGCGCCGGGGTGCGCGCGGTCGGGGTGGCCTGGGGCTATCATGCACCGGCCGAATTGCTGGCGAGCGGCGCGATCAGCGTGGCGGATAGCGCCGCAGCCCTGTCACAAGCGCTGGAGGCGGCGCTGCCATGACCCGTTCCGCGCAGGAAGCGGCCGAGGCGCTGGCGCGGCAACGCTTCATCATCCTAAACGCAGTACGCTTCGGCGGGATCGCCACGCTTATGTTCGGTCTCGCGATTGCCCGCGGGTTGATCGGCCTGCCATGGGTAGTGGGAGTGGTGCTGGCGGTGACCGGATTGCTCGAATTCTTCTTCCTGCCGCGCTTCATCGCCCGCGCATGGAAAGCGAAAGCCGGACGCCGGGAATGATCCGCAGGTTCTACAAGGAGGTTACGCTTGGGCAGCAGCCGGGCGGCTGGCAGGTGCTGCTTGACGGGCGCGGACTGAAGACGGTCGGCGGTGCACCGCAGATCGTGCCGACGCAGGCACTGGGCGAGACACTGGCGGCGGAATGGCGGCGGCAGGGCGAAAAGATCGACCCCGCCAGCCTGCCGCTGCGCGACATGGCCGATTACGCGATCGACGTCGCCGCGCCCGATCCGGCAGCGCTGGCCGAGGGCCTGATCGCCTACGCCGAAACCGACACGCTGTGTTACCGCGCCGACCCGGACGAACCGCTCCACACCCGCCAGCAGGAATTGTGGGAGCCGCTGCTTGGCGCGTTCGAGGCCGCGCACGGCATCACGCTGGTGCGGGTCAACGGCGTGCTCCACCGCCCCCAGCCCCCCGAAGCGATGGCAGCGATCAGATCGCGGTTGCTGGCGCTTGATCCCTTTGCGCTGGCCGGGGTGGAGACAATGGCCAAGCTCGCCGCCTCGCTCGTCACCGCGCTCTGCGCGCTCGATGCTCAGCAGGAAGATGAACCGCTGGCGCTGTGGCGCATGGCCTGTCTGGAAGAAGATTGGCAGGCAGACCTGTGGGGCCGCGACGAGGAAGCCGAACAGCGCCGCACGCGGCGCGAGGGTGATTTCCTGCGCGCCTGCGGATTTGCAAGGCTGGCGCGGTCCTGAACGCCGCAGACCGGCTCCCTACTCCACCACCCAGTCGGCCACTTCGCCTGCAACGGTGTTGGCCGCGCGGTTGATCGCTGCGCCCACGGCGCGCGCCTCAGCCGGGATGCCGCTTTCGCGCGCCTCGAACCGGCGGGTGATCGCCCGCCCCTCGCTATCCTTCCGGATTGCATCGAAACGCACCACCACCGCCGAAGCCGACGCATCATAGCCCATGTCGATCAGCGTGCCGCGCAAGCTGGTGGTCGCCGGCGCCACCGTCTCGTCGCTATCCAGTACCAGCGCCGATCCGCCGCTTTTCGCGCGCAGCGTTTCGCCCAGCAGGCTGCGGAACAGGCGCGCGGGCTTTTCCACCCAGAAGGCTTCCTGAAGATAGGCCAGTTCGGTGGCGGACACCTGCACCGGCACGCGCAGCACATCGAGCTTGGCCGGGGTGTCGAGCGCGAGCACGGTGATCACCGCACGATCTGGCCCCGCCGCCACCCCGCTGCCCACCGGCGCGCGTGTGGTCGGGCTGAGGGTCAGCAGGCTTTCGGGCGGCGGTCCGCCAAGGCTGATGCAGCCTGCCAGCCCCATGGCCAGCCCCAGTGCCATCAGCGCCGGCGCAGCAGCCCGCACGGTGCGCCGGGCAAGGTTCATCTGGGCTGTTCGTGTCACGGCCAAATTCCTCATGGCTTGTAATCCGGCAGCGCCTTGCCGCCCACCAATGCGCCCGCACCTTCGCTTTCGAGCTTTTCGGTGATCGAGCGCAGCGCCCGGCTGGTGGCGCGCAGATCCTGCAAGGTCGTCTCGGCATTGGGCAGGGTGCTTTCGCGCAATTGCTTGGCCGCCGGGCGGGTATCCTCCAGCGTCGCGGCGAGCGCGGCGGCTGCGTCATTGGCCGATTTCAGCGTGCCGCGCAGTTCGGCGGCCAGCGGCGTTCCTTCTTCGCGCACCAGCCTGTCAGTGGTCAGCGTCAGCTGCTCGATCGCATCCAGCGTCTGGTTGAATTCTTCGAGCGTGGTCTGGAAATCCTCCAGATTGGCGACCAGCGCCGGAGTCGCATCGGCCAGCCCGGCGGTCAGACGGTTGGAATTGCGCAGGATGCCCGACAACTGATCCTGATTGTCAGGCCCGAGAATGGTGTTCAATTGTTCGGTCAGGGTCGCCAGCCGTTCCAGCAGCACCGGCGCGTTGGCCACAATCTCGCCGAACCCGCCGCGCCCCGGCGGGATCACCGGGCGGCCTTCGGGGCAGGCGGTGGTCTCGCAGGTGATTTCGGGCGCACCCTTGCGCGCGCCATCAAGCAGGATGGTGGAAACGCCGGTAAAGCTCGCCTCGATCGTCGCCCGCGTGCCGACCAGGATCGGCACATCATCGCGCACCTTGATCCGCACCCGCACGAATTCGGGATTGTCCCGGGCCAGCGCAATTCCCGTCACCTGCCCCACCGGCACCCCGGCGAAACTGACCTGGCTGCCATTGGCAAGGCCCGAGACCGACTGGCCGTAGAAGATGTCATATTCATCCTGATCGCCTTGCCCCAGCCGGGCGATCCAGATGATGAACGCGGCCAGCGCCGCCAGCAATACCAGCGTCACCGCACCGACCCAGAGATGGTTCGCTCTTGTTTCCATGTGCGTTCCCTATGAAGCCCGCTGGGCGTCAATGTCCAACATTCTCTCGCCTCACTCCGCCGCGCGCTCGTGCGAGGCCTTGGCAGCGCGGCCGCGCGGGCCGTTGAAATATTCCTCGATCCACGGGTGTCCGGTGGCGATCAGTTCGGGGATGGTGCCGACTGCGATGATCTTCTTTTCGGCGATCACCGCCACCCGGTCGCAGATTTCGTACAGCGTATCCAGATCATGGGTGATCAGGAACACGGTCAGGCCCAGCGTTTCCTTCAACTCGCGCGTCAGCCGGTCAAACTTGGCCGCGCCGATCGGATCAAGGCCCGCCGTCGGCTCATCAAGAAACAGCAATTCGGGATCGAGCGCCAGCGCCCGCGCCAGCCCGGCGCGCTTCTTCATGCCGCCCGACAATTCGGAGGGATATTTGGCCACCGCGCTATCGGGCAGACCGGACAGGATCACCTTGTAGCGCGCGATTTCCCGGCGCAGTTCGGGGCTGAGATCGGGGTAGTACTTGCGCAAGGCCACCTCGACATTCTCGCCAACGGTGAGCGTCGAAAACAGCGCCCCGCCCTGAAACAGCACGCCCCAACGCCGTCGCACACCGATGCCGCGATCCAGATCGACCCCGGTGATGGTGCGGCCCAGCACGTCGATCCGGCCCTCGCTGGCGCGTTGCAGGCCGATGATGGCGCGCATCAGCACCGATTTGCCGCTGCCCGAACCACCCACCACGCCAAGGATCTCGCCGCGCCGCACGGTCAGGTCGAGGTTTTCGTGGACGACGAAATCGCCGAACCGGATCCCCAACCCCTCGACCATGATAGGGGGCGGTTCGTCGTCGTTGTGCTGATCCCCGGTCATCAACCCCACCCGATCTCGGTGAAGAACACCGCAAAAAAGGCATCGAGCACGATCACCGCGAAAATCGCCGAGACCACTGCCATGGTTGTGCGCCGCCCGACCTCTTCGGAATTGCCGCGCACCTGAAGCCCGTTGTAACAGCCCGCCAGCGCGACGATCAGCCCGAACACCGGTGCCTTGATCAGGCCCACCCACAGGTCATGTTCGGGCACCACGTCGTGTATCCGGTCAAGAAAGGTCCAGAACGGGATGCCGAGCGTAAGGTCGCCGACCACCGCCCCGCCGACAATCGCCACCACCGAGGCATAAAAGCCCAGCAGCACCATCATGAAGGTCGCGGCCAGAATGCGCGGGATCACCAGCGCCTCGATCGGCGAGATGCCGATGGTGCGCATCGCGTCGATCTCCTCGGTCAGCTTCATCGTACCCAGTTGCGCGGCAAAGGCGCTGCCTGATCGGCCTGCGACCATGATCGCGGTCATCAGCACGCCCAGTTCGCGCAAGGTGATCCGCCCGACAAGGTTGACGGTCAGCGCCTCAGCCCCGAATTGCTGTAACTGCACCGAGCCCTGCTGGGCGATGACGATGCCGATCAGGAAGCTCATCAAGCCGATGATCGGCAGCGCGGTGACGCCGACCAGCTCCATCTGATGCACCAGCGCCCGGATCGGAAAGCGCGAGGGGTGGCGCACAAGGCTGGCCATGCCGATCAGGATCTGCCCGAGAAAGCCGACCACGCCATAGATGCCGGATCGCGCCGCATAGACCTTTTCGCCCATCATCACCGGCACGCGTTCCCACACCGGCAGGCGCGGCGGGCCGATATCGCTGCTGGCATCGATCCCGCGCACCGCGCCAAGCAGGCGTTCGGCGGCTTCGCTTGCCCCGGTGATTTCGGCCTCGTGCTGGCGGGCCAGCTGGCACACGATCCACGCGCCGACGGTGTCGACATCCTCGACCCCGGTCAGGTCAATCGTGGCAATGGGGCCCGAGACGCCCTGCAACGCGCGTTCAAGCGGGCCGATCGCCGCCAGCGTCAACGGCCCGGACAGCAGCAGCCGGGGGCCGCCCACGCTGTCTTCCACCAGCGAATATTGCGCGGTTTCCTGCATCGCGGGTGAGCTATGGGGAGATTTTCCGCCGCCGACAAGGCTCTCGCGCCATTCCCTGGGCCACGCGCCTGTCTTGTCCGTTGCATCGCAGCATGGCTGCTGGCATGGCGCGGGGCATCATGACCGACACCATCGCCTCCACCTTGCCCACCACTTTCGACCCCGCCGAAATCGAGGCGCGCTGGTACAGCCACTGGGAAACCAATGGCCTGTTTCGCCCGGAACGCCCGGACGCGGAAGCCTTCACCATCGTCAACCCGCCGCCCAACGTCACCGGAAGCTTGCACATCGGCCACGCGCTCGACAACACGCTGCAGGACGTGGTGGTCCGCTATGAACGGCTGCGCGGCAAGGATGCGCTGTGGGTGGTCGGCACGGATCACGCCGGGATCGCGACCCAGATGGTGGTCGAACGCCAGCTGGAAGCGCAAGGCGACAAGCGCACCAATTACAGCCGCGAGGATTTCATTGCCAAGGTGTGGGAATGGAAGGCCGAATCCGGCGGCACCATCACCAACCAGCTGCGCCGTCTGGGCTGTTCGATGGACTGGAGCCGCGAACAGTTCACCATGGACCCGCACTTTACCAAGGCGGTGATCAGGACCTTCGTCGACCTGTATAATGACGGGCTGATCTACCGCGACAAGCGGTTGGTGAACTGGGACCCGAAGCTGAAGACCGCGATCAGCGACCTCGAAGTCGAGAGCCGCGAGGTCAAGGGCCACATGTGGCACTTCAAATACCCGCTCGCAGGCGGCGCGACCTACACCTATGTCGAGCGTGATGATGATGGGAATGTCGTGCTGGAGGAGGAGCGCGACTATATCGCCATCGCCACCACCCGGCCCGAAACGATGCTGGGCGATGGCGCAGTGGCGGTGCATCCCGATGATGCGCGCTATGCCCCGATCGTGGGGATGCTGTGCGAAATCCCGGTTGGCCCCAAGGAACACCGCCGGTTGATCCCGATCATCACCGATGATTACCCCGATCCCGCCTTCGGTTCGGGCGCGGTCAAGATCACCGGCGCGCATGACGAAAACGATTACGGCGTGGCAAGCCGCAACAACATCCCGATGTACCGCCTGATGGATGAAGTCGCCGCCATGCGCAGCGACGGCGCGCCCTATGCCGAGGTCGCCGTCCTCGCCCGCGAAATCGCTGCCGGGGCAGCCTTCACCTCCAAGGACGTCGACACGCTCAACCTCGTGCCCGACGAATATCGCGGGCTTGACCGGTATGAGGCGAGAAAGCGCGTGGTCGCCGATATCGACGCCGAGGGGCTGATGCTCGGGGTCGAGGACAAGGTGATCATGCAGCCCTTTGGTGATCGCGGGGGCGTGGTGATCGAACCGATGCTGACCGATCAGTGGTATGTGAACGCCGCCGAACTCGCCAAGAAGCCGATCGAAGCGGTCACATCCGGCGAAATCGGCATCGTGCCCAAGACGTGGGAGAAAACCTTCTTCAACTGGATGAACGATATCCAGCCGTGGTGCGTTTCGCGCCAGTTGTGGTGGGGCCACCGCATCCCGGCGTGGTTCGACGCAGAGGGCAAGATCTACGTCGCGCCGAGCGCCGAAGAAGCGCAGGCGCAGGCGGGCGAAGGCGTGGCGCTGACGCAGGACGAGGACGTGCTCGACACATGGTTCTCCTCGGCATTGTGGCCCTTTGCGACGCTTGGCTGGCCGGAAGACGGCGCGCCGCTGCTCCAAAAACACTACCCCAATTCGCTGCTCATCTCCGGCTTTGACATCCTGTTCTTCTGGGACGCGCGGATGATGATGATGGGCTATTACAACATGGGCCAAAAGCCCTGGGATACGCTCTATCTCCACGGCCTCGTGCGCGCGGCGGACGGGGCGAAAATGTCGAAGTCCAAGGGCAATGTCGTCGATCCGCTCGGCCTTATCGACCAGTATGGCGCGGATGCGCTGCGGTTCTTCATGGCGGCGATGGAAAGCCAGGGCCGCGACATCAAGATGGATGAACGCCGGGTCGAGGGTTACCGCAACTTCGCCACCAAGCTGTGGAACGCGGCGCGGTTCTGCCAGTCAAACGGCATCGGTGCGTCAGCCAGCGTCAAGGCCCCGCCTGCGCGCCTTGCCGCCAACCAGTGGATCATCGGCGAGGTCGCGGGCTGCGTCACCGCCATCGAAACCGCGATGGCTGACCTGCGCTTCGATGCGGCGGCGAGCGCGATCTACCAGTTCACATGGAGCAAGTTCTGCGACTGGTATCTGGAGCTGATCAAGCCCGTCTTTGCCAGTGACGCCGACAGCCCGCCAGCGCAAGAAACCCGCGCAGTCGCCGGATGGGCGCTCGACCAGATTCTCGTCATGCTGCACCCCTTCATGCCCTTCATCACCGAAGAACTGTGGCACAAGCTGGGCGACCGACCCTACGAACTGATCCTCGCCCAATGGCCCGCGCCGGAAGCGGAAATCAGCAGGCAAGCGACCGACGCGATTGATTGGGTGATCGACCTCACCACCAACACCCGCAGCGCGAAAAACGAACTCGGCATTGCGCCGGGGGCCAAGCTGGCAGCCTATCTGGCCGCGCCTTCGGATGTGGCCGCGCGCACCATCGAACGCAGCACCGCCGCGATTGAACGCCTCGCCCGTCTGACGCCCATCACCATCGGCGAGGCCCCCGCAGGCCCGGCGATGCAGGTGACCGCAGGCAGCGACGTGTTCATCATCCCGCTCGAAGGGATCATCGACTTGGCGGCCGAAAAGACCCGGCTGGAAAAGGCGCTGGCGGCCAGCACGAAGGAAGCCAAGAGCCTCGAAGGCAGGCTCGGCAACGCGGCTTTCGTGGACAAGGCCAAACCCGAAGCAGTCGAAAAAGCCCGCGCCGACCTCGCCCACCATCAGGGCGAAGTCGAGCGGTTGACAACAGCACTGGCACGGCTGGGCTAGGCTACCCTCGCCGCCATTTGCAAAGCGCGCGCGCAAATGTCCGCTTTCGGGAAGCGGCGGACCGCGCGCGAATGGCGGGAAGTGGTTGGGCAGCTGACGAAAAGTCGGCTCGCCGCTGCCCTTTGCCAGCCTTGGTCCTATGGAACTTTGGTCAATCCGCCGTTTCGGGAGCTAGCGCCTCACCGATTGCCCGAAAAAGCTCGATGGTCTCAAATTCCTTGTCGCTGGATCCATCCTCGGATGTGCCATAGTCGCTGTTGGCCGATAGCTTTACAATCACAAGATCGCGGCTTGGGTTGACGTAGATGAACTGGTTGTAGACGCCAATGGCGGAATATTCGCCTTCATCGCCGTCCATCACCCACCATTGATATCCGTAACCCAAGGCAAAATCGGAGGCCGGGTTGTCGCCCGGCATCAGATGGGGCGCATCTGGCGTAACTGACGCTTTAACCCAGTCGGCGGGCACTATCTGCCTGCCCTGCCACGCGCCATTCAGCCGGAAGAGTTCGCCCATCTTAGCGTAATCAAGCGCCGTGGCGTTGAGCCCGGCGAAGACCATTTCCAGCCCTTCATCATCCACCAGCCAATGAGCATCGTTTTCCGTACCCAAGGGTTGCCACAACTTCTCCTCCATATAATCGGCCACTGGACGACCGGTCGCTGCAACCAGCAGGAGTCCCAAGACCTGCGTTTCGGCGCTGTTGTATCGGTTGAATGTGCCAGGCTCGCGTTCGCGCCTCACGGTTTTCAAAAACTCTTCGTAGGAACCACCAAACGCCAGAATATTACCGAAGCGGCGAATATCAGATTCAGGGTCGCCGTAGTTTTCCTCCCATGCTGCGCCAGAGGACATTTGCAGCACATCTTTAATCCGGACCCCATCATAGGCAGAGCCCTTTAGCGATGGGACATAATCGGTAACCGGTTCTTCGATCGATCTGATGTGCCCTTCATCGACAGCAATTCCGACCAAAGCTGAGGTGAAACTTTTCGCCACCGACATGGAGAGCCATTCGACATCGCGACCGCCCGTGCGCCAATAGTCTTCAAAGCGCAGCTTGCCGTCGTGAATTACAAGCAATGCCGATGTGTCAGTGTCTTCGAGGAACTGCGCAGTATCAAGTTCGGCGGTGCGATAGCTGAATTTTTCGGGCAAGCTGATCGGTTCGCCTCGGGGGAATTGGAATGGAGCCTCCGAGGCAGTCATCGTCGCGGTCGGGAATAGCTCATGCGCGCGGCTGAAATTATCCACCTGCTCGGCTCCGGAGAACATCGTTGCAGCCATCTGGGCGCGTTGAATGTTCGGCCAGAACCAGGCGGCTGCACAAACAGCTGCAAGGGCCGCTATTCCCAGTCCGATCAATACCTTTTTCATGCTGTTTTTTCTTTCTGCGTCATCATGCCGGTAACAAGAGCCTGAGCAGCCTGCTTCGACGATTTCATCTCGCCCTTGCGCCTGTAGAGAGACGCAAAACTGGCGCTGCCGTAAGCCAGGCAGATCAGGGCATGGGCCGTAGACATGCGCTGGGAACCATCGCCTACGATGCCGTCGGCGGCCATCTGGTCTGCCAACGCCTGCTGCATTTTCCGATACATTTCCGCCAGCCGCAGCCGAACACTCTCATCGCGCTCGCCCAGCTTCCAAAGTTCGGCGACAATCGTGTTTGTCACCTCATTCGAAAACGCGGTTTCGAACAGGAAATCGATCGCATCCTGAGTTGTCACAGAGCCTGTCTTGGCCCGGATTTGGGCATAATCATGATCGGCGCGGGCGATCATCCTGTCGATCAGCAAGGGGATGATATCGCCCTTATTCCCGATGAAATAGCGCACCAGCGAACGGGGCAAATCCGCCTCGTCCGCTATCTTTTGCAAAGTGGTTTTGGCCAAGCCTTCGCGAACCACACAGGTCTCGCAAGCGGCTAATATCTGTTCACGGCGCTTGTCGCCAATCTGAGCTCTAGCCATCTCGCCACCTTCATTGTCATCGCTGACAACTATGTGAACCAGCCATTCTTGTCAATAATGACAAGAATGGCTGAGTTTCGTTCCATGTGTCGGGCCCAAACCCATGCTAGATTTTGAAAATGTCCGAAACGGGGTCGCTAGCGGAACGGCAGCTTTTTTCGCGAACCGCCCAGAAGCTGCCGCACGGGCGGGTCGCTGTGGCAAAAATTTCCTACCGCCTGAAATCGTGCCATAGGCGCTGCACGATGTGCGCCCTTGATCAGCAGAACAGCCCCCTCTCCCCTGCCCGTCCGCTTGGCCGGTCAGCCAGTATCCTTCTGGTAGAAAACGATTTTGCTCTATCTTCCGAAGTTGGCAGGGTGTCGCCTTTGTCGCCTATGTCAGCTTGTGCGGGGCAAAAGCCATGAACCTTACTCTTGCCACCGACGATACCGGCGGGCCTGAGATTTTCGCGAGCCTGCAAGGCGAAGGGCCGAGCGCAGGCGTGCCGGTCGGTTTTGTGCGGTTGTCGCGCTGCAACCTCGCCTGCACGTGGTGCGACACCGCCTATACGTGGCGGTTTGAAGGGGACAACAGGCCGCACCGCGACGGGATCGTGTTTGATCGCAGAGCCAATCAGGTGACGCTTTCGCCTGCCGAGGTCGCGGCACGGATCGCGGCGCTGGGCCAGAACCGCCTTGTCATCACCGGGGGCGAGCCGCTGCTTCAGGCGGGCGCATTGGCGGAAATGCTGGAACACCTGCCGGACATCGCGGTGGAGATCGAAACCAACGGAACGGTCGCGCCGCCCGTCCGGCTCGATATCCGGGTCGATCAGTATAATGTCAGCCCCAAGCTTGCCCATAGCGGCAACCCCGGCGATCTGGCCCTGATCCCCGAGCGGCTGGACGCATGGGCTGCCGATCCGCGCGCGTTCATGAAGTTCGTGATCGCCGCGCCGGAGGATGTGGCCGAGGTGCTCGAACTCCAACGCCGCTATCGCTTCCGGCCCGAACGCGTGTTCCTGATGGCGGAGGGCACGGACAGCGCGGCCCAGCGGGAACGGCAGGCGTGGCTGTCAGGCCTGTGCTTGCAACACGGGTTCAGGATGAGCGACCGGCTGCATATTCATTTGTACGGCGATACCAGAGGCACGTGACGAGAAAGGAGATCAAATCGGTCGCGCAGCGACCGCAAGCGCGACCGCGCGCCCGCAGCGATGCGGCCTTCAGGCCGCGTGAGCGAGGATTTCGCACCGCGGACGCGGTGCGGAACACAAAGGCATCAACCCTGGCTTCTCCAGCGCATCACCACGCGCTCGACCAGTTCTTCCTCGCCGCCATCCCTGCTCCACAGGTCGACGAAGCTCGGGTCTTCGGAAGCGGGGCGTTTGTGTTCCTCTAGCGTGTCGAAGGTGACGCGGATCGGGATCGCCACGCCTTCACCGCAGATGATGCATTCGCGGTTGCGCAGCGCCGGGATCGAATCGAGGAAGCCGCGCGCGCCTTCGGGCATGGCGGCTTTCACAAAGGCCTGGTCGCGATCATTGTTGAGGCGCATCGCGATGATCGTGCCGCACTGCGACAGCACGCCTTCGGCAAGGTCGGAGGGGCGCTGGGTAATCAGGCCGAGGCTGATGCCGTATTTGCGCCCTTCCTTGGCAATCCGGCTGAGGATCTTGGCGACAGACGATCCATCAGAGTTCTTTTCGTTGGGGACGTAACGGTGGGCTTCCTCGCACACCAGCAGCACGGGCCGGGTCTTTTCCTCGCGGCCCCAGATGGCGAAATCGAACACGAGCCGGGAAAGGACGGCAACCACGGTAGAGGTAATGTCGGACGGCACGCCGGAGACATCGATGATCGAGATCGGCTTGCCATTGCCGGGCATGCGGAAGATCTTGCCGATGAAGTTGGCCATCGTGTCGCCCACCAGCATGCCCGAAAACAGGAACTGATAACGCGGATCAGCCTTCAATTCGTCAAGCTTGCCCTTGATCCGCATATAGGGCGCAGAGGAGGTCGCCTTGTCGAGCTTGCCCATCTCGTCCTGCAGAATGTTGCTGAGGTCGGACAGGAGGTAGGGGATCGGCGAATCCACCGTGATCTTGCCCATCGTCTGGGCCAGCCGGTTACGGCCCCGCGCAGCCAGCAGGCACTTGGCCAGAATGTCGCTGTCGACCTGGCGTTCATTGCCGCTGCTGGACAGGAGGACTTCGCAATGTTCCTCGAAGTTCATCAGCCAGTAGGGCATCTGCAGGTTGGAAACGTCGAGGATCTGGCCGGTCTGGCGGAAGGCGGCGGAATATTCGCCATGCGGGTCGATCATGACGATGTGACCCTTGGGCGCAGCTTCGCAGATGCGGTGCAGGATCAGCGCGGCGCTGGTCGATTTGCCGGTGCCGGTCGAGCCGAGCAGGGCGAAGTGCTTGCCCAGCATCGCGTCGATATACAGCCCGGCGCGGATGTCCTTGGTGGGGAAGACCTTGCCGATGGTGACGCTGGCGCGCCCGTCGCTGGCGTAGATCTGTTCAAGATCGCGGGTGGTGGCAGGATAGCACAATGCGCCCGGCACCGGATAGCGTGTGACCCCGCGTTTGAAGCCGTGGATGCGGCCGGTCAGCTTTTCCTCGCCGCCTTCGCCGAGGAAGTCGATATGGGCGATGATCCCGCCTTCGGTGCGGCGGTCCTTGCGCTGGTCGCGCACGCTGGCGAGCAGCCAGGCATCGCCGACGCGGATCTTGATCTGGCTGCCGACCTGTCCGGCCAGCGCCACTGAGGGATCGGGATCGGCCATGCATTCGTTGATGCGCTGGAGGTCAAAGGCGATCTGCGAACCGGAGCCGGAAATCTCCAGCACCACGCCGATCGGCAGGCGGGCATTGTCGGGCGGGCCGCTGCTGGCAGCCGGCGCGTCATCTTCTGCTGCCAGCTCCGGGCCGGTGAAGCGTTCGAAATCCTGCCTGGGGTGATCGGTCATGCGCTCCCTTCCTTGCGCCCGCGTCGGGACGTGGCAGCCGGCATAGGGCAGACGGGGTTAAAATCGGGTCAATGATGGCAACTTCGGCCAGCGCCCTAGCCGCGCGCGAAAACCCTTCCGGCCAACCAGCCCATCGCCAGCGACAGGGCGATCGCGCCCATGCCATAGAACAACGCCCAGCGTTGCGAGGCCACCACCACCTGCCCTTCAAGCCCGACTTTCTCGACTTCGATCCGCGCAGTCGCGCTCGCCAGCACCCGGCCGCGGGCAATGGCGAAGGTCTCGGCGGTATAGGCGCCGGTGGTGACATTGGATGGCAACGCGATGCGCGCCTGATAGAGCACGCCCTCGCTGATCCGCACACCTTGCGGATCCTGCTTGTACAGGCCCTGGCGACGGCGCAGCTCGACCAGCCCGCTGGCATAGCGGCTCTGCTCCTCGGGATCGATCTGGCCCGAGGGGGAGAGCTGGATGAAGTCGGTTCCCAGTTCATAGATGGCCGCCGTGCGTTCATCCACGATCTCGCTCACGGGCTGCGAGGAGGCGACTGCGAAGAACGAGGGCGCCGAGCGGAAATCGCTCGCCCCTGCGTTCATCCAGATCCCGGCGAGGCGCTCCTTCTCGCGGATGCGCACCGGCTCGGCCGGACCCTTGAGCACCACCACAATGTCGTAATCTTCCGCTGCGCCGCGCGGGGCGATGACCGCGCCGTAAAGCAGCAGGTTGGCACCGGTGAAGCCCTGCCGCACCTCGACCCGCGACTGGCTGACCTCGGGCACCAGAATCGGCTCGCTCTGAGCGGTCAGGAACGGCGCAGCCAACAGCAGCAGGAGGACGGCAAATGACCGTTTCACAGCGGTGCCACCGTGTAGATCTCGTCAGGCTGCACGCCGAGCCCGTAAAGCATCCGCAGCGCGATCACCAACACCAGAGCGGCCAGCGCGAGGCGCAGATATTCGGGCCGCGCCTTCAAGGCGATCTGGGTGCCGAACTGCGCCCCCATCACCGAACCCAGCAGCAGCAGCGCTGCGAGCACGATGTCCACCGCCTTGGTGGTCAGCGCGTGGGTCATGGTGGTGACCATGGTGACGAACAGGATCTGGTAAAGCGAGGTGCCGACCACGACATTGCCGCTCATACCCAGAATGTACAGCATCGCCGGGACCAGCAGAAAGCCGCCGCCCACCCCCATCAGCATGGTCAGGATCCCGACCAGCATCCCGAGGATCAGCGGCGCCAGCGGCGAGATATAGAGACCCGAAGCATAGAACCGCCAGCGATAGGGCAGGCTGGCCACCAGCGGGTGATGGCGCCGCTTGCGCACCGGCGCCCCGCCCTTGCCAAGCAATGCCGGCCTGAGCGCAACGATCGCCTCGCGCATCATCAGCGCCCCGATCGATCCCAGCATCAGAACGTAGAGGATGTTTATGACGACATCGATCTGCCCCAGCGCCTGCAGCAGCCGGAACAGCACCGCACCGATCAGCGCCCCGATCACCCCGCCGCCGACCATCACCGTGCCCATCCGGTAATCGACCCCGTTGCGGCGCGAATGGGCCAGCACGCCGGAAACGCTTGCGCCGGTCACCTGCGTCGCGGCAGAGGCTGCCGCCACCGTTGGGGGGATGCCGTAAAAGATCAGCAAGGGGGTGGTCAGAAACCCGCCGCCCACACCAAACAGACCGGAAAGAATGCCGGTCAGGCCGCCCAACAACACGATGAAGAGGCCGTTGACCGAAAGATTCGCAATGGGCAGGTAAACGTCCATGCCATAGCGATTAGCCGAGTGGCACAGGCGATGAAAGCCGCGCAAGACGCCTTATTGTGCGCGAGATGCGGATTTTCGTCCGAAGTTCCGGTCGCAGCGCACCCTAATACCAATGCTCGATGAGATTGACTCATCGAGCATTGGTTAAGCCCGTGCGGCGCTTGAGCATTTCCAGCGCGTGATGCGTCAGCATCCTGGCGCGCTGGTATAACGCTAGAACTGTGTCGACAAGGTCACTGCCAGCCCGGAGTCCGGCCCGGCATCACCGCCCACTTGCTCGCGCCAATCGAACGCGAGGCGCGCGGGAACCTCACCGACCGCGAAATCGAGCCGCACTGTCGGGCCGATGTCGATCCGCTGCGCGCCTTCCTGTGCCCCGCCCCATGCCCCCGCGCCGACACTCAGGCGCAGGCTGCCATCGGTTGCGCCTGCCACCGCACCGATCTCGCGCGTCAGTTTTGCCTGCCCGTCGGCGAAGGGCGTGGCATCGGCCCCGCCAACCCAGCCGGCCTGGCCATAAGCTTCAAGCCGGGTGCCGAGTGGCAGGCTGATCGGCGCGATCTCGGTCACCGCGAACACCGCCGGGCGCAGCTCGTTGCGGAACGCGCCATCGGTCAGCCGCACCTCGCCCAGCACCCGCACCGGCACGCGCGGCAGCGGACGCAGCGAGGCGCCGAGCGCGAGTTCGTTTTCCCCGCGCCGCACCAGCGCGCGATAGGCGCGGGCATACAGACGCGGTTCGCGCTCCGATCCCGGCGCGAGCCGATATTGCAGCACCGCGCCAATCTGGCTCGCCCCATAGACCGGCACCCGCCCTTGCGAGATCGGCGCAGCATCCGAACCTTGCCGCCAGAAGCCCCACACATCGAGTGACCAGCGGTCCCCGCGCGGCGCAGGCGCTGCGGGCGGGGACAACGGCGATACGGGTGCGGGTGCCGGTGCGGATGTGGGTGCAGCCATGCCCGACAAGCGGCGCGGAACAATCGCCATTGCCGCGTCTGCCTTGCCGGGGCGTTGAGGCGGCGCGGCAGGCCCGGTCGGCATCCGGGGCAACAGCCCGGCCGGCTTGCGCGGGGAAGGCAAGCGCAGGCTGGCGAGCCGGGACACCCGCCCGGCAGACGCGCCAGCCTGCGCCGGAGCGGGGGGCGGCGCGTCAGTGGCTGCGGGCAGCGGGTCAGTCACGGTGGCCCCCTGCTCAGGCACAGGGACAGAAGGCGCGCCAGCGGCAGCCGTAGCAGATGGCACGGCGGCGGCGAGAAAGGGGCTTTCCCACAGCAAGGCGCGACCAGCGACCCAGCCGGCCAGCACCAGTCCGATCATCAGCAGCGGCACGCCGCGCGCAGGTGCGCCCCCCGCCGCTGGCTTCATTGCGGCGGCGACCCGGCAAGGCCCATCCGCAGCGGGTGAACATCATGGTCGGTCTTGTCCCACGGTGCGGCTTTCCCTCCGAGTGTGCCGGCATAGGCAAACACCGCCCGTCGCCCGGCGATGATGGCCACCAGATTGGCGAGCGGCAGGCGCAGCACCGCACGCAAGGCCTCGCCCGGGCCATATTCGCGCGCGGCAAAGGCAAAGCGCATGACCGCGCGCCAGCCGAAGGCCAGCAAGTTAACCAGCAGCAGAGCCTTGAGCAGCGGGGTCAGCGGCACCGGCTCACCCACCCCTGTCAGCAGCGCCAGCCCGCCCAGCGCAGTCATCAGCACCAGCACATAGCCCGTCAGCAGCACCAGCGCCGCCAGCGGCCCGCGCCGGTCGCGCGCGCGCATCCAGCCTTCGATCGGCCCGCCAGCCCAGCCCACCCGGTCCCAGCCCTGCAAGGCAATCCCCAGCACCCAGCGGCTTTTCTGGCGCACGACATGTTCGAACCGGTTGGGAAAGAACGCACGGGTGGCGACCAGCCGCCCGTCTTCGCCGCGCGCCCGGACAAAGCGGCAGCGTCCGCCTCCCGACGCAATCCCGATGCCAAGCTCGTAATCCTCGGTCAGCGAATCGCTGGCAAAGGGCAGGCCATCGGCACGCCGCGCGGCCAGCCCTGCGAGCGCGGCGCGAGCGGCGGCGCAGCCCACGCCCGCCCCCGGCAACCCCGCGCCCAGCCAGTCGCGCACCACCATCGCCTTGCCATGGGCCTCGGCAAACTCCTCGCAGTAATGGCTGCCCAGCTGGTTCGCGAACCAGCCGCCGTGGCGCTGCACCAGCGGCTCGACCGGAAGCTGCACGAAATCGGCCCCGCCGGCGATGGTCTCGTCAAGCAGGCCGAGCGCGGCCGGATCGACCATGTCCTCGGCATCATGGAACACCACCGTCGCGAACTGCCGGCCCGAACGCGCCTCGTCAGTCGCCAGCCCTGCATATAGTCGGTTGAGGCAATCGGCCTTGGTGCTCGGCCCGTCACGGTCATGGATCACAACCCGCAGGCGCATGTCACCCCTTGCCGCACTCGTCGCCGCTGCGAGCGTGGCCGGGTCGTTGCGATAGCAGCCGATATACAGCCGCAGCTGCGGTTGCGGCCAGCTGGCCAGAAGATGCGCGATGGTATCGCCGATCACCGCTGCCTCGTGCCATGCGGGAATCAGCACGGCGACAGGGCCATGCAGCGGGCGGGATTGCAATGCGGCACGGAGATCGCGGCGGGTTCGCGCACGTCCGGTCGCCCAGAGCCACAGCCACAGGACATCCAGCGCCAGGTCGTCCACGGCACCGATCAGGAAGAATATCCCTGCAAACAGCAATAGTTCATGCTGTAGCAGCGCGAGCAACTGCCACAGGCCAGGCTCTGCAATGCACAAGGCGACCCCTTCCCCGTGTAAGCCAGCAAACTATCGCGCCCGGGCTGCGCTTGCAACCGGGCCTGATTTTTTGTTGGTTTACATAAGGTATACTTGATTCAGCCAAGTTGTGCGGCGCGCTTTACCAGCTGCCGACATTCTCCATGCTCGCCCATGGCTCCTGCGGGGGGAGATGCCCTTCCTGCAGCAGTTCGACCGAGATTCCATCGGGCGATTTGACAAAGGCCATATGCCCGTCGCGCGGGGGTCGGTGAATGGTATGGCCGGCATCCTTCAGGCGCTGGCACGTCTCGTAGATATTCTCGACCCGGTAGGCGAGATGGCCGAAATTGCGTCCGCCATCATAGGTTTCAGGTTCGCTGCCGTCTTCGGGGGGCCAGTTATGGGTCAGTTCGACCTCCGCGAGCCCCTCCTGACCCGGCGCGGCAAGAAAGATCAGCGTGAAGCGCCCGGCGGAGACATCGAAACGGCGCACTTCCTCCAGCCCGATCAGCTTGAAGAACGCGACCGTCGCATCCGGATCGGTGACGCGGATCATGGAGTGGAGATATTTTACCATGGCAACTTCCATTCAAAAACGGTTCATCGACGCTGATGCACAACTCGTCGTATCAATTCCCACACCTGAAGGATAATGCGATGAGCGAACCCACGGCGCAACCGGTGATCGACGAACCCGGCTTTCCGCGCGATGCAACCACCTTGCGCTGGTTCGGCACCGCGGCAATCGCCGGCATCGGGATCATCGCTGGCGGATACCTGCTGGGCGACGGGCTGCTGCGCGCCAAGGATGCCGAACGTGCGGTCACCGTGCGTGGTCTGGCCGAGCGTGATGTCACCGCCGATCTGGCCACCTGGACGATCTCCTATTCCGCCTCCTCCGCCAGCCTTGCCGAAGCGCAGGACAAGGTGCGCCGCGATACCCGGGCGATCGAGGGCTTCTTCAAGGAGCTGGGCTTTCCAGAGGGCGCGCTCCAGCCGACCGGCGCCAATGTCTCCAGCTATACCAATGAAGGTGTCACCACCTACACTGTGCGCCAGCGGCTCGCGCTGCGCAGCGAGGATATCGCCCGCGCGCAGAAAGCGGTCGCGCGGCAGTTCGACCTGGTCGGGCGCGGGGTGTTTCTGGAAGAGGGTTCGGGCATGAGCTATACCTTCACCAAGCTCAATGAAGTCAAGCCCGAGATGGTGGCCGAGGCGACCCGGGACGCACGCGCCGCCGCGCAGCAATTCGCCGAGGATTCGGGCTCTGCCGTGGGCAAGATCCGCGATGCGACACAGGGCTACTTCACCATCGAGGCGCGTGATGGCGAGGCAGGCGGCTGGGGCATGGCCGATAGCCCGTACAAGAAGGTGCGCGTGGTCACCACCGTCAGCTTCTCGCTCGACTGAATGCGTGCCAGCGCCGATCTGGCACTGCTGGGTGCCGCCCCGGTCGAGTTGCCCCTGTCCACTTGCCCCGGTCCACTCGGTTGCGGTTCGTCCGCAGCAGGGCTAAAGGCTGCGGTCTTGCAGGAGAACGGTGCGCCACGGGGTTCGTTGCCGCCTGCCACCCCGCCAGAACCGGATCTGCAGCCACTCTATGTTCAAGCGATTGCGCGATCTTTTCCGTCCCCAGCCGCCACCGCGCCTTCCCGCGGTGAAGGCGGGCACGCGCCATTACGCGATCGGGGATATCCACGGACGGCTTGATCTGTTCGAGGCGATGATCACCGCAATCGAGGAAGACGATCGCATCGCGGCTAGCGCCGATACCCGTATCGTGCTGCTTGGCGACCTCGTCGACCGCGGGCCGGACAGCGCCGGGGTGATCGCCCGCGCCCGGGCGTGGCAGCAGGCCCGCAAGGTGCGCATTCTGGCCGGTAATCACGAGGAAATGTTCCTCGCCGCCTTCGAAAAGCCCGAGGCGCTGCGGCATTTTCTCAAACATGGCGGGCGCGAGACGCTGATCAGCTATGGGCTGTCGAAGAAGCAGCTTGCCACGCTGCCGCTGGAGGATATCTTCGAACGCCTGCCCGCGCTCGTCCCGCAGTCCGAACGCGACTACATCGCCGCCTTCGAACCGATGATCCGCGCCGGCGACTATGTCTTCGTCCACGCCGGGATCGATCCGGCCCGCCCGCTCGCCGAACAGAAGCGTTCCGACCTGCTGTGGATCCGCGAACGCTTTCTCAATCACGAAGGCCCGCTGGAAAAGGTGGTGGTGCATGGCCACACCATCTTCGAACGGGTGATGGATTGCGGCAACCGCATCGGCATTGACACTGGCGCTTTTCGTTCGGGTGTGCTTACAGCGCTCGTGCTCGAGGGCGACCAGCGGCGGATCATTCAGGCCTGTGCCAGCAATGGCGGACCGGTGCGGATCTTCCACGGCGACCGGGCGATCTAGTCTCGCGCAGATGATCGCGGGGGCACTACGGACGGTTTCGGTCAAGGGCAGGTATCCATGAAGATTGCGATGGTGGGTTCGGGCTATGTCGGGCTCGTGTCGGGGGCGTGCTTTGCGGATTTCGGGCATGATGTGGTCTGCATCGACAAGGATCAGAGCAAGATCGACCGGCTGCACGCCGGGATCATGCCGATCTATGAGCCGGGTCTTGATGCGCTGGTGGAAACCAACGTCAAATCCGGACGGCTGACCTTCACCACCAATCTGGCCGAAGGGATCAAGGATGCTGCGGCGATCTTCATCGCGGTCGGCACGCCCAGCCGACGGGGTGATGGCCATGCCGATCTCACCTTCGTCCACGCGGTAGCGCGCGAAGTGGGCGAACATCTCGCCAATGAGTCGGTGATCGTCACCAAGTCGACCGTGCCGGTCGGCACCGGCGACGAGGTTGAACGGATCATCCGCGGAACAGGCAGTCCGCACCGTTTTGCGGTCGTTTCCAACCCCGAATTCCTGCGTGAAGGCGCGGCGATCGGCGATTTCAAGCGGCCCGACCGGATCGTGATCGGCGCCGAGGACGAATTCGGCCGTGAAGTGATGCGCGAGGTCTATCGCCCGCTGTTCCTCAATGAAAGCCCGATCCTGTTCACTTCGCGCCGCACCAGCGAGCTGATCAAATATGCCGCCAACGCCTTCCTTGCGACCAAGATCACCTTCATCAACGAGATGGCCGACCTGTGCGAGAAGGTCGGCGCGAATGTGCAGGACGTCTCCCGCGGGATCGGGATGGACAACCGCATCGGTTCCAAGTTCCTGCACGCCGGGCCGGGTTACGGCGGCTCGTGCTTCCCCAAGGACACGCTCGCACTGCTCAAGACCGCCGAGGATTACGACAGCCCGACGCGGATCGTGGAAGCCGTGGTCAAGGTCAATGACAGCCGCAAGCGGGCAATGGGCCGCAAGGTCATCGATGCGCTCGGCGGGCCGGAAGCGGCGCGCGGCAAGAAGGCGGCTCTGCTCGGCCTGACGTTCAAGCCCAATACCGACGACATGCGCGATTCGCCCGCGATCGCCGTGGCGCAGACGCTGATGGATGGGGGCGTTGCGGTCAGCGCCTATGATCCCGAAGGCATGGAGCAGGCCCGCCCGCTGCTTCCGCACGTGACCATGTGCGACAACGCCTATGAAGCCATCGAAGACGCCGACGTGGTGGTAATCGTGACCGAATGGGACGCCTTCCGCGCGCTCGATCTGAAGCGGGTGAAGGAACTGGCGAATGCGCCGGTGCTGGTCGACCTGCGCAACGTCTACAATCCGGATGACATGCGCGCTGCCGGGTTCGAATATGTGAGCGTGGGGCGCTCCTGATTTGCGGGCGCGCGGTCGCGCTTGCGGCCCGCCCGCAGCGACGCGACCTTCAGGTCGCATGAGCGAGAATTTCGCATCGCGGAGGCGGTGCGGAATACTAGACAACAACATCAGGGGGCCATCATAAGCCGGGTTCTGTTTCCGCGGGCGGTATCCTGACGGACCGGCCCCGCGGTGGCAGCCATTCATCTGGGCGCAGGATTGCTCCTGTGCTCTAGCAGCCAACCCGGGCCGCTCGGGGCGAAACACCCCTGCCCGCCTTGCGGCGGGCGCGCGGCCCCTATTCGGCCTTGCTCCGGGTGGGGTTTGCCATGCGGACCCTGTTGCCAGCGCCCCGGTGCGCTCTTACCGCACCCTTTCACCCTTGCCTGTCCCCGAAAACGGGCCATCGGCGGTTTGCTCTCTGTGGCACTTTCCCTTGCCCCGCCTTTCAGCAGAGCCGGCGGGCGTTACCCGCCACCCTTGTTTCGTGGAGCCCGGACTTTCCTCGCGCGCCCGTGCTTTCGCACGAACACACGCGGCTGCCTCAGGCCCCCTGATACGCGCCGATATAGGCATTGTTCGGGTGGTAGGAAAGCCCCGCCTTAACGGGTCCGACCCTGATCGCGGTCAAGCAGCAATTGCCACAGGATCGCGGCGATCTCGCCATCGACCACGCCGGTGATATGTTCAGGCCGCCAGCGCCGCTCGAACGCCTCGACCGCCTTGCGCTGGTCGGTGATGTCATAGCCAAACCGTTCCAGCGCGAGGAAGAACGCGCCCTCGTTGTGGAACGGATCGCCCGCGGCCAGATTGGTCGGGCGCGGCAGGCACAGCTTGTATTGGGCCAGACGATCCCACGGGAACAGCTCACCCGGGTCGATCTTGCGCATCGGCGCGACGCAGGAATGGCCCACCACATTGGCGCGCGGGATGTCATACTGCTTCACGATTCGGCCCAGCAGTGGAAGCAGCGCGTTGATCTGCGCATCGGCAAAGGAACGATAGCCGAGCGCATGGCCGGGATGATCCAGTTCGATCCCGATGCTGGCCGAATTCACATCCGGAATGCCGCGCCAGAACGATTGGCCCGCATGCCAGGCGCGGGCGTGTTCGGGCACCAGCCTTATCACCTCGCCTTCCTCGGTGATGCAGTAATGCGCGCTGACCGAGGCGGCGGGATCGCACATGCGTTCCAGCGCGGTTTCGACCGGCTTCATCTCGGTATAGTGCAGCACCACCATGCTGATCGGCAGATTGCGTTCATTGTGGTTGGGCGAGGGAACCTCGCGGTGCACAAGTTCTGCGTCGTCAGCGCCCGGCATCGACGCAGCCCTAGCCGATCAGGCCTTCAGGCTCGGGCAGCACCGCGCCAAGCACCAGCACGCCGTCACCAAGCTTGTATTGCAGCCCGCCGTCCAGTTCCTCGGCGACCAGCGCGATCATGTGCGCCGCCGCCGTGCGGCTGGTGATTTCGGCCTGCGCCAGATCGCCCTGCAAGGCGCGGCCGATGGTTTCATCGAAAGCGATCCGGTCACCGCGCGCGCGGGCGACGATCTCGACCGCGCCGTCGCGCCGTTCGGCCCCGATATCGAGCGTGCCGCCGCGCACCAGCGCATCCAGCGCGATCTGCGCAAGGTTGAGCAGCACCTTGACCGCGGGCTTGGGCAGGCTCGGTTCGGCAATCGCCCAGTTGATCGTCACCCGCTTGGCCTCAGGCGCAAGCGCATCGATCACGCTTTGCGCCTCGTCGATCGGGATTGCTTCGCCAAACCCCCCGGCGGCACCGAAAGCGAGGCGGAAGAACTTCAGCTTGTCGGTGCTGATCCGCGCCGATTGTTCGAGCAGTTCCATGCAGCGGGCGCGCATTTCGGGGTCCTGCTCTTCAGCCAGTAGCTCCAGCCCGTTGGCAAGCGCGCCAACCGGCGAGAGCATGTCATGGCACAGGCGCGAACACAGCAGCGCGGCAAGATCGGTCTGCGAGGTCATGGCTGGTGGTTGATCCGACCTTGTTGGAGACACATGAGACACTGTCTAGGGGCAAAACGCCCGGCTTGCCAGCGTCGGCCTGGCGCAGGCAGCGCACAATACCCGGAAAAAGGCAGAAAATGCGAAAGCATCGCCCGATTCTAGCGCTCCGTGACGACGTAGGAAAGGGCCGTGAAGCCCGCATCCGCATCGCTGCCCCCGTCCTTCCACAGCCGCACCTGCTCCCCGGCGATGATCGCCCACACCCGTCCATCGCCCGCCGCCATGGCGCGGTCGGTGATGCTGGGGACAGGATCGCCCGTGGGGTGCGAGTGGAAATATCCGATGACCTGCAGCCCGCCCCGGCGCGCGGCGCGATGCGCATCGACCAGCGCCTGCGGATCGATTTCGAAATGCGTTTCAGGCGCGGGGTGGACATTGGCGGTCGTGCGCGCTTCGATTATCCGCCCGCCCTCGCCCAACAACATCCCGCAAGCTTCGCGCGGATGGGCGCTGCGAGCGGCAAGGCGCATGGCGGCAAGGGCCTGACTTGTCACTTCGACATCCATCGCGCATGCCCATACCATGTCCGAGCACGAAATCATCACCGGCACCATCCCGGCCGCCGCAGGTTCTGGGGCCCGTCTCGACAAGGTGCTGGCCGAGGCGACGGGCTTTTCCCGCTCACGAGTGCAGGGGTTGATCGACCAGGGGCGGATCGATGTCGCGGGCAAGACTGCGACCTCCGCTTCGATGAAGGTCGCCGAAGGTGCGCCGTTCCGCATCATTATCGCCGCGGCCATGCCCGCCGAGGCCGGGCCAGAGGATATCCCGCTCACCATCGCTTACGAAGACCAGCATCTTGTCGTGGTGGACAAGCCGGCGGGCATGGTCGTGCACCCGGCTGTGGGCAACATCACCGGCACGCTGGTCAATGCCCTGCTGCATCACTGCCGGGGGAAATTGTCGGGCATTAACGGCGTCGCACGGCCCGGCATCGTCCACCGGATCGACAAGGACACATCGGGCCTGCTGGTGGTCGCCAAGAACGATGCCGCGCATGAAGGCCTTGCCGTGCAGTTTGCCGCGCATACCGTCCACCGCCGCTATCTGGCGGTGTGCGCGGGACACCCGTTGCCCCCCGAAGGCACGATCAATGCGCGGGTGGGCCGGTCGGATGCGGACCGCAAGAAAATGACCGTGCTGCCCAAGAATTCCTCACGCGGGAAAACCGCCGTCACCCATTATACCGTGCAGGAGCGCTTCACCGATGCCGCGCTGATCGAATGCCGGCTGGAAACCGGTCGAACCCACCAGGTGCGCGTTCACTTTGCGTCAATCGGCCATGCGCTAATGGGAGACCCTGTCTATGGACGCACCCCCAAACCGCTCAGGCCGCTGCTCGATCAGCTTGGCTTTGCCCGTCAGGCGCTGCACGCCGCGGAGCTGGGATTCGTCCACCCGGCAAGCGGCGAAACGCTCCGGTTTCAGGCCGATCTGCCGCCCGACATGGCGGAACTCATCGACGAACTGCGGCGTTATAATCGATGAATTACGCATACAGCGGCCCGGTTTTGGCGTATATATAACCTCGTGGCCCAGTTTGCCGGATGCCCATCAGGGGTTCGGCGCAGGCGGTCGACACAAGAAAGGTTAGGAACCCAAGTGACGAAGACGAAAAGCCCCTCGGTCCCGGCCCTCAGCGGCGAGCAGAGCCTCAATCGCTATCTGTCGGAAATCAGGAAGTTCCCGGTGCTCACCGCCGAGCAGGAATACATGCTCGCCAAGCGTTATCAGGAACATGAAGACCCCGATGCCGCCGCACAGCTGGTGACCTCTCACCTGCGCCTCGTCGCGAAGATCGCGATGGGATACCGCGGCTATGGTCTGCCGGTGGC
Organism: Erythrobacter sanguineus; assembly: GCF_900143235.1. Taxonomy (GTDB): domain Bacteria; phylum Pseudomonadota; class Alphaproteobacteria; order Sphingomonadales; family Sphingomonadaceae; genus Erythrobacter; species Erythrobacter sanguineus. The sequence goes on along the minus strand of NZ_FRDF01000003.1, from coordinate 131,366 downwards.
CGACCTGATCTCCGAAGGCAACGTGGGCCTGATGCAGGGCGTCAAGAAATTCGAACCCGATCGCGGATTCCGCCTCGCGACCTACGCGATGTGGTGGATCAAGGCGTCGATTCAGGAATTCATCCTGCGCTCGTGGAGCCTCGTGAAGATGGGCACCACCGCCGCGCAGAAGAAGCTGTTCTTCAACCTCAGGCGGATGAAGAAGCAGCTCGAAGCCTATGAGGACACCGATCTCAGGCCGGAGGACGTGACCAAGATCGCAACCGATCTGGGCGTGCCGGAACAGGAAGTCGTCAACATGAACCGGCGGATGATGATGGGCGGCGACGGCTCGCTCAACACGCCGATGCGCGGGGGCGAGGAAGGCTCTGGCGAATGGCAGGACTGGCTGACCGATGATCGCCCCTTGCAGGACGAAACCGTGGCCGATGCGGAAGAATCGCACATGCGCCATGAAATGCTGACCGAAGCGATGGACAGCCTGAATGACCGCGAACGCCACATCCTCACCGAACGGCGCCTGACCGACAAGCCGCAGACGCTCGAAGAGCTGTCGCAGGTGTATGACGTGTCGCGCGAACGCATCCGCCAGATCGAGGTGCGCGCCTTTGAAAAGCTGCAAAAGGCAATGCAGCGGATCGCGGGCGAAAGGCTGCTGCCCGGGGCGGCGTAGTTTGTTTTGCCGCAAGCGCCGACTCGGGCATCCGGCCCTTTGGGCTTGCGAGCCATAAGGCGCAGCGGTCGGTCGGCCTTCGGCTGAACCGACAGCATCGTCCAGCGCGGGAGAAGTCCGGCGCGGTAGAAGCAAAAGCCCTCCCCAGCACGATCGGGGAGGGCTTTTGCTGCCTGCCTAACTCGCCGGAGCCAGATCCAGCACCGCTGCCACCATCGCCCGCGTGCCCAGCGTCACGCTTTCGCGCGGGGCGATCTTGAACAGCGGGGAATGGTGCCCCGCCACCGCCGGGCCGCCATCTTTCGCCGCGTCGAACGCCGCCTGCGGGGTGCCGCCGACCGCGAAGAAATAGCCCGGAACGCCTGTCTTCTCCGAAACGAAATAGGTGAAGTCCTCGGCCCCCATGTTCTGCTGCACGAAGGGCACCACCGCCGCCTCGCCCAGCTCGCGCTTCATCACCGCGTTGAGCCGCTGGGCAAGTTCGGGATCATTATTGGTCACCGGCGTTCCCGCGACATGCGTGATCTCGACCGGCAGATTGTCGGGCAAGCCGTGGGCCTTGCCGATATTCACCGCGATCCGTTCAATCGCCGCGATGGCTTTCGCGCGCGTCGCTTCGTCATTGGCGCGCACCGTCACCTGCAATTTCGCCTCATCCGAGATGATGTTGTGCTTGGAGCCCGAATGGAACGAGCCGACCGTTACCACCACCGGATCGAGCGGGCCGATCTCGCGGCTGTCGATCGATTGCAGCGCGGTGACGATCTGCGAAGCGATATAGACCGGGTCCTTGCCCAGATGCGGCGAGGCCCCGTGGGTGCCAACCCCCGGCACGCGGATGTCGAGCGAATCCGAGCTGGAATACTGGATGCCCTCGGCGGCAGAGATCTTGCCCGTCGGCAGGTTCGCCGCGACATGGAAGGCCAGCGCATGATCGGGCTTGCCAAAGCGTTCGTACAGCCCGTCAGCCAGCATCGCCTTGGCCCCGCCGACGCGCTCTTCGGCCGGCTGGACGACGAACATCAGCGTGCCGCGCCACTGGTCCTTCATCGCCATCAGCCGCCGCGCCGTGCCCACCATTGCAGTGATGTGCACATCATGGCCGCAGGCGTGCATCACCGGATATTCCTTGCCATCCTCGCCGATCTGCATCGCCTTGGATGCATATGCGAGGCCGGTCTTCTCCTCCACCGGCAGCCCATCCATGTCCGCGCGCAGCAGGATCAGCGGGCCATCGCCGTTCCTGATGATACCGACCACGCCGGTCCCGCCGACGCCTGTCGTCACCTCCAGCCCGGCAGCGCGCAGTTCGGCGGCCATCCGCGCGGCAGTGTTGTTTTCAAGGTAGGACAGTTCCGGGTTCTGGTGAAAATGGGTGAACAGCGGCGCAAGATAGCCGTCATAATCCGCCTCGACCGCGCGCGCGGTTTCGCGGTCATCGGCCAGCAGCGGCGCGGCAAGCCCGGCAGCGACAAGCGCGAAGGCGGCGGCGGTGGTGGTGCGAAGCAAGTGCATCGGAAAATCTCCCCTGTCGTGGCGGCACGGTAAGCACGCCCTTTCGCGCACTGCAAGCAGCGAGGCGATTGCGCCGACCTCGCACCGCCCCTAAACGCGCAGATGATGCGCAGTCCTGTCGCCCTCATCACCCGCATCCTTGCCAAAGCGATCCTCGGCTTTGTCGGGCTGACCTTCGTGCTGGTGGCCGCCTTCAAATGGCTGCCGGTGCCGGTCACCGCGACCATGGTGATGGACGAAAACGGCATCACGAAAGATTGGGAAAGTCTGGACAATATCGACCGCAATCTGGTTTCGGCCGTGATCGCGGCAGAGGATTCGCGCTTCTGCGACCATTTCGGCTTTGACCGCGAAGCGATCGAGCAGGCGCTGGAAGAACGGCTTGCGGGCCAGCGTCAGCGCGGCGGTTCCACCATCAGCCAGCAGACCGCCAAGAACGTGTTCCTGTGGCAGGGCGGCGGCTGGCTGCGCAAAGGGCTGGAGGCGTGGTTCACCTTCTGGATCGAGGCGGTGTGGGGCAAGCGGCGGATCATGGAGGTTTACCTCAACGTCGCCGAAACGGGCATCGGCACCTATGGGGCAGAGGCCGGAGCGCAGCGCTATTTCGGCCATTCTGCCGCGCGGCTTTCGCCCGACGAGGCGAGCCGCATGGCCGTTGCCCTGCCCAGCCCCAAGAAACGCAGCGTCAAGAACCCCGGCGGGTGGCTGGCGCGCCACGGCAACAGCATCGAACGCCGCATCGGCATCGTCAGGCGTGACGGGCTCGATGCTTGCGTCTATCAGTAACGCCAATGGGTCACGCGCACGCACATCATCATCATCACGGTTCCGCCCATCAAGGGGCCTGTCATGGCGCGCATGGCGGGCGCATTCTGTCCGATGTGCTGCTGCTGGCGATCACGATCGGGGCGATATTGTTAGAGACCATCCACCGCCTGATGGAGCCGCAAGCGCCGCAGGGCATGGCGATGATCGTGGTTGCCGGGATCGGGATCGGGATCAAGACGTTGACTGCCATGCTGTTTGTGCGCGGTCAGGAGGATCTCAATATTCGCGGGGCTTATCTCCACATGGCCGCCGATGCGCTGGTGTCGGTGGGCGTGCTGCTGGCAGGGGCGGCAATCCTGCTGACCGGCCTCGTCCGGATCGATGCGGCGGTCAGTCTGGTGATCGTCGCGGTGATCGTCGCGGTGATCGTGTGGGGCACATCGGGGCTGGCGCGCGACAGCGCGGCGATGGACCTGCTCACCCCGCATCTGGTGATGCCCGAACGGCCTGCCTCGGACAATTTTCTGCACGCTGTCGCAGCCAGCCTGCGCGCCCGTTTCGGGGTCGATCACGCCACGCTCCAGAGCGAAAGCGACGAGCATCATTGCGGGGCATATTGCTGATGGCCGCGCGCCCTCGCCCCGCCAGCGCCGAAGCGCGCGAAGCCCTGCGCGAGGCGATGGAACGCCTTGCCGCGGGCGACCAGTCGGCGCTGGAAGATATCTATCGCATGACGCGGGTGAAGCTGTTCGGCATTACCTTGCGTATATTGGGCGACAGGAAGGAAGCCGAGGACGCCTTGCAGGACGTCTACATCAATCTGTGGCAGCGGGCCGACCGCTATGATCCCGCGCGGGCGAGCCCGATTTCGTGGCTGGCGACCTTTGCCCGAAACCGCGCGATCGACCGTTTGCGCACCGGCAAGGTGCGTGGCGGGGCTGTGGGGATAGAAGAAGCCGCGCCGCTGCCCGACGAAGCGCCGCTGGCCGATGCGCTGCTGGTGGATGCCGAGCAGGCAGCGCAGATTCGCGAGTGCATCGCAGGCCTCGACGAACGCACCCAGACCCATATCCGTGCGGCGTTCTTCGATGGCCATACCTATGCCGAGCTGGCCGAGCAGGCCGATGTGCCGCTGGGCACGATGAAAAGCTGGATCCGCCGCGGGCTGCAACGCCTGCGCGCCTGCCTCGAAGCGAGCGAAATGGCATGAACGGTCCCGAAGACATCCTGCCGGAAGAAACTGGCCCTGAAGGAACTGGCGCCCAGCCGATGCGCGACGATCCGATGCTTGCCGCCGAATGGGCATTGGGTCTGCTGGAAGGCGAGGATCTGCTCGCCGCGCGCGGCAAGTATGCGACCGATCCCCAATTCGCGTGGCGCAAGGAATGGTGGGACAACTGGTTCGCTCCGTGGACCGACGACATGGCCGGCGCTGCCGAGCCGGGCGACCACGTTTGGCAGGGCATTGCCGGGCGGATCGCAGCGCAGGCAGGCACCGAAGGCGGCGGATTAGACGCCGCATCGGGCGGTGATGTGATCGAACTGAAGGTGCGGCTGCGGCGCTGGCAATGGGTTGCGGGGCTGACTTCGGCTGCGGCGGCCGTCGCGCTGGCGCTGCTGGCCTTTGCGCCGGACAATGCCCCGGTGACAGCGCCGGGCGCGGTGCCTGCACAGATCGCCGCCGCCGATCCGATGGTGGCGACCGTGCCGATCGGCGAGACCGGCCTCAGGCTGGATGTCACCTGGATCCCTGCAAGCGACAAGATGCTGATCGCCGCGCTCGGCCTTAGTGCGGACGGGGTGCACGATCACGAATTGTGGCTGGTCCCGCAAGGCGGCGGCGATGCCTTGTCGCTCGGCGTGGTCGCGCCGGGCGAAGTGCGCAGCATGGCCGTGCCGCAGGATATCGCCGCCGAACTGCACAACGGATCGCGCCTGGTGCTCACCCGCGAACCGATTGGCGGCAAGCCCGAAGGCATCGATGCCGGGCCGGTGGTGGCAGAGGGCGCCTTTACCCGCGTCTGAGATCGCCTCGATCTCATATCACCTCGCTTTGCCGCACCAGCGCGGCACTTCATCCGCATAAGCAGTGGCTCACGCATCCGCTGCGACCGGGCGGACGTAGCTGTGCGTGCAAGTGGGAGGGCTTGCAGACGAGACATTCCCCCAACAGGAGATCCCCACTGTGACCCCCAAGACCAAGCTTACCACCATCATCGCCGCAGCACTCGCCGCCACCGCCGGTGTTACCGCCGCGCCCGCGCTGGCCGATCATCACATGGAAGAAAAGGCCGAAGCCAACATCGTCGAAACCGCGATCAGCACCGGCATGCACACCACACTGGTCGCTGCCGTTCAGGCCGCTGGTCTGGTCGACACCCTTGCCAGCCCCGGTCCGTTCACGGTCTTCGCGCCGACCGATGCGGCCTTTGCCAAGCTGCCCGCCGGGACGGTGGAAACGCTGGTAAAGCCGGAAAACAAGGGCATGCTGACCGCAATCCTCACCTATCACGCGGTTGCTGGCGCGGTGACCGCGGGCGACCTGATCAAGCTGATCAATGATAATGGCGGCACCGCCACCATCTCCACCGTCGGCGGCGGCACGCTCAGCGCGGCGATCGAAGACGGCAATGTCGTGATCACCGATGCAAAGGGCGGCAAGACCACCGTGGTCAAGGCTGACGTCATGACATCGAACGGCGTGATCCACGTCACCGACAGCGTGTTCCTGCCCGCCTGAACCGCAAGATCCAACGGTTAGCGCCGCTCTGATTCCCCATCCCCTCCCCCCTGAGGGGCGGCGCTGCTAGCGACCCCGTCCGGCCTCTCCTCCAAGGGCCGGGCGGGGTTTTGTTTTGGGCCGGTGGAGGGATCAGGCACCAGGCAACCAGCGGCTCATACGCGCGCGCAGCAGCCGCACCAGCGCGGGGTCCATGAACGCGAACTCGTCGGGAATGTCGAGCACCACCACACGCTTAACCTTCAGCGCGGCCATTGTGCTTCTTCTGGCTACAGACGAATAGGTAGGGTCGCATGGTCGCCCGAGCCGGTGCGCGATGGCAGGCACCGGTCGCTAAGCGACCGCAAGGCCGACCGGTCGCCCGAGCTTATGCGAGGAAAGGCAAGGCGGACGGATGTCCGCCGCCCGCCGTTTGAGGGCGTAACAAGTTACGCCGCTTCTTCCTTCTTCTCTTCGCTACCGATCACGCGGATCGGCTCTTTCTTGCCTTCGACCACTTCCTTGTCGATCACGATCTCGGTCACGCCGTCCATGTCGGGCAGGTCGAACATCGTGTCGAGCAGCAGGCCTTCGACGATCGAACGCAGGCCGCGTGCGCCGGTCTTGCGCTTGATCGCGCGTTCGGCAATCGCCCGCAGCGCGTCGTCGGTGAAGGTGAGTTCGACGTCTTCCAGCTCGAACAGCTTGCGGTACTGCTTGACCAGCGCGTTCTTCGGCTCGTTCAGGATGGTCACAAGCGCATCGACATCGAGGTCATGCAGCGTGGCGATCACCGGCAGACGGCCGACGAATTCGGGGATCAGGCCGAACTTGAGCAGATCTTCCGGCTCGCTCTTTTCCAGCAGCTCACCCACGCGGCGCTTTTCGGGATCGGCGACATGCGCGCCAAAGCCGATGCTGCGCTTTTGCAACCGATCGGCAATGATCTTGTCCAGCCCGGCGAAGGCCCCGCCGCAGATGAACAGGATGTTGGTGGTGTCGACCTGCAGGAATTCCTGCTGCGGATGCTTGCGTCCGCCCTGCGGCGGCACAGAGGCAGTGGTGCCTTCCATCAGCTTGAGCAGCGCCTGCTGCACGCCCTCGCCCGAAACATCGCGGGTGATCGAGGGGTTTTCCGCCTTGCGGGTGATCTTGTCGATCTCGTCGATATAGACGATCCCGTGCTGCGCTTTCTCGACGTTATAGTCGGAAGACTGGAGCAGCTTGAGGATGATGTTTTCCACATCCTCGCCCACGTAACCCGCTTCGGTCAGGGTGGTCGCATCGGCCATGGTGAAGGGCACGTCGAAGGTGCGCGCCAGCGTCTGGGCGAGCAGCGTCTTGCCCGAACCGGTCGGGCCGACCAGCAGGATGTTGGACTTGGCAAGCTCGACATCGCCCGCCTTGCCGCTGTGCTTCAGCCGCTTGTAGTGATTGTGCACCGCGACCGAGAGCACGCGCTTGGCCCGGTCCTGCCCGATAACATAGTCATTGAGCGTGGTGAAGATATCCATCGGCGTGGGGATCTCGCCTTCCTTCTTGCCGGCGATCCCTGCCTTCGTTTCCTCGCGGATGATGTCGTTGCACAGCTCCACGCATTCATCGCAGATGAACACGGTGGGGCCGGCGATCAGCTTGCGCACCTCGTGCTGGGACTTGCCGCAGAAGCTGCAATACAGGGTGCTCTTGCTATCGGATCCGCTCAATTTGGTCATTCCTGTGTCCTCGAATCCGCGCAGAAAAGCGTCGCGATTCCTCGCGTGGATTCGGTAAATGTATCCATGGCACCAGATGAATCAACACATGGGGCAAGATTTAATCGCTCCGGCATGGTGCAGGAGACCGCGAAATACCGGAAGGCACCCGGCCTTCCGGTCACTGTCCCGCCGCGGGGCAGGTGCGAGGGCAAGACCTTATTCAGGCGCGCCGCCCGAACCATCCTCGCCCGAAGATTCCTCGTTTTCCGGGCGGGTTTCGAACACCTTGTCGACCAGACCGAAGGCCTTGGCTTCTTCCGCTTCAAGGAAGGTGTCACGATCCATCGCCTTTTCGATTTCTTCAAGGCTGCGGCCGGTGAACTTCACATAAAGATCATTCATGCGGCTGCGGATACGCAGGATCTCACGCGCCTGGATCTCGATGTCGGATGCCATCCCGCGCGCCCCGCCCGAAGGCTGGTGCACCATGATTCGCGCATTGGGCAGCGCAATCCGCATCCCCGGCTCACCCGCCGCGAGCAGGAAGCTGCCCATGCTGGCAGCCTGCCCCATGCACACGGTCGACACGCGCGGCTTGATGTACTGCATCGTGTCGTAAATCTGCAGGCCAGCGGTCACCACGCCGCCGGGCGAGTTGATATACATGCTGATCGGCTTGGAAGGGTTTTCGCTTTCGAGAAACAGCAGCTGCGCCGTTACAAGGCTGGCCATCCCGTCTTCGATCTGGCCGGTCACGAACACGATGCGTTCGCGCAGCAGACGGCTGAAAATGTCGAAGCTGCGTTCGCCCCGGCTGGTCTGTTCAACCACCACAGGCACCAGCGCACCGGTGTAGGGATCGCGCGTGAACTGGCCTTGGGAGCCGTAAGTGTCGCCGGAATTGCCGAACAGATCGATCATGGGGGGTTCGTGTCCTTCGTAAGTGTCGATACGGCTATGTCGGAGGCTGGGGGGCAATTTCAAGGGCGTTTACCTTGTCGGCTGTGAATTGCCACGTCACTTTCCCGCTTGCGTGCAGCCATTCCCGTGGCAAACCCTTGTCCCATGACCATCTCAGCCATCGCGCGCGCGGCGCTGCCGCTTCTCCTTGCAACCACCGCAACCGCCGCCTGGGCCGACCCGTCGGCAGACGCGCAGGCCCGGATCGAACGCATCCGCGCGCTGGATGATGCCGGACCGCAGATCAACGCCGTGATCGCCTATGATCCGGATGCAGCGGCAAAGGCGGGCGCGCTGGCCGAAACCGGAATCCTGCAGGGCCGCACCGTGCTGGTAAAGGACAATATCGACACACGCGAATTTCCGACCACCGCCGGCAGCCTTGCGCTCAAGGACAACATGACCGGGCGCGATGCACCGCTGATCGCCAACCTGCGCGCAGCAGGCGGCGTGGTGCTGGGCAAGGCCAACCTGTCGGAATGGGCCAATATCCGCTCCGACGATTCGACCAGCGGGTGGAGCGCGGTGGGCGGGCTGACCCGCAATCCCCATGCGATTGATCGCAACACCTGCGGATCATCATCCGGCAGCGGCGCGGCGGTGGCGGCAGGCTTTGCCTGGGGCGCGATCGGCACGGAAACCAACGGGTCGATCACCTGCCCCGCCAGCATCAACGGCATCGTCGGGTTCAAGCCCAGCGTCGGGATCGTCAGCCGCACCCACGTGGTGCCGATTTCCAGCACACAGGACACCGCCGGGCCGATGACCGCCAGCGTCCATGACGCCGCCCTGCTGCTGACCGCGATCGCGGGCGAGGATCCGGCCGATCCGGTCACGCTGGAAGCCAGCCGGATGGCCGATTACACCGCCGGGCTGGACACCGCCTCATTGGCCGGGGTGCGGATCGGGGTGATGCGCAAACAGACCGGCAAGCGCGCAGATCTCAACGCCGTGTTCGACACCGCGCTTGCCGATCTGGAACGCGCGGGCGCGGTGCTGGTCGATATCGAATTCGACCCCGATGGCGAAATGTATCGCGACAGCTTCACCGTGCTGATGTTCGAACTGCGCGAGGAGATGGGCAAGTATCTCGGCACGATCCCCGCCTTTGCCGGGGAACAGACCCCGCGCAGCCTTGCCGACCTGATCGCCTTCAACACGGCTCACGCGGCGGAGGAGATGCGCTGGTTCGGACAGGATCTGTTCGAACAGGCCGAAGCCACCACAGACCGTGAGGCCTATGAAAAGGCGCGCGCCAATGCGTTGAAGATCGCCGGGCCGGAAACGCTCGACAAGCTGCTGGCGGATAACGACGTGCGGTTTCTCCTCGCCCCGACCCGCGGGCCAAGCTGGATGAGCGACCTTGTGAATGGCGATAATTACACCGGCTCGGTCGGGTTCGGCAGCCCTTCGGCGATTGCCGGCTATCCGCACCTGACCGTGCCGATGGGCGCGATCGAAGGCCTGCCGGTCGGGCTCAGCATTTTGGGCGCAAAGTGGGATGATCACGCCGTGCTGAAAGCGGGCGCGGCCTACGAAAAAGCGCGGACAGCCAGACTGCCCGCGCCTTCGTTTGAACGGTGGAGCCCGGCGGGGGAATAACCCCCTGGCACGCCATTGCAGCCGGTTGCCGCATCATGGCCTTGATCCGCCACCGCCGCCTTGCCCCGGATAAGCCCTGATCGTCAGCGCGGCCCGCTTGCCGTGGCACGATCCGGAACTGGGTTGGACGGCGCGTCCAGCTTCTCCGCCCGGGCAAAAGCGCCGAACAGCCCCGGCGATCGGCGCACTTCGGCGATATCCGTCTTGCCGTTGAACAGCAGCCGGATGATCGCAAAGCGGCGCACGAGCAATTCGTGGATCGCAATCACCGTCGCGGCAGCCAGCACCGTCAGCACGGCAAACTCCACCCCGCTGGGCCATGACACATGGGTCAACGCCCGGCCGAACATGTACACGAAGCAGTGGTGGAACAGGTACATCGACAGCGCACAATCAGCCAGCCAGCGCGTGCGCGGGCCGCCCGCAGCAAAGTAGCGGTGAAAGAATTGCAGGATGAACAGCACCAGCGTCCAGATGGCCAACTGGTTGAGGAACAGCATCACCGTGCCGAGCGCACGGCCATGTTCGATTTCCGGATAGGGCTGGAACAACAGGGCAGCAGCCGCCGCCATCGGCATCCACCAGCGCCATTCCAGCAAGGCGGCCAGAAAGCGCGGGCTGAGCGCGGCCATTATGCCGATCACGAAGAACGGGAATTCGGAAACCAGTTTGGTATAGCTCTGGAAGCCGGGGACAATCAGATCATAGGAACCCGGCACCACCGATGCGACCGCGTAATTCGCGGTGTTGGCCAGCCCGAACGCAATCAGGGCGAGCGCAAAGGGAAAGCTGCCCGCAATCCACTTTGCCGAACGATCAATCCACACCAGCACACGTGCGCGAATGGCCGCATCCCTGGGCACAATCGCCTGAACCAGCGCCGCCAATGCAAACATCGGCATCAGGCTGACGAGAAACCACAGATGCAATTGCCATTCGCCCGACGCCCAGATCTTGATGAACCCGGGGCTGGCAATCCAGTCCAGCATCGTGCCTGACCCGCCCGCATCGCTCCAACGCAGATAATGTTCGATCATGTTGAAGGTGAGCGCGATGACAATCAGCGGCACAGCCGTGCGCAGAAACCGATTCCACATGAAATCGCCCACCGCGCGGCGCGACAGCAGCAGCACTGCAAAGAAGCCTCCGACAAAGAAAAACGTCGGGGTGATGAACAGGTGAAAGCCGAAGATCAGCCAGTCGAAAAAGTCGTGCCGGTCAAGGTTGCCTGTGATCCACGGCCGCGCCGGGGCGTAGACCGTGGCCGCATGCAATGCCACGGACAGGAACATCAGCACCGAACGCGCCCCGTCAATATCGTGATAATGCTTGCGCGAAGTGATGGCAGATTTGGTCAAGATGATGCCTCGCTGGCGCGTCGCGGGAATGGCCGTGTGCGCTGATCAGCATGCCTTCTTCTGCATATTCAAACAGCGCGCAATCGCGAGAGATGCCCGGGTCTTGAAATGACACAGACGGCGGGAAAGGCTTAATCTTGCGCTTCTATCGCGACCTGTCTGGCCAAGGAAAACGAAAAGGGCGCAGGCAGTTCACCTGCCCGCGCCCGTTTTGCATCGACGGCGACCTGCGGCGGGATCAGGCCCCGCCGCGCCGCAGATTATTTCTTGGCCGGAGCCTTCTTTGCTGCAGGCTTGGCTGCAGGCTTGGCTTCAGCCTCGGTGGCATCTGCCTTTTTGGCCGGCGCTTTCTTGGCCGGCGCTTTCTTGGCAGCAGGCTTGGCTTTGGCAGGGGCTGGGTCAGCCGGAGCTGCGGCCTTCTTGGCGGGAGCCTTCTTCTTGGCGGCGGCCTTTTTGGGCGCAGGCGCGGCTTCGGCGGTTTCTTCCGCTTCGATCGCGGCCTGAAGCTCCTCGACGGTCACCTCGCGCTCCGTCACTTCGGCCTTGTCGAACAGGAAGTCGACGACCTTGTCCTCATACAGCGGCGCGCGCAGCTGGGCAGCGGCCATGGGCTCGGACTGGATGTATTCGACGAACCGCTGGCGATCCTCGGGGCGATACTGCCCCGCCGCCTGCTGGATCAGCATCGACATTTCCTGCTGGGTCACTTCGACACCATTGGCCTGACCGATTTCCGACAACAGCAGGCCCAGCCGCACGCGGCGTTCGGCGATCGCCTTGTATTCGTCCTTCTCGTCGTCGATCTGCTTCAGCGCAGCGGCAGGATCTTCCTCGCCTGCGGCTTCCTGCTGAAGCTGCTGCCAGATCTGGGCGAATTCGGCTTCCACCATGGTGCCGGGCACTTCGAAGCTGTGGCCCGCCGCAAGCTGGTCGAGCAGCGCGCGCTTCATCTGGGTGCGGGTGAGGCCCGCGGTCTGCTGCTCCAGCTGGGCCTTCATGATCTCGGTCAGCTTGTCGAGGCTGTCGAGACCGAGGCTCTTGGCGAATTCCTCGTCAATCTTGGTTTCGGTTTCGACCTTCACCGCCTTCACGGTGACATCGAAAGTGGCTTCCTTGCCGGCCAGATGTTCGGCCTGATATTCTGCCGGGAAAGTGACGGTGATGGTCTTTTCCTGACCGGTCTTCACACCGACGAGGCTTTCCTCGAAACCGGGGATGAAGGTGCCCGAACCCAACACCAGCGCGGCATCTTCGGCCTTGCCGCCTTCGAATTCGACCCCGTCCAGCTTGCCGACGAAATCAACGATCAGCTGATCGCCGTCCGCCGCCTTTTTGGTCTTGGCCGCATCCTTGTAGCTCTTGTTCTGTCCGGCGATCCCGGCCAGCGCTTCTTCGATCTGGGCATCGGTGACCGGCACGACCAGCTTTTCGAGCTTCAGCCCGTCGATGCTCGGCGCTTCGATCGCCGGCAGCACTTCAAGGCTGACGGTGATTTCGGCGTCCTTGCCCTGTTCGTAATCTTCGCCCAGCGCGATCTGCGGCTGCATCGCAGGGCGAATCGCCTCGTCGCGGATCAGCTTGTCGACCGATTCGCTGATGGTGTCGTTAACCACCTGCGCGTGCAGGGCTTCGCCGTGCATCTTCTTGACGAGGTTGGCGGGCACCTTGCCGGGACGAAAGCCGGGCATGCGCACCTGCGGCGCAACCTTCTTGATCTCGGCGTCGATCTTCGCGGTGAGATCGGCGGCGGGGATCGTGATCAGATAGGCGCGCTTGAGCCCTTCATTGACGGTCTGCTTGGTTTGCATGGGGACTGGTCTGAAGCCTTCTTGCCAAAAATTCGTGGGTACGGCCCCATCCGTGACAAATGCATTCCGGGGCGAATTTGGTGCGGGCGAAGGGACTCGAACCCCCACATCTTGCGATACCAGAACCTAAATCTGGCGCGTCTACCAATTTCGCCACGCCCGCATGCCCGAACGAAGCCGCGCGGGAAGCGTTAGGCCCCCCGCGCGTATCAGCCGCCGCCCTTAATCCCCCCAAGCCAAAAGGGCAAGCGCAACACGCTTGAAGGCGCGCGGCTTGGCGATTAAAGGCGCAGCGATGAACGACGAAACCCCACAAGCCGCCCCTGCACCGACATCCGGAACGGATGTCCCGCCCGATCACCTTTCGGTCAATCCGCGCAGCCCGCATTTCGACGCGGATAAACTGCAGCGCGGCGTCGGCATCCGCTTCAAGGACCGCGTGCGCACCGATATCGAGGAATATTCGATCTCCGAAGGCTGGGTACGGGTGCAGGCGGGCAAGGCCATGGACCGCAAGGGTCAGCCGCTTACCATCAGGCTGAACGGCCCGGTCGAAGCATGGTACGAGGATCTGGGCGAGAACCCGCCGGTCGCCAGAAAGGGCTAGACCCCGCTTGCTGCTGCACAGCTTGCCAAATCGGGCGTTTGCGCCCACTTGGCGGCGATCATGTCCGCAACCCCATATTCTTCGGGAAAACCCGAAGTCGTCATCATCGGCCGCCCCAATGTCGGCAAGTCCACGCTGTTCAACCGGCTGGTGGGCAAGAAGCTCGCGCTGGTCGATGATCAGCCGGGGGTAACGCGCGACCGGCGCATGGGCGATGCCGATATTGCCGGGCTGCATTTCACCGTGGTCGATACCGCCGGGTGGGAGGATGTGGACGCCCACACCCTGCCGGGCCGGATGCGGGCCCAGACCGAAGCCAGCCTTGAAGGCGCGGACGCGGCCTTGTTCGTGGTTGATGCGCGTGCCGGCCTGACCCCGCTCGACGAGGAAATCGGTCGTTACCTGCGCGAACAATCGGTGCCGGTCGTGGTGGTCGCCAACAAGGCCGAAGGGTCGGCAGGCGAACACGGCGTGCTGGAATCCTACGCCCTGGGTCTTGGCGATCCGGTACCGCTTTCAGCAGAACACGGCGAAGGCATTGCCGATCTGTTCGGCGGGCTGTTCCCGATCATCGGCAACAAGGCCGACCTGTATGAAGAAGCGCAGGAGATCGAAGCGGCCTATGCCGCCGCGATGGATGAGGAAGACCGCCCGTCCGGCCCGCTCAAGCTCGCGATCGTCGGGCGGCCCAATGCGGGCAAATCAACGCTGATCAACCGCCTGCTGGGCGAAGACCGGCTGCTGACGGGGCCGGAAGCCGGGATCACCCGCGATTCGATTGCGGTCGACTGGAAGTGGACCGACCCGAAGACCGGCGATGTGCGCGACATCCGCCTGATCGACACCGCCGGAATGCGCAAGAAGCGCAATGTCACCGAAAAGCTGGAAAAGCTGTCGGTCGCGGATGCGCGCCGGGCGGTCGATTTTGCCGAGGTGGTGGTGTTGCTGCTCGATGCGACGCAGGGCCTTGAACATCAGGATCTCAAGATCGCATCGCTGGTGCTGGAAGAAGGCCGCGCGCTGATGATCGCGATCAACAAGTGGGACGTTGCTGGCCAAACCGGCCACGAAGACCCCAGCAAGCTGTTCAACGGCATCCGCGGGGCATTGGACGATGGGCTGGCGCAGGTGCGCGGACTGCCGCTGATCGCGGTTTCGGCCAAGACCGGCAAGGGACTGGACCAGATGCTGGGCGCCGCCTTCGAACTGCGCGACAGCTGGTCGAAACGCGTCTCCACCGCCGCATTGAACCGCTGGTTCGACGACGCGCTGGAAGCCAATCCCCCACCCGCACCCGGCGGCAAGCGGATCAAGCTGCGCTATATCACGCAGGCCGGCACCCGCCCGCCGCGCTTTGTCATCTTCGGCAGCCGCCTCGACGCGCTACCCAAGAGTTACGAGCGGTATCTCGTCAACGGCATCCGCGCCAAGCTGGGCTTTGACGCGGTGCCGGTGCGGGTGACGCTGAAAAGCCCCAAGAACCCCTACGCCAAGGACGGGTGATGTTCGACCTGCTTTCCGCTGCGACCTCACCCGCCTTTGCGTTCGAGATTCTCGAACGCACCGCCTCCACCCCGCGCGTGCAGCAAGTGGTGCAGTTGAGCCTTGCGCCCGCCTTCCTGCTCAGCGGGATCGGGGCGATCATGAATGTCATCATGAGCCGGATGATCTGGATCGCCCAGCGGATCGAAAAGATCGAGGATGCCCGCGCGCGCGACGGCCAGCCCGAGGACTGGCGGGCTGCCGAACACGGCTGGCTCCAGCAGCGGCGCAAGCTGGCGCAGGGCGCGATCCTGTTCTCGACCGCATCGGCGGTGATCATCAGCGCCGTGATCGGCCTGCTGTTCATCTCGGCCTACATCACCGCGCAGATCGGTACGCTCATTGCGCTGCTGTGGGTGCTGACGATGGTGCTGCTGGTGACGGGGCTTGCCTATTTCCTGCTGGAAACGCGGCTGGCGGCACGGGGCCACCGGGCAAAGGCGCACGAGACCGGCGAGGCGTAGCGGAGCAAGGGCGACGGAGCGATGCAAGACGAAGGCGGGCTGATTGCCCTCAGCAACCGAATCTCGCTGTGCCTCAGATCCTATATGCTGCCGGCCGGCGTGCTCGCAATGACCGCGCCCGAATCGCCGGCGCTGGCGGTGCTGCTCGTCGCGGTACTGGGCGTTCTGCTGGCGTGGCTTTACGAGGTGGAGCTGGCCAATCTCCACGGGGTGTGGGTTGCGGTGGTGGCGTTTCTGCTGTCGATCCTGCTCAAGGGCCCGGATGAACCCGTCGCAAACGGCTGGCTCGTCGCGGCCTCCTTCGCGCTGATGGTCGGATCGATCTTGCTGAAACCGGCCCCCCCTTTGTAGGTTCCGACACACCGCAGGCGCAGCGTTGCCAGACCTTGTTCAGCCCTCGCCTGCCGCCTGGCTTTGCAGCTGCACGTAATTCTGCAGACCCATGCGATCGATCATCTCGAACTGGGTTTCAAGGAAATCGACATGCTCTTCCTCGTTCTTGAGGATGTCCTCGAAAATCTGGGCCGAGGTGTGATCCTTGACGCTGCGGGCATATTCCGCCGCGTCCTTGAGCAACGGGATCGCTTCGTGTTCGAGCGCGAGGTCGGCTTTCAGCACTTCCTCGACATTTTCGCCCACCTTCAGCTTGTGGATCGCCTGAAAGTTGGGCAGCGCTTCAAGGAACAGGATGCGTTCGGCCAGCTTGTCGGCGTGCTCCATTTCCTCGATCGATTCGTGGCGTTCATAGGCGGCCAGCTTCTTCAGACCCCAGTTGTCGAGCACGCGGTAATGCAGCCAGTACTGGTTGATCGCAGTCAGCTCGTTGGTGAGCGCCGCGTTGAGGTAGTCGATGACTTTGGGATCGCCCTTCATGGCGGGAATGCTCCTTGCGATAGATCAAAGCGCTTTGGCGCCTTGGGGGCTAGATAGACCCTGCAGGGGTGCATCCGCAAGGGGTGCGCGAGAAAAATTCGTTATGAATCAGCTGCTTGCGAGACGTTCGCATTCGCGGCAGGGAACCCTTATACTGCGAATATCTCGCAGGAGGCGGCTGCGCGTTCCTGTTCGATGATTTCCTGCGCTTCCTCAAGGCATTGGCCGCAATTGGGACGCTTGCCGAGCGTGGCATAGGTCGCTTCAGCGTCGCCTTCGCAACGAGTTGCGGCCCGGCGCAGGTCTGTCTCGCGGATTGCATTGCAGATGCAGATGTACATGGGCGCCGAATCACTCCTGCGAGGCGTTTGCAGAAGTGAATGTATGCGAATTGTTCTCAATAACAACTCTTTTCTGCTTCGCACCGCCTCGGCGATGCGAAATCCTCGCTCATGCGACCTGAAGGTCGCGTCGCTGCGGGCGCGCAGTCGCGCTTGCGGTCGTCCTTGGCGACCGGTCCAGCGCTTGTCGGAGACTTTGCTCCGGGCGCTTGGCGCTCACTTTCTCAGCGGAAAGACCTGCCGGTAGGTCAGACAGCGCCAAAGCCATTCGAGCGGGCCGTAGCGGTAGCGATCGAGCCACGGTTTCGACCATGCCAGCATCAGAGCGCAGGTCAGCGCCACCACCACATAAAGCTGCGGGCGATTGAGTTCGCCGAACAGCCCCAGCGCCCAGCCGTGGAACACGAACATCATCGCGATCGACGTTCCAAGATAATTGGTGAACGCGGCCCGGCCCGCCGCCCTTACCCGATCGCCCAGCCATCCGGTGGCCGGCGGCGCGTAGACGACCAGCAGGGCCGCCATGCCCAGCACCATCCACAGCCGCGGCAGCGGGCTCCAGCCGACAAAGGCCGCAAGCGTGCCGTAATAGCTGAACCCGTCGGCGCGCATCGCCAACCCGATCGCCAGATGCACAAGCCCGCCAAGGATAACCCCGGCCCAGCCCCAGCGCACCAGCTTTGCCCGCGCAAAGCCGCCAGAAAAGAAGCCGAGACGATAAAGCGCCATGCCGACCAGCATCAAGGACAGGGTTTCGAACCCGAACAGCAACGCATTGCTGATCGGTTCGTACCATTGTTCGGTCAGCCGGTGCGTCACCAGCGTGCCGTAATCGCCAGCGGCGATCGCGGCATTGGGCACCGCTCCATGGGCCATGGCATCCTCCATCCCGGCGACCAGTCCGGTGCGGGCCTCGGCCATTTCCGGACCGTCGCCCATCGCCCCCGACATCACCGCCCACGGGATCGACATACCCACGCCAAGAACCAGCACGCCCAGCATGTAGCCCGCCAACCCGACCACCAGCTGCGTCCTGATGCTCCAGCCGATGCAGGCGAGCGCGAGGAAGCCGAACAATGCGTAATAGAACAGGATATCGCCCGGCCAGATGAAGAAGAAGTGGATCATCCCGAAGATCATCAGGATGAACAATCGCCACGCCTGCAGCTTGCGGGTCGCGCCGCGCGCCCAAGCTTTTTCCATGAACAGGTAAAGCCCCGCGCCGAACAGCAGGGTGAACAGCCCGCGCATCTTGCCGTCGATCAGGATGAATTGCGCAATCCACATCCACCCGCCCGGATCGCCCGCATCGACCTTGAAGGCGGCCGGGTACATATAGGCCTCGAACGGCTGTCCGAAGGCGACGATATTGGCAGCCAGAATGCCCATCACCGCCAGCCCGCGGATGAAATCGAGCGTATCAATCCGTTCGGAAGCCGCGATGGGCGCGACAGCCGCATCGCTGTCGCCGAAAATGTCCTGCGCCGCGCGCGCACTCAATGTATCATCCATGGCCGATCCCCGTGCCTGTCGGTCGCCGCAAACTAGCAAGTCAGGCGCTTTTGAAAAGCACGCCTGCCAATGCCTCGTCGAACCCTGCCGGGCGTTGGTGGATTGGCGACCCCGGTCTAGCCTTGCCCCATGACCAGACAGGCCTGCCCCTGCCGCTTGAGACTGGCGCAGGCCTGTGCGGCGGCGGCCTTGCTGGCAAAGCCGGTGGCGAGCAGGCGGGTCACCTTGCCGCTGGGAATGAGGGTCTTCATCGTCCCCGCAAGCGCGGGGTTACCGGAAAGCTGGTTCCACAAGCGGTCGGCATTGCCCGCCACACCGAACGCGCCAAGCTGAACCCGCCAGTTGCCCGCAGGACGGGTGGCAGGCGCAGACGCAGGGGCAGCGGCGACAGTGACCGGTGCGGGAACTGGAACAGCGACAGGCGCAGGCGCTGGCGCTGGCGCTGGCACAGGAGCACGCGCCCGAACCGGCGCAGGAACTGGCGCAGGGGCAACGGGATTATCCGTCCCCAGATCGGCAGCGGTCATTTCAGCGGCGCGGCGGGCCCCGGCCTCGGCCTCAAGCTGGCGGGCGAGCGACTGGGCCTGCTGGCGCTGCACCAGCGGGATATAGACGTCCATCTGCGCCAGCGCGTCCTGCGCCTGCGGCAATCCCTGACCCTGTGCCAGCGTCATCAGCGCATAGGCGCGCACCCAGTCACGCGGGGCAAAATCGGCGTTGAAGTGCGACAGCGCCATCACATATTGCGCCCGCGGATCGCCGCGCTCGGACGCGGATCTGACCAGCGGCATGGCCTTTTCCTGTTCGCCTTCCTGAAACAGCATCAGGCCATAATTGTCCGAGGCCTTCACGTGCCCGAGGCTTGCGGCCTCCTGATAAAGCGCGCGGGCGCGGGCCGTATCGGCCGGAACCCCGCGTCCAAGGCGATAGGCCTGCGCCAGATTGAACAGCGCATCGGCATCGCCCGCAGCCGCCGGGGCTTCCCATTCGGCCACGGCACGGGTGAAGTCGCCCTGGCTCCAGGCATCGACCCCGGTCTTGACATCGGCCAGCACGGGTGAAGCCGCCAGCAGCATGGCAGCCAGTGTTCCAGCCAGTCCTGTTGTCGTCGCTGCGATCTTGCCAGTCATAAAGCGTCTCGTACCTTCCTGCGGTTCGGATGAAGCTTTCTTAAGCACAACACGGTTAGCAAAAGGTTGCCGGGCGATCAGCCTTCCTGCGGGACGCGCGGAGATCCAATCCGGTCAAATCCGCGCTTGCGCCAATCGCAAAGGCTTTAACCCAAAATTAGGGGTATCCTGCGATCCCATTGTCATCCGGCCGCAAACCGGGGTCGCAATGGGGCGACACGAGGCGGCATCAATCCAGGGGGACCCAGGCGTTGCGTGTACTCGCTTTGGCATCGCAGAAAGGCGGATCGGGCAAGACCACCCTGTCCGGACATCTGGCCGTCCAGGCCCAGCGTGCGGGCGCCGGCCCGGTCGTGCTGATCGACATCGATCCGCAAGGCTCGCTGGCGGACTGGTGGAACGAACGCGAGGCGGAATATCCCGCCTTCGCCCAGACCACTGTCTCACGACTGGCAAATGATCTTCAGGTGCTGCGTCAGCAGGGCTTCAAGCTGGCAGTGATCGATACCCCGCCGGCCATCACCATGGCGATCCAGTCGGTCATCCAGGTGGCCGAACTGATCGTGGTGCCGACCCGGCCCAGCCCGCATGATCTGCGCGCCGTGGGTGCCACGGTCGACCTGTGCGAACGCGCCGGCAAGCCGCTGGTGTTCGTCGTCAATGCCGCCACGCCCAAGGCCAAGATCACCTCGGAAGCCGCGGTCGCGCTGTCACAGCATGGCACCGTCGCCCCGATCACGCTGCACCACCGCACCGATTTTGCCGCCTCGATGATCGACGGCCGCACCGTGATGGAAGTCGATCCCGAAGGCCGCAGCGCCGCCGAGATCGCCGCGCTGTGGCGTTATATCGCCGACCGGCTCGAAAAGAATTTCCGCCGCACCGTGTTTGCCCCCGCCCCCAATGGCGCCGTGCAGATGGGCGGCGTGCCGCGTCCCGCTGGCGGCTTCGGTCGCCGGGTGGCGCAGTAAGCGCGGGGAAAGGGACCAAGGACAATGTCCGAACCCGGTTTTGCCTCGCTCGGCCCCACTTTGCTCGCCCGCAAGGGCGGCGCCAAGCCCGCAATGCGTCCGCAGATCGCGCCGCTGGTCGCGGACGAGGAGGAGGTCGCCGCGCTCGCCGACGAACAGCTCGAGGATCTCGGCTGGAACGACATGGGCGATGGCGAAGGCGAACACGGGGATGGCGCTGACGTGGTGCCGATCAATGCCGCGGTCGCCGCTGCCGATTCGGACGCATCGCAAAGCCCGATCGTGCGCCGCCAGCAACGCCGCCTTGAAGAACGCGTTCTTGCCGATGCGGTAATGACCGGCCCCGAGGATCAAACCGCCGAAGCGCTCGACAGCGTCGATAACGAGCACGAGCCCGAAGCGGATTACGAATATGATGCCGATGCGGCGGAAGATGACGAGGCCGAGCAGAGCCTTGCCCCGGTAATTCCTGCGGTCAAGGTTCCCGCGCTGGTCGCTGCGCCCGCGCGCCGCCCGGCAAAACGTGCACCGCTGCACAACACAGAGCGCCGCGCTGCCTTCACGCTGCGGCTTGATCCCGAACGTCATCTCAAACTGCGCCTTGCCGCAACCATGCAGGGTGTCAGCGCCCAAGCGCTGCTGACCGAGGCGCTCGACGCCATGCTCGCCGAATTCGACGATCTCGATGTGATCGCCGCCCATCTCAACCGCCACTGATACCGACCGCAAACAACCTAAGCGAACCAGCAGGATGAACAGGGGGACCAAGACCATGGACCGCAGCACCAAGACCGGCATCGCCGCGCCGCGCCTCGCGCTGGCCGTTACCACCGCAATCGCCGGGCTGGCGCTCGCTGGCTGCAGCACGTCGTCCGCCCCGCGCGCCGACGTGTCATTTTCCAACGCGCAGGTGGCGCTGCAAAAAGGGCAGACCGAAAAGGCCATCGCCCATGCCGAAGCCGCCGTGCTGGCCGAGCCGCGTAACCCGGGTTACCGTGCGCTGCTGGGCGCCGCCTATCTTGAGGGCGGGCGCTTCCAGTCGGCAGCGACCAGTTTCAGCGATGCGCTTGACCTCGGCAATGAAGATCCGCGCACCGTGCTCAGCTTTGCGCTGGCCAAGGCTGCGGTGGGCGAAGGCCACGCTGCGGTGCAGGTGCTCGACGAATTTGCCCGCCTGATCGATCCGGCGGATCTCGGCCTCGCCTATGCCCTGGCCGGGCAGCCTGAACGCGGCACGCATGTGCTGATCAATGCGGTGCGCACCAGCGACCAGGTGACAGCCAAGCACCGCCAGAACCTTGCCTATGCCTATGCGCTGGCAGGCAACTGGCGCGCGGCGCGGGTGATGGCGGCCGAAGACGTGTCCGCCGACCAGCTTGACGCACGGATGACCGACTGGGCAACGATGTCCGCGCCCGAACATTTCCAGCAGCGCGTTGCAGCGATGCTCAACGTGACCCCGCGTACGGATGCGGGCCAGCCGCAGCGCCTCGCGCTTGCCAATTTCCCGGCGCAGGAGGTGATGGTGGCTCAGGCCGCTGCGCAGGCCGAGGTGCCGGTGGTGGCCGCAGCCACCCCGAAGCCGGCGGCCAAGCCAAGCCCGAAGCCAAGTGTGGCAGAAGCCTTTGCCGCTCCGGCTCCGAAGGTCGCCGCCGCCGCGACCAGAGCATCGGCCCCGGCCCGGTCCTCGGCCCCGGCCCCGGCAAAGGCCGCAGGCGTTCGCTTTGTTTCCAATCCGGTGGTGCAGCAATTGCCCGCCCGCAGCGAAGCTGCCGCGCCGCGCGTGGCCGCCAGTTCGCAGCGCCGCATGGCACCCGCCGCTGCGCCCGCCCCGGTGGCGAGCGACAAGGCCGCCAATACCCATCTCGTCCAACTCGGATCCTTCAGCAGCAAGGCCGAGGCGACACGCGGCTGGACCGTGCTCAAGCGCAAGTTCCCGCAATTGCAGGATCACGATGTCGTCATCACCGAAGCGGTGGTGAACGGCCGCACCTTCTGGCGCGTTGCAGCAGCGGGCTTTGGCGCGACGAGCGCGCGCGGCATGTGCGGCACCGTCAAGTCGGCCGGGCGCGGATGCTTTGCCTATACCGCCACCAACCCGCCCGCAGGCGCGGTGGATCGCGGCGTCCGGATGGCCGCACGTTCGCGCTGACCGGCGCTGCAAAACACTCCTGTTTCAGCGAAACTGCTCCCGGAAAGGCTCATGCTTTTCCGGGAGCTTTTCTATTTGCCGAGAGCGACGCCGCCCTTCCACAGGCCCAGCACCCGGCCCTGCGCGCCCTGCCGGTCAAACGGGGTGTTGTCGGCGGTCGCTGCCATCTTGCGGCGGTCGATGATCCACGGCGCGTCGGCATCGATCAGCGCAAGATCGGCCTCGTGCCCTTCGGCAAGCACGCCCGCAGGCACGCCAAGCAGCCGCGCCGGGTTGCGCGCCAGCAAGTCAAACACGCGCGGGATATCGATCACCCCGTCACGCACCAGATTGAGCACTATCGCCAGCAGCGTCTCGGCCCCGGCCATGCCCGGCGCGGCATCGGCAAAGGGCAGACGCTTGTCCTCGGCCCCGCGCGGATCATGGCCGCTGGCAATCACATCGACAGTTCCGTCGGCAATCGCAGCCAGCGCGGCCTGCCGGTCAGCCTCGCTGCGCAAGGGGGGCGAAAGGCGGGTGAAGGTGCGGTAATCGGCAGTCGCCAGATCGGACAGCATGAAATGTGCTGGCGTGATGCCGCAGGTAACCGGAAGCCCCCGCTCCTTGGCCGCCTTGACCAGCGAAAACCCGGTCGCGGTCGTCACCTGCCGGAAATGCAGCCGCGCGCGCGCCAGTTCGGCCAGGGCGATATCGCGGGCGATGGCCAGCGCCTCGGCCTCGGCGGGCGCGGCGGGAAGGCCCAGCCGGGTCGCAATCTCGCCCGATGTCGCCACCGCCGCCCCCGTCAGCCCGGCATCCTCGGCATGGGCAACCACCACCAGATCGAGCATGGCGGCATATTGCAGCAGCCGCAGCATCACGCCCGAATCCGCGATCCAGCGCCGCCCGGTGGCAATCCCGCGCGCACCGGCCTGCTGCATCAGCGCCAGCTCGGCCAGCTCTGCCCCTTCCAGCCCGCGGGTCGCCGCAGCCAGCGGATGCACCCACAGATCGGGCTTGCCGCTTTTCGCGATGAAGCCGACCCGGCTCGGCAGATCAAGCGCGGGCGACTGGTCCGGCATCAGCGCCGCGCGGGTGATCCCGCCGAAATGAAACGCCGGCTTGTCGACCGCGAACACGCCCAGATCGACAAGGCCCGGCGCCAGCAGTTTGCCGCGCGCGTCGATCGTCCCGTCGCCTTCCTGCGCGGCCACGTCCGTGCCAAGCGACGCAATCACGCCATCGGCGCATCGCAGCGCGCCTGCCACCACGCCTTGCGGCGTGACCAGCTGCGCATTGGCAATCGTCAGCGGCCGCGCCTGCTTCATGCCCAGCCCTCCAGCCCGCGCGTCTCGCGGGTGAGGATATCGAGGCACGCCATGCGGATCGCCACGCCCATTTCGACCTGCCGCGTGATCAGCGAACGGCCAGCCATGTCGGCGACCTCGCTGTCGATCTCCACACCCCGGTTCATCGGTCCGGGATGCATCACCAGCGCATCCGGACGGGCCAGCGCAAGCCGTTCCATCGTCAGCCCGTATAGGTGGCGGTATTCGCGCGCCGAAGGGATGAACTGCCCGCTCATCCGTTCCGACTGGAGCCGCAGCATCATCACCGCGTCGGCCCCGTCAAGCGCTGCGTCAAAGCGGTCGAACACCTCAACCCCTGTCGCCTCTATCCCAGCCGGCATCAGCGCGGGCGGTGCGCAGACGCGCACAATTGCACCCAATGCGGTCAGGCACAGGATGTTCGAGCGCGCCACCCGGCTGTGCAGGATATCGCCGCAGATCACGACCTTGAGGCCGGTGAAATCATCCGCCGCCTCGCCCCGTTCGCGCAAGGCATGGCGCAGGGTCAGCGCATCAAGCAAGGCTTGCGTCGGGTGTTCGTGGCTGCCGTCACCCGCGTTCAGAACCGGGCAATCAACCATGTCCGCAATCAGCCCGGTTGCCCCTGACGAACCATGCCGGATCACGATGGCATCGGCGCGCATCGCGTTCAGCGTGATCGCGGTATCGATCAGCGTCTCGCCCTTCTTCACGCTGGATGTGGCGGCGTGCATGTTGACCACGTCCGCCCCCAGCCGCTTGCCCGCGATCTCGAAGCTCAGCAGCGTGCGGGTCGAATTCTCGAAGAAGGCGTTGATGATCGTCAGGCCCGAAAGCAGGTCGGTGTGCTTGGCGCTCTGGCGGTTCAACTGCACCCATTGTTCGGCCTGTTCGAGCAGATACAGGATCTCGTGCCGTTCAAGCTGGGCAATGGCGGTGAGATTGCGATGCGGGAACGCCAACCGCCCCGCCGGAAAGCGGCCCGAAGGCGGGATAGGATCGCTCGCACTCATTGAGACCACGCCCTTAGTCGAGGCCCATCGGCCACTCAACCCATTCCATCAGTGCTTTGCCATGGAAGTTATGCACCACAAGGTCTAGATCTGCCCATATAGGCCAAAAGGGATGATTGATGAGTTTTGTCGGCAAGGTGTGGAAAGTGCTCGTCGGGGTCAAGGACGGGCTGGTGCTGTTGTTGATGCTGCTGTTCTTCATCGCGCTGTTCGGCATCCTGTCATCCCGTCCCAGCGCCGGCCAGGTGCGCGACGGCGCCTTGCTGATCGATCTGTCGGGCTTCGTGGTCGAGGAAAAATCGGCGATTGATCCGATCGCCGCCCTGCTGAGCGGTTCGGCCCCGGTTGAGGAATTCCGCGCCCGCGATCTTGTCCGCGCGCTGGATGCAGCCGCCACCGATGATCGGATCAAGGCGGTGGTGATCGACATGACCACCTTCATCGGCGGCGGTCAGGTGCACCTGACCGAAATCGGCGAGGCGATGGACCGCGTGCGCGCGGCGAAAAAACCGGTGCTGACCTTCGCGCTCGGCTATGGGGATGATCACATGCTGCTGGCTGCCCATGCCAACGAGGTCTGGCTTGACCCGCAAGGCGCGGCGCTGGTCAGGGGGCCGGGCGGCAATTTCCTGTTCTTCGGCGATCTGCTCAGAAAGATCGGGGTCAATGCCCGGGTCTATCGCGCGGGTGAATACAAGTCCGCGACCGAACCCTATTCGCGCAATTCGCTCTCCGATGAGGCCCGGCAGGATTTCACCGCGCTTTACGGCGCGCTGTGGGAAGAATGGCAGGCCAATGTCAGAAAGGCGCGGCCCAAAGCCGATCTCGCGCAGGTAACCGGCAACACGGCAGCCTGGATCGATGCCGCCGGCGGCGATCTTGCAAAAGCGGCGCAGGCGGCCGGTCTGGTCGACAAGCTGGGCGACCGGGTGGCCTTCGGCGCGCGGGTTGCTGCAATCGCCGGCAAGGACCGGTTCAGCGACAAGCCCGGCGCCTTTGCCGCAAGCGACCTCGGCGCGTTCCTCGCCGATCTCGGCGCCGAACGCAGCGGCAAGGCGATCGGCGTGGTCACCATCGCGGGCGAGATTGTCGATGGCGAGGCCGGCCCCGGGGTTGCGGGCGGGACGCGGATTGCCGATCTGCTTGACGAGGCGCTCGACGATGATCTCGCCGCGCTGGTGGTGCGGGTGGATTCACCGGGCGGTTCGGCCATCGCGTCCGAGGAAATCCGCCGCGCGATCCAGCGCCACCATGATCGCAAGATTCCGGTGGTGGTATCCTTTGCCAATGTCGCGGCAAGCGGCGGCTATTGGGTCGCGACCGCCAGCGACCGGATTTTCGCCCAGCCCGAAACCATCACCGGCTCGATCGGCGTCTTCGCCGTGATCCCGACCTTCGAACAGGCGGCGCAGAAGATCGGGGTGAGCACCGATGGCCATCGCACCACGCCGCTGTCCGGTCAGCCCGATATCATCAGCGGCTTCTCCCCAGAGATGGACGCGGTGCTGCAGGCCGGCGTTGCCTCAAGCTACCGCGATTTCGTCACCCGCGTGTCAAAATCGCGGGGGCTGACAACCGAGCGGGTCGACGCCATCGGGCAAGGGCGTGTCTGGGACGGCGGCGCGGCGCGGCAGGTTGGCCTGATCGACCAGTTTGGCGGGCTGGAAGATGCGCTGGCCTGGGCGGCAGAGCAGGCGAAGCTCGAAAAGGGCAAGTGGCATCCGGTGTTCCTCGGCGAAAAGGAGGCCAATTTCGATCCGCTGATCCGGCGACTGCTGACCAGTGAGGCCCGCAGCCACGCGGTGGCGCAAGGTGGGGACCCGTTCGCGCTCGTCGCCCGCCAGCAGGGCCAACTCGCCGCCCGCCTGACGCTTCACACCGAACGGATGATGGGCACGAGCGGGGTGCAGGCCCTCTGCCTCGAATGCCCGGCCCACGCGCAGCCATCCGCAGCCGGCGGGGCCAAGCTGATGGGGTGGGCGGATCTGGTCAGGCTGCTCGCGGCCGATTGAACCGCGACCAGCTGAAACCGGCCGAAAAAGCGGCCGGTCAAGGATCGCCAACGCTTGCCAAGCGCGCACGACCACAGTAAAGGCGCGCCCCTGTCCCGGCCTCACGGCCCAGCCGGACGGGCGCGTAGCTCAGCGGTAGAGCACACCCTTCACACGGGTGGGGTCACAGGTTCAATCCCTGTCGCGCCCACCATCTTTTTCAATGGCTTAGACCTTGAGATTTTGATGGATTCTTTTTTACCCCACCGCATCCCCACCTCTTCATGGGGAAATGTCGCTTTGCACTAGGGGGGGGGGAGGGGAAATTCTGGCAGTATGCTACGGCGTAAAGAGTCGTCTATCGACCCAGAGAAAAATTCCAAAAAAAACGACTGGCGATTCCTCATCAAGGCTTCTTAACATCCGAAGATGGGCCTTACCGATAAAGCCTCGCAGATCCTCTCTTACATCAGAGTGGTCAGATGCTGGCGCAATACAGCATGGAGGCATTCAGTAGCCCGATAGGCTTAAGCAGACTTCGACGGGTCCGAGTGATCACGATCTGACATCAATTTGTTCGATTGATGGCTTCGAACCGACCAATGTTGATCATCGGCATTCTGCTGAACCAGCCCTTCCGCCTCGAGCATCGCCAGCAACGTTCTAGAGATATGACCCTCATGTCCCTTATGGCCAGCATAGATCCCAAGCGAGCGTCCGATGGCCGCATTCGACATGCCACTAGGCACTTTCCGAAGCAGGGATAGGACGGCCGCCTTGAGCTCAGCGATTGCCAGTTGAGCTTGCCGGTACTCATCGCTGTTATTCATTCCGACACCCCTAGTATTTATTTCGTACTGATCGATGATCGCCAGCCGTCAAACTCGGAAGGCAGCAATGCGTAGATTTCGTCTTTGCCCATCGATTGAAGATCGTAATTCATCTGAAGCTGTTTAGCGATTTTAGTGGCGAGACGCCTAGCGCTCCCAGGCGTGGCTTTCCCTAGGGCATTTCGCTTCATCTCTCCGGTTTTCGGATCGATGTACATTTCTACTGCTGCTTTCATTAGCCCTTTCGACGAGAGAAAATCGCGATCCTGCGTGTAGAGCTGCTCAATTGCATCCGAGTGAGCATATGCAGGCCGAGAGAGGAAAAACATTGCAACCTCTTCGCCAAAAGCCCGACGCAGCCAGAACGCCATGAAAGCGAGGTGGCGGTAGTACCTGAACTTTTGATATTCGACGGGAATATAGCGATAGGAGCTCCAAAGCTTCGAGCGACCGCCACTCATTTGCGGTTCGAGCAGCTGCCGAAGATAAATTGCTGAAATCCATGCCCAGAGCCCAACGTTGGAATGCTGCACTATCGAAAGGTCCGATGGCAGAACCTGCGAAAGATAATCCCCCATATGGAAGCGGTCTTTGAACTGGATTTTCGGATCTATTTCCTCGCCACCCGGGACAGGGACAATCATTTCAGGATCGTTTGCGATTGCATCCACTTCTGAGAAAAATGGTTCGGTCACCAGCGCTGGCTTCCGCGGCTCAACCTTCTCGCGCTCCTCTTCAATCAATGCCTTGAATGCCTCGATGCCCTGATAGTTGAATTGACGTAGCTCCATGTCAGATCAGCTCCTCAAGGAGGGTTTTCCCATTCCGCCATTTCCTGTCAGCAAAGGCCGTTACGATCTTTTCGACAAGCTCCAGACGCTCTTCGATCCCATCTTCGAGCTCGGCATCGTCACCGCGAAGAGGGAACTCGAGAACCTGCTCGACAAAAGTGAGCCATTCATCCGCTCGAGGCTGATCTTCGATCAGGTCGAGATCATCGTTTCTCAGCAATATGCCTGTCATCACCGCCCGCAGGATCTCTGGAAACACATGGGCCGCGAAGTAGGGCCTTTCCTTCGATTTCTCGAAGTATGAACGGTTAATGAAAATCATCGGTCCCTCAGAAGGCCAAGTCACCGCCCATATCCTCGACCCTAGGCTATCCGACTTGTTTAGATCTAAGAACCCACTCGTAACGAGAGATCCTTCATTGGGACCCGAGCCAGTCTTCAGATTGAAAGGCGAGGTCGCTGCCAGCAGTACGCCTTGAGTTTCCTCTTCCTTGGAAACCAGCTTGAGACGAAATTCCAAGACCACATTATCGGGACATTCCTCGAGAACGAATTCCTGGGCTGCTCCGCCCGAAGGCAGCTCGAGCCGTTGCGTGTTCCCAAGGAAAAGAACATCGAGGACGAGCACCCGTTTCGCAGCTGGGTCAACTCGAGTCTCCTTGAGAATACCAGCCTCATCCCATTGGACCTTCAGAGTGACCGTGTCGGAAGTACGACTGATCTGCTCCACGAAGAATAGCTCGGGTTTCTGCTTGATCCGCTTGCGGTTAGTGTAATTCCACTTGTCTACAAAAGTTGTGCGGACTGCCATCGATCACCCTCCTACCTTAAGGTCGGTCTTAATCAGGAGGTCACGATGCTTGTCAAAGCCGCTCACGACCACCTCGAACTCGGAAGCCAGCACTTCGATTTCGAGCTTGTTCCCCGAGCGAGCGCATATCTTGGTTGCACCGAGTGGTGAGGCCTCTACCTCAATTGTTTCGGCGAAATCAAAGTCGATCGAGGAGTAGTCCTTGAAAGACCGCGCATTCCCGCCGACCGACAGATAGGCAGCTTTGAGCTTGATCGTGAGAGGAAAGACAAGACCTTCTTCCTTCATAAGCTCGTCAATGTCCTTTACGGGCACGATGGCAAAACCGGTCTTCGCTGGCTCTCTTTCCACCCTCACAAGCTCAGCCGAGCGTTCGGGTTTTGGTGGCGTGGGCTTGTCTGTCTTCTTGCCTTTATTTTTGGTTGTGCTCTTTCCAGGATCGCTCGACGGCTTACTGATCGAGAAGATATCAGCGGCAAAATTCTCAAGCTTTTCTTTTTCTTCGTCCTCACCCACGAGGATGCGATAGAGTTCCCTTGCCGCATCCATTACAAAGCGAAGTGGCCAATCCGATTTGAACTTCTTTTGTTCGTTCAGCTTGCCAAGGAGCCATTTCGTGTGAGCAGGCCCCTCGGCAAGTCCAAGATAATCGGACATTTCACGGTCCTCGACGATCACGAAGCAACTCCCGAAACTCCCGGTTATGTTGTCTCGCTGATCGGAGATGATAATGCCATTACGGATGAACTGAGTGGCTCCATTGCGACTGCTTTCCGTCGCCGCCTGAAGGAACACCTCAAAGACACCAGTAACGGACTGGCCAACCAATGGCACCAGCTCCACGCTGAACTGGGCGCCAACCATTTCACCCTTTTCGAAGGAGGATTTAATCAGATTGAGATTGTCGACGGTGAAGCAAGATGCCTTAAGCGTGGCTCGCTTGTCGCTCTCCTCCACTCCATCAACAATTGGCTGAATACCCGGAAAATAGTTCTGGTGCCCCTCCTTCATCACCATCACGGAGCGAGCACGTTCAATTAGCAGAGTGAGCTTTTCCGCCTTCAACTTGTCCTTCAAGGCAATGATTGCGCCATCGATAGTGTCGACCGAGACATGCGTTTGATGACCGGAGACGACATCGCGGATTGATACAGTGAGGTTGCCGCGGAGAATCGGCCAGTAATAATCCTCAAGCACCGCCTCCAGCATGGCGTCATGCCCAATGCTGGAATGCACGGCTGGTATCAGTACCGAGAGACCGTAATCCTTTCGGTCCAGCCCAAAGGTATTGGAGAATGAGTCAATCGTTCCATTGTCGTCGAGGGGAAGGAACCTCTTGCCATCATCTGCGGTCTTACCGAACCTACCGTAACCTAGATAGCTGCAGCCGCAAAGCTGGTGGAAAGGAAGGTTGGAGAAACCGATCATGAATGATTGATTGTCATCATGGCGCTTCGTGATTGCCCAGAATGTGGACATGCCCGAAACCCGCGTGAGTGTCGTCTTGCCGACGCCATGGTTACCCAGCGTGCCCTTGCCCTTCCCGGTTATCCCCTCGTTCCACCAGAACCCGACGAAGTTGCTGCCCGAAAGCGCCTTATCCTTGTCGATTGAGCCCGTCAGGCCTTTCGTACCGTAATCCTCGATTGCCAAACATCGAATGAGCTTACCTTCGTGATCTTCTGCGTATCGACCAAGATCGTCGCAGTTGGCGTGATCG
This sequence comes from Erythrobacter sanguineus, assembly GCF_900143235.1. Lineage (GTDB taxonomy): Bacteria > Pseudomonadota > Alphaproteobacteria > Sphingomonadales > Sphingomonadaceae > Erythrobacter > Erythrobacter sanguineus. The sequence goes on along the minus strand of NZ_FRDF01000003.1, from coordinate 100,211 downwards.
TTGAGGTTGAGGCCATCGTCTTGGGTTGATGCAAAAGGCTCGATCTCATCCCAACCATGTTGAGAAAGGGAGAACCTTACGTGCACCGGACCATCATGGTCGTCTCTCTTTGCATCCAGTGAGTTCTGAATTGCCTCTCTAACGACCGAAGTCGCTGCATTCTGCGCGCTGAAAAATTCGTCCAGCTTCGATTTTCGATTGCTGTCAAAGGGACCGGATTTTGGAAATACCCACATGAAGCAGTTCACCCATCAGAGCTTGAATTCACCACGGGCTTGCGTCCCGCTTTCGGCAAAGCGCTTTCTCGAGGACTCGAGCGCCTCCTGAAGCGCGCGGAACATCTTCCGCACATCATCGTCAGTGTACTCATACGCATTTCTGTTACAAAGATTTCCAACCAACTGGATATCCTTGAGCGCCTTGTTCACTCTGTTTTCAGCCAATCGTATAAATTTTTGACGCTTTTCCGACATAATTCGCCTCCACTGATCGCAATAGATCATATTTTGGCGATATTTTCAACACATATGATAAACATTTTGCAAATGTGCATATCTTGCTCGCAGCGATTGGGCCCGGAACATACGACAATTTGAATTTAATGCTTTGCAATAATTAAGAAAAAGCAAATCCCGCCTCTTCGCCTGCTTATGGATCCGCGGCAACTGAACTGGCCTCAAGTGCAGCATGCAGCAGCCGGGCAATCTGGAATGCAAGGTAGGGCGGCACCGCATTGCCAACCTGCACGTATTGTTGCGTGCGATTACCCAGGAACAGATAGTCATCAGGAAAGGTCTGAAGTCGCGCGGCCTCACGGACGGTCAGGCTCCTGCACTGAGCAGGATCCGGATGGATGAAGTAATGTCCATCTTTCGAGATATGGCTCGTAACTGTTGTAGCCGGCTCATTGTCCAATTGGACCCTGAAGCGATCGGCGAACTTGCCAGATGCCCAATTCTCGTGATCGGGGGCTAGTTCGGAAGGAAACTCGCTTGCCTTTGGACTCCTGCCATGGGCCCTACCGAAGGCCGACACGAAAAGGTAACGGGCAAGGTCGCTTTGCATATGACCGCGTGTCTGGTGCTGCGCGAGCGCTCGCAACTCGTCGTTCTCCAACCACTGCATGAGCGGGTCGTTCGACTTGCCGTATTCGGCAGGAAGAATTCGGCTTGTCCGGGCCGTGGCAGCTTGTTCATCCATTCTTGCTGCAGCCTCCTCAAGGGCCGTCTCCAGGTCCGAATCACCCTCTTGACTGGCAAGTTTGGCCAAAAATTCGGCAGCCTTCAAAACAGTCTTTGACCACGCCTCGGTGCCGTCAAACTTTTGTGGACTTATCCCACTCCTCAGAGAAGCAAGGCCTCCGATTGCTTGTTCAACTCTTGCGCCCCTCGGACTGGGAAGCGTGATCGAGGCACCCACTGCGCAGGCGGCTAGATCAGAGCGAATGCCAACAATGATGACGCGATGCCGCTTCTGGGGCACACCGAAATTCTCGGCCCTGACAATGAAGTCACGGGGATTCCTTGCTGCTTTCAGCTTGATCTGATCGCCCTCGAGAGAAATTGCCCTAAGCTCATACAGCGCCTTACCCTCGTGCCCCAGCGAAGCGAGGTCCCCCAAGAGCATCTCGAACACGCGCTGGTCTTTCACCATGGCGGAGAGCATGCCCTTGACGTTTTCCATGACGAAGATCGCAGGACGAAGCCGATCGAGCACGCGGATATACTCTCTGAAAAGGAAGTGCCGCTCATCCTGTTCAGGCACATAGTCCTTCTTGCCCTTTGACCGGGCCCGACCGACCAACGAATACGCCTGACAGGGCGGACCGCCGATCAGAATGGTCTCGGCGTATGCCAGTCTGATGAGGTCGATTGCGAGATCGATCTCTTGCGCTGCCTGTTCCGTTCCGAGTTCAAGCTTGCGAGCCTCGGAACATGCGTGCAGCCAAGCTTCGGCATCAACCTGTTCCCAGTCAGGTTCCTCCCGCTCCCCAGCATGGAAGGCGATGTATTCTTCGGGTAGGATCCCATGACGTTCTCGATATTCCCGGAGAAAGGCGCGAAGCGTCAGCGTCCTATGCGCCGACGCTTCCTTCTCGACCGAAATCCCGATCCGGAAAGGGTGATGCAAATCCACCTCAAGCGCAGCAAATCCTTCGCCAAGACCACCAGGTCCAGCAAACAAATCAATCACGCCATAGGTCGAAGGCAACGACGGCTCCTCACAAATTCAGCTAGTCTGGCGACATACCAGGTTCTGGAGGCAAGGGCAGTCACAACGTGGCTGCTGTGGTGGACAAGCAAATTAGGTCTCGGATGATGGCCCGGATACGTTGCAAGGATACGAAGCCCGAGATCAGGCTACGCAAGACATTACAAGCAATGGCTTTCCGGCTCCAGGTTCATAACAAGCGGCTGCGTCGTCGTCTCGACATTACTCTGCCGAAATGGCCGGTCACCATCGAGGTTCATGGCTGCTTCTGGCATCGTCATGAAGGCTGTCGCTATGCGTCACTTCACAAAAACGGCGTAACATCCACTATCAAGGCATCGAGTGGATCAGATCAAAGGCTCTGGGGGCGACGACCTTTCAGCCAACGAAAATTCGAGTAAACAGTATATTAAAGCTTCTGAGTGACCTTAAGCGCGACTAAAGCACGGAGGCCTAAATGACTTTCACCAGCACATTTAAGACGGTGTCTGCGATGGCCTGCGCCTTCGCGGCCCTGACTGTCGCACCAGTGGTTCAAGCGAAAGACCAGTATAATTTCAATTTCAACTCCGCCCAAGGGCAAACGGTATCGTGGAACAAAGGAGTTCAATATGTCGATGGTATAACACCGGAAACCGTAGTCCGTGTCATCAACTCAAAGGATCAGCTTCCGGACAATCAAACTACTTTCCGCGTGATTGTGCTCAACACCAGCGAAGCCTCTATCTTTGTCAGTCCCGAAAACATCTGGATCGAAGATGCCGATGGTGGCCGGTTCACTATGCTAAGCGCCGAAGAACTTGAGGGGCGGCACCGCCGAGACGTCAAGAGGCGTCAAGCGTTGGCTGTGTTTGCAGGTGCAATGGCAGCCGGCTCGGCAAATGGCCAAACAAGCGGGAGTTTTAACTATAGCGGTACGACGTCCAACGGCACCTCCTTCAGTGGCTTTGGTACCTACTCAGCTTATGATCCGGTTCTCGCTATGCATGAACAAATAGCAGCGGCGGAACAAAGCCAAGCAACGTTCAATGCGATTCAAGTCCGGCAACTCGCAGGTATTGAGGCATTGAATGGAATGCTCAGGCAAACGACTTTGCAACCAGGCGAGGTAACTAGCGGAATTTTGGCATTTGATCCTCCTCGGAAGTTGCGCAAAGCGATGGGCCGAGGCCCTGTGACCATTGTCGTCAAGGTTGGTTTGTCCGAGCATAGATTCGCAGCCAAGCTTGCCGAGCTCCCTTAGGACGGCTTTAGGGTCGGCAGCTCTCAGCCATCGATCTTTTTGCCTGAACCAGCCCGAAACCCGCCATTTTCGGTGATCTTGGCAATCTGGCAATCGATCACGCGGACTCTGGGCGGCGCTTTGCAGACTGCCGCTTTCCGCCCGATCAGCAGCAGCGCGTGATTAAACAAGAGATACAAAGGGAACGCAAGCTCCAGCATAGCCAACACTGGTAATCCAGGCTGGATTCACTAGACTCTTGCGCCCCAAGGCGGCTCAGAACTGGCCTTAATGTTTCTGTTTATTGAAGTCGGCCATGGGTGGTGTCATGATTTATTTAATTAATCACTGGATTAAAACAAAATTTATTAAAATATGAATTATTCATTTCAAATATCAATTGGTCTTTATTTTCTTTTGCAACCAAGAATGAGTCATGGATAGGAAGTGCCAATATCCCCTTCTCCATCAAATTTGAGATTATGGTAAGCGCCAAATCTGAATCCGCTCGTTGCAATCTCAAGCCTGATCCGCCACCGAACGCGTCGGCGATGTGCGGATGCGCCTGCTCGATCATGGCCCGTACGTCCCGCCTGAGAAATGGCTTGAATGTGAAGCCTTCAATCCTTGCCAACTCCGGTGCTCCACCTTCATCGCCATTTATCAACGCCTGCATCAACCGCTTTACGCCTTCACGAAAGTGTTCCGGCGCAAGTCCATTCTCCTCGGCATACGCAACCAGAGGCGCGATGGCGTATGGATCATCCCGATAATCGATACCCTTCTCGTGATAGAGCATTCGAATGGCACAACCGGAGTAATCCGCCTCGACCGTCGGCCTACCGTCGATAGTGATCTTAGCCCTGACATGCTTTGGAGCTCCAATCCACCAGCCACCATACAGCCGCCCACCCTGGGTAAAGGACGCGTTGTTGAACATGCGGTATAGGTCAGTCTTAAAGAGCTCAGGCTTGACCAATTTCGGTTTACCCTCGTTCCGAGAGTCGTTGACCTTTTTCACCCAGCCAGCTAGCTCAATTTCTGAAGGCTCGATTGCCAAATTATGGCGGGCAACGAAGGCATTGTAGGCAGCAAGCTGCTTCGCCCAACTTTCGGTTTCAGGGTTGTGCTCGAAAGTGATCTCTGGTCCGCCCGCATTGGCCTCACGCAGCCTTATAAGCCGTTCTGAAGGCAGTTTGGACGTCAAGCTATGCAGCACCACCCCAACCTGTTCGGAGAGCTCCAAAAGGCTATGAGAGAGGCTGTAGGTGGACGATGCGTCACCCCATTTCCCTCGCCTCGTGTATAGGAGGCCAAGCGATGCCATTTGATCGACGGTCCGCGCCAAGGCCCTAGCGGACAACCAGCGCGGTTCCTTGCCGTAGAAGCCAGAAGTTCTGCGATAGGCGACTAGCGGCGGGTCACGATGAAAACGGCATGCTAAACCATTTGCAAGAATGGCACGCACAAGCCTTTCCTGCCTGAGTTTGCCACTCTCAGGTTGGCGACGCTTGCGCGGGTTTCCAACCTGCCTGGCCGCTTCGATCTTGTCGAATACGGCACGGGTCAGCAGATCGCCCTCCGGATTACGAAGATCGATTGATGAAACAAGCCATGTTCCATGTGTGCATGGCTCAATTTTTGCTCGTACGCGCTGTGCCTCAATGGCGTCAGGTTGGATGCTAGATTGATCAACGAATGCGGCGAAGGGGGTCGTATCGGGGCGAGAAAAGGCGTTCACGCAGCCTCTCCGCCATTTTGAGCAGCAATCGCCGCAATAAACTCTTCAACCTCGGAGGCGAGATACCGAGGGCACCTGCCGATGTATCGGGGGTCGATCGTCAAGATATGGGGCAAGCCCTTGGCACGCTTGTGCCTTTGCACCCTTACCCATGACGGCGACAAGCTGAGTTTCCGGGCAACTTCTTTATCGTTGAAAAAGCTGGGCTTTGCATTTGGGTGAGTGGTTCTAATCTGCATTATTTCTCCATTGCTTGGACGAGGAAAAGCCCCGTTCAAAAGCGGGCTGCTTCGAACGGAGCAATGGCTCTATGGTTTTGTGAATGGAAAGGAGTTTTCTCTCCCTTCCTATGATATATTATATCATAATTGTTCAGAAATGTCAAGTGAATTCTGAACGCGGTCGCAAAAATGCGTTTAGCCTGACCTGCTTCGCCGACTGCCAAACTAGACTTTGCTAGACAATGCCTAGCTCAGCCTTACCTCCGTTGCTTCCGCAAACCTCGCCGCAGCCTCTTTGTCTCCCCTGTCCACCGCATAGTGTTTCGCCAACATAGCAGTGCCGCTATGGCCAAGCCGTCCGGCGATGGTGCGTGGGTCAATGCCATTGCTCATAAGGATCGTAGCGTGACTGCGTCGCAGATCGTGCAATCGTACGTCCTTGAGGCCTGTCGCTTTCCACAGAGCCCGAAGGTTCCGCTTCAAGGTTGCCATAGAAAGAGGGAATAGCCGATCATCCTCCGGGTCGCGCGGCAACTCCCGTAGCGCAGCAAGAATCGCCTTCATTTCTGGAGTACAGCTGACAAAACGCGACTTGTTGCTCTTGGTGTTGAGCACCTCAACCACTGTGTGATCCTGATCCACTTCGCGGATGTTTTCCCAGCGCAAGGCTAAGATCTCCGCACGTCGCATTCCAGAGTTATACGCCCACGCAATAAAGTGCCTCAACCACCCTCTGATCCGATGCGGCGTTTGCTCTCGCCGCTCTTCTTGCTCCCACTCGATCCGATCACAGGTGGCAAGGATTACATTATACTCTTCCGCCGTGATGAAGCGTTGTCGAGCTTCGGCACCCTTGGGCTTGTCAGCGAGTGTCGCAGGGTTCCGATCGATGAGACCATTTTTTACTGCATCGTTCATAATGGCGTTAAAAGTATTCAACTCGCGCTGAACGGTAGCGGGCTTGAGCGTTGCCCTTTGATTGCCAATCCACCTGTTGACGTCGCCAACGGCGATAGCATCAAGCGCCATCTTCCCGAAGGCGGGAATCAATGACCGGTTCACGTTGCCCTGGGTGACGCCGAAACTCTTGAGCATTGTCTTCTTGCGATCCAACCATTCAGCCGCGTAGGTGGCAAAGGATGGCATTTGGACAGCCTCAAGCGGCTCTCCGTGGTCGGCAAGCCTTTGCAGCCGGTCTCGCTCCTGAATCAATTCCTGCCATGTCCATGACGAGCGCTTGCCCTTCTTGATTTCGACAGAGCCCCCAGCGGGTACCATACGGCCGTTGTAACTGCCGCCGTGGGGTAGCCTGATCTTGAGCCATACCGTGCAGCCCGTGGCGCCCTTAAACAGGCCGATGCCGTGAAGGTATTTCGGGCGCTTCGCCATCACGTTCGGCAGTTCTGCCTCAAAACGATCAAACTCAGAAAAGCGACGGGGACGTCCTGCTGGACGTTTAGGTTGTTGCATTGATGGGGTCACTCCTTGTTGACCGAGCCCCACAATTCTCATAGTGGGGTACTCAGTGGGGTATGGTAATATTATACCACAAAAAGGCTCAAAAGTCTACCCCACTCTTTCCCCACTGGCAACGCCCATAAACCCAAGTGACGAGCAAAAACCCTATTAACACAGATATTTCATGAGCGGCGGAAATCTGGGAACGGCAGTAACGAACTACAACCCCAGTAACATCTACATCCACCCTTCACACGGGTGGGGTCACAGGTTCAATCCCTGTCGCGCCCACCATTTCTGCCAGTTCCGGCGCGGATAGTGGCCTGTTCTGCATGCGCCCCTATAAGCCAAACGCCCCTCCATGCTTGACCGCGCAGGCGACTTCGCGGCAAGGCTCGTGGTGGACGGGATGCGATGAACAAGCGGGAACAGCGAATGCGCAACAATCTTTGGGGCCGGTGCCTCCTCATGCTGGCCGCCATCTGGGCCATGACGCAACCTGCCGGGGCGCAGTCCTTCGTGGAAGGCAGCTTTGATCCTGCCATCCCGACCCTGACCGACACTGTCGGCCATGCGCCCGGCACCCGCATTACCTCGCCCGATCAGACCTATGCCTATCTCAAGGCGCTGGTTGCCGCTGCGCCGGATCGCACGCGGATGGTGCAATATGCCACCAGTTGGGAAGGTCGCCCGCTTTATTACGTGATCCTGTCCGCGCCGGAAAACATCGCCCGGCTTGACGCGATTCAGGCCGACCTTGCCAATGTCGCCGCGGGGCGCGGGTCGAACGGGGCGGCGCTGCCGGTGACGTGGCTGGCCTATGGTGTCCACGGCAACGAGATATCCTCGACCGATGCTGCGCTGATGACCGCCTATCACCTGCTCGCCGCGCAAGGCGATGAACGCGCCGCGCGGATCATGGCCGAAACCATCGTGGTGATCGATCCGATGCAGAACCCTGATGGACGCGCGCGGTTCGTGAACAATTTCCTCGCCGCGAGCGGGATCGATCCTGCTGCCGACCGGCAAGCCGCCGAGCATGACGAACCCTGGCCGAGCGGGCGGGTCAACCACTACATGTTCGATCTCAACCGCGACTGGTTCACGCTGTCCCAGCCCGAAACCCGCGGCAAGATCGCCGCGATCCGCAGCTGGAACCCGGTGGTGGTGGTCGACCTGCATGAAATGGGCGGCGACAACACCTATTTCTTCTCCCCCGCAGCCCAGCCCTTCAACCCCAATCTCACCGCCGCGCAGCAACGCGCCTACGAAGTGATCGGGCGGGCCAATGCCGCCACGTTTGATGCAATGGGTGAGCCCTATTTCACGCGCGAGGTCTATGACCTGTTCTATCCCGGTTATGGCGACACCTGGAATGCGCATCAGGGCGCGATCGGCAGCACCTATGAACAGGGATCGGCGCGCGGGCTGGTGTTCGCGCGGCGCGACGGGACCGAGCTGACCTATGCCGACGGGGTGCGTAACCACTTCGCCGCCAGCCTTGCGACCGCAGGCGCGGTGGCTGACAACCCGCAGCGGTTCCTGTCGGATTTCGCCCAGTACCGCGCCGCCAATGCCAGCGGGACAGCCGGGCGCGGGGCCTATCTGATCGACCTGTCGAAACGGCGCTGGAATGCCGAAAGCCTGGGGCGGCGGCTGGCCGCGCAGGGCATCACCGTGCTGCGCCGCGATGGGACGGTGAGCGCCTGCGGACGCAGCTTCCCGCAGGGCTATCTTGCCATCCCGCAAGCCCAGCCGGCCGCGCGGCTGGTGCGCAGCCTGCTTGACCGCGACACGCCCTTGCCGCCCGATTTCCTTGCAGAACAGGAACGCCGCCGGTCGCAGGATCTGCCGCACGAACTGTATGATGTCACGGCATGGTCGGTCGGGCTGATGTCGGGCGCGGATGTGACGCTGTGCAAGGCGGCCGCCACTGGCGCAGCGCTTTCGCCCGATGCCCCGATTGCCCCGCTTTCCGAAGGTTCGGGTGCCTTTGCCGTGGCCGTGCCGTGGAACGACAGCGGGCAGGCGCGGTTTGTCACGCTGGCGCTGCGCGAAGGGATCGAGGCCCGCGTTACCGACAAGGCCTTTACCACGGCAGGCCGCACCTTGCCGCGCGGCACCGTGGTGTTCCCGGCTGGCAGCAACACGCCGGAACAGATGGCCCGCCTTGCCGCGCTCGCCAGCGAAGTCGGCGCGCATACGGTGGCGCTTGATTCGGGCTGGGTCGATGACGGCCCCAACCTTGGCAGCGACAGCTTCGTGCGGCTGACCATGCCGCGTGTCGCCATCGCATGGGACGACGGTATCTCGCAATTGAGTGCGGGCGCGATGCGCTATGTGCTCGAACGGCGGCTCGGCCTGGCGGTCACCCCGATCCGCACCCAGCGGCTGGCCCGCGCGGACCTTTCCGATTATGATGTGTTGCTGGTGCCCGAAGGCAATCCTTCGGCGGCACTGGGCGAAGCCGGACAACGCACCATCCGCGATTTCGTGCGCAAGGGCGGTGTGCTGGTGGCGGTGGGCGACAGCGTCGAAACCTTCAGCGGCGGCGACAGCCCGATGCTTGCCGTCAAGCGCGAGGCCGCGCTGGGACGCGAGCCGGGCGAGGCCGGCAAGGATGGTGACACTTCGCTGGCCGAGGCGGTCGAAATCGCGACCGACGCCGATTATCGCGAGGTGATCAAGGATCAGCGCGCCCTGCCCGATACCCTGCCCGGCGCGCTGCTGAATGTCGTGGCGCAGCGCGATCACTTCCTTTCCGCCGGTTACGATGGCGGGGCGGTGGTGCTGGCGACAGGCACGCGGATCTTCACGCCGCTGGGCCGTGACGACGGGGTCAACGTGCTGCGCTTTGCCGCGCCGGAGGACCTTATCGCCAGCGGCTATGTGTGGGACGAGAACCGGCGGCAGCTGGCCTACAAGCCATACCTGATGGCGCAGCGGCAGGGACGCGGGCTGGTGGTGGGCTTTGCCCATGATCCCTCGACCCGCGCCTATCTCGACGGGCTCGACCTGCTGATTGCCAACGCGGTGCTGGTTGCGCCGTCGCGGGTTCGCTGAGGCTAGGCTAAACGCGCGGATTGTGCCATGCCTTGGGCCATGGCGCTGTTCGAAGCCATCGTCGTCCTCCATGTGATCACCGGAACGGTGGGGCTGGTGGCATTCTGGGGACCGATCGTCACCCGCAAGGGCGCGGCCAATCACCGCAAATGGGGCAAGGCCGCTAGTTTCGGCTTTCTGGGGGCGGGCGCGCTGGCGATCGCCATGGCCCTCATCTCGCTTTACGGCCCGGAAGATCGCATCCCGTCGGTGACCGACCGCGAATTGTTCGCCGGATTGTTCGGCTGGATGATGCTCTATCTCGGCACGCTCACCATCGGCTTTGTCGATTATGGCCTCGCCGTTGTGCGCCAAGCGCGTAACCGCACAGCGCTGCGTTCGCTGCGCTATCAGGGGGTGATTGCGGCGGTGGTGATCTCAGGGGCGTGGTGCGGCTGGTATGGCATCCGGGTGGAACATCCGCTGATGGTGCTGGTCGCCTTCATCGGCATCGTCGCAATGGCGATCCAGCAGGTTTACATCTGGCGGGCAAGCGATCCGCCGCGCAACGCCTATATTGGCGAGCATTTCCGCGCGCTGATCGGGATGGGGATTTCGGCCTACACCGCGTTCATGTCGGTCGGGCTGATCCGGATGGTGCCCGAACACGTGTTCAACCCCGCGATCTGGGCCGGGCCAAGCGTGATCGGGGTCAGCCTGATCCTGTATTTCACGCTCAAGGCCAAGCGCGCAGCCGCGCCCAAGGCCTCAGGCGTGCGCCCACATCCGCAATAGATTGGCGATGGCCTTGTCGAGCGTCAGCAGCTCTGGCGATTGGCTGGGCAGCTTCTGCCGCAGGGCAGCGCGCAGGTTTTCCAGATCGAACAGCATTTCGCGGCGGCCCTGATCGGCAATCATGCTTTCGATCCAGCCGACGCACACGATCCGGGTGCCCCGCGTGACAGGGCGCACTTCATGGATGCTGGTGGAAGGGTAGAGCGCCAGATGCCCGGCCTCGCCCTTCATCTCCTGCGTCATCCCGGCGGCATGGATCACCAGTTCGCCGCCGTCATATTCCTCGGGCGGGGTCAGGAACAGGGTGAAGGAAATGTCGGTGCGCAGGCGGGCAGCGCCCTTGCCCATCAGGGCATTATCGACATGCGCGCCATATTGCCCGTCAACACCGGTCTGGCTGATGATCAGCGGGGAAAAACGCCGCGGCTGGGCGGCGGCCTTCACCACCGCATTTTCGGCAATCAGCGGCAGCAATTCATCATGCAGCCTTCGTCCGGCGGTGCTGTCCATCGCGGCCTGAAGGTTGCGCTTGACCTCGCGCGCGATGTTCCCGGCGGTCTCACGCCCGTCGCGCCATTCGAGCAGGGCGATCCGTTCGCGCAGGGCGGCAAGATGACCGGGATCGTCAAGGGCATTGATGGCAATGATCATGCATCATGCCTTATCGCGAGCGGGGCCGCGAGGAAAGCGCCGGAACCGGCGGAGGGAGAGGACACGTCCCTCCGCCGGAAACTGGCCTCCGCCGGAACTTGGCCTCCACCGGAAACTGGCTGCCACCCGATCCGGTCAAGCCGGATCAGCCACCGGCCCGCGCGGTGCCTTCGGCAATCATCGCCAGCGCCTTGTCGGTCGCTTCGTCGGGGGTGGTCTTGCCGGCCTTGATCAGATCGGCAAGGATCAGCAGTTCATTGGCAATCGCCGTGCCGGCGCCCGGTTCCTGTTCGATCCGGACCCCGCCATTGGCTTCGGCCACCTCGTCCCACTTGCCGCGCACCTTGTCCCAGAAACCCTTGGTCTTGTCCCAGTAGGCCTCGGCTGCGGCGACATTATAGCCGTCGAAGCGTTCATAGGTGTTGAGCACATATTCCTGCACCACCGGCGTCGCCTCGCCCTCACCATCCTTGGGCGTGATCAGCTTGGTGTTGTCCTGCCAGTGGATCCAGCCGTTCGGGGTCAGCTGGTGGCGGTTGATGCCGACATAGCGATCATAGACCGGGTTGCGGATCGCATCGCGGCGGGCGAGCGGGCGCGCAGTCCAGTTGGAACGCCAGCGCTTGACCCCCAGCGTGGTTTCCCACTGGCCCCAGCCGGCATAGCGCGGGCTGTCATCGACCTGATAGACCGTCTGCGACCAGCGCCCGGCGCGCAGCTTGTCCGGCACGGCGGTCCATTCCCAGCTGTCACCGCCTGAAAAGGTCAGGACCTTTTCAGGCTCGTACTGCCAATCCTGCCGCCAGTGCTTGACGATATAGGGGTTGGCATCATCGCCGGTCACCAACAGATGCTGAAGCACGATCTTGGTGCCCGTATCCTCGATCACGCGGACGGATTCGTACCCGCCCGAAATCTTGCGCTCAAGCGGCTCGTAACCCTCCATCCACGCGGTCGATTCCTGCATGTCGAAGGTGACCTTGAAATCGCCCGCCATGGCGAGGATGGTCTGGCGATCAGCCTCGAAGGCGGCCCTGGCGGCGTCTTCGGCGCGGATGATCGGATCATCGGCCAGCGCCGGAGCGGGCACTGCGGCCAGCGTGAGCGCGGCAAGGCCGGATGCGAAAAGGGTTTTGGTCAGTCTGTTCATGGCGTCCCTCATGAGTTGTTAATGCAATTCAGAATCGATAGCTGGCCGACACGCTAACATTTCTGCCCGGCCGGGTGAAGGCATCAAGAATCCCCGCATCCTGCGTCCGCAATCCGCGCACATCGGACCACACGGCGTATTTCTCGTCGGTCAGATTGAACACGCCGAGCCGCAGTTTGAGCGCGTCGGTAATCGCGAAGAAGGCGGTGAGATCGACGATCGTCGAAGCCTCCGGTCGCACGAACAGGTCGGTCCCGTCAGCGGCGCGTTCCAGCTCGCCCTTTTCCTTGCGGGCGTTGTGGGTGAGGATCAGTTCCCCGCCGAACCGCCCGCCCGGATCGCGATAACCCAGCCCGGCGATCAGATTGAACGGGTCAATCGTGTCGAGCGGCACCCGCGCCCCGCCAGGATTGATGATGTCGCCATTGGCAAAGGCCATCGCGAAACGCGCATTCCAGCCGCTGTCGAGCTTCATTTCGGCGCGCGCTTCGATCCCTTCGATTTCGACCGCGTTGAAATTGACGAACTGGAAGATCGCCGGGTCCTGCGGGGTAAAGGCGCCGCTGATGATCTGCTGGCTGATGAAATTGTCGTACTCACCCGTAAATCCGACCACCTGAAGCGAGAAGATGTCGCCGACATAGCGCGCGCCCACTTCAAAACTTTCGCTGGTTTCAGGACGCAGGTCGGGATTGGGGATCGAAGTGTAGCCGCCCGCGATGAATTCGAAGAAATTGTTCACCTGGCTTGGCGTCGGCGCAAGGAAGCCCTGCGCGTAATTGCCGAACAGGATCACGTTGTCGGCCAGCTTCACCGTCGCGCCGAACTTGGGGCTGAGACGGCTGTCGCTTTGCCCTTGCGGATTGAAGGTGGTGAGCAGCGGATCATCGGTCGGGTTCAAGTCGTAGAAATCGAACCTGAGCGCGGGGAACAGTGTCAGCGCGCCATCCAGCAGCGAAATCTCGTCCGACAGGAACACGCCGCCCTGCGTGAAATCGGTAGCGGGGAATGCACGGGTCGGGAAGCTTTCGCCGCGTCCGGGGAAGGTGCCGCTGCGCAGGCCCTCCTGCCGCGTCCAGCTGACATCGCCGCCGAACGCGATGCGGTGCTTCATCCCGCCCAGATCGAAGGACGACCGCGCCTCGCCGACCGCGCCGTAGACGCGGTTTTCGAAGGTGTTGAGCCGTTCGCGATCGGGCGCCGGGATGAAGCCGAACGGCGTGCGCTCCTCGAAGGCGAACTGACGATCTTCCGCATCCTGCCAGAAGGCCGACAGAAAGGCATATTCGATCAGGTTTTCCGGGCTGCCATCATAGGTCCAGTCGAGCGAGGCCCGCACCCGTTCGTTGGTGTCGCGGGCATTGAGCGCATCGACGTTCCACACCGGCGCGGGGCCGAACAGGAAGGCGGGACCAAGACCGGTCAGCACCTCGGTTTCGACCGCCGCATCGAGCCATTCGCCGGTCAGGCGGATGCGGTGCGGGCCATTGTCCCACACCAGTTTGGCAAGCACCGCATTGCTGGTTCCGTCCTGCGGATTGGGCGCGGTGCGGGTGGGGCCGGTGCCGTTGTTTACCCCCTGATTTTCAAGCTCGCTGAAATCGCGCCGGGTGTAGGCGACCATGGCCGAGACATTGCCCGATTGTCCGGCAAGGGTTGCGGTCTGAGCAAATTCATTGTCCTCGCTCGAATATTGCGAGGTTGCAAAACCGCCGAAGCTGCCCGCGCCGATCAGGTCAACCGGATCGGAGGTGACGAAGCTGACCGCCCCGGCCAGCCCGTCGCTGCCGTAGAGCGCCGATGCAGGCCCGCGCAGGATTTCAACCTGCTTGACGAGGCTGACATCGGTAAAGCCGCCGCGTCCGGCATCCTGCGCACCGAAGGCAAAGCCCTGCGGGCTACGAATGCCATCGACCTGGATCAGCACGCGGTTGCCGCCGATCCCGCGGATCACGAAATCCTCGTTGCGGGCGCGGCCCGTGGAACCGAAGGCCGCGCCAAACCGCGCGGGCGCGCGGCGCACGGTCACGCCGGGTTCGAACCGCACCAGATCCTTGATGTCGGTGGCAAGCTGGTCGGCGATGTCCTCGTCGGTGATGATTGTCACCGTGGCGGGCGCCTCTTCCTGCAACACCGGCGTGCGGGTGGCGGTCACGGTGATGCGCCCGGTCTGCTGCTGACCTTCTGCGGCGTCGCCAGCCGCTTCGGCAGCTTCGGCACTGGCGGCCAGAACAGGCGTCCCGGCCAGGGCGATCATGGCAAGGACAGAGGCGGATGTCGTCAAGCGCAAGGTGTTCAAAGTCCGGGCTTCCTGCTGATGAGGGGAGAAGTGCCGGGCTTGTGACCTTATTGCGAATAAGAGTCAATAGGAATGCTAATGCGAGTTGTTCGCACAGATATTGCGTCACGCGCAAGGGTGCGGCGCACGGTGCCGGCGCTTTGGGCGGTTCTCTGGTTGGAAATCCGGCGGGCCGGGCGCGCGATCAGCGGCGCAGGACGCCTTCGGCCAGCAGGCGGTTGACCCCGGCAGCAACCTGTTCGGGCGTCATCTCCGCCGCGCCCCACACGATATAGCGCAGGCCGACGAACACGTTCATCCCCATCACCGCCCAGGCCTCAAGCTCACCCAGCCCTTCGCGCAGTTCGCCTTTTGCCGCGCCCGAATGGAGCCGGTCGGCGATGCGTTCGGCGATGGTCTGGTAATGCATGCGATAGCTTTCAGGATCGACGAATTCGGCTTCGTCGATGATGCGGTAGATTTCCTTGTGCTCCGCAGCAAAGCGCAGGAACGCGGTGAGCGCCGCGCGTTCGATTTCCAGCGCGCCCATATCATCCGACAGCGCCGAACGCGCGCTGGTTCGCACCTTCTCGCTCATGTCGGCAACCAGCGCCCGGAACAAGCCATCCTTGCTGTCGAAATAGGTGTAGAAACTGCCCAGCGCCACGCCCGCGCGGCGCGTGATCGAGCTGACCGACGCTTCGTGAAAACCCTTTTCCCCGAACTCCTCGGCGGCTGCGTCCAGCAGCTTGCGCAATGTCCGCCGCCCGCGCTCGGTGCGCGGCGTCTTGGCGTCGCTGACTGCGGCGTCTGCGACTTTTGTCCCGGTGGCCCGAGTGTTGCCCATCAGCTACTCCCTCCGCGCTTTCGGTAGGCTGTGACATGGTCACGCACAAGTCTCAACTTGAAAGGTGGTTCAACTTTCAATACTGGTTGGCTCATAAGAGGGTAGGAGAGGAAACATCCCCATGACAAATATGCTTTGCCGCCGCGCGCTGCTGCTTGCCGGATGCGCCGGATTTGCCTCGTTCGCGGCGCCGCTCGCCGCGCAGGACGACGTCAGCGAAAACGTCAGCAACGCCGATCGGGCCGAAGAAGGCGTCATCATCGTCACCGCCCGCCGGCGCGAGGAACGGCTGATCGATGTGCCACTGTCGGTCACCTCCCTTTCGGGCGAAAGCCTGATCAAGCAGGGCGTGCAGGATCTGGTGCAGATCGGCCAGCAGGTGCCCAACATCACGCTGGAGGTCAGCCGCGGCACCAACACCACGCTCACCGCCTTCATCCGCGGCGTGGGCCAGCAGGATCCGGTCGCCGGGTTCGAAGCGGGCGTCGGTCTTTATATCGATGATGTCTATCTCAACCGCCCTCAGGCCGCGGTGCTGGACATCTATCAGGTCGAGCGGATCGAAGTCCTGCGCGGCCCGCAGGGCACCTTATACGGCCGCAACACCATCGGCGGCGCGATCAAATATGTCACCGCCAGCCTGCCGGATGAAACCAGCGTCATGGTGCGCGGCACCTATGGCTCGTTCGATCAGGCAGACCTGATCGTCAGCGCATCGACCCCGGTTTCCGACAATCTGAAGATCGGCGCCAGCGGCGCGCGGCTGTCGCGCGGCGGGTTCGGCCGCAACCTCAATCTCGGCACCGAGAATTACAACAAGGACGTCTGGGCCGCGCGCGGCACGATCGAATTCGACAGCGGGCCGGTGTTCGTCCGCCTGTCGGGCGATTACGTGAAAGATGACAGCGAAGCCCGGCAGGGCCACCGCCTGATCCCCGGCCAGCTGACCGGCGCACCCGTTCTTGATAACGTGTTTGACACCCGCGCCGGCCTCAACGTCGTCGATCAGGAGGTCGAAGCTTTCGGCGGCGCACTCAACGTCGCGATTGAACTGTCCGATACGCTGACCTTCAAGTCGATCACCGGCTACCGCGAGGATTCCTCCACCACCCCGATCGATTTCGACAGCCTGCCCGCTGCCGATCTTGATGTCCCGGCGATTTATGAAAACGACCAGTTCAGCCAGGAATTGCAGCTCCTTTATGAAGGTGATCGCCTGTCCGGCGTGGTCGGCTTCTACTATCTCAACGCCAATGCCTTCACCGCGTTTGATGTCGCGCTGTTCAACACCGGCGCGGCGATTGGCCTGCCCGGCCTCAACGCCCAGACGCTGGGCGATGTCGGCACCGAAACATGGTCGGTGTTCGGCGATTTCACCTATGATCTTACCAATACCATCGCTGTCTCGGTGGGCGGGCGCTACACCAGCGACAAGCGTTCGAGCCGGGTGCTGCGCACCACCTTTGTCGGCGGTTTTTCCGACCTGTTTGACGGGTCGGGCGTGCCACTGGTCACGACCAGCGATTTCGAAGGCAGCGAAACCTTCAGCGACTTCAACCCGCGCGCCTCGATCAGCTGGCAGCCCAACCGCAACCACAATGTCTATTTCACCTATTCGCAAGGCTTCAAGGGCGGCGGGTTCGACCCGCGCGGCCAGACCAGCGCCGCGCCCGATCTCAACGGCGACGGCGTGATCAATTTCGACGACCAGTTCGAATTCCTGCGCTTCGGCGCGGAAACGGTCGACAGCTTCGAACTGGGCTGGAAAGCCTCGCTGCTCGACAACCGGCTGAACATCTCCATCGCCGGGTTCCTGGGCCAGTATGACAATGTCCAGATCCCCGGTTCGGTCGGCCTCGACAGCAATGGCGACGGGGTGAACGACAGCTTCATCGGCATCACCTCCAACGCCGCGAGCGCCGATGTCAACGGCTTCGAATTCGAAGGCAATGCGCTGGTGGGCAAGGATTTTGCCGGTGAAGGCAGCCGCTTCAGCATCAACTGGTCGCTGGGTTATCTCGATGCGGGTTTCAACACCTTCATCGATGCCTTCGGCAATGACGTGGCCGACAGCCGCGTGTTCCAGAACACGCCCGACTTCACCGGCCACATGGGCTTCAACCTCGGCCTGCCGGTGGCAAGCGGGATGGTCGACCTGATCGGGCTGGCCTCGTTCCGGTCGGACGCCAGCCAGTTCGAATCGCCCAACCCGTTCCTTGATCAGGATGGGTTCGTGCTGGTCGATGCCAGCATGGTCTACACCGTGGACAGCGGGCTGTTCTCGATCGGGCTGCACGGCAAGAACCTGTTCGACAAGGAATATATCGTCGCAGGTTACAACTTCGTCGCAGGCGGCACGCCGCCGGGCACGCCCTTTGTCCCGACACTGGGTCTCGAAGGGACGCTGACCGGGTTCTACGGCGATCCGCGCCGGATCTTCGTAACCGCGCAGGTCAATTTCTGATGCGCAACAGCGGGCGGATGGGCAGCGCGCCCGTCCGCCTGCTTGCGATCATTCGGGATCGGCGGAACGCTGGTCAGAACCAGTCCGGGCCTGCTCGCGCCTGTCGATGTACCGTTTGGCGACATAGCCGCCCGCGCCCAGCGCCATCATGGCCGGCAGGCTTACGCGGGAAATGACAAATGGCACGGCGGTTGCCAGCGCCGCGCCGGTCGCGCCGCCCAGAACCGGATGGCGTTTGGCCAGTCTTGCGCCGATGGCGCCGCCAATCAATCTGCGGATCATTGCAATATCCTCCTGCCTGCCCAACGGATCGGGGGCTTTGGCGGTTCCCCGGCAATTGCGCCTTCCCTTGCAAAGCATCAGCGGGCATAGCGCCACGCCATGCACGATATACGGCTGATCCGAGAACATCCGCAGGCCTTTGACGCTGCATTGGCGCGGCGCGGGGCCGAACCGCTGGCCGCTGCCTTGATCGCGCTCGACGAGGAACGCCGGGCGCTGACAACGCAGGTGCAGGCCGCGCAGTCCCGCCGCAACGAAGCATCAAAGCTGATCGGGGCGGCGATGGCCAAGGGCGATCGCGACACGGCCGGGACACTGAAGGCCGAAGTCGCCGCGCTGAAGGACGAAATGCCCGCGCTGGAGGCCCGCGCCGATGATCTCGCCGCGAAGCTTAAGGCAGCGCTGGAAATCATCCCCAACCTGCCCGCCGACGATGTGCCCGATGGTGCGGGCGAGGAAGACAATGTCGAGGTTTCCCGTTGGGGCACACCGCGCGCGTTTGACTTCACGCCCGGCGAACACGCCGACATCGCGCCAGCGCTGGGCATGGATTTTGAAACCGGCACGCGGCTGTCGGGCGCGCGGTTCACCTTCCTGCGCGGCGACATGGCGCGGCTGCACCGGGCGCTCGGCCAGTTCATGCTGGATGTGCAGACCGGCGAGCATGGTTATGCCGAATGCAACCCGCCGGTGCTGGTGGGCGATGATGCAATGTATGGCACCGACAAGCTGCCCAAGTTTGCCGAGGACAGCTTCTGCACCACCAATGGTCGCTGGCTCATCCCCACCAGCGAAGTCTCCCTTACCGCCAGCGTCATGGGCGAATTGCTCGATGAAAGCGCCCTCCCCCTGCGCCTCACCGCGCTCACCCTGTGCTTCCGCTCCGAAGCGGGCGCGGCCGGGCGGGATACGCGCGGCTTCATCCGCCAGCACCAGTTCGAAAAATGCGAACTGGTCAGCATCGTAAAGCCCGAAGACTCCGAGGCCGAACACCAGCGCATGATCCGCGCGGCAGAAACCATCCTTGAACGGTTGAACCTGCCCTATCGCAAGCTGCTGCTGTGCACCGGCGACATGGGGTTCGGTGCGCGCAAGACCTATGATCTGGAAGTCTGGCTGCCCGGCCAAGGCGCCTTCCGCGAAATCAGCTCGTGTTCCAACACCGGCGATTTTCAGGCCCGCCGCATGAACACCCGCTACCGCGTCGCGGGCGAGCAGAAGACGACCCAATTCGTTCACACCCTCAACGGATCGGGCCTCGCGGTCGGGCGCACGCTGGTGGCGGTGATCGAGAATTACCAGAACGCCGATGGCTCCGTCACCGTGCCTGACGCCCTGCTGCCCTACATGGGCGGCGTCACGAAACTGGAGCCAGCCACGTAATGCGCATCCTCCTCACCAATGATGACGGCATCCACGCCCCCGGCCTCAAGGTGCTGGAAGACATCGCGCGCCAGTTTTCCGACGACATCTGGATCTGCGCCCCGTCAGAGGAACAATCGGGCGCGGGCCATTCGCTCACGCTGACGCGGCCTGTGCGGCTCAACAGCCTGGATGAGCGGCGCTTTGCCGTCACCGGCACGCCGACCGATTCTGTCATGATGGCGCTGCGCACGGTCATGCCCGAGGCCCCCGACATCATCCTGTCAGGCGTCAACCGCGGCGCCAATCTGGGCGATGACATCACCTATTCCGGCACGGTATCCGCCGCGATCGAAGGCGCGCTGGCGGGCATCCGCTCGATCGCCTTCAGCCAGGTCTATGCCCGCGAAGGCATGGGCGACGAGGTGCCGTTTGGCGCAGCCCGCGAATGGGGGCCGAAAGTGCTCGCAAAGCTGCTGGACGCACCAATGGCCGAACGCACGCTGATCAACATCAACTTCCCCGCGCTGGCCCCCGAC
This sequence comes from Erythrobacter sanguineus, assembly GCF_900143235.1. Taxonomy (GTDB): domain Bacteria; phylum Pseudomonadota; class Alphaproteobacteria; order Sphingomonadales; family Sphingomonadaceae; genus Erythrobacter; species Erythrobacter sanguineus. The sequence continues at coordinate 79,948 of NZ_FRDF01000003.1, read as the reverse complement.
GCGGTCAAGGGCATCCGGGTCGTGCGGCAGGGCTTCCACGATTATTCGCGCGGCAGCATCGTCGAAGGGCGCGACCCGCGCGGCTACCGCTATTTCTGGTTCGGGCTTGATCCGATCGAACACACGCTGGATCACGGCACCGATCTGGAAGCGATTGACGATGGCTATGTCGCGGTCACGCCCCTGCAGCTCGATCTCACCCACTATTCGACCATCGGCATCCTCGCCGAGCGGTTCGGGGACTGAGCCGGAGGCCGGGGCGCATGGCAGCAGGCAAGCCAGGCAAGAACCCGTTCCGCCGCAAGGCGATGCTGGCCGACCAGTTCCAGCCGCTGCGCCGCGCGGTGGGCATCCCCGTGTGGGGCGATCTGGGCCTCAGGCTCGGCCTCGCGCTGGGTCTGCTGGGCATGGTCATCATGATCCACTGGTGGGACCGCGAAGGGCTGGTCGACAATGTCGATGGCCATATCAGCTTTCTCGATGTGGTCTATTTCACCATGATCAGCGTCACCACCACCGGCTTTGGCGATATTGCCCCGGTGACGGACAGCGCGCGGCTGATCGAAGCGGTGATCGTCACCCCGGTGCGCATCGCTGTCCTGTTCATCTTCGTGGGCGCGGCCTATGATTTCGTCATCAAGCGCAGCTGGGAGAAATGGCGCATGGCTCGTATCCAGGAACAGCTGACCGATCATGTCGTGGTGCTGGGCTACGGCGTATCGGGTTCGCAAAGCGTGGGCGAGCTGATCGACCGCGGGATCGAACCGGCGCGGATCGTGGTCATCGACCCGAGTGATGAGCGGCTGGCCGAGGCGGAAAAGCTCGGGGTCAACGTGATGGCCGCCGATGCCACCCGCGACGAAACGCTCAAGGCGGTGCGGATCGGATCGGCGCAAAGCGTGCTGGTGTCTGCCGGGCGCGACGATACCTCGATCCTGATCGTGCTGACCGTGCGCCACCTCGCGCCCGATGTGCCGATCAGCGTGGTGGTGCGCGCCGATGATAATGAATTGCTGGCGCGGCAGGCGGGGGCCGATAATGTCATCAACCCGGTGCGCTTCACCGGGCTGCTGCTGGCCGGCAGCGTCAAGGGCGCGCATATTGCCGATTACCTTGCCGATCTCGCCAGTGTCGGCGGGCGGGTGCAGCTGGTCGAACGGGCGGTGAGCGAGGAGGAATGCGGCAAGCCGATCACCGACCTGCAAAGCGGCGGACAGGGCCTCAGGATCTACCGCAATGGCCGCGCGCTGGGGTTCTGGGAGGACGAATGCCAATCGCTCCAGTCCGGCGACACGGTGGTCGAAATCGTGCCCACGAATGGTAACGGAAAAGGCAATGGCAAGGGTGACGGCAACGGCAACTAACGCAGGGCGATGAACACGCCGCCCATTGCCGCCATGCCGACCAGAAGATGCCCGGCGTCGATCAGGAACATCGCCAGCGGCTTCCTGAGATAGAGATAATTGATCCCCACCGCCGGGATCATCACCCCGACCGCAAAGCCCACCGCCATCATCATCACCACAAATGCAGGCGGATCGGTGCGGGCGATGAGGTGCCACAGCACCATCGCGATCAGCATTTCGAAGGCAAAGGTCAGGCCGAAGATCAGCGCCATATTGCCGCTTTTCAGCTGCGCATCGGAAAGGCCCGCCGCGCGCTGCCACGGTTTTGAAAACAGCACACCATACCACAGCGCGCCTACGCCAAAGAACGCGGCGGTTCCCGCCAGCACCGGCCACAGGGCAAAGTCGTTCATGGGCATCTCCTTGCGAGGTTGCACGCCCTGCTAGCGCAAAGCCGCGCGCTGGTGTAGGGGCGCGCCGCAATGATCACCACCGGCCCCACCATAACTCCCACTGTTCTGGCCGACCAGAAGCGCATCGGCATGGTCAGCCTCGGCTGTCCCAAGGCGCTGGTCGATTCCGAACGGATCCTCACGCGCCTGCGCGCCGATGGCTATGCCATGTCGCCCGACTATGCCGGGGCCGATGTGGTGCTGGTCAACACCTGCGGGTTCCTCGACAGCGCCAAGGAGGAAAGCCTCGCCGCGATCGGTGAAGCCATCGCCGAAAATGGCCGCGTGATCGTAACGGGCTGCATGGGCGAGGAAGCCGACGCGATCCGCGCCGCGCACCCGCAAGTGTTGGCGGTGACGGGCGCGCATCAATATGAACAGGTGGTCGAGGCCGTGCACACCCACGCTCCGCCCAGCCAAGGGCCGTTCATCGACCTGATCCCCCAGCCTGACATCAAGCTCACGCCGCGCCATTACAGCTATCTGAAGATTTCCGAAGGCTGCAACCATTCCTGCGCCTTCTGTATCATCCCGCAATTGCGCGGAAAGCTGGCGAGCCGCCGGATCGACGCGGTGCTGCGCGAGGCCGAAAAGCTGGTGGCAGCGGGGACGCGCGAACTCCTCGTCATCTCGCAGGATACCAGCGCCTACGGGGTCGATACCCGCCACGAACCGCGCGACTGGAAAGGCAGCCCGGTGCGGGCGCACATGACCGATCTGGCGCGCGAACTCGGCGGTCTGCGCACCCCCGAAGGCATCCCGCCGTGGGTGCGGCTGCATTACGTCTACCCCTACCCGCACGTCGATCAGGTCATCCCGCTGATGGCCGAGGGGCTGCTGACGCCCTATCTCGACATTCCGTTCCAGCACGCTTCGCCCAAGGTGTTGAAGCTGATGAAGCGTCCGGCCAACGAAGCCAAGGTGCTCGAACGGCTGAAATCGTGGCGCGACATCTGCCCTGACATCGCGATCCGATCCTCTTTCGTGGTCGGTTTCCCGGGCGAGACCGAGGATGATTTCCGCTACCTGCTCGATTGGCTGGAGGAAGCCCAGCTTGACCGTGTCGGCGCCTTCCGGTTTGAACCGGTCGAGGGCGCAAGCGCCAACGCCCTGCCCGATCCCGTGCCCGAAGCTCTCAAGGAAGAACGCTACGCCCGGATCATGGAAGTGACCGAACGCATCAGCGCGGCGAAACTTGCCGCCAAGGTCGGGCGCACGCTGCCGGTCATCATCGACGAGGTCGGCGAAGCGGACGAGGATGGCGATATTGGCGCCACCGGCCGATCACAGGCCGATGCGCCCGAAATCGACGGCGCGGTATATTTGCGCAACGTCCCCGAAACCCTCGGCCCCGGCGATATCGTGCAAGTCACCATCGAAGATGCCGATGCGCATGACCTGTTCGGGGTGATTGCGCAGGATTGAACAACGGCGGGATTTCCTACCTGCAACGGGCGCGCTAGGTTGCCGGGATGCGCTGTTTGTCTGCCATCCCTGCAATGCTGCGCCGCAGCCCGCTGCGGGTTCACCGCCGCCGCGCCATCATCGCCGCAGCCAGGGCATGTTTCTGGTCCTTGGACAGTGTCTCATGTGTCTCCAACAGCGGCGGGCAGCGCGGGCCAGGGCGCGTTAACCCCTCGCCCGCCACCGTCCCCGCAAGGGACGCGCAGGCGTTAACCGCTGGCACAAACGCGGCTTACGCGGCATAATGACCCGCATGAACCGGTCTCTTGTCCTTTCCGCCGCCCTTGCTGCGCTGGTCGCTCCGTTCGCGCTGCTGCTGGCCCAGCCTGAAACCAGCCCCAGCGCGCAGGATGCAGCCGACGCGGCGCAGCTGATTGCGGCGCGTGCGGATCGCGCGTTCGAACGGATCGATCCCGATGCGGAAATGCCCCCGCAGATCGGCACCGCCCTGCCTCCCGCACCGCCTGCCAGCGAGGCGGCGATGGTCTATGCCGGCCTGCCGCCGCTCGCCGGGGATGATGAAGTGACCTATGCTGCGCCGGCGGCGATGCCGGATCCGGCCCCGGCCATGACCCCGCCCGAGCCGCCCCGCAGCCCGGCGGTGCGGATGATTTCCAGCGAAGTGGTGCAGCCGCTCCCCGTGGCCACCCCGGCGCCTGCCCCTGCTGCCGCGCCTGCCGCCAGCAATAATCCCTTCGTCATCAAGTCGATCCTGCCGATCGAGGGCAGCATCCGCTATGGCGACTGGTTCTGGGATGAAGACGCCGCGCCCAAAACCGGCAAGCTTGTGATCACCGTTGACCTTGAAGCGCGGGTGATCAGCGCGTTCCGCGACGGGCATGAAATCGGCACTGCGGTCGCCCTGCTCGGCACGCAGAAGCACCCGACGCCGCTGGGCAGCTTTCCGATCCTGACCAAGGAGAAGGACAATATCTCCGAGAAATACAACAACGCGCCGATGCCGCACACTCTGCGGCTGACGTGGGACGGGATCGCGATCCACGGCTCGCCGGTTCTCAATGGCTATGCCAGCCACGGCTGCATCGGTGTGCCAGACGAATTCGCGGCCAAGCTGTTTGCCGCCGCCCGGCGCGGGGACAAGGTGATCATCACCCGTGGCAAGATGATCGGGGTTGGCGACAAAGTGCTGTGATTTGCGGGCGCCTGCTGCGGCGCAAACCGCCCGGCAGCGCGGTCAGTTCACGGAACGCGGCGGTTCAGGGCGGAAACGCCAGACGCGCATCAGCACGCCGACCTTCTCCACCCGTTCGACCCCCGGCACCGCCAGCACGCCGCCCAAAGAGGCGTTCTCGCCCTGCCATAACCGGTCCCATGCACGCGCAGCCTCCGCGCGGGTGGCATGGCCGCCCAGTTCGGCGATGATGCGCATGATCGTCTCGATCGCAACGACACGCGGCACATTGGCGTGGTAGGCAAAGCCCACGCCCCCCGGCGCGCTATCGTCGCGCACCACCATCTCGTCCCAGTCGCATTCGGCATACCACGCGATCGCCTGCCATCCCTCGGCGACATGCGCCGCGCTGCTGGCAAGCTGCGCCGGATCAAGCCAGTCCGCCGCCGCCGCCAGCCGCGCGCGCATCGCCGCCCGCTCGAAATCGGGGTTGGCATTGGACGGGTCCAGCACCGGGATGATCCCGGCGGCTTCGACCACCGCCTCAAGCTCTGGCTTGCGCCAGCCGAGCAGCGGGCGCAGCAGAACGACCTCGCTGCCTTCGATCACCGAGACCGCGCGCACACCAGCCAGCCCGGCCAGCCCGCTGCCGCGGTTCAGCCGCATCAGCAGGGTCTCGGCCTGATCATCGGCATGGTGCGCGGTGGCGATGGCCCCCAGCCCCGCATCCCGCGCCCACCCGGCCAGCGCCGCATAGCGCCCGGCACGTGCCTGCGCCTGGAGGTTGCCCGGCTGCGGACTAAGGGTGAAGGCGGAGAAGGGGATGGAGCGCTCACCCGCCAGCCGCTCGACCAGCGCGACTTCGCCCGCCGCCTCGGGCCGCAGGCCATGATCGATGCTGGCGACCGCGATCCGGCCCGGCAGTGCGGCATGGGCCAGCAACATCAGCGCAAGGCTATCGGGCCCGCCCGAAACCGCCAGCCCCAGCGGGCCGGAGCGTTCCTCGTCCGGCCACAGCGCCGCGAGATCGGCGGCAAAACGTGCCGCTAGTTGCACGTCACCTTGGCGCGGCTCGTCTGATAGTCGTCGGCCAGCCGTCCGGAGGCGATCAGCGGATAGGTCTCGCCAAATTCGGCCAGCGCGATGCAGGCGCGACGGGTGTCCTTCATCGCGATCATCGACTGGGCAAGATAAAGCAGGCTGTCGGCCGCGCGCGCACCGTTCTTGTCGGTCTGGTAATTGCGCAGGAACCAGCGCGCGGCTTCTTCGGCGAGGTTGTCGTCAAGGAACGCCCGCCCCAGCAGATTGCGGCCGAAGCTGATGCGCGAATGATCGGGATATTGTTCGACGAATTGCGTAAGCTGCTGGCGCGCTTCGGGATAGAAGCCCGCGTTCCACAGGCGGAAGCCGTAGGAATATTCATCATCGCCCGCATCATCGGTCTGCGGCTTGGCAATGGCCTGCACCGCCACCAGCCGCTCGGCGCTCGGCTCGGCAACAGGTGCGGGCGGAGGGGTGGCAGCGGCGGACGCGGCTGCTGTGCCTGCGACTTCCGAACGATCAATCGGCGGCGGACTGACCGGCCCGCCCTCAAGCGCGGTGATCCGGGTCTCCATCTGGGAGAGCATATTGGCCTGTTCTTCGGACCGCGCGGTAAGCGTCTGCAACTGCGTTTCGAGCGTATCGAGCCGCACGAGGATGTCTGTGACCGCAGTGGTCGCCGGCGGGATCACCCCCATCACCTGGCCGCTGTCACGCGCCGCCTGCGCGCCGGGCGTGATCTGCGGTTCGAAAAAGCGCGCATCCCCGCCCGGAAAAACCTTGCGCTGCAAGGCGCGCACTTCGGCCTCGATCTTGCGCAGCCGCGCTTCGTCAGCGCTGTCCTGTGCAAAGGCAGGCACCGGCGCTGCTATCATGACGGCGGCGACCAGTATGACGCGCACCAGACCCGGACGAAGCTTGGACAAGGTGGTTTTCATGTTCGGAAAAAGGCTCCTTTTCGATGGCCGCCCCGCCTTGCAGCGGAGCACATGAACACACCCCCGATCCCTGAAGCCTCGGAGGGAGCAAGTCGAGAGGGTGCAAGCCCCTAATCAACCGGAAAACGCCATGCCTTGCGTTCAACCGGCAGAATTATCCTCACCGCTATCAGCCACGGATGTTTCGGAAGCGCTGGTCGGGATTGCACCGGGCACAGTGACGGGTACAGTGGTGGACGCAGGGGCGGGCACAGGTTCGGCAATAGTCTGCAAGGGTGCCGGGCGGGCTGCGGGCGGGGCCGCATCCTGCTGCGCTGCCGGAGCAGGTGCACGGGCTGCGGTGACGGCGGGCGACGGCGATGATCTGACAGCCGGAGCAGGTGCGCGGACCGATGCCGAGGCCGTGGACGCAGGGGTCGTGAATGCGGGAGTCGGCACTGTAACGGCAGTCGGAGCGGTGCGCGCCAGCAGCGCTGCGGCCGAGACCGACACCCGCGAAACCATCACCGGCATATCGGATAGTGGTGCAACACTTTTGCCGTCCACGGTGATCGCCAGCGCATCGGGGCGCCCGGTATTGATCCGCGGGTCCGTGGCATCAGCCGGCAGGACATAGCGTTCGTCCCTTGCCATCCGTTTTTCGAGCAGCCTTTCGCCGCCCTCTTCGTAGATGCGCACCCAGACCTCGTCATCAAGCGCGGTAAACACCACTTCGCCGCCTGTGGCCGGCGCGAGAGTTGCCGCTTCCGGGCGCGCGGAAACCACGAGCGGGGCGGCGTCTTGCAGCGGGGCGACAAGCGGCGCGGGGCCCGTTCCGGCACCGAAGCGGGAACTGAAAAAGGCAATCAGTCCGACCGCCAGCACCAGCGCCGCAAAGGCACCGAACCACGCCAGCGGGGCGGAAGGCAGCTTGGCCGGATCGCCCGGCTCCATCACTGATCCCGCAGCGAGGCGCTGCATGCCGCCATCGGCGAGCTCCAACCGCACTTCATCGGCGATCGCTGTTTCGTCCAGCCCGACAGCGCGGGCATAAGTGCGCGAAAAACCGATTGCGTAAGTGCGCGAGGGCAATGTGGAAAAGGCGCCGGCTTCGATCGCTTCGAGATGGCGCATGGGGATCCGGGTTTCAGCGGCGATATGCGAAAGTTCGAGTTGCTCCGCCTCGCGCGCTGTACGCAGCCGCACACCGACCCCGGCATAGGCCTCGTCCTGCGGCTCTTCGGCGCTAATATCCTGTTCGCTGTCCATGACCCGGGTCCACGCCTTCTTGTGAGGCCGTTTGTGTTAGTCTGTGTGAATTGCGCTTGAACAGGATTCAGCCTGTCGCAGGCCGCTGTGTCAAGCGGTGTATCGACAAAGCAGCCCGCGCTGGCCACGGCCAATCGCAAGCCTCAGTCAAATTCGATGTCGCGCGCCGCTGCCCAGTCGGATAATTGCCCACGCAGATCGCGCTGCGGCTCGGCCAGCCAGCCGGTCATGGCCGCCGTCAATTCGGCCAGATCGACCTTGCGCACCAGTTCCTTGATCGGGCCGACCGCGGCGGGCGTGATCGACAGGCGGCGGTAGCCGATGCCCATCAATGCCAGCGCCTCCAGCCGCCGCCCTCCCATCTCGCCGCACACGCCGACATCGACGCCGCTGCCCGTGCTTGCCTGCATCACCCGCCGCAGGAAACGCAGGATCGACGGGCTCAGCCAGTCATAGCGTTCGGCCAGCTTGGGATTGGCGCGGTCGGCGGCGAACAGGAACTGCGTAAGATCATTGGTGCCAATCGACAGGAAGCTGAGCCGTGGCAGCAGCACGTCGAGCATCTCGGCCAGGGCCGGCACTTCGAGCATCGCGCCGAAATGGATACATTCGGGCAGCAGCCGTTTCTTGGCCCGGAGGAAGGCGAGCTGTTCGTCGAACACCGCCTTGGCCGCATCGAATTCCCACGGTTCGCTGACCATCGGGAACATGACATAAAGCGAACGCCCCGCCGATGCCTCCAGCAAGGATCGGGCCTGCACCTTCATCAGCCCTTCGCGTTCGAGCGCAAGGCGCAACGCGCGCCAGCCCATCGCCGGGTTTTCATCCTGCGCGGCGATTTCAGAGGCAAGATAGGGCACCGACTTGTCACCGCCGATATCGACCGTGCGGAAGATCACCGGCTTGTCGCCGGCCGCCTCCAGCACATCGCGATAAAGCCGGGTCTGGCGATCACGCTGCGGCAAGGTGGCGGACACGAGGAACTGGAATTCGGTGCGGAACAGCCCGACCCCGTCCGCGCCGGTCATCGCCAGCATGCTCATGTCGTCGCGCAGCCCGGCGTTCATCATCACCTGGATCCGCGTGCCGCAGCGGGTGAAGGGTTCGACATCGCGCAAGCTTGCATAGGCCGCCTGCTTCTCGCGCGACTTGGCAAAGCGTGCGCGAAAGGCTTCGGCGACCTGCGGCAACGGGCGGACAATCGCATTGCCCGCCGTTGCATCAAGCAGGATCTCGTCACCCTCGCGGATGGTGGTGCGAACGCCGCCGCCCTTGCCATTATTGATCCGCCCGATCACCGGCACGTTCATGGCGCGGGCTACGATCACCACATGCGCGGTGAGCGAGCCTTCTTCCAGAATCACGCCCTTCAGCCGCCGCTTGTCATATTCCAGCAGTTCAGCCGGGCCGAGATTGCGAGCGATCAGGATGGTATCGCGGCGCAGCCCCTGCGAGGCGGCGGTGCCGATCTGCCCGGCAACGATCCGGAGCAGGCGGTTGGCCAGATCCTCCAGATCGTGCATCCGGTCAGCCAGCAGCGCATCGTCGATCTCGCGCATCCGCATCCGGGTATGCTGCTGCACGCGCTCGATCGCGGCTTCGGCGGTCAGGCCGGAATCGATTGCCTCGTTGATGCGGCGCGACCAGCCTTCGTCGTAGGCGAACATCTTGTAGGTTTCGAGCACCTCCTCGTGCTCGCCGCCGATGCCGAATTCGGCCTGGCTGGCCAGCGTATCGATCTGCTCGCGCATCCGGTCGAAGGCGCGATAGACCCGCTGGCGTTCGGCTTCGGTATCATCGGCCATGACCTGCGTGATTTCGACCCGCGGCTGGTGATAGACCGCCGTGCCCGCGCCCAGCCCCTTGACCAGGGTCAGGCCGGTAAGGGTCTGCGGCCCGGTCTGATCGGCGGTCAACCCGCGCGCTTCTTCTTCATCGACCAGCTCGGCATTGGCGATCAGTTCGGACAAGACCATCGCGGTGGTCTGCAACGCCTCGATCTCGACATCCTCGTAGCGGCGCGGATCAATGTGCTGAACCGAAAGCACGCCCACCGCACGTTCACGATAGACAATCGGCACCCCGGCAAAGGAGTGGAACTTTTCCTCCCCCGTTTCGGGGCGGTACTGGAAATCGGGATGGGCCTTGGCCTCGGCCAGGTTGAGCGTTTCCACCTTCTGCCCGATCGCGCCGGTAAGCCCTTCGCCAATGGCCATGCGGGTGACGTGGACCGCGCTCTGGTTCAGTCCGCGGGTGGCGAACAGTTCCAGCATGCCCTCGCGCAGGAGATAGATCGAGCAAACCTCGCTCGACAGGCATTCACCGATGATCTCGACCACCTGATCAAGCTTGCCCTGCGCGTGCAGGCGCGAAGCCATGATCTCAGTCAGGCGGGTAAGAATCTGGCGGGCGGAGGCGGCGGCACTCATCACCTTGCAGGCTTATTCATTCCTCGCCGCAAATGCAAAAGCGCAGATCATCCGCGCCGCGCCCCGGCAACCGCGCTGGCCCCGATGTAAAGGTCAGTGACCGGAAATTTCTTCCTTCAATCGCAGCTTCTGCTTCTTGAGAGCCTGAATCGTCGCGGTGTCGGGCACGGGCCTCGTCATCTCCTGATGCAGCCGCTCGTCGAGCTCGGCATGCTTGGCCTGAAGGGCGTGGATGTGGGAAGACACTGCGGTCGATGCCATATAAGTTCTCCTGTCCGCGCGGGGGAACACCCTCGCAAAGGCGACTCGGCAAAGACGCGGCCGAGCCGCAGGCTTCATTGAAACCATAAGCAGCCTAGCTTTGAAAGCCCTACTGCATCGTAAATCGCCATATCCGTGCTCGCCTGAGACGAGCCGTTGAAGGCCTGCCGGGCGAAAGCGGCGAATAATTGCGCAGGCCATCTTATCGAATCGCGCAGGAACGCGTAGCGCGGGCGCGCAACGACACGCCCGGTGCGGGCATATCAAAGGGAAACACAGGCAGGCATGACCGAGCAGGAGCTCCGCAAAAAGCTCGAATTGCTCAGGACCGAGCATCGCGACCTCGATGCCGCGATCGCCGCCCTGACCGAGGCCGCGCGCGGCAGCGCATCGGCCGACCAGCTCCAGATCGCCCGCCTGAAAAAGCGCAAGCTGCGCCTGAAGGACCAGATCGCGATCATCGAGGACACGCTGCTGCCCGATATCATCGCGTAGCGTGCCTTGGATCGCGCTCAGACCTCCCGCCCCGCCTCCCGACCCGGCCACCAATAATACCACGATGTTGTGGTGGCCGGATGGGGAAGCGGAGAGGGCGGTCTGCGCCACCGCAGGTGGCTCGAACCAGAGATGGTTAGCAAAGGCTGAAATCTGTTCCGCAGCGGGACAAAACCAAAAATTACTTGGAAAGTAACCATGTGCGTGTGGCGAGCGCGGCACGTGCGGCCTATCGTTCCGGTCACATGGCCCGCACGACCAATCTTTCCCGCCCGATCATCGAGGCGCTCTACACCGAAGCGCTGGTCCTCGCTGACGAGGTGCGCGCGGTGTTCGCCGCCGGCACGCGCGAGCCGCAGATCGGCGAGGATGCCTCCATGCGCCTCGCGCTTTCGACCGAGGGGCTGAAGACCACCACCCGGATGATGCATGTGCTGGCGTGGCTGCTCAACCAGCGCGCACTATTCTCGGGCGATCTCAGCGAAAATCAGGTGCGTCTCCACGGCGCATTGCCGCCCGATCGCGGGTCGGACGAGGCGCAGCTGGCCCTGCTCGAACCGGAAACCCGCGAACTGATTGCCGAAACCGAACGGCTGCATCAGCGCATCGCCCGGTTGGACGAGGCGTGGCGTCAGCATTTCGACATGGCTTCACCCGCGCGCGCGTTTCAGGAACGCATCGGGCGCGAACTGGGGCGTCTCAGGGATATCGGGTAAATTGACCTAAGCGGCCGTCAGCGCTTTGCTCCAGCGCGCCAGCCGTTCTTCGCGCACCGCCGCATCCATCCCCGGCTCGAACCGCGCCAGCTGCCCGCGCATCGCGCTCGCCGCCTCATCCAGACTGGCGTAAAGCCCCGCCCCGGTTGCCGCCAGCATCGCCGCGCCCAGCGCGGTGGTCTCGACAAAGCCTGGGCGCTCCACCGTAACCCCCAGCACATCGGCCAGATCCTGCGCCATCCAGTCGTTTGCCGCCATGCCGCCATCGATCCGCAGCGTCTTCCACGGCGCTCCGTCGGCGGTGAAGGCAGCGCACAGATCATGCGTCTGGTGCGCCATTGCCTCCAGCGCCGCACGGGCGAGTTCGGCCTTGCCGCTGGCGAAGCTGAGGCCCGCAATCACCCCGCGCGCATCGGCCCGCCAATGTGGTGCGCCAAGGCCGGCCAGCGCAGGCACGATCACCACTCCGCCACTATCGGGAATGGAACGCGCCAGCGCCTCGGTCTCCTCGGCGAGATCGACGATCCCGAGCGAATCCCGCAGCCACTGGACAAGACTGCCCGCCACGAACACCGAGCCTTCGATGGCATAGGTGCGATTGCCGTCGATCTGGGTCAGCACCGTGCCCAGCAGGCGGTTGGACGAACGCGGGATCGCCGTGCCCCGGCAGGTCAGCACGAAAGCGCCCGTGCCATAGGTCGCCTTGGTCTGGCCGGGCGCAAGGCACGCCTGCCCGATGGTTGCCGCCTGCTGATCGCCCGCCATGCCGGTGATCGGGATCGCACAGCCAAACAGCGAAGGATCGGTCATGGCAAGCGGCCCGGCCATGTCGGTCACGCCGGGCAGCGCAGACAAGGGCACGCCGAACAGATCGCACAGGCCTTCATCGAACTGCGCGTCCTCCAGCCCCATCAACAGCGTGCGGCTGGCATTGCTGGCATCGCTGATATGCGCTCCATATCCACTTGATCCGGCGGTAAGCTTGAAGGTGAGCCAGCTTTCGACCGTCCCGAACGCCAGCGTGCCGCGCTCCGCCGCCGCCTTCACCTCGGGCACATTGTCGAGCATCCAGCGCATCTTGGTGCCCGAGAAATAGGGATCAAGCAGCAGGCCGGTGCGCTGCTGCACGCCGTCTTCGTGCCCCGCTTCGCGCATCGCCGCACACAGTGGTTCGGTGCGGCGGTCCTGCCACACGATGGCGCGCGTCAGCGGTTCCCCGGTGGCGCGGTCCCACGCCACCACGGTCTCGCGCTGGTTGGTGATGCCGAGCCCCGCAATCATCGCCGCGCCGCCCGCCTTCGGGATCACCTCCAGCGCGCAGGCCAGCGTCTTGTCCCAGATCTCGCGCGGGTCGTGCTCGACCCACCCTGCCTGCGGGTAATGCTGGGTGAGCGGCGCCTGCGCGCTTGCCACCAGCACCCCGTCGCTGGCGAACAGCATCGCTCGGGTCGATGTGGTGCCTTCATCGAGCACCAGAAGATAGTCTGACATGCCTTACCTCTCTCTTGCGTGACTTCTGCCACGCGAGACTCCATATGCAAGCCCATGGTCACGATCCCTCCGCAACCCTGGCCCACGGGCCTTGCCGAAGAAGTCGAGCCGCTGGTCCACCGCGTGCTCGCTCCCAATCCTTCACCCTACACCTTCACCGGTACCCAGACCTATGTGGTCGGCACAGCCGATGGACCTGACTGCGCGGTGATCGATCCCGGCCCGAACGAGCCTGACCATATCGAAGCGATCATTGCGGCCATCGCCGGGCGCAAACTCGTCGCGATCATGTGCACCCACACCCACCGCGACCATTCCCCCGCCGCCGCGCCGCTGGCCGCTGCAACCGGCGCACCGATTATCGGCTGCGCGCCGCTGGTGCTGGCAACCGACCTGCCGCGTTCGGACGAAAGTTTCGACACCACCTATGCACCCGACCGCGTGCTGGAGGATGGTGAAGCGGTACGCGGCACCGCCTGGACGCTGACCGCGGTGGCGACACCCGGCCACACATCGAACCATCTGTGCTTTGCGCTGGAGGAGAGTGGCGCGCTGTTCACCGGCGATCACGTGATGGGCTGGTCGACCAGCGTGGTCGTGCCGCCCGATGGCGACATGGGCGATTACATGGCGAGCCTCGAAAAGCTGATGGCACGCGATGACGTGCGCTATCATGCCGCCCACGGCGCCGCGATCGAGAAACCGCGCCAACTGGTGCGCGGGATGATCGGCCACCGCCGTCAGCGCGAGGCGCAGATTCTGCGCCTGCTGGGCGAACGTGCCCGGCCCGTCAGCGGCTTCATCCCGGATATGTACAAGGGGCTGGACCCGCGCCTGATCGGGGCTGCGGAAATGAGCGTCACCGCCCATCTGATCGATCTGCAACGCAGGGGGCTGGCCACCTGTGACGCGCAAGAATGGCGGCTCGTCAGCGGTTAACCGGTTCCGCCCGCCCGATTTCCCTGAGCGGAGCCGCGCCCGTCGGCACCGCCCAATCTCAGTTTCCGCCCCTTACCAGGGCGTATCCGGCTCCCCGTTCACAGCGTATTTGATAGTTTTTCAGTCTCTTGCGCAGATTGTGAATCCTTACGCTCAGCGATTTGTACCGGAAGTCGCCGGAATGATAATCGTAAGATGCCAGCTCGCGATACCGGACCACCTTGCCCAGATTGTCGTAAAGCTGCCGGAGGATTTCCATCTGCGTGGTGTAGACCCGGCCTTCGATGTTCTCATCACAGAAGATCTGAAAATGCTCATCCTCTTTGATGGCGCGATTATAATGACCCTGGCGGTTCAGATGCGCCTGCATCCGGACAATTATTTCCGCCGGCTTCATCCGCGTGTCAAAGACATCGTCGAACGCGAACCGCAGCAGACTGGCCCTTGCCTTGGGATTGGATTCGGTCATGATCGCGTAGCACAGCTTGTTGTCCATGAACGATTTGTGCTCCCGAAACAGCCGCTTGGCTCTCGTGACATCGTCCAGCAGGGCCACAATGATCGAAAATGAAGCTGGCTGGCTGGAAAAACCGCGGATGTTGTCTTTCTCGACGGAATAGATCGTCACCGGCCCGAAAGTCGCCTCGACGAATTCCATCAACGCCGGCCTGTGCCCGGTCCCTATCGTCACAAACCGAATATTGGCCACCAGCTCGCGCAGCGAACCGTTGGGGCCGGCAGATCGCTCCCTGATGAGATATTCAAATTGCTGTTCGGCCGGTTCAGTAGAAAATTCAAACAGGGACACGTCAGGCCGGTCCACATCGACATCATTATCGACATCATTCGCGGCATGCCTCGCCCTAGGGGGCGAGAAGAAATCTTCAGATTTTACAGACTTTGCCATGATCCCTCGGAAGCTTGTATTTAATTCAAACTCCGACCCAAAGTCATATTACATTAAAAATTTTTCAAGTTTGGTTAAAGGGCGGTTAATACGAATAAGTATTATCGCGTAACGTTTGTTAGTTTTATATAAACAACGTGCATGTTAAGCGCCGTACTTCACTTGGTGAATTACCCATGTTTTTCAGATTTATCTGCGGTGCGCCCTGCCGGTAATTTGGAATTTGGGAACCGGGCTTCGCATGTTGTTAGTTAAATGTATTTAACAACGCGGCGCATCCGCTGTCTTTTTCTAATGTTTCTAAGGCAACATAATCAGCTCAAATCCGGGGCCAGCCTTACGCTGGCTCGAACGCGGATCATGATGCAGGGCGCTCAATAGGGCAGGCCAGCGGGCGCAGCGGCTTCGCGCAAAGGGCGGGTGGCGTAACGGCTCCCCTGCCCCTATATCGCCCTCACCATCATTCTACCGGGATCAAACCCATGAGCTATGTCACCAAAGTCCCCACCGGCTCCGATCTGCTGGCCGAGATCGACCGTCTGCGCAAAGAGCGCAACGCGGTGATCCTCGCGCATTATTACCAGACGCCCGATATTCAGGACATTGCCGACTTCGTGGGCGACAGCCTCGAATTGTCGCGCAAGGCGGCGGCGACCGATGCGGACGTTATCGCCTTCTGCGGGGTCAAGTTCATGGCCGATACCGCCAAGATCCTCAGCCCCCGGAAAACCGTGATCCTGCCCGACATGGACGCCGGGTGCTCCTTGGAGGATTCCTGCCCACCGGAGAAATTCCGCGCCTTTCGCGAAGCCCACCCCGATCACATCGCGCTGACCTACATCAACTGCTCGACCGAGGTAAAAGCCCTGTCGGACGTGATCGTGACCAGTTCCAGCGCCGAGACGATCCTGGCCCAGATCCCGCCCGAACAGAAGATCATCTTCGGCCCGGACCGGCATCTGGGCGGTTACCTGTCGCGCAAGTTCAACCGCGAAATGCTGCTGTGGCCGGGCGTGTGCATCGTCCACGAGGCTTTCAGCGAGACCGAACTCCTGAAGCTCAAGGAAAAGCACCCCGGCGCGCCGGTTGCCGCGCACCCGGAATGCCCGCCAACCATCATCGACCACGCGGACTATGTCGGTTCGACCAGCGGCATCCTGCAATATGCGCAGGAGTTTGAAGGCGATACCCTGATCGTCGCGACCGAACCGCACATCATCCACCAGATGGAAAAGGCGCTGCCGAACAAGAATTTCATCGGCGCGCCCGGCGCCGACGGCAATTGTTCATGCAACATCTGCCCCTACATGGCATTGAACACGATGGAGAAACTCTACGTCGCCTTGCGCGATCTGGAACCGCGCATCGAGATCGAGGAAGGCCTGCGCCTGCGCGCCAAGCGCAGCCTCGACCGGATGCTCGACATGGCGAGCGGCACGGTGGGCATGGGCGATCTGGGTAAGGTGCATTTCAGCGGGGATTGAGGCTTGCTCCATCCCCGAACCCCTTCCCCGGTTTCGCGCGTTGTTTCACCATGACCGCTGAACTCCGCTTCCTCTGGGCGCGCATCAACGCCAATTACTGGTTCTATCCGGCGCTGTTCGCGATCATCGGGATGCTGCTGGCGATCACGATGATCTGGATCGACGTGCGCGGCTTTGCGCAGCCTCTGGTCGAGGCGGATTGGTTCGTCGCGGCACGCCCGGAAGGCTCGCTCACCATCCTTTCGGTGATGGCCGGCAGCATGATCGGGGTCGCGGCCACGGTGTTTTCGATCACCATCGCCGCGGTCGCCTATGCCAGCGGCAATTACGGCCCGCGCCTGCTCACCAATTTCATGGAAGATCGCGGCAACCAGTTCAGCCTCGCCACGCTGATCGGCACCTTTGTCTATGCGCTGATGGTGATGCGCGCCGTGCGGGTGGCGGAAGAAACCGCCGGGCCTGCGGGCGCGGGCTTCGTGCCGCAGGCCTCGCTGGTGGTGGCCTATCTGCTGATGGCGCTGTGCGTGGCGGTGCTGGTCTATTTCCTTCACCACATCCCCTCATCTATCCGCATCAATATCGTGCTGGAGGGGATCGGCCATCGGTTGCTGCGCACGATCCGCGACATCTATCCCGAAGAAGACAGCTATTGCGAGCCCGAACCTTCGCGCGGCGGGGAACCGCTCCACGCCTGGACGGAAGGTTACGTGCAGCTGATCGACTTTGCCGAGCTTGAAAGCACCGCGCGCGAACAGGATTGCGTCCTGTCGCTGCGGGTGCGGACCGGCGATTTCGTCCATCGCGGGCTGGCACTGGTCGATGTCGAGGGTGTTCCGCCCGAAGCGATCGAAAGCCAGATCCGCAAATCCTTCACCTTCGGCCCCGTCCGCACGCCTGAACAGGATCCGCAATTCCTGATCGATGAACTGACGGAGATCGCCTTGAGGGCCCTGTCGCCGGGCATCAATGATCCCTTCACCGCGATCAATGCGCTGCACTGGCTGGGCGCGGCGACGTCGGAAATCGCGCGGCGCGATCTCAGGCGCAATGTCTGCAAGGACAAGACGAAAGATTGCCCGGTTCTGCCCTGCGCCGACAATTTCGAACATTTCGCGCGCCGCGGCTTTGGCGGGATCCGCAGCGCTGCGGCCACCAGCCCGATCGCGGCGCAGGTGATGCTCGACGTGCTGGAAAATGCCGCCACGCCGATCAATGACCGGGGGCGGCGATGGACCTTGCGCGAACAGGGCCGCCTGCTCGGCGATCAGGCGCGGCTGGTGCTGGACGGGCCGGATCTTGCACTGGTCGAAGAACGGCTCTCCGCGTTCGAGCGGTTCTTTGCGCCCCTGAGCGAGCCCTAGCTGCTGCGCCCGCGCGCCACGGCCAGCGCCGTGCCGACCAGCGCCATGCCGATAATGTCGAGCGCGCTCAAAACCTCGCCGAACGCCAGCCAGCCATAAAGCGAGGCGACCGCGGGCTGGGTCAGCAGCGCAAGGCCGATCACCAGCGGCGGAAAATGGCCAAGCGCATAGACCAGCAGTCCCTGCCCCAGCAATTGGCTGACGATGAACAGGCCGATCAGCGGCGTCCAGTCGGTCGGCCACACCGGCTCGCCCAGCGCCAGCGCGATTGCGAGCAGCACCGGGCAGCCGAACAGGCACACCCAGACCAGCAGACTCCACGATCCGAACTGCCCGCGCGCGCGCTGCAACGTCAGCAGATAGACCGCGTAGAGCAGCCCGGCGGCAAGGCAGAACAGATCGCCCACCAGCGTCGCCGTCGAAATTTCGAGGCTGCGTCCCATCAGGATCGCCGCCCCTGCCAGCGCAAAGATGATCGCCAGCCATTCCAGCCGCCTGGGCAGCATCCGGTGGGCGATGAACATCCAGAACAGCAGCACAATCGACCCGGCATTGCCGAACAAGGTCGCATTGCCCAGCCGGGTCATGCCGATACCGATATGCCAGCTGGCCAGATCAAGCGCGAAGGTCACCGCGCCCAGCGCCACCAGCGCCAGCGTCTTCGGCCCCATCCCCGTCAGCCGCTGGCCGCGCGCGCGGGCGAACAGCATCAGAAACGGCAGCGCCAGAAACAGCCGCCAGAACCCGGCGGAGACTGGCCCGGTATCGGCCATGCGCACAAACCACGGTCCCAGCGCCAGCGCCACATTGCCGCCCAGCAGCGCCGCCAGCAGCAAAATGCTGCGGGGGCGCGCCGGCGTGGCGGCAAGGTTTGCTTGGGACGCCCCCTCATTTTCCATGCTTGCGCCCTAGCTTCGCACGCCCCAAGTGCCTAACCCAAAGATATCGAGACAGGAGAATTTCCCACATGCATGACGCTCTGTTCCAACCGCTCACGATGGGCGCCCTTGAAGCGAAGAACCGCATCTTCATGGCCCCGCTGACCCGCGGCCGCGCGGCCGAGCCGATGTTCGTGCCCAATGAATTGATGGCGACCTATTACCGCCAGCGCGCCGGGGCCGGCATGATCCTGACCGAGGCGACCGGCATCAGCCGCGAAGGGCTCGGCTGGCCATCGGCGCCCGGCATCTGGAGCGATGAACAGACCGAAGCGTGGAAGGCCTCCACCAAGGCCGTGCACGCAGAAGGCGGGCTGATCGTCATGCAGCTGTGGCACATGGGCCGGATCGTGCATCCCTATTTCCTCGATGGCGAGCCGCCCTTTTCCGCCAGCGCAACCACCGCGCCCGGTGATGCCCACACCCCGGTCGGCAAGCAGCCCTATGCGCAGGCCCGCGCCATGACGCACGAGGATATCCAGCGCACCATCGGCGATTACCGCCGCGCTGCCGAAAACGCCAAGGCAGCCGGCTTTGACGGGGTGCAGCTGCACAGCGCGAATGGCTATCTGGTCGACCAGTTCCTGCGCGATAACAGCAACCTCAGAACCGACGAATATGGCGGCACCCCCGAAAAACGCACCCGCTTCATGCGCGAAGTACTGGAAGCGCTGATCGATGTCTGGGGCGCGGATCGCGTCGGCATCCGCCTGTCGCCCAACGGCGATTCGCAAGGCGCCGATGACAGCAACCCGCCCGCAACCTTCGGCGCGGCCGCCAAGGTGTGCGAGGAACTGGGCCTTGCCTTTGTCGAACTGCGCGAACCGGGGCCAGAGGGCACCTTCGGCCAGACCGACGTGCCCAAGCAAAGCCCGCTGATCCGGGAAATCTACACCGGCGCGCTGATCCTCAATTCCGATTACACCGCCGCAGAAGCCGAAGCCGATGTGACAAGCGGAAAGTGCGACGCGGTGAGCTTTGGCCGGCCCTATATCTCCAACCCGGATCTGGAAAAGCGGATCGCGGCCGGCGCGCACTGGAACCCCAACAAGGACGTGCCCAAGAGCTGGTACTTCCCGATTCCCGAAGGCTATGTCGATTATCCGACGCTGGCCGAAGAACAGGCCGAAGCCGCCGAATAATTACTCGCCAGCCTGAGGCGGTTCGGGGGTCGGGGCAGCGGGCGCTGCTTCGGCCCCTTCGCTTTGCGGCTCGCCTTCGCCCGTTTCTGTCTGCGCTTCGCCCGCTTGTGCCTCTGCAGGCGATGCGGCGCTCCGGCGCGGCATCAGCGGGGCTTCCGAACGCAATTGTTCAAGCGGGATCATGGCATCGCTGATTGATCCGCCCAGCACTTCGCCCGCCGCCTCGCCGCCCTGCTGCTGCGGGGGCGGCGGGGCCTCCTCGGCGCAACCGGCGGCAAGCAGGGCGAGGGCAAGGATGGCGGCACGTTTCATCCGCACGCCTTTCGCGCAGGGCCGCCAAGCGCGTCAAGAAAATCCTCAGCCGTGGCGGCAAGCGCCGCGTCCCACACCTCGGGCGAAACCTTCAACCCCAGCCGCGCCATGCTGGTGACGCCATATTCGGCAATGCCGCAGGGCACGATCCCGCTGAAATGGGCAAGATCAGGGTCAAGGTTCACCGAGAAACCATGCATCGTCACCCAACGCCGCACCCGCACGCCGATTGCGCCGATTTTCGCTTCGGCCCCGTCAATATCACGGGTCCAGATGCCCACCCGGCCCTCGGCCCGCCAGCTTTCGACGCCAAATTGCGCCAGCGTGGCGATCACCCAGCCCTCGATCGCATGGACGAAGCAGCGCACGTCCTTGCCGCGCCGGCTGAGATCGAGCACCAGATAGCCGACCCGCTGGCCCGGGCCGTGATAGGTATAGCGCCCGCCGCGCCCGGCCGCGACCACATCGAAACGCGGATCGACCAGTTCGGCCGGATCGGCGCTGGTTCCGGCGGTATAGACCGGCGGGTGTTCGAGCAGCCAGATCAGCTCTTGCACATCCCCCGCCGCTACCGCCTGATTGCGCGCCTCCATCGCCTCCATCGCCTCCACGTAAGGCACCGGCGCGCTATCGCAGCGCCATTCCACGCTTGCGAGAGTTCCAACCGGGGGAGCAGTGCTTGCCATGCCGCTTCGGTGGGGGCATTGAGCGCGCTTATCAAGAGGCGATTGAATTCCATCGCCCTTGCAGGTTCAGGATCGGATAGGGGCATATGGCAAACCGCAAGCTGGATATGGGCAGAGCCTGGACAGAGGCGACCGGCCTGATCGGCAGCAACCGCGATACGATCGGTGCGCTGGCCGGGCTGTTCTTTTTCCTGCCCTCCTTTGCGGCTGCATTATTTGCGCCCGAGATGATCAATCCGCCGGAGCCCGCCCCGGTGAACGCTGATCCGCAGGTGGCGATGCAGGCGATGATCGACCAGATGGGCGCGTTTTATGCCGATAACTGGCTTTTGTTCCTGGGCGTCACCATTGCCGGGTTCGTGGGTTCGATGAGCATGCTTGCCCTGCTCAGCGACCGCGGCAATCCGACCGTGGGCGAGGCGCTGGGCAAGGGGTTGAAAAGCATCCCGTCCTATATCGCCGCCCAGTTGCTGAGCGCGATGGCTGCGGGCCTTGTGATCGGCCTGCCGCTGGGCCTGATCGCCGCTTTTGCGCCGCCGGCGCTCACACTGGTCGCCGGCCTCGTGCTGGTGGTTCTGGCGGTTTACGTGTTCGTGAAGTTTGCCTTGATCGCGCCGGTCATCGCGATTGACGAGGAACGCAATCCGATTGCCGCGATCGCCCGTTCATGGCGGCTGACCAAGGGCAACAGCCTGCGCATTCTCGCCTTCTTCGCGCTGCTGTTTGTTACCATCGTGATTATCGGCGCGCTGGTGCAGGGTATCCTCGTGCTGATCCTGTCGGCCTTTGGCGGCGCAGTGGCGAGCATCGGCACCGGGCTGGTGAGCGCCCTGATCAACACGGTCATCACGGTCATCTTCCTGGTCGTGCTGGCCGCGATCCATCGTCAGCTGGCCGGGGCATCGCCGGAACGGCTCGCCGAAACCTTCGAATAGCGCGCAGAACGGGCTGGCATGGCCGATTCCGATTCCGACCTGACCCGCGCTACTGCAACTGCCGGTTCGCGCGGTGCGATCCCGCCATCGCGCATGGCATTGCTGTTTACCGTGATGCTGGTGACCGCGGCGGGCAACACCGCGATGCAATCGGTGATGCCTTCGATCGGCACGGCGCTGGGCGTGGCGGACGTGTGGATCAGCCTGGCCTATAGCTGGTCGGCGCTGCTGTGGGTGGTGTGCGCGCCGTTCTGGGCGCGGCGGTCGGATCAGCGCGGGCGCAAGGCGATGATGGCGCTCGGACTGGTGGGTTTCATCATCTCGATGCTGCTATGCGGGCTGGCGCTTTATGCCGGGCTGTCGGGCTGGCTTTCGGCCGTTTGGGCGCTGATCGCCTTTGCTGCTGCGCGCAGCCTCTATGGCGGGTTCGGCAGTGCCGCACCGCCGGCGGTGCAGGCCTATGTGGCGTCGCGCACACCGCGTGCGGAGCGCACACAGGCGCTGTCGCTGATCGCGTCCAGCTTTGGCCTTGGCACGGTGATTGGCCCGGCGCTTGCGCCGCTGATGGTGTTGCCGCTGCTCGGCTTGACCGGCCCGTTCATCTGCTTTGCGCTGATCGGGGTGGTGGCGCTGGTGCTGCTGCGCTGGCGGCTGCCCAATGACGAGCCGCAATTCGCTGCACGCGGGCAGGCGGCCCCCTATTCGAGCGGTTCGGGCGCGCCAAGCGATCCGCAAGCCGCGCTCGATCCGGACGATGATGGCGAGACCGGCGGCGAGGCGGGGGGCGAATCGCCCCGCCTCGGCTGGCTCGATCCGCGCCTGCGCCCATGGGTTTTCGCGGGCTTTTTTGGCGGCCATGCGCAAGCGATGGTGCTGGGGATTTCGGGCTTTCTGGTGCTGGATCGGCTGGGCCTGCGCGACACGCCGGCAGAGGGCGCGGGGCCGGTGGGGCTGGTGCTGATGAGCGGGGCGATTGCCACCCTTCTGGCGCAGTGGGGGCTGATCCCGCGCTTCGATCTCGGCCCGCGCGCGGCGACCTTGTGGGGGATCACCACCGCCGCTTTCGGCACGATCGTGCTGGGGATCGCGGACGATCTGCACCTGATCGCGCTGGGCTATGCCATCGCATCGCTGGGCTTTGGCCTGTTCCGGCCCGGCACCACCGCAGGCACCTCGCTCGCGGTGACCCGCGCCGAACAGGGACAGGCATCGGGCATTGTCGCATCGCTGGCAGGGGCGAGTTATATCTATGCCCCTGCACTGGGGGTGTGGCTTTATGGCCATTCGGATTGGCTGGGGTTTGGCCTGATCGTGGCGCTGTGCGCTGCGGTGCTGGTGCATGGCTGGTTCGCCTTGCAGGCCGATGGGGATTTGACCCGCGAACGCAGTTAAGGCCCGAGCTTGGCACCAGACGGCGGCGCAGCCGCCGCAAGCCCGACTGGGCGACCGTGGCGCAGCGAAGGAACAGCGCAGCGGACGCACCTGCGGAAGGCGGGTGCCCCAATCACAAAATCTCCAGCACCACGTCCTGCGGGCGGCACAGGCGCACACCCTTTTCGGTTTCGACCAGCGGGCGCTCGATCAGGATCGGATCGACTGCCATCGCCGCCAGCACGGCCGAATCGTCGGCATCAGGCAGCCCCCGTTCCGCCGCATCGGTGCCGCGCAGGCGCAGGCCGGCTTGCGGGGTGATCCCGGCAGCGCGATAAAGCCGGGCGAGCGTTTCGGCGCTTGGCGGGTCTTTCAGATATTCCACCACGGTCAGATCGATATCGCTAAGGTTTTCCAATATCGCCAGCGTCTTGCGTGACGTGCCGCATTTGGGATTGTGCCAGATGGTCGCCTTCATCGCCGCTCTCCTGCTGTGGCCGGGCCGCAACGCGGATAGGCCACACGCGACCCAAAAGCCACAGTTTGATGATTATCAATTGCCTCATCTCGAAAGACTTGCAGATGCGAGTAAGTTGCAATAGCTCGCCCGCATATCCGAGAAAGGCCCTTCATGATTCACGTTTTCGCGCGCACCGCCCTGCTGCTGGGCTGCGCCACCATCGCTTTCCCCGCACTTGCCGAAAATGCTTCCGCTGAAACCGCCCTTGGCTCCGCCGCTGAAGCTGGCGCGACCGCTGAAAATGCAGGTTCGGACGACACGGGGGACCGCGGATCGAATATCGTCGTCACGGGCGACGTGCTCTATTCGAACCAGTTGAACGCGCTGAAATCCCCCACCCCGATCATCGACGTGCCGCAATCGCTTTCGATCACCACCGCCGACCAGATCATCCAGCAGGGCTTTGATTCGATCGGCGACATCGTGCTTTACACGCCCGGCGTCACCAATTCGCAGGGCGAAGGCCACCGCGATGCCGTGGTGTTTCGCGGCGTGCGCTCAACCGCCGATTTCTTCGTCGACGGTGCCCGCGACGACGTGGAATACTACCGCGGGCTCTACAATCTCGAACAGGTCGAAATCCTGCGCGGCCCCAATGCGCTGCTGTTCGGGCGCGGCGGCACCGGCGGCATCCTCAACCGTGTGACCAAGAAAGGCGTGGTGGGAGAAAACTTCACCGGGTATCGCGCCTCGGTCGACACCTTCGGCGCGTTCGACATCTGGGCCGATCTCAATATCGCCACCGGCGAGAATTCGGCGCTGCGGATCAACGCGGCCTATGAAAGCCTGAACAATCACCGCGATCTGTTCGATGGCGAACAGATCGGCTTCAACCCGACCTTCCGCGCCGAAATCGGCGGCAAGACCACCATCGACCTGTCCTACGAATATGTCGATCACGAACGCTTCATCGATCGCGGCATCCCGACCGATGCCAATGGCGATCCGGTGCGCGGCCTGCGGCGTGTCACCTTCGGCGATGCGGAGGAAAACTTCACCACCTTCACCGCGCATGTGCTGCGCGGCACGGTGCAGCACTCTTTCTCCGACAGCCTCAAGGGCAATGTCACCGCTCTGTGGGGCGATTACGACAAGGTCTATTCGAACTACTTCCCGGCGGGCTACGATGCAGCGACCAATATTATCGCAATGGATGGCTATATCGACACCACCCAGCGCCAGAACCTCGTGTTGTCAGGCAATCTGATCGGCGAATTCGCCACGGGAAGCATCGGCCACACGCTGATCGTCGGCGGGGAATTCATTGATACCAGCAACAATAATGACCGCTTCAATCCGGTGTTCGATACCGCAGTGGCCGATGGCCGCCGCCCGGATATCGAGTTCTTCCCGGCGGTGCGCCCCTTCCCCTTGCGCGGCGGGGTCGGCACGCTGGCCGACGGGCGCACCACGCGCGGGCCGTTCACCGCAGTCAACGACGATACCGAGGCCGATCTCACCGTGTTCTCGGCCTATATCCAGGACGAGGTGAAAATCGCCGACTGGCTGCGCGTGGTGATCGGCGCGCGGTTCGATTCGTTTGAAATCACCGTGCTCGACAACCGCAACGGCGCGGTGCGCACCCGCAAGGACGAGGAGATTACCCCGCGCCTTGGCCTGATCGTCAAGCCGCAGGAAAACCTGTCGCTCTACACCAGCTATTCGGAAACCTTCCTGCCGCGTTCGGGCGACCAGTTCGCCGATATCAACCCGCCTGCCGATGCGCTTGATCCGGATACCTTCTCGAACCTCGAAGCCGGTATCAAGTGGGACATTTTCCCTGGCCTCGCGCTGACCGGGGCGGTGTTCCAGATCGAACAGTCCTCGCCGCAGGTCTCGGATGCAAACCCCGACACGCTCGACGTGATCGACAGCAAGATCCGCGGCTTCGAGGCGCAATTGCAAGGGCAGGTGACCGATTGGTGGTTCCTGTCGGCGGGCTATTCCTATCTCGATGGCGAACAGGTGGGCCGCACTGGGCCGACCGGACGGCGCTTGCGCGAATTGCCGGAAAACATGTTCTCGATCTGGAACAATTTCCGCGCCACCGAACGATTGGGCTTCGGCCTCGGCCTGACCGCGCAGGATGAAAGCTTTGCCGACAATGCCAACACCGCGACCCTGCCGGCCTTTGCACGGGTCGATGTCGCGGCGTTTTACGACGTTTCGGAAAACCTGCGGGTTCAGGTCAATGTCGAGAACCTGTTCGACGAGTTGTATTTCCCCAATGCCCATTCGCCCGCCGAACTGACCGTGGCCCCGCCGCTCCATGCGCGGTTCACGATCACGGGGAGGTTTTGAGGGGGCGTTTGCGTTCAGACGGTCGTGTTAGCCAACCCGATCAATCAACCTCCGGCACGCGCAGCGCGGGGACGGCCTTGGCCGCATCTTCGGCGCTGATGCCGGGGGCGGGCGCCGCGCTGATGCTTTCGCGGCGCTGGGCCACACGGCCCGCCCGTTGCACCGCGCGCACCAGCCGCGGATAGACCCCGCAGCGGCAGATATTGGGGATCGCGCTTTCGATCTCCTCAAGCGTCGGCGAGGGATTGCGCTGGATCAGCGCGGCCGCCGCGATGACGATGCCGGGGGTGCAGTAACCGCACTGGATCGCCTGTTCGGCCACCATCGCCTGCTGGACGGGGTGCGAACGATCGCGCGAAAGCCCCTCGATGGTGGTGATGATCCGGCCTTCCGCTTCGGCAAGGGTGATGCGGCATGATCTGAGCGCCGCCCCATCGACCAGCACCATGCACGCGCCGCCGCATTCGCCGCCGCCACAGGCCTTGGTGCCGGTAAGGTTCATCGCCTCGCGCAGCGCATAGAGCAGCGGCATGCGCGGATCGAGATCGAATTCCACGGGCCGTTCGTTGACGGTCATGCGCGACATTGATGGTTCCTGTCAGATGACCGCAAGCAGCTTACTGGCGCCAGCTATCATCGACCCGGTCGACCTTGCGCTTCCACGCTTCGAAATCGAAGATTCCCGCACCACCCTGCCCGGCCATCACCGACAGGTCGCGCTGATGCACGTCGACCACTTCCTGCGGAACGACGGCGGGATTGCCCATGCTGAGCGTCGCCACCTGAATCTCGCAGGCGCGCTGCAAGGCCCACATCTTCACGAACATGCCCTGGATGGTCTTGTCCATCACCACAGGCCCGTGGTTGCGCAGCATCAGGATGGTGTGATCGCCAAGGTTCTCCACCAGCCGTTCGCCTTCCTCGGGTCGCACGGTGATGCCTTCGAAATCATGATAACCGATCCGGCCCTGGAAATTGCAGGCATAGAAATTGGTCGGCAGCAAGCCGTCCTTGTGACTGGCGACCGCCATCGTCGCGGTGGTGTGCACGTGGCAGATCGCCTGTGCGCGCTCGCCCAGATGCTTGTGAAAATAGGCGTGCTGGGTGAAGCCCGCCTTGTTCACCATATAGGGCGACCCGCCGACATTATTGCCTTCGACATCGATCTTGACGAGATTGCTGGCGGTGACTTCGGAATAGAGCAGCCCGAAAGGGTTGATGAGGAAGGTATCTTCTTCCCCCGGCACCTTCAGCGAGATGTGGTTGTAGATCGATTCCGACCAGCCGAGGTGATCGAAAATCCGGTAACACGCCGCCAGATCCAGACGCGCCTGCCATTCTTCCTTGCTGCATTCGATTCCGGGCTTGAGCTGGGTTGCCATGACGTGTCCTCTCTTCGCATTGCGCTTTGGCTGCTGTATCGCACGCGCAGGGAATGCTTTGCAAGCCAGACGCTGTCCCGCTACGCCTTGCGACCAGATGAACGCGCCCGAACAAAGCCTTCCCAGACTGGTCAGCGGCAGCATCCCCGGGCACCTCGTCAGCCAGACGCTGCCGATGGTGATCGGGGTTGCCGCGATCATGTCGATCGGGCTGGTGGATGCCTATTTCATCGGTCAGCTGGGCCGCGATGCGCTGGCGGCGATTTCCTTCATCTTCCCGGTCTCGGTGGCGATCACCTCGCTCGGCGTGGGCATCATGGTCGGGATCAATTCGGTGGTCGCCCGGGCGCTGGGCGAAGGCGATCACGAACGCGCCGCGCGGCGGGCCAATTTCGGGATCGTGTTTGCGGCCGGATGCGGCGCCGTGCTGGGGCTGGCGCTGTGGTTTGCGCTTGATCACATCTTCGCCGCGATGAACGCGCCTGCTGACCTGATGCCGATCATCCGCGATTATATGCAACCCTATGCCATCGGCTTCCCGCTGATCCTGGTCATCATGGGCTTCAACGGCGTGCTGCGCGGACAGGGGGAGGCGCGGCGCACCAGCACCGTCAGCATTGCCTATGCGGCTGCCAACTGGGTGCTGGATCCGCTGCTGATCACCGGCGCATTTGGCATCGAAGGCTACGGCATGGCGGGCGCGGCCTATGCCACTGTGGCCGGTTGGGCGATCGGCGTGGCGGTGGCAGTGTGGCTGACGCGGACGACGGCCCTGCCGCTCGATTTCAGCTTGCTGCGCAATTGCAGCCTGGTCGATCCGGCCAAGGCGATCATCCGCGTCGGGCTTCCGGCTGCCTTCTCCAACGCGATCAATCCGCTGGGCCTGTCGATCCTGACCGCGCTGGTCGCGCTGGAGGGTGAGGCAGCGGTGGCGGGCTTCGGCGCGGCCGGGCGATTGCAAAGCTTCGTGATCGTGCCCCTGCTGGGGCTGTCGGGCGCGATCGGGGCGATCGTCGGCCAGAACTGGGGCGCGCGCCAATATGGCCGCGCGCGTGAGGCCGCGCTGTGGGCGGCGGGGTTCTGCATCCTGTGGGGACTGATTGTCGCCGTCGCCATGGTGCTCGCCGGAGAAAGCTTTGCGCGGCTGTTCACCGATGATCCGGTGGTGGTCGGCGAATTCGCCCTCTATCTCGAAATCGCAGCATGGGGCTATGCCGGGTTCGGGCTGCTGATCGTCGGCAATGGCATCATGAACGCGGTCGACAAGGCCAGCTTTGCGCTGGTGCAGTCGGTGGTGCGGGTGTTTCTGGTGATGCTGCCGGTGGCGCTGGTGCTGCAAGGCAGCATGGGCAGCGCGGCGATCTACACTGCTGAACTTGCCGCCAACCTGTTCGGCGCGGTTTCCGCGGTGCTGCTGGTGCGGTATATCTTCGCGCGCAATAAGGGCCAGTCGCGCCCGCGCTAGGCCTTCATTAACCAACCTGCCGCATACAGACCCCTGCACGGTTCAAGGGGCGCGCACCGCATGGATGATCTGCTGGCGGAATTCATCGCCGAGACCCGCGAAATGCTGGAGGCTTCCAGCGGCGAGATCGTCGCCTGGGAAGCCGATCCGGCTGATCGCGCGCGGCTCGATACGATCTTCCGCTTTGTCCATACGGTGAAGGGCAATTGCGGGTTCTTCGATTTCCCGCGCCTTGCCGCGCTGAGCCACGCCGCCGAGGATGCGCTGGCCGATTGCCGCGCCGGACGCCGCGATCCCGATTCCGCGATGGTGTCCGCCGTGCTCGCCATTATCGATCGGATTGCGCAGATGGTCGATGCCATCGAGGCAGGCGAGGAATTGCCCGAAGACGGTGACGATGCACTGATCGCGGCGGTCAATGATCCACGTGAAACATCGGCAAACAGGGGTCAGGACGGGGTCAAGGAGGGGTCTGAACCACCCCTGCACGCCCCTGCGAGCATCCTGCTGGAGCGCGCCGAGGATTCCGCTGCCCCCGCCCGCCGCAACGAAATCGCCGCCGCCCAGCGCACCATCCGCCTGCCGGTGGAACTGCTCGACCGGGTGATGAGCGGCGTGTCCGACATGGTGCTGGCGCGCAATGATCTGGCCCACCGGCTGCGACAGGCGGGCAACCAGCCGACCATTGACGGGCCGTTCGAACGGCTCACCGCGATCCTGTCCGACGTGCGCGATGCGATCACGCGGATGCGGATGCAGCGGATCGAGACCTTGCTGAACGCCCTGCCGCGGCTGGTGCGCGATCTGTCGGCCGATCTTGGCAAGCTGGTGATGGTCGACTGCGACGGCGGCGATGTCGAGCTTGACCGCGAGATGATCGAGACCATCCGCGATCCGCTCACCCACCTGATCCGCAACGCCATCGACCACGGGATCGAGGTGCCGTCTGCCCGCCTCGCCAGTGGCAAGCGCGAGATCGGCCTGCTTGCCATTGCGGCGCGCCAGTCAGGCAACACCATCGCCATCATGATCAGCGATGACGGGCGCGGGCTGGACGAGAAAAAGATCGCTGCCAAGGCGGTCGCCACCGGGCTTGTATCCCCGGCCGAACGCAGCGCAATGAGCCGCGACAAGCTGCTGAACCTGATCTTCGAACCCGGCTTTTCGACAGCCGACAGCGTCAGCAATGTCTCGGGCCGCGGGGTCGGGCTCGACGTGGTGCGCCAGAATCTCGAACGGGTCGGCGGCAGCATCAAGGTGTCGAGCCAGCCCGGACAAGGCACCGTGTTCACGATGCAGATCCCCCTGACGCTCAGCATCATCGCCGGGCTTACGGTCGAGGTCGGGGCGCAGCGCTTCGCGATCCCGCAGGGCTATGTCGAGGAAATCGTGCAGGCTAGCGCTGACGCGCTGGATTTCACCCGGATGGGCGAAGCCGCGCTGGTCACCTTCCGCGGCAACCGCATTGCCTGCCTGATGCTGGCCGACGTGCTGGGCCTGCAAGGCACAAAGACCGCTGCGGGTGAGCTGACGCTGGTGCTGCTGCGGCTGGCCAGCGGCGATCTGTTCGCGCTGGCGGTGGATCGCATCGACAGCAACGGCGATCTGGTGGTCAAGCCGCTGGCGCCTGCGGTGATGAAATCCGGGCTTTATGCCGGATCGACCCTGCTTGATGATGGCCAGCCGGTGCTCCTGCTGGATGTCACCAATATTGCTGCGCAGCATGATCTGGTTTCCGACGGGCGGGCGCGCGTGCTCCAGCCGGCCGAGGACGAGGCCGCCGCTCCGGGCGCCGCTATGCTGCGGGCCATGCTGTTCACCGATTTCGCCGGACGCCGCTGCGCTGTGCGGCTGGAACTGGTGCAGCGCATCGAAACCACCCCGCTATCCGCCATCAATCGCTCTGCGGCCCGTCCGCGCGTGGTCATCGACGGGATGATCCTGCCGCTGATCGGCCTTCCCGAAGGCCCGCTCACGGGCGACAAGCTGCGGCTGCTGCGGCTGTCGGACGGTGACTGCGAACTGCTGCATGCGGTGCGCGAGGTCGAGGATGCGATCGTGCTGTACGCACCGCTGATCCCGGTGCCGGAAGATCCGCTGGTCGAGGCCATGACGCTGATCGATGGCCAACCGGTCGCGCTGATCGACGCGCATGAAGTTTTCGCCCGTCACGGCGAACCGCCCGAGGCCGCCCCCGGCGCGCGGCCGCGCTGCACTCTGCCCGAAAGCGACTGGGCCCGCACCATCCTTGCGCCGCTCGTGACCTCGGCCGGATACACCATCGTGCCGCAGAACAGCGGCGATCCCGATGTCGTGGCGATCATGTTCGATGAAGTCTTCGAAGCCGCCGAGACGCTGGGCCGCGTGCCCGCGGGGCCGGTTATCCGCCTGCGCGATCATCCCGCAGCGCCCGCAGGCAGCGCCACCATCTACCGCTATGACCGCGCGGCATTGCTGGGCGCGCTTGCCGCCGCGCGCCGGGCGGCCATTGCAGGAGCGTCCCGCCGATGAACCAGCTGCTTGTAATCGTCCAGATTGCCGGGCGCCGATGCGCGCTCAGTGCGCATGACGTCAAATCGGTGATCGAGCTGGGCGCGATCACCCCCGTGCCGCGCGCCGCCGATTTCATCGCCGGGATCGCCGCACTGCGCAGCCAGTCGCTGACCGTGATCGATTGCCGCCGCGCGATCGGTTTCGATGCCGCGCCGTGGCCGACCGATGATCGCGCCGCGGTGATCGGCAACGGCGGCCATTCCTATGCGCTGATGGTGGACGGGATCGAGGATATCACCACCGCGACCGGAGAACCCGGGCAGGTTCCGGGCGGCTTCGGCCCCGAATGGTCGCGCATCGCCGCCGGCATGATCGAGACGGCTACCGGCCCGGCGCTGCTGATCGACCTGCCTGCGCTGATCGCTGGCCCGGACACCCCACGCGGAGAAATCGAGGTGGCAGCTTAATCCTATGCTTACCCAATGTTTCTAGGTTCAGCATCCGCTCCAAAGCAGGAATTGCCATGAAAACGTGCCTGATCGTCGATGATTCGCGGGTGATCCGCAAGGTTTCGCGGCATATCCTCGAAACGCTCGGCTTCGCGGTCACGGAGGCCGATAACGGCAAATCCGCGCTTGATGCCTGCGATGATGCGATGCCCGATGTGGTGCTGCTCGACTGGAACATGCCGGTGATGACCGGGATCGAATTCCTCGTGCATCTGCGCCAGCGGCCCGGCGGGGATGCGCCGAAGGTGGTGTTCTGCACCACCGAAAACGACGTTGCGCATATCTGCGAGGCGATTGCGGCTGGGGCGGACGAATATGTCATGAAGCCGTTCGACCACGAGACCCTCCAGATCAAGCTGCAGCTCGTCGGCTTCGCGTGAGCCCGGGCGCGCCTCGGACTCCGCTGGCCGCCCATGCTGCGCCCGTCAGGCGCAAGGGCACGATCCGGGTGATGATTGTCGATGATTCGCTGACCGTGCGCACCATCTTCAAGCGCATGGTCGAAAGCGATCCGGCGCTGGCGATCATCGGCACCGCCAGCAGCGCCGAACGCGCCATTGCCCAGCTTGCCAGCGAACCTGCCGATGTGGTGCTGCTCGATCTTGAAATGCCAGGTATGGGCGGGCTTGATGCCCTGCCCGCGATCCTCGCTACGCCCGGCGGCCCGCAGGTGCTGGTCGTTTCCTCGCTGACCGTCGACGGGGCCGAACACACGCTGGCGGCGCTTCAGATGGGGGCCGCCGATACCCTGCGGAAACCCCGCCCCGGCGGCTTTACCGAGGATTACCGCACCCAGCTTCTGGGCAAGATCCGCGCGCTCGGCGCCCGCAATGCCGAAACCGGCAGCGCGGCGACAGGGCTCGCCGAACGCTCCTTTGCACGGCCCGCCGCCAACCTGCGCGCGCGGCGCCCGGAAGTGATCGCGGTGGGCGCCTCGACCGGCGGGATCCATGCGCTTGGCCAGATGCTGGGCACGCTGGGGCACGATTGCATCCTGCCGATCCTCATCACCCAGCATCTGCCGACATCGTTCATTCCCGTCTTCGCGCGGCAGGTGGAGAATGCGTGCGGACGCCCGACCGACATCGCAGCCGACGGGATGGTCATCCAGCCGGGCCGGATCATGATTGCCCCCGGCCATGGTCACCTGCTGGTCAGGCGCAGCGGCGATCGGCTGCTCGCCCGCATCTGTCAGGAACCCGCGCCCAGTGGCTGCCTGCCCTCGGTCGATCCGATGCTCGCCAGCCTTGCCCTTGCCTGCGATGGCCGCGCGCTGGGCGTGATCCTGTCGGGCATGGGCCGCGACGGGGTGCTGGGGGCAAAGGAACTGGTGAGCGCGGGCGGCACGATCTATGCGCAGGATGCGGAAAGCAGCGCGGTCTGGGGCATGCCCGGCGCGGTCGCCAAGGCCGGGCTGGCCGGATTGATCGCCAGCCCGCCACGCCTTGGCGAGGCGATCACCGCGCAGGCCAGCGCCGTTTTGCTGCGGCACGGATAGGGGCACGCAGCGTGGAAACCAGCGAAGCCTCGCACCAGATCATCGCCGATCTGCTTGCCGCCCGCACCGGTCAGCATCTGACCGAAAGTCGGCGCTGGCGGGTCAATTCGGCGCTTGGCGGGCTGTTCCGCGAATATGGCATCAGCAATGTCGATCAGCTCGTATGCCTGCTGGCCTCACCGCGCACGGGCCCCGAAAGCCCCGATCTGGCGCAGGAAGTGGTTGAGGCGCTGCTGAACAACGAGACCTATTTCTTCCGCGACAAGCCCACCTTCGATCAGCTGCCTTGCGAAATCCTGCCCGAACTCGCCCGCCGCCGCGCCGATGTGAAGCGCCTGTCGATCTGGTCGGTGGGCTGTTCGACCGGACAGGAAGTCTATTCGCTCGCCATGCTGTTCGCCGAGCAGCGGGAGCGCTGGCAGGGCTGGACCATCGATATCCTCGGCACCGACGTATCGCACCGGGCGATCAACGCTGCGCGCAGCGGGCTTTACAGCCAGTTCGAGGTGCAGCGCGGGCTGCCCGTAACGCAGATGCTGCGATATTTCGACGAAACCGCAGGAGGCTGGCAAGTGCGCGAGGATGCGCGCCGCCTGGTGCATTTCCGCCAGCACAACATCCTCGGGCCACATCCCGGACGCCAGCCCTTTGATCTCGTGCTGTGCCGCAACGTGCTGCTCTATTTCGAGCGCAGCACCCGCCAGACCGCGTTCGACCGGCTTGCCAGCGCGCTATCGCCCCACGGTTTCCTGATGCTGGGCGCCGGGGAGACCGTGATCGGCCAGACCGAGCGTTTCCAGCCGGTATCAGCCCGCACCAGCTTTTTCGAACCGCTGGCGCTGCAGCGCGACCGGCTGAGGCAATACGCAGGTTGAGCGGGGCGGCCGCGCAACATCGGCGAACTTCCCGGTGAACAGGCTTTACGCTTCCTTAGCCGCTCCCTTTTACGATGTTGCCTGATTAGACAGCGATCAAGCCATGCTGATCAGGGATGCACACGTGTCAGTGACCAAGAAACCATTGCGCCTGACCCCCCTCGGGCTGGTGCTGCTGCCCCTGGCAGTCGCCTGCGCGATCACCGGCATTGCGGTTCTTGCGATCAGTCTGAGCGACCGGTTCACGATCAGTGCCTCTGCGCCGTTGATGATTTCCACGCTGCTTGTCTATGCCGCGCTGCTGCTGCTGCTTGGTCGCAGCAGCATGGCGAACATACGCGAGCTGGAATCTCTCGGCATGACCGATACGCTCACCCAGCTGCCCAATCGCCGGGCGCTGCACGAGGATGTCGAACGGCTGTCGCACAGCGAAGATGAAATCGCACTGGCGCTGATCGATCTCGACAGTTTCAAGCAGGTGAATGATCATTACGGCCATGCCGTTGGCGACCAGCTGATCGCACAATGCGCCCACCTGCTGCGCGAGGTGTGCGGCAACGAGGCGCGCTGCTACCGGCTGGGCGGAGACGAATTTGCGGCCGTGATGGCCGGCAAGGTGGCCGGCACGATCCTGGAAGGCATGTGCCGCACCCTGCTTGAACGGCTGGCATAACAGGTCGCCGTAGGCGAACGGCAGATCGCAATCGGGGCCAGCATCGGCCTTACCCGCAGCACCAGCGACAACCGGATCCCGTCTTCGGAAATGCTCCGGCGTAGCGATGTCGCCATGTACACGTCGAAGCGCGGCGGCAAGATGCGTTGCACCTGGTTCAACGAAACCTTCGACCGCCGGCGCGAGCGTGTGCGCGAGATCGAGGACGAAATTCGCGCCGGGATCGCTGCCGGTGAATTCATGGTGGCCTATCAGCCGCTGGTCGATGCCGGCGATGGCCGGATCGTCGCGGTCGAAGCGCTGCTGCGCTGGGATCGCGGAAACCGCGACCCGCTCGGCCCCACTGTGTTCATTCCGGTGGCCGAGGATTCGGGGCTGATCAACCCGCTCGGCCTGTGGGTGCTGCGTCAGGCGGTGTGCGATGCCCTGCGCTGGGGCGAGATCAGCTTGTCGGTCAATATTTCCGCGGCCCAGCTGCGCAATCCCGAATTTCCGATCAAGCTTGGCGAGGTGCTGGAGGAAACCGGCTTCCCGCCGCACCAGCTCGAACTCGAAGTGACCGAAACCTGCCTCGTGCTCGACCCCATGGTGGCCGAGCGCACGCTCGACGTGATCCGTTCCTTCGGGGTGCGGATCGCGCTCGATGATTTCGGCACGGGCTATGCCTCGATCGGGTTCCTGCGGCGGTTCCGCTTCGAAAAGCTCAAGCTTGACCGCAGCCTGATCGAACTGGCCGGCGGGGATGACGGCAGCCGGGCCATGATGCTGTCCAGCATCGCACTCGCACGCGCGCTCAACATGGCCGTCACCGCCGAAGGGGTGGAGACCGAGGAGCAGGCCGAACTGGCGCGCCTTGCCGGATGCGACCAGATTCAGGGCTGGCTGTATTATCGCGCCGTCCCCGCAGCCGAAATTGATCGCCTGATTGCCGCGCAGAACGCCGGGCTGGCCGGAGAACAGGTGGCATGAGCGCGCTGCAGGACATTGCCATCGAGCTTGAGGCTGAACATGCAGGCGCCCATCAAGCGCACCCGACGCAATCATTCGCCGGCCTGCACGGGTGGTTCGCAGGCCTTTCGGTTGGCGGCAAGATCACCTTTTTCGTCACCGTAAATCTCGGCTTCGCGCTGCTGGCCGGGCTGTTCGCGATCGCCGGATTTATCGAGCTTGGCAACCGCTCGAACCGCATCAACCTCACCCATGATAACGCGCTTGAGGCCGAGCGCCTGCTGGTCCATCTCAGCGAAAGCCAGCGCCATGCCGAAATGCTGGTGGCCAGCGGCGATGGCGCACGGGGACGCGCGGCGCTGGATGAACTTGCCGCTGCCGACCGCAGCGTCATCGGACTGACAGACCGGGCCCGCAGCTCCAACATCCCCGACCGCGATCAGCTGACTGTGATCCGCAAGGGCATTGCCGATTTCCGCCGCCAGATCGCCGGGTTCGGCGCGAACGCGGGCAGTGCCAGCCGGCGCGACACCCAGGCGCGCGAAGTTGCAGCAACGGGCGGCACGGTGCTTGAGGCTGGGCGGGACATGGCCCGATCGCTGGGCGCGGATGCCGATACGCTGTCCGATGCCGGGGCGGATCTGATTTCCACCCTGCTGTTCGCCTGGATCGCAATCGCCGCCACGCTCACGCTGATCACGCTGGCGGCGCAACGCTATGCCAATCAGACGATTGGCGGATCGCTGCGCGCAATGGCCGGACAGATGACCCGGCTTGCCTCTGGCGAAAAGGATATCGCGATCACCGGCATGACACGCCGCGACGAGATCGGCGACATGGCGCGCGCGCTTGAAGTGTTCCACCGTGCCGGACGCCAGCTGGAACGCCTGAGCCGCGAGCGGGCCGAGCGGGCCGCAGCCGAACGCGAGGAACACACCCGGCGACAGATCGAGCAGGAAGAAGCCCGGATCGAACGCGAGCGGATGCTGCGCGACGTGGCCGACCAGTTCGAACGCACCGTGGGCGAGGTGGTGACCGGCGTGGTCGCAGCCTCCGGCCAGCTTCAATCCACTGCAACGCTGATGGCGACCACGGCCGAGGATACCAGCCGCCGCACGGGCGAGGTCGCAGGCGCAATGGAGGAAGCCAGAATCGGGGCAACCGCCGCCGCCTCTGCGAGCGACGAGTTTGCCATGTCGATCGGCGAAATCAGCCGTCAGGCGGCTTCATCTGCCGAACTGGCGCGCGAAGCCGCCGTTACCGCGCACGAAGCCGACAGCACGATCAGCGCGCTCACCGCGTCAGCGCAGCAGGTCGGCGAGATCGTCGAACTTATCCAGAGCATCGCCCGGCGCACCAATCTGCTGGCCCTCAATGCCTCGATCGAAGCGGCGCGCGGCGGAGAGGCCGGGCGCGGCTTTGCGGTGGTGGCGAGCGAGGTCAAGGAACTGGCCAACCAGACCAGCCGCGCAACCGATAAGATCGCCGACCAGATCCGCGGCATGCAGGACAGCACCGGAGCGAGCGTTTCGGCCCTGCGCGCCATTGCCGGGCAGATCCGCCAGCTTGAGACCACCGCGGTCTCCATCGCCAGCGCCGTCGACCAGCAATCGGTCGCAGGGCAGGATCTTTCGCGCAGCATCGATCTGGCCGCGCGCGGCACCGAGCAGGTCGCCGATCATATCTGCGAGGTGCGCACCATGGCCCTCTCGACCGGCTCGGCCGCCAGTCAGGTGCTTGCCAGCGCCACCAGTCTTGAAACCCAGGCGGCCACCTTGCGCCAGCAAGTACAAGGCTTCCTTGGTCGGATCCGCGCCGGATAATCCGTACATTCCCCGAAGCGCATCGCCGGAATCAAGCTTTTGGAAAGGAATTTCCTTCACAAATGCTTGAAGTCAAACCCCGGGGGATTGCGGCATGAACATGATGACCCTGCAGGAGCGCCATGAGGAACAGGCCGTTCCCGAATTCGTGCACGATCTGAGATCCGACTTCGAAACCGAAGATGCCCATGCCAACGCCGCGGTCCCGGAAACCGTGCTGAAGACCAGCCTGCTCGAACGGCTCGGCTGGTTCCGCGATCTGTCCCTGGCAAGGAAGATCAATGCGATCTTCGGCACCTTCTTCGCGGTCGGCTTTGCCATGTCGCTTGTGCTGGGCCTTGGGCTTGGCGAATTGTGGAACCGGTACAATGCTTCGGCCCGCGTGCAGGAAGCGGTGATTGCCGCAGGCGAGCTGCAATCGGCAGCGGGTGAACTGCGTTACCATTCGGTGCGCGCGCTGTATGACCGCTCGCCCAGCCTGCGCGAGGCGCAGCGTGCGAGCGAGGCCGACGTCATGGCACAGGTTGCGGCCATCACGGCAGTTCTGGCCGAACATCTGCCCGACATGGAATCGCGCGGCGGTGATCTCAACCTCCGCCTTGACGCGATGAAGAGCGAGAACGACCGCGCAGCCGAGGCTGTCCGCACGGGTGGCAACACCAATGCGGTTGCTTCTGGCGTTGCGGCAGAGGGCGATTTTCTGCTTGAGGAAGCCAGCCGTCTGGCTGCCGATCTGGCGGCCCGCGGCGAAACCCAGGAAGCAAGCGGCATCGCCTATTTCTTCAACATGGTGCTGATCCTCGGAGTGCTGGCGGCGTTTGGCGGCGCGGTGCTGTTGCTCGGCCTTGCCTACCTCTCGCGTGATTTCTCGCGCAAGATCGTCGAAATCGCCAGCGGGATGAACCAGCTGGCCGCCGGTGACCGGCATTTCACCATCGCGGGCGGCGAACGCAAGGACGAGGTTGGCCAGATGGTCCGCGCGCTCGACCTGTTCAAGAAAGCCAACAAGTGGATGGAGGATCGCGCGCGCGAACGTTCCGAAAAGGCCGAGCAGGAATTGCAATTGCAAAACGAGCGCGAGCGCGAACGGATCGAGGCCGAGGCGCGCAAGGCGGCGATGCTTGAGGATGTGGCGCTGCAATTCGAACGTACTGTCGGCGATGTCGTCAACGGAGTCGCGGCGGCCTCCAGCCAGCTGCACACCACCGCAACCCGGATGGCGGGCAGCGCCGAGGAAGCCAGCCGCCGGACCGGCGAGGTTGCGACATCGATGGAAGACGCCAATGCAGGGGCCACCGCAGCCGCCGCCGCAAGCGACGAATTTGCGCTGTCGATCAGCGAGATCAGCCGTCAGGCCGCCTCCTCCAGCGAATTGGCGCGGCTTGCCACCGAAGCCACCGGCGAGGCGGATGAAACGATTTCGGCACTCGCGGCTTCGGCCGAGGAAGTCGGCCAGATCGTCGAACTGATCCAGACCATCGCCCAGCGCACCAACCTGCTCGCGCTTAATGCCAGCATCGAGGCCGCACGCGGCGGCGAGGCCGGGCGCGGGTTCGCGGTGGTTGCCAGCGAGGTCAAGGAGCTCGCCATGCAGACCAGCCGCGCCACCGAAAAGGTCGCCGACCAGATCCGCGCGATGCAATCGACCACCGGCGCCAGCGTCAAGGCGCTGCGATCGATCGCCGGACAGGTCAAGGAGCTGGAGGCAACCGCCGTCTCGATTGCCACCGCAGTCGATCAGCAATCGGTCGCCGGACGCGATCTGGCGCAGAGCATCGATCTCGCCGCGCGCGGCACGGAGAAGGTTGCGGGCCATATTGAAGATGTGCGGCAATTGTCGCTGTCCACCGGCGCCGCAGCCAGCCAGGTGCTGTCCAGCGCCAACGAGCTTGAGGGACAGGCCAGCCATCTCAGCGAGCAGGTGCGCGGGTTCTTGTCACGGGTGCGCGCGGGCTGACGGGTTCTTTGCCGCGGTTGCAAGGCGGGTCGATAGCGCCTTTGGCCTATCATCCTCGGGCGTGGGCGGTTACGGACATGCCAGCGCCATTCGTTGCGCATGGTTCTGACGGTTATGCACAATGCCCTCTCCCTTTGTCCTGCTCCAGCACGCCCTTCCGCAGCACCTGCTTTCGCGGTGGGCAGGCGGCGCTGCGGCAAGCGAACGTCCTTGGTTGAGGGACCGGCTGATCCGCCGGTTTGCGCGTTCCTATGGCGTCGACATGGCCGATGCCGTTCGCGGTTTCGATCAATTTGCGAGCTTCAATGACTTCTTCACCCGCGAACTGAAGCCCGGTGCACGCCCCTTGGCGGACGCATCCCGCTTCATTCTCAGCCCTGCCGATGGCGCGATCAGCCAGCTGGGCACGATAACGC
>NZ_FRDF01000003.1:0-35000 GCF_900143235.1 Erythrobacter sanguineus | reverse complement strand
AGCTGCCCACTGTAGATGCCATTGTAGCACGTGTGTAGCCCAGCCTGTAAGGGCCATGAGGACTTGACGTCATCCCCACCTTCCTCCGGCTTATCACCGGCAGTTTCCTTAAAGTGCCCAACTTAATGATGGCAACTAAGGACGAGGGTTGCGCTCGTTGCGGGACTTAACCCAACATCTCACGACACGAGCTGACGACAGCCATGCAGCACCTGTCACTAGGTCCCCGAAGGGAAGAAATCTGTCTCCAGAAGTCGTCCTAGGATGTCAAAGGCTGGTAAGGTTCTGCGCGTTGCTTCGAATTAAACCACATGCTCCACCGCTTGTGCAGGCCCCCGTCAATTCCTTTGAGTTTTAATCTTGCGACCGTACTCCCCAGGCGGATAACTTAATGCGTTAGCTGCGCCACCCAAGCTCTATGAGCCCGGACAGCTAGTTATCATCGTTTACGGCGTGGACTACCAGGGTATCTAATCCTGTTTGCTCCCCACGCTTTCGCACCTCAGCGTCAATACTTGTCCAGCGAGTCGCCTTCGCCACTGGTGTTCTTCCGAATATCTACGAATTTCACCTCTACACTCGGAATTCCACTCGCCTCTCCAAGATTCTAGCTTCCCAGTTTCAAGGGCAGTTCCGGGGTTGAGCCCCGGGATTTCACCCCTGACTTAAAAAGCCGCCTACGTGCGCTTTACGCCCAGTAATTCCGAACAACGCTAGCTCCCTCCGTATTACCGCGGCTGCTGGCACGGAGTTAGCCGGAGCTTATTCTCTGGGTACTGTCATTATCATCCCCAGTAAAAGAGCTTTACAACCCTAAGGCCTTCATCACTCACGCGGCATTGCTGGATCAGGCTTTCGCCCATTGTCCAATATTCCCCACTGCTGCCTCCCGTAGGAGTCTGGGCCGTGTCTCAGTCCCAGTGTGGCTGATCATCCTCTCAGACCAGCTATGGATCGTCGCCTTGGTAGGCCTTTACCCCACCAACTAGCTAATCCAACGCGGGCCCATCTAAAGGCGATAAATCTTTGGTCCGAAGACATTATCCGGTATTAGCAGTAATTTCTCACTGTTATTCCGAACCTAAAGGCAGGTTCCCACGCGTTACGCACCCGTGCGCCACTAGACCCGAAGGTCTCGTTCGACTTGCATGTGTTAGGCATGCCGCCAGCGTTCGTTCTGAGCCAGGATCAAACTCTCAAGTTGTGTCACACACCAAACTAGCATGGGGAAAACCCCACCCTCCAGTCTGGCATGAGCTGCAAGGAGCCAATACCTGCTGTCAAACGTAATGGATACGAATGAACATGCTTGCCATCCGGGCAGGCGTGGAGCCCGCGTCGGATGTGGCATCGGCTTGTATTAACCGGTTACCGGAGCCTTGAGGTCCCCGGACCGGGCGCCGTCGCCCACATGTCCCTTCATCAAAAACCAACAATGTCAAAGAACCACCAGACAGTAAAAGCGGACAGCGCTTGGTTCCCCGATTTACACCGGGGGACCGGCTATCCGTTTATGTTGGCGACCAATCGCTGCGGGGCCGGTTTGAAACCGTCAGCGCCGCGTCGGTGAGGGGCATATATGGGCGGCCTCAGATTCGGTCAACGGCTTTTTGCAATTTTATTTCACGCCGGCGCAAGAACCCCTGATTTCCGCCATTTTTATCCTACTTCGCGGGGGCAGACGGGCACCGCAGCAGGCCGTATACGCCCACAATGCCCCCAGCATTCGCCGGTTCAGCCGTCCCCACAGTGATGGAATCGGAGTCGCAGGCCGGTGGATCTGCCTATCCTGCCGGACGCGCCGCCGCCGCTTATCTTCGGCATGACGGTTTGGGCTTTGGGATGCCGCAATTGACCACTTACGTTTGGGTGGCCGTGCATTCGGTGGTAGATTGCTTGTTTGCGGACGCGATCGGGATGCCGCGCCGCTGCGGGAGAGAGACATGCCGACTCATGCAACCACGCGCCGCGCCGGTGCTGCGGCCCTCGCTGCAATATTGGCTATGGGCGTACCGGCAAGCGCCGAGGCGCCTGTGCCTGCAGAAACACCGCTTCAGGCCGCCAGCGCAGGCATGGTCGATCCGGAGGCCGAGGTGCTGGCACTCAGCGCAGAGCGTCATCGCCGGTTCACCATCCCGGTCATGGTCGATGGCAGCGGGCCCTATAATTTCATGATCGACACCGGCAGCGAGGCCACAGTGATCACCCACGAGATCAACGCCGGCCTCGGCCTGCGGTCGGCCGGGGTGGCGATGCTGGTGGGGATGGCCAGCCGCCGGGAGGTGGAGCTGGTCGAAGTCGGACGGCTCGACCTTGGCAGCCACACCGTCACCGATCTCGCGGCCCCCCTTCTTGCGCGCGAACATGTCGGGGCGGACGGCATCATCGGGCTCGATTCGCTGCAGGACTTCCGCGTGCTGATCGACTTCCGCGACCAGACGATGACATTGCAGGATGCCCGCAACACCCGCCAGGGCCGCGGCGGTTTCGAGATCGTCGTGCGCGCCCAGCCGCAACTGGGCCAATTGCTGATCACCGATGCGAAGGTGGAAGGGATCCGCGCGACAGTGATCATCGACACCGGGGCGCAGATGAGCCTTGCCAACCACGCCCTGCGTGATCGCATCCGCGCCAAGCGCGCCGCCGAGGTCGTCGCGACCGACGTGAACGGGGTGGATCTGATCGGCGCGATGTCGGTGGTGCGCTCTCTCTCGATCGAGGGGCTCGCGCTTAACGACGTGCCGCTGACCTTTGCCGATGCGCCCGCGTTCGAGGCGCTGGGATTGAGCGACAAGCCGGCGCTCTCGCTGGGGATGCAGCATCTCGCACTGTTCGACCGGGTCGCGATCGACTTTGCCAGGCAGCGGGTGCTGTTCGACGTGCCGCGCGATGTTGCCCGGGCCATGCGCGCCGCCCGGACGGCAGGGCAGACACTCCGCTTCTGAGCAGCCTCGCTGGGGTATGCGGCTTGCGCTATCAGGCGCGCGCGCCCACATGACGCGGTAATGCCACCCGATAGCCAACAGCCCGCCGATCCCGATAAATCCGCCCGCGATGTCGAAGGCTGGGCCACGCTCAGGCGGTTCCTGCCCTATCTCTGGCCAAAGGATAACCCCGGCCTGCGCATCCGGATCGTGGTGGCGATGGCGCTGGTGCTGGGGGGCAAGGGCATCATGCTGGCGCTGCCATTTGCCTATAAGGGAACGGTCGATGCGATGGCCGGGCCGGTGGACACCGGCCTGACAGTCGCGCTGGCGCTGGTGGCGGCCTATGCGCTGGGGCGGTTCACCTCGGTCGCGTTCGACAATCTGCGCAACATCGCCTTCGAGAAGGTGGGGCAATATGCCTCGCTGGCGCTAGCAGAGGATGTGTTTCAACGCCTGCACCGCCTGTCGCTGCGCTTCCACCTTGCGCGGCGCACGGGCGAGGTCACCAAGATCATCGAACGCGGCACCAAGAGCATCGACATGATGCTGTACTTCCTGCTGTTCAACATCGCCCCGACCGTGATCGAACTGATTGCCGTCGGCGTGATCTTCTATATCAATTTCGGGATCGAACTGGTGCTGGGCACGGCGGTCACCGTCGTCCTGTATGTTGCGGTCACGCGCTGGATCACCGAATGGCGGACCAAGCTGCGGCGCGAGATGAACGATCTCGACGGCAAGGCGCTGCACCGCGCGGTGGATTCGCTGCTCAATTTCGAGACGGTGAAATACTTCAACGCCGAGCAGCGCGA
Organism: Erythrobacter sanguineus; assembly: GCF_900143235.1. Taxonomy (GTDB): domain Bacteria; phylum Pseudomonadota; class Alphaproteobacteria; order Sphingomonadales; family Sphingomonadaceae; genus Erythrobacter; species Erythrobacter sanguineus. The sequence goes on along the minus strand of NZ_FRDF01000003.1, from coordinate 31,261 downwards.
GGAATCGCGCTATTCCCACGCCGCGCGCGCCTATGCCGAGGCCGCGATCAAATCGGAAAACTCGGTCGGTCTGCTCAACATGACGCAGTCGATCATCACCAATGCGCTGCTGGCAGGCGCGATGGCCTATACCGTGTGGGGCTGGAGCAAGGGTGAACTGACGGTCGGCGATCTGGTGCTGGTCAACACCTTCCTGATCCAGCTGTTCCGCCCGCTCGATCTGCTGGGCTGGGTCTATCGCACGATCCGGCAGGGGCTGGTCGACATGGCCGAAATGTTCCGCCTGATCGACACTGATATCGAGGTGAAGGATATCCCCGGCGCACCCGCGCTGATCGTGCGCACGCCGACGGTGGTGTTCGATAATGTCACCTTTGGCTATGAACCGGGGCGCACCATTCTCGACCGGCTCAGTTTCGAGGTGCCGGCGGGCTCCACCACCGCCATTGTCGGGCCTTCGGGCGCAGGCAAGAGCACGATCGGGCGGCTGTTGTTCCGGTTCTACGATCCGACACAGGGCCGGGTGCTGGTGGGCGGCGAGGATATTGCCCGGGTCCGCCAGGACAGCTTGCGCGCCGCGATCGGGATCGTCCCGCAGGATTCCGTGCTGTTCAACGAAAGCCTCGCCTACAACATCGCCTATGGAGCCGAAGGCGCGGACGAGGCGGTGGTGGAACAGGCCGCGCGCGATGCCGCGCTGATGCCGCTGATAGAGCGCCTGCCCGATGGGTTTGGCACCATGGTGGGCGAACGCGGGCTGAAACTTTCGGGCGGCGAAAAACAGCGTGTCGCGATCGCGCGAACATTGGTCAAGAACCCGCCGATCCTGCTGCTGGACGAAGCGACGAGCGCGTTGGATACCCGCACCGAGCAGGAAATCCTCGGCACGCTGAAACGGCTGGAGGAAGGGCGCACCACCATCGCCATCGCCCACCGGCTGTCGACCATCGCGGATGCCGACAACATCCTTGTGCTCGATCATGGCCGGCTGGCCGAAAACGGCACCCATGCCGCGCTGCTGGCCAAGGGCGGGCTTTATGCCGAGATGTGGTCGCGTCAGGCGAGCGAGCGGGGCAAGGACGCCAGCACAACCGATGAAGGCGAGGCAGGCGAAGCAGCCGAAGCAGCCGAAGCGGCTGAATAGCCCACCGGCATTGCCTTGCCTCCCGGGGTGCTGTTACCCATTGTGCCGATGGCCGTTTTTCAAGGCCCGCATTTGCCAAAAAGCCCGCATTTGCCAAAAAGAGAGAATCAAGCCCATGCGTGACGCGCGTCTGATTGCCCTGCTGCTTGCCTCGGCTACCCTGCCCGGCGCGTTCCACCCGGCAATCGCACAGGATGCGCCCGCCGCCGAGGCTCCGGCCGTGCCCGTTCCGGCCGCGCTGACCGCCGAGGACATGCCGCCGGTTCCGCTCGCCCTTGCCGAACGCGCGCGCGCCTATCTCGAAGCGCGCGGCGCGGGCTTTGCGGGCTGGGATCCCAATGCTCGCGCAGTGCTGATCTCCACCCGCTTTGCCAATGTATCGCAGCTGCACCGGGTCGAGACACCGATGGGCGCGCGCACCCAGATCAGTTTCGAAGCCGAGCCGGTGCGCGGCGGCTACGCGCCAGCCAAAGGCGACATCATCCTTGTCACCAAGGATCGCGGCGGAGATGAATATTACCAGCTTCACACCCTTAAGGATGGCCGCCTGACCATGCTGACAGACGGCAAAAGCCGCAACCAGCCGGGCGCGTGGAGCAGCGATGGTGAGCTGATCGGCTTCAGCTCCACCCGCCGCAACGGGGTGGATTCGGATCTTTACGTGATGAACCCCCGCGATCCGGCCTCGACCCGCATGGTGCATGAAAGCCGGAACGGCGGCTGGGCGATCATCGGCTTTGCGCCGGACAAGCGCTCCGCCTATGTCGCCGATTACAACTCGGTGCAGGATATCGATCTCTACCGGCTCGACCTTGCCAGCGGGGCGATGACCCCGATCGGCGATCCGGCGGCGCAAATCGCCTATAACGGGCTGGAAGTCGCACCTGGCGGCACGCTTTGGGTAACCAGCGACCAAGGCTCGGATTTCAAGCGTCTCGGCCGTCTTGACCCCGTATCGGGAGAGTTTGAGGCCGTTTCACGTGAAGCATGGGACGTCGCCAGCTTCGACATTTCCGATGATGGCAGGACGATTGCCTATGTCGTGAACGAAGCCGGGACCGACCGGCTGCGGTTGATCGATGTGGCGAGCGGCAAGATGACAAAGGTCGATGCCCTGCCCGCTGGCCAGATCGGCGGGCTGGAAATCGCACCATGGGACGAAATCGGCTTTTCCTTATCCAGCGCCAAAAGCGCGGCGGATGTGTGGTCACTGGACCCCAAGACGATGCAGCTGACCCGCTGGACGCAGAGCGAGACCGGCGGACTGGAGCCGGCGGTGAATGTCGAACCGCGTATCATCACCACCAGAAGTTTTGACGGGCTGGAGGTTTCCGGCCTGCTCTATATGCCTGATCCGGAGAAATTTGCCGGCCCGCGCCCGCTGCTGGTCAGTGTCCACGGCGGCCCCGAAGGCCAGAGCACCGCAGGCTTCATGGGGCGCAACAACTACTATCTCAATGAATTGGGGATCGGCATTTTCTACCCCAATGTGCGCGGATCGACCGGTTTCGGGAAGACCTTTGTCAGCCTCGATAATGGCCCGTTCCAGCGCGAGGATTCGGTTAAGGACATGGCCGCGCTGATCGATGCGGCGCGGGCAGAACCTGCGGTGGATGCGGCCAGAATCGGTCTCACCGGCGGATCATATGGCGGGTACATGTGCTATGCCGCCGCCGTACAGCTGAAGGATCAACTCACCGCGACCCAATGCACCGTGGCGATCAGCAATTTCGTCAGCTTTCTGGAAAACACCAATCCCTACCGGCAGGATCTGCGGCGGGTGGAATATGGCGACGAGCGCGATCCGGTGCAGCGCGCCAAGCTGATGGAAATCAGCCCGCTGACCCGGGTCGATGAAATCGAAAAGCCGATGTTCGTCATCACCGGTGCCAATGACCCGCGCGTGCCGAAATCCGAGGCCGATCAGATGGTCGCCGCGATCCGCGCCAATGGCGGCGAGGCATGGCACCTTGTGGCCGCCGACGAGGGCCACGGCTTCCGCAAGAAGGACAATTCGGATTACGCCTTCCTGTCGCGGCTGATGTTCTGGGAAAAATATCTGCTCGGGGAATGATCACCCGGTCCCGGAAAGGCGCTGGAGAATTGCCAGCGCTGCGTCGCGGCGCGCCCACGGCACAAACAGGTGATCGTGGTAATATCCGGCAATAATGTTGCAGGCGATCCCCGCCTCGGCCAACGCACCCGATACGGCTGCGGTCAGCCCGACCCCTTTAAGCGCGGAATGCACCATCAGGGTGATCCGCGCAAAGGGCATGCCCGCCCGCTCGCCGGAGACTATGGCGGTAACCCCTTCGTCCTCGCGGATAATGGCGAAAGCGTTGGCGAGGGCATCCCGCAATTCAGGGGTGGGCGGCGTGCCCTCGACCACCACGAAATACCATGCCTCGCGGTCCAGCACCGGGGCCATCCCCGCCAGCATCGCCGAAAGATCGCTGACAGGCTGGCGGGTCATCACAGAATATACTTCGAAAGGTCGGTATCGCCCGCAAGGTCGGCCAGCCGCTCGCGCACGTAAGCCGCGTCAATCACCACTGTCTCGCCGGTGCGATCCTCGGCTTCGAAGCTGATATCCTCCAGCAGCCGCTCCATCACCGTCTGCAACCGCCGCGCGCCGATATTCTCGACGCTGGCATTGACCTGCGCGGCAATGCTGGCGACCTCGCCAATGGCATCATCGGTGAAGTCGAGCGTCACCTCCTCGGTGCCAAGCAGCGCCTTGTACTGGGCGACCAGATTGGCGCGGGTTTCCGAAAGGATGCGCACGAAATCGCCTTCCGTCAGGGCGCGCAGTTCGACCCGGATCGGCAGGCGGCCCTGCAATTCGGGCAGCATGTCGGATGGCTTGGCCACGTGGAACGCGCCGCTGGCGATGAACAGCACGTGGTCGGTCTTCATCGGGCCGTATTTGGTCGCGACCGTGGTGCCTTCGATCAGCGGCAGCAGGTCGCGCTGCACGCCTTCGCGGGACACAGACCCGCCGCGCACATCGCTGACTGCGATCTTGTCAATTTCGTCAAGGAACACGATTCCGTTGGTTTCCGCATTGGCCAGTGCGACGCGGGCGACATCGTCCTGATCAAGCCGCTTGTCGGCCTCCTCGTCCACCAGCCGGTCCCAGGCATCGGGCACGCGCAGTTTCTGGCGGCGGCTGGCCTTGCGTCCGAAGGCTTTCCCCATCATGTCGGAAAGGTCGATCATCTGCATCGATCCGCCCATATTGCCCATGTCGAGCGGCATGTCCGGACTGTCGGCGACTTCGATTTCGACCTCGACATCATTCATCGCGTTTTCGACGATGCGCTGGCGGAAACTGGCGCGGGTCGCTTCGGAGGCGTTGTCCCCCACCAGCGCATTGAGCAGCCGGTCCATCGCCGCTTCGGACGCGGCCTCGCGCACCTTTTCGCGGCGACGTTCCTTTTCCAGCCGGATCGCCTCCTCCACCAGATCGCGGGCGATCTGTTCGACATCGCGTCCGACATAGCCGACTTCGGTGAACTTGGTCGCCTCGACCTTGACGAACGGCGCTTCGGCAAGCTTGGCCAGCCGCCGGCTGATCTCGGTCTTGCCGCAACCCGTGGGGCCGATCATCAGGATGTTCTTGGGGGTGACCTCGTCACGCAGTTCGGCGCCGAGCCGCTGGCGGCGCCAGCGATTGCGCAACGCCACCGCGACCGCGCGCTTGGCGTCCTTCTGGCCGATGATGTGTTCATCAAGCGCGGCGACAATGGCTTTGGGGGTCAGGTTTTCAATCATGGGATCCCGGATAGTCAAACCGTCTCGACCGTCAAATTGCCGTTGGTGAAGACGCAGATTTCGGCTGCGACCGCCATTGCTTTCCTCGCGATGGCTTCGGCGTCGGTTTCGTAATCAGCCAGCGCGCGCGCGGCGGCCAGCGCGAAATTGCCGCCCGATCCGATCGCCGCAATCTCGCCCACCGGTTCCAGCACATCGCCATTGCCGGTCAGCACCAGCAGCGTATCCTTGTCGGCAACGATCATCAGCGCTTCGAGATTGCGCAGATATTTGTCGGTGCGCCAGTCCTTGGCGAGCTCGACGCAGGCCCGCATCAGCTGGCCGGAATATTGCTCCAGCTTCTTTTCCAGCCGTTCGAACAGGGTGAATGCATCCGCGGTCGCCCCGGCAAACCCGGCGATGACCTTGCCATCACCGATTCGGCGCACCTTCTTGGCATTGGGCTTCATCACGGTATTGCCCATCGACACCTGCCCATCGCCCGCGATGACCGTGCTATCGCCGCGGCGCACGCCGATGATGGTGGTGCCATGCCACTGGATAAGGCCGTGGCTCGAAGATTTGCTTGTCATGCCGGGCAATATGGCGCGCAAGGCCGCAGGATCAAGCGTGTGTCGCGCGGCAAGGAGATCAAGGGCCGCCCGGCCCGCCCGGCATGCCTCCACCGCCGACCTGTCCGATATTGCCGAACAGGTCTTCAAGGAAACCGCGTTCACGCCCCAGCGTCGGCGTCTTGCCGCCATCAGGATCGAGATAGACGACCTGATCAACCCCGCTGCGGTCAACCTCGATCACCTTGCCCGCCTCATCAAACCGCACCGCCAGCACGCTGTGTTCGCGGATACGGGGGCGGGTGAAGGGGCGCTGCCCGGTGACGCTGGAGACATAATACCACGTCGGCTCGCCAAACTGGCTGGTGAAAGTCGGCCGCCCCAGCGTGCCTTCGACCGATTGCTGATTGTCGATCCCCGGCTGGATCACCTGGGACAACAGCGGATCCGTGATGTAGCCGCGCGATTCGCGGATCGCCGAACAGCCGGCCAGCAGTGCAGCGCCGCCGATCACCAGCGCCACCCGTAAAAGGGCGCGCTTGCGGTTTGCCTGGGGGTTCATTTTCGCCATTCGCGTCAAACCGTATTCGTCCCGTCTCTTGTCCGCGCGCCGTGGCGGTCTCATATCGCTTGGGTCTCGCGCTTTAAGGGGCTAGGCACAAGCTTGCAACGCACCATCTGCGGCAGATCGCCGGAAGTCCATGGTGAGCGGGGCTTGAACCGGGCTTTAACGCATCCGGCAACGCATCCGGCACGGGCGCGCGAGCGTAGTTTCGCGTCGCTATCACCCGGTTCTGAAAGGCAAAGAATTTCCATGTCCTTCCTCTCCCGCCTGCTTGGCACCGCCCCTGACCCGCGCGAAAGCGTGCGCCCGCTATGGCACCGGGTGATCGAGCTTGCGCGTGACCCGGGCTACTATACCGAATGCCGGGTGGCGGATTCGATCGCCGGACGGTTCGACCTCATCACCGCCGTGCTGAGCACGGTGATCGTGCGCGTCGAAGGCTCTGAAATGCGTGCCGAAAGCGCCCTGCTGGCAGAGCTGTTTGTCGAGGACATGGACGGCCAATTGCGCGAATTCGGGGTCAATGACGTGGTCGTGGGCAAGCGCATCGGCAAGCTGATGAGCGTGCTTGGCGGCAGGCTGGGGGTCTATCGCAGCGCGCTCAACGCGGGCGATCTGGACAAGCTGACCGGCGCCGTGCAGCGCAACGTGACCTTTGCCGAGGGCGCCGACGAGGCCGCCAGCGCCGCGCAGGTGGCCGAACGGCTGCTGAAACTTTCCCAGCGCCTCGCCCGGTTCAGCGATGCCGAAATGCTGAAGGCGAGCGCAATCTGGTGAGCGTGCCCCCCGTCCCCTCTGACCTGCCCCCGTCCGAACTGACCCGGATGGTCAAGGCGCGCCCGCTCCCCGCCGCACCGATCGTGATCGAGCCGACCACGGCGGAGCGTGCAGCGCTGGCGGCGCGTTTCGGACTGGGCGCGGTGCAGGCCCTGCGCGCTGAAGTCGCGCTTGAACAGAAACCCAGCGCGATCCGCGCGACCGGCCGGTTGCAGGCGCAGATCATGCAGCCTTGCGCGGTTTCGGGCGAGGATTTCCCGGTTGCCATTGATGAACCTGTCGACCTGCGCTTTGTCGATGAAAGCGCCCATGCCCTGCCCGATGATGACGCGATCGAAATCGAGCTCGAAGCCGATGATTGCGACGAAATCGCGTTTTCCGGCGACATGTTCGACCTTGGCGAGGCGGTGGCGCAGACGCTTGGGCTGGCGATCGATCCCTATGCCGAGGGGCCGGGCGCCGATGCCGCAAGGATCGCCGCCGGAATCGTCAGGGAAGGCGAACAGGACGGGCCACTGGCGGCGATGCTGGCAGCGCTGAAAAAGGACTGATCAGGCGGGCTCGCTGTCCTTTTTCGTGTCCTGCGCGTGTTCGACGATCATCAGCACCAGCCCTGCGAACACCAGCCCGAAACCGGCGAGGTGCGCCCAGCGGAACGGTTCGCCCAGCAGCACATAGGACAGCACCAGCGCGGACAGCGGCATCACCGCCATCGCCCCCGCCGTCAATGCGCCGGTCGCCTTGCGCACGCCATTATACCACAGCACCGGAGCCAGCCCGCCGGTTGCCGCCCCCCAGAACAACAGCGCCCCGGTGGCAAACCCGTCTGCGCGGCTGAAATCAAACGGGCGCGCATCGAACATGAAGGCCAGCACCACGAACAGCGGGATCGCCACCAGCGATGCGGCCAGCGTCGCCTCGAGCGAGGTGATCCCATCTGAAAGCTTGCGCGAAAGCAGGGTGTAGCCTGCCTCCAGACACACCGCCGCGCTGACCAGCGCCGCGCCCAGCAGCCATGCATCCGCCTCGCCATCATTGCTGCGCAGCAGGTTGATGGCGACCACCCCGACCAGCGCGAGCGCCAGCGCGCCCGCCTTGCGCCAGTTCATCGCCGCGCCGAAGAACACCACCGCCGCCGCCGCCGTGACCGCGGGCGTGGTGCTCATGATGGTCGATCCGATCACCCCCGTCGTCAGCCGCATCCCGAACAGCATGGTCGCGGTAAAGCCCACCATCCCGAACGCGGAAATCGCAAGGACCACCCCGATGTCCGACCGCCGCGCTGCGGCATAACGCTCGGTGAGGAACCACACGAACGGGGCCAGCACGAGGCTGGCAATCGCCATCCGGAGGCACGAGGCGGTAAACACCGCGAAATGCTCCCCGATGATCTTGCTCAGCGGGGTCGAACTGCCGAACAGCGCCATGCCCGCCAGCAATTGGCCGATGGTCGCAGGCGTGGCAGAGGCAGGTTCGCAAGCCATGTCATGATAAGTGGGTGTCCGGCGCGAAAGTTCCATGCGCGCCAAGCCGATGGAGGCATCGGTGGCCCCAGGGCAAGCAAGGGCGGAGCGTCCGCTGTCAGGTTCACGGCCGCTTTCGCGGGATGGCGGGAAGTGGGTGGTTTTCTGCCCTTTTCGTCATCCCAGCGAAAGCTGGGATCGCTGGCGGTCAGTTGATCTGCTCGAAAAGTTTACCCCATTCAGGGTTGCTCTTTTCAATCTGCTCGATCTTCCATGCGCGCTTCCATGCCTTCATCGCTTTTTCTCGGGTGATGGCGTCCGCGATCTCGGCATGAGGCTCCGCGTAGACCAGTCGGTCAAGTCCATAACGACGGCAGAAGGCGGAACCCTTGCCTTGCTTGTGTTGCATGATCCGCGCGGGCAGGTCGGCGGTGACGCCGATATACAGCACGCCGCCGCGTTTGTTGGTCATGATGTAGACCCAGCCGCCGATTGCCGTGAGCTAGCACGCGGGCGAGAGCGATCCCAGCTTTCGCTGGGATGACGGTAAAGTCCGTTCCGGGGTCGATAGCTGAATGTCCGCTATTGTGCGGCATCCTGCGGTTCCTGCCGTTCGTGCCGTTCGGCGAGGCGAACCCCATGGCTCGCTTCACCTGCCCCAGCCTTCAGCAAACCCTTGAATCAGAACGGGATGTCATCATCAAGATCGTCATAGCCGCCGCTTGCGCCGCCGGACGAACCGCCGCTGCTGCTGCCCTGATCCCAGCCGCCGCCACCACCGCCGCCGCTGCCGCCGGACGCGGCCCCGCCGCCATAACCGCCCGAGGAACGGCCGCCGCCGCCGCCACCCCCGCCGCCACCCATGCCACCGCCGCCTTGCGCGCCGTCAAGCATGGTCATGACCGCGCCCGGCCCCTGCAGCACGACCTCGGTCGAATAGCGATCATTGCCCTGCTGATCCTGCCACTTGCGGGTCTGCAGCTTGCCTTCGACGTAGATCTTGCTGCCTTTTTTGAGGAAGCGTTCAACCACGCCCACCAGCCCTTCGCCGAAAATGGCGACCGTGTGCCATTCAGTGCGTTCCTGCCGTTCGCCGGTGTTGCGGTCCTTCCAGCTTTCCGAGGTGGCAATGCGCAGGTTGGCGACCTTACCGCCGTTCTGGAACGTGCGGATTTCCGGATCGGCCCCGAGATTGCCGATCAGCATGACCTTGTTAAGCGAACCCGCCATCGAAACGTCCCTTCTGCATCAGATACTTGGTGCGCCGCGCAGGATGCGCCGCGAATCTGTGCGGGACAATAGGCAAGCTTGGCCCGCCGCGCGACCACGCGGGGCAGGTAATCCACCAGTTCGCAACACGATTACCGTGCCGGGTAGCGCAAACGGCCAAGAAACCGGGTCAGGCTGGGCAATTCGCGGTCCTTGCCGAGGAACTGCGCCTTGGCCTTTTCGAACTTCATCACCCCGTCGATACGGCGATCGAGGAAGGCGTGGGTATCGGCCTTGCCCTCGCTTTCGTCATTGACGAACACCGCGAGCGTCGCGCTGTAGATACCGGCCAGAATCATCCGCTTAGTATAGTGGTTGTAATCGGTCGCGGTGTCCCCGGCGAGCCGCCACATGATATCGGCCGAGCGCCAGCCGAGCCTGATCGAAGTGGCTGCGTTGTGCGGCTGTGCCATCACCGCAAGCGCACGGCGCACCGCCTCGTCCACGTCGGCCACGGCGTCAAGACGGAAGGCCACCAGCGTGCGGATGCGTTCGCGGATCTTCAGCGTCGCCAGCCGTTCGGCCGGCCATTCGGCCTCCATCGCCTGATCGACCGAGGTAATCCACGCCTCGATCAGTTCCATCGCAAGGCCGCCAAACTCTTTGCCCGGAAACGCCAGCCGGGCGACATCGGGATCGCATCCGGCCATTTCGGCAGCCGCGATCAGCGCGGTTTCGTTCCAGCCATCAAAGATCGCCGAGGCGGCAATATCGGGGGCAAGCGCGACGCGCAGCTCATCAAGCGTCATGTCGGCAAAATCATGGGTCTGGGTGTTCATGTCAGAAAGAAGGCCCGTACTGGCGTTTTGGTTCCTTGCCCGCACGTTTATCGTCGGCATCCTTGAACACCTGCTGCATCAGGGTGTTGCCGCTCATCAGTTCCATATACTGGCGTGCGGAACGGCCCGAATTGTCGTTGCGGTCGGGATCCGCGCCCTTGTCGAGCAGCACCCGCACAAGTTCGGAATTGCGCTGGTGCACCGCGGCGATCAGCGGGGTTTCGCCGGTCTGGTCACCGACATTCACATCCGCCCCGCCCTTGATCAACGCCTCCACCCCTTCGGTAAAGCCGAGCGTGGTGGCCAACTGCAGCGGCGTCAGGCCTTTCTTGTTGCGGATATTGGGATCGGCGCTGCGTTGCAGCAGGAATCGCACCCACAGCACGTCACGACGCTGGGCCGCGATGTGAAGGCCGGTATCACCGCTGGTCAGATCGCGGCTGTTGACGATGGTACTGCCCGGCTTGTTGAGCATGTCGGTGGCCTTGTCGCCGTCGCGATCCTTGACCGCTTCGAGAAACTGGTAGCCTTCCGACTGGAACTGCGCCGCCGCAGGAACAGACAACCCCAGCGCGAGCGTGAACGCGAACAGGATTGCACTGGCAATCCGCTCACGAAACCCTAACTTGCGCAAAACATCGAAGGTCACGGTTTGATCCTTTCGCTTTCCCTGTCACATTGGCCGCACGCAGCGGCCCTCTCGCAAGAAGCCAATTAGCAGACCATGAACCGCATCAACAAGCCTTCGTCCCGGATTGCTGTAATGCTTGCGGCCGCGCTGGCCCTGGCTGGCTGCGATGCGGCCACGCCTGCGGCCGAACCGCCGCTGGCGGGCGCTGCCATCGGCGGCGACTTTGCGCTTATCAACAGCGCGGGCGAAACGGTGCGCTGGGATGATTTTGCCGGACGCTACCGGGTGGTCTATTTCGGCTATGCCTTCTGTCCCGACATCTGCCCCACCGACATGCAGCGCGTGGCGCAGGGGCTTAAGGTGCTGGCGGCCAGTGATCCCGGCAAGGCGGCAAAGATCACGCCGATCTTCATCACCATCGATCCCGAACGCGATACCCCCGCCGTGGTGGGCGAATTTGCCGCAGCCTTTTCCGACGACATCATCGGCCTGACCGGCACGCCCGAACAGATCGCCGCTGCGGCCAAGGCTTTCGCGGTCTATTATGCCAAGGGCGAAGCGGTGGAGGGCGGCGATTATCTGGTCGATCATTCCAACGTCGTCTTCCTGTTCGGCCCCGCGGGCGAACCGCTGGCGACATTGCCGGTGGATCAGGGTGCGGACGCGGTGGCGGCGGAACTGGCGCGATGGGTGAGCTGAGAGACCGTTTCTGGGAGCTGCCGCTGGGCACGCTGACCCGTCCCGAATGGGAGGCATTGTGCGATGGCTGCGGGCGCTGCTGCCTGCACAAGATCGAGGATGCCGATACCGGCGAAATCCATGACACCAATGTTGCCTGCAAGCTGCTCGACACCGGCACCGCGCAGTGCAGCGATTATCGCAACCGCAAGGCATTTGTCCCCGATTGCCTGCGCCTGACCCTGCGGATTGTCGAACAGGTCAGCTGGCTGCCTTCGACCTGTGCCTACCGCCTGCGCGCCGATCGCCGCCCGCTGCCCGATTGGCACTATCTTGTCAGCGGGGATCGCGACGCGGTGCGGCGCGCGGGCGTTTCGGTAGTGGGCCGGGTGGTGAGCGAGACCGACGCAGGCCCGCTTGAACATCACATTGTCGATTGGCCGTCGGCGCGCCGGAGCCGCTACGCGCAAGCCGCCGAGGAGGAAGAGGGCGCGTGATCGACTGGCTGCGCAAGGCCCCGCTTGAACCCGAGATCGCCCTTGGCGGGCGCACCGTGCCGATCGTGCTGCGGCGGCTGCGCCATGCCAGGCGCCTGACCCTGCGGCTTGCGCCCGATGGCGGCGAGGTGCGCATCACCCTGCCCGCCTGGGCCGAAACCCGCGAGGCAATCGCCTTTGCCCATGCCCGCGCCGAGTGGCTCGAAACCCAGCTTTCCCGCCTGCCGCAGCGCGCCGCGCCGGTGCCGGGGGGCGACGTGCAGTATCGCGGCGCGGCGCTGCGGATCGAATGGCAGCCGCGTGCGCCCCGCCGCCCGGTGGTGGAAGACGCGGTGCTGCGCGTAGGCGGGCCGGAAGCGGGTCTGGAAACGCGCCTGCGCCGCTGGATGGAGGCCGAGGCGCTGCGCCTTTCACAAGCCGACATGCACGATTATTGCGCCGCCGCCGGGCTGGATCCGGTGCCGGTTGGCCTGACCCGTGCGCAGCGGCGCTGGGGATCATGTTCGGACAAGGCCCGCATCCGCATCAACTGGCGGCTGGTGCAGGCGCCTGATTTCGTCCGCCGATCCGTCGTCGCGCACGAAGTCGCGCATCTCGTGCATTTCGATCACAGCCCGGCCTTCCACGCACTGCTGGGCCGGATCTACGAAACCGATATCAAGACCGCCGATGGCTGGCTGCGCGAGCATGGCCGCGGGCTTTACGCCGCCTTCGGATAAGCGCGCGGCCCTTTGCGTTCGGGCCGGGCGGTCTCTATATTGCCCTCATGCTTTCCAAGTCACGCTTCAACCCTGCCCCCGGCCTTGCCGATTTCTGGAACGAGATCCGGCGGCCCCAGCCCTATCGCTGGCCGATCCTTGCGCTGTCGGTGATGCCGGTGGCGCTGATCCTGTATTGGGCGATGGGCACCACCGTGTACAAGGATCCCGAACGGCCGCGGGTGACATATATCTCCACCTTCGACCCGGCCCGCACCGAGGCCGAGATCATCGCCACCAACCGCACCAATCAGGAAGTAAAGGCGCTGCGCGCGGCCGAGGAAGCCCGCATCGCGGCGCGCAAGCGCGAGCTTTACAAGGCGCTCGGCGCAGCGGCGGGGATGGATGTCGAGGCAATCGAGCGCAAGGCTGAAGCCGAACGGGCCGCAGAAGAAGCCGCTGAAGAACAGCGCCGTGCCGAAATGCTCGGCGAGACAGCGACGGCTGCCGGGGCTGGTGACGAAGGCCCGACCCCATAGGCACGCCCGCGCTCCCCACCGATCACGACTGGATGGCCGCCACCGCGCGGCTGGCGCTGCGCGCGCGTCCGCTGTCGCGCCCCAACCCCGGCGTGGCGGCGCTGGTGGTGCATCACGGCCGGGTGGTGGCACGCGGCTGGACGCGGACCGGCGGACGGCCCCATGCCGAGGCCGAGGCGCTTGCCGGTCTCGCCCCTGAAGTGCTGGCAGAGGCCACGCTTTACGTCACGCTGGAACCCTGCGCCCACCGCTCGCCGCGCGGGCCGGCCTGCGCCGATCTGATCGTCGCCGCGCGTCCGGCGCGGGTGGTGGTGGGGCAACATGACCCCGATCCGCGTACCAGCGGCGCAGGGCTGGCGCGGCTGGAGGCGGCAGGGATTGCCACCCGCCTGCTTGATGATCCGGCCTCTGCCGCCAGCCTCGCCGGGTTCCTGACCCGCCAGCGGGCAGGGAGGCCATGGGTGACATTGAAGCTGGCGACCTCGCTTGATGGCTGCATCGCGCTGGCCGACGGCACCAGCCGCTGGATCACGGGCGAGATCGCGCGCGCCCATGTGCACGCCCACCGCGCGCAGGCCGACGCGATTCTGGTCGGCGGGGGGACGTGGCGGGCGGACGCGCCCCGGCTTGATGTGCGCCTGCCGGGACTGGAGGCGCGCTCTCCAAGGCGCGTGATCCTGACCCGCGGCCCTGCGCCTGCGGGCACCACCGCGCTCCCCGCACCCGAAGCCATCGCTGCTCTGGAGGGCGTGCAATATCTCTACGTCGAAGGCGGCGCGCAAACCGCTGCGGCCTTCCTTGCGGCCGATCTGATCGATGAACTCCATCTCTACCGCGCGCCGATCCTGATCGGCGATGGTCGCCGCAGTCTTGGCGCGCTGGGCCTCACCAGCCTCGATGCCGCGCATGGGCGCTGGCACATGACCGAACGCCGCCAGCTTGGCAGCGACCATTTCGAAGCCTATTGGCGCAGCCGAACCTGAAAGAGGACGCACGCAGCATGTTCACCGGTATCGTCACCGCCATCGGCACCATCGCCCATGTCCAGCAGCGCGGCGACCTGCGGCTGCGGATCGCGGCCCCGCTGGATCCGGCGCGGATCGACATCGGCGCCTCGATAGCGTGTTCGGGCGTGTGCCTGACCGTCGTCGAGCGCGGCGGCGAAGCCCGGGACGCGTGGTTCGAAGTCGATGTTTCGGGCGAAACGGTCAGCCGCACCGTGCCGGGGATGTGGGAGCAGGGCCGCCAGCTCAATCTCGAACCCAGCCTCAGGCTTGGTGATGAACTGGGCGGGCATATCGTCACCGGCCATGTCGATTCGGTCGGCGTGGTGGTGCTGGCCCGGCAGGAAGGCGGCAGCTGGCACGTCGCGATTCGCGCGCGCGCCGAAATGTCGCCCTTCATCGCCGAAAAGGGCTCGATCACGGTCAATGGCGTATCGCTGACCGTCAATGATGTGCGCGACCGGCCCGATGGCAGCTGCGATTTCCTGCTCAACATCATCCCCCACACGGCCGAGATCACGACCCTGGGCCAGCTGGGCGAGGAAGATCAGGTGAATCTCGAAATCGATGTGCTGGCGCGCTATCTCAAACGGATGCAAAGCCTCGCCGCCGCGCGCTGAACCGCCCGATTTCCCGGCAAGCAACCCTCAGGACGATCGATGACCAGCATCCCGCTATACGGCATTCCCAATTGCGACACGGTGAAGAAGGCGCGGGTGTGGCTCGACAATCAGGGCATCGAACACGCCTTCCACGATTACAAGAAGCAAGGCGCAGACCCGGAAAAGCTCGCCGCATGGATCGCGCAGGCCGGGCTGGACGTGGTGGTCAACCGCAAGGGCACGACCTATCGCAAGCTGTCCGACGCAGACAAAGCGGCCACCGCAGAAAGTCACACCGCTGTCGCTTTGCTCGTCCAGCACCCCAGCATCATCAAACGGCCCATCGTCGAACATCCCGGCGGCGTGCTGGTCGGCTTCAGGGAGGATGAATGGTCCGCAGCTTTGCTTTGATCGCGTCCGCCGTGCTGGGGGCTGCGCTGGCGACCGTTCCGGCAATGGCGGAGGACACGATGCTGATCATCGCGCATCGCGGTGCGAGTGCCGAGCGGCCCGAGCATACGCTCGCCGCCTATGAACTGGCGATCGATCAGGGCGCGGATTACATTGAACCCGATCTGGTCGCCACGAAAGACCTCGTGCTGGTTTCCCGACATGAGAATGAATTGTCCGGCACCACCGATGTCGCCGTCCGCGAGGAATTCGAGGATCGCCGCCGCGACAAGACCATCGACGGGCAGCGCGTGGCGGGCTGGTTCGCCGAGGACTTCACGCTCGCCGAACTGCGCACCCTGCGCGCCAAGGAGCGCATTCCCTCGGTCCGTCCGGCCAACGCCCGCTTCGATGGCCTCTATCAGGTGCCGACCTTTGCCGAGATCGTGAAACTGGTGCGCGCCAAGGAAGCCGCCACCGGCAAGCGCATCGGGCTTTACCCCGAAATCAAGCATCCCGAATTTCTGTTGCAGAACGCCGGGATCGACATGGTCGACCTGCTGCTGCGCGAATTGCGGACGCTGGGCATCACCCCGGCCGATCCAGTGTTCATCCAGAGCTTTGAAGTCGGCCCCTTGCAGCGCCTCAGCCAAAGGAGCGACTTCAAGCTGGTGCAACTGGTCGCGCCCATCAGCGGCCCGGCGGATGAACCCGCAATGCGCTATGCCGAAATGGTGACGCCGACGGGCCTTACCGAGATCGCGAAATATGCCGATGCGGTGGGCGCGCATATCGGGCTGATCCTTGGCCCCGATGGCACGGCGACATCGCTGGTGGCCGATGCCAATGTAGCCGGTCTGACTGTGCATGCATGGACGGTGCGGCCGGAGAACGAATTCCTGCCGCCGAACTTGCGCACGGGCAATGATCCAAGGGGGCGCGGCTGCGGCGATGTGCAGCTGGCCGCGCTGCTGGAAGCGGCGGGGGTTGCGGGCGTGTTTTCAGATGAGACGCTGAGGGGGCGGGACTGTTCCACTCCCTGAGCGTCAGACCCGCCGCGCGCTCAGGATGTAATTCAGCGCCATGTCGTCCGACAGATGCAGCCCCTTGCCCGGGCGCCACGCGATCCCGCGCTTGGCCGTGACCGTCAGCCCCGCATCGGCGAGCAGGCCTTCCAGTTCCTCGGGCGTGACGAAATCCTCCCAGTGGTGCGTGCCCTTGGGGACATAGCCCACCGCCTCGGCCGCGCCGACCAGCAGCACGCGGGACGCCGCCGTGCGGTTGGGGGTGGACATCACCAGCAGGCCATCAGGCGCCAGTCTTGCGGCGACATCGCGCAGAAACGCAGGCTTGTCGGCCACGTGTTCGATCACCTCGACGCTCGCAACCAGATCGAAGGTGCAGATATCGAGCGCGGCAACCTCTCCGGCCATGTAGCGGATATCAAGCCCCACGCCTTCGGCATGGGCCGCCGCCGCCGCGACATTTTCCGCCGCCGCGTCCACGCCCGTAACGCTTGCCCCCAGCCGTGCCAGAGGCTCACACAGCAGCCCGGCCCCGCAGCCGATATCGAGCGCCGCCTTGCCCGCCAGCGGCTTTGTGGCCTGCGCGGCACCCGGCCAATGCGAATCGATCGCCTGACGGATAAAGGCCAGCCGCACCGGATTCACCTGATGCAGGCTCGCCATTGGCCCCTTGGGGTTCCACCAGTCCCGCGCGAGGCCGGCGAAGAAATCGGCTTCCTCAGGGCGGATGGTTACATTCGACAGGTTTGCGTTTCCCATGATCCCCCCCTAACAGCGCCCGCGAACACTCACCAGCAGGAGCTTTCGTTTGGCCCGCATCGTGATGAAATTTGGCGGCACTTCCATGGCCGGGACAGAACGCATTCGCCGCGTGGCCAGTATCGTGCGCGCGCAGGCAGCGCCAAAGCCCGATGGCACCCGCGATTCGGTCGCGGTCGTCGTCAGCGCAATGGCGGGCGAGACCGACAGGCTGGTGAATTTCTGCCGCGAGGCCAATCCGCTGTATGATCCGGCCGAATATGACGTGGTGGTCGCCAGCGGAGAGCAGGTGACCAGCGGGTTGCTGGCGCTAACGCTGCAATCGCTGGGGTGCAAGGCGCGCAGCTGGCTTGGCTGGCAATTGCCGATCCAGACGATCGAAGCCCATGCCAAGGCGCGGATCGACAAGATCGACGCGCCCGGCCTGATCGCCGCGATGGAGGCGGGCGAGATCGCGGTGATCCCCGGCTTTCAGGGTGTTTCCGAAGATGACCGGGTGACAACTCTCGGCCGCGGCGGATCGGACACCTCCGCGGTTGCGGTTGCCGCCGCGATCCGGGCGGATCGCTGCGACATCTACACCGACGTCGACGGGGTCTACACCACCGACCCGCGCATCGTCGCCAAGGCGAAGAAGCAGAAGGCAGTGACCTACGAGGAAATGCTCGAACTCGCCTCTGTCGGTGCCAAGGTGCTGCAGACCCGATCGGTCGGGCTGGCGATGAAGGAAGGCGTGCGGGTGCAGGTGCTTTCCAGCTTCATCGGCGAAGGCGCCCCGCCCGCCGATGATCTGCCGGGCACGATGATCGTCTCGGACGCAGAAATGGATGAATTGGTGGAGAACGGCCTGATGGAACGCCAGCTTGTAACCGGCATCGCGCATGACAAGAACGAAGCCAAGATCATCCTCACCCGCGTGCCTGACCGGCCCGGCGCGGTGGCCAACATCTTTGAACCGCTGGCCGCCGCCAGCATCAATGTGGACATGATCATCCAGAACGTGGGCCGCGACAAGGGTGAGACCGACGTGACCTTCACCGTGCCGCAATCCGACCTTGCCCGCGCGCAGGCGCTGCTGGAAGACCGCCGCGACGCGATCGGGTTCAACCGCATCATCACCGACAGCAAGATCGCCAAGATCAGCGTCGTCGGCGTCGGCATGAAAAGCCATGCGGGCGTTGCCAGCACGATGTTCCGTTCACTGTCCGACCGGGGGATCAACATCCAGGCAATCTCGACCAGCGAGATCAAGGTCAGCGTGATGATCGACGAGGACGAGACCGAACTTGCCGTGCGCGTGCTGCACACGGCCTATGGGCTGGATGCGAAGGACTGATCGGCAGGCGGATCGGGCTGGCGTCGTTATCCTTCAGCGCCAGCCATTGTCCGATCGGGCACAGGAGTATTAACCGCCGGTTCAGGAGCCCGCGGCTATCCGCCCGAGATATCGGCAGCATGGTCGCCCAAGGCCCCGTCAGCAGCGAGGACGGGTGCGCTGCGCACCAGCGTGCCGTTAGCTTAAAGATCGCCCGCTTAGTCGCGTTAACCATGTCAGGTTAGCACTGCTTAACCCTTAATGTTGGATTCTGTGCGCTCTGAAGCAATCGGAGTTGTACCTTATGGCCATCAAGGCCCATCTCGATCATCACGCTCCCGGCGAAAGCCAGCGCGCCGCGCCCCGGCGCGCGCTGTGGCTGGAAACCAGCGGCATGCTGCCCGGCGGGCAGGAAGCCAATGTCACGATCCATAACCTTTCGGCGGCGGGGCTGCTGCTGGAAACCGGGCTTGACCTGCCGACCGGCGAGACCCTGACGCTCGACCTGCCGGAAACCGGCGCGGTGGAGGCGGTGGTCATGTGGCGCAGCGATCGGCTTTATGGCTGTGCATTCGGCACGGCGCTGGGCGCAGCCGCGCTGGCGGCGGCACAATTGCAAGGCCTGCCGGTCGGAGAAGCAGCGCCAGCCGCACCGGCCCCGCCACCTGCCCCGGCGAAGGGAGCGGGCGAAACGCTGGGCGCGCGGCTGGCCCGGCTGCGGCGCGAGGCAGGACTGACGCTCGCCGATGTCGCGGCACGGCTCGGGGTCAGCAAGCCAACTGTCTGGGCCTGGGAAAAGGGCAAGGCCCGCCCCCTGCCCGAACGGATCGAGGCCATCGCCGCAGCGCTCGGCGTGGAATCGGCAGAGCTTGCCCATACGTCCGGCCCATCCGCCGATCTTGGCGCCATGATCGCGGATTGCCGGGCCCGCATCGCCGATGCCTGCGGCACATCGCCTGACGCGGTGCGGATCATGATCGAGCTTTAGGAAACGCACAAACTCCATAAGCGAAATGAAAATTTTTACCATTTTTGCGGAAAATACGTATGTAAACACTGCTGCCGTTAATAATTATGATAAATCAATCCCAGAGGTGATTCGATTTTAGTCATGTAAGTTTACTTCGCCAATCAGACTTGGGGCAACTTCTTGCAAAGCAGAGGGGCAATTAACCTCAGGTCGGCTTTGGTTAGTTTAGAAGTAAATCGGACTGAAGGCGAATTGACGAATCTTTCGTTGGGCCGCTGGGGCAATGTCGGTATGAAAATTGGTCTGAGTGATGTCGAAGGTCGTGTGCTGCACGGCCTGCTGGAGGAAACATCCGGCGATATTGTCATCCGGCTCGACCGGCGCGGCTTCATCATTCACGCTTCTGCCAACATCGCCGAACTGGGGTTCGATTTTTCCTCGGCCTTGCTGCTGCCGCACATCACCGATCTGGCCGAACCGGATCATGCCGGTTTCCTCGGCCAGCATGTCAGTGCGGTGCTGGAAGGGCGGACGCATACCGGCTGGGCCGAATTTCCGGTGATCGCCTGCGCCGAGCGGGATAGGCGCTGCGACACGCCCTGCCACGACACATCCTGCCACGACACGCAATCCGGGCGCTGGCACGCGCTCAGTCTGCGCCCGATGATCGATCATGACGGCAACATTGATGGCGCGATGTGCCTGATGCGATCGGTCCAGCAGGTGCGGCTGCTCGAAGGCGAATTGCACAACCGCGCGGTCACCGATCCGCTGACCGGGCTGGCCAACCGGCAGGCCTTCTGCGCCAGTCTGCGGCGGCATCTGGCGGGCGGCGGCGGGCAGGTTGCCGGCGTGTTCGCAGTTGACGGGATGCGCGCACTGCTGCTGCGCTATGGCCAGCGCACCGCAGACGAGGTGGTCTGGGGGTTTGCCAGATTCCTCGAAACCATGGCTCTGCCCGGACATGAGGTTGCGCAACTCGATGGCGAACGTTTCGGCGTGTTACTGCCCGCGATGAGCCTGCGCACCGCCCGCGAATGGGCGCAGGACGTGACGCAGACCTTTGGCACGCTGGCTGTCCCAGCATCCACCCGCGCACCGCAACTGACCGCCAGCGCCGGGCTGGCACGGGTCGAATGCACGGTTGACTGGAGCTTGCGCGAAGCCGAACTGGGCCTGGTGCTGGCACGTGCGGGCGGCGGCGGGCAGGTTGCCATTGCAGGGCACCGCCGGGTGGCGTGATCCGCAGTTGGCCTTGAGCGCGGCGCCGGGTAAGGCGGTATCATGAGCCATATTGCCACAATCCTGCTGCTCGGTTCGGGCGAGCTGGGCCGCGAATTCGTCATTTCTGCCAAGCGTCTGGGCGCGCGGGTCATCGCCTGTGACAGCTATGATAACGCCCCGGCGATGCAGCTCGCCGATGGGCGCGAGGTGTTTTCGATGCTCGATGGCGACGCGCTGCGGGCGGCGGCGGAAAAGCACCGGCCCGACCTGATCGTCCCCGAAATCGAGGCGATCCGCACCGAAGTTCTGGCCGATCTGGAAGCAGAAGGATTTACCATCGTGCCATCGGCCCGCGCCGCGCAGCTGACCATGAACCGCGATGCGATCCGCGATCTGGCAGCGGCCGAGCTGGGGCTGGTGACCTCGCAATATGGCTATGCGGAAAGCTTCGCCGAGGCGCAGGACGTGGCGCTGCGCATCGGCTATCCGCTGGTGATGAAGCCGGTCATGTCCTCATCGGGCAAGGGCCAGAGCAAGGTCGATGATCCGCAAGCGCTGGAGGCCGCGTGGGACTATGCCGTCGCCAATATGCGCGGTGACCGGGCACGGGTGATCTGCGAACAATTCATCGCGTTCGATTATGAAATCACCCTGCTGACCGTGCGCCATGCAGCCAGAAACGGGGACGCCATCAGCTTCTGCCCGCCCATCGGCCACCGGCAGGAACGCGGCGATTACCGCGAAAGCTGGCAACCTGCGGCGATGAGCGAAGGCGCGCTTGCCAAGGCGCAGGACATGGCCGCCAAGGTCGTCATGGCGCTGCAAGGCGGCGGGCGCGGCTGGGGGTTATATGGCGTGGAATTCTTTGTGAAGGAGGACGAGGTGATCTTCTCCGAACTCTCCCCCCGCCCGCATGATACCGGCATGGTCACGCTGGTCAGCCAAGACCTCAACGAATTCGACCTGCACGCCCGCGCCATCCTCGGCCTGCCCGTGCCAGACAGCATCACGGCCTTGCCTGCCGCATCCGCCGTGATCCTTGCCGACCGCGATGGCGACGACTTCGCCTTTGAAGGGCTGGCCGATGCGCTCGCGCTTTCGCCAGAGGTGGACGTGCGGATATTCGGCAAGCCCGCTACTCGCCCCTACCGCCGTATGGGTGTGGCGCTCGGCCGTGCTGGCGATGCGCCTGCCGCTGTCGATCTGGCCAAACAGGCCGCCGATGCGGTGCGGATTGTCTATTCGTCCAAGGCAGACTAAGCGCCGCCGCCATGAACCATTATCCCCACACCGCCGCCATGATGCAGCGCGGCACTGATTTCCTCGGCTGTGAGACCGCAATTTTGTGCGGCGCGATGAGCTGGGTTTCGGAGCGCAACCTCGTCGCCGCGATCAGCAACGCGGGCGGGTTTGGCGTGATCGCCTGCGGGGCGATGACGCCCGAATTGCTCGATACCGAAATCGCCGCGACCAAGGCGCTGACGACCAAGCCGTTTGGCGTGAACCTCATCACCATGCACCCCGCGCTGTTCGATCTGATCGCGGTGTGCCGCAAGCATGGCGTCACGCACGTGGTGCTGGCAGGCGGCATCCCGCCCAAGGGTTCTGTCGAGGCGATTAAAGGTTCTGGCAAGGATGGCGGCGATACCAAGGTGATCTGTTTCGCCCCGACGCTGGCGTTGGCGAAAAAGCTGCTGCGTTCCGGCGCGGATGCGATGGTCATCGAAGGGATGGAGGCAGGCGGCCATATCGGCCCGGTCTCCACCTCAGTGCTGGCGCAGGAAATCCTGCCGGAACTGGCGAGCGAGCACCTGATCTTCGTCGCGGGCGGGATCGGCCGGGGCGAGGCGATTGCCAGCTATCTCGAAATGGGCGCAGCGGGCGTGCAATTGGGCACCCGTTTCGCCTGCGCGACTGAAAGCATCGCTCACCCCGATTTCAAGAAGGCCTTCTTCCGCGCCAGCGCCCGCGAGGCCGTCGCCTCGGTACAGGTCGACCCGCGCCTGCCGGTGATCCCGGTGCGCGCCCTGAAGAACAAGGGCACCGAGGAATTCACCGCCAAGCAGCGCGAAGTCGCCGCGCTGCTCGATGCGGGAAGCGTCGACATGGGTGAGGCGCAATTGCAGATCGAACATTTCTGGGCAGGCGCGCTGCGCCGTGCGGTGATCGATGGCGATGTGGAGAACGGCTCTGTCATGGCCGGGCAGTCTGTGGGCATGGTCAAATCAGAAGAGCCTGCCGCCGACATCATCGCCGAACTGATGACGCAGTGCGAGGCGGCGCTCGCGCGGTAGGATGGCTGCACCGCTCGTCCTAACACTCGCCTGCGCTGACCGGCCCGGTATCACCGCGCGGGTGACAGGCTTCCTGTTCGACCGCAATTGCAACATCCTCGACGCGCAGCAGTTCAATGATCGCGCGGGAAACGGTGGCCCAGGAGCGCACGACGACCGCTTCTTCATGCGGGTGGTGTTCGATCCCGACGGTTCGACTGCTGACAGCTTGCGCGCCGACTTTGCCGCGCTGGCGGACGAATATGCATTCGAATGGACAATGGTGGCCGAAAACCGCCCGCGCCGCACCATCATCATGGTCAGCAAGTTCGATCACTGTCTGGTCGATCTCATCTACCGCTGGCGCACCGGGGAGTTGCCGATTGATCCGGTGGCCATCGTCTCCAACCACCCGCGCGAAGCCGCGATCCGGGTCGATATTGGCGATATTCCGTTCCACCATATCCCGGTGACGCCGGAAACCAAGCCACAGGCTGAAGCCGCTTTCCGCGCGCTGGCGACGCAAACCGATGCCGAGTTGATCGTGCTTGCCCGCTACATGCAGGTGTTCTCGGACGAACAATCCGTCCATTTTGCGGGCCGCTGCATCAATATCCACCACAGCTTTCTGCCCGGCTTCAAGGGCGCGCGGCCTTACCATCAGGCGCATGAACGCGGGGTCAAGATCATCGGAGCGACCGCGCATTTCGTCACCGCTGACCTCGATGAAGGCCCGATCATCCATCAGGACGTGGAACGCATCACCCACGCCGATGCTCCTGCCGACCTGGTGCGCAAGGGCCGCGACATCGAACGCCGGGTGCTGGCCGAAGCGGTGCGCCTGTTCGCGCAGGAACGCGTGCTGATGAATGGCGGCCGGACGGTGGTGTTCAGGGGTTAGGCGAGCTCCGGGGCCAGGGGTGCTCCGGGGATGGGCGCATTTCACTCTGGCCAAGACCGTGGGCAGGGCGCATCATTGCACCCATGATCGTCCAGCGCCTTGACCATGTGAACATCATCACCGACCGGCTGGCAGAGACCACCCGGTTCTATGCCGAACTGCTCGGTCTGGAGGAACGCGACGGCCCGCCGCCGCTCAGGCCAGAACAGGTGCGCTGGATGTATGACAGCGGCGGACAGGCGATCCTGCATCTCAATTCAGTGGACTGCCCGCGCGCCTTTGACCGCGATGTCGCGCCGGGATCGGAAACAGGCGCGATCCACCATGTCGCGCTGCGCTGCGGGGATTTCGGCGAGGTCAAAGCCCGGCTCGACGCGCGCGGCGCCGATTACCGGGTCAATGACGTGCCATCCATCGGCCTGAAACAGATCTTCACCGCCGATCCCAACAACGTGCTGCTGGAACTCAACTTCTTCGCAAGCTAACGCCGCGCGACCTTGTTCGCCCCCTCCAATGTGCGATCCTCGTTGGCGCGGCGGATCACATAAGCGCGGATCGCCTCGATCTCGGCTTTGCTCAGCGACCCGGCGAAACTCGCCATGCCGTTATCCTTGAGGATGCCGTCATGCACCACCGCCGACCATGCATCCGCGCTTTCGAGCGATCCGGCACGGCGCAGGTCGGGCAGCACGGTCGATCCGACCGCGCCCGGCGCATGGCACACCGCGCAATAACGGCCATATTTCGCCTGCCCCAGCGCGATCACCTCAGGCGTCGCACGGCTTGGCGGCGGGTCGAGCGGGAGCTTTTCCACCACCACTTCATCCGGCAATTCCGCCGCGCCGCCCAGCTTGAACACCAGCAGGCGCGAGACATTGCGCACCGGGGCCTTGCGGTTGATGAGATCGCCATCGACGCTGAGCGCGTATGCCCCGCCCCAGCCCGCCAGCACCGCGACATATTGTTCGCCATCCACGGTGTAGGTGACCGGCGGCGCAACCACCCCGGTCTGCGCGGCAAAGCTCCACAGCTTGTCGCCAGTGCCTGCGTCATAGGCGTTGAATTCGCTGCCCGTGGTGCCCTGAAACACCAGGCCGCCGCCGGTCGCCAGCAAGCCGCCGTTCCACGGGCCGGGATGTTCGACTGTCCAGCGCGGTTCCTGCTTCACCGGGTCCCATGCCACCAGCATGCCCCGCAGCGTGCCCGCCACCTGCTTGCGGAAGCCCTGATCGGCAGGCACATCGCCCGCGCCCAGATCAAACCCAACATTGAACCCGCGCGCCCGGTCAGGCTTCCAGTTCGCCTCGGGGGCATAGAGCATTCCCGCCTCGAAGGCCGGGATGTAAACCAGCCCCTCACCCGGGTGGAAGGCCATCGGGTGCCAGTTATGCCCGCCCAGCGCGCCCGGCATCACCATGGCCGGCTTGCCGGTTTTGTCGACGCGGGTTTCGGGGTTTTCGATCGGGCGGCCGGTTTCCGGATCAATGCCGCTGGCCCAGTTGACGCTGATATAGGGTTTGGCCGAGATGAACTTCCCGGTCTCGCGGTCGATCACATAGAAGAACCCGTTCTTGGGGGCCTGCATCAGCACCTTGCGAACCGCGCCGTCCAATTCCATGTCGGCAAGGATGATGTGCTGGGTCGCGGTGTAATCCCATGTTTCGCCCGGCGTGGTCTGGTAATGCCAGACATATTCGCCGGTCGAAGGCCGGATCGCGACGATGCTGGAAAGGTAAAGGTTGTCGCCCTCGCCCGTCCCGTCAGCCCCCGGCGAACGATAGGCGCGGTTCCACGGAGAACCATTGCCGACCCCGATATAGAGGAGATCAAGCTCCGGGTCGTAGGCCATCGAATCCCACACTGTCCCGCCGCCGCCGATGCTGTCTTCGCCGTAAAGCGCGTCCCCGCTCCAGGTCTTGGCCGCTGCCTGAAGATATTCGGGCTGCGCGTCGGCATCATCGCCGCCGGGCACGGTGTAGAACCGCCACAGTTCCTCGCCATCATCGGCGCTGTAGGCCGCGACATAGCCGCGCACGCCAAATTCCGCCCCGCCATTGCCGATGATCACCTTGCCATCGATCACCCGCGGCGCGCCGGTGATGGTGTAGCTTCTGGTCTGATCGACCGTGACCTTTTCCCACGCGACCTTGCCGGTTTCGCGGTCAAGCGCCACCAGCCGCCCGTCAAGCGTGCCAAGGAACAGCTTGTCCCCCCATGCCGCAACCCCGCGGTTCACCACATCGCAGCAGGCCTTGACCGCCGTTTCGCCCGGCACCTTGGGATCATATTCCCACAACGGCTTGCCGGTGGCGGCGTCAAACGCCTTCACCTTGCTCCACGCGGTGGTCAGATACAGCTTGCCATCGATGACCAGCGGGGTCGCTTCCTGCCCGCGCGCGGTGTCCATGTCTGCAAACCATGTCAGGCCCAGATCGCCCACATTCGTGCGATTGACGCCATCAAGCGGCGAATAACGCTGTTCGGAATAGGTGCGCCCGTGGCTGATCCAGTTGGCGCTGTCCGCGTCCGCCCCCACCAGCGCGGCAGTGGTGATGCCATCGCCCGCGTCGCTCCCGAAAATCTGGCTGCAATTGGCCAGCACCCCGGCCGACAACAACAGGCCCGCGCCCAAGGCCCAACGCAGAAGATTCATCAATCCCACTCCCGAATTTTTGCCGCACGTTGCCGTGAGAAACTTCGCTTGTCCATGCCTGTCAGTCGCGCCTATCCTGATAGACAGCAGGCGCGTGGAGAATGATGCAATGTGTGATGAAGCAAAACTCGGCGAATGGGCGCGTCAGGCGATCAGCCGCCGCCAGTTCGGTGCGCTGACCGGTGCGGCGACGCTGACCGCGTGCGGTGCCGCAGAAGGCATCACCAATGCGCAAGGCGCGGCCCCCGGCCTGCGCGAACGCGGGGTCAGCTTCCTCACCGCAGACGGCACGATGGACGGCTTTCTGGTCCAGCCCGAAAATGGCGATCACCCCGCGGTGATCCTGTGGCCCGACATCGCCAGCATCCGCGAGGCAAAGCGCAACATCGCCCGCAAGCTTGCCGCGGCGGGCTTTGCCGTGCTGGTGGTGAACCCCTATTACCGCGATGTGACGGGCGAACAATTCGCTGATTTCGCCGCTTTCATTTCCAGCGGCGGTTTCCAGAAGGTCGGCCCGTGGCGGGCGAAACTCACGGCTGCTGCGATCATGCGCGATGCCAGCGCGATCGTCGACTGGCTCGATCGGCAGGACGGGGTCAGTCAGGCGCATGGCATCGGCACGCAGGGCTATTGTATGGGTGGGCCGTTCACCATCTGGAGCGCGGTGGCAGTGCCAGCCCGGATCAAGGCGGCGGCAAGCTTTCACGGCGGCGGACTGGTGCGACCCGATGATCCGATGAGCCCGCATGCGCTGCTCGGCAAGGTCGATGCGCAATTGCTGATCGCGGTGGCGCAGGATGATGATGCCAAGGCGCCGGATGACAAAATCATCTTTGCCAAAGCCGCCGCAGCCGCAGATGTCGCTGCAACCGTCACCGTCTATCCCGGCGACCACGGCTGGATGGTGTCCGACAGCCCGGCCTATGATCCCACCGCCGCCGCGCGCGGCGAGGCGGATCTCAAGGCGCGTTACGCCGAGAGTCTTAATTCGGACTGATCCTTGCGCTTTCCTACCGGGCGGCGGGCGGCCTAGGCTTGCCGCGCCATGCCAGCCCGACTTGCCATCCCGGATAATTCCTCCACACCGTGCGGCGCAAAAGGGGGGCTGACAAAGGCGGGTTTTCTGTCCCTGGACAGTGTCTCATGTGTCTCCAACAGGATCGGACAAAGCGCCCTTGCCGCCGATTTTGTGGCTGGCTTCAGCGCGCCTTGGCGCGTTCATTGGCCGCGCCAAACCGCCCGTGCTTGCGGTAGCGCAGCATCCACTTGTCCAGAAACAGGCCAAGCGGGCGTGGCTCGATCCCCAGATCCGCCAGCGTGCGGTGTTCGCCCGAAACGACATTGCCGGCTTTCAGCAAGGTCCACTGGTCGCGGCTCATCGGCGTGCCGGGCAGCGCAGCGAAAGTGGCCGAAAGACCATCAGGCATGGCGATGAAGCGCCGCTTGCGCCCCTGCGCGGCGGCGATCCGTTCGTGAATTTCCATCATGGTGAGCTGCTCCGGCCCGCCCAGTTCGTAGATATGACCGCCATGGCTTTCCGGATGTTCAAGCGCGACCCGCACCGCCTCCGCGACATCATCGGCAAACACCAGTTGCAGCTTCACCTGCGGGCCGAACACCGGCAGCACCGGGAGCATCTCGATCATCCCGCCAAACAGGTTGAGGAAGTTGTCGTCCTTGCCGAACACGATCGAGGGACGCAGCACGGTGGCAGCGGGGAAGGCATCCAGCACGCGCTG
The DNA here is from genome assembly GCF_900143235.1 of Erythrobacter sanguineus. Taxonomy (GTDB): domain Bacteria; phylum Pseudomonadota; class Alphaproteobacteria; order Sphingomonadales; family Sphingomonadaceae; genus Erythrobacter; species Erythrobacter sanguineus. The sequence continues at coordinate 3,041 of NZ_FRDF01000003.1, read as the reverse complement.
CTCGCCCAGCGCCTTGGACCGGGCATAGGCAGCGCTGGAGCCAGCATCGGCACCAATCGCGCTCATATGCACCAGTGCCTTTGCGCCATTGGCAGCGGCAATGCGGCCGATCATGCCCGGAGCTTCGCCCATCAGCGCGCCGAGATCACCGTCGAACGCACCGACGAGGTTGACGACGTGGCTCGCCCCGTCAAGCGCGGCTTCGACATGGGATTCGCGGGTGATGTCGCAGGGCATGAACTGCAACTGCCCGAGATTGGCAAGCGGCTTCAATGCAAAGCCCGCCCGCGGATTGCGACTGGCCAGCCGCAGCCGCGCGCCACGCTCAAGCAGGCTTTGGGCGACATAGTTGCCGATATAGCCGCTGCCGCCGAAAATGGTGACAAGCTGGCCGGAAAGGGAAGAGGAGGTGGGCATGGTCAGGTTGCTCTTGCTGGCTGTCCGTGAATCTGCGCTGCGCCATGCGTCAATGCGCGGGCGCGAGCAAGCGTTCCGGTGGGTCTGCGGGCAGATTGCTGCGCTGCAGACCAGCGGCGAGGCAGCGGCGCACGTCCTGCGCGAGGTTTGCGTTGACAGCAGCCCCCCGCCCTCGCTAAAGGCCCGCCCCTACCCAGCTTCCGGCACCGATGTCCGGCGGCAACCGTGCCCAGATGGCGGAATTGGTAGACGCACCAGCTTCAGGTGCTGGCGCTCGCAAGGGCGTGGAGGTTCGAGTCCTCTTCTGGGCACCATAGCTTCCTCCGGATATGTCCATAAATGTCCGGAGAAGCCCCCAAAATCAAAGGTTTTTGGCGGTTGGTGCGTCCACCCGCATCCGGTCAAATTCGTTGCAATTGACGGTATCCGTCGGTATTTTTGACGGTATCGAGCCCGACAGAAAGGTGGTGCAATGCTTACCGATCTGGCCGTCCGAAAGGCAGTTGCACGCGACAAGCCCTACAAACTTTCCGATGCGGGCGGGCTATACCTGCTCGTCACGAAAGCTGGTCAGCGGTGTTGGCGGGTCGACTATCGCTTCGGCAAAAAGCGGGGCACGGCAGCCCTTGGGGTCTATCCCACCGTTTCGCTGGCCGAGGCACGGGCCAAACGCCTCGAAATAAAAAAGCAGATTGCCGATGGCATGAACCCGTCGGCCAAGCGCAAGATCGACAAGATCACCGGACCCTTGGCCAACGTGAAGAGCTTCCAGGCCATGGCTGAGGAATGGCTCGACAAAGCTGGCCGCGAAGGCCGCGCCGAAGTGACGCTGGGCAAGCTGAAATGGCTGCTCGACTTCGCCCACCCCATCATCGGGGAACGCAAGATTGGCGACATCAAAGCGCCGGATCTGCTGGCCGTCCTGCGCGCCGTCGAAAAGCACGGGCATTATGAAACGGCGCGGCGGCTGCGCAGCACCTGCGGGCAGGTGTTCCGCTATGCCATCGCCACCGGGCGCGCAGACCGCGACATTTCGGCTGACCTGCGCGGCGCGATCACGGTCCCCAAAGTCACGCACCGCGCAGCGATCACTGATCCGGCTGAAGCAGGCGCGCTGCTACGGGCGATTGACGCCTATTCAGGCTATCCGGTGACCCATGCGGCCCTTCGGCTTGTTCCACACGTCTTCGTGCGTCCTGGCGAGCTCAGACACGCCGAATGGACCGAATTTAACCTGACCAAGAATGTCTGGACCATCCCCGCCGAGAAAACCAAGATGCGCGTCGCCCACCGCGTGCCGCTGACCCGGCAGGTGCTCGCCATCCTGGAGGAACTGCGCGAGATCAGCGGGAACCGCCGCTACCTCTTCCCGGCCCAAGGCAAGCGGGATCGTCCCATGTGCGAAAACACGATCAATCTCGCGCTGCGGCGCATGGGGTTTGATAGCAAGACGATGACCGCGCATGGCTTCCGCGCCATGGCCAGCACTCTCCTGAACGAGCAGGGCCATTGGAATCCAGACGCCATCGAGCGCCAGCTTGGCCATGCGGAGAGCGATGACGTGCGCCGCGCCTATGCGCGCGGCGAGCATTGGGAGGAGCGACTGGCCATGATGAAAAGCTGGTCCGACTATCTCGATAAGCTCCGTTCCGGTGCGAAGATATTGCAGGGCAGCTTTCGCAAGCCACCTAGCGCCGGGATTCCTGGATGAGGCGGCGCGGGTTTGGGGGTACCGTACGGCGGTTAGTTCCGCCTCAATTCGCCTGGATTCGACCCAGACGCGATCATTCACCACCGCCGATTTGGACGTCTGGTTGCGCCAGAAGCCGACATATTGCGTTTGGAATCGAGCATCGACCTTAGACATGATCGATGGTTAGTGTTTTTGGACATAGCGTATGACGGTGCGTTCCAGCGAGATCCATCACAGATGTGATATTTCTGGAGGTGCGGTTGCGGTTCCGCCCGCTTTCTTACACCTTTCGCACCATCACCCGACAAAGATCGGGGCATCACTGGGAGAGCATGATGCAACGAACCAAGGTGAAATCGGCGTCCCGGACGCTGGAGGTCCTCGAGCTTTTCATGGAAGAGCGCCGCCCGTTGCGGTTAAATGAAATCTACAAGGCACTGGGCTATCCTCAGTCGAGCGCTACGAATCTGCTCAAGTCAATGCTGGTGATGGGATACCTCAACTATAATCGCGCCAACATGACTTATCTTCCGACCATGCGGGTGTCGGCGCTGGGCAACTGGCTGCCGCAGGCAATCTACCGCGAAGGTGGCTTGATCAGCCTGGTCTGTCCCCCGTCAGCACCAATGGCACAGATTTGAGGTTGTGATTTAAGGAGGGTTGGGGCTTCGTCGTAGTGACGAAGGAACGAAGATGAAGACCCAACCCTCCTTGAAGAAATCGCCCCCCAAGAAGGCCCCTGCCGAGCGGGTGGTGAAGGACATCCGGCGTGCAACCCGTCGCCATTTCTCGGCTGAGGACAAGATCCGCATCGTGCTCGACGGGCTGCGCGGCGAGGACAGCATCGCCGAGCTGTGCCGGAAGGAAGGCATCGCCCAGAGCTTGTATTACACCTGGTCCAAGGAGTTCATGGAAGCAGGTAAGCGCCGGT
>NZ_FRDF01000009.1 GCF_900143235.1 Erythrobacter sanguineus | reverse complement strand
GCCTGGAACAAGCTCATCGACCAGCCTTGGCGCATCATGACCATCGGCCGCCGCAACTGGGCACATGGGTCATGATCTATACAGGTTGGTATAAGGGGAATCGGCCGGAAACACGTCTTCCCAGAGCGCTTCAACGCCTGCAAAATGCCTGTGTTCGTAGGTGACCATATGAACCATGCGTCCTGATAGCGCAGGCATGCCACTCCCGAAAAGGGGGCGCTTCCCGAAGGAAGGCTCTTGTCTCCCTCAAGGGGTGAGCCGCCATTAATGCCCCGCCCCCGATCAGCCGCCCGGTTTTGCAGCCAGACTGACCGGTCCAGGTCTGCACATTGTGTTCGGGGATCATCCAGGCGCAAAAGGCCCCGCTGGGGCCGGGCAGATCTGCGCCACGTTTCAAACGCGGAACCATGCCTACCAGCGCACCAGCGGCGGCACCACTGCGCGACCGAGGCCTGCCATCAGCAGCAGCACAGCGCTGTGCCACAGGCCGATATGGACGATGTCATTATCGGCGCAATGCAACGAGAAGGCGAAGATTCCGAGGCTTCCGGCGGCGACGCCCGTTAGTAACCCGGCCCGGTCGGGCGATGTCGGCGCGCCCTTGCGCAGCCAGCCCACCAAGATGGCGAACACCAGCAGCGACGCGCCGCCGCCGATTATGAGGCATTCAAGACCGTGCGTCAGGCTGTCGCCCGACAGCATTGCGCGCCCGCTGCCAAGGCTGACGATCATCGCCGCCACCGGCAACAAAGCCACCATCGCGGCAGACCAGATCCAGCCCCCGTGATCACTGCCGACCTGCGGGCGGCTCATCACGATCACCGTCACTGCGGCCGCAATCCCCAGCACAAGAAACAGGCCGGTCGCGATCAGAAAGACCGGATCGAACTGGCCGGCCATCAGGTCGGCCCGCATACCGAACACCATGATAACCATCAGCGCTGACACGGCAGCCGCGGCCAGAGAATAGCCCAATCCCTTTGCAAAGCTGAGCGGCTTGACCGGCTTGAGATCGCCGACCAGATTGGCGATCAGGGTGTCGGGATTGTTTGTCATGTGTCAGGCTTTCTCGACCATGTGGGCCAGTTTCTTGAGACCGCGGTGAATATTGACCTTGATCAGGGATTCGCTTTGCCCGGTGGCTTGTGATGCCTCGGCAACGCTCAGGCCTTCGATCTTGACCAGTTCGATGGCCTGGGCCTGTGCGTCTGGCAACATGCCGAGCAACCGGTCAATGCTGATGCGGGCGGCAATTGCCGGTTCTTCATCCTGTCCGGCAAAGTCCGTGACCAGCTCGCATTCGTCAGCACGGTACAGGCGGCGCAGGTGATCCACCCAACGATAGCGCGCAATCGCCGCCAGCCACGGCAGGAACGGGCGCGAGTCATCCCAGGTGGCAAGCTTGTTGTGCAACGCCATCAAGGTGTCCTGCACCAGATCATCAAGCTGCGCCGGGGCAATACGGCGGCTGTAATAGCCGCGCAGCCAACGCTGGCATTCGCTCAACAACGTGGCATAGGCCTGCCGGTCGCCTTTTTGCGACATCACCATCAGACGGGCGAGCGAGGCCTCATCGGCTCTCATGCGGCGCCTCTCATCTTTAGCAGCGCGGCATCAAGGCTTAACTGCCCGCCCCCGCGTGTGATCACGATCAGCGCCAGCGCCGCCCAGACCGCGTGCACCGACCACCACGCCTCGGGATAGACGAAAATCTGGATCACCATCGTCATCCCCAGCAAGGCCAGCGCCGAAAACCGCGTGAACAGACCCAGCACCAGCAGGATCGGGAACACATGTTCAGACACCATGGCCATCGCTGCTGCCAGATCGCTCGGCAATGGGACACCCGAATATTCCTCGGCGAACAGGTAATAGGTGGTGTCGCTAATCGAAAACCAACTGTCTTCCTCGACCTTGGTGCGCCCCGAACGCCAGAAGATCCCGGCAAGCACGATGCGGGTCAACAGCAGTGTGAGGTTCTGCATGGAAGCGCCGCTGACCAAGGCGACAGCGCGATCATAGCTGGACAGAATACCGTTCACTTTGTTCCCCTTGCCCGTCTTGACAGCTGCGATCACGCTGGGATCAGCGCGCCGGCAGTGATGAGGGCAACCAGCGATTGCATGACCGCATCCACTTGCGCTGCTTCATCATCAGAGCTTTCGGTCAACCGTGCGAGAAGGTTACCAATGGTGATCTGATTTTCCGCCATGTTCATGACATCGGCCATCAGCGCGCTGGCCGGGGAGATCAGCACATCGGCGAAAGGCCGGGCAATCAGGATGCTATCCGTCTCGGCAAGTCCGGGAACCTCCGCCCCGATCAGATCATGCACCAGCGGAGCGAACCATCCCGCACGGGCCGCAGGGTGGCGCAGCAGCTGCTGATCAAGCAATGTTTCGGGCGTCAAGCCAGTCAGCGTGTCAAGCACGAGCGGCGCGGCGTCAGCGGCGTGATAGGCTTTTAGCCAAAGCCATTCGAACCGGGCCAGATCAGCAATACCCGCGCTTTCGCCCGCTTCGCGCAGGAACGCGCCAAAGCCCGCGCCAATTTCCGTAAGCGGCGCGGCGGTCGCTCCGGGTTGCTGGATAAATGTTCGGGAGCGCGCATTGAAGCGATCATCCCCCAACACGCTGCGGGTGCGGCCAAAAGTATCCTCCAGCGCCGCCAGCCGGGCATGCGAAATCGTGTTGGCGTGGACCTTCATGCCCGCCAGTACCCGCTCCTGGGCACCGGCAAAAAGCCCATCTGGCAGATATGCCGGCCCGTGATCGAGTGCCTGCATCATCGCCCTCTGGCCGCCATCAAGCCAGCGCATGGGGCCCCTGCGACAGAGCTTGGTCCTGGTGCGCTGTCCGCCCCATGATCGCGCCCGCGACTGCGGCTTCGGTCAGCAGCACGTCGAATGCGGGCACATCACTGTCCCATTCGATCAGCACCGGACGCGGACCGGCGCGCTGTACGAAACGTTCGAACAGCCGCCAGGTTTCGTCCGACACGGCCGAACCGTGATCATCGATCAGCAGCGCGCCATGCGCATGGTCTTCGCGAGAATGACCCGCCAGATGCACCTCGCCCACCAGCACAGGATTGATCGCATCCACCATCGCATCGGCATCCAGCCCGAGATTCGTAGCGGAAACCTCGATATTGTTGAGGTCGAGCAGCAAGCCGCAGCCAGCGCTGGCGCACAGCGCGTGCAGAAATGCAGCTTCGGACATTTCATCATCGGCGAAGGCCAGATAGCGCGAGGGGTTCTCGATCAGGATCATGCGGCCCAGCCGATCCTGCACCCGGACGACCTGCGCAGCGAAGTGATCAAGCGCCGCCTGAGTATAGGGCACCGGCAGCAGATCGGGATAGCGGTTGGAAGCACTGCCGCTCCAGCTCAGGTGATCGGACACAAGCGCGGGCGCATAACGATCACACAGCGCAGCAAGGTGCTCCAGTTCCTCAAGGTTCACCCCATCGGCGCTGCCCAGCGACAGGCCGACCGAATGGAAGCTCAGCGGCACTTTCGCGGCAAAGGCCGACAGCCAGCGGTGCGGCGGGCCGCCCGCGCCGAAATAGTTCTGCGGATGGACCTCGAACCATTGAGGTCGTCCGGCAAGAAAAGGGGTGCTGGCCGATATGGTTTCAAGCGCCTGCACATAGTGCTGGGGCTTGAGGCCGACTCCGACATGGGGGGGTGGCATGGGAGCCATCGGGGTGTTCATATCGACCAGCATCAAGCTTGCCAGCGGGGTCAGCCCTGCTGGGGAACCGGCTTGGTGTTGCCCTTCTTGACGGCGAGCGAGCCGCCTATCTTCACGCACTCGCCCTTGCCCACGAACTTCCAGGCATTGCCCTGATAATCGACAGTAGAGGTGCCGGCGCAGCTGGTGCCCGGCCCGGCGGCGCAATCATTCTTGCCCTTGAGTGCGATGCCGTAGCACTTTTCCTTGGCGCCCGAACTTTGTGCAGTGGCGGGCGAAGCAGCAAGCAGCGAAGCTGCGGCAAGCGAGGCAGCAGCAAGTCCGATGGTGGTTTTCATGAGGTTTCCTTTTCAGATCCAGCGTGTGCCTGATAGGCTCACATCGACCTGTTCGGACCCGCACACCGGATGGTTACAAGCCTGTCGCGGCAAGCTGCAAAACCCGCGACGATCCTTGCCGACCCCTGATCCCGCGTACCAGCATCAGCCGCCCGCTGTTGCCGCCAGATCATCGCAGAAGCGGCGCGTCCAGGTCTGCACATTGTCATCGCGGATCGTCCCGATCATCGTCTCGTAACGCGCCCGGCGCTCGGCCAGCGGCATGTCAAGCGCGACCCGGATCGCGTGGGAGATATCGTCAGGACTATAGGGATTGACCAGCACCGCGCCGGTATCATCCACCGCCAGTTGCTGAGCTGCCCCGGCAAAACGCGACAGTATCAGCACGCCCGGATCATCCCGGTCCTGCGCGGCGACATATTCCTTGGCGACCAGATTCATGCCATCGCGCAAAGGCGTTACCAGCCCGATCTTGGCGGCGCGGAAAAAGCCGTAGAGCTCGGCATGGGAATAGCCGCGATTGACATAGCGGATCGGCACCAGATCAACTTCACTGCGCGCGCCGTTGATCTGCCCGGCCTTCTGTTCGAGCGTCATGCGGATGTCCTGATAGCTTTCCACATCCTCGCGGCTGGGCGGGGCAATCTGGATGAATACCAGATCGCGCACCCGGTCGGGGTGCTGGTCAAAGAAGCGACCGATCCCGTCGATCCTTTCGGGCAGGCCCTTGGAATAGTCGAGCCGGTCGACCCCGATCATCGCCGAGCGGTCGCGGGTAGAGGATAGCAGACGCTGCTCGGCATGGCGGGCCTCCTCGCTCGCGCCCTGTGCCTGAAAATGGTCCCAGTCGATCCCGATCGGATAGGCCCGCGCTATCGCGGTGCGGCCTTCGAACCGGATCGTGCCTGTCGCCTCCTCCACCTCGGCGCCCAGTTCCTTGCGGCAATAATGCAGGAAGCTTTCGCGCCATTCGTCGGTCTGGAAGCCGATCAGGTCATACTCGAGCATCGTGCGCACCAGCCGTTCATGAAATGGCAGAGACACGAACAGCCGTGTGGGCGGCCAGGGGATATGGAGGAAGAATCCGATGCGGTTGGCAATGCCGCGCGCACGCAGCCGTTCGCCCAGGGGCAGCAGGTGGTAATCATGCACCCAGATCAGATCATCAGGTTCAATCAGCGGGCTGACGCAGTCGGCAAAGCGTTCATTGACCCGTTCATAACCCTTGCCGGTCTCGCGCTCGTAACGGGTCAGGTCGAGCCGGTAGTGGAACAGCGGCCACAAGGTCGAATTGGCATAGCCGTTGTAATATTCCTCGATATCGCGGGCTGACAGGTCGATGGTGGCAGTGGTCACGCCGTCGCTGCGCTGCAGGTGGATATTGCCCTCAGGGTCCTCGCTTTCCTGCCCCGACCAGCCGAACCAGATCCCGCCGTGATCCTTGAGCGCCGCATTGAGCGCGCCCGACAGCCCGCCTTGGGCACCCGCGACACCGCGCGCCTTGGGCACCGCCACGCGGTTCGAGATGACAACCAGCCTTTCTATCGGACCTCACTCCATGGTTTGGACAGCAATCCGGCGCAGTTTATCACGCCGACCAGCGAATAGGTCTGCGGGAAGTTACCCCACAGCTCGCCATTATTATAGTCGAGATCCTCGCTCAGCAGCCCCGACCGGGTGGTGTGGCTGAGCATGGTTTCAAACAGACGCCGCGCCTCGTCGCTCCGCCCGGCCAGATGCAGCGCCTCGATCAGCCAGAAGGTGCAGACGTTGAAGGCGGTCTCGGGCGTGCCGAAATCATCCTCGGCGGCATAGCGCAGCATGAAATCGCCGCGTCGCAGCTGTTTCTCGACCGCGGCGAAGGTGGAGAGGAAACGGGGATTGTCGGGCGCGAGGAAACGCAGTTCGACCATCTGAAGCAGACTGGCATCCAGATAGTCGCTTTCGAAGCTGGCACCGTAATGGCCGCCTTCCTCGCCATTCTCGACCCCGGAGTCGACCCACGCTTCAGCCTCGATCTTGTCGCGGATCGCATCCGCGCGGGCCCGCCACAGTGCGGCGCGATCATCCTTGCCGAGCCATTCCGCCGCCATTGCCAGCCGGTCGCACGCAGCCCAGCTCATCACCGCCGAATAGGTGTGGACTTCCTGCCTCGTGCGGAATTCCCACAGGCCGGCGTCGGGCTGATCGTGCATCGCCCAGGCCATCTCGCCAACCTGTTCGAGGCTTTCAAAATCGCGATCATCCGCCATCCGCAGCAACCGATGGTCGAGGAATCCCTGCACCGTGGGCAACACGATCTGGCCATAACAATCATGCTGGATCTGCTTGTAGGCGGCATTCCCGCGCCTGACCGGCCCCATGCCGCGATAGCCCGCCAGCCACGCCGCAGTTGTTTCATCCAGCTCGCATTCGCCCATCACCGAATACAGCGGCTGGATCTGTCCGCCCTCGGCATTGTCTATGATGTTGCGCAGATAGGCGAGATACTTCTCCAGCACATCCAGCGCACCCAGCCGGTTCAGCGCTTGCACCGTGTAATAGGAATCGCGGATCCAGCAGTAACGGTAATCCCAGTTACGTTCGGAATTGGGTGCTTCGGGGATCGAGGTGGTGAGCGCGGCAACGATCGCGCCGGTTTCCTCGTGCTGGCACAATTTCAGGGTGATGGCACAACGGATCACCTCTTCCTGCCATTGGAACGGGGTCGCAAGACTGCGCACCCAGTGCTGCCAGTATTTGCGCGTGGCCTGCTCCATCCGGCGAATTTCCTCGCGCAGGTTACCGGTAAAGGGTTCATCCGGTCCGAGGAAGAAATGCAGGTCGCCCTCGACCCGGAAGGTGCGCTGTTCGAGGATGTAGCCAACTGGCGCATCGGTACTGAGCCGCAGGGTGTGCGGGCCGACCTGATAGCGGATGTGGTTGGTGCCGTGGGTGGTTTCGGCAACGTGTGCGCCATATCCGTGCAACGGACGCAGGACCACGCGGATGCGCGGATTCCCGGCAACAGGGCGCACGATCCGGCCGATCGCCACCGGGCGATACATCCGGCCCTTGCGTTCATAGCGCGGGCAGAAATCGAGGATCTCGACCGCGCTGCCATCCTCTGCCTCCAGCCGGGTCACAAGGATCGGGCTGTTGCGGATATATTCCTGATGCGCGCTGACCTGTCCGACCAGTTCGAACCGCCAGACCCCCGCCTCGCGGTTGGTCCCGTTGAGCAGCGAACAGAACACCGGATCGCCATCGACGCGCGGCACGCAAGCCCATGCTACCGCCCCTTCGCGGTCGATCAGCGCGCTGACCTGGCAATTGCCGATTGGCCAGAGTTCGAGGTCGGGGGTCACAGATCCAGCCAAAAGTGCACGTCCTTTACGCTTGCGAGGGAATAACGGGCAGCGGTGGAAGGCCGTTCGCCCACGGCGATACCAAACCCGCCGAGCCGGGCGCAGGCAGCGAAACCATCTTCGTCGGTCACATCATCGCCGATAAACACTGGCATAGCGCCGGCAAAGGGTGGCTGCCCGATCAACAGGTCGACCGCGCCGCCCTTGTCCGCGCCCGGCCAGACCAGTTCGATCACGCATTTGCCCGCCTTGGTGGCCAGTCCGTGCGCCTCGGCAAGGCCGATCGCAAAACTATGGGTTTCGTCTTCAAGCTCGGGCCGTGCGCGATAATGCAGTGCGCCGCCATGGGCCTTTCGCTCGAACAGCAGCCCGAAGCTGGCGGCGAAACCTGCAAGGGCATTGGTGACAGGTTCGGGGAGCGGCTCTGCCTCGCGCAGCGCCGCTTCGTCCGGTGCCAGAACATGGCCGCCATGCGATCCGGCAAGGTGCAATTGCAGCGGGCCGAGAAACTGGTGGAGATTATCAATACTGCGCCCGGTCACCAGCGCCAGCGCCCCCCCGAGCCGGTCAGAAAGCCGCTGCAGCCCGCCAGCAAGCCGTTCCGGGACGATGATCACATCGGGCCCGCTGGCGATCTCCACCAGCGTCCCGTCAAAATCGAGGAACAGCGCTACGCGCCCCTGTTCCAGCAAGCTAGCCAGCGGTGGCGGAGCAGGAAGGCGGGGATGCGGTGCCATCACTCCAGCAATAGAGCCTCAGGCGCACGCGTCAAACGCCTCCTTCGCAGATGCAGCATCGCCTTTTGTCGTTGCAGGTCTAGCCGAAGCCCTCTCCCGCCTCTCCGGGCGCAAAGCGCACCAGGCGGCTGTCGACAAGGGCTGCGGTTCGGTTGACGACCGCCTGTCTGTAATCCGGGTCCTTGATCATCGCAAAGAACGCGCCCGCATCCGGGTATTGGGCGATAAAGCCATCGTGCCAGCATTCGCCATCGGGACCGGTCACCATTGTCTGAAAGGCGCCGCGCCACAGGATGGTGCCGCCCACGCGCTTGAATATCGGGCCACTGGTCGCGCCGTATTCCGCATAGGCGCGGCGGCCGCTCCAGCCTTTGCCCGAATGCTCATGCCCCGCGGGATATTCAGCGAGATCACGATAGAGCAGCAGGTTGAGCATCTGGATCGGCCGATCGCGCGGCAGGTTCTTGAAAGCCTGAAAATTTGCCGGGCTCGGGTCGATATAGGTTTCACAGGTCATGCGGCGAAATGCTCCTCGGTCAGGTCAGGTCAGGTCACGTTGCATATAGACCGTATCGAGCCTGCGCCCGAACTTGAAGCCGACATTGCGCAACCGGCCTGCATGGACAAAGCCGCATCTCGCATGGAGCGCAACCGAGGCCGGCTCACCCCCGCCGATCACTGCGATCATCTGTTCGAACCCGCAGGCGCGCGCAGCGTCGATCAGGTGCGCGAGCAGCCCCGTTCCGATCCCTGTGCCCCGTGCAGCCTCTGCGACATAGATGCTGTTCTCGCAGGTCCGCGCATAGGCGGCGCGGTCGCGCAAGCGGGCGGCGTAGCAATAGCCCAGCACCTCGCCTTCGCGCGCGGCGACAAGGAAGGGCCAACCATTTCCGGCAATCTCGCCGATCTTGCGCGTCCATTGTGCCGCGTCGGGTGCAATTGCGTCAAACGTGGCCGTGCCGTGCGCCACGTGGAAGGCATAGATGTCGCAAACCGCCTGCGCGTCACCTTCACGCGCAGGCCGGATTACAGTTTCAGCCAAGCGCATAGTCCGCAAAGCGGTCGCGCAGGTCCTTCTTCGAGATCTTGCCCGTGGCGGTGTGCGGAATATCGTCGACGAATTCGACCGCATCGGGCAGCCACCACTTGGCGATCAGCGGCTTCAAGTGGTCGATGATCTCGCCGCCGGTCACTTCCGCGCCAGCCTTCTTGACCACGAACAGCACCGGGCGCTCGTCCCACTTGGGATGATAGACCCCGATGCAGGCGGCCTCTGCCACGGCAGGGTGCCCCGCTGCGGCGTTCTCCAGTTCGACCGAACTGATCCACTCGCCGCCCGATTTGATCACGTCCTTGGTGCGGTCGGTCAGTTGCAGCGTGCCGTCAGGATGCAGGATGCCGACATCGCCGGTGTCGAACCAGCCTTCGTTGTTGGCCGCGTCCTGCTCGGCCTTGAAATAGCGCTTGATGATCCACGGCCCGCGGATCTGCAGCGCGCCGCTTGTCACCCCGTCGCGCGGCAGTTCGGTTGCCATGTCGTCAAGATCAACGGTGCGCAGTTCGACGCCGAAGATCGGGCGGCCCTGCATTGCGGTCTTCGCGACCTTTTCCTCGAAGCTGAGCTGGTCCCAGTCCCAGGTCGGCCCGCCGACGGTGCCGATCGGCGAGGTCTCGGTCATGCCCCAGGCGTGCTGGACGCGGGTGCCGTTCTTCATCAGCCGCTCAATCATGAACTTGGGCGCAGCCGACCCGCCGATGGTGGCGGCCTTCAGCGGCGGCAGGTCGAGGCTATTGGCATCGCAATACTGGAAATGGGCGAGCCACACGGTCGGCACGCCGGCGCTGTCGGTAACCTTCTCGCGGAGCATCAGATCATGCAGCACCGCCGGATCATTGACCGCAGAGAACACGAACTTGATCCCCGCCATCGCGCCGGCATAGGGCAGGCCCCAGCTCGCCGCATGGAACATCGGCACCACGGGCAGCATCACCGATGCCGCGCTGAAATTGAAGGCCGCCGGTTGCAATCCCGACATGGCGTGCATCACCGTGGAGCGGTGTTCATATTGCACACCCTTGGGATTGCCGGTGGTGCCCGAGGTGTAGCAGATCATGCATGGGTCGCTCTCCGGCCCGGTGACCCATTCGAAATCGCCGTCCTGCGCACCGATCCAGTCCTCGAACGCCGGGGCATGGGCGCCGGAATCGTAGCAGATATAATGCTCGACCGTGGTCCAGCGCGACTTCATCCGATCGACAATCGGCTGAAAAGCAGCGTCATAGCACAGCACGCGATCTTCGGCATGGTTGACGATATATTCGAGCTGATCGTCAAACAGGCGCGGGTTGACCGTGTGCAGCACCCCGCCCATGCCAGCCACGCCGTACCAGCTCACAAGGTGACGCGAATGGTTCATCGCAAGGCTGGCAACCTTGTCGCCCGGCTTCAGGCCCAGCGCCTGCAAGGCTTGCCCCATCTTCAGCGCATCGCGGCGAATACCGGCCCAATCGGTGCGGGTTTCCTTGCCATCGGCCCAGCGGGTAACGATTTCCCGCGTGGGCGCTTCGCGCGCGGCGTGATCAATTACCGCGGTCACCCGCATCGTCCAGTCCTGCATTGCCCCGAGCTTGCCTGCGGCCATGTGTACCTCTCCCAGTCTGCTGCGCCATGCTGCGCGTGTTATGATATCTCTGGCCTGCATCCATGCCTTGACCCTCGCCGGTTGGCAATCGTGCTTGCGCGTCATTCGCATCCTGCGTGGCTGTCCCCGGGAAAGTCCCGATGTCGTTGCCCCTCACAGCTGTCATATCCTCGCAATGGAAGCGGCCTGAAAACCGCAGCCATATCAACGACCCGGAGGGTGAAGATGAAATATACGGCAATTCTTCTCGCAGGCGCTGCAGCCAGCATCGCCCTGCCCGTGCAAGCACGCGAGGGGCAGTTTTACGTTGGCGTCAATGGCGGCGTCAGCTTTGAAGACCAGGCCGATGTCGATCTGGCCGATACCGACCCGCAGACCAACGCCGCCTTCGCCGATACCAACACCGGGCTCGATGTCGATGTGGTGATCGGCTATGATTTCGGGGCCTTCAGGCTTGAGGCCGAGGGCGGTTACAAGCGCAATTCCTATGACAGCCTGACCGTGGTCAATTCAGCGATCCTGCCGGGCGATGCCACCGTGCCGCCGGGAACGGTGGTGCAAAACCAGCGAGACCTCGAAATCTGGAGCGGGATGCTCAACGGTCTGGTCGAATTCGGCGATGACGACGGGGTGCAGTTCTTCGCAGGTGGCGGCGTCGGCTTTGCCAATGTCGATCTGCCGGTCGAGGTTGCGGGCGTCGGCACGGTGATCGATGACAGCGATACCGGTTTCGCCTGGCAATTGCTGGCAGGCGCACGCATGGCGATCAGCGACAATCTCGATCTCGGCCTCAAATATCGCTATTTCGTGGTCGACGGTTTCGCGTTTGAAGCCGCCAATGGCCGGTCGATCGAGGCTGATTATAGCGCCCATTCGGTGCTCGCCAGCCTCGTCTACAATTTCGGCGGCAGGCAAGCTCCGCCTCCGCCGCCCCCGCCACCACCGCAGCCTTCAACGCCAACGCCTCCGCCGCCGCCTCCGCCTCCGCCCCCGCCGCCCCCTCCTCCGCAGGCGCAGTGCAACACCGGGCCTTACATCGTGTTCTTCGATTTCGACCGGTCGGATATCACGGCGGAAGCGGCGACAATCCTCGACAATGCCATCACGGCCTACGCCGATTGCGGGATGGCGCGGGTGATGCTGGCCGGGCATACCGATACCTCCGGCAGTGCAAGTTACAACATGGGGCTGGCCCAGCGTCGCAACGCCTCGGTGCGCGGCTACATCACCGGACGCGGCATTCCCGATGGACGGATCGCCAGCGAGGCATTTGGTGAGAGCCAGCCGCGCGTCCCCACGGCAGATGGCGTTCGCGAGGCGCAGAACCGCCGCGTGGAGGTGACTTACGGCCCCGGATCCGGAATGTAGGTTTAAACCGGCCAGACGGGCGGCCAGAATGCAAAAGGGGGCGGCGCGATCTGCCCCCTTTTTCGTTCGTCCCGTGGCTAGGCGACCAGCCGCAATCCGGGACGGCTCTTTACCGGCACCAGTTCAACATTGGCGATGCCCGGCACTTCGGCCAGCCGCTCGGCCAGCACGCCGCTCAACAGGAAGCTGCGCCCAAGCCGCATCTGCACCTGCCCGCCACCTTCCAGCAACAGCCGCACCACCACTTCGCCATTGCCGACAAAATCGCAATCATCCTCGACATCGAGCTCGATCTTGAGTTCGAGCAACGCGTCGAGGCTGGCGATATCGGCTGTGAGCTGCATGGCGGTCGCCCCGCTGACCGCGGTCAGCGGGCGGGCGCTGCGCACGGTCAGGCGCGGCGGCTCATCAGGATTGGGCGCATCAAGCTCGACCGTTAGCAGCAGGCATTCGCCGTCCTCGGCCCAGCGTTCGAACTGCGGCACCAGCGCCTCTTCAAAGCAGGCGGCAGAGAACTGGCCCGAGGTATCGGAAAAATCGGCGCGCACGAAGGTGCCGCCCTTGCGGGTGCGGGCCTTGGTGATGCCTTCGACCAGCACCGCCATCACCGCAGAACCACGCCCACCAGCCGGTGCGCCCGCTTCCATCAGGCTCTGATAGGTGCGTGCGCCATTGGCCGAGGAGACATCGCGATATTGCTGCACCGGGTGGGCGGAGAAATAGAAGCCGAAATTCTCGCGCTCCTTGGCCATCCGCTCGTTGCGGTTCCACGGCTCGCAAGGCTGCAGGCGCAGATCTTCGGCTGCGTTATCATCGCCGCCGAACAGCCCGACCTGCCCGCTCGACCGCTCTCGCATGGCCGCATCAGCCACCGCCAGCAGCAATTCGGCGTTGGCATAAAGCAGCGCGCGGTCTGGTTCGAGACTGTCGAGCGCGCCCGCGCAGATCAGCCCTTCCAATTGGCGGCGGTTCATGCTGCCTTGCGGCAGGCGTTCGAAGAAATCCTTGAGACTGGCAAACGGCCCGCCCGTCTCGCGCTCGGCAACGATGGATTCCATCGCCTTTTCCCCGACGTTGCGAATTCCGGCGAGCGCGTATCGCACCGCGTAGCCCTTGTCGGTCTGCTCGACACTGAAGCGCGCTTCAGAGGCGTTGATATCAGGCGCCTGTACCGCAACCCCGCCCTCTCCGTTCGGATAGCGGCGCGCGTCGTCGACGAAGATATTGAGCTTGTCCGACTGGTGCAGGTCGAAACACATTGACGCAGCGTAGAATTCTTCCGGGTAATGCGCCTTGAGCCAGCCGGTCTGATACGCAAGCAGCGCGTAAGCGGCAGCGTGCGATTTGTTGAAGCCATAGCCCGCAAACTTGTCGATCAAATCGAACAATTCGTTGGCACGCTTGGCCTCAATGCCGGACACCGCCTTGCAGCCGTCAACGAACCGCCCGCGCTGGGCGTCCATTTCCGCCTGCACCTTCTTACCCATCGCGCGGCGCAGAAGGTCCGCGTCCCCGAGCGAGTATCCGGCCAGCACCTGGGCGGCCTGCATCACCTGTTCCTGATAGACGAAGATGCCGTAGGTTTCGGCGAGGATACCTTCCAGTTTCTCGTGCGGATATTCGATCGGGACAAGGCCCGCCTTGCGTTGGCCGAACAGCGGGATGTTATCCATCGGGCCGGGACGGTAGAGCGAAACCAGCGCGATGATGTCGCCGAAATTGGTCGGCTTGACCGCTTTCAGCGTGCGCCGCATCCCTTCGGATTCAAGCTGGAACACGCCAACCGTGTTACCCGCCTTCATCAGATCATAGACCGCCGCATCGTCCAGCGGCAGCGCGCCCAGATCAATGTCGATGCCGCGCTGGCCGAGCAGATCGACCGCCTTTCGCAGCACCGAAAGGGTTTTCAACCCGAGAAAGTCGAACTTGACCAGACCGGAGCTTTCGACATGCTTCATGTCGAACTGCGTCACCGGCATGTCCGAGCGCGGATCGCGGTAGAGCGGCACCAGCTCGGCCAGCGGCCTGTCGCCGATCACCACGCCCGCCGCATGGGTCGAGGAATTGCGCGGCATGCCTTCCAATTGCATGGCGAGATCGACGAGGCGCTTCACCTCGTTGTGATTGTCGTATTCGCGCTTGAAATCGGCCGCACCGTTCAGCGTGCGCGGCAGGGTCCACGGGTCAGTCGGGTGGTTGGGCACCATCTTGCACAGCCGGTCAACCTGTCCGTAGCTCATCTGCAGAATGCGTCCGCAATCGCGCAGCACCGCACGCGCCTTCAGCTTGCCGAAGGTGATGATCTGGGCGACGTGATCGCTGCCGTATTTGGCCTGCACATAGCGGATCACTTCGCCCCGCCGGGTTTCGCAGAAGTCGATATCGAAGTCGGGCATCGACACGCGTTCGGGATTGAGGAAGCGTTCGAACAGCAGCCCGAGCCGGAGCGGATCGAGATCGGTGATGGTCAGCGCCCAGGCCACCGCCGAGCCTGCGCCAGAACCGCGGC
This sequence comes from Erythrobacter sanguineus, assembly GCF_900143235.1. Classification (GTDB taxonomy): domain Bacteria; phylum Pseudomonadota; class Alphaproteobacteria; order Sphingomonadales; family Sphingomonadaceae; genus Erythrobacter; species Erythrobacter sanguineus. Next base: position 148,651 of record NZ_FRDF01000009.1, on the reverse strand, counting down.
CCGGCCCCACAGGAATGCCCTGCTCCTTGGCCCATTTGATGAAGTCGGCCACGATCAGGAAGTAGCCGGGAAAGCCCATGCCCGCGATCACGTCGATCTCGAATTCGAGGCGGCGCTTGTATTCCAGCACCTCGGCAAACACCCCTGCCTCGCCCAGAGCGGCGAAGGAGGCTTCGGCTTCGGCCAGCGCATCGGCGGAGGCGAATTGCAGTGCCTCGTGCAGTTCGGCGCGGCAGGTCTCGGGGTAATAGGGCGCCAGCCGCTCCACCAGGCCTGCCCGCGAATCCTCGGCCAGCATCCGCGCCTCGCCCGAAAGATCGCCCGCAAGGCTCGGCAGGATCGGCTTGCGATAGGGCGGCGCAAAGGCGCAGCGCTGGGCGATGACAAGGCTGTTGGCGGTCGCTTCGGGCAGGTCGGCGAACAATTCCTGCATCATCGCCGCTGATTTGACGAAAGCCTGCGGGTTGGAATGCGGGCGGTCCTCGGCCTCGATTTGGGTCGAATTGGCGATGCACAGCATCGCGTCATGCGCGCGGTATTCATGCGGCTCGGCGAAATTGGCGGGATTGGTGGCAACCAGCGGCAGCCCGCGCGCATAGGCGAGATCGATCAGCGCCCCCTCGGCCCGCTCGCAAACCGGATCGCCGCCTCGCGCCAGTTCGACATAAAGCCGCCCGGCAAACAGCGATTGCAGCCCGTCGGCCAGCCGCGCCGCCGCTTCGACCTGGCCATCGGCGAGCAGACGCGTCAGCCCGCCCTCGCCCGCCCCGGTCAGCGCAATCAGCCCGCCGGTGCGCCCGGCAAGGTCGGCCAGCGTGACGTGCGGTTCCAGTTCCAGCGGGCGGTCAAGATGGGCCTTGCTGACCAGATGGCACAGATTGCCATAGCCCTCGTCATCCTGCGCCAGCAGCGGCAGGTAATCGATCGCCCGCGCGCCCGATCCTTCCACCCCTTCGCGCGCCACGCCCAGCAGCGCGCCGATGATCGGCTGCACCCCTTCGGCCTTGCACGCCCCGGCAAAGGCCATGATCCCGTAAAGCCCGTTGCGGTCGCAGATCGCGATGGCGGGAAAGCCGCGTTCTTTCGCCAGCTTGGCAATGGCTTTGGGATCGATCGCCCCTTCGAGCATCGAAAAAGATGACAGCACGCGCAGGGGAACGAAGGGGGCGAAGGACATGGCCGGCAGTTTAGGAATTTGCGCCGATTCCGGAAGCGCCCCTGCGGGTTAATTCTCCACAGGCTCGGGATAAATCTACAGCAGCTTCGCGATATCCTTGGCGATGGCAGCAGGCGTATCCTGCGGGCCGTAGCGTTTCACCACATGGCCTTCGCGGTCGACCAGAAACTTGGTGAAGTTCCACTTGATCGAGGTCGATCCCATCAGCCCCTTGGCCTCTTTCTTCATCCAGTCGAACAGGGGCGAGGCTTCGGGGCCGTTGACCTCCACCTTGGCCATCAGCGGGAAGGTGACGCCGAAATTGACCTTGCAGAATTCGGCGATCTCGTCGGCCTTGCCCGGTTCCTGCCCGCCGAACTGGTTGCAGGGGAAACCGAGCACCTCGAAACCCTTGTCCCTGAACTGCTGGTAGAGCTTTTCCAGCCCGTCATATTGCGGAGTGAAACCGCACTTGCTGGCGGTGTTCACCACCAGCAGCACCGTGCCGAGCTTGGCGGACAGGTCGAGGCTCTCGCCCCGGTTGGTGGTGACGGTGAAATCGGCAATCGTGGTCATTCAGCCCCCCGGTGGGTGTGGTATCAGCCGGGCTCTTGTGCGGGAAAATCAGGGTGCGAGGCAAGCGCCATCGCCTCATCGGCCGAATATTCCCGGTCGCCGGCCTTTTCGATGACATAGCCGGCGCGCTCTTCTTCGGGCAGCATGGCGAGGTGGCGGATCATCTCGGCGAAGGTGCCGCGCCCCAACGCCTTGCCGCCATCGAACACGCCGACGCCGTCGTCTTTCGCATGGAGTGCAGCGCGATCGTTCCACGCGGTCTCGCCGGTATTGAGCGTCTCGCCGCCGGACGTGCTGGGATGGTCGGCCATGGTCGGTTCCTCCTTGTTGTGACCTCTTGAATGTGGGGCCTTGCGGGGGGAACCGCTAGATCAGCACTCCGTCCTTCAGCCGCACCACACGATCCATTCGTCCCGCCAGCCGCTCGTTATGGGTCGCCACCAGCGCCGCGCTGCCCTCGCCGCGCACGAGCGCGAGGAATTGGGCCAGCACATTATCGGCGGTTGCCTCGTCAAGATTGCCGGTCGGCTCGTCGGCCAGCACCAGCGTGGGCCGGTTGGCAAGCGCGCGGGCCACGGCGACGCGCTGTTGTTCGCCGCCAGAAAGCTGACTGGGGCGGTGGGTCAGCCGCCCGCCGAGGCCGAGGCTGGTGAGCAGGCTGTCGGCGCGTTCCTCGCATTGGGCGCGCGGCGTGCCGAGAATCATTTGCGGCATCACCACATTCTCGCGCGCGTCGAAATCGGGCAGCAGGTGATGGAACTGATAGACGAAGCCCAGATGCTCGCGCCGCAGCCGGGTGCGCTGATCGGTGGCGAGGTCTTCGGCGCGCTCGCCCGCCACGCTGATCGATCCTTCGAACCCGCCTTCGAGCAGGCCGACCGCCTGCAGCAAGGTCGATTTACCCGAACCCGACGGCCCGAGCAGCGCCACGATCTCACCCGGCATGATGTCAAGATTCACGCCGCGCAGCACGTCGATGCGCTGCCCGCCCTGCTCGAACGAGCGTTTCAGCTCCTTCAGCGATACGATCGGAGCGCCTGGCGTCAGGGAGCTATTCATAACGCAGCACCTGCACCGGATCGGTATTCGCGGCCTTCAAGGCGGGATAGAGCGTGGCCAAGAAGCTCATCACCAGCGCCAGCATCACGATCCCGAAAACTTCCCAGGGATCGGTGCGCGATGGCAGGGTGGAGAGAAACCGCACTTCCGGATCCCAGATTTCCTGCCCCGTGGCAAAGGCGATGAAATCGACGATCGGTTCGCGGAAGAACAGCACGATCGCGCCCAGCGCCAGCCCGGCCATGGTGCCGATGGCCCCCACGGTGGTGCCGGTGGTGACGAAGATCTTGAGCAAGCTGCGCCGCGTTGCCCCCATCGTGCGCATGATCGCGATATCGCGGGTCTTGGCGCGCACCAGCATGACAAGGCTTGACAGGATATTGAACGCCGCCACCAGCACCATGAAGGAGAGCGCGAAGAACATCGCCACACGTTCGACCTGCAAGGCTTCAAACAGGGCCGAATTGATGGTTTTCCAGTCTGCGATCACCGCCTGTCCCGCAAGCTTGTCGGCAACAGGGGCGAGAATCTCTCCCACCCGGTCGGGATTATCGACAGTGACTTCGATCATGCCGATGGAATCGCCCATCAGCAGCAAGGTCTGCGCGTCCTTGATCGGCAGGACGACGAATTTCTCGTCGTAATCATAGATCCCGACCTCGAAGATCGCGCCGACCTCGTAGCCGACCTGACGGATCGACGTGCCGAAGGGGGTGCTGCGCCCCTGCGGATTGATGATGGTGATGGTATCACCCACCCGCGCGCCGATATTCTGCGCCAGCCGCGTGCCGATCGCGACCCGGCCCGCACCGCTCTGCGCCGAGGGCTGATACAGGCTGAGCATGTCGCCCAGCACCACCTTGTCGGCAAGATCGGCAATATCCTCGTCGGTCTGCCCACGCACGAACACCGCTTCCACTCGCCCGCCAAAGCTGGTGAGCAAGGGCTGCTCGATCAGCGGCGAAGCGTCGGTCACACCGGGGGTCTGCCTGACCTTGTCGAGCACGCTTTCCCAGTCATCCAGCCGACCACCATAGGCCTGCACGATGGCATGCCCGTTCAGCCCCACGATCTTGTCGAGCAGTTCTGCACGAAAGCCGTTCATCACGCTCATCACGATCACCAGCATGGCGACCGACAGCATCACCACGCCCACCGAAATCCCGGCGACAAGCGCAATGAATGCCTCGCCCTTGCCGGGCCAGAGGTAACGCTTGGCGATCATCCATTCGAAAGGGGAAAGCATGGGTGGTAAGGGCTGCCCGATAAATGCTGAACGCTGCCTGTAGTGCGCGCGCGCCAGCCCCGCAATCCCGGGAGTCGTTGTTCTCCTACCGCTGCGCTGCTTGAGGAGGGTGTGGTTGTCCTACCGCTTCACTGCATGAGGAGGGTGCCCCGGCCCTGCTCCGCTCGCCGCCTGTCACACGCCGGTCAGCAAAAAGGCGGCATCGGCCGTGCGCTTTCCCTTGTAATTGATCCGTCACATCGCCATTGGAGCGGTGCGCGGGCAAGCAACTGCCGCGGACAGGTCTGGTGATGCCGATGACACCCCTCAATGTGACCCACCCATTCCTCGATGCGGATGGCGACAAGCTGCGCGAGGAATGCGGGATTTTCGGCGTTATCAACGCTGCCGATGCTGCCGCGGCGACCGCGCTTGGCCTTCACGCGTTGCAGCATCGCGGACAGGAAGCTGGCGGCATCGTCAGCTATGATGGCAAGGAATTCTACTCGCGCCGCGGCCTCGGCCACGTGGCAGAGAATTTCTCATCATCCGAAGCCATCGCCGAACTGCCCGGCCATATGGCGGCGGGCCATGTGCGCTATTCTACCACCGGCGGATCGGGGCTGAGGAACGTCCAGCCGCTTTACGCCGACCTTGCCAGTGGCGGCTTTGCCGTGGCGCATAATGGCAATATCTCGAATGCCATGACACTGCGCTCCGATCTGGTGGGCAAGGGCTCGATCTTCCAGTCGACGTCCGACACCGAGGTGATCATCCATCTTGTGGCCACCAGCCGCTATCCCACCATCGCCGACAGGCTGGTGGACGCGCTGCGGCTGGTCGAAGGCGCCTATGCGCTGATCGTGATGACGCCCGAAGGCATGATCGCCTGCCGCGACCCGCTCGGCATCCGTCCGCTGGTGATGGGGCGGATGGGCGAATCCATCCTGTTCGCCTCCGAAACCGTCGCCTTCGACGTGGTCGGCGCCGAAGTCATTCGTGAGGTCGAACCGGGCGAACTGGTGCTGGCTGATTTTTCGGGCGAGATCCGATCGGTGCGGCCATTCGGCAGTCCCGCCCCGCGCCCCTGCATCTTCGAACATGTCTATTTCAGCCGACCTGACAGCGTCTTCGCCGGTCGCAGTGTCTATGAAGCGCGCAAGGCCATCGGTGCGCAGCTTGCGATCGAGGCACCGTGCGATGCCGACCTGGTTGTGCCTGTCCCCGACAGCGGCGTGCCGGCCGCGATCGGTTTCGCTCAGGCATCGGGCGTGCCGTTCGAACTTGGCATCATCCGTTCGCACTATGTCGGACGCACCTTCATCCAGCCTTCCGACGGCGCCCGCCATTCGAGCGTGAAGCGCAAGCACAACGCCAACCGTTCGCTGGTCGAAGGCAAGCGCATCGTGCTGATCGACGATTCGATCGTGCGCGGCACCACCAGCATGAAGATCGTCGAGATGATGCGCGAAGCGGGCGCGGCAGAGGTGCATTTCCGCGTCGCCAGCCCGCCGACCGCGCATTCCTGCTTCTATGGGGTGGATACGCCCGAACGTTCCAAACTGCTGGCCGCACGGATGGAGCTGGAACCGATGCGCCAGTTCATCAAGGCCGACAGCCTCGCCTTCATCTCGATTGACGGGCTGTACCGTGCAGTCGGGCGCGAGGGGCGTGATCCCGTTCGCCCGCAATTCTGCGACGCCTGCTTCACCGGCGATTATCCCACGTCGCTGACCGACCTTGCGCAGGCCGAACAAAAGACCGCCGAACTCCCTTTCGCTGATCCCAAGGCTGCGTAATCCATGACCGAAACCGAAAAACCGCTTTCCGGGCGCACTGCGCTTGTCACCGGCGCGAGCCGCGGGATCGGCGCGGCCACGGCCAAGGCGCTGGCTGCGGCAGGCGCGCATGTCATCCTCGTCGCCCGCAAGGTCAAGGTGCTGGAAGAGGTCGAAGATGCGATCCACGCCATCGGCGGCACTTCGACCATCGCCCCGCTCGACCTGACGGAACCGGACTCGATCACGCGGCTGGCCGGGGCCATCGCCGGGCGCTGGAATTCGCTGGATTATCTCATTCTGTCTGCGGCTTACCTGCCAGAGCTGACGCCACTTGCGCAAATTGAACCCAAGCAGTTCAATCAGGCGCTCCTAACCAATGTGGTCGCGACTCAGGCACTGATCGCCGGGTTCGATCCGCTGCTGAGGCAGGCCAAGGGCGCGCGCGTGGTTGGGCTGACCAGCTCCGTGGGTGCTGCCCCGCGCGCCTATTGGGGCGCATATGCCTCGACCAAGGCGGCATTTGACAACCTGCTCGAAACCTACGCCGCCGAGCGTGAGCGCGCCGGCGAGGTGGGCGTGGCAATCATCGATCCGGGCGCGACCCGCACCGAAATGCGCGCGCGCGCCTATCCCGGCGAAGATCCCGTAACGGTCAAGCCTCCCGAAGTTGTGGCCGACCGCATCGTCGCCCTGCTCACCGAGGGATTCGACAGTCTGCACCGGGAGCGGATCGACTAGAAATCTGCCGATAACCTGCTCTCACGACACTGCGTTAACCAACCCCCGCAACCGCTTTTTAAGCTGTGCGGCGGCATATCGGCTGGCAGAGTACGCTACGCGCTAAAGCTGCCAGTCCCAACGAGGTTGAACGCAATGCCTTCGGAAACCGATCGCTATCGCCTTGCCGCGCAGGAAGATCGCTGTGCGCCCCGTACCCGGCTAACAATCCCGGCAACGCTGCGCGCTTCGGGCGGCCGCGCCTTCCAGAGCGTGGTGCAAGACCTCTCGATCTCGGGCTTCTCGGCCGCTTCGATCAACCGGATGCACGAAGCCCAGATGTGCTGGTTGACCCTGCCCGGCCTCGAATCGCTCCAGGCCGAAGTGGTTTGGTGGGACAACTGCATCGTCGGTTGCGCCTTTACCGAGCTTTTGAGTCCGATCGTCCACGACAACATCCTGCAGCGTTACAGCAATGTAGGCGTGTACCGGCAGATGATCTGAACATCGCGGTGGCTGGCACCTAATCCAGGCTGCCCGCAATCTTCATTGCAACCGCGCCGGTCTTTTCGCGATAGGCGGAAGAGGTCGCAGTCGGCCAGTTGCTGACGACCGCCACCACCAGCTGCTTTTCCGGCACGAGCGTGATCGCCTGCCCGAAAATGCCTTGCGCGCCATAGGTGCCGCCGGGATAGGTCCACCACTGGTAGCCATAGCCATAGCCCGGCGCTCTGGGTGCGAAATCGACCTGTGCCTTGCCAGCCTCGGCGAACCAGCCGTCGGGCACCGTACCCTTCCCACCCTCGAGCGCGAAAAGGCCCATGCGCCCATAATCCGACAGCCGCAGTGAGAGACAGCACCCGCCGATATTGCCGCCGCGCGGGTCAACCATCCAGAACAATCCGCCTTCAAATCCGGCTGGCTCAACGATCTTTGCCTGCGCGTATTCGGCAAGCGGCAGGCCCACGGCGTTTTCCACCAGCACCCCGATAAGGTTGGTCTCACCGGTCTTGTAAACGAACTTGGACCCGGCAGGCGCTTCGCGGCCAAGCTCCTTCATCTGCGCGACGATCGCATCGGGGCCGAATTCGACCACGAAGCGATTCATCTGTGCCACGTCCGAATTGGGGTCGGTGTAGTCCTCGTTCCAGGCCACCCCGCTGGTCATGGTCGCAAGCTGGCGCACCGTCACCCCGTCATAGGCAGAGCCGGCGAGCCCGGGAATATAGTCGGTAACGGGATCAGACAGGCTCTTGATGAAGCCATCCTTCACCGCAGCGCCAAGCAGGGTCGAGGTAAAGCTCTTGGCGACAGAGAAGCTGGTCCAGCGATCCTGCGGGCCAAGCCCGAGACCATAGGCTTCGTAACGCACCTTGCCATCACGCAGCACCATGATCCCGGCGGCATTGGTTTGGGCCATCAACGCCCGCAGATCGTCTTGCAGTTCAGCACTGAGCGGTGCGCCATCGATTAGCGCACGCGGCGCCTTGGCAGCGGGGACTTCGTGACCCGCAAACCATTGCTCCATCGCGCGAAAGCGTTCGGACCGCTGGGCATCGTTCCAGAACAGGACCTGCAATTCGGACTGCTCACGCTGCGGCGGCTGGACGATAGCAACCTTGGCGGACGGCGGCGGAGCAGCTGCGACACCTTCGACCGGGGTATAGCTGCCGACGCAGGCTCCCAGCAGCGCCGCCAGTCCGGCGCCCGATACCATCTGCGAAATCCGCCGCAATCCCGTCATACCCCGATGCTCCTCTCGTCCTCTATCGGCAGAGTGCATAGGCGCGGGCGGGACGCGAGGGCAAGTCCCCCGGGGTTGCGGATCGTCAGCCGTCCTTCATCGCCTTCAAGGCCGCCAACGCGCGTTCGCGCGCCGCCTTGTGGGGCACGATCTTGCGCGGATAGCCAGCGGGCCGCCTTCCGAATTCCTCGGGATCGTGGATATGGGGTTCCTCCAGCTTCGCCAGTTCAGGCACGTATTCGCGGATATAGCGCGCCGCGTCGAATTTCTCGGACTGGGTAAGCGGGGCCATGATCCGGCTGAACATATTGGAATCGACCCCCGTCCCGGCCGTCCACTGCCAGTTGGTGGCGTTGGACGCGTAATCGGCATCCACCAGCGTATCCCAGAACCACTTTTCGCCCTCGCGCCAGTCAATCAGCAGGTGCTTGATAAGGAAGCTCGCAGTGATCATCCGCACGCGGTTGTGCATCCACCCGGTCTGGTAAAGCTGGCGCATCCCTGCATCGACGATGGGGTAACCGGTGCGGCCCTGCTGCCAGGCTTTCAGATCGCGCGCCGCGGCTTCGTCCGTCGCAGTATCGCGCCAGCCGAAGCGATCGAAGTCCTCGCGGTAATTTTTCGAGGCGTAGGCGGGGAATTGCAGGATCGCGTTCTGCGCATAATCGCGCCAGATGAGCTCGCCTTCGTAGGTGCGCCAGCCGTCCGAACGCATGTGCTTGAATTTGTGCCAGATCTGGATCGGGGAAAGTTCCCCGAAATGGAGGTGCGGCGACAGGCGCGAAACCTTGTCGACGCTGGGGAAATTGCGCTTGTCGTCATAGTCGTCGACGTGATCGAGCCACCATTCGAGGCGGTCATGCGCGGCATCCTCGCCGACCTGCCAGAAATCCGCGAGCCCGCCCGACCAGTCGGGTTTGGTGGGGAGCAGGTTCGAGTCAGCAAGAGTGTCGCTCGCCGGCCAGTGATCGGGCGAGGACAGGGTTTCGGGCGCAGGCAGTTCGTCGCGCGGGGGGAATTCGGCCCGGACGGCGCGGGAGAACGGCGTGTAGATCTTGTACTGCCCGCCGGTGCCGGTGGTGATGCTGCCCGGTAGCATCAGGAAATTGCCGTGGTGGAGTTTGAGGTCGAGGGACTTGGCCAGCTTGCGTTCGGCATTCAGCCACCACGGTTCGTAGTGGTTGTTGGCGTGGATGGTGGAGGCGCCCGTTTCCGCCGCCAGCTTGGTCAGTTCCGCCACCGCTTCGCCGCGCCGCAAGATCAGCTTGGAACCGCGCGCCTCGAGGCTTTGCGCCAGACTCGCGAGCGAATGATGCAACCACCACCGCGACGCGCCGCCATAGGCGTGGTGTTTGGGCGCATCATTGTCGAGGACGTAGACAGCCACCACCGGCCCAGCCTTGGCCGCATGGTAGAGCGCAGGATTGTCAGCCAGCCGCAGATCGCGCCGCAGCCATACGAGTTGGGTCATTGTGGTCTTTCAATCATTCGTCATTGCGAGGCGACGCAGTCGCCGCGGCAATCCATGGTGCAAGGTCAGTCCATGGATTGCTTCGTCACCTCAGGTTCCTCGCAATGACGAATCAGGGGGCGGGAAGTTCCTCACACTCCACATCCGGCAGCGCCACCGAGAACCGGTCCCTTGCACGCGGATCGTAGAAGCGGGCGTCGTAGAGGATCACCGAGCCATCCGCCGCACGCACCGCAAAGGGCGCGCGCGACCAGAAGAGGAAGGCGTTCAGCTGGGTGTCGGTGCGGCGGGCCTCGGTGAGGTCCGGCATCCTGCACTGCGAAGCCAGCGAATTGGCATAACCATGGCCGAAGTCCGCCCCTTCCCAATCGCTCGAAATCCAACGCCCGTTGTAGAATTGCGCGATCTGCTCTCGCCGCCAGAATGCGAAGGGCACGGGGGCTGAGATATAGGCTTGCGGATAGGGTTCCGTCATGGTTCCGCGCGTCTGGTGGTTGAGCCAGGTCAGCCCTGCGTTGGCCCCGATATACCCCAGCACCGCCATTATCCCTACCCGCGCAGGGTGCATCCAGTCTGCCCCCGCATTCTCCCGCCGCCGCGATAGCCACACACTGACAATCAGCAGCGCCCACAGCCACACGTCGATGATGAACAGCGTGTCGCCGTAGAACCATTGCGAGGAAAACGGCTCCAGCAGGCGGATGCCGTAGATATTGAGCCAGTCGAGCGCCGGGTGGCTAAGGCAGCCGATGAAGGCCATGGCATAAAGCCAGCCGAAGCGCACCGGCAGCCGCGTCTCGGGCCGGGTTCCGCGCCGGCTCTGCCAGCGGTCGAACGCCCACAACAGCCCCGCCAACACCAATGGCAGCAGCACCAGCGCTGGCGGGCCGTGGGTGATGCCTCTCCGAAACGCGAGGTGCTCGGTGCCCTCCAGCCAGACAAAACACGCCGCGTCCACATCCGGCAGGTTCGCGCCGATGATCAGCGCAGGCATGGCAAGGCCGGTGATGCGCTTCAGCCCCGCCTGCCCCAGCACCGCGCCGACAAGGCTATGTGTAAGATTATCCATTGCTTCCCCGCCTAGCCGTGCCGGGGCTGCCACGCGAGTGCAAATGCGCTTGGAAAGGACCCCTTCCCTCGCCTATCGCACCAGGAATGACCTTTCGAGAGAGACATCACATGACCGACCAGACACCCTATATCCGTCCAGACATGCAAGCCTTCCTCGACATGATGGCAGCGGTGGAAGGGCCAAAGCTTGTCGACATGACGCTGGAAGAGGCACGCGCTTCCTATCAGGCGATGCACAATATCGCCGACCGTCCGGCACGCGACCTTGCGGTTATCCGTGACCTTTCCTGCCCCGGCCCGAATGGTGACATTCCGCTGCGCCTCTACGACGCCCGCGAAAGCCGCGAAACCGGCCCGGTGATCATGTTCTATCATGGCGGCGGATTCGTGATCGGCGATCTCGACACGCATCACGCGCTGTGCAGCGAGATCGCCGCGCTGATCGATCTGCCGGTGGTCGCGGTGCATTATGCCCTTGCACCCGAAGCGCCCTTCCCCGCCGCAATCCTCGATTGCGAAGCAGCAACGCGCTGGGTGGCGGGCAGCCCCGCCGAACTGGGCCGCGAAGCGACCGGCCTGATCACCATCGGCGACAGCGCAGGCGGCAATGCGACCGTGGTGGTCGGCCAATTGCTGGGCGCGAACCCCGCTGCCGTGCCGGTGGTGCTGCAAGTGCCGATCTTCCCTCTGGTGGCCGATGCCAATGGCTCCGAAAGCATGGCGGCCTTTTCCGAAGGCTTCCTGCTCACCGCCGACACCATGGGCTTTTTCGATGCCGCCTACGCCGCTGACCGCGCCGACCCGCGTGGCTTTCCGATCCTTTCCGACCACAGCAGCGCCCCGCCGACCATCGTCGTGACCGCCAGCCTGGATCCGATCCGCGATTCGGGCCGCGCCTATGCCAAGGCGCTGATCGATGCCGGACGCGATTGCGTTTTCCTTGAAATGCGCGGGGTGACGCATTCCTTCACCAACCTGCGCGGTGCGGTGCCAAGCACCCAGAACGACCTTGAGCGGGTGATTGCGGCAATGCAATTCATGCTGGCGAACCCTGCATGAACCGCGAAGGCCTGCCCTATCGCCCCTGCGCGGGCTTCATGCTTGTGAACGCCGATGGCCTCGTCTTCGTCGGCGAGCGGATCGACAAGTCAGCACATGGCTTCTGGCAGATGCCGCAAGGCGGGATCGACAAGGGGGAGGATGTGCGCGATGCGGCGCTGCGCGAGCTGGAAGAGGAAACCGGGATCGGCGCGCATCTGGTCGAGGTTGTTGCTCCCGCCTCGCGCCCGATGCTCTACGACCTGCCGCCCGAGCTGCTGGGCAAGGTGTGGAAAGGCAAATATCGCGGGCAGGAACAGCACTGGTTCCTCGGGCGGTTCCTCGGCAGCGATGCCGATATTGATCTGGAAGCGCATGATCCGCCCGAATTCGCAGCATACCAATGGGTTGAGCCAGCACAGCTGCCCGATCTGATCGTACCGTTCAAACGTGACGTCTACGCCGCGCTCGTGGCAGAATTCGGTCCGCTGATCCAAGCTTGGAAAGGTTAACCCCATGTCTATCACCCCGGACGAAGTTTCCGCCCATATTGCAGGCTTGCCTGATGTGGTGGCGGCGAGTGCATGGGGCGAGACCGCGTTTTTCTACAATCCCGGCCGCAAATTCGCACGCGGCACCTATTTCGCTACGATCAAGCTGGCCGACGGCGATAACGACCGCGCATCTGACCTGACCCGCGCCGGGGTATGGCGGCTGAACATCGGAACACAGCGCGCGACCTTCGTTTCGGTCTTCGGGCCGCCCCCGGCGCGTCCGGCCAAGGGCGAGTGCATCAAAGGCCCATGGGATTTCACAGCGCTGGACGCGCTCACCCCGCACCCGGTCTATGGTTGGATGGCTTGGATGGCGATCCTTTCGCCCGGAGAGGCCCATTGGCAGCGGTGCCGCAGCCTGATTGCTGATGCCCATGCGCGGGCACAAACGACATTCGAACAGCGGCTGCGCCGGGCACGGTAGCCCAGCGGCGCGTCAGTTGCTGACAGCGGTGCCTTCAGCCGCGGTTTCTACCGCCAGCCGCGCCGAAGGGCCGCTGGCAAGAGTGCTTTCCAGCGCTACAGTTTCCGGGCAGGTTTCCCCGCACAGGCTTTGCAGGCGGGCAAGGTTGCGCTTGGCCTTTTCGACCGCGCCTTTTTCGGCCAGCGCCGCCCCTTCGCCCGAAATCGCAGCAAAATTGCCCGGCTCACGCTCCAGCGCTTCGCGGTAATAGCGGATCGCCTTGCCCTGAAGCCCGCTCTGCCGGGCGGCGTCGGCGAGGTCGATGAAGATCGCCGTATAGCCCGGATCAACCGCCAGCGCGGCTTCGAATGCATCAATCGCAGCCTGCGTCTCACCCGCCTGCAACGCCGCCTGGCCCTGCGCGATCAGTGCTGCGGCACGCGGATCGGGCGCATCACCGCGTCCGGCGCTGGTAATGCTCGCAGTCATTGCGAAACACAACGACAAGGCAGCGGCAGCGGGCGCGAAACGCATGAGAAGCTCCTTCAGTGCAAGAGACCGGGAACCGGAAGGCTGGGCCATAAGTGGCCATACTATCATGGTGAACGCAAGCCTGCGACGAAAAAACCATCCGTGCTGTCATGGAACGGGTCAAGTCGCCAGCCTTGCCCCCGTGCGCGGCCAAGCGGAAAGGCCAGCGGCTCAGCCTGCCAGCCGGGATGACGGGCCAGAAAGGCGGCAATCCGCTCGGTCCCTTCGGCATCGAGCACCGAACAGGTGACGAAGACCAGCGTCCCGCCCGGACGCACAAGATAGGAGCCGATATCCAGCACATGGTCCTGCAGCGCGTTCAATCGCTTCAGTTCAGCCGGATCAAGCCGCCAGCGGCCTTCGGGGCTACGCCGCCACGTCCCGCTGCCCGAACAGGGCGCATCCACCAGCACGTGATCCGCCTTGCCCGCCCAATTGCCGAGCGCGCGCATTTCGCGGGTCGGATCGAGCAGCAGAACATGGTCGATCTGCGCCCCTGCCCGCTCCGCACGCGGGGCCAGATTGCCGAGCCGCCGCTTGTCGGTATCGGCGGCAATAATGCTCGCCGCATTGCCGAGCCTTGCCGCCAGCGCCAGCGTCTTGCCGCCCGCACCCGCGCACAGATCGATGATGGTATCGCCCGCGGCGACCGGCAGCGCCTCGATGATCAACTGGCTGCCATGATCCTGCACCTCGATCAGGCCTTGGGTATAGACATCCCACTGTTCGACCTGTGTGCCCGAGGCAAAGCGAAGGCCTTGCGGTGCGGCCAGCGGTTCGCCTGTTTCGGGCAGCGCAATGGTAGCGCGGTCGGCCTTGAGCGCATTGACCCGGATATCGAGCGGTGCGCGGCCCATCAGCGCGGCCATCTCCGGCCCGCCCAGTCCGGAAGTCCGGAGCGCGGCGGCGAGCCATTTGGGCGCAAGGCCGGTCTTGGCGACCGGATCATCCTCGGTGCGCGGCGCGGGGCCGTGGGGCGATCCATCGAACAGCGCCGCGATACTTTCGTCCTGCGCCGCCACCGCCAGCATCGCGGCGCGCCCGTTCACCGGCACCGGGCCGCACAGGCGGATCGCGTGATAGACCAGGTCGCGCACCGCCCGCCGGTCTTTCGATCCGGCATAGCGGCGCGCGCGGAAATATTCGGCGATGATCCGATCAGCCGGCGCGCCTTTCCCGCGCGCGGCGGGGATGATCACATCTAGCAACTCGATCGCCGCTTGAACGCGGGCGGCGGGAGTCATGAAAAAGACCTAACGGGTTGGATAATTGGGTGCCTCTCGGGTGATGGCCACATCATGCACATGGCTTTCGGACAGCCCGGCATTGGTGATCCGCACGAATTGCGCGCGGCTTTGCAGGTCGGCAATGGTCGCAGAGCCGGTATAGCCCATCGCCGCCTTGACCCCGCCAACCAGCTGGTGAACCACGTCGGAAGCAGGCCCCTTGAACGGCACCTGCCCTTCAATGCCTTCGGGTACCAGCTTCATCGCGGACACGTCCTGCTGGAAATAGCGGTCGGCGCTGCCGCGCGCCATCGCACCGACAGAGCCCATGCCGCGATAGGCCTTGTAGCTGCGGCCCTGATAGAGGAACACCTCGCCCGGGCTTTCGGCGGTGCCTGCCAGCATCGATCCGATCATCACGCTGGAAGCGCCCGCCGCCAGCGCCTTGGCCGCGTCGCCCGAAGTGCGCAGGCCGCCGTCGGCAATCACCGGCACGCCCGATCTGGCGGCTTCGGCAGCGCTTTCCATGATCGCGGTCAGCTGCGGCACGCCCACGCCTGCGACCACGCGGGTGGTGCAGATCGACCCCGGCCCGATCCCGACCTTGACCGCATCGGCGCCTGCATCAACCAGCGCGCGGGTCGCCTCGGCGGTGGCGACATTGCCCGCGATAACCTGCACCGCATTGGACAGCTTCTTGACCCGCTCAACCGCGCGGGCGACTTCGATATTGTGCCCGTGAGCGGTGTCGATCACGATCACGTCGACCTCGGCATCGACCAGCGCCTCTGTCCGCGCAAAGCCGGTATCGCCGACGGTGGTGGCCGCCGCGACGCGCAAGCGGCCAGCGCCGTCCTTGGTCGCGTGGGGATAATTCACCGCCTTTTCGATATCCTTGACTGTGATCAGGCCGATGCAGCGGAACGCATCATCGACCACCAGCAGCTTCTCGATCCGGCGTTGATGAAGCAGACGGCGCGCGTCCTCTTGCCCGGTGCCAAGCGGCACGGTGGCGAGGTTTTCGGTGGTCATCAGCTCGCGCACCGGCTGCATCGGGTTTTCAGCAAAGCGCACGTCGCGGTTGGTGAGAATGCCCACCAGTTTGCCATCGCGGTCAGTCACCGGAATGCCGCTGATGCGGTGCTGCGTCATCATCGCCTGCGCTTCGCCCAAAGTGGCATCGGGCCCGATAGTGATGGGGTTCACCACCATACCGCTTTCATACCGCTTGACCGCGCGCACAGCAGCGCATTGTTGATCAATGTCGAGATTGCGGTGCAACACACCAATTCCGCCCAGCTGCGCCATCGCGATCGCCATGTCAGCCTCGGTCACCGTGTCCATTGCCGAGGACAGCACCGGGATATTCATCGCAATGTCGCGCGTCAGCCGGGTCGAGGTATCGGCCATGCTCGGCAACACACCGCTTTCCGCCGGGCGGAGCAGCACGTCATCGAAGGTCAGGCCAAGCGGGATATCCATGGGTACCACTTTCTGCATCGCGAGAGGGGTTCTCCACCAAAGGGAGAATCGTGGCGGCCCATGTAACCGCGGTTTCACGATTGCGCTAGGGCTGCACCGCGCTCTGGCCAGAATAGCGCGCCGGATCGGCAAAAATGCGCACCAGCGCCTCGTGCAGCAGCAGATCGTCGATCGCCCCGCCCAGTTCGATCGACCCCGCTTGGTCCGAGGGATGGTGATAGCCGCTGTCGAGGAACGGGCGCAGCACCGCGCGGCTGCCAAAGGCGCTCGACAGCAACACCGTGGGCACGCCCTGTTCGAGCAGCGCCCAACCATCCTGCCGGGTGACGAAACTCTCCGCCAGCAGCTTGTCGCCGGTGCTGCGTCCGCTGCGCGCAATTTCGGCGAGGATCACGTCATCCAGCTGGGAACGTCCGCGCCCGATGAAGCCTACCGGCGCGCCCGCAGGGGCCAGCGCCAGCATGTCAAGATTGAACGCCGCGGCAATGCTGCCAAGCGGCAATGGCGGCGCCTTGGCAAAGGCGCGGGTGCCAAGCAGTCCGGCTTCCTCCGCGCTGGTCGCCAGCACATAGATATCGCGGTCCAGCGGCGGACCGTCCTTGAGCCGCCGCGCCAGTTCAAGCATCACCGCCAACCCGCTGGCATTATCGACTGCACCGTTGCAGATCCGGTCGATGGCATCGGGCGGGCCGCATTCACCCAGGTGATCCCAATGCGCCAGCAGCAGCACCGCGCCCGTGCCCGATGCCTTGCCGGGTATAAGGCCCACAAGGTTGCTGCTGACAAATTCGCGCCGCTCTGCGCTGGCCTCGATGGTGATCGAAAGCTGGATCTCGATCGGGGTGAAATCCGCTTCCCTGCTGCGGGCCTTCAGGCGCTGCCAGCGTGCCTCGCCCAGCACGCGGCCGAGTGTGGCCTCAGTGATATAGGCAGATAGCGTGTCGACCTCTTCGCTCGCCAGCCGCAGCGTTTCAGTGGCATTCGCGGCGCGCAGATCGGCAATGGCCTCGGGATCGGGCAGCACCGTCAGCACTGCGGTCGCCCGCTCGCGGAAGGGTTCGGCCATCCGCGAAGGTTTGGGCCCACGTGCGCCCAACATTACCACCACCGCGCCTGCGACGCTATCGGGGGAAACCGGCCCTTCGCCATCGCCGACAAACACCACCGGCACGCCGGTTGCCGGGCCACCTGCTGCCAGCGCGCGGCGGCGGCGGGTGAAGGCAATGCCTTCTTCCTCGGGCACCACCAGCGCGTTGCGCCCGAGCGCCATCAGCAGGCGGCTCGATTTCGGCGTGGCCGCGACCAGATCGACTGGCGCCCGCCAGTAACTGCCCGGATCGCCGGTGCCAGACAGCAGCCCGGTCTCGGAAAACCGCTGTTCAAGATAAGCAAGTGTCGCTTCCTCGCCCGCCGTACCGGGCTTGCGCCCACCGAAGTTATCACTCGCCAGCATCGCGATATCGGCGCGCAGGCGCTGTTCAATTTCGATCCGTTCCGATGGCGGCACGCTCGCCACCGGCGTCCGCGCGCAGCCGGCAAGCACCAGACTTGCCAGCAGAACAACCAACAGCCGCGGGCGCAACAGGCTCATTCGGCGGTCCAGCCCCCGTCGATGGTATAATTCGCGCCGGTGATGCCCCGCGCCGCATCCCCGCACAGGAACAGCGCCAGCGCGGCGACATCTTCGGGCAGGACAAAGCTCTTGGTCGGCTGCTTCGCCAGCAGCACATCATTCATCACCTGATCGCGGGTCATGCCCCGCGCGGCCATGGTGTCGGGGATCTGGTTTTCGACCAGAGGCGTCCAGACATAGCCGGGGCTGATACAGTTCGCAGTGACGCCGTGGGTGGCGAGTTCCAGCGCGATGGTCTTGGTAAACCCCGCCATGGCGTGCTTGGCCGCGACATAAGCGCTCTTGAACGGCGAGGCGGTGAGCGAATGGGCGCTGGCCGTGGCGATGATCCGGCCCCACCCCTTGGCCTTCATTTCCGGCACGGCGAGGCGCGTGGTGTGGAACGCCGCCGACAGGTTCAAGGCCAGTATCGCATCCCATTTTTCGGGCGGAAACTCCTCGACCGGGGAGACGTGCTGCATCCCGGCATTGTTGACCAGAATATCGACCGGGCCGATGTCCGCCATCATCTGCGCTATTTCATCGGGATTCATCAGGTTCGCGCCATTATGGGTCGCGCCCATCTCATCGCAAAGCGCAGCAATCTCATCGGGATCGCCCAGTCCGTTGAGGATCACCTCGGCCCCTTCGGCTGCCAGCACGCGGGCAATCGCCAGCCCTATGCCCGAGGTCGAGCCGGTGACGAGGGCGCGCTTTTCCTTGAGCATTGGCGGGAACTCCTGCACTGAATCATGCCGCTGACGTAACGCTTTTGCCGCCTGTCCGGCGGCTGTCCAGCAATTTGAACGGACGGGAGGATACACGGGTGCGGCTAGGGCCCTTCGACACGTCGGATATCGAGGTTCGCTCAAGCAGAGGCGGCGGCGGGGTGCGCCGCGCGGGCGGGATCGGCTGCGGCACGCTGGTGATCGCGGCAATCGGGGCGCTGGTGTTCGGGATCGACCCGATGCAGACCATTGGCGTGATCGATAGCGTCCAGCAGCAGGCCGCCCCGGCTGCAGCAGGCGGCGGCGGCGGCGACATGAGCGAGGCCGAAGTCTGCAACAGCAGCGCCTATGCCACCGAAGCCTGCGCCGCGCTCGCCAGCCTCAATGCCACATGGGAAACGACCTTCCAGCGCGACAATATCCCCTTCGTGCGCCCGGTGCTCGATCTCTATCGCGGCGGGCAGGTGACGACCGAGGGCTGCGGCAGCGCGTCATCGGCGGTCGGGCCGTTCTACTGCCCGGCGGACAAGGGCATCTATATCGACACCAGCTTCTATGACCAGTTGGCGCAGATGGCGGGCACCGGCGGTGATTTCGCGCGGCTTTACGTGATTGCGCATGAATATGGCCACCACATCCAGAATATCACCGGGCTGGCCGCACAGGTGCGTGCGGCCCAGCAGCGCAATCCATCGCAGTCCAACCGGCTGCAGGTCGCGATGGAACTGCAGGCCGATTGCTATGCCGGGATGTGGGCGGGCAAGAACCGCGAAAGAATCGAACGGGGCGATCTGGAAGAAGGCCTCGCCGCCGCCAGCGCAATCGGTGACGACACGCTGATGCGCGGCGCCGGACAGCGCATCAACCCTGAAAATTTCACCCACGGCACCAGCCGCCAGCGCATGGCAGCGCTGAGGCTGGGACTGGAGAGCAATGATGATACAGTCTGCAACGTCTTTTTCGAATAGGCTCGCGCAGGGTCTGGGCGCCTGCGTGCTGGCGGGCGGGCGGGCCTTGCCCGCAACCGCCCAGGTCATGCCCGATCCCGATGCCGAAGAAGTCGCCAAGACCCCGCTTCGCGATCTCAATATCGACGCGCGCGACATTCCGGAACCGCTACGGTTCGCGGTGCGCGACCCCTACGAGACCGCACGGATGACGAGTTGCAACGCGATCGTCGCGGATATTGCCGTGCTCGATCAGGTTCTGGGGGCGGATTACGATATTGCCGCAACCGATGCCGACGGAAAGAAAGGCCTGCCCGATGTCAACATGGGAAAGCTGGGCCAGAGCGTGGTCGGATCGATCATCCCCTTCCGGGGGATCGTGCGCGAGGTATCGGGCGCGGCCGATAGCGAACGGCTGTTGCGCGCCGCCTATACGGCGGGAATGGCGCGGCGCAGCTTCCTGAAAGGTCTGGGCATGGGCCGTGGGTGCAAATATCCCGCGCGGCCCAAGCCCGAATAACGCCTGGCCCTCCGCCATTTTCCATGGGGCAATCTGCCCGTCGGCTTGGTTGAGCATGCGGCGCCTGATCGCCCCGGACAGGTCTCGGCTGCGGGAAGTTTCGCCGCGCGCCTGCTCGATGCCCCTAGAGCGGGAGGGCATTTGCAACACCGAAAGGCTCCTCAGGCGGAGGATGATGGAATTCTCGCCCAGCACCGGACGCGACAGCGGCGCGGTGATGCCGGCGGTGATGGCAAGCTGTAGCGCCGGCTATCAGGTGCGGCGGCAATCGCGCCTTTCTGCACGGGGCGCGAAAGCAGAGCCTTGACCCCGGCGAGGTTCCAGCCGCGCTTTGCCCGCTTGCGCACCGATAAAGCGCCGATATGTTCGGACCGATGACAATCCGCGTGCTCCTGTCCGCCATCTTCCTCGCTCTTGCCGCACCAGCTCTGGCGCAAGCCGAGGAGTTCCTGCCGCTCACC
Source organism: Erythrobacter sanguineus (assembly GCF_900143235.1). GTDB lineage: Bacteria > Pseudomonadota > Alphaproteobacteria > Sphingomonadales > Sphingomonadaceae > Erythrobacter > Erythrobacter sanguineus. Next base: position 128,349 of record NZ_FRDF01000009.1, on the reverse strand, counting down.
ACCCCGGTCGAGCTGGCGACAGGCGAGCCTGACTACGAAGTCGGCGATCTGATCTTTCGCGGCGGTGTGGAAATTGCGCCCGACAAGGCGAATATCGGTGGCATATCCGGGCTCGATTGGTGGGACGGCCAGCTTTATGCCGTGGCCGATGACGGGCGCTGGCTGGTGCTGACCCCGGAGGATGTGCAGGGGCGGCTGGTCGATGTCTCGCTGGTGCGGATCGGCAACCTGCTTGACGAAAAAGGCAACAAGCTTGGCGGCAAGGCGCGCAGCGATGCCGAGGCCATAACGCGGCAACCGACGGGCGAATGGTTGGTCGCATTCGAGCAGGATCACCGCATCTCGCAGTATGCTGCGCTTGGCGGCCCGGCTACAGACACCGGCGCGCGGGACGATCTCGGTGCGGCTGTGGAGCTGATGCGCACCGCCAAGCCCAATGGCGGCCTCGAAACGCTGGCGATAGGCGAGAACACCCTGATCGCGTGCGGCGAGTGGGCCGGAACCGAACGCCCGAATTGCGTTCACGCCTCGATGGGCGGCGTATTCCCCTTCAACCTCCCTGCCCCGGAAGGGATCGCAGAATTCGGCGGTGTGCCGACCGATGCGGCCTGCAAGCCGGACGATACCTGCTATGTCCTGTTCCGCAGTTACACACCGGGCGTGGGCAACCACGCGGCGATTGTTGCGCTGCCCCTCGATGGCGAGCCGCAAACCCTCGCCATCCTTGCCCCGCCGCTGCTGCTCGACAATTTCGAAGGACTGGCCGTGCGCGAGGAGGCTGGGCGCACCTTCCTCTACCTCGTCTCGGACGACAATTTCCGCAATTGCGATGGAGGCCAGCGCGCCGGATGCCAGCGCACGCTGCTGATGAAGTTCGAGGTCAAGGGCACCGCCCCGCCCCCTGGCGCGCCCACCGTGATCGCCGCCGCGCCCGCCACCAAAGCGACCGAGCGCCCCGGCACCCGCCCCTTCCCTGAGGCGACCAGCGTCGGCGTGGTGCTGACCACCGAAATGGGCGACATCACCATCGCGCTGGAAACCGAACGCGCGCCCGTCACCGCCAGGAACTTCCTGCGCTATGTCGACGAGAAACGCTTTGACGCAACGGTGTTCTACCGCGCGATGCGGCTGGACCGCGAACCCCGGCCCAACGGCTTGCTGCAAGGCGGCACCCAGTTCGATCCCAAGCGCATTTTGCCCGGCATCGCGCATGAACCCACCAGCCAGACCGGCCTCACCCACACCCACGGCGCGCTGTCGATGGCAATGGGCGAGCCGGGCAGCGCCAATGGCGATTTCTCGATCATGATCGAGGACCAGACCGGGCTGGACGCCGATCCTTCGGCAAGCGATCCGGTGTGGCACAATGGCTATGCGGTGTTCGGTTACGTGACCGAAGGGATGGACGTGGTTGCCGCGATCCATGCCAGCGCGATCGCCCCCGACAAGGGCGAAGGCTGGATGAAGGGCGAGATGTTGGCAAAGCCGGTCAGGATCATTTCCGCCCGCCGCGCACCTTCTCCGCCACCACCGGCGGAGTGAAGGCCGCCGGATCGAAGGCGGGCCGCCCCACCGGCGCGCTGGCGATGCGCGGCATCCCGGCCTCGATCTGCGGCAGCCAGCCCTTTGCCCCCGCTCCGATGCTGGTCTGCGGCAGCGATGCGAGGACACGCGCCGTGGTTTCCCATTCGGCCACCGACCGCCCGGCCAGCCGCGAGGCATCCTCGAGCGAGACAGGCTGGCGCAGCGCGCGGTTGATCAGCGCGTCGCCGAAAAAGGTCCAGTCATTCTCCGCCGCGCAGCCGAACGAGGTGCGGGTGCTGGCCGCGGCGGTCAGGATCGCGGTGTCCGGCCCGGCGAGCAGCGGCACGAACACGCCCGAATAACACGCCGAAAGGATCAGCACGCGGCGCCGGATGCCCGCCTCCTCCAGCGCGGATTTCAGGCGCGCGGGCGAGAGGATGCCGTAGCCCGTATCGCCGTAGTGATAGGCCAGCCCCAGATCCATCCCGTGACTGGTGGTGTAGAGCACCAGCACATCCTCGGACGGTTCCATCAGGCTGCCGATATGGCTCAACGCCAGCACCAGCGCGGAGATCGAGCCGTGGGGTGCATCATCTCTTGCGCCGTCCGGCCCGGCCAGCACCAGCGTGCGCCCCCCGGCCCCATAGCGTGCCGCCAGCACCCGCCCCGCCTCGCGCGCCTCGCGGGCGAAGACCGGATCGCTGTCGAGCGCGACGGTTACCACGAAGGCGTCAGGCGTGCCGGGCGTGTGCGGCTGAAGCGCGACGAGCGCGGCATCCAACCGCCGCTGCTGCTCGCGCATTTGCACCGCGGACACCCCGCGCTGCAATTCCGGCCCCATCTCGTAGGACTTGCGCCGCTCGGCCCGCCCCTCTCCGCTGCCGAGATCGGGAAACGGCGCGGTGTGGGGCGGCGGCTGGGCGGAGTTGGCAGGCGGAGATCGCGGAAGCGCCGGGGCCGCGAGCAATGCCGCCAGCATCCCTGCGATGATCCAGCCCCTGTTCATCGGGTAAGAAGCTGCCTGCCCCCCGTCGCCTCGTCAAGCGGCCTGTCGTTTCTGCCTCGCTGCGCGCCATGCCGCCAGATCCACCGCCATCTTTGCGGGACGAAAGCCCCTGCCGGTAATCAGCCGCTGAAAATCGGGCCAGTTGTCGAAATGCTGGAGCTGGCGGTGGTAGTAGTTCACATATTCCGCGAGCGCGAGCAGCGCTGCAATGAGCACAGCCCAGCGTTCACCCCCGTCGCTTTCCCGAAGCGGCGGGATAAAGCCCGCTGCCGCCAACAGGCAGGCAGCGATGGTGAGCAGCAACAGCGGCCGGTCGAACCGGTCGGCCACGGCCAGCGCCTTGTCCAGCGCGGCCTTGTCGCCCTGCAAGGCATGGAGCTTGCCGCGCCAGTACAGCCCGCCGATGATCAGCAGCCCGCACCCCGGGACCAGCGCGGCGAAGGTCGGCCAGCCCAACCTCGCCCCATTCAGGTAGGCAATGATAACGAAGCCAGCCGGAACCAGAGCGGCATTGGCGATTTCGACCTGCCAGTACCACGACAGCCGCTTTGCGACCTTGCCACCGGGGGGCATCAGCCATGCCTCGCGCGGGCGGGCGCAAGCAAAGGTGCGAGCAAGGGACGGGTTTGGTTCATCAATGGCCGTAGCTGCCTGCATGGCGAAAGACGGTCAAGTGTCGGGTCGGGGCGAGCATCCTGGCCGCGCGAGATAGGCAGTCGGATCGCAATGGGCTGGCCCAATCCCTAGCGGCGTGCGTAGCGCCTGCGGCGCGAAGGGCGCGGCAATAGGACCATGGCCAGAAGCGACACGACGGCGAGCATGATCAAGGCGACCCAGAACAGGAAGCCTTCCGGATTGTGGTCGCGCAGCAATGACGTTTCGGGGTGATCCCGGTTCACCAGCACGGCGATGGTGCTGCCCGGCGCGATTTGGCCGAAGTCCCGCTTGCCGACCTTGCCTTCTATTTCGACCGGTCTCCCGTCATAGGCGAACCGGACGACCAGATCCGTGTGGCAATTGCTTCTCGGTCTTGCGAGGCATCGTTCGAGAAAAGCCTCGAATTGGGCGCTCCCATATCCGCCCTCGACAAAAATCTTGCGCGAACAGCGAATACCACCGCAGCGATAGAGCCGGTGGCCGACCACCTCGCCCGTGACGACAGACCCGGTCTCTTCGAGATAGAAGCGGTAAGCCCGCTCGCCGATCCCCTTGTAGGCCATGGCGGCCAGCCCTGCGGCGAAGAACGCCAGCAGGGCATAGCCGGCCCAAGGGGGAAGGACGACCTTCCCTATCTCAGTAGACCCGCGCCTTGGGCTCGATATAAGCAATATCGTCCGACAGCGTGTACTCATGCACCGGACGATAATCGATGCGGCTGTTGCTGCCGCGCCCGCCCCAGCCGTCGAACCATGCGATGGTGTGCTTCATCCACTCGGCATCGTTGCGATCGGGGAAATCCTCGTGCGCGTGGGCGCCGCGGCTTTCCTTGCGGTTCGCGGCCGATGCCATCGTCACGTTGGCCTGGCTCATGAGGTTGTCGAGTTCCAGCGTTTCGATCAGATCAGAGTTCCAGATCAGCGACTTGTCGGTAACGTGGATGTCCTCCATCCGCTTGTTCTGCTCGGCCAGTTTGGCCACGCCTTCGTCCATCAGCTTCTGATCGCGGAACACGGCGCAGTGCTTCTGCATCGCCTTCTGCATTTCGCTGCGGATCTGCGCCGTGGGCGAGCCACCTTGCGCATAGCGGAAGTGGTCGAGCCGGGTCAGCGCGAAATCGGCGCTGTCGGCGGGCAGTTCGGGCTGCTTCGCGTTCGGCTTGATGCTGTCACGCAGGTGGTGGCCGGTTGCGCGGCCGAACACCACGAGATCGATCAGCGAATTCGAGCCAAGGCGGTTGGCCCCATGCACCGAAACACACGCCGCTTCGCCCACGGCGTAAAGGCCGGGGATCACGTGATCGGGGTTGCCGTCCGGGCCGAGGGTCACGACCTGTCCGTGATAGTTACAAGGAATGCCGCCCATATTGTAATGCACCGTCGGGGTGACGGGCAGCGGCTGGCGGGTCAGATCGACGCCTGCAAAAATCTTGCCGCTTTCGGTGATGCCCGGCAGGCGCTGGGCCAGCACATTGGGGTCAATGTGATCGAGGTGCAGGTAGATGTGGTCGCCATCCGGCCCCACGCCGCGCCCTTCGCGCATTTCGAGCGCCATCGAACGCGATACGACATCGCGGCTGGCCAAATCCTTGGCTGAGGGCGCATAGCGCTCCATAAACCGTTCGCCTTCGGAGTTGGTGAGATACCCGCCCTCCCCGCGCGCGCCTTCGGTTATGAGAACGCCTGCGCCGTAGATTCCGGTCGGGTGGAACTGCACGAACTCCATGTCCTGCAACGGCAGGCCCGCGCGCAGCACCATCCCGCCGCCATCACCGGTGCAGGTGTGCGCCGATGTGGCAGTGTAATAGCAGCGGCCATAGCCGCCGGTCGCCAGCACGACCGACTGCGCGCGGAAACGGTGGATCGTGCCATCATCCAGACACATCGCCATCACGCCGACGCACTTCTTCTCGCCGCCCACGTCCGACATGATCAGATCAAGCGCGAAATATTCGATGAAGAAATCCGCGTCGTATTTCAGGCTCTGCTGATACAGCGCGTGGAGCATCGCGTGGCCGGTGCGGTCAGCCGCGGCGCAGGTGCGCTGCACCGGGGGGCCGGCGCCCATGTTCTGCATGTGGCCGCCAAACGGGCGCTGATAGATCGTGCCATCGGCGTTGCGGCTGAACGGCACACCAGCGTGTTCCAGCTCATAGACTGCCGCCGGGGCCTCGCGCGCGAGATATTCGATCGCGTCCTGATCGCCCAGCCAGTCAGACCCCTTGACAGTGTCATACATGTGCCAGGTCCAGTGATCGGGCGAATTGTTGCCAAGGCTCGCCGCGATGCCACCCTGTGCCGCCACGGTATGGCTGCGGGTCGGGAACACCTTGGAAATATTGGCCGTGCGCAGGCCGCTTTCGGCTGCGCCCATGGTAGCGCGCAGGCCGGAACCGCCTGCTCCCACGACCACGACATCATAGGTGTGATCGATGATCGTATAGGCACCCTTGAGGTGGGCCCCGCCCACATCATTGGCGGTGCCGCTTGCTGCTGACGTAGCCATCAGGCCTGTCCTCCGAATGCGAGCGCGGCAACGCTGAAAATGGCAAAGGCGCCGCCGCCGATAGTTGCGAGATTGAGTACCGAGATGGCTGCGAATTTGGAGCCAGTATCGTGGAGGTAATCCTCGATCACCACCTGCAGGCCAAGCCGCGCATGCCAGAACAGGCTGATCACCAGCAGGATCATCGGCACCGCCGCAATCGGCTGGGCAAGCCACGCGCTGACGCTGTCATAGCCGAAATCGCCGAGCATGGCGAAGCTGACCAGCAGCCACGCCATCAACACCAGATTGCCGATCGCGGTGGTGCGCTGCACCAGCCAGTGATGCGCGCCTTCGCCCGCCGCGCCAAGACCGCGCACGCGCCCTATGGAAGTTCCGTTACCCATTGTTCCGCCCCCTTCAGCGCAGCAGCATCAGGGCCCAGAAGCCCGCAGTGAGACAGATGGCGATCACCGGCGAGGCGATCGACCACATGCGGTTGGTATCCAGTTCATACCCCGCACCAATATCGAGCACGAAGTGGCGCAGCCCGCTCATCATGTGGGTGAAGAACGCCCATGACAGACCCACCAGCACCACCATACCGGGAATCGAACCCATGATCGCCTGGAAATTAGCATAGGCTCCCGGCCCGCTGGCCAGCGCCCCCAGCCACCACACCAGCACGCCGAGGCCCACCAGCGCCATGCCGTCACCGGTTGCACGGTGGAGAATCGATACCAGCATGTGCGGCCCCCAGCGCCACACCTGCAAATGGGGAGAAAGCGGTCTTTGGTTCATCGTGATCCCAACTGGTCCCTGTTATATGCCTCCCACTTAGCGTTCTCGCTGCATGAGGCAAGCGGTGAGCGGTGGACACAGCTTGCAAAGTTTCGGATAGGCGATTGCATGGGATACATTCTGGTCACGGGATCGAGCCGGGGAATCGGCAGGGCGGCATTGGCAGCGCTTGCGACGCGCGGGACGAAAGTGATCGGCCACGCCTCACGCCCCCAATCGGAAGTGGCGGGCAACGTGCCGATCATCGCCGCCGATTTCAGCGATCCGCTGAGCGTTCAATCGCTGTGGGAACAGGCACTTGATCTGGCCGGCGGTGAAATCGACGCTGTGGTTAACAATGCCGGGCGGTTCGAGGCGAGCCGGCTCGATCGTTCCGACATCGAATGGCTCGATGCGTGGGAGGATACCTTGCGGGTCAACCTTACCTCTGCTGCCCAACTTTCGCGGCTGGCGGTGCTGCACTGGCAAAAACGCGGTTTCGGCGGGCGGTTGGTCAATGTCGCCAGCCGCGCCGCCTATCGCGGGGATTCGCCCGCGCACTGGCATTACGCAGCGGCCAAGGGTGGGATGGTGGCGATGCACAAGACCATTGCGCGCGCCTATGCGAAAGACGGCATCCTGAGCTTCGCTATCACGCCGGGGTTCACGGATACCAGCATGGCGGGCGATTACCTGGCAAGCCGCGGCGGGCCGGGGCTGCTGGCGGATATTCCGCTGGGCCGGGTCGCCACGCCTGACGAGATCGCTGCCATCATCGCCTTCTGCGCGCTCGACGCCCCGCCCAGCATGACCGGCGCGGTAATCGACGCCAACGGCGCGAGCTTTGTGCGCTGACTGGCCGCCGCCATTGCGGCCCGCCCTAGCGCGACCAAGCTCCGATCATGCCCGCTGCCAATTGTAATTTTTTTGCGCGGTCGCAATTTGCCGTGACCTTCTCGCGTCCATCATCGAATAACCGCGGCGCGCTGGATCTTTGTCTTTGGCAAGATCGGCACAGGCCGAATTGATTTTGCCTGCTTTGGGGGGAGCATGGGCCAGATGCCGCAGTGCAGGAATGAAAAGGGGATGGATCGGTGACAACAACTTGGAAACTTTCGTTGCACGAACGAAAGCAGCAAGTGCAGGCAGCGCTGCTGGCGCATGACAGAATCGACGACTGGGATGGCGAACTGGTCATTGCGGGGCGCGAGGTCGCCGAAGACAGGCCGGACGACTGGGTGCTGGAAGGATGGTATCCAAACAAACCCGGCAAGGCGCAGAAAACCGCCCTTGCCGCATTGTTCCAAGGCAAGGCGCCCAAAATCACGATCGAGGAACTGCCAACTGAAGACTGGGTGACGCTGAGCCAGCAGGGCACGCCGCCGATCCGCGCTGGCCGGTTCCATGTCCACACGCCCGATCACCCCGCAGACCCGGACACCATCGACTTCGTCATTCCCGCCAGCCAGGCCTTCGGCACCGGCCAGCACCGCACCACTTCAGGGTGTCTCGAAATGCTGGGCGCAATGAAGGCCCGCGGCGTGCTGGCGCGCAATGTTGCCGATATCGGCACCGGCACCGGGCTGCTCGGCTTCGCCGCGCTGGCGCTGTGGCCGCGGGCGAAAGTGACCCTCACCGATATCGACCCGGTCTGCGTGCCGGTGGTCGAGGACAACGCAGCGCTCAACGGGGTTCCGCTAGGCCCGAAGCCGGGCGAAGCGGTGATGGTGGTGGCCGAAGGGATGGACGATCCGCTGATCACGGTGCGCGGGCCTTACGACCTCCTGATCGCCAATATCCTAGCCGGGCCGCTGGTCGAACTGGCGCCGGACTTCGGCAAGGCGGTGATGCCGGGCGGCAGCCTGCTGCTGGCAGGATTGCTGGCAGGCGAGCAGGAGGCCGCCGTCAGACGCGCGATGCGGCTGGCAGGTTTCCGCCTCGGCGCGCGGCTGCAACGCGGCGACTGGGCGATCCTGTGGCTGCGGCGGCGGCGGATGCGTTAAGCGAACGGCCTATCCCAATGCTCGATGAGCTTGACTCATCGGGCCTTGGTTAAGCCCATGCGGCGTTTGAGCATTTCCAGCGCGTGATGCGTCAGCATCTTAGCGCGCTGGTATTAGTCCCGGACTGCCTGAAACGGTCAGCCCAGACTTGAGCAATGACCGCTTTTGGAATGACCATATCGTGCGTGCGATGACAGGGTTTGGGTGGGAAGGCGACAACCCTATTTATCGTTTCCCCGGACTTGATCCGGGGCCCCACTGCCTTTCGATGCAAGACAAGAAAGAAGCGGGGTCCCGGGTCAAGCCCGGGAAGGCGTGAGTGCTGAACGACCGCATTGGGGTCTGAACCTGAAAGGCAGGAAATATTCAGGGCAGAGGCAAAGCCGCCGCGCCGCTTTCGGGATCGTGCGTCGGTCTGGCTCATGACCGGGTCTGGGTGGAAAGTTGAAAGTCCGCTATCCCGGACCGCATACAAAAAACTGCCGGGCAATCACCTTAAAAGACCGGGTCGCGCACGAAAGCGGTTCGCTCGTTCAGGTGCACTAGCTTTCGGGAGCCGCGCTCTTTGGCTTGCTGATTGCGAATCTAACCCGCTCGATGCAGCGGGTTTGTGCCTCGTCGTCTCGTTCGAAGCTTGCTGATTGCAGCACGGCCTTACCGGCAGCACCGAATTCCTCGCTGGGCTGGGCTGACAAAACGGTGATGTTGCTGATCGCCCCGTCCGCACCGATGTCAAACCCCAGCACTGCCCAGCCTTCTATCGCGCGCTCGTTGTAGGATTGCGGGAATGTGAGTTTGGGAGCAACAGCCCACTGGCGGTGCGCACTACAATCTTGGTATTCCCTAAACGTGCTGTCCTCTGGCAATGGAGGTGCGGGGATCACACCTGGATTGCGCCACCACGGCGTAGCGCATCCGGCGCGCTTACCTTCAGCGAAGCGATTTTGGCTGATCGCACGCAGGCTTTCCCGATCGAGATCGTCATGCCCCGAAGAAGCAATGACGGTGACGTTGATCGGCACGCCTTCTTCATCAATATCGAAGCCAATCCAGTTCCACTTGCGTGCGCCATCGCGTGCCGTGATCGCCCGCCAATCGGGATAAGCGCGAAGCGAATAAGCGGGCCATCCCACCGTATTGCAATCGCCCTCGGCAAGCTGATCATGTTGCGAGGAACCAATCTTTATCCCCGGAACGGCGGCAATCCTAGCGAGCTCACTCCGAGGGAGGTCCGCCGTTGCAACATACTCAGGTGCGTAGGTGACGCGGCAGCCGGTTTGCGGTGCATCCATCGCGAAGCGGCTGGCGCGCAGGGAAGGCATCAGGTCGCGAACTGAAAGGCTCTCAAGGAGTTTGTCCGCCGAAAGTTTCAGTGTGTTCTTCTCTGGGTCTAAGGAGGCTTCCAACTTGCCCGCGACATAGCCGCCCTCAAGAACCCTGATATCGACCGCTCGGCCCTTTTCGTCGATCGCAAATCCGACGGTTACAGGGTATTTGCTTAGCTCCTTTTTTGAGAATTGCAGATGGGGAGCGACCCATTCCGCCGCCTCCACCACGCCGCTGTCGCACGTGACAGTGCCGTTGTTCCATAAGAGCACGAGATCCCCTGACGCCATCGGCGTGACCTTAATCCTCACTGGGTTCATGCTTCGAGGTAATGGCAGCCCAGACTGTGCGGCACCGGGAGTCTGCGGCGCGAGCACACAAGCCAAGGCAGCGGCGCTGGCGGTTGCGATCCTGATCATCCAAGCACCCTTCAGTTTCCGAGCGATCATGCTGCAATGTAGCAGAAGCACGCTACCCTTTGAAGTCCCCAACAAATCTCTGGGCTGAACTGCGCCCACCGGCCCGATTGGTCCTTCAATCAAGCTTCTGTCCCAACCGGGCTTCGGCGGGCGAAAACGTAGGCTCGTCCTAAGAGCCACCCACGTCAGCTTCGGGGTCGTTTCCTGAACGGCAGCTTTTGGCGGCCAGACGGTCAAGGCCGCCATGCCGTATTTGGGATTGCACCAATCATCCGTTATAGCCTGAACGAATCGCAAGTACTTGAATCGGAATGGCAAAGTCCGGCAATGCTTGTGAAATTCATTCTTTGATTGCGCGCTCGCCAGCGCCGCGCAGGGCATCCTCGAAGGCCTCCAGCGCATTGCGGGTGAAGGCGGCCATGTTGGCGATCCGGTCGTCACTGGCGGTTTCGAGCAGGCGGGTGCGCTCCCCGTCCGGCCCGGTCAGTGCCGCCACGCTGCGTCCGGCGGGCGCGCCTGACGGGTGAGACGATCCGCCCACCGATCCGCTTTCCGCCAAGCCCCATTGGCTGTGGAAATTGTCGCGGATCGCACGGGCTTGCAGCATCGCATAGTCCGCGCTCGCACCCCGCATTCCCTTGTAGGCATCCCGCGGGAGAGCGAACAGCACATCGCGGGCGCGCAAGGAATAGACCACCCCGCCGCCGACGAAGAAATCGAGCGCGCCCGGAACAGTGAGCAAGGTTGCGGCGATCAAGCCCCCGGTTGCGCCATCGGCCACCGCGACCTTTTCGCCCCGCGCCCGGAGCAATGCGGCGATGCGTAATGCCTGCGGATGGAGTTCGTGCAGGAGATCCATCAAAGGCCCCCTTCCCCTCCAAGCGCCTCGGCCACAATCGCCGCCCAGCCGGCCTCGTCCACCACTTCGATCCCGAGCTCGGCGGCTTTCTTTATCTTCGACCCCGCCCCCGGCCCGGCGACCAGCAGATCGGTTTTCGCGCTGACGCTGCCCGCCGCCTTGGCGCCCAGCCGTTCAGCCTGCGCCTTGGCCTCGTCGCGGCTCATGGTTTCAAGCTTGCCGGTGAAGACAACGGTTTTTCCGGCGACCCTGCTGGCAATGGTTTTGACTTCATATCGGGGCGGTTCGACGAGAGAGAGCAAGTCTTCCCAGACCGCAACATTGTGCGGTTCGTGGAAAAAATCGCCCAGCGCCTCGACCACGGCCGGGCCGATGCCGTCGATTGCGGTGAGTTCTGAAAGGGCCTGTGCCGCTACATCCCCGTTCATGTCGAGCGAAGTCGAGACACGTTCGCGCATCTGCCTCTCGACTTCGCTCGAGGCGAACGGCAGGCGGGGCGCATTGGCAAGCATCGCCATGGCCTGAACCAGCCGCAATTCATGCAGATGTTTCATCAGGTCGCGCGCCGTCACCTCGCCGACATGCCGGATGCCGAGGCCGAACAGCAGGCGGGCGGCATCAGGGGTGCGCTTGGCCTCGATCGCGGCGAGCAGGTTGTCGACCGACTTTTCCTGCCAGCCCTCAAGGCTGAGAATATCGCTGCGCCGTTTGCGCAGGCGGAAGATATCCGCCGGGCTTTCGAGCCACCCGAGCGCGAAAAACTGGGCGATAGTTTTCTCCCCCAGCCCCTCGATATCCAGGGCCTTGCGGCTAACGAAATGTTCCAGCCGCTGGGTGCGCTGTGCGGGGCAGATCAGGCCGCCGGTGCAGCGCACATCGACCTCGCCTTCTTGCGCCACGGCCTCGCTGCCGCATTCGGGGCAGTGATCGGGGAACGGGAACGCGGGGCGCGCTTCTTCGCGGGTGAGGTTCTCGACTACCTGCGGGATCACATCGCCCGCGCGCTGGATCACCACTCGGTCGCCGATGCGGAGGCCCAGCCGGGCGATCTCGTCGCGGTTGTGGAGCGTGACGTTGGTGACCGTCACCCCGCCCACCAGCACCGGAGCGAGTCTGCCGACAGGGGTCAGCTTACCCGTGCGGCCAACCTGAATATCGATCCCCTGCACGGTGGTTTCGGCGCGCTCCGCCGGGAACTTGTGCGCCAGCGCCCAGCGCGGAGCCTTGGCGACAAAACCGAGCCGTCCCTGCCAGTCGAGCCGGTCGAGCTTGTACACCACCCCGTCGATGTCATAGGCCAGCGCCGGACGCGCTGCGCCGATGGCGTTGAAATGCGCGATCAGTTCGTCAGCATCGCCCTCGATCCGGGTGAACAGCGGCGAGACGGGGAAGCCCCACGCCTTGAGGGTTTCAACAACCTCGGCCTGGGTGCGGCCCGGAACTTCCGAAGCCGCCCCCCAGCCATGCGCCCAGAACCGCAAGGGGCGTTTTGCAGTGACGCTCGCATCCTTCTGCCGAAGGCTTCCGGCAGCCGCATTGCGGGGGTTGGCAAACAGCTTTCCCCCCACTTCATGCTGCGCAGCATTGAGTGCGGTAAAGGCCTGTTTTTCCATATACACCTCCCCGCGCACTTCGAACACTTCGGGGCCGTCCCATGTGCCGTCCCCTTGATCGTTCGCGTCGAGCGAAGTCGAGACGCCTTCTCCAGCCGAGTCTCTCGACTTCGCTCGAGACGAACGGAGTGTTTGCGGGATGTCGGGGATATGCGCGACGTTCGCCGTCACATCCTCGCCCACCTGTCCATCACCCCGCGTCGCGGCGCGCACCAGATGGCCGTTTTCGTAACGCAGCGAGCAGGATAGCCCGTCGATCTTGTCCTCAGCGGTGATGGCCAGAGGCTCACCTTCGGGCAGGTTCAAAAACCGCCGCATCCGCGCCAGCCATTCCGCGACTTCATCGGGCGAAAAGGCATTGTCGAGGCTCATCATCCGAACCTCGTGGGCGACCTTGCCCAATGGTGAGGCGGCGATGGCATGGCCGACCTTGCGCGAGGGCGAGTCCTCGCGGATCAGGTGCGGAAAGGCGGCTTCCAGCTCCGCATTGCGGCGCACCAGCGCGTCATATTCCGCATCGGAAATCTCGGGCGAGTCCTCGGCGTGGTAGAGCCGGTCGTGTTTGGCGATGGCACGCGCCAGCCGCATCAGTTCATTGGCGGCTTCGGCTTCGGTGAGGGTCGCACCGCCCATCACACCCCCTCCAGCAACCGATCCGCCTGCGCCCGCGCCTCTGGCGTGACTTCTGCGCCCGACAGCATGCGTGCGATTTCTTCCTGCCGCCCGGCGCTATCGAGCAGCACCACGCTGGTTTTTGTCACGATCCCGCTGGAGGCCTTGGCGATCAGGTAATGCTGCCCGCCCCGCGCCGCGACCTGGGGTGAGTGCGTCACCGCCAGCAATTGCCCTTCCTGCGCCGCCAGCCGCGCCAGCCGCTCGCCGATGGCAGATGCCACCGCTCCGCCCACGCCGCGGTCGATCTCGTCGAAGATGATCGTCGCCGCCCCGCCCTTTTCCGCCAGTGCGACCTTCAGCGCGAGGATGAAGCGCGACAATTCTCCGCCACTCGCGATCTTGCCCAAGGGCGCAAAATCCGCGCCGGGGTTGGTCGAAACCAAAAATTCCACCGCGTCCATGCCCGATGCATTCCAGCGATCCTCGGGCAGCGTCGAAACCTGCGTCAGGAACCGCGCGGCATCCAGCTTCAGCGGCGCAAGCTCGGCGGCCACCGCCTTGTCGAGCTTTCCCGCACCTGCCACCCGCGCTGCGTGCGCCTTCTCTGCCGCCGCGACATAAGCGCTGCGCGTTTCCTTGGCGGCGGCTTCCAGCGCATCGAGCTGCGCCTCGCCCCCCTCGATCGCGTCCAGCCGGGCGCGCATGGTGCGGGCCAGTTCGGGCAGATCATCGACCTCGCAGCGGTGCTTGCGGGCGGCGGCGCGCAGTTCGAACAGGCGGGTTTCGGCGCGATCAAGTTCATGCGGATCGTGGACGAGCGCCTCGGCCGCAAGGCGCAGCTTGTCTTCAGCCTCGCTCGCCTCGATCACCGCGCGGTCCAATGCGGCCAGCGCCTCGGTCAAGAGCGGGTGCTGATCGGCGATGCGGTCAAGCTTGCGCGCGGCCACCCGCAGGCTCGCCAGCGGCGAATCCGATCCGTCCCACAGATGACGCAGCGCTTCGAGCTCGCCCGCCAGCTTCTCGCCCTTCTGCATATCGGCGCGGGTCAGGGCGAGGCGCGCTTCCTCGCCCGCGACCGGTTCCAACGCAGCAAGTTCAGCCAGATACGCGATGAGCAGATCCTGATCGGCCCGCGCCTGCTCCACCGCCGCGCGCGCTTCGGACAATTGCGCCTCGGCCCTGGCCCATTCGGCATAGGCGCGCTCCAGCCCGGCGGCATCGGTGCTGGCATAACGATCCAGCAGCACCCGGTGCCCGCGCGGGTTCACCAGACCGCGGTCATCGTGCTGCCCGTGCAGTTCGACCAGCGCCGGGGCAAGTTCGCGCAGCAGCGCGACGCTGGCGGGTTGATCATTGATCAAGGCTTTTGACCGGCCATCGGCCTTGACCTGCCGCCGGATCATCAGCGGCTCGCCCGGTTCGATGGCAATTTCTGCGTCATCCAGCGCGGTAGCAATGCCAGCGGGCAGTGCGGCAAATTCAAAGCTGGCGGTGACGGATGCCTTATCCTCCCCGGCGCGCACAAGGCTGGTTTCCGCCCTGTCGCCAAGGATCAGCCCCAAGGCATCAAGCAGGATCGACTTGCCCGCCCCCGTCTCCCCCGTGAGCACACCCAGCCCGCGCACGAAATCAAGATCGAGCGCTTCGATGAGGACGATGTTGCGGATCGAAAGCCGGGTCAGCATGGGTGCAGAGGCGATAGCGCAGCGTCCGCGCCCCGTCACGCTTCAAGCGATGGGCAATCCCCAAGCCTAGCCATCGGGACCGGGCGGGTCCCCAGCGCGCCGCGCGCGACTATGCCGATGAGCTGAAGGGCGCGATCATCGACCTCTATCAGGAATTTGGTGCCGCCCACTTCCAGATCGGTCGCGCCTATCCCTATGCCAGCAGGCTCAACCCGCAGGCACTGGCGCTGCTGCAAGCGATCAAGCGGCAGCTTGATCCGCACAGTCTGATGAACCCCGGCGCCCTTGGCTTGTAGGATCGGACGCCCGGAACCGGCAATGTCGGCAGCCATATTGGCTGGATGCAGAAGCGCACTGGCGAATGGCGCAGCAGAGCGCGAAAGCGGCGTGGTCGCCTGCGGCCCTTGGGATTCGTCCTGCGAACGGCCCTTGATGGGCGATCCCGGCCGCCTCGGCATCAACCGCGATATCCTGCCGCCCGGCTCCACGCCGGGCTGAACCGGGTCGCCGCTGCTCATACCAATGCCCATGCGGCGCCTGAGCATTTCCAGCGCGTGATGCGTCAGCATCCTGGCGCGCTGGTTCAGTCGCTGGTGCCCAGCAGATTGCGCGCCACCACCCAGTTGTGGACCTCGCTCGGCCCGTCATAAATGCGCATCGTGCGCAGCTTGTTCGACATCAGGTACAGCGGCAGTTCGCGGGTCATGCCCATCCCGCCAAACAACTGCATCGCGTGATCGACGATGTCATAGGCGCTTTCGGTGCAGAACGCCTTGATCATCGAGATTTCGCTGCGGGTGTCGCGCCCCTCGTCGATCTTCCACGCGCAATCATAGGTCATCAGGCGCATGGCGTGGATTTTCGTCGCGGCGTCGCTGATCCAGTTCTGCACCGTCTGGCGGGCGGACAGGGGCTTGCCGAACGTGCTGCGCTGGGGCGCGTATTCCACCATCATTTCCATCGCCCGCTGCGCCATGCCGATCGACCACGACGCCATTTCGATCCGGCGCGTGCCCAGCCGCACCTGCATCGGCGCAAAGCCCTGCCCGCGCTTGCCCAGCAGTTTCCACCCCGGCACCCGGCAATCATCCAGCGCGATTTCATAGGTCGCGGTGCCATCGATCATCGGGATCTTGCGCAGCACGTTGAAACCGGGGGTGCCGCGATCGACCAGAAAGGCCGACATGCCGTTGCGGCCATTGGGGTTCTTGTCGGTCACCGCCATCAGGATGGTGAAATCCGCTTCGGCCCCCTTGGTGATCCAGATCTTACGGCCGTTGATGATCCAGTCATCGTCATCCTGCACCGCGGTGGTGGTCATGCCTTGCGGATCGGCCCCCGCGCCGGGTTCGGAAATGCCGATCGCCGAGATGGTTTCGCCTCGCACATAGGGTTCCAGATAGGCAACGCGCTGACGTTCATCGGCGGCGACCATCAGCATGCGCAGATTGGGCGAATCAGGCGGCAGGTAATAGGGCACCACGGTGCGGCCCAGTTCCTCGCCCACGCCGACCATCGCCACCATCGGCAGGTTCATCCCGCCCACTTCCTCGGGCGCGTCCAGCCCCCACAGGCCCATTTCGCGCGACGCGGCATCAACCCGCGCCGTTTCCGCCTGATCGAGATAGGCGCCCTGCCCCGCCGTTTCGCGGGCCATCACGCTGGCTTCAAGCGGCATCAACTGGTCGCGCACAAATCTGGCGACGAGATCCTTGAGCATCTGGTGCTCGTGCGGGAGCTCGAAATTCATCTGTAACTTGTCCTTGGATTGTTGCACGTGGGTGCGCCGATCAACGCAGCGCCCGGTGTAGCGGTTCCTCACATCACATGTCAGCGCCGCTGTCACCATCGGATCGCAAATCCCTTACCGGCTCCAGCCGCCAGCCATGAACGGGTTGCGGATCAATTCCGCCCCCCGGATCAGCGCGAACGAGCAGGCCGGACCGGACGGCGTTGGCCAATCGGCACCGCGCGGCCCGATCAGACCGCGACAGCCAGTTCGGTCGCCTGTTTGATCGCGCGTTTGGCATCCAGTTCGGCCGCTTCATGCGCGCCGCCGATCAGATCGACATTGCCCCCCCGGGTCAGCAGTTCATCATACAACCCGCGCGCCGGTTCCTGCCCGGCGCACACGATCACGCTATCCACCGCCAGCGTGCGCGGCGCGCCATCGATCAGGATATGCAGGCCATCGTCGTCGATCCGCTGATACTCCACCCCGGCGATCATCTGCACCCCGCGCCGTTGCAGGGTGATGCGGTGCGTCCAGCCGGTGGTGCGGCCCAGCCCCTTGCCCACCGCGCTGGCCTTGCGCTGGAGCAGGAACACCTCGCGCCCGTTGGAGGCGACCTCGGGCACCACCCCGGTCACCCCGCCGCGCGGGTGGTTGCGGAAATCGATCCCCCATTCGCGCGCAAACACATCAATATCGAGCGCTGCCGAAGTTCCGGCATGGGTGATCAGTTCCGCAACATCAAACCCGATTCCGCCTGCCCCCATGATCGCCACTGTCTTGCCGACAGCGGCCTTGCCGGTGATCACATCGACATAGCTTGCGACCTTGGGATGGGTGATCCCGTCAAGCTGCGGCGTGCGCGGAGTGATGCCGGTGGCAATCACGATCCGATCATACCCGCCCGCCAGCAGATCATCCGCCGACACCCGCGTGCCGAGCCGCAAGTCCACCCCGTGGAGTGCGATCATCCGCCTGAAATAACGCAGGGTTTCGTCAAATTCCTCCTTGCCGGGAATGCGCCGCGCAAGGTTGAACTGCCCGCCGATCGCATCGGCGGCATCGAACAGCGTGACCTTGTGCCCGCGTTCCGCAGCGATGGTGGCAAAGGCAAGGCCCGCAGGCCCCGCCCCGACCACGGCGATTCGCTGGGCTGCGTCTGCGGGACGGATCGCGATCTCGGTCTCGCGGCAGGCCCGCGCATTGACGAGGCATGACACCAACTGGCCAGTAAAGGTGTGATCAAGGCAGGCCTGATTGCAGCCGATGCAGGTGTTGATTTCATCCTCGCGGCCCGTCCGGGCCTTGTTGACCAGTTCGGCATCGGCCAGCATCGGCCGCGCCATCGACACCAGATCGGCATCGCCGCGCGCCAGCACCGCTTCGGCCACGTCGGGCATGTTGATGCGGTTGCTGGTGATCACCGGGATCGACAGGTGCTGGCGCAGCCGCCCGGTCACCCCGGCAAAGGCGGCGCGCGGCACCATCGTGGCGATGGTGGGCACCTGGCTTTCGTGCCAGCAGAAATGGGTGCTGATCACATCCGCGCCCTCAGCCTCCAGCGCCTTGGCAAGGCTGACGATCTCGTCCCACGCCATGCCGCCATCCAGCATGTCCATCGCGGCAATGCGGAAGATCAGGATCATGTCGGGGCCGATCGCAGCGCGCACCCGGCGCACCACTTCGACGGCAAAGCGCATCCGGTTGTCCCAGCACCCGCCCCACCGGTCGCTGCGCTGGTTGGTCTTTTCGACAAGGAAGGTGGAGATGAGATAGCCCGCCGATCCGATGATCTCGACCCCGTCATACCCCGCCGCGCGCGCCAGGGCGGCGCAATTGGCAAAGGCGGCGATCTGTTCCTCGATCCCGGCTTCATCCAGTTCAATCGGGGTGCGCGGCGACAGGCGCGATTTGACCGGCGATGGGCCGACCGGCTCTGCAACATTGGCAATCGGGCCGGAATGCAGGATCTGCATGCAGATCTTCACCTCGGGATCGGCGGCGTGGACCGCATCGGTCACCGCGCGGTGCATCGGCACTTCGTCAGGCTCGCTCAGCTTGGCACCCCTGCCGCCGCTGGGGTGGGGGGTAATGCCACCCGTGATGATCATGCCGACCCCGCCCTTCACCCGTTCCACGAAATAGGCGGACAGACGCTCGGCAGCGTCAGGCACATCCTCAAGCCCCGAATGCATCGAACCCATGATGATGCGGTTCTTGACCACCTGCTTGCCCAGCCTGAGCGGTGAGAAAACGTGTGGGTAACGGGGATGCGTCATCGTGGTGTCCATCTCAGTCAGGCTTGTATTGTGGAGCGCGCTTTTCGAGAAAGGCGTTCATGCCTTCCTTGAAATTGGGGCTGGCGGCAGTCATCAGCTGGTTGCGGTTCTCGATCGCCATCGCCGCCTCAAGGCTCGGCGCGTCGATCGCGAGGTTCAGCCCTTCCTTGGTCATCCGCAGCCCCATCGGCGATGCCGCCAGCAGATCATCGACATAGGATTGCGCGGCGGCTTCCAGTTGATCATCGGGCACCACCTCGCTGACCAGACCCGTGGCAAGCGCACGCGGAGCATGGATGAACCGCCCGGTCAGCATCAGTTCGGCCGCAACCGATCCGCCCACCAGCCGCGGCAGGAAATAGCTCACTCCCATGTCGCAGGATGACAGGCCGATCCTGATGAAAGCGGCATTCATCTTTGCGCTTTCTCCTGCGATGCGGATGTCGGATGCCAGCGCAAAGGCAAACCCCCCGCCACAAGCCGCCCCGTGGACCAGCGCGATGATCGGCTGCGGGCAGCGGCGCATCTTCACATAGACATCCGCCAGATGCCCCTGAAACCCGAACCCGCCGCCATAGGGATCATCAGCCCGATCGCTTTCGCTGCGATCCTTGATGTCCAGCCCGGCGCAAAACGCCCGCCCGGCCCCGCGCATCACCACCACCCGCACCGAACGATCATTGTAGAGGCTGCCGAAATAATCGCTCAGCTCATCCACCATCGTCAGCGACAGCGTATTGAGCGCATCGGGCCGGTTGAGCGTCAGCCAGTCAGTCGCGCCGCGCCGTTCGACAATGATGGTGGTGTAGTTTCTGGCCATGGCGTTCTCTCCTGCAACTGCCGTGCTGACCGCGGCCATTTGCATACTGAACAGCATCCGGCATGCAACCACGCCAGCAGGCTAGACGCTTGCGAACGCATCTTGAAGGCAGCAGATATGATAGGCCCGGAACGGCGTGGCCCGGGTGGCCGGGGCACGCAACCAGCGCCGATGCGGGCACGGACCTGAAGACATGGCCGCAAACCATCATTATGGACACGCGGATGGCCCGGCTGATCCTGTTCAACAAACCCTTTGGGGTCTTGTCGCAATTCACCGATCGCGGATCGGAGACAGTGCGTTCGACCCTATCGGATTTCATCCCGGTCAAAGGCGTTTATCCCGCCGGACGGCTTGATCGCGACAGTGAGGGGCTGCTGTTGCTGTGCGACGACGGGCGGCTGCAGGCGCAGATCGCCGATCCGCGGTTCAAACTGCCCAAGACCTATCTTGTGCAAGTGGAAGGCGACCCGCAGGAACAGGATCTGGAACCCTTGCGAAAAGGCGTCCGGCTGAAAGACGGCATGACCCTGCCGGCAGAGGTTTCCCGCATTGACGCGCCCGACCTGTGGCCGCGCGATCCGCCGATCCGCCAGCGCAAGTCCGTGCCCGATAGCTGGCTTCAGCTCACAATCCGCGAAGGACGCAACCGGCAGGTGCGGCGCATGACGGCGGCGGTGGGCCTGCCCACCTTGCGGCTGGTGCGCTGGTCGATCGGCGATTGGACTGTCGCCGGGATAGCGCCGGGCGCGTTCGCGGAGATGTCTGTCTAGGCGGGTGTTCCAGCCTGCGGCATCGCCATGCCCTCAATCCTCCAGATCAAAGGCAAGGCATCCTGTATTGAACAGCGCGGTGATCAGCTCCAGCGTTGCCGCTGAACTGTTGGGGGCCACGGCAAGTTGCGCTTCGCCGCAGATCGCTTGCGCAAAACCGGCCGTATCCTCGGCGCAGGCAAAACACTGCCCGTCGGCAAACAGCATGATCGATGATGCCGTTTCGCGAATGAAGGAAAACCGGCTGGCGGGATTGCGGACCAAAGGCCTGCCCTCTGACAGCCACTGCCTGATCTCGTCGACACCGGCCGGATGGTCAGGCCGCCAATCGATCTCGGGGTTTTTCGGGGCGGTGTTGAACTGCCCGAACCAGCGGGCGAACCGGCTGCGGTCAAGCAGCGTCTCGGCGATCATGTGTTGCAGCCGCGTGATGGCTTCGGCGCTGATTTCCCCGGGATTGTCCTGCTGCGCCAGATGCGGATCGGTATAACGGTCACTGTCGGACAGTTCGGGCACCATGTCATCGGCCCAGGCCTCGATCAGCTCGCCGCGCGAAGGCGCACGAAAGCCGATCGAATAGGTCATGCAATCATCGCCGATGGCCGTGCCGCGGTGGGCGACGCGCGGCGGCACGTAGAGAATATCTCCCGGCTCCAGAATCCATTCCTCGGTGGCCCTGAAATCGGCCAGCAGGCGCAATCCGTCATGCCGCAGCAAGGGCGTTTCATCATCGCACAGCGGCCCGATTTCCCAGCGGCGCCGGCCCAGACCCTGCACCAGAAACACGTCATAGTGATCGAAATGCGCGCCAACCCCGCCGCCGTCGACGGCATAGCTGACCATGACATCATCGACCCGCCAATTGGGCACAAAGCGAAACTGGTCGAGCAAGGCCGCGACGCTGGCAACATGATGGTCAACCGACTGGACCAGCAGCGTCCAGGGGTCCCGGCCCGCCTGCGCAAAGCGGCTTTCCGCAACCGGGCCATGTTCGAGCTCCCAGGCGTGTTCCCGGCGCGTGATGATGCGCGATTCGACCAGCGGTTCGCAGGCGAGGCCGGCCAGTTCGTCAGGCTCCACCGGGTTGGACCAGCCATCCCATGGCGATCTGATCAACAGCGGTTTCTGCTGCCAGTAATCCTGCAGGAAGGCGGCAACATCGAAATCCCGCAAATCCATCCTTGCGGCTGTCACTTGCGGTTTTTGCGTGCGGCATAGCGCGCATCGCGCGCCGCCTTCAGCTCCGCTTCGGTGCGCTTTGCCGGGGCAGGCTTTTCGCTTTCGCGTCTGGCCTCTGCCTTCTTTTCATCGGCCAGGCGCTGCTTTTCCTGTCGCGCCTCACGGACTTTCGCGGCCTTGGCCTCGGCCAGCGCTTCGCGTTCGGCGCGCCGTGCTGCCCGCTGGGCCAGTTCGGCTGCGTCCGGCTGGGGCGCTGCCTTCATCTTTGCCAGAGCCTTTTCCTTCGCCTTGGACGAGGCAGCTGCCCTGTCCTGAAAGCTTGGCGCCTTGTAGCCTTTCATGGATATCTACTCCTGCCGGGGTGCGGATCGCAGCACGGCGTGTTCATGGGAAATTCGGTAATTCACGTGACGGGCAGAAACCTTGCCACTGGGGGTTTTTGGGGTCTGGTGAAGCCCGGTAATGCCCCACCATCATCGATCGCCCATCAGACAAGCACCGCCTGACGTCAGCCGGTGGCAGCGACGATCAACACGCCCTGCGCCCGCCACTAGCGCAAGAACGCTGGAAGGTGAAGGCCAGCGTGCAGAACCGGCCCAGCCTTGCGATCCTGTGCGTGACGGGCCGGGGGCGGGTTGGGTTGCGGACGTTGCGAAGACCCGATCGCAATCCTTTATGGACGCGCTTTCTTACCACTGATAAGATTTTGAGTGTCCTGCGGTCGCGTGCACGGCGTCTATCCAATGACGCTGCAAATCATTCCGTCATTGGGCGTAATACCAATGTTCGATGAGGTTGACTCATCGAACCTTGGTATAGGCCCGTGCGGCGCTTAAACATTTCCAGCGCGTGATGCGTTAGCATCTTGGCGCGCTGGTATAAGGCATCGACACGGGGAATTCCGGTCCGGCACGCAATCGGTTGCAGCCGCCGGCCAGCGGTCCGGCAATCAGGACGCGGTGACATCCTCGGCGTGCTTGTTCACCAGCTTGAACGCCTTTTCATACCACTCGGTGCCGGGATAATTCGCCCCAAGCACCGCGGCATATTTCACCGCTTCTTCCGGAATGCCCAGCGCAAGGCTGGTTTCGGTCATGCGGTAAAGCGCCTCGGGCGTGTGGCTGGTGGTCTGGAACGTCTCGATCACGTTGCGGAACCGCATGTCAGCGGCGAGCCACAGGCCCATGCGCTGATAATGGCGCCCGATCTCCATCTCCTTGCCCGCAAGGTGATCGACCACCAGATCAAGCTTCAGCCGCGCATCGGCGGCATATTCGGTCTGCGGAAAGCGCCGGTTAACCTCGCGCAGCGCGGTCTGCGCCTGTTCGGTGATCTTCTGGTCGCGGTTCACATCGCTGATCTGCTCGTAATAGCTGAGCGCGATCAGGTAATAGGCGTAGGGCGCATCCTTGTTGCCCGGATGGATCGACAGGAACCGCTGCGCGTTCTGGATCGCCTTGTTGTAATCGCGCGCGATGTAATAGCTGAAGGCGCTCATCAGCTGCGCGCGGCGGGCCCAGGGCGAATAGGGGTGCTGACGCTCCACCTCGTCGAACAGGGCTGCGGCGACAAGCGTGTTGCCCCGGTCAAGCCGCCGCTGCGCCTCGGCATAGAGCGATTCGACATCTCGCGCGACATAGGCGACGTCCTTGCCAGCGGTGCTTCCCCCGCAGGCCGAAAGGGTGGCAAGGGTCGCGCCCAGCAGGGCCGCGCGCGCGATACGGGAGTGGAACAAGGTCGCCATGGCGCGCTCTATAACGGGCTGCGCGCTGAACGCCAAGTGAAGGCGCACCGCCCGCGCGCCCCTCCCCCGATTTTCCTACTCGGGCGTTTTGTGGTGCAAACGGTTGCGACAGCAACCGCAAGGGCGACTGCCCGCCCGCAGCGGGTGCAGCTCTGCTGCACGCATAGCGAGGATGCGCCCGTGCAGGCGGGTGCACAAACAAGGACTCCCATGACCCGCAAAGCCGATCCCCGCGCCGCCCGCCTCCCCGTTCCTGCGGGCGAGCTGCCCCCCTTCGCCCCCGTCCCGCGCCAGTGCCAACGCCACGATGGCTGGACCCCGGCCCGCCAGTGCGCCTTCATCGAGGCCCTCGCCGACACCGGATCGGTCGCCGCCGCGTGCAAGGCGGTGAACATGAGCGAGCGCGGCGCCTACCACCTGCGCCGCCAGCCCGGTGCCGAGGAATTCCGCCACGCCTGGGACATCGCGCTCGACCTCGGCGTGCGGCGGGTCGAGGACGTGGTGATGGACCGCGCCCTGAACGGCGTGCAGGAACCGCTCTATTCCTATGGCAAGCTGATCGGCACCCGCACCCGCTATAATGACCGGCTGCTGATGTTCATCCTGCGCAACCGCGCGCCCGACCGCTTTGGTGCGCGGATCGACGGCGGCAGCGCCAGAGGCCTCAACGCGGTCGGCAAGATGGAGGCCGAGCGCCTAAAACAGCAATGGCGCAAGGAATGGGAGGCAGAGCAGGCGCGCGTCTCCCCGCAAGAGGTGCGCGCCAGCATCGACCGCAAGATCGCCGATATCCGCGCCCGCAGCGAGGCCAGGTGGCAAAGCGAATGGGAAAGCCTCTCCGAGGAAACCCGCGCCGCATGGACCGCCTTCGAGGCCCTGCGCAACCGCGACCTCGACGCCATGCGCGCCGACGAAGACCTGCGCCGCCGGCTGCGCTTCGGCCCGAAAGAGGATGTGCCCGCGCTGCGACCCGAGGATGTTCGGCGCGTGCAGCCGCCGGAGCCGGAGGTGGCTAAGACGCGGTGGACGTTGAAGGATGAGAATTTCGATCCTTGATGCGACGCAATCCTCCCCTGCAAGGGGGAGTCGAAGACGGACCGCTTGCGGGTCAGCGGGACCATTCAAGGATGGTGGAGGGGCGGGTGAGGCTGCTTGCAAGCCGGAGGAAGCAGCGTGCGAGTGGAGGGGTGTGCCCGTCTAGTCGCACGCTGCAGTTTCGAAACAACGAAGGGGAGGCAAGCGGCCTAGCGCTTCTGCCCCTTAGTCTGGTCTTGCCCAAGTGCAGAAGCGGCAACGCTTTTGATCTGGGCCTTGGTCGGATTGGCGATTTTGCCAGAGAGAATGCCTGACGCGACAGTTGAGACTTTACTTGAGGTCTGACGTGGTGGCGGTTTGGCCATGATAAATGCTCCATATTTTGACATTGATAAACTTATCGCTGTAAACGGAGCCGCGGTCACGTCGCGAAAGCGACGCGCCCACGGTCCTTAGCTTAGGCTAATCTCCGGGCCATAGACCACATGGCGCACCTCCTTTCCTCCGGGAAGGACTCTCGCGCGTTGCCGCCAAGCATTGGCGCGCGAAGTCAGGGATAACGGGGCGGCTGACGATTATTCGTCAGCCGCCTTTTTCGTGTCTGTGCAAATCATGTCGGAAGTTGTCTCCTCCAAGAACTGAGACAAATCCAAGAACTGAGACAAAACGCTAGGGGTCCGATTTGCGCCGAACCACTAGATGATGAATCAGTGGACGACTCCCGTCAACGGGCGATTAACGCTTAAGTCACCATGCCAGACCGGTGAAACCCAGGTGTCACACCCGCGACGCGTGGAACAAGCTTGAGTCGCGAACGCCGCAAGCCCCAAATTGAATCTGTGAAGAAATATATGGTGAATGAATCATTCGAATCCACCGATGAGTCTTTTGCACCGAGAGCGGCAAGAATCTTGCGGTGCGCGATAAATAGGCTTTGCGACTAGTCGACCATTTACTTATCGAGATCGGTGATTGCGCATCCGATTATGTGCTCGATTGTTTGTAGAGATGTTGGCAAAGAGCCGTTGTAAAGACAATCCTTGCGCGCACGCCAGATTCAGGCCCACCCCCGGGCCCCTCCCGCTAGCGGGAGCGGAGAAGTGTGGCATCGTCTTGCCTTCATCTAACAAAACTGGCGCTGCGAGCCTTGCGCGCCCCTCCACCACCTTTGGTGGTTCCCCTCCCCTTGAGGGGAGGATCAAAGGTCAGCCACGACAAAGCCGCGGCCATGACGTCGAAGGGCTCGGTCGGGCTTAGGCGCGGGGCTTCACTCATCCCCCATCCGCCACCGCTCGTCCGCTCTGGCGGAACAGCCCCCCGCACTGCCCCGTTCCTGTAAAAGCAACAGCAATTACAGGAGCTTATATTATGTTACTAACACGAACCCCGCTCGCCCTTGCCGCCGCGCTCGGCTTGTCCGTATCGCTTGGCGCGTGTGCCACCTCCACGCCCTACCAATCAGCGGAAGTCGCCGGGCAGGAGTTTGGCTACTCGAGCGAAATGCTCGGCGCGGACCGTTACCGCGTCAGCTTTTCCGGCAACGAAGCGACTTCGCGCGAGACGGTCGAGAACTATCTGCTCTACCGCGCCGCCGAACTGACCCGCCAGAAGGGGTATGACGGCTTTTACATCGTGCGCAATGAGACGCAGGCCGATGTCGATATCGATACCGTGCCGACCGCCTATCCCGGCTGGGGACCGACCTGGAACTATTACGGCGCGGGCGTTGGCTGGAACACCTTCGACCCATATCTGGGCACGGCCTTCCCGCTCCAGCGTGTCACCGCGAGCGACCAGTACAGTGCCTCGGCAGTGATCGAGATGTATCGCGGCCAGCCGCCGATGGGCGCGGACAACCCGATCTCCGCCAGCGCGGTGATGGCACGACTGGGCGATAACGTGCAGATGCCGGAAGCCTGATCGCAGGCAAAATGAAAGAACGGCAGCCACGGCAAAGCCGCGGCCATGACGTCGAACGGGCTGGCCTGCGGCCACCCGCCGGCCGGAGTTACAGCCACTCGCTTCTAGCTAGTCGATTGCTGCGCAATCGCCTGCGCTAGGCGCGGGGCTTCACTCTTCCCCCATCCGCAGCGCAGCAATAAACGCCTCCTGCGGAATGCTCACATTCCCATACTCGCGCATCCGCGCCTTGCCCTTCTTCTGCTTGTCCAGCAGCTTCTTCTTGCGCGAGATATCCCCGCCGTAACACTTGGCGGTCACGTCCTTGCGCATCGCGGCGATGGTTTCGCGGGCGATGACCTTGCCGCCGATCGCGGCCTGGATCGGGATCTTGAACAGGTGGCGCGGGATCAGGTCTTTCAGGCGTTCGCACATGCCGCGCCCGCGTTCCTCGGCCACGTGGCGGTGGACGATCAGGGACAGGGCGTCCACGGCTTCCGCGTTGACGAGGATGTTCATCTTCACCAGATCGCCTTCACGCAGGCCGATCTGTTCATAGTCGAAGCTGGCATAGCCGCGTGAGATCGACTTCAGCCGGTCGTAGAAATCGAACACCACTTCGTTCAAGGGCAATTCGTAGGTCACCTGCGCGCGGCCGCCCACATAAGTCAGTTCGGTCTGGATGCCGCGCCGGTCCTGACACAGTTTCAGGATAGAGCCGAGATATTCGTCGGGGGTGTAGATCACCGCCTTGATCCACGGTTCCTCGATCACCTCGATCCGGTTCACATCGGGCCAATCCGCGGGATTGTGGATGTCGATGACCTTGGCATCCTCCATCTTGGTGTGGCCAAGGTGGATGCGATACACCACCGATGGCGCGGTGGTGATGAGGTCAAGATCATATTCGCGGCTGAGGCGTTCCTGAATGATTTCAAGGTGCAAGAGGCCAAGGAACCCGCAGCGGAAGCCAAATCCCAATGCGGCGCTGGATTCCATCTCGTAGGAGAAGCTGGCGTCGTTGAGCCTGAGCTTGCCGATGCTCTCGCGCAGTTTTTCAAAATCCGCCGCGTCCACCGGGAACAGGCCGCAGAACACCACCGGCTGCACTTCCTTGTAGCCCGGCAGCGCCTCTGTCGCGCCGTTTTTCACGGTGGTGATGGTGTCACCGACGCGGGCCTGCTCCACCTCCTTGATCTGGGCGGTGATGAAGCCGATTTCGCCGGGGCCAAGCTCACCCAGGTCGGTGCGTTTCGGCGTGAAGCAGCCGACCCGGTCAACAAGATGCTGCGTCCCGCCCTGCATGAAGCGGATGTTGAGGCCCTTGGTGAGCTTGCCGTCGATCACGCGGACGAGGATGACGACGCCGAGATACGGGTCGTACCAGCTGTCCACAAGGCTGGCGGTGAGCGGCGCGTCGATCCGGCCCTTGGGCGGGGGGATGCGGGTGACCACCGCTTCGAGCACGTCTTCGATGCCGATGCCCGATTTGGCGCTGGCCAGAACGGCGTCAGAGGCATCGAGACCGATGATCTCCTCGATCTCGTTGCGCACTTTCTCCGGCTCGGCAGCGGGAAGATCGATCTTGTTGATGACGGGGACGATTTCGTGGTCGTGATCGATCGACTGGTAGACATTGGCCAGCGTCTGCGCCTCAACCCCTTGCGCCGCGTCCACCACCAGCAACGCGCCCTCGCACGCGGCAAGGCTGCGGGAGACCTCGTAGGCGAAATCGACATGGCCGGGGGTGTCCATCAGGTTGAGCTGATAGGTCTCGCCATCCTTGGCGGTGTAGTTGAGGCGCACGGTCTGGGCCTTGATGGTGATGCCGCGCTCTTTCTCTATATCCATGTTATCAAGGACTTGCGCAGACATCTCGCGCGCGGTGAGACCCCCGGTGAACTGGATCAGCCGATCGGCAAGGGTCGACTTGCCATGGTCGATATGGGCGATGATGCTGAAATTGCGGATCTTGGAAAGGTCGGTCATTATCAAACGCGATTAGCGCCGCACCGCAGCGATGTCATTCGAGAAAAACGCAACACTCCAGGGCTGCAATTCAGGCGAACTCGCCGCGCGCCGTGGATGCATAGCAGAACTTGGGCGCGCCGCCCTGATCGATCAGCCCTCCCATCATGCCCTGATAGCTGCCCGGTGCCAGCGCGGCGAGCGGCGCTCCAGCCGAGGCCAGCGCATAGGGCGAAACCCGGTTGCGGGTGCATAATCCGCCCGATCCGTCATCGACCAGCGACTGTTCGAATTCGAGCCCCTGCGTATCGCCGCTCGATCGGATGACTGTCGCCACGGCAAGCTGCCCGCCGCCAAGATCGACCACGAACTGCGTGCCCTTGGGCACATCCGTCAGCCCCTGGATCAGCGCGCCGGTCCGCGACAGGTTGCGCAAGGTCACCTCATAGGCATAGTCATCGTGGAACACCTGGATCTTGCGGAACACGGTACGCCGCCGGGCGCGGCGGGTGCGGCGCTCGCCGGGATCGATCTTCCACATGTCTCCGGCCATTTCCTGTTCGACAATCCCGGCATCGACAGGCTCGCAGAAGATCGGCCCCTGCAGGTAACGCACGCCGCATTCGCCAAGCGCGGTCAACAGGCTGGCGCTTTCGATACCATTGGCGATCGTATCCATCTGCAGCGCGCCTGCCAGCGCGACGATCGCCCGCACCAGCCCCAGTTCATGGCTATCCTGGCGCTCGGCCTCGGCGACCAGCTTCTGATCGATCTTGATCATGTCGAACGGCGCACGGCGCAGATAGGCGAGCGACGAATAGCCTGAGCCGAATTCGTCGAGCGTCAACCGCACACCAAGCTTGAACAGACCGCCAAGCGTGCGGTCGACAATACTGCTATCGCCGAAGAACACCGCCTCGCTGATTTCCAGTTCGATCCGTGAGGCGGAAAGGCCGGCGGCCTCGATCGCCTCGCTCACCTGCTCGACAAAGCCATCGGCCAGAAACAGCGGCACCGGCACATTGACCGCGACGCGCACACTATCGGGCCACAGCGCCGCGCGGCGGCAGGCCTCGGTAATGGCCCATATCCCGACCTCGCCGATCTGGCTCGATCCTTCCACGATCTGGGCGAATTCCTCCTCGTCAATGACCCCGCGCGTCGCATGGTTCCAGCACACATGGGCTTCAAGCGCCTGCACCGATTGCGAGGCGGCATCGACGATCGGTTCGAACCGCAGGAACAACTGGTCTTCACGCAGCGCCTCTCCGAGGTGCTGTTCGAGCCGGCGGCGGAAAATGGTCTCGTTTTCGAGTTCGCCCGAGAAAAAGCGAAACTGTCCCCGTCCGCCATTCTTGGCGGCATAAAGCGCAAGATCGGCGGCGCGCACGATTTCATCGCTGGTGACGCCGTCATGCGGTGCAATGGCAATACCGACCGAGGCACCGATCACACAGCGCCCTTCCTCAAGGCTGTAGGGCTGGCGCAGCATGGCAATGATCCGTGCCGCAAGCTCGCCCAGCACCCCGCGATCATCAATATCGGGCAGCATCACCTGGAATTCGTCGCCGCCCAGCCGCCCGATCTCGCATTCGCGATCGATCGCGCGGGTCAGGCGTTCGGCCACCTGCTTGAGCAGTTCATCACCCGCCGCATGGCCCAGCGTGTCATTGACGTGCTTGAACCGGTCAAGATCGAGCATCATCACCGCGCAATTGCGTTTGGTCGCCTTGAACGCGGTCAGCGTGGTTTCGATCTGGTGCGCCATGCGATGGCGGTTGGAAAGCCCGGTGAGCGAATCATACCGCGCAAGGCGGGCGGTCTCCTCCTCGCGGTGGAATTCATCGGTGATGTCCGCGCCCGTCCCGCGGAAGCCTGCGAACCGTTCGCCCTGCATGAACACCGGCTGCCCGGCAAGGCGCAGCACCGGCCCGCCGGACTTGTGCGCGGCGCGCACTGCAAAACCGGAAAATCCCTTGTGCGCCCCGAGCATGAGCGAGAGCGAATTGACCCGCCCCTCGCGCTCGGCAGCGGTGAAGATCGCATTGACCGGCTGGCCCAGCATTTCGGCCAGCGGCATGTCGAGCCGTTCGGCAATGGCAGCAGAAATATAGGACAGGTTGCCGGCTTCATCGCTTGCCCAGAACCAACCGAGGCCGGATTTCTCGAGTTCGTCGAGCATGGCCAGCCGCTCGCCGTCCGACAAGGCCGAACCGACTTCGCTGCGCTGCGGACGAAAAACCCCGCTGCGTGATGACAAGAGACCCTTGAGGGACACCTTGAGCCAGACCTCCAAGCTTCAGACAGCCTCCGCGCGGTTGCGGATCCTGCCTTGCGTCACTCAGGGGTAAAGCCGGATGGTTATTTTTCCGCTAAAATCCGCGCCTGAAGGATATTGCCAACCGGCAAGCAGGGCGTTTTTGTTCAAGCTGAAGCGGGCGGAAAGGCAATGCCAAAGCGCCGCGCGGGCTGTTTGCGCCTTGCCATCCCCTTTGGCTTTGCCGTCCCCTTTGATCGCCAAGCGCCGTGACCTTTGCTGCTGAGGCGGGCGGGCGGCAATTACGCCGCGGTGGTTCCGGGCAGGGCCTCACGGTTCCTCAGCAGTGCATAAGAGCCATCGTTACGGCGCTTGAGCGGAAGGTGAAATTCAATCCCGACGCAATTTTCGCTCGACCAGCGCACCTGTCCGGTGATCGACTGGGTGGCACTGAAATCGACCCGCAGCACCTGACCCTGGGCCATGCTCCACAGCCCTTCGATCATCGCCCCGCCTTCGGAAATGTTGCGCAAGGTGGCGTTGTGGCGGACCCCCTTGTGCATCACCGCGACGCGGCGCAGCAGCACCTTGCGCTCGGCCCGCGCGGATTGCGGCCCGCTGGGTTTGGCGATCAGGCTGCCCGATGCCAGCGCGCCCGCTTCGGCTGCGTTCATCGGCGTGAAATAGATATGCCCCTGCACATGGCTGCAGCCGAGCAGTCGCACCAGTTCAAGCTCGTCATGGGTTTCCACCCCTTCTGCGGTGGTGTCCATCTGCAGCACTTCGGCAAGGCTTGTGATCGAGGCGATGATCGCGCCGTTGCGGCTGCCCTGCTCGCTCGCGCCGCGCACGAAGCTGCGGTCGATCTTGATACGATCGAAAGGCGCCTTGCGCAGATAGCCGAGCGAGGAATAACCGGTGCCGAAATCATCGAGGGCGAGCCGCACCCCCAGATCCTTGAGCGCCCGGAACATCGTCTCGATCCCGGCGGTATCGTTCAGGAACACGCTTTCGGTGATTTCCAGCTCAAGCCGCGCCGGATCAACGCCGCTATGCGCCAGCGCATTGGCGATGATGGTCGGCAATTCGGGATTGGCGAATTGCAAGGCGGAGACATTGACCGAGCAGGAGATGTTCTCCGGCCATTTGGCAAGGTCAGCGCAGGCCGTGCGCAGCGCCCATTGCCCAAGGCGGTCAATCAGGCCCGCATCTTCGGCAACCGGCACGAACTTGGATGGCGAAAGCGCGCCGCGCGTCGGGTGTTGCCAGCGCATCAGCGCCTCGAAGCCGACGATGGTCTCGCTCGCGGCATAGACCACCGGCTGATAGAATAATTGCAATTCGCCGCGCGCAACCGCGTCGCGCAGGTCCTGTTCCAGCGCGGCGCGTTCCTCCACCGCCGCGTGCAGATCCGCAGCATAGAACCGGCAACAGCCGCGCCCGGCATCCTTGGCCGCATAAAGCGCCAGATCGACATTGCGGATGATTTCATCGCAGGTCGTTCCGTCAACCGGTGCGCGCGCAATCCCGACCGAGGCACCGATCACCACGCTCTGGCCATTGACGCTGTAGGGTTTTGAAAGGCTGGTGATGATCTCCTGTGCGATCATTTCCAGCCGTGTGCGCGGCTGTTCGCCCGCAATGATCACCTTGAATTCGTCCCCGCCCAGACGCCCGCAGCGCCCCTGCGCGCCGATCACCCGTTCAAGCCGCTGGGCAACCTGTTTCAGCAGCGCATCACCCGCCGGATGGCCGAGGGTGTCGTTGACCTGCTTGAAGCGGTCGAGATCCAGCATCAGCACCGCGCAGGCGCGCTCGCGCCGGGCCGGCGCGGAAAGGATCTGCTCAAGCACCTGGCTCATCTGCACGCGGTTGGCGAGGCCGGTCAGCGAATCATAATGGGCAAGGCGCGTGACCTGCTGCTCGCTCCGGCGCTGCTCGGTCAGGTCGGTGCCATGGCCGCGGAAACCACAGAAGTTGTTGTAATTATCATAGACCGGGCGGCCGGTCAGCGCCCACCAGCGTTCTTCACCCGGCGCGGCAGCGCGGACTTCGACATCCTCGAAGGCGGAACGCGCGGAAAGGTGGAAGGAAAGCGTGCGCTCGGCCTCCAGCCCGCTGGCTCCCGGATTGACGATGATGCCGAGCGGCTGCCCGACCATTTCCGCCTCGCCGCGACCCAGCACCCGTGCGACCTTGGGGGAAATATAGGTCAGCAGCCCACGACGGTCGCTTTCCCAGAACCAGCCCTGCCCGCTTTCCTCGAAGCTTCTGAGGATATCCTCGGCGCGCGCGGCCACCCGTTCGCGGGCATCGCGCAAGACCCGGCGCCGTTCGGCTGCGCGCCATTCGATCCGCGCAATCAGCGCCAGCGTCGCCGCCATCCCCGCCAGCGCGGCCCAGGTGACAAGACCGGGCGCGGCCATTGCAAAACCCGCCCAGCTGGCAAGCTTGGCACAGAACAGCGAAACCATCCGTCCGGAAAACAGGATAGCGGCTGCCGCGTTGATGCACACCAGTGTCGCCACCGCCCATTGCCACGGCACCCCGGCCCCGATCCCCATCGCCAGCGCAAAGCCGGCACAGGCCATGGGCAGAACCACCGCAACCGCGACCAGCATGGTCTGCAACACCCGGTGCTTGCCGGAATGGCGCTCGATCGCGGAGAAGATGCCCCCGGCAGCGAAAATCGTGACGGCGACAAGCGCGGCCAGCGCCATCGGCAACGACGGCATCTCCCGCATCATCACCGTGCCAATCGCTAGGGCGAAGAATATCGACACCGCCAGACCATGCATCTGGCGGGGAAGGTAGAATGGCCGGTCGAGCCCCAGTCCGGTCGCGTCCGTGCGCAGCCCCGCCACCTGCTCGGGCAGAAGCCGGTCCGGGGTACGGCGATCCTCCTGACGGCGCGGCCCGGACTGCTTGTCCCCGGCATCCGCCACCAGCGCCAGCGGGCGCCGTTCCGCGAGCGGAGGCGCCGCGCGGTTATGATCAGTGCGAAGGGTTGACCCTGACATGGGCGGGCAATGCCCTGCCACGCCTTGGAAAAGCGTGAATCGAAAGGGTAAACAAGACCTTTCTTGTGGCGCGGAGACCCAAATCTTGCGGCGCGGAGACCCAACCGCAGGGATTGACAGGTCACAGGCGCGTGATGCTTGCAAGTTGGGCAAGCTGGCTGCATCGTGTCAGTGGCGCAGCGCCGCACAAGAAAAACAGGCAGGAAAAGGGGATCCGATGGCAGACAGCGAAGTACGGCTCGAGAACGAGGCAGCCCAGTCGACCTCTGCGCTTGGGCCACTGATCGGCGTCGCCCGCGAGGATTTCGTCAGCGCGGTCGCGCTGCTGCTGCGCGAGACTGCCTCCGATCCGACCCGATTCATCCGCCACTCCACCGCGATGGCGCAGGACATGGTCAAGATCCTGACCGGCAAGAGCGAGCTCGCCCCCGACCCCAAGGACAAGCGGTTCATGGACCCGGCCTGGGCATTCAACCCGTTCTTCCGCGCAGGCGCGCAATATTACCTCGCGGTGCAGAAGGGGATGCGCAGCTGGCTCGAGGAGCTGGAGCTCGACGAGCTTGAGCGTAACCGTGCGAATTTCATCGCCAACATCATCCTTGATGGCCTTGCACCGACCAACACCCTCGCCGGCAATCCGACCGCGCAAAAACGGCTGATCGATTCCGGCGGGCTGAGCCTGATCAAGGGCCTCCAGAACGCCTATAATGATCTCGTCCATAACAAGGGCATGGTCAGCCAGGTCGACAAGCGCCCGTTCAAACTGGGCGAGAATGTCGCCACGTCCAAGGGCGCCGTGGTGCTGCGGACCGAGATGATGGAGCTGATCCACTACGCCCCGACCACGGACGACGTGTACGAAATCCCCCAGCTCACCATCCCGCCGCAGATCAACAAGATGTACATCAACGATCTGTCGCCCGATAAGTCGGTGGTGAAATGGCAGGTCGACAACGGCATCCAGACCTTCGTCATATCGTGGCGCAACCCG
This sequence comes from Erythrobacter sanguineus, assembly GCF_900143235.1. GTDB lineage: Bacteria > Pseudomonadota > Alphaproteobacteria > Sphingomonadales > Sphingomonadaceae > Erythrobacter > Erythrobacter sanguineus. The sequence goes on along the minus strand of NZ_FRDF01000009.1, from coordinate 93,681 downwards.
ACCAAGGAGCAGGGCCGCTGGGGGATGACCGATTACGTCCATTCCTGCCGCGAGGCGATGGAGGCGGTCGCGGCCATCACCGGGGCGAAGAAAGTTAATGTTTCGGCCGGCTGTTCGGGCGGGCAGACCGCCGCGATGCTGGCATCGAAGCTCGCCGCCGACGGATCCGACCTGCTCGGCACCCTGACGCTGATGGTCTGCGTGCTGCACCCCAAGGCAACCGATATCGAGGCCGGATCGCTGGTGTCCGAAAACGGCATGAAGCTCGCCCGCCAGCGCGCGCAGAAGGCCGGCGTGATCAAGGCGGATGATCTGGCGCGGGGCTTTGCTTGGCTGCGTCCCAACGATCTGGTCTGGAACTATGTCATCAACAACTACCTGCTCGGCGCCGATCCGCCGGCCTTTGACGTCTTGTTCTGGAATGCCGACGCGACCAACCTCTCGGCCAGCCTGATGGGCGATTTCCTGACGATCTACGAAACCCTCGCCTTCACCAAGCCGGGCGAGGTCGAGATGGTGGATCACAAGATCGACCTCAGCAAAGTCACATCCGATCTGTTCATCCTCGGCGGGGTAACCGATCACATCACCCCGTGGAAGGCGACCTATCGTTCGACCCAGCTGTTCGGTTCCAAGGACGTGACCTACGTGCTCAGCCAATCGGGCCACATGCAGGCGATCCTCAACCCGCCGACCAATCCCAAGGCCAAGTATTACGTCCAGAAAAAGAAGGGCAAGCTCCCCGCCACCCCCGACGCATGGCTGCAGGGCACCGAAGAGGTGAAGGGCAGCTGGTGGCCGGCATGGATGGAATGGGTGCAGGCGCGCTCTGGCAAGACCAAACCCGCGCCTGAAGCCCTGGGCAATGACACATATCAGCCGCTCGACCCGGCACCGGGACTCTACGTTATCGAAGAAGTCTGATATTGCAGTGCAGCGCAAGCGGTGCCGAGGGGGCAGCGCGGGCGTGAAATTTGATGTGGGCGCGCGCGTTAAGGGATCAACGCGCGCGCCCGACCCGCGCCGCATCAGGCGCACAGAAAGGACGGGTTTTTCGTGGCCAATGCAATGGACGACGCGGTCGTCACGATGGAAGAAGTGGGCGGCCGGACGCTACGGACTGCGGCATGGCGCCTCAATATGCCGTCCGATCATCTTCCGGTCCTGTTCTTCAACGGCATCGGCGCAAATATCGAGGCCGTGGCCCCGCTTGCCGCTGCCATGCCAGAACGCGGCTTCATCATGTTCGACATGCCGGGAACGGGCGAATCACCCGATCCGCTGATCCCCTACAACCCCTTCACCATGAGCTGGACCGCAGCCCAGTTGCTGGGGCGATACGGGCTTGAGGAAGTCGACGTCATGGGCGTTTCGTGGGGCGGCGCGATGGCGCAGCACTTTGCGCTGCAGCATCCGATGCGCACCCGCCGGTTGACGCTGATCGCGACCACGCCGGGCATGGTGATGGTGCCGGGCAATCCGGCGGCCTTCAGCAAGATGGCCGACCCGCGCCGCTATATCGACCCAGAATTCATGAACGAACATTTCGCCACGCTTTACGGCGGGGTCGACAAGGACGGGGCCGAACATCAGAAAGACAGCCATATCGGGCGGCTGAAGCCCCCTTCCCCGCGCGGCTACATGTATCAGCTTTTGTGCATGATGGGTTGGTCCAGCCTGCCTGCCCTGCCCTTCATGAGCAAGCAGACGCTGATCATGATGGGGGAGGATGACCAGATCGTGCCGCTTGCCAATGGCAAGATCCTGAAGGCGATGATACCCAATTCGCGGCTGCAGACATTCGAAGGCGGTGGCCACCTGTTCCTGCTGACCCACGCCGATGAAAGCGTGGCGGCAATCCGCGAATTCCTCGATGCGCCGGAAACGGAAAAAGAGGCGCGGCGAATGGCGGCGGCGTAAGCCAGCGGCGCGGGCTGCGCTTGGGCCGAGCCTGATGTTTTGCGTTGCAAGATCGTGTGATGCGGGTTTGCGCCAGATAGCCCGCTAGGCGACGGCGTTTGGCGCGTCGCAAGCGGCTGCGCTGTGTCTGACGTTGGGTGATTTTCTGTCGTTCTCCCACTTGTCGCCCCGTGCATGACACAAGGCTTGGCTTTCCGACGATCTTGCAGGCCAGCACGCTTTGCGACATGATCCGGGCCAATAAGGGAGAGAGAAAACATGGCGCATTACGACCTCATCATCCGGGGCGGCACGATTGTTGACGGCACCGGCGCACCCGGCTTCACCGGCGATGTTGCGGTGAAGGACGGGCTGATCGTCGCGGTCGGCACCATCAACGGCACCGCCGCCGAGGAAATCGACGCGACCGGCAAGGTCGTCACCCCCGGTTTTGTCGACATCCACACCCATTATGATGGGCAGGCCACCTGGGATCAGGAAATGGCCCCTTCAAGCTGGCACGGGGTGACCACCGTCGTCATGGGCAATTGCGGGGTCGGCTTTGCGCCTGCCAAGCCCGATCGCCACGAATGGCTGATCAGCCTGATGGAAGGGGTGGAGGACATCCCCGGCACCGCGCTTGCCGAAGGGATGACGTGGGACTGGGAGACCTTCCCCGAATATCTCGACGCGCTGGAGAAACTCCCCCGCACTGTCGATGTCGGCACCCATGTCCCGCACGGCGCGGTGCGGGCCTATGTGCTGGGCGAACGCGAACAGCCGGGCGCTGTGCCGACCGCCGAGGATATCGCCGCCATGTCCGCCATCGTCGAAGAAGGCGTGCGCGCAGGCGCGCTGGGCTTTTCCACCTCGCGCACGGTGCTGCACAAATCGGTCGATGGCGAGCTTGTCCCCGGCACCACCGCCACGCCCGAAGAATTGGTCGCCATCGGCAAGGCGATGGGCCGCGCCAAGGCCGCAGGCGGCCATGCCGTGTTCGAGATGGCGAGCGACCTCAAGCGCGAATGGAACGAATTTGCATGGATGGGCAAGCTGAGCCGCGAGGCCGGCATCCCCGTCACCTTCGCCGCGCTGCAATCCATCGCCAAGGAAATGCCGCTCGATGAACAGATCGCCCTGATGCGCGCCGAAAACGACAATGGCGCCAATATCGTCGCCCAGATCGCGCTGCGCGGCAATGGCATCATCATGGCGTGGCAAGGCACGGTGAACCCCTTCGCCTTCCGCCCGAGCTGGCAGGCGATCAAGGACCTGCCTTGGGATGCGCAGAAGGCGAAACTGCTCGACCCGGCGTTCAAGGCGCAATTGCTGGCCGAGGCCAATGATTATTCCGAGGCCCCGATGGACATCATCGGCGTGGTCATGGTGATCACCCAGGGTTGGGCGCTGCAATATGAGATGGACCCGGATTTCGATTACGAGCCAGCGCCCGAGGCAAGCGTCAACGCCCGTGCCCGCGCGGCGGGGATGGACGCGCAGGAATATGCCTATGACCTGCTTTGCGCAGGCGATGGGAAGGGATTCATCTACCTGCCGATCCTCAATTATGCGGAAGGGAACCTCGATTTCCTGCACCCGCTCCAGCACGCAGAAGACACGGTGAATTCGCTGTCGGATGGTGGCGCGCATTGCGGGACGATCTGCGATGCGGCCTCGCCCACCTTCATGCTGGAACATTGGGTGAAGAGCCGCAGGCGCGGGGAACGGATCAGTCTGGAGCAGGCGATCAAGCGGCAGTGCCGCGATACCGCACTGCTGTACGGGCTGGAGGATCGCGGGGTTATTGCGCCGGGCTATCTGGCTGACTTGAACGTGATCGACATGGATGCACTGAAGCTGGGCAAGCCGTGGCTCGCCTTTGATCTGCCCGCTGGCGGCAAGCGGTTGCTGCAGAAGGCCGAGGGCTATGTCGCCACGATCAAGTGCGGCGCTGTGACCTTCCGCGGTGGGGCTTGGACCGGCGAAACCCCCGGCGGCTTGATCCGCGGCCCGCAGCGGGTCGAGATGGCCGAAGCGGCGGAATAATCCGCCGCTTCGCCGCGCCCTGTCAAGGCTCGATCACGATCCCCTTGGCCGGGTCAACCTTGCCGCCGAGCATTTCGAGGAACACCGCGCGCGCCTCGCCAAGACCCTTGTGACGCTCGATCGTGATGGTGCCATCCGCCGCCGCGAGGAATTCGCGCCATGCGGCCGCGACCAGCTTGCCGCCTTCTTCGGCCCCGTGCGCCTTGAAGAAGGCGACGGCGTGATCGGGCGCGAAGAACAGGGCGGGTTTCGGGCCCGGCAGCGGTTCCCCGCCGCCAAAGGTCGAGCGGGCTTCGATATGGGTCACGCCGACCAGCGCCGAATGGGCAAGGGCATCTTCGAAGTGGCGGTGCACCCGCGCCAGCAGATCGGCATTGCCCGCAAAATCAACACTGACGCTGCGCAGCACGGGCAGGCGTTCCAGATCATCATAGGCGATGACATCGTCATACAGCCCGCTCGCTTCGACAAAGGTGACATTGCCCTTCGATGTGAGTCCGATACGCCGGATGCCGGGCGATTGCTGCCGCGCCACGCTGGCAAGGCCCATCGCGGTCTTCGATGAGGCGCTGGTGACCACCAGTTGCTCGGCCCCGAACCAGTTCTCGCCGCGCAGGAAGTATTCGATCAGGAACCCGGTGCGGAACAGCGGGCCGAAGATCATGCGTTCGGCCTCATGCGCCGGGTCATGCTCCGGGTCGGCCGCAAGTCGGGTGTAGCTGTTATAGACCGGGCTCATCGGCTGGCGGTAATCGGTGGTGTCGAGAAATCCGCCGGGGCTGATCTTGCCGGGCCGCACATCCAGATGGCTCGCCATCGGCAAATAGCCATAGACCCGCTCGCCCACGGCGATATCGGGGTGCCGGCTTTCGATCACCTGCGCATGACCCCACATCGGCACGATGCCCATGCCGGCGGGAGCAGGAAAGAAATCCCAATATTTGAACCCGTCGCCCACCACCGCATAGGTGATGTTGTTGGCAGTGACCGAGAAACTTTCCACCGCGAACCGAACGGCGCCTTCGGCCAGAGGGGCGAGCGGCACTTCGGCCAGCGTCGCATCGTTCAGAGCGGCTTTGCGGACATGGACTTGAGTGATGGTCATTTTGGTCTCCTCTTGCCCCCGCTCTAACCGCTTACGGTTCGCTTTCCCAGCGGGTTGCGATGATCGACGGGCGCGCACGGCAGGTGCCGAGCCAGGCATGAAGTCGGTCACACTGGACGATGCCAGCCCCGCCCTGCGGAGTCAGTTCCAGCCCACGCAGCACCGGATAAAGAAACACGTCGGCAAGCGTGAATCCATCCAGCGCCGTCCACCCACCATCAATGCTCAACTCGGCTTCGAGAAAGCCCAGCGCGCGGCTGATCTGCGGCAAGGCCCGGTCGATTGTGTCACGATCAAGCGGAAAGCCGCCAACGCGGTGCATGATCCAGGGCATGACCAGCCCATGTTCGAACAGTGGAAACAGGTAGTTGTTGGCAATCGCGATCCACTTGTCCATCAGCGCCCGCGCAGCAGGGCCTGCGGGCTGGAGCGCGCCTGTGTTGTGGGCATTGTCGATATAGTGGGTGATCGCGACGCTCTCGATAAGCTCGAGCCCGTCGACCTCCACCACCGGCACCTTGCCGAACGGATGGCGATTGGCGGTCGAATGCGCGGCGGTGGCCGTCACCGCATAGGCAAGCCCCGCTTCCTCGCAGGTGATCTGGATAATGCGGGTATAGGTCGAAATGACCGTACCGAAAATCCGAACCTGCGGGACGGCTTCGGCGCCTGCGGGCATCACACCCGCATCGGCATCAGCACGTAAAGCGCCGGGCTGGCCTCGTTCTCGCGGATCAGGGTCGGTGCGCCGGCGTCCGCGAGGTGAAGTTCAACCGTCTCGGCATCGATCTGACCGAGGATATCCTTGAGATAATTGGCGTTGAACCCGATCTCCATGCCTTCGGCCTTGTAGTCCGCTGCCAGTTCCTCGGCCGCGGTGCCGTTGTCGGGCGAGGTGACCGACAGCGTCACCCGATCATGGTCGAGCCCGATCTTGACCGCGCGGGTTTTCTCGGTAGCGATGGTCGCCACGCGGTCCACGCCCGAGAAAAACAGCTTGGGATCAACCTTGAGCAGCTTGTCATTGGCGGTCGGGATGACGCGGCTGTAATCGGGGAAGGTGCCGTCGATCAGCTTGGAGGTCAGCATCACGCCGCCCTCGCCGCCAAGCGCGAAGCGGATCTTGCTGGCCGACAGATCGATCAGCACATTGCTGTCCAATGCTTCATCCAGCAGCTTGCGCAATTCGCCCACGGCTTTGCGCGGGACGATCACGTCGGGCATTCCGGCAGCGCCTTCGGGGCGCGGCAGGGTGAAGCGGGCAAGCCGGTGGCCATCGGTCGCCGCGGCCTTGAGCAGCGGCTCGTCCTCGTCGGTCACATGCAGGAAGATGCCGTTGAGATAATAACGTGTTTCCTCGGTTGAGATAGCGAAGCGAGTGCGGTCGATCAGCTCGGCCAGCACGCGGGCGGGCAGCTCAAAGCTGGTCGGCAGATCGCCTTCGACGATCACCGGAAAATCATCGCGCGGCAAGGTTGGCAGCTTGAAGTTGGAACGGCCCGCCTTGACCTCCAGGCGGTTTTCGCTGGTCGTCAGGCTGACCTGGCTGCCTTCGGGCAGCTTGCGGGCAATATCGAACAGCAGATGCGCCGAAACGGTGATCGCGCCCGGTTGATCAACCGAGGAGGCCGACATCGTCTCTACCACCTGCAGATCGAGGTCGGTCGCCATCACGCGGACAGAGCCGCCGTCGCTTGCGTCGATCAGCACGTTAGAGAGGATCGGAATGGTATTGCGCCGCTCTACCACCGATTGAACATGGGAAAGGCACCGCAGCAGCGTCGCGCGTTCGATCGTGGCCTTCATCGCTTGTCCCTATCGTTCCTGTGTGTGGCGCAGGAGCCGCGAGGAATCGCACCCAAGCGCCGGAAAGTGCATGAAACCTTAGCGCAGCCGAGAATACGGGCAAGCTGGCGGCTTTACGAGGGGCCACGCGGCTGGGGATAAGGGGAAAACACTGCCCATCTTAATACCCCAGCATCGCCATCCCGCCGTTCACGTGCAACGTCTCCCCCGTGACATAGGCGGCTTCGCGGCTGGCGAGGAAGGCGACAGCTGCGCCGATCTCGCTGCCTTCGCCCATCCGGCCCATCGGGATGCGACCATTGATGGCCGCCTGCTGCTTTTCATCAAGCGCCGATGTCATTGCGGTGCGGATGAATCCCGGCGCGACGCAATTGGCCGTGATCCCGCGACTGGCGACTTCCTGGGCAAACGCCTTGGTCATGCCGGTGAGGCCCGCCTTGGCCGCGCAATAGTTCATCTGCCCCGGATTGCCGGTCGCACCAACCACGCTGGTGATGTTGATGATCCGCCCGAACCGCGCCTTCATCATCGGCTTGGCCGCGGCGCGCATCAGGCGAAAAGCGGCTTCGAGGTTGATGCGGATCACCTGATCCCATTCATCATCCTTCATCCGCATGCCCAGATTATCGCGCGTGATTCCGGCATTGTTGACAAGGATGTCCATCGTGCCGAGCGTATCGAGCATCGCCGGGATCAGCTCTTCGACCTGCGTGGTGTTGCCCAGATCGCAGGTAATCTCGACATGGCCATCATGATCGTGGTGAGCATAGGTTTCGTTGAGTTCATCGCGAAACGCCCGCAGCTTGGCCGCGTTGGAGCCCGACAGCGCCAGACGCGCGCCCTGACTGGCGAGCGCGTGGGCAATGCTCGACCCGATCCCCCCGCTCGCGCCGGTGACCAGCGCATTCATGCCTTTGAGTGAGAACATCACGCCATCTCCTTCGCAAACGCCTCAAGTTCGGCCATCGTGACGAGGCTCGTCACCTGCGCCTCGCGGTCGATCCGGCCGACCATCGGCCCCACCACCTTGCCGCCCAGTTCGACGAAGCTTTCCACCCCATCGGCGCGCATGGCAAGCACGCTTTCGCGCCAGCGCACCCGGCCGGTGACCTGTTCGACCAGCAGCGCGCGCTCCGCATCGGGGTCGGTAACGGGCGCGGCGGTGACATTGGCATAGAGCGGCAGAGTGAACGCCGCAGGCGGCGTTTCGGCCAGCGCCTCGGCCATGCGCGCGGCGGCCGGTGCCATCAGCGAGGAATGGAATGGGGCCGAGACATTGAGGATCATGCCGCGCTTGATCCCGTATTCCTTCACCAGCGCCACCGCCCGTTCGATGGCGGCAGTATGCCCGGACAGCACGACCTGCGAGGGGTCATTGTCATTGGCAACGTCACACACGTCACCCTGTGCCGCCGCCTCAGCCAATGCCTTGGCCTGGTCGATATCGGCACCCAGCAGCACCGCCATGGTGCCTTCGCCCAGCGGAACGGCGGCCTGCATCGCTTGCCCGCGAAGCTTGAGCAGGCGCGCTGTGTCAGCGAGGCTGAAAGCCCCGACCGCGCACAAAGCGGTGTATTCCCCGAGCGAGTGGCCCGCGACGCAGTGGCCCTGCGCGGTCAGCGCCACGCCGAAATCGCGCTCCAGCACGCGCACAGTGGCCATTGCATGGGCCATGATCGCAGGCTGGGCGTTCTCGGTGAGGGTGAGCTGATCTTCCGGCCCTTCGCGCATCAGCGCCGAAAGCTTCTGCGACAGCGCTTCGTCGACCTCGCCAAACACATCGCGGGCGGCTCCGCTCGCTTGCGCCAGCTCAGCGCCCATGCCGACTTTCTGGCTGCCCTGTCCGGGAAAAAGAAACGCGCGCATCATCGACCCCGTTTTTGCTTTGTTTTGGCGGGCGCGGTTACGTCTGCGCGGGCGGGCTGGCAAGCCCGAAGGGCACAACCCTGTTGGCAGAATTGTGCCCGATCAGCGCGCGACCCAGATAGGGAATGCCGGCCCGGTCGCACCAATAGCGGGCAATGTCTTCCTCGTTCTGGCCGAATTCGACATAGTTTTCCGGCACGTCGGTAACCGCGCCAAGACGCAGGCCCGCGACCCGCGGAAGGGTTGCGGCGAGGTGGAAGAACAATCGGTCGATGGCATAGAGATGTTCCGACACTTCCTCGACCATCACCACGTGGCCGGTGAGATCGGGCATCATCGGCGTGCCGGCAATCATCGCCAGTGTGATCAGGTTGAACGCTGCCGCGGGCGTGCTGCCATCAAGGCTCGGTTCAACCCCGCTGGTATCCCCGCCAAGCCAGTGCAGCACCCGCCGGATCGCCTCGCGCCCGCCTTCGGAACGCGCGCTGACCGGCATCGAACCATGCACGCTCTGCCCGATTCCCGCCCGGTAAAGCGCGGCGAGCAGATAGCCGCAGTCGGAAAACCCGACATAGGTCTTGGCCCTCGCACTCAGGTTCATCCGCGCCACGGCGGCTTCAGCGATACGGTTGGAGCCATAGCCGCCCTTGGCAAACCACACGACATCGTAAGCCGGATCATTGGCGCATTCGAGCAGCGCGGTAAGCCGAACCAGATCATCCCCGGCAAAATGGCCTTGCCGTTCAAAGCACTGGTCGTGAAACGTCACCCGGTGCGCAGGGAATTCGGCAGCGACCAGCGCCTCTAGCGCTTCGGCTTGCTCGCGGGTGATCGGGGTTGCTGGCGCACAGATCGCGATATTCGTCATATCCCTTGCCTATGTCGCTTGTCAGGCTTGGCGCAAGTCAATAACCTTGCTCAACATGGATAACGGGCTTGAGGCCGGGACGCTTGCAGGGCGACCGCTGTTTTTTTGCGGCATTGGCGGGTCGGGCATGCTCCCCCTCGCACAGATTGCGCATGGGCTGGGTCATCCCGTCGCCGGGTCGGATCGCAGCCGCGATTCCGGCAGGACGCCTGAAAAGTTCGCATGGCTCGAAAATCACGGCTTTGCGCTGTTTCCGCAGGATGGCAGCGGAGTGACCTCGTCCGATCAGGTGCTGGTCGCCTCAGCCGCGATCGAGGACAGCGTGCCCGAAGTGGCGCGGGCGCGGGAGCTGGGCTGCGACAGGTTAAGCCGGGCCGAGCTGCTTGCGGCGCTGTTCAATGATGCAGGATTTGCGATAGCGGTCGGCGGCACATCGGGCAAATCAACCGTCACCGGAATGATCGCCTGGATCCTGCATGAAGGCGCATATGATCCCACGGTGATGAACGGCGCGGTGATGAAGAACTTCGCCAGCCCGGCCAACCCCTTCGCCAGTGGACGCGTCGGCAGGCCCGAACTGTTCATCAGCGAGGTGGACGAAAGCGATGGTTCGATCGCACTTTACCGTCCGACCGTGGGCGTGCTGCTCAATGTCAGCCTCGACCACAAGAGCATCGAGGAACTGCGCGTGCTGTTTGGCAATTTCGTCGCCAGATCCGGCACCGCCGTCATCAATCTCGACAGTCCGGAGGCAGGCTATCTGGTGCCAAGGGCAAGCCAATGCGTGACCTTCGCGGTAGGCAACGGCGATGCGGACATAACCGTCGAACCGGATTCGATCGATCAGAGCGAACTCGGCATCCGCGCGGCCGTGATCGACAACCGCCGGCGCGAGGTGTTCCCGCTGATCCTGCCGATGCCCGGATTGCACAACCTTTCCAATGCGCTGGCAGCGATTGCAGCGGCAAGCGCAGCGGGGATCGGGATCGGCCATTCCACCTATGCATTACGCAGTTTCGCCGGGTTGGCGCGGCGGTTCGATGTGATCGGCACCTCGCCGGGCGGCATTACCGTGATCGACGATTTCGGCCACAACCCCGAAAAATGCGCCGCAACCTTGCGCACGCTCAAGGCCAGCCATGGACGGGTGATCGCCTTCTTCCAGCCCCATGGCTATGGCCCGCTGCGGCAGATGGGGGCCGAGCTTGCCGCCACATTCGTGCGTGAACTGGGCCCGGATGACATCACGATCATGTGCGATCCGGTCTATTTCGGCGGCACGGTTGACCGCAGCGAGGGAAGCGAGCGGATCGTGCGCCTGATCAACGAGGCCGGAGGAAATGCCGAGCACATTGCGGCGCGCGCGGATTGCGGCACCCGGATTGCCGCGCTCGCCCGGCCCGGTGACAGGATCGTGGTGATGGGCGCGCGCGACGATACGCTGGCGGAGTTCGCGCAATCGCTGCTCGACCGCCTGCCCTGACACTTTACGCCCGGGCTGTTCGCCATGCGTGGCGCATGCTGGCAGCGCTGGCGCTGGCGGTCTTGCTGGTGGCGGTGGTGGACCGTTTTCATGGCCATTCAAGCCTCGCCTTTGCCGCCGCCATCATCCTGCTGATGGTCGCCAATGCGCCGATGCTGCGGTTCAACTGCCCGCGATGCGGCAAGAATGCCTTTTTTTGCGGGATCTTCGTCATACCCTGGCCCAACCGCATCTGCACCCGCTGCGGGCAGGATCTGGGCGCCGGGCATGGCAAAAACGCTGATGGATGAAAGGCCTGCGCATGGTTAGCGTGCCGTCCATGCACCCGCGTGATTTTTCCCTCGACACGTTGCTGGCCAATTGCGCCGCGCGCCACGCCCACCGTCTCGCCGCGGTTGACGGCCCGCAGCGCCTGACCTGGGCCGCGCTTGAAACCCGCGTCGATAATCTCGCCCACTGGCTGCTGGCACGCGGCATCGCCCCGGGCGACCGGTTAGCGCTGCTGCTGACCGACGGGACGCCATTTCTCACCACGCTGCTCGCCTGCGGCAGGATCGGCGCGATCGCGGTGCTGCTCAACTGGCGGCTGGCCCCGGGCGAAATCGCATGGATCATCGGCAATGCCGAACCGGCGATGACTTTCGTCAACCCGCGCTTTGCCGGGCTGCTGGCCGAGGCCGAAGCGGGCGAGGTGATCGCGGTGGATGAACGCCACGATCCGCATGGCGCGTTCGAAACGCTGGCCACCACCGCCCTGCCCCGCGGCACCATGCCCGATCTTGCGCCCGATCGGCCGCTGTACATGATGTATACCAGCGGCACGACCGGCCGGCCCAAGGGCTGCCTGCAGGCGGGCAGCGCGGTTGCCGCATCGGCGCTTGGCTTTGCACAACATCGCGGGTTCTTGCACAGCGAACGCCTGCTCTCGGTCAATCCGCTGTTTCATGTCGTTGGCATGCAGCAGGTTGCCGCAATGCTGGCCTGCGGGGGCACATCGGTGTTCGCGGGCCGCGATGATGACAATGCCGCGATCCTCGATCTGCTCCACCGCGAAGGCTGCACGACCACCAGCGCCTTTCCCACCATTGCTTTCCCGTGGCAGGCGATGGAGCCGATCCGCAATGGCGTGATGCCGCTTACCAATTACACCGGGGGCGCGGGGATGGGCCGCCCGCAGATCTATGAATTCATCGAACAGCAGTGGGATGCGCGGGTCATCGGCGGTTATGGCCAGACCGAAATCTGCGGCTTTGCCACCTTCATCGACTATCCCGACATGATCGAAGCGCCCCGGTCGATCGGCTGGACGCTGCCGCATGTGACGATGACCGTGCTCGACCCGCAAGGCCATCACCTGCCCCCCGGCGCGGAAGGCGAGCTTGCCTTGCGTGGCCCCTCGGTCATGCTCGGCTATTGGCGCAACCCTGAAGCGAGCGAGGCCGCGCTTGGGCATGGCTGGCTGCGCACCGGCGACCTTGGCACGATGGACGAACGCGGGCGCGGTTACCTGCTCGGCCGCGCCAAGGAACTGATTAAGACCGGCGGCGAGAATGTCTACCCGGCTGAAGTCGACGCCATCTTCGCCGCCATGCCCGAAGTCGCCGATGCAGGCTGCTGCGGCGTGCCCGACAGGCAATGGGGTGAAGCGGTCAAGGCGTTTGTGGTGCTGAAACCGGGCATGGAATTGACCCGCGCGGTCATCACCGCCCGTTTCAAGGGGCAGATCGCGGGTTACAAGCGCCCGCGCTATATCGAATTCGTCGACAGCCTGCCGCGCGATCCGATCGGCAAGCTGCTGCGGCGGGAATTGTCAGCCCGGCCGGTAACCCCCGATCAGGCGGCCTGATCCCTTCGCAAAGTGCACAAAGTACACACCCTGCGCACTTTGCTGATCCTGTTATTCAATATGCATTTCAGTTGCTTACCATTCACCCCTCCTCGCGGACGGACAAGGTGTGCGCGCGCAAAAAAGGGTTGCAGCGGGGTTGCGGGCGCCCCCGTGACGCCGCCTTTAGAACAATGTGAAAGAGCAGCGCGGATCATGGCGCCCGGGCCGGGCGTAGGAAATCCTGGCGCATGGTGGGCCCAAATTGGGCAGGCGCAAATTGGGCTGGCGCCCCCGTCGCACACATGTCCTGCTCAAGACATTCGGGCACCAGCGCCGCCGACCTGTTGTCTGGCGCAATTCGCCAGCCTTCAGCCTTCAGCCCTTAATCGTCATGAACGAAGATGACCTGGTCTGCATCGGCGACGCGCACCCACACCTGATAATATCCCACCTCATGCTCACCGCGCTTGTTGGCGGTAGGCCGGGGCGATCCGATATGCGAATCGATCCATTGCAGGCGGACCTCGCCATCTACCGCAATCCGCCGACCGCCCAGCCGCTGCATCATCGTGAACATGTTGAGATCGGAAACCCCGCCGGAGCGGCAGCCTTTCACGTCGATCTGTCCCTCGATCACACTGGCCGCCCCGCACACCCGCGCGCGTTGCAGCAGCCCACGCAGCGCATCAGGCTCGAAGGCGATGGTCAGCGTGCCGAGCGTGGCGTAATCCTGCCGCGAATTGACGAAGAACAGCGTTCCAAGCTCCCCGTGGATGCTCTGGCCGCCGCCGCGTATGTCGAGCAGAAAGCGCCCCGGCCGCGTTCCCTCCTCGCCAGTGGCAAAGGCCATTGCGGTCGCCTCGTCAGGGGTGATGCAGCCCGGCTCGCATTCAGGCAGCAATCCGCGCACCGCCTTGAGCGCGGCATCCACCTCTCCGAGGCTGACAGGCTCGCTGACCTCGGCCGAAACCCCGGATGCCTGCAAAGGCGCAAGTCCGGATGCCTGCAAAAGCACAAAGAATGGCAAAGCCGCGCGCAACAGGCTCAATCTCCTTGCATTTCCAAAGCCCAAGGCATGGTCACCATCATTCTTTGCAGCATCCCATGAACGTGGGATGAGCGCGCAAACCGATCCTGCATCAGCCTTTTGGGTGACCGGTTCCGGCCTTTCGCTGCACCACATATCGCGCGATCTTGCGCCCATCACCGCGCCTTTTTCACCAACTTGCCGATAACCTCATTCCCCGATCTGCCGGAAGCGGGAATGCGCCTGCCGCCCCTTGCTGTCATTCGCCAGCCTTGCGCAAGCCGTTCAATCTTCTTGCAGGGGGGCCGCCAGCTTTACTGCGTGAGGTAGGATCGCAGCATCTGCCGCAGTTCCTGCGTCATTTCATCGGGACGCGCGGGGACGCCTTGTTCATCAACGAACCATCGATGGGTCAGGGCGTCTGCGGCATCGATCATCATCGCGGCCTTGAGCTGGGGGCGCGCGGCTCTTCCATTGAGCAGGTCAGCCAGCAGGGCGATGGCCCGGCTGCGGATGTGATTGATGCGATCACGCTGTCGATCTGAAATTGGCACTTCTGCCGAAAGCACCCGGTGCAGCTTCGGATTGTCTTGGTGAACGGCAATGAAGCCTTCGACCAGCAAGCGGACGATTTCATCGAGCGAAAGCGCATCGGAGGCAATCCCGGCCAGACCTGCGATCTGCGCCTCACCACTGGCAAGGTGACGATCGAGCAAGACGTCGAGGATGGCCTCCTTGTTGGCGAAATATTCGTAGACCGATCCGATCGACACACCGGCAATCCGGGCGACCGCGTTGGTGTTGAAGGCCGCCCAGCCATCGGCGGCCAAAATCCGAGCAGCAGCTTCAAGAATGACCTCGACCGTGTTGCGCGAACGCGCCTGCACAGCCCGTCTTGCGGGCTTTCTGGCGGGGCTGGCTGCGGTTTGGCGGGGCATGGGAACCCGAGTTTCACAAATCGAGCGATTATTCAATAATTCGCGCATGCAGACATTTTCCGAACTGGCCTCGTGGACGGCCTACCGAACCATCCTTGCCGAGGAATTCGGCATTGATCTGAAAGCCACGCCGGACGAGCGCTTTGTTCCGGTTAGCGGGCATGATGTCCGGATCGACGAATGGGCGGCCGTGGGGCCCTGCCGGGGCACAGTCATTCTGGTTCATGGCGGCGGCGGCAACGGGCGCATTCTTGCCCCCTTTGCCGAACCGATCGCACAGCAGGGCTGGCGGGTGCTCGCACCCGATCTTCCGGGATTCGGTCTGACCACGCCGTCTGCGACTTTTGACTGGGATTATGCCGAATGGCCGAAAGTCATTGCCGAAATCGCCAACGCACAAGCCGAACCGGTCGTGCTCATGGGCCTCTCGCTCGGTGGGATGACCTCCGTCTTCGCCGCGCAGCAGAGCGCCAATGTTGCCGGCGTGATCGCAACGACCTTGCTCGATGCTTCAATGGGCCGGAATTTCGTTCAGGCCACGCGGTGGCGCTGGCTTGGGCGCCTCAGCCTCATGGGCATGGCGCTTGCCCCTGCCATTCTGGACCAGATCAGGCTGCCGCTCAGGCTGGCAGTGCCGCTTGCCAAGATGAGCGCGAACAAGCGCATGGCCGGGTATTTTTCGGCCGATCCGCTGATCGGCGCAAGCTGGAAGCCGATCAGGTTTTTCCGGACAGTGCACGCCTTTGCGCCGCAATCGCTCAGGCTGGATTGCCCGTTGCTGCTGGTCCATCCCGGCGCCGATGCCTGGACCCCGACCGATATCAGCCTTGCGGCCTTTGACCGGATCGAAGCCTGCAAAACATTTGTCGAATTGCGCAACGGCTCGCACCTGCCGCTTGAACAACCAGCCTACCGCGAGTTGACCGGACACATCGCCGCATTTCTCGGCCGCATCGCTGGTTGACCGAAACCCGCCCAATCCCCGGCATCCAAACCCCGGCAGGCGTTCCGGGCCTTACCCGCGGCGAGGGGGCTAGAGCGCCTTCCTGCCCTCTTCCTCACGCGTGAAGGCCCGCTGGTAGGAAGGGCGGGCGGTCAGGCGGGCGCGGTAATCCTTGAGGCTTTGCGGCACGCCCTCGTCCAGCCCCACACTCTGGGCAAGGACCAGCGCATAGCCGATGCAGATATCGGCCACGGTAAAGCGGTCCGCGCACAGGAATTCGCGGCCCTCAAGCCGCTGCTCGACCTTGACCAAGCGCTTGTGAAACCACTTGGCATAGGCGTGCCCGGCTTCGGCCCATCCCTTGTCCTTCTCGAAGATGGCAAAGCGCATGTAGACCGTCTGCGGGAAGGTGATCGTCGCGTCGGCGTGGTAGGTGTAGTCGAGATACGCGCCATAATCCTCCTCGCCCGGCGCAATGGCGAGCGGGGTGTAACCCTCTCGCGTGGCGAGGTAATGGGCGATGGCGCAGCTTTCGGTCAGGCGCGTTGCGCCGTCCACCAGCAGCGGCACGGTGCCCAGCGGGTTCAGGTCGAGATATTCGGGTGCCAGATAGCGCGGCGGGAACGGCAGGATCCTGAGATCGATATCGACGCCGGCCTCTTCCGCCGCCCAGGTGGCGCGCAGGCCGCGTGAACGGGCGCAGGTATGAAGAACAGGTTTCGTCATTCGATCAGGCTTAGTGTCCTTCTGCTTTACCGACACCCAGCACTTTGTGCAGGACAAGAGCGATAACGCTGCCCAGCACCAGCGCCACCACTGCCGATAGGGCCGCATAGGTCACCCAGCCCAGCACGCCGCCGACCACGCTGCCTGCCGCGCCGGTCATCGCCGCCGCCGCATATTCCGCGCCGTGGACAATATCGTAGATCGCATGGAAACCCACTTCATGCGTGCCGTGAACAATGATCCCGCCGCCGACCCACAGCATCGCGATGGTGCCGACAATCGACAGGAAGGTGAGCAGCTTTGGCACGAACCGCAGCAGAAAGTGCCCGACAGCCTGTTTCGCCGCGTTGGCCTGTTGCGTAAGGTAAAGCCCGACATCATCGATCTTCACGATCACCGCCACCGTGCCATAAACTGCCACGGTGACCACCACCGCCACCAGCGCCAGCGCCAGCCCGCGTTCCCACCACACATCCAGATCGAGCGCGGCCAGCGTGATCGCCATGATTTCGGCTGACAGGATCAGGTCGGTGCGGATTGCGCCCGCCACCCGCTTGTTTTCGAACGCGACCGGGTCGCGGATTTCGTCTTCCAGCGTCGCGCCGTGTTTGCCCAGCCCCAGCTTTTCCAGCACCTTTTCCGCGCCTTCATAGCTCAGAAACGCCCCGCCCAGCATCAGCAGCCAGATGATCGCCCCGGGCAGAAATTCCGATAACAGCAAGGCGCCGGGCAGCAGGATCAGCAGCTTGTTCTTGAAACTGCCCTTGGTGATCTTCCAGATGATCGGCAATTCGCGCGCCGGAGAAAGGCCGGTTACATAGCTTGGCGTCACCGCCGCATCATCGATCACCACGCCCGCGGTCTTGCTGCCCGCCTTGCCCGCAGCAACCGAGACATCATCGAGCGAGGCCGATGCCGCCTTGGCAATCACCGTGATATCATCGAGCAGCGCAACCAGACCTGATGGCATGTCTTCATTCCCCTGGTGCGAATCGCTGGCACCGGATTGCGCGCCTGCACCTCCGCCTGCCCGCCGACAAGTCTTGCAATTGACGCGGGAAGCTGTAAGGGCCGCGCTCTTCGCAAGGGAACCGCCCTCGCGATTATCGAAGAAAGCCGGAGGGGCCCCGTTCAGCCGAACGGATCAGCCAGCGATCGGCAGGAAAGTGAAAGGATACGCGGATGGCGCTCTATGAGCACATCTTCCTTGCGCGTCAGGATCTGAGCCAGGCTCAGGTTGACGCGCTGGCGGCGCAAGCCACCGAAATCATCGAGGCAGGCAGTGGCAAGGTCATCAAGACAGAAACCTGGGGCCTCAAGTCGCTCGCCTACAAGATCGAGCGCAACCGCAAGGCGCATTTCGTGATGCTCAACATCGATGCACCCGGCAACGTGGTGGCCGAGCTTGAGCGTCAGACCCGTATCAACGAAGACGTCATCCGCTACCTCACCATCCGCGTGGAAGAACACGAGGAAGGCCCGAGCGTGATGATGCGCAAGAACGAACGCGAGCGTAAGCGCCGCGTCGAACGTGAGGAGCGCGACTGATGGCCCGCCCGTTTTTCCGCCGCCGCAAGTCCTGCCCGTTCGCGGCCAAGGATGCCCCCAAGATCGATTACAAGGACGTGCGCCTGCTGCAGGGCTTCATGTCTGAACGTGGCAAGATCGTGCCGTCGCGCATCACCGCCGTTTCCGCCAAGAAGCAGCGCGAACTCGCCAAGGCGATCAAGCGCGCACGCCAGATCGGCCTGCTTCCCTTCATCGTGAAGTAAGAGGAGAAAGACCATGGATATCATTCTCCTTGAGCGCATCGAGAAGCTCGGCTCGATCGGTGACGTTGTCACCGTGAAGGACGGCTATGCGCGCAACTTCCTGCTCCCGCAGAAGAAGGCCCTGCGCGCCAACGAAGCCAACAAGAAGGTGTTCGAGGCCAATCGTGACCGGCTGGAGGCAGACAATGCCGAGCGCCGCGCCGAAGCTGAAAAGCAGGGCGAAAAGATTGCCGGCGCACAAGTGGTGCTGATCCGCGCCGCTTCGAACGCCGGGCAGCTTTACGGTTCGGTCAGCGTGCGCGACATGGTCGCCGGGCTTGCCGATCAGGGCCACGACATCGACAAGCGCATGGTGATCCTCGGTGCACCGATCAAGAATATCGGCATGCATGATGTGACCATCGCCCTGCACCCCGAAGTGCGCGTCATGGTGAAAGCCAATGTCGCGCGTTCGGACGACGAAGCCAAACTGCAGAGCGAAGGTGTCGACGTGCTGGCGCAGATGTTCGAAGATGAACAGCGCGCGATCGAGGAACAGGTCGATGCCACCCGCATCGAAACCAGCCTTGAGCCGGGCGAAATCCCCGCCGAACTGCTTGAAGAACGCAGCGAGGAAGACGGCGAGGATTAAGCCCGCCGGGCCTGATCAAACCGGCCTTGCGGCCAAGATTTTGCGGAAGGGCGCGGGGATCGGATGCGATCCTCGCGGCCCTTCTTGTAAACAGGCCGTGTGGTACACAGTCTGCCTTGCAAACAGGGCTGTAACCGGGCCAAAGCCTGTCGCTGAACGATAACGACAAAGGAACAAGCTGCTGCCATGATCGATATTCCGACCATCCTCGCCCAATTGCAGCAGCATTACGACGCGGCGGTCAGTGCCTTGCGCGAAGATGTTATCGCCTTTGGCAAAAGCGGCACCCTGCCCCCGCAGCGCAAGCGCGAGGATGGCAGCTATTCCTACCCCCAGATCACCCTGCGCTATGGCGGCAATGGCAGCCCGCAGGATCGCAGCCGCGCTTTCGGCAGGCTCGAAATGCCGGGCACCTACACAACCACCATCACCCGGCCCGATCTGTTCGCCTCCTACCTGACCGAACAGCTGCAACTGATCGCGACCGAATACGAGATCGATGTGAGCATCGAGCGTTCGCGGCAGGAAATCCCCTTCCCCTATGTCCTCGATGGCGAGGCCGGGGCGGCGATGGTCGGCATCGCGCCGCAGGACATTGCGCAATATTTCCCCTCCACCGACCTTGCCCTGATCGGTGACGAGCTGGCTGACGGGATCGAATTCGATGAAGCGCAGGACATGCCGCTGTCGCTGTTCGACGGCCTGCGCACCGATTACTCGCTGGCCCGGCTCAAGCACTATACCGGCACCGAAGTGAACGATTTTCAGGACTTCATCCTGTTCACCAACTATCACCGCTATGTCGATGAATTCGTGAACTGGGGCGCGCAGCAGATCGGCAAAGACGGTTATGTCGCGCTGACCGGCGCGGCGGGGCTGGATATTCGCGAGAATACCCTTCAGGCGCAGGATCAACTCAACGACACCGCGTGGCGCAAGCACCAGATGCCCGCCTATCACCTGATCCGCGAGGACGGGCGCGGGATCACACTGGTGAATATCGGCGTCGGCCCGTCCAACGCCAAGACGATCTGCGATCACCTTGCCGTGCTGCGGCCCCATGCATGGATGATGATCGGCCATTGCGGCGGGCTTCGTTCCACCCAGAAGATCGGCGACTTCGTGCTCGCCCATGCTTACCTGCGCGATGATCACGTGCTTGATTGCGTGCTCCCGCCCGAAGTGCCGATCCCGCCGATTGCCGAAGTGCAGCAGGCGCTTGCCGGCGCGGCCGAGGAGGTTTCGGGCGTGCAGGGGGCCAACCTGAAACAGCGGATGCGCACCGGCACGGTCGTCACCACCGATGATCGCAACTGGGAGCTGCGCTATTCCTCCTCGGCCAAGCGGTTTTCGCAAAGCCGCGCGATTGCGATCGAGATGGAAAGCGCCACCATCGCCACGCAAGGCTATCGCTTCCGCGTGCCCTATGGCACGCTTCTGTGTGTCTCGGACAAGCCGCTGCACGGCGAAATCAAGCTGCCCGGACAGGCCAACAAGTTCTACGAAGAAGCCATCGCCGCGCACTTGCAGATCGGCATCGTCGCTGTCGCCCGTCTGCGCGACGAAGGCGACCGGTTGCACAGCCGCAAACTGCGCGCCTTCAACGAACCGCCGTTCCGGTGATGGTGGCTCACTCCTTGCCGTGATGCGAAAGGTGTTTCGTCGCCCCTTGCCTGCCCCTTCGCAGGCCTGAACCAGACGGCATGAAGCAGCGATCAAAGTTCAGGGTGACGCGCGGGCTTGTGGTGGCTAGCGTCGGTGCGAAAAGGAACCCCTTGTGTCACATCCCAACCGTTCCCGTTCGATCACCGGACGCGTCGCGATCATCACCGGCGCAGCCAGCGGCATGGGCCGCGCCACTGCCAGATTATTCGCTGCCGAAGGCGCGCAGGTTGCGCTGATCGACATTGATCTGTCGGCCTGCGCAGCGGTTGCGGCGGAATGCGGCGACACTGCCCGCGCCTATGCGCTCGACGTGGCGGATGGGGATGCGCTTGCCCGCGTCGTTGCACAGATTGCTGCGGATTTTGGCGGGATCGATATCCTCGTCAACAATGCCGGTGTGTCGAGCTTCTGCGCGCTTGATAATCCGGTTTACGAAGATATCTGGCACCGCGCGCTGGCAGTCATGCTGACCGCGCATCAGCGCATGGTGCGCGCCGCCCTGCCATGGCTGCGGCAGAGCGACGCGGCGCGGATCGTCAACATCGCCAGCACCGAAGGCCTTGGCGCGACCCCGGGCGATACGCCCTATGTCGCGGCCAAGACCGCCGTTGTCGGGCTGACACGCGGCCTTGCGGTCGATCTTGGCCCGGAAGGCATCACCGCCAACTGCATCTGCCCCGGCCCGATCCGCACCGCGATGACCGACGGCGTGGCAGACGAACACAAGACGATCTTCGCCAAACGCCGCACGGCGCTCAAACGCTATGGCGAGCCGGAGGAGGTGGCGCACATCACCCTGTCGCTGGTGCTGCCGGCGGCGAGTTACATCACCGGGGTGGCAATCCCCGTCGATGGCGGGCTGATGGCGCGGAACGCCTAGGGATTTAGTCACCCCCCCCCTGTTCGTCACCCTGTGTTTGACGAGGGGTAACACCAGCCAAAGGGTTTGCCCTACCCCCGCCCCTTGGTCTTGGTCTGCCCGTCCTTTGCGTTCGCCGCGATGAAATCGATGATCTGGCCGGCGATATCCTTGCCGGTCGCGCTTTCGATGCCTTCGAGGCCAGGGGAGGAATTGACCTCCATGATCACCGGGCCGTGATTGCTGCGCAGCATGTCCA
Organism: Erythrobacter sanguineus; assembly: GCF_900143235.1. Classification (GTDB taxonomy): domain Bacteria; phylum Pseudomonadota; class Alphaproteobacteria; order Sphingomonadales; family Sphingomonadaceae; genus Erythrobacter; species Erythrobacter sanguineus. The sequence goes on along the minus strand of NZ_FRDF01000009.1, from coordinate 71,960 downwards.
CCCCGCACACGTTCAGCCCCATGCGCTTGGCCGCGCGCACCGCGGTTGATCGTTCTTCCGGTGTGATCTTGATCACCTGCGCGCTGCCGCCACGGTGGAGGTTGGAACGGAAATCATCCGCCGCGCCGGTGCGCTTCATCGCCGCGACCACCTTGCCGCCCACCACCAGCGCGCGGATATCGGTGCCGCCGGCTTCCTTGATGAATTCCTGCACGAGGATGTTGACGTTCGCCCCGCGAAACGCCTCGATCACCGATTTGGCGCTGCTCATGGTTTCGGCCAGCACCACGCCGATGCCCTGCGTCCCCTCGATCAGCTTGATCACCACCGGCGGGCCTTTGACGGCGCGGATGATTTCCTCGGCCTGCTTAGGATCATTGGCATAGGCCGTCAGCGGCAGCCCCAGCCCGTGCTTGGCGAGGATCTGCAAGGACCGCAGCTTGTCGCGGCTGCGACCGATGGCGACGCTTTCATTAAGCGGCCAGCACCCGCGCATTTCGAACTGGCGCAGGATCGCAAGGCCATAATTGGTGATCGAGGCCCCGATCCGCGGGATCACCGCGTCATAGGCGGGTACTGGTTCACCATTATAAAACACCTGCGGGCGGTGGCTGGCGATATGCACCGTGCAGCGCAGCGTGTTGAGAATGTCGAATTCATGGCCACGCGCCTCGGCGGCCTCCTTCAGGCGCCGGTGCGAATAGAGATTGGCGTTGCGCGCCAGCATCGCGATTTTCATGAAGTACCTTTCAAGTCCGGCGATCTACCGGCGGCCCGGCCCCATATCCGCATTTCCACCCGATTGCAGCCACGAATGACCGCTATCGACGACGAAACGACGCCTGAGTGCGGTGCGCCCGATCAGCATCGGAAATTGCATCTGGGAACGGTCCGCGAGGCTGAGCTCCGCCCGGAAGGTGAGATTACCGATCATCAGCGGCGTCTTGATGACAAAACGTTCCTGCTTTTCGCCATTGGAACTGGTGATGCCGCGCAGATCGACATGCACCGCTTCGCAGCAATGGCGCTGGCCGCCCCAGTCCACCGCGAAGCGCACGAGGCGTTGCCCGTCGCGGGTGAAATCATCGAGCACTTCGGCGTGGAGCGAGGACGTGCGCGCACCGGTGTCGATCTTTGCCGGGATACCCGCAAGGCCAAGCTCGGGCAGGCTGACCAGTTCGCGCCAGCCGAGCACGGTGCCAGGCATGGGGGACAATGGCCGGGCTGGCATCAGGGCCGGGTGCCGCCAGCGGGATAGGCCCCCGAAACCATGGCGCCGCACGCAGCAACAACGTATGGTTTCAGCGTCTTGTCTGCCGCGCCCGGCTTCCGCGCGGCCGCCGATGGCGCAGCGCCGCCATGCAACGCGGCGCACAAAGCAACCGATCCGGCAGCCCTGTCGGGCACTCTCATGGGCAATCCTGCGTCATCCTTTGCGGGACATAGCGAAAGCGGAGAAAAGTCCCAAGCCTCGTCGTTGCAAGTCGCTCGCAACAAATTGACGAGGCAGCAAAACAGGATAAGATTGCAGCCGTGCGCACAGAGGCCTCGTGCCTCGGCTCCGGGGGACCGGACCGAGCATTTTCGGCGAGGCGCGCACCGCCCCGTTCGGCGCAGGAAAGGGAGAGAAAATGAAGACAATCCGCATGATCGGCCTGATGGCCGCCCCCGCATTGCTGGTGGCCTGCAACGCAGCCGGCGATGGTAATGGCGAACCGGCTGGCGCTGCTGCCGGAAAAAGCCCGATCACCCCGGCCGAAGTCGAATCCGCCCACAAGGCCTGGGGCGAAGGCATCGTCACGATCGGCAAGACCTTCATCGAAAAGGGCGACCACCGCCAGGCGGCAACCGATCATATCGACCGCTTCTACGCCTATGACATGTCCGATACCGTGTTGTTCAAGCCGACGCTTGCCGCCGAGACGCAGTTCCGAGGCAGCGAGGAAGCCGCGCTCGACTATTTCGTCGGCAAGGAAGGCACCGAGGACAAGGGCTTCGCGCTTGCGCCCTATACCAATGTTCGCTGGGAGAACGAAGGCACCGTCATCGACGAGGATGGGGACAAGGCGGTCGCCATGGGCAATTACTACTTCACCGGCCCGGACGGCAATGAAACCAAGGTCGAATACACCTTTGGCTACGTGAAGGACGACGCCGGCAACCTCAAGATCACCGTCCACCATTCCTCTCTGCCGTTCAGCGGCGGCTGACCCGGACGCACGCGCAGGGCCGCCGCCTGATTCGGGACGGCGGCCCGTTACGCCGGCAAGCACCCATTCACACGCTGATCAGGCTTGCAGGAAACCCACAATCGCCTCGCCCATCTCGGGCTTGGTCACGCTGCTCATATGGCTTCCGGGCACTTCGATATAGGTCGCATCGGGCAGCATCGCGGCGAGTTCCTCGGCCGAGCCATTGTCCTGATCCTCCGCCCCACAAATCGCCGCGGCGGGCATTCTGATTGCCGACAAGCGCGCCAGATCGAAATCATCCATCGCATCCAGCAGCAGCCGCGCCGCGACCCGGTCCACGCCCTGCGATTTCAGGAAGGTGCGCGCGACATAGGCCGGATCGCCCGGCCCGATCGTGTCGAATTCGTCGATCACCCGCTTGAAGAAGCCCGCGCGCCGTTCCCATTCGGCCAGCCCCGCAACCCCCATGCCGCAGATCGCCAGCCGCCGCGGCTCCAGAATACCGTAAGCAACCGCGTGGATCGCGGTGCGCGCGCCAAGCGAAAAGCCGACCAGATCGAACTCTCCCGGCAACAGCCCAAGATGTTCCACCAACGCCGCGACATCACGCACCAGCACGCCCACAGGATAGGCCGCCGGATCATGCGGCGCATCGCTGTCTCCATGGACGCGGAAATCGGGCATGATCGCGCGGAAGCCCGCCGCCGCGAGGCGCTGCCCGTGGCCCCACTTCATCCAGTTCATATGGGCCGAGGAAAACAGCCCGTGGAGCATTATGACCGGGCGGCCTTCACCTTCGGTGTGAACCGCGATTGCCGTGCCGTCGAAGCTGTTGAAATGGTCAGGCATGGCGCCGCGTCAGCCCCTTCTGTTCCATCCGCCAGCGCGCCATTGCGATCCGGTCCTGCCCGAAAAACGGCTCGCCCTCGAACACCAGCGTCGGCACGCCCCAGTGGCCCGCCGCATCGAGCGCGGCCTGATTGGCGGCGATTTCGGCATCCAGCGCCTCGGCATCGGCCTGCGCTTCGGCATCGAGTTCGGCAAAGTTCAGCCCCGCGCGCGTCGCTGCCTCAGCGAGATGATCGCCTTCGTGCCAATCATCGGCCATGCCCGACCAGATCACCTTTGAAACCTCGTCGGCAAAGGCCAGCCCGCTTTCTCGACGCGTCGCCGCCTGCCCCATGCGGCACAGGCGGTGGATATGCGGCTGATCCGCTGCAATTTCGCGCGTGGCAAGGTTCTGCACCACCGGATCGGGGCGCGGCCAGCGATAGGCTATGCCGAGCATCTGCGCGCTGCGCGCCGCATCGATGAAGATGTAGCGCCCGGCATTGGGATTGCCGGTGAACAGGATTCCCGGATCGCGGATCGCAATCGGCAAGACCGTGCGCAGGGTGATGGCGAGGTCATATTCCTCTGCCATGGCGCGATACCGGCCGACGGCAAGGTAAGAATAGGGCGAACGGAAGCTGAAGAACAGGTCTGCGCGAAGGGTCATGTCTGCCTCACCGGAAAAAGCACTGGGTGCCAGCGTAGAGCATCTCCACCGCATCGCCCGCAATGAAGCCGCCGATGCTCTGGCCCAGCGCAAATTCCTCGCCCAGCGTGCTCCCTTCGAGGGGCGCGTAACCGGACGCGGCTTGGGCAAGGCTGCGGGGGCTGCCGACCTCCACCGCGCCCGCCAGCCTGATCGTGCCGGTCGCCGGTGGATCGCCTTCCTGCGGGCCATGCCAGTTCCACCCGACCAGACGCCCTTGCTGGAAATGCGCGGTCAGCCCGCCGGAAAAATCGGTGAAGGTGACCGGCCCTGCCCCGCATTCATTGTTCGATCCCTGCCGTAGCGGCGCGCCGAGCGCACGCCCAAGCGCGGTTTCGACTTCCTTCTGACCGGCGGCGAAAAAGAACGCCTCAGGCCCGGCTGCCAGCCCTTCGGGACGCAATTCGACCACATCGGCAGCGATGGGTTGCTCTGCCGTCTGGCCCTGCTGCCGCTCAGCCGGGCTTGGCACATCGCCGCTGTCACAGCCAGCCAGCACGAACGCACCAAACAGCGCAAGCAACGCGTAATTCCGGATCATGACTGCCTCCCTTTCCACCACGCGCCGCGCCATGCGAAGGGCGCGGCCAGAATTGCCCCCAACCCGGCTAGCGCCATATCCTTCTGCGCGTCAAACATGTCGCCTTGCTGGCCATTATAGGCCCCTGCCGCTTCGGGCGGGAGCGTGAGTGTCAGGCACCATTCGAAAATCTCGTAAAGGCCGCCAACCGCCAGCACGAACATCAGCGCAAGGGCAAGCGCCATGCGGCGCGACAGATCCCCGTAACGCAGACCCAGTTCGACCATCGGCGGCATCGCCAGAACACCGAACACGAAATGTACCAACCGGTCGAACATGTTCCGTTCAAACCCGAAAGTGGCGCTCAACCCGCCCGGAACCCACTGATCATAGGGCACGAAACTGTAGGACCAGCGCGCCGCGAACAGATGCAGCAGCACAAACCCGGCAATGCATCCGGCGGAAAGGTTGCTGACCGGCCAGCGTCGCAAGGCCCAGTAAGCCAGCGGAACAAGCAGCGCGACCGGCCCGACCTGAAGCCAGGTGTTGGCCGGATAGATCGCGCCCCACGCGCTCAGCGGAACGCCCAGAGCCACCGCCGCCAGCATCCAGCCTTGCGCTTTTGCCAGCGGCGACATGCGCCCTACCCCTTTTTCAGGTGCCGCCGTCCGAGCAGTTCGGCGATCTGCACCGCGTTCAATGCCGCGCCCTTGCGCAGGTTGTCAGACACACACCACAAGGTGATGCCGTTTTCCACGGTCGGGTCGTCGCGCACGCGGCTGATAAAGGTCGCGGCATCGCCGACGCATTCGACCGGCGTGATATAGCCGCCATCTTCGCGCTTATCGATCAGCATCACGCCGGGGGCTTCACGCAGGATGTCCTGCGCCTGTTCGGCCGAAAGCTCGTTTGCGAACTCGATATTGACCGCTTCGGCATGGCCGACGAACACCGGCACGCGCACGCAGGTCGCAGTCAGCTTGATCTTCGGATCGAGAATCTTCTTGGTCTCGACCATCATCTTCCATTCTTCCTTGGTCGATCCATCATCAAGGAAGCTGTCGATATGCGGGATGACGTTGAAGGCGATCTGCTTGGTGAACTTGGACGGTTCCACCGCATCGCCAACGAAGATCGCGCGGCTCTGCTGGAACAGTTCATCCATGCCCGCCTTGCCCGCGCCCGAGGTCGATTGATAGGTCGACACCACCACCCGCTTGATCGTGGCGGCATCGTGGAGCGGCTTCAACGCCACCACCAGCTGCGCGGTCGAGCAATTGGGGTTGGCGATGATATTGCGCGCGGTGTAGCCGTCGATCGCGTCGGGGTTCACTTCCGGCACGATCAGCGGCACGTCCGGATCCATGCGGTAGAGCGAAGAATTGTCGATCACGATGCACCCGGCGGCTGCGGCCTTGGGCGCATATTCCTTGGCCGGGCCAGACCCAGCCGAAAACAGCGCAATATCCCATCCGGCCCAGTCGAAATGCTCGATATTCTTGCACTTGAGCATTTTGCCGGTGTCGCCGAATTCAACCTCGGTGCCGACCGAGCGCGACGATGCCACCGCCGCGACTTCATCGCATGGGAAGTTGCGCTCTGCCAGAACCTGCATCATTTCGCGCCCGACATTGCCGGTCGCGCCGACCACTGCCACCCGGTAACCCACTAGACGTTCTCCTTGGACCTAGGCTGCGCGAGATAGCGTGCGCTTGGCCAAGCGCAACCGCTATCCGCCGATTACAGACCTATTCCTTGCTCGGAGGCGTTACGCCGTGCGCCTTGAGGAAGCGAAAGATGGAACTCCACACGTGCGGGCCAATGTTTTCACCCGACACGCGGTGGGTGTAGCCGGGATAGAGCATCATCTCGAACGGGACATTGTTTTCCTGCAGGACGGAGATCAGTTCGGAGGAATTCTCGAACACCACGTTATCGTCTGCCATACCGTGGATCAGCAGCAAGGGATCGCTGATCTTGGTGGCTTCGGGGATCGCGCTGGCTTTCTCGTAAGCCTCGGGCACTTCGCGAGGGTCGCCCATGTAGCGTTCGGTATAGTGGGTATCGTACAGCTCCCACCGCGTCACCGGCGCACCGGAAATGCCCGCAGCATACAGGCCCGGATCGGCCTCCAGCTGTTTCAGCGTCATGTAACCGCCATAGGACCAGCCATAGATCGCGATCTTGTCGGCATCGACGAAATCGAGCGACTTGAGGAACTCCGCCCCCGCCTTCTGGTCGCGCACTTCGACCCCGCCCATTGCGCGGTAGAGCGGCTGTTCGAAATCCACCCCCCGGTTGGCCGAGCCGCGATTATCGAGCATGAAATAGATATAGCCCTTGTCGACAATCGACTGCGCGAGCGCGCCGTTCCAGCCTTGCGTCACTCTTTGCGGACCCGGCCCGCTGTAATGGCTGTAGAACACCGGGTAACGCTTGCCCGGCGCCATTGCGGGCTTCAGCATCATCCAGTGCAGCGGCGTCCCGTCCTCGGCGGCGATCGTGCCGTATTCTGGCATGACATGGCCCGCAAGGTACGGCCCATAGGGGTGTTCACCAGAAACCGCGTTTTCCTCGATCCACGCGACCTGCTGGCCATCGGGCGTCGCGAGATAGGACTGCGGCGGCTGCGTGGGACTGGAGCGGGTGACGTAAAGCAGCCGCCCCTTGCCATCCATGCTCGCAGAATTGGTGTAGGCCGGATCGGTAAGGCGTTCCGGCATGCCTGACCCATCCAGCCGCGCGCGGTAGACCTGTTGGGTCAGCACATCCGCCGTTGCCTGATAGGTGAAGGTGCCCGCGTCCTCGTCCACACCAATCAGCGTGGTGGCGGGCGAAGTGCCGCCGGTCAGCGGCGACCAGCGACCATCGGCGTAAAGATAGAAATGGCCGTAGCCGTCCCGCTCGGACCACCACAGCAGGCGACCATCCTTCAGGAACCGGTAATTGTCGCTGAGGTTCACCCAGTAATCGGGCCGTGAGGCGGTTTCGGTGAACCACACCTGCGATGCCCCGGTGGCGGGATCGACCCGCAGCATGTCGATCCTCGTCTGTGCGCGGTCCTGCCGCTGGACATAGATCGCAGAGCCATCGGGCGCCCAGTCAACGCGGGCAACGTAGATATCGAGATCGAGCCCGAGATCGATCTTGACCTTGTTCCCGCCATCGGGGTCCATCACGAACAGTTCGACCACGGCATTATCGGTGCCCGCAGCCGGGTAGCGCTGATCGAACACCTTGGTCCCTGTCGCGCCAATCGCGGCGCGGGTCACAATGCCGACGCTTGCCTCGTCAGTGCGCTGCACGACGATGCGACTGTCATCGGGGGACCACCAGTAGCCCTGAAGCCGCCCCATTTCTTCCTGCGCGACGAATTCGGCTTCGCCCCAGCGGATCGTATCGCCTTCCTCGGGCGTGATCGGCACTGCCTCGCTGCCCGCGTCGCTGGCAATGGGGCCGACCCACAGCCGCCGGTCGCGCACGAAACTGACATAGCCGCCCTTGCTCGATAGCTTGGGGTTGAGCTCGGTGCCTTCGGTGTCGGTCAGCCGGGTGACCGTGCCGTCAAGCCGGGCAAGGTAAAGATCGCCATCCAGCGGCACAAGCACGCCAGACCCGTCGCTCGCCCATTGATAGCTGATGATGCCTTTGAGGCTGCCGACGCGCGCCCGCTCACGCTGCATCTTCTCGTCTTCGGACAGTTCACGCCCCGATCCGAGCGCCTGCGAATCCACCAGCATCCGCCATTCGCGGGTGTCGATGTCATAGCCCCACAAGTCATAGCGCTCGCGATCATCGGCACGGTTGCGCAGCAGGGTGAGATAGCGCCCATCGGGCGACAGCTTGACCTGCCGCGGCGCCGGGCCGTCAAGCGCGGGCGAGGCGAACACGCGTTCAAAGCTGAGGATCGGGACCGCGTCAGGCATGGCGTCCTCCGCAGCAACAGGGATGGCAAGACAAAGGGCAACCGCAGCCAGAACCGAACGCATCCAAAAATCACCTCGCCATTGCGCGCCGCCCAAAGGCGGGGCGGCAATCCAGCATCAGACGCTTCCGTTCCGGATTGCTTCGTCACCTCCGCTCCTCGCAATGACGACGGCAATTGGCAAGAGGCGCATAGCAAAAGGGCGGCCCCGCAGGACCGCCCTCACGAATTGCTGGCTGAAACGCCTTACGCCTTGGGCGCGAAATCGCGGCGTTCAGCGATACGTGCGCTCTTGCCGGTGCGGCCGCGCAGGTAATACAGCTTGGCACGGCGCACCACGCCGCGGCGGACCACGGTGATGCTTTCGATGATCGGCGAGTAGAGCGGGAAAACGCGCTCGACGCCTTCGCCGAAGCTCATCTTGCGCACGGTGAAGTTCGAACCCATGCCGCGGTTCGAACGGGCGATCACGACGCCTTCATAGTTCTGAACACGCTCACGGTTGCCTTCCTTCACCTTCACGCCGACACGGACGGTGTCGCCTGCGCGAAAATTCGGGATGTCCTTGCCGGACTTGGCGATTTCTTCGGCTTCGATTTGCTGGATCAGGTTCATGGCCTGCGTTCCTTGTCTTTTCGCCGCGCGCCAGAGGCAGGCTGGACCCGAGCGCCCTCATGGCGCTCCCACAAGTCCGGCCTGCGTAACCGTGTGTCAGATTCGCTTTGCAGCTTTCGCCACGCCGCGATTTTCGCATGATCCCCCGATCGCAGCACTTCGGGGATCGTGCGCCCTTCCCATTCCTGAGGTCGGGTATAGTGCGGGTATTCGATGAGGCTTTGTTCAAAGCTCTCGTCATCCCCGCTGGAAGTCGCGCCCATTACGCCGGGAAGCAGCCGAATGCAAGCGTCAAGGATGGTCAGCGCCGCCATCTCGCCACCCGACAGGACGATGTCGGCGAGGGAGACCTGTTCGATCTCGGGTCTGGCCTCAAACAGGCGCTCGTCAAAGCCTTCGAACCGACCGCACAGGATGATGACACCGGGGCCTTCGGCGAGTTCGCGGATGCGGGCCTGCGTAATGGGGCGGCCGCGCGGGGTCATGGCGAGAATGGGCCGCGCAACCCCTTCCCCGTTCGTGTCGAGCGAAGTCGAGACACCTTCGCCTGGTGCAAGGTCGCTGTCTCTCGACTTCACTCTAGACGAACGGAGTTCATCGGTCTGCTGCACACTATCCAAAGCCCGCGCCAGCACGTCGCATTTCAGCACCATCCCCGCCCCGCCGCCCGCAGGCGTATCATCGACCGTGCGGTGCTTGTCGGTGGCAAAGTCGCGGATCTGCACCGTCTCGCAGGCCCACTTGGCATCAGCCAGCGCGCGCCCCGCGATGGAATGCCCGAGCGGCCCGGGGAACATCTCGGGGTAGAGAGTGAGGATGGTGGCGGCGAAGGTCATTTGCCCGACCGTGTATGCACGCTCCGGAAAAGCCATTCCTCAGCCCACTCAGGTTCTAGTGGCTTATGCGACCAAATAATCTGGATTTCGCATCCATCAGCAAACGACCAACGGTGGCCGGTAACGCGAACAGTGAACGTCGGCTCTCTGGCAAGTTCAGCGCAAGATTGCTCTTTCGCGTCGGCATACAGGTCCCAACCGAACAAACCAACAAGCACGACAAGACATATAGCGATGACCTTAATCCAAGGGCTAGTCGTGCCAAATCCTAAAACCGTTCCCTCATTCATCCCAGCGCACCCCATCCCTTGCTCTTGTATCCACCGTAAGCTCGAACACATCGGGCCGCGCATAATGCCCGTCGGTATCGAGGTTCGCCAACCCCTCGGCTACTTCCGCAAGGTCGAGTTCCGCCAGCAGCGTCTCCTCCCCCTCCCCCGCCTGCGCGATCACGCGGGTGTCGGGGGCGGCGATCAGGGAGCCGCCGCGGTTGAGCACCTCGCCGGGGATCGCCTCCAGCAACTCGCGTGCCGCACCGAGATTCTTTGTTGCGCTACCGCCTTCGGCTACTTGAGCGCTGGCAACCCGCTCCAATCCATCCAGCAGATCATCCTTCCTCTGCACCAGCCCCGCCGCCAGCACGAAGCAGCGGCCCTCCATCGCATAATGGCGCGAGGCGATCGCGTGACTCTCGCGCACCGTCGGCCATGCGGCGATGTGCACATCCTCGCCGAGATTGTGCATGGCCGCGCGGGCGAGCGGCATCCAGTGCTCCCAGCAGATCAGCGTGCCCAAGCGGCCCCACTCGGCCTGATGCACCCCCAGCGTCGAGCCATCGCCGCGCGCCCAGATCAGGCGCTCGCCATGCGTCGGCACCAGCTTGCGGTGGTCGAGTACCGGCAGGCCGGGGCGAAAGGTCAGCTGGTTGTTCACAAGGCTGCGCCGCACCCGCTCATGAGCGCCGATGCTGATCACCGCACCGCTCGCGTCGGCCAGTTCCTGCAAGGGCAGCAACCGCTCGTCATTGGCGACCACCGCCTGTTCCAGCATGATCGCATGCAGCGCGCGCGTTCCGGGATGGTCCCACAGCGCCGCACCGGGCGCCTCGTCAAGCCATAGCGGATAGCCGCCCAGAAAGGTCTCGCCAAACGCCACCACCCTTGCGCCGCCATCGATGGCCTCACGCGCCAAACGCAATGCCTTGTCGATGCCCGCAGCGAAATCGAGCGGGATCGGCGCGGCTTGGCAGATAGCGACAGATAGCTTCGTCATGGCGTGCGCTTACGCCGGGAAATCAGCCCCCGCAACCACCACAGCCACCGTCTCCGCCGCCGCTATTGCCGTTGTCGCTGCTGCCGCTGCCATCCCCGCTGCCTTGCTGGCGCAGGGCATGCACCGGCTCCCATGGCGTGCCGACCAGCACGCCGGTGCCGAACAGCGCCACCGCCAGCGCGGCTTCATGCGGCTGCGGCGCGCGGCGCAGGCGTTCTGCCGTGTCGCGCATCCGGTGGAGGGTTTCGATCCCGCCCGCCGTGCGCGAATCCAGCGAGACGAAGCGGATCACTGCGGCCACCGCGGTCGCCACCAGCAGTCCCACCAGCCCTTGGGTCGGCTCGTTCAGCGCGCTGCCCGCCCGTTCGCGATAAAGGCCCATCACGAACAACGCTCCGAAGGGCGTGATAGCCAGCAAGCGCAGCCGGTTGATTTCTTCCGCAAAGGCAATCAGCCCCTGACGCCGCAGACGCGCCGTCACCCGCTCGGCATGAACGGCAAGCGCGGAACGGGCCGCAGCGATGCTGAAAGGCCCATCAAGCGCCAGCACAGCCTTGCCCGCGACGGTTGTCGGGATGGCCGTGTTGACCACGGCAAGCGCGCCGTCCCCGACATCGGCCAGCCCGCCTTGGGCATAAAGATCGGCGATGATCGAATCGGCATGGCGCTGCGGGCCGCCCGCCAGCAGGGCAAGGCTTTCCGCATCGAGCGTGTCGTCGCGCCTCCCGCCAGGGCGCAGCTTGAGCGGTATCCAGCGGGAAACTGCGACAGAAAGCCCCAGCAGCACCCCGTAAAACAACAGAAACTCGCCGCCCGCCCAAGACGAGAACAGCTGCATCACATAATCCTTCCCACGAGCCAGCCGGCCACAAAGGCAAGCAGACCCAGCGCCAGCGCGACCCGGCGTCTGAGGATGATAACATCGAAGAAGTTAATGCGCACACCTTGGGGATCAACGGCAAAACGCCTGCGCGCTTCAGGCCAGATATCGCCCGGCGGCGGTTCACCGAAGCTTGCCTCATACGCCGCCAGTGTCGCGGCATATTGGCGATAATAGCGATCGCGCGCGATCGCGCCGCCATTGGTCGGGCCGTGATGCAGGTCTGCCCTCAGCACTTCGGGGCAGAACACCTGCCAGTAATCGCGCGAACAGGTGAGGTGCAGATGCCACGCCTGATCCACCGCATCGGATGGTGTAACCTCGTGCCCGGCGGTCATGGCGAGATAGCAGAACCGCTTGTATTCGCCGATAACGCGGTCGGCATGGGGCTGGCTCCAGCGGTTTTCACGCGCGAGGCGGGCGGCGAAGGTCAGGGGTGCATTTTCGGGGCCAATCGCGTGGCCCGCGATCCGCTTCCACAATTCGGTGTCCAGCGCCTTCACCCGCCTAGTCTTCGGCGAAGGCTCCCGCGATGACAAGCCGGTGTTCGTCCCATTCGATCACCGCCGCCGGGATCATCGGCACCATGAAGGTTTTCGGGCCTTTTTCAGGCGCGGGCTCACGGGCGATTTCGATGATGTCGGTCGCGCCGAAATTCTCGATGGCGCACACGCTGCCCACGGTCTCACCAGCATCGGTCACCACCGCAAGGTTCAGCAGATCGGCGTGGTAGAACTCGCCCGGCGCAAGCGGGGGAAGAGCCTTGCGCGGAACGGTCAGCACGGTGCCGCGCAGCCCTTCGGCATCGGCGCGGCTAGCGCTTTCGGCAAGCCGGGCGATCGCCCCGCCCTTCCCGTCGTCACGGAGCTTGAGCAGCGTGATCGCGCCGTCATTGAAGCTTGTGTGGCCAGCAAGCGTGGCGACACCATCCCCGAACAGCTTCAGGCGCACCTCGCCCGCCACCCCGTGTGCGCCGGCAATCGCGGCAAGGGTGACGGGCTTGGTCATCGCCGTGTTCAGCCTTCAGCCTGCTCTTCGGCAGCCGGAGCTTCATCAGCAGCCGGGGCTTCTTCTGCGGTAGCTTCTTCGGCTGGGGCTTCTTCGGCTGGGGCTTCTTCTGCGGCAGCTTCTTCGGCTGGCGCTTCTTCAGCAGGCGCTTCTTCGGCAGCAGGTTCTTCAGGGGGCGCTTCCTCAGCCGGGGCAGCAGCGGCGGCCTTGGCTTCTTCTTCAGCCGCGCGGGCAGCTTCTTCGGCCTCGGCGATCTTGGCCGCACGCTCCTCGGCTCGCTCCTTGGCCTTCTCGCCCGGCTCGGCCTTCTTGGGGTTCAGGCGTGCGGCACGCTCCTGGATGCCGGCAGCATCGAGGAAACGGGCGACACGATCGGTCGGCTGCGCACCGACGCCGAGCCAGTAACGGGCGCGATCTTCGATCAGCTTCACGCGCTCCGGGCTGTCCTTGGCGAGTAGCGGATTGTAGATGCCGATCTGCTCAAGATACTTGCCGTCGCGCGGGGAACGGCTGTTGGCGACGACGATGCGGTAATAGGGACGCTTCTTGGCGCCGCCGCGCGAAAGCCGGATGGAAATCGACATGAGATGTTACCTTTCGATTGGAATAATATGACAAAAACGATGTAAACTATTGAACTGAAACCTATTTCCTGCCTCGTGGAGGGCCGCCGAGGCCGGGCAATCCGCCCATGCCCCCGCCGCCGAGACCACCGGGGCCGCCAAGCCCGGGAAGGCCGCCTGCGCCGCCCATTCCGCCGCCGGGGCCGCCCATCGGACCACCACCGCCGCCGAACATCGCGGCAAGGCCCTTCAACCCGCCCATCTTCTTGATCTGCTTCATGGCGCGGGCCATTTCCTGATGCATCTTCAGCAGCTTGTTGACCGTCTGCACATCGGTGCCGCTACCTGCCGCAACCCGTTTCTTGCGCTTGGCATTCATCAGGTCGGGATTGGCGCGCTCCTTGGCTGTCATCGAACCGATGATCGCTTCCATGTGGACCAGCACCTTGTCGTCCATGCCCGAGGACGCCATCGCCGCCTTGGCCTTCTTCATGCCCGGCATCATGCCCGCCAGCATCCCCAGCCCGCCCATGCTGCGCATCTGGCGCAGCTGCATGGAGAGATCATTGAGGTCGAACTTGCCCTTCTCGAAATTGCGAGCGAGCTTTTCGGCGTCTTCTTCCTTGATCGTCGCCGCCGCCTTTTCGACAAGGCTGACGACATCGCCCATGCCGAGAATGCGGTCGGCGACTGAGCCGGGGCGGAACACCTCGATCGCGTCGAGTTTCTCGCCGGTGCCTGCAAACTTGATCGGCTTGCCGGTCACCGCCCGCATCGACAGCGCCGCGCCGCCGCGGGCATCGCCGTCCATCCGGGTCAGCACCACACCGGTCAGCGGCACTTCGCCGCTGAAGCTTTGCGCAACGTTGACCGCGTCCTGCCCGGTTAGCGAATCCACCACCAGCAGCACTTCATTCGGGGCCGAGACACCCGCGACAGCCTTCATCTCGGCCATCAGCGCATTATCGACATGCAGTCGGCCTGCGGTGTCGAGCAGCAGCACGTCGAAATTCTGGAGCCGCGCGGATTCCATCGCGCGCCGGGCAATATCAACCGGCTGCTGGCCCTGCACGATCGGCAGGGTGGCGACATCGACCTGCGCGCCCAGTACCGCGAGCTGTTCCTGCGCCGCCGGACGGTTCACGTCGAGCGAGGCCATCAGCGCCTTCTTGCCGTGGCGTTCGCGGATCAGCTTGGCGAGTTTTGCGGTGGTGGTTGTCTTGCCCGAACCCTGCAGACCCACCATCATGATCACGACCGGCGGCTTGGCGTCGAGGTTCAGCCCTTCGGTTTCTGCCCCGCCGAGCGTTTCGATCAGCTCGTCATGGACGATCTTGATGACCTGCTGGCCCGGCGTGACCGAACGCAGCACATCCTGCCCCACCGCCTTTTCGGTAACCGCATCGATGAAACGGCGAGCGACGGGCAGCGCGACGTCGGCTTCAAGCAGCGCGATCCGCACTTCGCGCATGGCATCGCGCACATCCTGCTCACGCAGCGCGCCGCGACCTTTGAGCTTGTCAAAGACCCCGCCGAGACGGTCAGACAGCGTGTCGAACATCGCCAACTTCTCCTGCCGGGAACCGCAGCGCCCGGAAAATGCGAAAAACGCCGGCGGACGAAACCTCGTCAGCCAGCGTTGCGGAAGATTCCCCATCTGGGGATGATTTTCCGACTTTGATCGAAATGACTGGTGGAGCCTAGCGGGATCGAACCGCTGACCTCAACACTGCCAGTGTTGCGCTCTCCCAGCTGAGCTAAGGCCCCCAGACAGTCATCATGCGAACCGGGTTTTCACCCTGCTTGCGGGAGGCGCCCAATATAGGGGCAGCCCTCCCATTGCAAGAGCTAAATCAGCTCTCGTCGTCGTCGTCGTCGCCCTTGCCCTTGGATACGCCAAGGTCATCATCGCCGCCGAGATCGACATCATTATCGGGCGAATCGCCGTCGTCATCAATGTCCTCGATGTCATCCAGTTCATCGACATCATCGCCGCCGAGATCCGCATCGGCCTCGACATCCTTCTTCTTCTTTTCTTCCTCGAACGGGATCGGCTGCTTGGACTTCAGCACCGGCTCGGGCGTCCATGTCTCACCGCATTCGATGCAGGTGACCGGGTCTTCCTTGCCAAGGTCGTAGAACCGCTCCCCGCATTTGGGACAGGTACGCTTGGTACCCCATTCGGGCTTTGCCATTTTCATTCCTCAAAACAGGCCGGCCCCGGCAGGGGCGGGCGAAACGGGTGCACAATCACGGGTGACTTGTTCAGGATTTGTGGGTTCCGGCAAGCTCTTTATCAAGAGCATGATCAAGAGCGTCCCGGCCCGCGCGCGGCGCGCCTTGCCAGAAGCGCGGGGCGCTGTCAAAGACCGCCGCCTGATGACCAGCCATAGCTTTGCAGCCCACGGCCCCTTGCGCGGGACAATCCGCGTTCCGGGCGACAAGTCGATCAGCCACCGCGCGCTGATGTTCGCCGGGCTTGCCGTAGGGCAGAGCCGCATCACCGGCCTGCTCGAAGGCGAGGATGTGCTGGCGACGGCGGCCGCCATGCGCCAGTTGGGTGCCAGCATCCTGCGCGGCGCGGATGGCAAATGGACCGTGCACGGCGCAGGGGTCGGCAGCCTGCTCGAACCGAAGACCGCGCTCGACATGGGCAATTCAGGCACCTCGGCCCGGCTTTTGATGGGGCTGATCGCCAGCCATGCCATCACCGCGACATTCACCGGCGATGCCAGCCTATCGGGCCGGCCGATGAAGCGGGTGATCGACCCGCTGATGCAAATGGGCGCAAGTATCGAGGCGTCGCCGGGCGGCACCCTCCCCCTGATGCTGAGAGGCGCACAGCCCGCCGTGCCGATCACCTACCGGCTTCCGGTTGCCAGCGCGCAGGTCAAGAGCGCGGTGCTGCTGGCCGGCCTCAACACCCCCGGCATCACCCGCGTGATCGAGCCTGTCCCCACCCGTGACCATACCGAACGGATGCTGACCGGATTCGGCGCGCGGCTTGAGGTGGGCGAGGAAGGCGGCGAGCGGATCATCGCCATCCATGGCGAGGCGGATTTGCGCCCGATGGATGTGACCGTGCCGGGCGATCCGTCCTCGGCGGCGTTTTTCATGGTCGCCGCCACTTTGGTGCCGGGGAGCGATCTGACGATCCGCAATGTCGGCCTCAACCCGACCCGCGCAGGCCTACTGCATGTGCTGCGCCAGATGGGCGCAGACATCACCGAAGTGGACGCACGCGACGTTGGCGGAGAGCCGGTTGCCGATCTGAAGGTGCGCCATGCGCAGCTTGCCGGGATTGATATCGACCCCGCGATTGCACCCAGCATGATCGATGAATTCCCGGTTCTGTTCGTCGCCGCCGCGCTGGCCAGCGGCACCACCCGCACCACCGGGCTGGAGGAACTGCGGGTCAAGGAATCTGATCGCCTTGCCGTCATGGCTGCCGCCTTGAAGCTGGCAGGCGCGCGGGTGGAGGAGCACGAGGACGGCCTCACCATCCACGGCACCGGCGGTGATCCTCTTGCCGGCACGCCCGAGGGCGCGCTCGTCGCCACCCGGCTCGATCATCGCATTGCCATGAGCATGGCGATCGCCGGCCTCGCCAGCCGTGACGGGGTGCGCATTGACGATACCAGCCCGATCAACACCAGCTTCCCCACTTTCATGGGCCTGCTGGCGGAGGCGGGACAATGAGTACCCCGTTCGACTGGGCGAGCATCGTCGGCCTGTGCGGCACCGCCTGCATCATCGGCGCCTATGCCTACCTGACGCTGGCCAAGGCGACCAACCCCTTCCCGCTCCACGGCACGAACCTGCTGGGCGCGGCCTTGCTGACCATATCACTGCTGGTACACACCAACTGGGCGAGCCTGATGCTGGAAGGGTTCTGGGCGTCGATTGCGATCTTCGGACTGGTGCGCGCATGGCATCGACGTCCATCGACAGGAGAACCGACATGACCACGGCCCCCTTGCGCGCCGCGCTGCTGGCCGCCTTGGCATTGCTGCCCGCTGCCGCTCTGGCGCAGGGTGCTGCGCTGCCGGCCGATCCGGCAGCGGACTGGTCTGCGCCCACCTCCGAACACCGAATCGCGGTCGAAGGCGGGCAGGTCTGGGTCAGGGTCAACGGCACCATTGATGAAGGCGCGCCGCCCGCGATCTTCATTCACGGCGGCCCCGGCGGCACGCATATTGGTTTCGGCGGGCTTCTGAGCCTTGCCGACCAGCGCCCGGTGATCCTGTACGACCAGCTCGACAGCGGCATGTCAGACCGGCCTGAAAACCCCGCCAACTGGCGGCCCGAACGCTTCGTGGCCGAACTGGAAGCGATCCGGCAGGCGCTGGGGGTCGAACGCTGGCATGTCGTCGGCCACAGCTGGGGGTCGGCATTAGCGCTTGAATATGCCGCCGCCTATCCGCAGCACACCGCATCTGCCGTTTTGAGCGGCACCTTTCTTTCAACCGCGCACTGGATCACCGGCACCAACCTGCTGATCCGCGACCTGCCGGATGACGTGGCTGCCGCAATCCGCGCCTGCGAAGGCCCCACCCCGCCCGGCCCCGAGGTGTGCAAGCCCGCCACCGACGCCTTCTACAGCGCCTATAATGGCCGCCCCGACAGGCCTGCCCCTTCGCCCGAAGCGGTCGCCTATCGTGCGCGCTATGGCGGCAAGGGGTTCAACGCGGCGGTGTATAATGCGATGTGGGGGCCGACCGAATTCCGCGCCTCGGGCTCGCTGGCGAATTATGATGCATCGCCCTTGCTATCACGGGTCGATGGCAAGCGGGTGCTGTTCGTGATCGGCCAGTATGACGAAGCGCGGATCGACACCGTGCAGGATTTCGCCGCGCTCACCCCCGGCGCGGAGCTGGCCGTGGTACCGGGCGGATCGCACGCGTTCATCTCGGAACGGCCCACAATCGCCGAGGCGATCTACCGCGACTGGATGACCCGCATCGACGCGCGCATGAGCAGCGCCGAATGATCATCGCCGTCGACGGGCCGACCGCATCGGGAAAGGGCACCATCGCCAAGGCGCTGGCCGCGCATTTCGGCCTGCCGCACCTCGATACCGGGCTGCTTTACCGTGCGGTTGGATGGCAGGTGCAGGACAAGGGCGGCAATCCCGATAATCTGCAAGATGCCATGGCCGGATGCGATTTTGCCGGCAGCCTGCTTGATGAGGACAGCTTGCGCTCAGAACAGGTCGGCGGGTTGGCCAGCCGGGTTTCGGTGCATCCGGCGGTGCGCCAGGCCCTGTATGAACGCCAGCGCGCCTTTGCGCTGCAACCAGGCGGCGCGGTGCTGGACGGGCGCGATATCGGTACGGTGATTGCGCCTGAAGCCGTGGTGAAGCTTTATGTTACCGCCAGCGTGCAGGAACGCGCCCGCCGGCGGTGGCTGGAACTGCAGGGCCGGGGGATCGAGACGGCCCTTGCCGCCATCGAGCGCGACATCGCCGCACGCGATGCGCGCGACATGGGCCGCGCCGACGCCCCCTTGCACGCCGCATCCGATGCGCTGGTGATCGACACGACCCATTTCAGCCGCGATCAGGCGATCGAGGCAGCGATCGAGGCGGTCGAGGAACGTTTGAGGCACTAAGGCCAGCCGTCGCTTTGCGCGTCAGTCGGCCCAGCCAGCCTTCTGGTCTTCGGCCCGCTGGATTGCAGCCTCTTTCTGCGCCTCGACCCATTTTTCGTCGGCCTCAAAACCTTCCTTCTGCATTTTCGGGAAGCTTTTGATCACGATCGCCGCCATTTCTCGGCCGAGCAATTCGGCATCGACCGGCTCGCCCGTCAGGGTCTGGCGGACAAGGGCGGCGATTTCACGTTCGAAGAATTGAACGCCCGCATCGGTGATGGCCGCGCCTGTATCGCCGCAGTCGGGTGTGATGCGGGTCTTGTCGGAACCCACCGTCTCGAAACGCACGACGCAGGATGACGAATATGTGCCCGCGTTGGACAGCTTCACCCGCAAGCCATCGGCGGCCACCCCTGCGGAGCGCATCCATCGGGTTTGCGATCCGGCCTTGTACGATGCCTTGGTGCTGGCAATCCTTGCCTTCGCCTCTGCAAGGGGAATGGCATAGACATCGGCATCTGCGCCGCAGGCGCTCAACATGGCACATCCGGCCAGCAGCGCCCCGAAAAGACTTGCGGATTTCCGTGTGGTCAACATGATCATGGTCCCCGGTCTGGCTGAAGGGTCAGTGCGGTTCCTAGCTCGGCATGCTTAACAAACCCCTTTGCCGCCCGGGCTTGCCGAAGGCGGTTTTCCTTGCTTTTCGCCGCCGCCTCACCTAGGCGCGCGGCCGTTCTCGCAATCTTTATCGGTTGAAGGACCTTCGCGGCGGCATCCGGCCTCGCGGAGAAGTCGGCCTCTTGCCCTGCCAGCCCCCGCAATGGTGCGCGGGAAGCAGTTTAAGACCCCGGAAAAACCGGTGGCCGGTAGCACAACGAAGTAAACAGGATTCACCTGAACAATGGCAACCCAGATGCCCACCCGCGCTGACTTTGAAGCGCTGCTCAATGAACAACTCGGCGGTGCCGGCGAAGATGGCTTTGAAGGCCGCGTCGTCAAGGGAACCGTCACCGCGATCGAAAACGGCTTTGCCGTGATCGACGTCGGCCTCAAGAGCGAAGGCCGCATCCCCCTCAAGGAATTTTCGCGTGGCGAAGACGATCACGGCCTGACCGTCGGCGGCGAAGTCGAAGTCTTCGTTGACCGCGTCGAGAACGCCGATGGCGAAGCCATGCTCAGCCGCGACCGCGCCCGCCGCGAAGCCGCGTGGGACAAGCTGGAAAGCGAATTCGGCGAAGGCAAGCGCGTCGAAGGCCGCATCTTCGGCCGGGTCAAGGGCGGCTTCACCGTCGACCTCGATGGCGCCGTGGCCTTCCTGCCCGGCAGCCAGGTCGATATCCGCCCGGTGCGCGATGTCACCCCGCTGATGGACATTCCCCAGCCGTTCCAGATCCTCAAGATGGATCGCCGCCGCGGCAATATCGTTGTCTCGCGCCGCGCGGTGCTCGAAGAAACTCGCGCCGAACAGCGCAGCGAGTTGATCAACGATCTGGCCGAAGGTCAGGTGATCGACGGCGTGGTCAAGAACATCACCGATTACGGTGCCTTCGTCGATCTCGGCGGTATTGACGGCCTGCTGCATGTCACCGACATGAGCTACAAGCGCGTCAACCACCCCAGCGAGGTCATCAATATCGGTGACACCGTGACCGTGCAGATCGTGCGCATCAACGCCGATACGCAGCGCATCAGCCTCGGCATGAAGCAGCTAGAAAGCGATCCGTGGGATGGCGTTGCCGCCAAGTATCCGGTGGGCATGAAGCTGTCGGGTCAGGTTACCAACATCACCGAATACGGCGCCTTTGTCGAACTCGAGTCCGGGATCGAAGGGCTTGTCCACGTTTCGGAAATGAGCTGGACCAAGAAGAACGTCCATCCGGGCAAGATCGTGTCGACTTCGCAGGAAGTCGAAGTGATGGTGCTGGAAGTCGACAGCGACAAGCGCCGCATCAGCCTCGGTTTGAAGCAGGCCCAGCGCAATCCGTGGGACGAGTTTGCTGAAAAGCACCCCGTCGGCGCGGTCGTGGAAGGCGAAGTCAAGAACGCGACCGAATTCGGCCTGTTCGTCGGCCTCGACGGCGATGTCGATGGCATGGTCCACATGTCCGATATCGCATGGGGCATTTCGGGCGAAGACGCGCTGGCGCTTCACCGCAAGGGCGAAATGGTCAAGGCCGTGGTGCTCGATGTCGATGTCGACAAGGAACGCATTAGCCTCGGCATGAAGCAGCTCGAAAAGGGCGCGCCTTCGGCTGAAGGTGCCTCGACCGGGGGCGCCTTGCGCAAGAACCAGACCGTCACCGTCATCGTGCTCGAAGTGCGCGACGGCGGGCTGGAAGTGCAGGTTGGCGAAGATGGTGCGACCGGCTTCATCAAGCGCAGCGACCTTGGGCGCGACCGCGACGAACAGCGCCCCGACCGCTTCCAGGTCGGCAGCAAGATCGATGCGATGGTGATCGGCTTCGACCGTTCGAAGAAGCCCAACTTTTCGATCAAGGCGCGTCAGATCGCCGAAGAAAAGGAAGCCGTGCAGCAGTTCGGCTCGTCCGACAGCGGCGCATCGCTGGGCGACATCCTCGGCGAAGCGCTCAAGCGCAAGGACGACTGATTGCCCTGATCGACGATCCCGCCTCGGCGGGAGCGTCATCGGTGCTGTTTCGCGCTGTGCGCGAGCACCTGCGGGCGGCCGGTCGGCCTTGCGGCACCTGTGGTGCCGTAGCCGCACATTCAATCCGACGCAGACAGGAAAAGGCCCGCTTGCTTTGGCAGGCGGGCCTTTTCCTTTGGGACCTGCGGCTGTAAGGTATGCCGCATGATCCATGTTCACCAGTTCCCCTGCCTTAGCGACAACTACGGCTATCTCGTCCACGACACCGACAGCCACGAAACCGCGGCCATCGATACCCCCGACGCCCGGGAGTATCTGCGCCAGGCCGATTTGAAAGGCTGGCGCATCACCCAGATCTGGAACACCCACTGGCACCCCGATCATGCCGGCGGCAACGCGGCGATCAAGGACGCAACCGGCTGCACCATCACCGGCCCGGCGGAGATAGAGGGCAAGTTCCCGATCGATACCATTGTCGCACATGGTGATACCGTGACGCTGGGCGAGGAGAAGGCGCAGGTTATCGACGTTTCGGGCCACACCAATGGCCACATCGCCTTCCACATGGCCGATGCAGGCGTTGCCTTCGTCGGCGATAGTGTTTTTGCGCTTGGTTGCGGGCGGATGTTCGAAGGTGAGCCTGCGCAGTTCTGGGCGAGCCTCAAGCGCATCAAGGCGCTGCCGCCCGAAACCCTGCTTTATTGCGCGCACGAATATACCGCCTCCAACGCGAAATTCGCGCTCCACGCGGACCCGGAGAACGCCGCGCTGCAAGCCTACACCCAAGAAATCGCCGCCAAGCGTGCGCGCGATGAATGGACCGTGCCGACCACGCTCAAGCGCGAACTGGCCACCAACCCGTTCCTGCGCGCCGATGATCCGGCGATGATGGCAAAGTGGGGCGGCAGCGCGCCTCACCAGACCTTTGCGGCGCTACGGGCCGCCAAGGACAATTTCTAGCACCATGCAGGCCCTCAGGGTCGAACGCCTTTCGGAGGATCTCTCCGGCGTCGTTCTCGCCGATATCCCCGCACCCGTTCGTGCAGCCGGCGAGGTGCTGGTGCAGGTGCGCGCGGCCTCGCTCAACTTTCCCGATCTGCTGATGACCCGCGGGAAATACCAGTTCAAGCCGGACGTGCCCTTTACCAGCGGGCTGGAATTTGCAGGCGAGGTGCTGGAGGCGGATCCCGCCAGCGGTTTTGCACCCGGCGACAAGGTTATGGGGGGCAACAAGACCGGCGCCTTTGCCGCGTTTGCCAGCATGCCTGCCGGCAAGCTTTCGCCCATGCCGCGCGGCATGGATTTTCCCGCCGCAGCCGCCATGGGCGCAGCCTATTCGACCGCGTATACCGGGCTGGTCGAACTTGGCGGCCTGAAGCAGGGCCAGTGGGTGCTGGTCCACGGCGCAAGCGGCGGGGTCGGCCTTGCCGCCTGCGATCTGGCGATAGCGCTGGGCGCGCGGGTGATCGCAACCACCGGCAGCCCCCCAAAGGCCGACCGTATCGCCGCCCTCGTCCAGCCTGACGCGGTGATTAGCGCCGAAGGGCGTTTCCGCGAGGCGGTGGGAGAAATCACCGGCGGCAGGCTGGCCGATATCGTGTTCGACCCGGTCGGCGGCGATGTGTTCGACGAATCGACCCGCTGCGTCGCCTTTGGCGGCAAGCTGATGGTGGTGGGCTTCACCTCGGGCCGGATTGCCGACATCGCCACCAACATCCCGCTGATCAAGGGGTTTTCAGTCGTGGGTCTGCGCGCGGGCGAATATGCCCGCCGCTTTCCAGAAAGGGGCCGCGCCATCACCCAGGCCATCGCCGCGCTGGCCGAGGCGGGCAAGATAACGCCCGCAATCGACCGGGTGCTGCCGCTGTCGCGCTGGCGCGAGGGCTTTGATGCGATGGCAAGGCGCGAACTGGTGGGCAAGGTGGTGTTCCAACCGGGCGGCTGATGCGCCCACGAAAAAGGGGCGGCCCGATCAGACCGCCCCCCTACAATCGGAAATTGTCACCCACTCAGAGCGAGGAAATCACCTCGTCGGCGAGTTTCCTGTCGGCCTTCTTGTCGTGGGCCTTGGCGATCAGCAATTTGGAAGCAGCCGCAGCAGCGGAAACTGCGCTTGCCTTGACTTCGGCCACTGCGGCACGTTCGGCAGCGGCGATCTTGTCTTCGGCCATGCGCTGGCGGCGGGCGACCATCACCTTGCTGTCAGCCTCGGCCTTGGCGAGGATCGCGTCAGCCTCTTCGCGGGCTCCGTCCAGCATCGCCTCGGCGTCTTTTTCAGCGCTGGCGATCTTGGCGGTATATTCGGCCCGCAAAGCCTCTGCCTCGGCGCGCAAGCTCTTGGCGTCGTCAAGCGCGGCACGGATTTCGGCAATCCGGGAGTCGAGCCCGCCGGTGACAATGCCGGGGACCTTTTTCCACACGAACACCGCGATCAGCACAAGCATCGCCAGCGCGACCCACTGGTAGGAATCGAGCCCGAACACGGCGGGTTCGGCATAGCCTTCGGCACCGCTCGCCAGCAGGGTGAGAATGTCAGCCATGAGCCATCACCTCCTTGACCGCAGCCTCAGCCGCAGCGGGTTCGATTTCAGCGCCGGCAATCCGGGCGACGATATCGCGCGCGGCATCGGCGGCAACGCCTTCGATTTCGGCCATTGCGCTGGCCCGGGCAGCATTGATCCCGGCTTCGGCCTCGGCAAGCCGGGCATCGAGCCGCGCCTGTGCCTTGGCCAGCTTGGTCTGGTTTGCCGTGGCGGCCTTGGCCTTGGCCTTGGCGATCAGAGCCTGGGCGGCAGCGCGATTTTCATTCTCGCGCTTGCGCCAGGCGGCTTCTTCGCTGTCGGCAGCATCGCGTGCCGCCTGTGCGGCAGCAAGGTCAGCCGCGATCTGCTGGTCGCGCAGGTCAACCGTGCCCATGACTTTCGGCACCATGCCCAGCCCCACAACGATGAAGGTCAGGCCGAAGAACAACAGAAGCCAGAACACCTGGCTTGTCAGAGTGTCAGCGATTTGGGCAATCTGGGGCATGGTCCGCCTTTATTCTGAAGCGCCGGCCGGACGGGTCAAGCCCGTGCACGCCCGGCGCTTCCGGATCGTCGATCTCAGTTGAAGATCAGCAGAACGGCGATGACGAAGGCCAGCAGGCCGAGCAGTTCGGCAGCCGCGAAGCCGATGAACAGGCGGCCCTGCTGGGCATCAGCGGCACCCGGATTGCGCAGCGCGCCTTCGAGGAACGATGCGAACACGTTGCCCACGCCGAGCGCGGCAAGACCCGCGCCGATCGCCGCGAGACCGGCACCCAGAAGAGCTGCAGCTTGTGCGTCCATGGTAGTAAACTCCTTGAGATAAATTCGATGGTTGGTGAGGGTTTTGAAGATCGCCTGCGAGGCGGCCTCAGTGAAGGTTTTCCGCGTCGTTGATGTAGAGCGAGGTCAGCAGCGCAAAGACATAGGCCTGAATTCCCGCGACAAGGATTTCCAGCGCGCTGATCGCCACCATCAGGATGAAGCTCGGCACGCCGACCAGTGCGCCAAGGCCAAGGCCCGCGCCCCCGCCGGCGATCACGAAGCTTGCCAGCACCTTGAGCAGCACGTGGCCCGCCATCATCGCCACGAACAGCCGCAGTGCGAGGCTGAAGGGGCGCACCATGAAGGACACAAACTCGATCGGGGCGATGAAGATCGCCATCAGAAACGGCGTGTCCTTGGGAACGAACAGCGAGAAGAAGTGGAACCCGTGCTTGGCGAAACCGACGATCAGCACGATCGAGAAGCTCATGATCGCCAGCACGCCGGTTACGGTGAAATGGCTGGTGAAGGTGAAGGCATGAACCCCGGGAATCACGCCGACCGGCACCAGACCAAGCAGGTTGCCGAACAGGATGAACATGAACAGGGTGAAGATATAGGGCACATATTTGCGCCCGGCCTTGCCGATATTGGCTTCGAGCATGTCGTCGATGAAGCCGGTCATGCTTTCGACCGCCATCTGCCAGCGCCCCGGCACCAGCTCGCGCTTCATGCCGCCCGCGACAAAGACCCAGACGAGGACAGCGGTCAACGCCATCCACAACGCGGAATTGGTGAACGCTATGTTGAACCCGTCAGCAAGTTGCCAGTCAGACCCCAGCAGGGGCTCGATGGTGAACTGCTTCATCGGATCGACCTTGCCTTCTTCGGCTGCCACGGTGTGTCGGTCCTCAAATGTTTCACATGAAACGCGCCCCAAACGGAGCCTAAGGCGGGTCAAACAGGGGTCTAACCCTCTTTATCCTGCCCTTCGGACGGCTCTGCGGGACGCGTATTCGCCGCAAGGATGATGCTTCTGAAGGCCGACGCCGTCCCGAGGAACAGTCCGGTCAACAGGCCCCAGGGCGCGATCCCGGCCAGCGCATCCACTGCGAAGCCGATCACCAAGCCACCGATGATCCCGCCGAGGAGGTTGGCCAGTGCACGGTTGCCGCTGCGATAATTCGCGTCGGCCCCCTGCACCTTCGGCCGGTTGCGCTGTTCTTCGCGCTCGCGTGCGGACTTTAGCCGCGCTTCGAGCGCATCAATCCGCGCATCCTCGTCGATAGGTTCTCGGGCGGGTTTCTCATCGCTCATGCCATGCTCCGAAAGGGGAACGACAAGGCACGCGCAACAAGGTTCCCGCCGAGGGCGCCGCCCCCTTAGAAGGGGGGCACAAACGTGTCAACATGGGGCGGGGTTTGTTTGTGCAGTTGCGAACCTTTGTATTCTGCACCGCCTCTGCGATGCGAAATCCTCGCTCAGACTCCCTTTGAGCGCGTCGCTGCTTGCGGTGACTGGCGAGGCCGATGCATCACCAGACCCGGGGTTTGGAACTGTTCCGGCCCGTCAAAGGGCGGGCCGCAAGGGCGACCGCCCGCCCGCAGGTGCGCCCGCGGAGGCAGGCACGCAAAACATCAGGGACAACGCGGATCCCGGGTGGGAGCAGCGGCCGTCCGCGTCTGCCAGCTGCCATCGGGCGCACGATATTTCTCCCCCGGCGCGGTGCGGGCGATTGCCTGACACCCCGCGGTCAGCGCATAGGCTTCAAGCGTTGCGTTGTTTTCCTTCGCCTTTTCGGCATAGACCGCGCGGCGCTTGATATTGATGTTGTCGACCAGCCGCTGCAAGGCAGGATCAGCCGCGCCGACAATGCCGAGATAGCCATCGGGCTGTTCGCCAACCTTGCCCGCGCCGCGTGCCGCAGCATAGGCGGGATCGCGCTGGGCCAGCGCCGGGCCGGCCACCAGACCAAGCGCCGCCAGTGCGGTAATCCCTGCAAGCATCGAACTGCGCATCATCATTCCTCCTCAAGAAAACCAGACTAACCAAGCCTCAAGTAGCGAAGCGGTAGGCCCTCCAAACAAATCGCCCCTCAAGTAGCGAAGCGGTAGGTCTTCAAAAAATATCCGCGTTCTCGTCAATCGTGTTGGCCGCGTCCTCGGCCAGACGGTAAATCACTTCCTGCCGGATGTTGATGTTCAGCTCGATCACGATCGGCTGATCGGGCGCGGCGATATTAATGCAGCCGCCCAGCCCTGCCGAAAGGATCGCCGCTGCTGCCATCATGGCCCCGGGCTTTCCATATCCTCGCTGTGCCATCCGCGCCTGCCCTCCCCGCAAGATGCCGGCGGGTGTGGCAGCGCGCAGTTGCGCGGTCAATTCGCAGTGGTTCATGGCTGGTCTTCGCTTTCAGGAGGTTGAACGGATTTGCCCGAAGGGGCTGAAAGAGGCGAAACGGGATTGGCGGGAACGAAACGGCCACCCTCGACCTTGATCAAACCGCGATCGACCGGATTGCCGATGGCATCGATGTCCCAGAACGAACGCACCATCATCGCCAGCTCGTAGAAATTTTCCGATCGTACATTGACCTTGAACCGGATCGGCAGGCGGGAAATGCGGCGGGTGACGAAGTTGCGGCTAGTGCCCTCGCCCTGCCGCACCCCGTCGAAATCGAAATTGGTGATGATCTCGCCCGCCAGCCTGCCATTGAGCCCGACGCTCATCTGCCGGTAATCGAGCGAGCGCAGCGCCGAGAAGGCATAATTGCCCATCGTGCCAAGGTCTTCGTAGGTCAGCTCGCCGATATAGGCGACATTGCCGCCGCCTGCCCGGCTCAGCAGCAGTCCGCGTTCGATCCGGCCATTGCCGTTGGCATCGAAGATGATCGGCACCGTGCCATCAAATGTGCCGGTGGCGGAAAGGTTGGTCAGTTCCATTTCGGCCACGAAGGTCGCGGCATCAAGACCGATGAGTTCGAAGATGTAACGGCGTTCCTCGGGCTGCGAGAAATCCATCATCAGCGGGCGCATCACCAATTGCCCCCCCATGAACGGGAAGCGCGCATCATCGAGCCGCAGCAGCGTGCCCGCCTCGATCGCAAAGCGCAGCTGGCCGGCCAGCACTTCAATACCGGGGTTGATCGCATCGATGGTGACAACTTGATCGGGCGCGGTGGTGAGGTTGACGAGATCGGTGAAAACCACCTGTCCCTTCAATCCGCGCACCGGGCCAAAGGGCGCGGCGAAATCGAACCTGTCGCTGGCAAAGGTGCCGCTGCTGGTAATGTCGTCGCCGGTCCAGTCGATCCGGCCCTTGCCGGTCACTGTCCCGTTGGCAAAGACAATCAGATCCTCGGCAAGATAAGAGAGGTTTTCAGGCTGCAGCCCTTCATCGAAAACAAGGCCCGGCACGCCAAGCCGCGCGCTGCCTGCGGCGCTGGCAAGATCGTGGTCGATCGTGACTTCGGCCACCAGCCGGTCGGAGGCCGGATGGCGCAGCGCGGCGCGTGCGCGGATGGCGTTATCGGCCAGCGTCATTGTCGCTCCGCGCACGGCGAGCGGAACGAAACGCGCAGCCCCCTCAGGCGGACGGTCGTTGAGGATGAAGGCGCCTTCGTCCACGCGCAGCACGCCGTCGGCGAATGACCAGCGCGCCGCCAGCGCGCCAAAATCGAACGGCATCGCATCAAGCCGCGCCGCCCCGCCAGCAAACGCGCCGCCGATCGGCCCCACAAGGCTGCCGTCAAGGCTGGCAGCGGTGAACCGCGCTTCGCTGCCCGGTGCGCCGATGCGGGCGGACAGCCCTTGTGCAAGGAACGGCGCGGGATAACGCAGCGCGAGGCTTTCGGCCGCAAGCCTTGCCGGGCTATCCCCCAGCTTGCCTGTCAGCACCATTGGCCCGCTGCGGGCGGCCAGTGTCAGACCATCGGCATAGGCCAGCATTGGCGCGCTGCCTTCCGGGCAAAGCGTCAGTTCCTGACCTGCCAGTTCCAGACCCGACAGCGCCAGCGACTTGAACCGCAGCGGCATGCAGCGCGTCCCCAGCATCAGGCCGCCAGCCGCAGACCAGCGCCCTTCGAGCGGCAGGTCGATCCCGTTCACCGTCCCGCCCGGCAGATCGCCGCTGGCGGTCACCAGCCCTTCAAACCGCAGCGCGCCGCTGCGCTCCTGTTGCAGGCTCAGGCGCGGGATCGCCAGCCGGTTTGCCCCGGCGCGATATTCGGCCATTGCCATGCGAAGAACCCAGCCCCCGTCCGCGCCCTGCTCCATCCGCCCGTTGATCGAAGGCAGGCCCGCACCGCCGACCAGCAGATTGCCGCGCAAGCCCGTAAGCCCGCCGTCTGCCACCCCGGCGCTGACCTGCGAGAGCGCCAGCACCCGTTCGCCCGCGCGGCTGGTCAGCGCGGCATCGGGGATGATCAGCGCCAGCTCCGCCGTCTTGCGGCGCATGATCGCATCGACGGCAAAGCCCGCACCATCAAGCGCCTGCGACAACCCGCCACGCGCCTTGGCGACAAGCGCGGCGATCAAGGTTCCTTCAAGCCCGCGTCCGGCTGCCGCAAGCTGATCGCCCAGCGCCGCATCGGCAGCCAGTCCCTCGCCAGTCAACCGCCCCTGCCATTCGCCCAGCACAAAATCGCTGCCGCCGCGCCATGTCCCTTCGGCGGCCAGCCGCGTAAGCCGGCCCTGCGGCGCGGCCAGCCCGGTCAGCGCCAGATCATGCGCCAGCACAATCCCCTTGTCCGACCATGTCAGCCGCCCGGTTCCATCCAGCGCCGTACCGGTGATGGTGTCCAGCGCCAGCCCCGAACCTGCCACCGCGAAGTCCCCGTCGGCCCCGGCAAAATCGGGCGCAAGGGCGATCTTGGTGCCGATATCAGCGCGCGCCATCCTTGCCCCGCTGCAAGCGACGCCGCCGAGCCGCAGCGGACCGTCAAGCAGCGAGGAGCCGCCGGAAGTCGAGAGCTTGGCATAAAGCGTCGCGCTGTCGGCGCGGCAGCCCTCAATCCCGATCCCCGGCGCGGTCGCGGCCAGCGTTCCTACAAAACCATCATCCAGCTGCCCGGCGCCTTCGATCTTCACGCCGACTGCGCCATAATCGCTGGTCAGCCGCGCCCGCGCATCGTGCAGCACCAGTTCGACTGCGGGCAGCGCCGGCGGCGCGGTGCTGCCGGTAAACACCAGCGGATCGAGCGCTCCGAGGCTGAACCGCCCGGCACGATAAGTTGCATCCAGCCGCGCGCCGTCCACCCGCACCCGCTGCACTTGCGGCCCCTCCCAGCCAACGCCGAGTTCGACCACCATCCGCCGCGCGGTGAGATCGGGCCGCGCCGGATCGCCGACCACGAGATTTTCGATCACCTGCGTGCGCGGGCCGATGGCAATGATGTCATAAGTGGCAGGGACGCCATTTTCGGCGAGGTAATCATCCAGAAAATCGCCCGCGATCCGCTCACGATCAACCCATGTCGCACCGCCTGCCGCCAGCGCCAGCGCGACACCGCCAAGGCCGATTCGGGTGCGCCAGCGATGGGGCCAAAAGCGGCGACGGGCCGCTGGCGGGGAAGTTTCGTCTTGCGTGTCAGGCACCGCCATTATTCCTCACCCTTGCGCGCATCGCTGCCCAAAGGCAATGAGAGAGCAGGGTCAATTCCTGCCGGGGGTCGCATTGCCGGGAGCTGAAGACGGATTCGAGTTTGGTGACGGGCCAGAGCCGGTCGCGGGGGCAGGCAAGTCCGCCGGGGCTGGCCATCGCGCCCGCCTGCGCGCGCGCCTGCTGACCGGCGGGGCCGAGGCGCTGGCCGATTACGAAGTGCTCGAATACCTGCTGTTCGCCGCGATCAAGCAGGGCGACACCAAACCCGTGGCCAAGGCGCTGATTGCGCAGTTCGGCAGTCTCGCAGGCGTGCTCAACGCCGATCCCAGGGCATTGCAGCGGGTCAAGGGCGTGGGCGAAACCAGCGCCGCCGCGCTGCTGAGTGTCGCCACCGCCGCCCGCCGGATGACGCGCGGCGAGATCATCAGGAAGCCGGTGCTGGGAAGCTGGCAGGCGCTGATCGATTATCTCACCACCGACATGGCGCATCTGACCGTCGAGCGGGTGCGCATCCTGTACCTCGACACGCGCAACCGCCTGATCGAGGATCACCATCTGGGCGACGGTTCGATCGATGAAGCCGCGATTCACCCGCGCGAAGTGATCCGCAGGGCGATGGATGTCGGCGCGAGCGCGATGATCCTTGTCCACAACCATCCCAGCGGCAACCCTGAGCCCAGCCGCGCCGACATCCAGATCACGAAGCGCATCGCCGAGGCCGGACGGCTGCTGGGGGTGACCGTCCACGATCATGTCATCATCGGGCGCGAGGGGCACACCTCGCTGAGGGCCAAGGGGCTGATCTGATGGTCGCTGCCACGCTGCCGGGACCGCAGATGCAGACCGGACGGGTCGTCTATCGCCCCGAAATCGACGGGCTGCGCGCCATCGCGATCACGCCGGTGGTGCTGCATCACGCCGATCCGGGCATGCTGCCGGGCGGCTTTACCGGGGTCGACGTGTTTTTGGCTATCTGATCACCGCGATCATCGCTGGCGAGCTGGCTGAAGGGCGTTTTGGCCTGTGGCGCTTTTACGAGCGCCGGGTGCGGCGGATCGTGCCAGCGTTGGCAGCGATGCTTGCGGCCACCACGATCACGGGATGGGCGATCCTGACGCCCGAGGATTTCCATCAATTTTCCAAGGCTCTCATCGCAGCATCGGTCTTCGCGGCGAACCTGCAATTCGCGCGCGGCACAGACTATTTCGAAAGTGCCGAGGGTTTGCAGCCCCTGATCCATACTTGGACGCTGGGGGTCGAGGAGCAGTTCTACCTCATGTTCCCGCTGCTGCTTATGGGGGCATCACGCTGGCGCAAGGATGCGATGCTGGTGCTGGTGACGTTGCTCGGGCTGGCGAGCTTCGCGCTGGCGCTGTGGCTGGCACCGCGCTGGCCGGTGGCGGCGTTCTATCTGCTGCCGACCCGGATGTGGGAGCTGATGCTGGGCGCGGCCTGCGCCTTGCTGCCCAAGGCGCCGCGCAAGAACGGCTGGCTTGCCACGACCGGGCTTTGCCTGATTTTGGCCGGGCTCTGGCTGATCGGCCCGGAGACCCCGGCCCCCGGCCCGCTGTTTCTGCTGCCCACGTTGGGCACGGCGCTGATCATCCTGTTTGCGCAAAGCGGCACGGGCGTAGCCCGCCTGCTCGGCTGGCGGCTGCTGGTGCTGTTGGGGATGATCTCTTTCGGCACCTATCTGTGGCACCAGCCGGTGCTGTTCTTCCTCCATTATGTCTGGTTCGGGCCGCTCCCCATGATCGTGACTGTGGCCGGCATTTTCGCCGCGCTTGCGCTGGGGACGGCATCGTGGCGCTGGCTGGAAGAACCGGTGCGCCGACGCCGCGCGCTTGCCCGCCCGGCGCGGCTGGTGCTGGCGTGCAGCGCGGCGCTGATCGTGCCGCTCGCCGCGGGCGGCGCGGGCTATCTGACCGTGCTGCTGCCCCGCAGCGGTGCCGAGGCGCAGCGGCTGGCCGGATTGCGCCCGCCCAATGCCTCGGCGCAGGTGATCGTGCAGGACCGCCGACCACTGTCCTTTGTGCTTTATGGCGATAGCCACGCGGCACAATACTTCGATGCGGCCACCGCACGCTTCGGCACAGGTGCGTTGCTGAGCAATCCCGGCTGCCTGTCTGCGGGCGCTGTGTCGAACCGGCTTTCCGGCGACCCCGAAGGCGCGGCCTGCCGCGGGCTCGCAGCGCGCCTGACAGAACTGGTTGCGGAACGTCAGGTGCGCACCGTAATCTGGGCACAGCGCTGGGAACGCATGCTCTACGCTGATGGCTCCGACGCGCCGCTCGGCACCACCTTCGGCAAAGGCGGGACCCATCTGGTTCAAGCGATGGCGGGGCTTGCGGACACTCTGCCGCCGCAGACCCGCGTCATTATCGTCGGCAATTCGCCGACCGCATGGGCAGCGGGGCCGCTGCTGGAGCACGGCTGGCTTCGCTGCCGCGCGTGGCGCAACGTCGATTGCCCCGACAGCTATCCCGCCGCCCGTGCCGAGGGGCGCGAGGTCAGCGCCATGCTGAGCGCCTTTGCCGCGCGCGACCCGCGCTTCACCTATGTCGATGCGCAAGCGCCCTTGTGCCCCGATGGACGCTGCCTGCTGCGTCAGCACGGCCAGCTCAACTACTGGGACGGGAGTCACATGACCACCCCCGCGGCCGCGCGTGTGATGGCGACCATCGGCTCGGAACTGCTGCGGCCCTGAAACCTGCGCACGGCAAGCGGTGATCTTGCCTTGACCGCCCCCCTTCCCTACCGCTCCGGCCAAACCTGCCAACCGGAGTCGATGATGGTCCCCCGCTATGCCCGCCCTGCCATGACCGCCCTGTGGGAGCCGGAGGCAAAGTATCGCATCTGGTTCGAGATCGAGGCGCATGCGACCGAAAAACTGGGCGAGTTGGGCGTGGTGCCGAAATCCGCAGCCAAGGCGCTGTGGGACTGGTGGGCGACCAATCCCGCGATCGACGTCGACGCGATCGACGCGATCGAGGCCGTGACCAAGCATGATGTGATCGCCTTCCTCACCTGGGTGGCCGAGCAGGTCGGCGACGAGGCGCGCTTCATGCATCAGGGCATGACCAGTTCGGACGTGCTCGACACCACGCTGTCAGTGCAACTCGCCCGCGCGACCGATATCCTGATTGCCGATACCGACGCGCTGCTGGCCGCGATCAAGACCCGCGCGATGGAGCACAAATACACGCCCACGATTGGCCGCAGCCATGGCATCCATGCCGAACCGGTGACCTTCGGGCTGAAGCTGGCGCAGGCCTATGCCGAGTTTGACCGTTGCCGCGAACGGCTGGTTGCGGCGCGCAGGGAAATCGCCACCTGCGCGATTTCCGGCGCGGTCGGCACCTTCGCCAATGTCGATCCGGAGGTCGAGGCCCATGTCGCCGAGAAGCTGGGCCTCGCCATCGAACCCGTCTCGACGCAGGTCATCCCGCGTGATCGCCACGCGATGTATTTTGCCACGCTCGCTGTGATCGCTGGCAGCATCGAGCGACTCGCGGTGGAAATCCGCCATCTGCAACGCACCGAAGTGCTGGAGGCCGAGGAATATTTTTCCCCCGGCCAGAAGGGTTCCAGCGCAATGCCGCACAAGCGCAACCCGATCCTGACCGAAAACCTCACCGGACAGGCCCGGATGATCCGCGCCTATGCCCTGCCCGCGCTGGAAAATGTCGCGCTGTGGCATGAACGCGATATCTCGCATTCCTCGGTCGAACGCTTCATCGGGCCGGACGCGACCATCACGCTCGACTTCGCGCTGGCGCGGCTGACGGGCGTGGTCGAAAAGCTGCTGATCTACCCAGAACGGATGCTCAA
Source organism: Erythrobacter sanguineus (assembly GCF_900143235.1). Classification (GTDB taxonomy): domain Bacteria; phylum Pseudomonadota; class Alphaproteobacteria; order Sphingomonadales; family Sphingomonadaceae; genus Erythrobacter; species Erythrobacter sanguineus. The sequence goes on along the minus strand of NZ_FRDF01000009.1, from coordinate 37,696 downwards.
GAACCTCGATAGCATGGGCGGGCTGGTCCATTCGCAGCGCGTGCTGCTGGCGCTGACGCAGGCCGGAGTGAGCCGCGAAGATGCCTATGCCCTCGTCCAGAGGAACGCGATGAAGGTGTGGGAATCGGGCGGCGCATTGTCGCTGCTCGATCTGCTCAAGGCCGATAGCGCGGTGACAGCCGCGCTGTCTGCGGCAGAACTCGAAGAGAAGTTCGACCTTGCCTACCACTTCGAGCATGTCGACACGATCTTTGCGCGGGTTTTCGGCTAACTGGACATGGGACGCAAATCGCCTAGGCTTGCCGCACGATTGTGCCAACGGGGGGCAAACCGCCTGTGAAGATCCTGCGTACCATGATCGGCGTGCTCGCCCTCATCTCCTTCCTGATCTTCGCGATCTACAACTGGAAGCCGGTGGAGGTGACGCTGTGGCAGAATCTCGTGATGGAAACCAGGCTGCCGGTGCTGGCGCTGCTCGCCTTTGCCTTGGGTTTCTTGCCTGCCTGGACCTATCATCTGAGCGTCAAGTGGGGACTTGATCGCCGTGTGCGGGCGCTGGAAAACTCCCTGAAGCACACCGCGCTGGCGCGTCATCATGAACCACAAGCGCCCGCCACACCGGTTGCGAGGGGCGTGGACACACCTGTGGATAAATCCGGGACAGGGCCGGGAGAAACGCCCGATCCGCTGTCCCCCGTCGATGCCGGCGGCGAAGGGGAAGGCAGCAAATGAGCAACCCGGTCTATCTCGCGCTTGACGTGCCGCAGCTGGAAGCGGCCAAGGCTTTGCTGGGCAAGGTCAAATCGCATATTGGCGGGGTGAAGCTGGGGCTGGAGTTCTTCTGCGCCCATGGCAGCCATGGCGTACATGAAATCGCGCATCTGGGCCTGCCGATCTTCCTTGATCTCAAATTCCACGACATCCCCAACACCGTGGCCGCTGCGATGCAGGCGATCCACGTCTATGAACCCGCGATCGTCACCGTACACGCCAGCGGCGGGCGTGCGATGATGGAAGACGCCAAGGCGGCGGCGGCAGAAGGCTGCAAGGTCGTCGCCGTGACCACGCTGACCAGCCTCGACGCGAACGATCTGACCGCCACCGGCGTTTACGGCAGCGCCGAAACACAGGTGATGCGCCTGGCCGAACTCGCCCATGCGGCGGGATTGGACGGGGTGGTATGTTCCGGGCAGGAAGTCGGCTTTGTGAAAAAGGCGTGGAAGGACGGCTACTTCGTCGTTCCCGGCCTGCGCCCCAGCGGAAACGGCACTGGCGATCAAAAGCGCGTGGTGACGCCGCGACAGGCGCGCGACAATGGCGCGAGCGTGCTGGTGATCGGCCGCCCGATCAGCCGCGCCGAAGACCCGGAAGCCGCCGCGCGGGCGATCGAGGCGACGCTTTGATCGCAATCGCAGCGGCGTCACCCAAGGATGCCACCGCATTGAAAGCCCTGATCGAAGCCGCCTATCGCGGCTCATCGGCGCGGCGCGGGTGGAACCACGAGGCGGATATTCTCGACGATGAGCGCACCGGCCCCGGTGAGATCGAAGCATTGCTGGCCGATCCGGCGGTTACGATCCTGACCGCCCGCGAAGGGGCCAGGGACAATGAGGCGCTGATCGGCTGCGTCGCGGTGACCTTCAAGGACGCAGCCCTCGCCTATCTCGGGATGCTGTGCGTTGCGCCCGACCTGCAATCGGCGGGCCTCGGACGGCGGCTGCTCGATGCGGCGGAGGAGCATGCGCGCGGCGAAGGCATCGCAGCGATGGAAATGACCGTGATCGACAGCCGCGACGCGCTGATCGCGTGGTATGAACGGCGCGGATACCTGCGCACCGGCGAAACCCGCCCCTTCCCGGTGCTGCGCGATCCGCCGGTGACTTTCGCGGTGCTGGAAAAGCCGCTCGGCCCGGCGTAGGGACGGCCCCATGCCTTCCACCCTTGTCAAGATCTGCGGCCTTTCGACCGCCGAAACCCTGACCGCCGCTGTGCGGGCAGGCGCAGATTATGTCGGGCTGGTGCATTTTGAAAAAAGCCCGCGTCATCTGTCGCTGACCGAGGCTGCGCGCCTGCGCCAATTGGTGCCGCCGCAAGTCAAGGTGGTGGTGCTGGTGGTGAACCCGTCGCCCGCGACGCTGGCCGAAGCGTTACGCGAAGTGCGGCCCGATGTGGTGCAGTTCCATGGGCAGGAAACGCCCGAGGCCCTCGCCCGCTTCCGCTCCGATACCGGCGTCGAAGCATGGCGCGCAATGGGTGTGCGGGATGCCGAATCGCTGGCTGAGGCGGCGCGGTTCCACCGGGCAGCTGACCTTCTTCTGTTCGATGCGCCCGCCAGCGGGTTGCCGGGCGGCAATGGCACCCGCTTCGACTGGAGCCTGCTCGGAGCCTACAAGTCGCCCACGCCGTGGGGCTTGGCGGGCGGCCTCACCCCCGCCAATGTTGCCGACGCGATCCGCCTGACCGGTGCGCCACTGGTCGACACCTCCTCCGGCGTGGAAAGCGCTCCGGGCGTCAAGGACGTGGACAAAATCGCCGCCTTCTGCAAAGCGGCCCAATCCGCCTGACCCCGTTTGCCTCGAGCGTAGTCAAGAGGCCTTCCGCGCAACAAGTGTCTCGACTTCGCTCGACACGAACGGCATTGACCTTCTGATGAACACTCCTCTCAACTCCTTCCGCAACCAACCTGACGAGCGGGGCCATTTCGGCCAGTTCGGCGGACGTTATGTCGCTGAAACCCTGATGCCGCTGGTGCTCGATCTGGAACGCGAATATCGTGCGGCGCAGGCTGATCCCGCGTTTCAGGCCGAGTTCGACGATCTGCTCGAACATTATGTCGGCCGCCCCTCGCCGCTCTATTTCGCGCCCCGGATTACGGAGGAGTTGGGCGGCGCGCAGGTGTGGTTCAAGCGCGACGAGCTCAATCACACCGGTGCGCACAAGATCAACAATTGTATCGGGCAGATCCTGCTTGCCATGCGGATGGGCAAGACCCGCATCATCGCCGAAACCGGCGCGGGCCAGCATGGGGTGGCGACCGCCACGGTCTGTGCGCGGTTCGGCCTGCCTTGCGTGATCTATATGGGCGCAGAGGACGTGGCGCGGCAATCGCCCAACGTGTTCCGGATGAAGCTGCTGGGGGCCGAGGTCGTGCCCGTCACCAGCGGCGGCGCGACCCTGAAAGACGCGATGAACGAAGGGCTGCGCGACTGGGTCGCGAATGTCCACGACACTTTCTACATCATCGGCACCGCGGCAGGCCCGCACCCCTATCCCGAGATGGTGCGCAACTTCCAGAGCGTGATCGGCAAGGAAGCCCGCGCGCAGATGCTATCGCGAACGGGCCGCCTGCCCGATCTGCTGGTCGCCTGCATCGGCGGCGGATCGAACGCGCTGGGGCTGTTCCACCCGTTCCTCGATGATGCTGACGTGAAGATGCTTGGCGTCGAGGCAGCAGGCCACGGGCTCGACGGCGATCAGCACGCCGCCAGCCTGCTCGGCGGATCGCCCGGCGTGCTCCACGGCAACCGCACCTATCTGTTGCAGGACGAAGACGGCCAGATCACCGAAGGCCACTCAATCAGCGCGGGCCTCGACTACCCCGGCATCGGGCCGGAGCACGCGTGGCTGAAGGAATCGGGCCGCGTCGAATACACCGCCGTCACCGATGACGAGGCGCTGGAAGGCTTCAAGCTGCTCTGCCGCACCGAGGGGATCATTCCTGCTTTGGAGCCCTCGCACGCGATTGCCGCCGTGGCGAAGGTCGCGCCGACGATGCCGAAGGACAGCATCATGCTGATGAATCTGTGCGGGCGCGGCGACAAGGACATCTTCACTGTGGCGGAAAAGCTTGGGGTGGAGCTTTGAGCCCCACGCCCTCCCCCGTCTTCCCGGGCTTGACCCGAGATCCCGCTGGTTTTTCCATCCGCGCGGAAGGAAGCTGGACCCCGGATCAAGTCCGGGGTGACGGGAAACTGGATAGAACGTGACTTTGAAGCATCGAAAGCAGGAACTCGGGTCGATCCTAGGGGCGAAACCATCGATTGGGGAACGCATGGTCCGCAGCTTTAACCTCAAGCGAGGGATCTTCCTCGGACTGTTGGCAATCCCCTTCCTTGCCGTTCTTAAGACAGGCGAGCTATCCACTTACATTTCACCAGAGGCATGGCTCGTATCAGCCATAATGTCCCCGATAGTGTTTATCGTAGGCTGCTTCACAGACAACGTCGGAATATGACCCGCCTCACCACCACCTTCGCCGCCGCCCGCCCCGCGCTCGTCTGCTTCATCACCGCAGGCGATGGTGACACGGCGGCCAATCTCGATGCGCTGGTGGAAGCTGGCGCAGACGTGATCGAACTCGGCATGCCCTTCACCGATCCGATGGCCGATGGCCCAGCGATCCAGAGCGCCAATCTGCGCAGCCTTGGCGCGGGCACGACCACCGCTGACGTGCTGCGCTACGCCACCGAATTTCGCGCGCGGCACCCCAATGTGCCGTTGGTGCTGATGGGCTATGCCAACCCGATGGTGCGACGCGGGCCGGAGTGGTTCGCTAATGCCGCTGCCGCTGCGGGCGTTGACGGCGTGATCTGCGTCGACATTCCGCCCGAAGAGGACGACGCGCTCGGCCCGGCATTGCGTGCCAAGGGTATCGCCCCGATCCGCCTCGCCACCCCGACGACCGACGCCGCCCGACTGCCGCAGGTTCTCGCAGGCTCGGAAGGCTTCCTCTATTACGTCTCGGTTGCCGGGATCACCGGCAAGCAGCAGGCCGTGCAGGCCAGCATTGAAGAAGCGGTTGCGCGGCTCAAGCAATCAACCGATCTGCCCATTGCGGTCGGCTTCGGGGTGCGCACGCCCGAACAGGCCGCCGCCATCGCCAATGTGGCTGATGGCGTGGTGGTCGGCTCGGCGTTGGTGGAAATCTGCGGCGAATATGGCGTTGCGGCTCCGGCCAAGCTAAGGGAGCTGACGTCAGCCCTCGCCCAAGCGGTTCACGCCGCCCGACAGGAGCAAGCAACATGAACTGGTTCACCCGCGTCCGTAACTCGATGGGCTTCAGCACCGACAAGAAATCCACCGAGCGTGATCTGTGGATCAAGTGCCCGTCGTGCCAGGAAATGCTGTTCGTGGCCGAGTACGAGGACAACCTTTCAGTCTGCCCGAAATGCGAATATCATGGGCGGATCGGCGCGGATGCGCGGCTAGGGCTGCTGCTCGACCCCGGCTTTGAAGTGCTGCCGCTGCCACGCGTCACCGAAGACCCGCTGCAGTTCAAGGACACCAAGAAATATACCGACCGGTTGAAGGCCGCGCGCGCCGCCAACCCGCATGAGGATGCCTTTGTGGTCGGTTCAGGCACCATCGAAACGCGGCCCGCCGTGGTCGGGGTGCAGGATTTCAGCTTCATGGGCGGATCAATGGGCATGGCTGTGGGACAGGCCTTTTGCGAAGGTGCACAAAAGGCGCTGGATCGCGGCTGCGCCTATATTGTGGTCACCGCCGCAGGCGGGGCGCGGATGCAGGAGGGGATTCTCAGCCTCATGCAGATGCCGCGCGCCACGGTGATGACGCGCAGGCTGAAGCAGGCCGGGCTGCCCTATATCGTGGTGCTGACCGACCCCACCACCGGCGGCGTGACGGCGAGCTATGCCATGCTCGGCGACATCCAAATTGCCGAACCCGGCGCACTGATCGGCTTTGCGGGCCAGCGCGTGATTCAGGACACGATCCGCGAACAGCTGCCCGAAGGCTTCCAGCGCGCCGAATACCTGCACAAGCACGGCATGGTCGACATGGTCGTCCCCCGCCGCGAGTTGAAGGCAACCTTGGGTCAGGTGCTGGATTATCTCCAGCCGGTGAAGGCGGCGTAATCCGCTAGCCTGCCCATGAAACCGCTTGATTTCGGCCGATCCGATGATCCGGCGGTTCAGGCTCAGCTTGACCGGCTGAGCGCGCTGAGCGTGCCGCAGGGGCGGCTGGGGCTGGATACGATCCGTGCCTTGATGGAACGGCTCGGCAATCCGCACCGCGCTCTGCCGCCGGTGTTTCACGTTGCAGGCACCAACGGCAAGGGATCGACCTGCGCGTTTCTGAGGGCGATGCTGGAGGCGCAACGATACCGCGTCCACGTCACCACCTCGCCCCATTTGGTGCGCTACAATGAACGCATCCGGTTGGCGGGAGAGCTGATCTCCGATGCCGAGTTGGCCGCGACCCTCAACGAGGTGCTCGATGCGGGCGAAGACCTCGGCCCCAGCTTCTTCGAGGTCACCATCGCCGCCGCCTTCCTCGCCTTTGCCCGCACGCCCGCCGATGCCTGCGTGGTCGAAGTCGGCATGGGCGGGCGCTTCGATGCGACCAATGTGCTGGAACCAGAGGCGCTCGCCGCCTGCGGGATCGCCGCACTGGGCCTCGATCACGAACGGTTTCTGCTGGCGCCCGATGACGGCGTGCCGAAAGAGCCGATGGCGCGGATCGCGTTTGAAAAGGCCGGGATCGCGAAGCTGGGCGTGCCGCTGGTTGCCATGAACAACGGCGAGAAGCCAAACCGCGAAATCGCGCTTGTGGCCGAGCGCGTTGGCGCGATCCTCGTTGCCCACAACAAGGATTGGTACATCGGTTCGCATAGCGGGTTTCTCGAAGACAGGCTCGGCGAACTCGACCTGCCCTCACCCTCGCTAGTCGGCGAACACCAGATGACGAACGCCGGTCTCGCCGCTGCAATGCTACGTGCTCAGACACGCATTGCGGTATCCGACGATGCGATCCTCAAAGGCGTTCGCGCCGCCCGTTGGCCAGCGCGTATGCAGCGCCTCGGTGAAGGCCCGCTGACCGCGCTCGTTTCTGCGCAGCAGGTCTGGCTCGACGGCGGTCACAACCCGAGCGCAGGAGCGGTGATTGCGGCGCATTTCGACGGCCCGCTCCACCTCGTCATCGGCATGATCGAGGGCAAGGACCCGCGCGCGATCATCGAACCGCTCGGCAAGCGTATCCGCACGCTGACCGTGGTTCCCGTCCCGGGCCATGAGTGCCACCCGGTCGAAGCTTTCGGCGCCAAGGCCCGCGCGGCATCGAATCTGGAGGACGCCCTGCTAGGCGTGTCTTCGGATGATTTCCCGATCCTGATCGCAGGCTCGCTCTACCTCGCGGGCGAGGTGCTGCGGCTCAACGACGAGCTGCCAGATTAAGCGCTACTCTGCCGGTACCACCTCTGGCGTCACCACCCCCGCAGCCCGTCCCTTGCGCGCCTGCCGATACCATTCGGCAAGGCATAGAGCGACCGCGACAAAGCCGATCAGCGTCGTCAGCACGAAGACATCGAAATAGCCGCGATCCTCGATCATCTCGCCCAGCGCCCCGCGCCCCAGCGTCCCCACCAGCAGCGTCAGCGAAGACAGCAGAGCATATTGCACAGCGCTGTACTGCTTCGAAACGATGGAGGAGAGCCACGCAATATAGGCCGCGCCCGCAATCCCGATCGCGAGATTTTCAAACATCACGGTGAAGGTCAGCTTGGCCAGTGCGGGGCTGCCGATCACCGGCACTTGGCTGATCGCCGAGGTGAAGCCCACTGCATCGCTCGCCGCCTGCATCCGCGCCCCGCCGATGGCGAGATCGGCATAGAGCAGGTTTGTCAGCGCCGCGAGCAGCGCGCCCAGTGTCAGCGTCAGCATCCGGCCCAGCACCGTCAGCAGATACCCCCCCAGCGCCAGTCCGGCGATGATCGCCCCCACCCCGAAGAACTTGGAGGCAAAGGCGACTTCGTCATTGGTGTATTCCAGTTCGCCCAGATAGAACGGATAGGCGAAGGTGCCCCAGATCGCATCACAGATCCGGTAGGTCAGCACCAGCGCCAGGATCAGCACGAGGCTCCAGCCCATGCGCCCGACGAACTCCACCAGCGGCAGCACCAGCGCACGATAGAGGTGATCCATCGCGAACCCTGCCCCGGTTGCCGGCGGCGCGTCTTCGGCCAACAGATTGGTGCCGTCGCGCTTTTGCGCCGCCAGCCACCCGGCGATCAGCGCGGGCAGCACCACTGTTGCCACGATGATCCACGGGCCGTACGTCAGCGTGAATTCGGTCGGATTGGGCCGTTGATCGGGCGGAAAAGCGAGCGACATGACCATGAAGGTCAGCACCACGCCGATCGCGCCTGCCCACAGCACCCCCACCAGCGCCAGCGCCCGTGCGCGGATTTCGGGGCGCAGTTCCCCGGCGCTGCGCAGCGCCAGCAGCTGCGCATCCGAGGCGGCATCGTCATCCACATTGCCCACCTTGGTATCGGGCGCGAACAGCCCGAGCGCGCCGATGCCGAGCAGGATCAGCCCCATCAGCGCATAGGTTTCCGGCCAGCCGATCCGCGCGGCAATAATCAGGCCAAAGGCGCCGCCTACCAGCGCGGCGAGGCGATAGCCCATCTGGTAGACGGTCGAGAGAATATCGAGCGTTGCCTTCTCGTCCGCCACGTCGATGCGCCAGGCATTGATGGCAATGTCCTGCGTGGCCGAGGCGAAGGCCCCGATCCCGGCGAGCAGCGAAAACCAGCCGAGCTGGCTCACCGGATCGAGCAGGCTGAGCGTGACCAGAATCCCGCCCAGCAGCAATTGCGCCGGCACCATCCATTGCTTGCGCCGCCCCAGCCGCGAAAAGCCCGCAATATTGACCTTGTCGATCAGCGGCGACCACAGGAACTGAAAGGCATAGGACAGGCCGATCAGCGAAAACACGCCCATCGTTTCAAGGTCAACCTCGGCCTCGGACAACCACGCATAGAGCGTGCCGAGGAACAGCGCGAAGGGCAAGCCGCTGGCAAAGCCGAACAATGCCATATAGCCGGTCTTGCGCTGGCCCATCGCGCGCAACACCGCAGCCCAGCCCGGCTTGCCGCCTTGCGCTTCAGCCATCGATATCGATCCTTGTTCTCATCGCCATTTGCCTGCACCATTAGGCCCGCATGAGAGGATGAGCAAAGAGCGATGAACGCTGCCGCAACAGATATGCCCGATTTGCGTCCGACCGAGGGACAACTCGCACTGGCCGAGGCGATCCGTGAAGGCCGGACCAAGGTGGCAGGCGCCATCCAGACCGTGCCCGCCAGCAACTATACCTGCCCCGATCACTTCGCGCGCGAAAAGGCGGCGCTGTTCGACCGCCTGCCGCAGGTGATCGCGCCTTCCGCGCTGTTGCCCGAACCCGGCATGGCGGTGCCACATGATGCCACCGGCCGCCCGCTGCTGATCACCCGCGATGCCGGGGGCACGGCCCACGTCTTCCTCAATGTCTGCCGCCACCGCGGCACCCGGCTGGTCGAAGGTAATGAGGTGCAATGCGCCAAGCGGCTGGTCTGCCCCTATCATGCCTGGACCTACCGGCTCGACGGCGGGCTGATGGCCCTGCCCCGGCCCGAGACCTTCCCCGGTCTGGACAAGGCCGATCACGGCCTCGTCGAACTGCCCAGCATCGAGGCGGGGGGCCTGATCTGGTTCGCCCCGCAGGCCGATGCCGATTTCAGCCATGCCCGCGCCCTGGGCCATGATCTTGCCGCCTTCGGCATGCCACAAGCGCACCTGTTCCGGCGCAAGACCCATACCGTGAAAGGCAACTGGAAGCTGATCATGGATGCCTTCCTTGAAAGCTATCATGTCACGCGCCTGCATGCCGCCACGATCGGCCCTTTCTTCAAGGACGGGATCACCACCGGCGACCAGATCGGCCCGCACCAACGCTCGGCCGTCGGTCGGCTGGAGGAAATGGCGAGCATCGACCTCACCGATATGGCCGCGCTGCGGCGGGTGGTGACCTTTGCCTACCAGCTCCTGCCCGCGACGATCATCGTTCCCAGTCCTGATTACGTCAACGTGATGGTGCTGATGCCGCAGGCGCATGATCTGACGCTGGTCGAGGATTTCATGCTGATCCCCGAAGCGCCCGCGACCGAAAAGGCGCTGGCCCATTGGGAGCGCAGCTGGAACTTGCTCGATGGCGGGGTGTTCGCCTCTGAAGATTTCCGCGCCGCCGAACTTGGCCAACAGGGCCTTGCGTCAGGCGCGATTGATCACCTGACACTCGGCACGCTCGAAGGCGGGATCGCGCGGTTCGATCAGATCGTGCATGATGCCTTGCAGGCGGCGAACCAGCCTTCGCCCCATTGCTAAGGCGCGGGCAGGAACCTAAGGGCGCACTATGCCCACCGCCCCGCCCCGTTCCGAAAATCGCCCCGAGGGTGATCGTATCGCCAAGCTGCTCGCCCGTGCGGGCGTAGCCAGCCGCCGCGAGGTGGAGCGCATGATCGCCGAAGGGCGCGTGGCGCTGGATGGCAAGGTGCTGGATACCCCCGCAACCATCTTGCCAAACCTTGTCGGCGTGACAGTCGACGGCAATCCCGTGACCGCCGCCGAACCAACGCGACTGTTCGCGTTTCACAAACCCACCGGCCTGATCACCGCAGAGCGCGATCTGGCAGACCGCCCGACGATCTACACCGCGCTGCGCAATGCCCTGCCCAAGGGCGCGCCGCGACTGATCCCGATTGGCCGCCTCGATCTCAACACCGAAGGCCTGCTGCTGCTGACCAATGATGGCGGGTTGAAGCGCATGCTCGAACTGCCGTCTTCCGGCGTGCCGCGCACCTACCGCGCCCGCGCATTTGGTGAAGTCAGCCAGTCGCAACTTGAAGACCTGATCGAAGGCGTGGAAATCGACGGGGTGCGATACGGCGCAATCGACGCCAATCTCGAACGCGGCACGGGCCGCAACGTGTGGGTCGAAATGACCATTACCGAAGGCAAGAACCGCGAAGTCCGCCGCGTGCTCGAACATCTCGGATTGAAGGTCAACCGCCTGATCCGCGTGGGTTATGGCCCCTTCAACCTTGGCGATCTGGGGCGCGGGCAGGCGGTGGAACTGATCGGCAAGCCGGTGGCCCGGTTCCTGTCCGATATCACCGGCGTGCCGATCCCGCGCGGCGGGGTGAAGAAGGCGGAGAAGGCGGAGAAAGCGGAGAGAGCGGAGAGAGCGGAGAAGGAAAAGATCGCGGCCCCGGGCAGACCGCCCCGGCGCGGCCCGCCCAAGCCCGCTGGTCTTGCCAAGCCATCAAGCCCGGCCAAACCCGCCGCTCATGCCAAGCCGTCAGTGCCCGCCAAACCCGCGTTCCCGCGCAAGGGCGCCGCTGATGCTGCCCCGGCGCGCAAAGGCTCAGGCGCTCCGGCAGGATCGCGCGGGCGTTCGCGCAAGCATCCGCCCGCCACCCGCGGAAACACCCCGCGCGGGGGGCGCTGATGCGGGTCGTTGCGGGCGAATGGCGCGGGCGCAAACTGGTGGCACCCAAGGGCGAGGCAACCCGCCCCACGGCCGACCGGATGCGCGAAACGCTGTTTTCGATGCTCACCAGCCGGCTTGGCAGTTTCGAGGAACTGACCGTCGCCGATCTGTTCGCCGGTTCCGGCGCACTGGGGCTGGAGGCGCTGTCACGCGGCGCGGGCAGCTGCCTTTTCGTCGAACAGGATCGCGCCGCGATTGATGCGATCCGCACCAATATCACCGCGCTGGGCGCCGGGCTGCGAGCGCGGGTCGAGGCCGGATCAGCCACCCAGTTGCGCGCCGCCGCCACCCCGTTGGACCTGATCCTCGTCGATCCGCCCTATCGCAGCGGCACAGGCGAAGTTGCGATAGACCGGTTGCTGCGTCTGGGCTGGATCGGGCCGCAGACATGGATCTCGCTGGAAACCGCGGGCAGCGAGGATGTCAGCATCAAGGGGCTGACAATCGAGAGCGAACGCCGGGTTGGCAAGGGCAAGCTCAGCCTGCTCCGGCTCGCCGTGCCTGCTGGCTGAGGCGCGCGGTCGATAAGCCGGCCGAGGTGGCTTGCCCGCGCGGCCATTGTTCCCTACCTGTTCACATGACACGATGAGCACCAACCTGCCTTCTCCCGCGCCCGGACGCGATCCGATCCCCGCTTATGCGGCGCGGCTGAACGAGCCCCAGCGCGCCGCCGTGCTGGCGACCGAAGGCCCGGTGCTGATGCTGGCAGGGGCTGGCACGGGCAAGACCGCTGCGCTCACCGCCCGCCTTGCGCATCTGGTGGCGACCCGGCGGGCCTATCCCTCGCAGATCCTGTGCGTCACCTTCACCAACAAGGCCGCGCGCGAAATGCGCGAGCGTGTGGCGCACCACCTCGGACCGGGGGCGGAAGGCATTCCGTGGCTCGGCACGTTTCATTCGATCTGCGCCAAGATGCTGCGCCGCCATGCCGAACTGGTCGGCCTGCAGCACAATTACACCATCATCGATACCGACGATCAGATCCGCCTGCTGAAGCAGCTGATTGCCGAGGCCGAGCTTGACGAAAAACGCTGGCCCGCACGCCAGCTTGCCGGGCTGATCGACCGCTGGAAGAACCGCGGATTGAATCCGCAGGATTTGGACGCGATCGAGAACGAAGCATACGCCAACGGGCGCGGGACAGCCCTATATGCGCGATATCAGGAACGGTTGCGCGCCCTGAACGCCTGCGATTTTGGCGACCTGTTGCTGCATATGTTGAACATCTTGCGACAACATAATGATATCCTTGCCGATTATCAGCGCCGCTTCCGCTACATCATGGTGGACGAGTATCAGGACACCAACGCAGTGCAATATCTGTGGCTGCGTCTGCTGGCGCAGCAGCACAAGAACATCTGCGTAGTCGGTGACGACGATCAATCGATCTATTCCTGGCGCGGCGCGGAAGTCGCCAATATCCTGAGGTTCGAAAAGGATTTTCCTGGCACCGAGGTGATCCGGCTCGAACAGAATTACCGTTCCACCCCGCATATTCTTGGCGCCGCCTCGGGCCTGATCCGCGCCAATTCGCAGCGCCACGAAAAGACGCTGTGGACCGAGGTCGATGGCGGCGACAAGGTCAAGGTGATCGGCGTGTGGGACGCGCCCGAGGAAGCGCGCCGGGTGGGCGAAGCGATCGAGCGGCTGGAGGCCGAAGGCGTACCGCTGGATCAGGTCGCGATACTGGTGCGCGCGCAATACCAGACCCGCGAGTTCGAAGACCGCTTCATCCAGATCGGGGTCAATTACCGCATCATCGGCGGTTTCCGTTTCTACGAACGCGCCGAAATCCGCGATGCACTTGCCTATCTCAGGCTCGTTGCGCAGCCGCAGGATGATCTCGCGTTTGAACGTATCCATAATCAGCCCAAGCGCGGGCTTGGGGCCAAGGCGCTGGAGGCGATGCACAGCCATGCGCGCCGCACCGGCCTGCCGCTGGCCGCGGCGGCGTTGCAACTGGCCGACAGCGACGATTTGCCCAGGCGTGCGGCCAGCACCATCGGCGGGTTGATGCAGCAATTCCTGCATTGGCGCGAGATGTCCGAAACGTTCAGCCCGGCAGACCTGCTGCGGCTGGTGCTGGAGGAATCAGGTTACAGTGCGATGCTGGCTGCCGACCGTTCGGCGGAAAGCGCGGGGCGCGTCGAAAATCTCTCCGAACTCGCCCGCGCGATGGAGGATTACGACAGCCTCGGCGATTTCCTCGAACATGTCAGCCTCGTGATGGATAATGACCGCGCAAGTGATGGCGAGCGGGTGACAATCATGACGATCCACGCCGCCAAGGGGCTCGAATTCGACAATCTGTTCTGCGTCGGCTGGGAGGAAGGCGTGTTCCCCAGTCAGCGAGCGATCGACGAGGGCGGGCTTGCCTCGCTGGAGGAAGAACGCCGCCTTGCCTATGTCGCGATCACCCGCGCGCGGCGACGCTGCACCATCCTGCATGCCGCCAACCGCCGGATTTACGGCCAGTGGACGAGCAGCATTCCCAGCCGCTTCATCGAGGAACTGCCCGAGGAGCATATCGAGCAGGAAACCACCCTCACCGGCGGTGCTTCGCTATGGCGGGCGAACTGGAGCGAGCAGGAAGATCCCTTCGCCCATGTCGCGCGCGACCGGCCTGACCGCGCCCAGCAACGCGGCCCCGGCTGGCAGCGGGCTTTGACTTCGGGATATGACACCAAGCCAGCGCGGGTGCGCGAGAACACGCGGTCAGCCGCCAGCTTCGCCGCCCCCGCCCGCAGCGACATCGCGATTGGCGCGATGGTCGCCCACGACAAATTCGGCACCGGCTGCGTGATCGATCAGGAAGGCAACAAGCTTACCATCCTGTTCGAGGATGCAGGCGAAAAGCGGGTGCTGGACAGCTTTGTGAAGCTGGCGGGCTGACCTCAGCCAAAACCCACATCAAGAAAGCTCGGGCGCGGGCCGTTCCATTCACCCGGCGGCACGGACTCATCATCTTCGTGTTGACGGCGGGCGCGCGGTTTGCGCTCGGCAGGTTCCTCTGCGCGTTCGGCGCGCTCGCGGCGCGGCTTGGCGGGACGATCTGCCGCAGGTTCGGCGCGCTCCTCACGCGGCGAACGGTCTTCACGCGCACGGCGCGGTTTTCTGGCCGGGCGCTCTTCGCGTTCCTCGGTCGGTTCCTCAGCCTTGCTGGCTTTGGCGGTCGCTTCGGCGGAAGCTTCGGCCTTGGCGAGTGCTTCGCTGAGGTCGACCCGCACATCATCCTTGCCGAACACCTTGATCGCGCTGCCGGTCAGCTTTTCGACATTGCTGATCGCCTCGGCATCTTCTTCGGATACGAAGGTGAAGGCCCGGCCCTTGGCCCCGGCGCGGCCCGTGCGGCCGATGCGGTGGACGTAGTCATCCGGGTGCCAAGGCGTGTCGAAGTTGAAGACGTGGGACACGCCCTTGATATCCAGTCCGCGCGCCGCAACGTCCGATGCGACGAGGATATTCACCTCGCCGGCCTTGAAGCGTTCCAGTTCCTTGATCCGGCTTGACTGGTCCATATCGCCGTGGATTTCCGACGACCTGAAACCGAAGCGGGTCAGGCTCTGATTCAAGTCGCGCACCGTGGTCTTCCGGTTGGCGAAGATGATGGCGGTTTCGACCAGATCGTTCTCAAGGAACCAGCGCAGCGTGTCCTTTTTCGACCGCGACTTCACCGGCACCTTGAAGGCGGTGATATCGGCATTGGTCGATGCAGCGCGGCTGACTTCGATCCGCTTGGGGTTGTTGAGAAACTTCTTGGCCAGCTTCTCGATCGGTGGCGGCATCGTGGCCGAAAACAGCATGGTCTGGCGGGTTTCGGGAAGCTTGGAACAGATGAACTCGATATCCGGGATGAACCCCATGTCGAGCATCCGGTCAGCTTCGTCGATCACCAGCAATTCGCAGCCGTTGAGCATGATTTTGCCGCGTTCGAACAGATCCATCAAACGGCCCGGGGTGGCGATCAGCACGTCGACCCCGTCGGACAGCGCCTTCAGCTGGTCACCCATCTGCACGCCGCCGATCAGCAGCGCCATCTTGAGATCGTGGTTCGCCCCGTATTTCTCGAAATTCTCGGCCACCTGCGCAGCGAGTTCACGGGTCGGCTCAAGGATCAGCGAACGCGGCATCAGCGCGCGCCGGCGACCGGCGGCCATGACATCGATCATCGGCAACACGAAGCTTGCCGTCTTGCCGGTGCCGGTCTGGGCGATGCCGATGAGGTCCCTCATCATCAGCACGGTGGGGATCGCCTGGGCCTGGATTGCGGTCGGCGTGGTGTAGCCCGCGTCCTCCACGGCTTTGAGCAATTCGGGCGAAAGGCCGAGATCGGCGAAGGTCATGCTTGGCGATATGTCCGGATAAGCGGGCAGACGGGCTGCCGGGATTGCTGGCCTGCGCGTGCCAATGGCGGCGCTGGCCAGCGGCGCGTTTCCCTCAATCGGGTGCAAAAGTCAAGGAATCGCGCACGTGCCGGCGCAGAGGCTTCAGTTGCGCACTTCGACCAGCTGGCGCATCACCTCGACCTCGCAGCGCATCCCGGTGCGGGACTGTAGCTTGTCGCGCTCTACACAAAGGCGGCCGTCCTTGTTCCGCTCGACATAGAAGCCCGAATAGAAATCGCGCGCTCGGCAGGATTTCTCCAGATTGAGCGAGATCATCCGCTCGTCGCGCAGGAACAGGACAAGGCGGTTGCCGCTGCCCGTCTGCACTCCGGCAATGCCTTCAAGCGGGACGCATTTTTCCTTGCGCGCTTCTTCGAAACGGGGGGCAATGGCGCGCTGTGGCAGCTGCGCGAGCATGTCCTGCCGCGCAGCCGGCGGCTGCGGCGCGATCCGGATCACCACACGCTGTTCGATCCGCACCTGCCGCGCACTCTGCTGTGCTCGCAGCGCCGATAGCGGATTGACCCGCGGCGTATCCGACAGCCCGGCGGCCTCGCATTGCGGTGCGGAAGCCGCTGCGGTTCCTGCCGGCCACTCCCCTTGCAAAGGCGCACCCCCGTCCGCCGCCAGCGGCAGCATAAGCGCCAGTGGCGCTGTCAGGGCAAGCAGGCTGTGCATGGCGGCTGAAGCTTCCTCCTCAAAGTGCCAGAGCGGCCCGACAGGCGCGGCTCTGCACAAGTGCACGCCTAATGCCGGCAATTGAACCCCGGCTTAACTCGCGTGCGGCGCAACGCAAAACCTCTGGCACAATTGCAGCAGACTGTGGCATGGGCGCAACAATGACCCTGCCCTCTCCAGCCACCAGCTTTCTTGAAGAAGCCACCAACCTGCTTGGCCAGCGCGGTCTTACCAGCGATCCGGAACTGGTGGAAACGTGGCTGACCGACTGGCGCGGGCGCTACACCGGGCGCGCGCTGGCGATGGCATCGCCCGCTTCGACAGCGCAGCTTGCCGCGCTGGTGAAATTGTGCGCCGCGCACCGCGTGCCGATCGTGCCGCAGGGGGGCAATAGCGGCATGGCTGGCGGCGCCACCCCGGATGATAGCGGCAACGCGCTGCTGCTGTCGTTGCGGCGGATGGACCGGATCCGCGCGATCGACCGGGATGCCGGGCAGGTGGTGTGCGAGGCCGGTGTGATCCTCCAGCATCTGCACGAAGCGGCAGATGAGGCCGGGATGCGCTTTGCCCTGACCTTGGGCGGCAAGGGTTCGGCGACCATCGGAGGGCTGGTCTCGACCAATGCCGGCGGCACGCAGGTGCTGCGCCACGGCACGATGCGCGCGCAGGTGCTGGGACTTGAGGCCGTGCTGGCCAATGGTGAGGTGTTCGACGCCCTGACCCCGCTCAAGAAAGACAATCGCGGGTTTGATCTCAAACAGTTGCTGATCGGGTCAGAAGGCACGCTGGGAATCGTCACGGCGGCAACCCTCCGGCTGCTACCCGCGTCCAACGGGCGGGTGACGGCGTGGACGGGCCTTGCCGCGATCACCGATGCGCGCGCCCTGCTGCGCCGGGTCGAACGCGATCTGGGCGAAGCGCTCGAAGGCTTCGAGGTGGTGCCTGCCCATTGCCTCGACAGCGTGCTTGCCCACCAGCCCGCAGCGCGCGCCCCGCTTGCCGGACGCCATCACTGGAATGCGTTGATAGAATGCGTCTCGTCCAGCGCCGACAGCAGCGACTTGCGAGACAAGCTCGAAACCAGCCTTGCCGCGGCGATGGAGGAAGGGCTGCTTGATGACGCGGCAATCGCCGCCAATGAGCGGCAGGCAGAGGATTTCTGGCATCTGCGCGATTCGATTTCAGCTGCGGAACGCGCGCTTGGCCCGGCGATGCAGCACGATATCTCAGTGCCAGTCGAAAAAATGCCCGAGTTCATCCTCGCCGCCAGCCCGCTGATCGAGGCCGCATTTCCCGGCACGCAGGCGGTCGCCTTTGGTCATCTGGGCGACGGCAATGTCCATTTTCATGTACTCGCCCCAGCGGCGGCGGTGCGCGGTGAATGGGAGGAGGCCGAAGGCAAGGCAGTCAGCGCGCGGGTCCATGATCTGGTGTGCGAATGGGGCGGATCGATCAGCGCCGAACACGGGATCGGGCAGATGAAGGTCGATGAACTCGCCCGCCTGCACGATCCGGTCGCGCTTTCGCTGATGCGCAGCGTCAAGCAGGCGCTCGATCCGGACGGGCTGCTCAATCCGGGCAAGCTGATTGCCGCCGACCCCACGGCTTGCACCTGAGGCCGCAAACGCCTACAGGCCGCCGCGTTCGGCGGGGGGAGCCTGCCGCAGGGATCAACCCGCAACTGATTTTTCTCGGAGACGATGTCATGGCCAGCGCGCCGCAACCGCAACTTCCGCTGTTCTACAAGGACCTACTGCCGCTCAACAGCCGCGACCATGCCGACTGGAAGGTCGGCACCATGGAAAACGCTGCGTTTCTGGCCGAAACCCACGCCGTTCCGCTGACCTCGGACGAATTCATCGACGCTCAGCGCCACTTTCCGATCGTCTTCACCGCAGGCGAGAATCCGCTTCCGATCGCGCTGTTCGGGCTCAACGAAGGCGTCAACACCTTCATCGGCGACGACAAGAAACTGGTTAGCGAAATCTATGTCCCGGCCTATGTGCGGCGCTATCCCTTCATCCTGGCAAGACTGCATCAGGACAGCGATGAAATGTCGTTGTGCTTTGATCCGACTGTCAGTGTGGTCGGCAAGCATGCCGAGGGCGTCGAACTGTTCGACGCGCAAGCCGAGCCAACCGAATATACCAAGGGCGTACTCGATTTCTGCCGCCGTTTCGAGGAAGCCGGCCAGCGCACCAAAGCTTTCATGGATGAGCTCGGCAAGCTTGATATCATGATGGACGGTGAAATCTCGATCACCCGCAATGACGAACCCGACAAGCCGTTTGTCTATCGCGGCTTCCGGATGGTGGACGAAAGCAAGCTGCGCGATCTTCCGACCGAAAAGCTTGAGGCGCTGATCAAGAACGGGATGCTGGTCCTGATTCACGCCCACCTTTTCTCGATGAACCTGATGCGCAACATCTTCCAGCGTCAGGTCGGCATGGGCCTGCTGCCGACGCCGGATGCGACGGTAAACTGACAATCAGGCCGCGGCCCTCGTCAAGGCGAGGGCCGCGCCGACAGAGCGAGAAGCACCGCGCAGCGCGGGCAGCATTCTTGAAAAAGGCCGCCACATTCCCATATCATTGGCACTGGCAGCGCACCTTTTGCGCCGGCCAGTGAGGCGCTGACAAAAGCGCAATTCCCCTGAACCTTGACCACCTCGCGCTGTCCCCCTCATGCGGCGAGGTGGTTTCTTGTCGTTCCCTCCCCAACGCACGAAGGCATGAAGGCACGCATCGGGCCTATTCGGCGGCCTGCAAAACAGCTTCGCCCCCGCCAAGCAGCGCAGTCTCCGCGCCGATCACGCGCACCAGCGATCCAAGCAGTGTGGCCATTGCGTCCATCCCCTCACCCGGTTCAGCCAGTCGGCGATCAAGGTAGGTCGCCCGGCAGACCTCGACCTGCAATGCATGGATGCCCCGCTCCGGCGCGCCGTGACGATCGAGCACATAGCCGCCCGAATAGGGCCGGTTCTGGGCTGCCGGGCAGCCCTGCGCCTCAAGGTGCAGCAGTGCGCGCCCCATCAGGCCGTGGTGGCAGGAGACTCCAAACCGGTCACCCAGCACGATCTGTGGCGCCTGTTCCTCACCCTCGGCAGCGCGCAGCGGGGGCATCGAATGCAAGTCGATCAGCAGCGCCGCGCCCCAGCCAGCGCGGATCCGCGAAAGTTCCGCGCCGACAAATTCGTGATAGGCGCGGTGGATACCCGCAATCCGCGCGTCGAGTTCGGTCCGGCCAAGACGTCCGCGCCAGATCTCGCCCGATCCGGGCAGGCGCCGCGGCACCAGCCCCAGCCCACTGCGGGCGCGGTGGTTTCCGCCCTGCCCCGCCACTTGCCGGAGCCCGAGATCTTCGGGCCTGCCGCCTTCGACCATGTCCCAGTCGATATCGTCCTCGGCACGGTTGAGATCGAGCACGGCGCGCGGGGCATGGGCCACCAGCAACGCGGCCCCCGTCGCCTGCGCGATGGCGTGGCCGAGCCGGTCGACCAGCCGGTCCTCCAGCCGCAATTGGGCGCCATGCGGATCGCGCATGCGCGCCAGCACATGCGGCGGATAGGCGCGTCCGGCATGGGGCACGGCCACCAGCACCGGCAGGCGCATCCGGTGCGGAGCAATGTAGGAAAACGCCGCGCTGCCCGCGAGACCCGGCACGCTGCCGCCGCTCAGGCCGGGGCCCTTGTCCGAAACGGGACGGCCAGGATCGGGCATATCCAGAGAAAATCGCGACATTTCGATGACCTTGCTGACGGCTTTGGGCGCGCCTGTCAAAGCCTCATCGCGTGAAAAGTTCTGCGAAAACTTCGCGGGGACGGCTTGCCGTCACCACGGACAAAGATTTCTTAAGCCGGGGCTGCTAACACACTTGCCATGACCGTCACCAATGCCCCCCACATCCTGCTTGCCGAAGACGAAGAGGCGATGCGCACCTATCTCGAGCGCGCGCTGACCAATGCCGGTTACCGGGTGAGCGCTGTCGACCGCGGCACCGAGGCGATCCCGCTGCTGGAAAGCGGCGATTTCGATCTGCTGTTGTCGGACATCGTCATGCCCGAGATGGACGGCATCGAACTGGCCCAGCGCTGCGCCGAAATTTCTCCGCGCACCAAGGTCATGTTCATCACCGGTTTTGCCGCCGTCAGCTTGCGCGCCAGCCGCGAACAGCCCAGCGCCAAGGTGCTGTCCAAGCCGTTCCACCTGCGTGACCTCGTGCTGGAAGTTGAGCGGGCGTTCGAGGAAGCAGGATAGGCCGATTTTCCGAATCGCTTGCACCTTGGCGGGGGCTGCGATAAAGGGCCGCTCCGCTCTCGACAGGGCGGCGATCCGATGGTGCGGGCGTATAGCTCAGTGGTAGAGCACTATGTTGACATCGTAGGGGTCGCAAGTTCAATCCTTGCTACGCCCACCATCGTACTGCCGCTTGGCGCGAAACAGCCCCGCAACTCCATAGAGTTGGCGGGGTTTTTCTTTGCCTGGCGTCGGCCGGAAGCGATCCTTCGCGATCCTGCCTGAATCACTGGAAAACTCGGCCCTGCGCCTTTGCGCTGGCCTGCACCCTGCCTAAGCCGGACGCGTGAGCGCACAGATCGACATCGGCCGGGACACAAACGGGCAGAGCATCTTCATCGATCTGGAGGAGCTGCTTGCGACGCGTTTACTCGTGCAGGGCAATTCCGGGTCGGGCAAGTCGCACCTGCTGCGCCGCCTGCTGGAGGAATGCGCCGGGATGGTGCAGCAGGTGGTGATCGATCCCGAAGGCGATTTTGTCACCCTGGCGGATCATTTCGGCCATGTGGTGATCGATGGTGCCGCCTATTCGCCCAAGGAGATCGAGATGCTGGCCGGGCGGGTGCGCCAGCACCGCGCCTCGGTGGTGCTGGCGCTGGAGGAACTGGAGGTCGAACAGCAGATCCGCTGCGCCGCATTGTTTCTGACCGCGCTGTTCGATGCCCCGCGCGAACATTGGTATCCGGCGCTGGTGGTGGTTGACGAGGCGCAGATGTTCGCCCCTGCCGCGGCCGGCGAAATGAACGATGACACCCGCCGGATGACGCTTTCGGCGATGACCAACCTGATGTGCCGTGGGCGCAAGCGCGGGCTGGCCGGCATCGTCGCCACCCAGCGGCTCGCCAAGCTGGCCAAGAATGTCGCCGCCGAAGCCTCGAACTTCCTGATGGGGCGCACCTTTCTCGACATCGACATGCAGCGCGCGGCAGATCTGCTCGGCATGGACCGTCGGCAGGCCGAGCGGATCAGGGATCTGCAGCGCGGGCAGTTCCTCGGGCTTGGCCCCGCGGTCAGCCGTCGTCCGGTCGCTGTCCATGTCGGGGCGGTGCGCACGGGTGGCAAGAATGCGGCGCAGGTGCTGCTTCCCCTGCCCGATGCCCCGGGCGATGAGATGGAAGCCTTGCTGACCAACCGGCTGATGGAAGCCGCAGCAGCCGATCAGCCCGCACGCCGGCCCGCGCCGCCGCCACGTCCGGCGGTCGATCTGGAACAGGCCCTGACCGCCGCGCCGGTGGCGAAACAGGCTGAAACGCCGCCCGCGCCGAAACCTGCCGCGCCATCTCAGCCGCCGCGGTCTGCGGCCGAAGCAGCGCAAGAGACACCCGACGTCATGACCGTGACACGCGAACTTGCCTCCAGCGAGGGCGCAACCTTCCGGCCCGCTGCGGCGCTGTTCCGCGATTTCGCCATCCGCTGCCGTCAGCGCGGCATCGCCAGCGCGCATGTGGATCTTGTCGCTTTTCGCCGCCTGTTCGCCTTTGCGCTTGCGGGGCTCGACCGGCTCGACCCGCACAGGCGCGCTCTGGTCGAGGGCATGGCCGGGAAGGTCGGCGAAGATGTGCTTGCCCCCTATCTGGCGCTTGTTGTTGCCGCGGCGACCGGCGACGCGATGCCGCAAGAACACGAGCTGGCCCGGCTTTACGGCAGCTCCTCACCCAGCCGGGTGCGCCGCCTGCTCGATCATCTCGAACGCGCCGGGCTGATCGTGGTGCGCGAGGATTTCGGCGGCGAGCGCAGCATTACCGTTCCGGGCATTGCTGCGCTGACGGCGCCTGGCGAAACCGCCTGACATAACGGGCCGTGCCTTTCGTCGGACCGCAATGCCCCTTGGCCGAGACACAGGCGAAAAACGCATCGACATTGCATCGCAATTGCGCTGATAGGATGGTGATGAAAAAGGCCTGCCATAAAATGTTCCGGGCGCAAGCCAAGGCCTTGCTGCCCTTGCTCGGCTTGGGTCTTTCCACGCCGCTTTGGGCAGAAAATTTCGCGGCTTTCTCCGATCCGGACTCTGCGGCGGAGGACAACGAAGAAGGTCAGACTGGAACTGCGGCGGCAGGAACCACGCGCAGCACCTTTGCACCCGATGATTTCGCCCGGTTCGCGCCGCGCAGCGCGCTTGACATGGCGCGGCAGGTTCCCGGATTTTCGATCCGCGCGGGCGACGGCGCACGCGGGCTGGGACAAGCGGATACCAATGTTCTGATCAACGGTCGGCGCATTTCGGGCAAATCCAATGGTCCGGTCGAGGCGCTACAGCGCATCCCGGTCGAAGACGTGGTAAGGCTGGAGCTGGTCGACGGGGCCAGTCTGGATATCGGCGGCTTGAGCGGACAGGTGCTGAATGTCGTCACCAGTTCGAGCGGTCGCATCGCTGGCCAGTTCCGGCTCGCCCCGCAATTCCGCAGCAAAGGCACGCCCGGGCAATTCCTCGATGGTTCGGTCGCAATTGCGGGCGGCGGTGCCAAGACCGACTGGACGCTGGCGCTGGAAAACGATTCCAATCGGCGCGGCGATCAGGGGATCGAACGGGTGTTCGATGGAGCGGGCGCGCTGATCGATATCCGTGACGAAAAGGCCAATTTCAATTCCGACCGGGTCGGGCTTTCCGGATCGTTCACCCGCATCGCCGACAATGGCAATGTGCTGAACCTGACCGGACAGGTGCAAGGCTTCATCTTTCGCGAAACCGAATTGTCGCAGCAGGCCGGGCCGGGCTTTGCGGTCGACCGGGTACGCACCTTCCGCAACCGCGAGGACGAATTCAATTTTGAACTTGGCGCGGATTACCAGTTTGCCGTCGGCCCCGGACAGCTCAAGCTGATCGGCTATCACCGCTATGAGGACAGCCCTTTCGTTTCGCTGGTGCTGACCGAATTCGCCGATGACAGCGCACCGCAGGGCAGTGCCTTCACCCGCGATGCCGATGAGGGCGAAACGATTTTGCGTTCCGAATACAACATCGCCGCGGCCGGCGGAAACCTTGTCGCAGCGGTGGAGGGGGTGCGCAATTTCCTCGATATCGCCTCCGCGCTGGAAGTGCGCGATGGTGCCGGCGTGCTCCGGCCGGTGGTGCTGCCCGGCGCTTCGGCGCGGGTGGATGAAGATCGCGCCGATGCCGGGCTGACCTACAGCCGCCCGCTGCTGCCATCGCTGCAATTGCAGCTTTCGGCAGGCGGCGAATATTCGCGCATCAGCCAGAGCGGACCTTTGGGGCAGACCCGCAGTTTCTGGCGGCCAAAGGGATTTGCCGCGCTCGACTGGAAGGCCAGCCCGGCGCTCAATCTGGCGGGACGGGTCGAACGGGTGGTGGGGCAGCTCAATTTCTTCGATTTCATCGCCACAGTCGATCTCAATCAGGAACGCGAAGATGTGACCAACGCCGATCTGGTTCCGCCGCAAAGCTGGAACTACGAGATCGAGGCAAGCCTGCGGCTGGGCGCGCTGGGCAATGTGAACCTGCTCGGATTCTACGAAGACATTACCGATATTGTCGATCAGATCCCGATTGCGGGCGGCGGACAGGCGCCCGGCAACCTGCCATCGGCCCAGCGCTATGGCATTACCGGTGATTTCACCCTTTTATCTGACCCGATCGGTTGGAAGGGGACGCGGCTCGATCTGAGCTTTGCCCTGCGGGACAGCGATGTCATCGATCCGTTGATTGGAAACAGGCGCCGGCTTTCCAGCACGGTGATCACCGAATTTCGCACCGATATCCGGCATGATTTCGGCGGTACCGCCTGGGCCATGGGCGGGAATGCAACCTGGCAAGACAATGCGCCATCGGTGCGGCTCGATGAAATCTCGCTGCGGACCGAGACATTCGGCTTTGCCTCGATGTTCGTGGAAAACAAGGATGTCGCCGGAATGACCATGCGGGCCAGCGCCGCCAACCTGCTCGACCGCCGCAATCTGTTCGAACGCACGATCTTTACCGACCGGGCGGCAGGCGAGATTGCGTTTACCGAACGGCGCTCGCGCGATTTCGGCATGATCTTCACGCTGGCGGTCGAGGGCTCGTTCTAGCCTTTACCTTGGCGGAGCAGATTCGTAAGCCGATCGCCCGATAGGAGAAGAACAATGTCTGCATCCCCCACCCTGCCGATGCGTTCATGGCTGTTCGCTCCGGGCGACAGCGAAAAGAAGATGGGCAAGGCCGCCGCCAGCACTGCCGACATCGCGCTGTTTGATCTTGAGGATTCGGTCGCGCCCGAAAACAAGGCGGCGGCGCGCGCGATGGTGGCTGAGCAGATTGCGGCCAGCACCGGGCGGGCACGCCTATGGGTACGGATCAACCCAGTCAGCACCGCGGCCTGCATCGCCGATCTTGCCGCGATCATACCGTCACAGCCCGGCGGGGTGTTTCTGCCCAAGGCCGAGGGGGCAGCGGACATATCGCGGCTTCACCACTATCTGACCGCGCTTGAAGCAGCGAACGGCATCCCGCAGGGTCGCACGCTGATCGCTGCGCTGGTGACAGAGACGGCGGCAGCAATGTTCCGCACCGGTGAATATGCGGGTGATTATCCGGGGCGCGAGCGGCTGGCGGCGATGAGCTGGGGGGCAGAGGATCTCTCCGCCGTGCTCGGCGCCAGCGAGCAGCGCGGCGCAGATGGCGAATATGCTCATACCTATGAAATGGCGCGCAGCCTGTGCCTGATCGGTGCATCGGCAGCTGGCATTGCCGCGATCGAGACGGTGCAGCCCGAATTCCGCGACCTTGAGGCACTGGAAAAGCGCGCGCGGAATGTGCGGGCGGCAGGCTTTCGCGGGATGCTGGCGATCCACCCTGCGCAGGTCGATCCGATCAACGCCGCCTTTACACCCAGCGCGCAGGAACTGGCGCATGCCCGCGCGATTGTGCAGGCCTTTGCCGATCACCCCGGCGCAGGCGTTGTCGCGCTCGACGGGGCAATGCTTGACCGTCCGCATCTGGCGCTGGCCCAGCGGTTGTTGGCCGAAGCAAAAGAAAAATAGGTTAATTCATTTTCCTACTTTAACCGAATTGGTCAATCAATGCGCGACTCAGACCCAAGGAGCGCACGCAAAATGGCCATTCTCGACGTGCTGATCGGCCCGATTTCTTCGATCATCGACAAGATCATTCCGGATAAGGAGGCCCGCGCCAAGGCCAAGCTCGAACTGATTGCGCTCGAAGGCACGCAGGAGATGCGGATGATCGAGGCGCAATTGCAAGCCATCGTCGCCGAGGCCAATTCCTCCGATCCCTGGACCAGCCGCGCCCGGCCGAGCTTCCTTTACGTGATGTACATCCTGCTGCTGACCGCGCTGCCGATGGGATTGCTTTCCGCCTTTCATCCCATGGCAGCAAAGGACATCGCGGCGGGGATGAACGCCTATCTCGCGGGGCTGCCTGAACCGCTCTATGCGCTGTTTGGCACCGGGTACCTCGGTTACACGGCGGCCCGGCAGTGGGGGAAGGTCAAGGGCGTTGACCGGTAGGGATCACAGCACGGCGCGCTTTCAGATCAACCCGCGTGCCGATCATCATTGGCAGCCGCTCGATCGTCACAAATGACAGCCACGCAAGTGCGACCGAAGGGACAAGAACGGCGCCGAACAAGGTCACACCATCCAGCCAGGGGCGAAGCGCGACTGTTATGGGATAGTGCCACAGATATATCCCGTATGACAATTTTCCCAGTCGAATGGCAATCGGGGCGCACAAGGCAATTTTCAGCCTGCCAAGCTGACCATGCGCAGCCGCACCCACCACAAGTGCAGCCCCGATCTCCGCTACCGGGAAAACAGTCGCCGATGTCGGCCCGAACTCACCAAACGCTGCGGCCACGATAATCGCGCCAATGCCCGTCCATGCGTAAACAGGGGTGAACGTCAGCCGGTGCAGATAAAGGGCTAGTGCGGCACCGATGATCAGGCCGCTGGCGCGCGTGTCGGCCCGGTAATAGTAGCTTGCCCAGTCATCGCCAAAACTCGCACGCCAGCAAATGACCGCGACATACGCCGCACCAAGCCACAGGATCGGAATTCTTGCGCGCATCAAGACCGGCAAAAGCAGACGCCAGAGCAGGTAAAATTGATCTTCGACCGCCAGCGACCACGTATGCTGGAGATAGAGAGGCTCCTTGAAAAGCGCGAAACTGTAATTGCTGACATAAAGACCAGCCAGCATCGCATCGAACAGATGGGGATGGGATGGCCAGATCAATGGCGCGAATGCGATATAGCCTGCGAGCAGGAAGGCCAATGCCGGACCAAGCCGGGCCAGACGGCGCAGATAGAAGCGCGAAAGCCTGATCGCGCCAGTCTGCGAAATTTCCCGCTGAAGAATTCCGGTGATCAGGAAGGCCGAGAGGACAAAGAACACATCCACGCCAATGAAGCCGCCCGAAACAATACGGGCATGAAACGCCACCACCAGAAGCGCCGCGACAGCGCGCAATCCGTCCAGTGCGGGAATATAAGTGCCTGACGCAATTGCCGGCTTGGACTTGTCGATCGCCACCACCACAATGGTCTACCCGCCACCGGCTAAGGTTTCGTTAGCTTTGACAAGCGCCGACAGCCACGCACTTCCCCGCCCCCACCCTTCGCGCTATCCTCGCGCGATGAACAACCTCATCTACGTCCTCAACGGCCCCAACCTCAATCTCCTCGGCACGCGCGAACCGGAGATCTATGGCACCACCACGCTCGATGATATAGCCGGGATGCTGGAAGACCGCGCCCGCGAACTCGGGTTCGAGATCGAGATGCGCCAGACCAATCACGAAGGGATGCTGGTGGACTGGCTGCATGAGGCGCAGGCCGAAGGCGCGCGGGCGGTGTTGCTTAATGCGGCGGCCTATACCCACACCTCCATCGCGCTTCTGGATGCGATCAAGGCGATCCGTACGCCGGTGATCGAGGTGCACCTTTCCGACCCCAAGACCCGCGAGCCGTTCCGCCACCTCTCCTATGTCGGGATGGCCGCTGCCATGACCGTGGAGGGCCACGGCGCCGATTCCTACCGCATCGCGCTCGAAGCCGTAGCGTCGGGGCAGGTCTGATTCGTCACCAGACTTTCACATTTTGCATCCTTGCCACTTGCCAGCCGCAATTCGCGGCAATAGTCCCCTGCGCCTGACGGGCGTTTTCACAAAACAAGGGACATACATGGCAAACGACGGTGCCGAGGGCAGCAAGTCGGGCGGACGCAAGTCCGGCATGAATATCGACACCGCGCTGGTGCGCGAACTGGCTGAACTGCTCAACGAAACAGGGCTTACCGAGATCGCGGTCGAGGATGATGATCGCAAGATCCGCGTCTCGCGCGGTGCGGTGGCAGCGGCGGCACCGGTCTATGCTGCGGCACCCGCTCCGGCTGCGGCGGCGGCCCCTGCGCCTGTCGCAGCGGCGCCTGCGGCTCCCGAACCCGCCGCCGGCCCCGACATGACCAATGCGGTCAAATCGCCGATGGTCGGCACCTGCTATCTGACCCCGGAACCGGGCGCTGCGCCGTTCATTGCGGTCGGCAAGGCGGTGAAGGAAGGCGATACCCTGCTGATCGTCGAGGCGATGAAGGTGATGAACCCGATCACCGCGCCAAGGTCCGGCACGGTCGGCGCGATCCTCGTCGACAATGCCCAGCCGGTCGAATTCGACCAACCGCTCGTCGTGATTTCCTGAAGCCATGGGGATCAAACGCATTCTGATCGCCAATCGCGGCGAAATCGCGCTGCGCATCCACCGCGCGGCGCACGAAATGGGGATCGAGACGGTGGCAGTGCATTCCACCGCCGATGCCGATGCCATGCACGTGCGGCTGGCCGACCACGCCGTGTGCATCGGCCCGCCGCCTGCGTCCGACAGCTATCTCAACATCGCCAACATCATTTCGGCGGCCGAAATCGCCCAGTGCGATGCGATCCACCCCGGCTATGGCTTCCTGTCGGAAAATGCCAAGTTTGCCGACATTGTCGAAGCGCATGACATCATCTGGATCGGCCCCAAGCCCGAACATATCCGCACCATGGGCGACAAGATCGAGGCCAAGCGCACCGCGGGCGCGCTCGGCCTGCCGCTGGTCCCCGGCTCGGACGGCGCGGTGTCCGACATCGCCGAAGCCAAGGCGATTGCCGAAGCGGCTGGCTATCCCGTCATCATCAAGGCCGCGAGCGGAGGCGGCGGGCGCGGCATGAAAGTGTGCAACGGCCCGGACCAGCTCGAAACGCTGATCCAGCAGGCCGGCTCCGAAGCCAAGGCCGCTTTCGGCGATGCGACGGTCTATATCGAGAAATATCTCGGCAACCCGCGCCACATCGAATTTCAGGTGTTCGGCGACGGACAGGGCAACGCAATCCATCTGGGCGAGCGTGACTGTTCGCTGCAACGTCGCCACCAGAAGGTGCTGGAAGAAGCGCCCTCCCCGGTGATCTCGCCCGAAGAGCGCGAGCGCATGGGCGAGGTCTGCGCCAAGGCGATGCGCGACATGGCCTATCGCGGTGCGGGCACGATCGAATTCCTGTGGGAAAACGGCGAGTTCTACTTCATCGAGATGAACACCCGCCTTCAGGTCGAACACCCGGTGACCGAAGCGATCACCGGGGTCGATCTGGTGCGCGAACAGATCCGCATCGCGGAAGGCAAGCCATTGTCGGTCAAGCAGGACGAACTGGAATTCAAGGGCCACGCGATCGAGTGCCGGATCAATGCCGAAGACCCGTTCAATTTCGCGCCTTCGCCCGGGCTGGTGACCTATTATCACGCGGC
This sequence comes from Erythrobacter sanguineus, assembly GCF_900143235.1. GTDB lineage: Bacteria > Pseudomonadota > Alphaproteobacteria > Sphingomonadales > Sphingomonadaceae > Erythrobacter > Erythrobacter sanguineus. Next base: position 8,277 of record NZ_FRDF01000009.1, on the reverse strand, counting down.
AGGGGGGATGCATGTGCGGGTCGATTCCGGGCTTTATGCCGGGTACAAGATCCCGCCCTATTACGACAGCATGATCGCCAAGCTGATCGTTTATGGCCGGACGCGCGAAGGCTGCATCATGCGCCTGCGCCGCGCGCTGGAGGAAATGGTGGTTGAAGGGGTGAAGACCAACATCCCGCTGCACCAGGAACTGCTGCGTCAGACCGACGTGCTCAATGGTGATTATTCGATCAAGTGGCTCGAAAAGTGGCTGGATGAGCGCGAGGTCTGAGGCGCGCGGCATTGGAACCTGCTGGCTGCCTCCACCGCCGATACGATTGATGCTGCAATGCAGCAAGAAATCGCGTAACAGCCGCGAGCGGGCGCTGGTCCGGGATGCGACTGCGGCCAGGGCCATGGCGTCTTCCCCATCGGGCTCCGCTTGCGCCGCGTGGGCGCAAAGGAGTGTTCGATGAGCCGCAAGACCCAGATCGTTGTCGTCGGCGGAGGCGCCGGAGGGCTTGAGCTGGTGCGCCGGCTGGGTGCGAAATATGGGCGGAAAGCCCACGACATCATCCTAGTCGACCAGAACCTCTCCCATATCTGGAAGCCCTTGCTGCACGAGGTCGCGGCCGGATCGCTTGACGCCAATCTCGACGAGGTCGGCTATCGCGGGCATTGCTACCGCTGGGGATACCGCTTCTTCCAGGGCAGCCTCGACGGCATCGACCGCGAGGCGAGGACCATCAGCATCGCCCCGGTGCATGACGAGGACGGCAGCGAACTGATCGCAGGCCATACCATCCGCTACGATATCCTCGCTCTGGCGCTAGGATCGGTTTCAAATGACTTTGGCGTACCGGGTGTCAAGGAGCACTGCCTTTATCTCGATTCGCGCGAACAGGCCGACCGCTTCCGCACGCGTTTGCTCAACCATTGCTTGCGCGTCAGCCGGGCGATGATGAACGATCCCGGCGCGGACGAACGGGTGCGCGTCGCCATCGTCGGCGGCGGCGCAACCGGGGTGGAACTTGCTGCCGAGCTCTACAATGCCGCCGGGGCGCTCCGGCACTACGGGCTGGAGGTGTTTGACGAAAGCCGCCTGCATGTCACCCTGCTCGAGGCCGGACCGCGCATTCTTCCCGCTCTGCCCGACAAGCTGGCGGAAGCGGCGCGTTACGAGCTGGGGCAATTGGGGGTCGAGGTGCGGCCGGGCACGCAGGTGATCGAGGCCCGCCCGCGCCAGTTGGTGACAAAATGCGGCGATGTGATCGAAGCCGACCTGATCGTCTGGGCGGCCGGGGTGAAGGGCGCCGAGTTCCTGTCAGGGCTGGGGCTTGAAACCAATAACCGCAATCAGATCCTTGTCACCGACACGCTGCAGACGACGGTCGATCCAGCCATCTTCGCGCTGGGCGACTGCGCCAGCTACACCCCGCCGGGTGAGGATCGTCCTGTCCCGCCGCGCGCGCAGGCTGCACACCAGATGGCCGAGGTTGTATTCGCCAATATCTGCCGGATGCAGAAGGGCAAGCCGCTGAAACACTTCACCTATCACGACAAGGGCTCGCTGGTGTCCCTGAGCCGTTTCTCCACTGTGGGCAGCCTGATGGGCAACCTGATCGGCGGCAGCATGGCGATCGAGGGGCGGCTGGCGCGGTTCATCTACACCTCGCTCTACCGGCTTCACCTCATCGGCATTCACGGCTGGTTGAAGGCAACCTTCCTGATGCTGGTCGGCCGGGTGAACCGCATCGTGCGGCCGCGGCTCAAGCTGCATTGACCGCGCCTCAGAAATCGATCCTGAGCCGCACCTCGCCGCCCTGGGCGTTGAAGCCGCCGACACCCGGCGCGGTCGCGTTGGCCTCAAGCGTCGCGGTGTCCGACAGCCGCAACCGCGCGCGCGGGATACCGATGGCGAAATCATCGACGTCAGGCAGAACATCCGGGCCAATGCGCGGCGATGGCGCGGTCTGGCGGCAGACGATGATCTCGGGATTGAGCGGATCGGGTTCTTCCGCGATGCACTGCGCAGGCGGGGGTGGGACGAGCGGCAGCAGGTCGATTACCAGCGTTCCGTCTTCGCGCGTTTCCGTCGGCAGAGCCGGGGTGTGCGCCTCGCCCTGACCGGCTGCAACAGGAGCAGCTTCAGGCATGAGCGGCGGGATATCGATCATCGGCAATCCTACCTTCCGCAAGGGCATCAATCGAAGCTGAAGCCCTGCGCCATCGCCTCGGCCAGCACTTCTTCGCCGGTCAGCATCGGGCTTTTCTGAGCAATATCATACCAATCGGGCTTCTCGTCGACAAAAATCTGCTGCTCGATTCCGAAGCCTTTCGGCAGATCGAACAGGCCGGCAAGAAAGCTCCGTCCCCCGGTCGGAAGGAAGCGATACCACAGGTTGCTGCCGCAGGTGCCGCAGAACGCGCGTTCGGCCCAGGCACTGGAACGATAGATGGTGATGGCGTCCTCGCCCGCGACGGTCACGTTTGCGCCCTTCACCCCGGCATAAAACGCCCCGCCCCAGCGCTGGCACATGGCGCAGTGGCAGATATCGACCTCGGCCTGCATTGCCTCGACCGCGATCGTCACCGCCCCGCACAGGCAGTGGCCGGTGACAGGTTCGGCAAGGCGCGGCGCATCGCTCACAGCGGCCACCCACTCACAAAGGAACGCCGGGTTCCTGTTTGGCGGTGCGGATCGTCAGCGAGGTTTTTACGCTTTCCACATTGGGCGCAGGCGTGAGCTTGCCGGTCAGGAACTCCTGAAAGCTTTGCAGGTCCTTGCTGACGATCTTGAGGATGAAGTCGATTTCGCCGTTCAGCATGTGGCATTCGCGCACTTCGGGCAGGGCGCGCATGTGTTCCTCGAATTCGCGCAGGGCGCTTTCGGCCTGGCTCTTGAGGCTGACCATGGCAAACACGGTGATCGCAAAGCCGAGCCTGGACGGGTCGAGATCGGCATGATAGCCGCGGATCACTCCGTCTTCCTCAAGGCCCCGCACCCGGCGCAGGCAGGGCGGCGCAGTCAACCCGACGCGCTGGGCGAGCTCGACATTGGTCACCCGGCCCTCCGCCTGCAGTTCCGCCAGCAGGCGGCGGTCAATATCGTCCAGATTGGCCACTTGGGTTAAGCTCCTCATGCACTGCGCCGTTCACCACACGGCAACGCCACGTGCCTTATCATCCGAGAGTAAGAAGATGCGCGCCGGATGGCCCGCTTCGCTAATATTATTAGGTTTGCCAGCAATTGTCCCGCTTTGCAACGCAGCAAGCGCGCCAGACTGTGACAATCGGTTCATACTGATAGAAGATCGCAGGCAGACTGCCCTAGGGTGCGTCTCCGACCCGGGAATCGTGGCGATGATTCGGGCTGCGGTGCCTTTGGATAAGGCCACCTTACAGGAGTAACTGATTGTTTTTCGATGACCGTCTTGCCACCGTGCTGCGCCAACGCGCCACCGGCGAGGCGGGCTTGCGCACGCAATACCGGCAATTGCTCGACCTGCTCGGCAAGGACCGGCTGCACCGCGGCGGGAGGCGCGACCACAGCCTGATTGCGGCGGCATGGCTCAAAATGGATGCATTGGCCGAAGCCATACCGGCAGATAAGCGCGCGCGGATGATTCGCGAGCCCGGCTGGCGCTTTCGCAGCGCCGATCTTGCCGCGCACCTGGCTGATGACGAACCCGAGGTTGCAGCAGCAGCATTGTCGCGGGCCGAGCTTTCTTCCGAGGACTGGTCGGCGCTGATCCCGCGCCTGCCGGTTCGCGCGCGCGGGTTCTTGCGCCTGCGCCGCGACATGCCGGTTGATGTCGAAGCACTGCTTGATCGGCTCGGCATCCATGATCGCGGGCTGCCACGGCCAGAACAGGCCGAAGCCGCGACGCCAACCGCGCAGCACGACGCGGCGCCCGCCTCGCGTGCGTCGCCAGCCAAGCCATGGTCCGCCGCTCCGCCGAGAAAAGCCGCGCGAAACCGCGACCGGGACGAGACTGGGCGCAGCGAAATTTCCGCACTGGTCGAGCGCATCGCCCAGTTCCGCCGGGAACGGAGCGAAAACCGCATCGACGCCGAACTCTCCCCCCGGCTGCCGCTCGGTGAAGTTGCCGACAGGGCCGAACAGCGCGTCTCAAGCTTCGGCTTTGTCGCCGATGCGGGGGGCCGGATCACATGGGCCAGCAACGATGTTGCCGCGATGGTGATCGGCATCAGGCTGCTGTCCGCGCCTCTTTCCAGCGCTCAGCCGGAGGAAAGCGCGGGACGGGACGACACCGTCATCGCCCGCGCCTATGCCCGCCGCCAACCGATTTCCGGCACGCCCATCTGCCTCGAAGGGGCAGAGGCGATTACGGGTGACTGGATCCTTGATGCGCAGCCCAGCTTCAGCCCCGAAGGCCATTTCACCGGCTATGCCGGACGTTTGCGCCGGTCGCTTGCACCAGCAGCATTCGCCGGGCGGCACGAGGCCCGCGAGGCTGATCGCATCCGCCAATTGCTCCACGAATTGCGCACCCCCGTGACTGCGGTGCAGGGCTATGCCGAGGTGATCCAGCAGCAGTTATTCGGCCCGGCTCCCAACGAATACCGCGCGCTTGCCGCAGCGATTGCCGCCGATGCGGCGCGGATTCTCGCTGGCTTTGACGAGCTCGACCGGCTGGCGCTGCTCGAGACCGGGGCACTCGCGATCGAACCGGGCGAAGCCGATCTGACGCAAATCGTCCGCCGCACGCTTGACCAGCTTTGCCCGGTGCTGGAACCTCGCGATGCCGGGATCGCACTTGCTCTACCCCCTGATTCAAGCCTGCTGGTGGCAAGCGACCACGACGATGCCGAAGCGCTGCTGTGGCGGCTGCTGGCGAGCTTGGCCGCAGCCTGCGCCAAGGGGGAGCGGCTGCAGGCGCATCTTGAACCGCTGGTCGGCAACGGCACGGCGCTGGCGCGGTTGTCCTGCCCCTTACCTGCCGTCCTTGCGCGGGAGGATGACATGTTCGCAGCGACCGCGCGGGCGGCCGACGGTGTGATCAATGCCGGATTGTTCGGTGCCGGCTTCGCGCTGCGGCTGGCCCGGGCAGAGGCCCGTGCGGCAGGCGGCAATCTGGATCGCGATGCCGCACAGATTGTGCTTACATTGCCGCTGCTGACCGGGCATGGTAATCATAGCGGTAGCGAGAGTCTGCAACTGCGGCGTGATGACCAGCAGAAGCAAGGGGCAGAAACATGAGGACAGGCTCGATGCTTGAGCCGCCTTCTGCAAGTATGCTGGCAAACTTTGCCCCCGGTTTCGGCCAGCGAGTGCTGTTAACGGTTGATACCGAGGAGGAGTTTGACTGGCGGGCGCCGTTCAGACGCGAAGGTCATGGCCTGTCGCATGTCGCAGCGATCCCGCGCTTCCAGAGCTTCTGCGAAGCAATCGGCGCGCGTCCGGTCTATCTGGTGGCCTGGCCAATCGCGACCAATCCCGCGGCGGTTGAAATCATCGGCGATGCGGTGCGGCGCGGGACGGCGGAAGTCGGCATGCAGCTTCACCCCTGGGTCAACCCGCCCTTTGAAGAGGAGCTCAGCCATCATAACTCCTTCCCGGGCAATCTCCCGCCCGCGCTGGAAGCAGCCAAGTTCACCGTGCTGCGTGACCGGGTCGAGGAAGCGTTCGGTTTGTCTCCCCTGATCTATCGTGCAGGCCGCTATGGTCTCGGCCCGCATACAGCCGGACTGCTTCGTGCTGCGGGCATCCGCATCGACACCTCGGTGCGTTCGCTGTTCGATTACAGCGAGATAGGCGGGCCGGATTACACCTGCCATCCGCAGAGCCCCTATTGGGTCGATGATGCGTGCCAATTGCTCGAATTGCCGTTGACCACCGTGCAGTGGGGTCTGCTGCGCAATCTGGGAACTGGGCTGCAGCGACTTGGCCAGCGCATCCCGCGGGCAATGGGGGTGATGGCGCGTCTCAGTCTGCTGGAACGGATCGCGCTTACACCCGAAGGAGTCTCGGCCGAAGAAGCGTTGCGCGGCATCGACATTGCACTCGATAGCGGCTTGCCGGTGCTGGTGCTGTCGTTGCACAGCCCGTCCCTTGCCCCCGGTCACACGCCTTATGTGGCCACCCAGGCCGATGTCGAAATGCTCTATCAATGGCTGTCAGTGGTCTATGCCGACCTCGCCCGCCGCAAGGTGCAAAGCTGCACCGTGGCCGACATCATTGCTGCAACTGGTGGTTGAACTGCGCACGAACCTCTCTTCACGGCTTGTTTCCCGCCTTTCGGCAGAGTAGGGGCTGGCAATCGCCCTGCCTCCGGAGCCTTGATCCAAGGGCCTGTAGCTCAGCGGTTAGAGCTGGCCGCTCATAACGGCTAGGTCGCGGGTTCGAATCCTGCCGGGCCCACCGGGGCGGGGCGAGGTGAATGAAGTGTCGGGGAGTAGCGCAGCCTGGTAGCGCATCTGGTTTGGGACCAGAGGGTCGCAGGTTCGAATCCTGTCTCCCCGACCACTTATACCAACGCGCTAAGATGCTGACGCATCACGCGCTGGGAATGCTCAAGCGCCGCACGGGCTTAACCAATGCTCGATGAGTCACGCTCATCGAGCATTGATACTACTGAGAACCACGGTTTTCTGCCGGTTTTTCGAAGTGGCCGTGACACTTGCAGTTACGATTCTCGTGACTCGCCCGGTCGGCGTTCAACGCCATGCACATGCACGTCATCGCCAGCGTGTTTCTGCAGAATTTCGACGGCTCGGCTCTCATCATTCTGGTTCCACGTGCGCACCCACAACAGCAATCCGCCATACTCCAGCTGGCGTTCGATATGCCTGGCATGATGATCGCCAACCAGTTTGGCGAAAATCGCGCCAAGAGCAGCGCCTGCTCCGCCCGCGGCGACTGCGCCCGCGATTGCCGCAGCCAGCGTTCCGCCAGAAACCATTACGGCGATCGTGGCTGTGGTTGCCGCGATGTAAAGCGGCGTTCCGATCAGAGCGCCCTGGGTGTCGCCAAAGGTCTCAGGCGAGATATATTCGATGCGCGGCACATTCGGATCATCTTCGAGTTCCGAGGTCTTGCGATATGTGTGACCGAGCTTCTCTGCGATCGCATCTTCCCCTGCCAGCAGGCTGAGTTCAGCCCGATCAAAGCCATGGGCAAGCAGATCGTCGATAGCCTGCTGGAGACCGCTGGCATCATGAAAAACCGCTACGGCCTCTCGCACAGATGGCATTGCTTGAACTCCTTTAACCTCCAGCCGCCTGTGCGGCTCATCCAAACACTTGCGGTAATGTCGCGGGCCGCTGGGAAATGTCACCCCTGGATCGAAAGCCCGTCGGGCAGGCTTGCAAGGTCAGCATCCGAACAGTCCCCGCACCGCATATTTGCGGGCACAGCGACGTCGATCTTTTTCGGATAGGGCAGATCGAGATTGTTCATGATTTCGATGAATTCTTCGAGTTCGCGGTTGTTGCCCAGCCTCGCGTTGCGTTCCTTTTCCTGGATTATCGAGCTTACGTGCCGGTGCTGATAATCATGCGCGGGATAAACCAGCGTCTCGTCCGGCAAGGTGAACAGCTTGTCATGCACGGAACGATAGAGGGTGACCGCATCTCCGGATTGGAAATCGGTCCGTCCGCAGCCGTCGATCAGCAGCGCATCGCCAGTGAAGACCCTCGTCGTTCCGCCCTTGTCGAGAAGATAGCAGTGGTGGGTATCAGTGTGTCCCGGAGTGAAAAGCGGCTTGAGCGACATGCTGCCCAAGGTGAGTGGTTCAAGCTCGCTCACCCCGATGTCCGCACATGGCAATTCGTCCATTGCCGGATAGGCCACCTTGCAACCCGTCACGCTGCGCAGGCGGCAGGCCGCCGTGATGTGATCGGCATGAACATGCGTTTCAAGCGTGTATTTCAACGTCAGACCCATGTTCTGGATGACAGCAAGGTCGCGGTCCCGCATCTCGCAGACGGGATCGAGAAGCACAGCTTCCCTCGTTTCCGGACACCCCAGCAGGTACGTGTATGTCGAGGATTCGGGGTCAATCAATTGCCTGAAAATCATTGGTCTGCTCCTTGTCTCTCGGTCCCTGCCCGGGCTCAGGACTCGTTGCGGTAGCCACGAGGGGAAGGTTGCGACGATGCAGATGGCGGGCATGAAGGTGCGCGCGCATCGCCGTAACGGGTGCGGACGCGTCGCCAGTCCTTGAGCTTTCCGAACATGTTATACCAACCTGTATAGATCATGACCCATGTGCCCAGTTGCGGCGGCCGATGGTCATGATGCGCCAAGGCTGGTCGATGAGCTTGTTCCAGGCC
>NZ_FRDF01000018.1 GCF_900143235.1 Erythrobacter sanguineus | reverse complement strand
GACCTCGAGGCCCAGATCGAGCCCTTCGTCGAGCACTACAACCACCAGCGTTATCACGAAGCGCTGTCCAACGTGACGCCCGCCGACGCCTACCTCGGCAGGGCGGCTTCCATCCTCAATCAGCGTGAAAGGATCAAGCGACACACCATCGAACATCGGCGCTTGCAACACCGCAAGCTCGCCGCCTAAAACCAACCCCCAGACGAGGTCCGCACTCCGCTAATCTACGCCGCAAGTTGTGCCAAATGTTCTGACGACGGACAGGCAGCCGGTGTGCGTCGTCCCCGGGCGCAGATCGAGACAACTTCCGTGCTGTTCACACTCGGGGTGCTGGACGGCGGCCAGCATCTGACCATCCTTCCTGAAATGCTGGTCGACCGTGAACTGCGGTCAGGCCGCTTTGTGCGGATCGCGGTCGATGCGGCCCCGTGGACGCGCCCGCTGATCGTCGCCACGCGCGTTCGCGGCCCAAGAGCACCCGAAGTGGCGAAACTGATTGCGCTTTTGCAGGAGGTGGTGAACGACGTCGACAATTGATCGCCAGCCGGCCCGGCAATGTGGTTCGCTGAACCCGAGCGGTAACGGTCACCCCCTGGGTCGGGTGGCTGTTCGTCTCAAGGTCGAATCAACAGATTACGCTATTGCGACGGCGCGCTGTCGGGACCCGATGCGGGGTCATGGAGGGTGCCCAAGCCCTCGACGGGCCAGGGGGCAAACCATGTTCGCTGATTTGGCGAAGTCGCTGGTTGGCAGGAATTGTCGCCAAAAGGTCGCATCACTGACTATCGGCCTTTACTGCCGCACCACGTCAAGCGCCACCGTCACGAGCGACTGGCCGCAGACTTCAGCAACGAACCGGCAGGCTGTCTCAATGTTCGCCTTGTCGAAAGGCATCGTTTCGAGGCGCGGCATCGGCTCTTCAAGTCGGCCCGTGTCATCGGCCGATTGGGTAACCGACATTCGGGTTTCCGCCCAATATCGGTCACGATCGGGGCTGATGCGCGATCGCGAAAGCGGTTTGGCAGTTCTTGGCGAAATCAGACGTTCATTTTGGCGGACGTGAACGACCGGCTTTGGTCGGCAGCTGCCGCAAGTTTGTGAGATTGAACCCGCCATAAAGGGGCGTACCACGGGCGCAACCTTGCGGTTTAGCACTGCTGACGGCATCTCTGACCATCAATGATCGTTTACGAACATGTCACCTGTGAGCAAAATGGGCGCGGGCTTTCGGCGGCGCTGCCGCACGGGCCAGGTCGGCGCAGGCTTGAGCGCGAGAACAATGGCGCGCAGCAGATCGGCGAAGCGATCAGCTACGCCCTGAAGCGCCGGGATAGCCTGACGCGCTTCCTCGACGATGGCCGCATCGATCTCGACAACAACGCCGTCGAGCGCGCCATCCGGCCGCTTGCCCTGAACCGCAAGAATGCCCTGTTCGCAGGCTCCGACGAGGGCGGCGACAACTGGGCGGTGATCGCCACGCTGATCGAGAACTGCAAGCTCAACGGTATCAACCCGCATACCTGGCTGACCGCTACGCTCACCAGCCTCGCCAATGGCCACCCCGCATCGCGCGTCGACGAGCTCCTGCCGCACGCTCACGTGGCTTGAAAATACCGCTTACGCTGAGCTGATCTATTCCAACTGTTATGGCGTCAGACAATTGGCAGGAGCCGAAGCCCCTGCCAATTGCGTCATTCTCAAAACCGGACCTGTATCGTAGCCTGTGCGCTATGGTCGGTCTGGGTGATGCCACTGAGGCCAGTGTAGCCAACGGACACTTGCAGCTTATCGTCAAGGCTGAAACGGGCATCGAGCCGGGCGACCAGCGCAAATTCATCAAGCTGCGCACCGCTGATAGCAAAAGCCTGCTGGGGCGCGGCAGCAAGCGCGAGAAACGCCTGCGGATCACGATCACCAAGCTGGGCTCTGCCTGCGAACGCGCCATTGATGCTTAGACTCTTGCCGATCGGGACCATCGCGTCGATCCCGCCAGTGAGCGTAGCGGTGGAGTAATCCTGCTCAAGCATGGTAAGGTTTGCCTCACCGCCCGTCTCAGTCATACCATCAAGTTTGAAACTGCCGATTGACCCGGCGAGGAACGGACGGACAATCGCGCTGCCCGATGGGATGGTGTAAGATAACTCAGCGAAAGCCTGCTTGGCTTTGCCTTCGGTAGTACCGACATTGGTTTCGGCAAAACCCGGCAGCCTGATATCGCGGAAAGCGCGCAGATCGATTTCTGTAAGATAGCCGCCAATCGCAATCCCCACCCGACCAGTCTGGAGTGACGCATAGACGCCTCCGCCAGCCTGTTCGACCTCCGCGGTCGAGCCGAGACGGTCAATGGTAACATCGCTCTGCACCTGCATGCCGAAGATGCCTGCGCGCCAACTGCTGTTTTCGGTAGCCTTGCCTACATCAATGCCGGTGACCATGCCCATACGATCGGTTTCGAAGGCCGCGGCATTCCTGTCGCTGTCACCGTTGCCCCAGCCGCCAAAAAGTTGGCCCCAGACGCCCACACCCGAGCCCGCTTCCGTTTCGTCGCGCGCGGCCATCGCCACGCTGCCGAGCCGTCCGAGCACTGCGTCGCGGACTAAACGCTCCTGCTCGATCCCGACACCGGCCGCGGTCGCATAGACCTCGCCCGAAAGCTGGTCGAAGGCGCCGGGCATCTGCGCGACTGGCAAGGAATAAATGTTGAACAGCGGCTGCGGGTTGTAACCCGCGGTCACTGCTCCATCGATCAGATTGACCACTGAACGCTGGTTCGAGGTGAGAACAGTCGAACCGACGATATTGGCAAGCAAGTTTGGCGCCATGCGCAGACGCACCTGCGTGTCAGTGTAGACCAGTTCGGGTCGGTAGAGAATCCCGAACCCGGCGAGGCCTGTCGCGTCGGCAAATGTGCCCGTCCGGCCGCCGTCCGCCTCGAGCAGCAGATATTCGCTATTGAAGGCATAGATCCCGCCGAGGTTCGTGATTGCTGCCGTTCCGTCAACCTCAGCCGCGCCCGTGGCAAGGATCTGGTCGATCGGGCCGGTGGCGCTAACCTCGAACTCGACCGTGCTGCCTGACTGCAGGTTGACCGCGCCATCGACATTGAGAACACCAGGGCTGTTACCCGGCGAAATCACGCTGCCGCTGTTGGCGACCAGCCCACCGATCACACCCGTGCCCGACAGACGCGCGCCGGATTCGACCGAGGTGACTGAACGCGACAGGTTCCCATTGACGCGAAGCTCGCCGGCTTGGACGAACGTGTCACCGGTGAAGCTGGCGCTATTGGCGGTGAGGGTCAACATACCGGCTCCGGTCTTGTCAAACCGCCCCGTTCCGGAGATCTGATCGGCAAAAGTGCCGGTAGTGGCTTGCGCGAACTCGATCACGGAGTTGTTCTGGATCGCGCCCTGCAGCGAGGTCGTGTTACCCACGAGTCGTCCGCGGCTGATCAGCGTACCGCCGGTATAGGTGTTCGCAGCGGTCAGCGTGGTGGTGCCCGTGCCGTCCTGCACGAAGATGCCTGTCCCGCTTATGACACCTGCAAAGGTGTAGGTATCGCTACGATTTACGGCCAGGGCACCATTGTTCACCACAGGACCGGTGATCGAACCGCTCGCGGCGCCACCGCCCAGCTGCAGAACGCCGCCGCTGATCGTCGTCCCGCCAGCGTAGGTGTTAGCACCCGTCAGGGTAAGGGCACCAGCTCCCGTCTTGGTGAGCGTGCCGCTGCCGCTCATCACTCCGGCATAGGTGCCGCCTGTCGCCTGGGCGAACTCGACCGCCGCGTTGTTAGCAATCGCTCCCTGCAGCGAGGTCGTGTTGCCGATGAGCTCCCCGGCCGAGACAATCGTCCCGCCAGTGTAGGTGTTGGCGCCCGTCAAAATGAGCCGACCTGCACCGACCTTTACGATGTCACCCGGGTTCACCCCGTCAGATATATCTCCAGCGAGGGTTACGATTTCGCCAGTTGCAACATCAATGATCGGATCGCCATCCGCAACGATATTGGCACCAACGGTCGTCGATCCTGTAAAAATAAGACTGGCAGCCCGGCCATTCACGGTGCCGATGGGATCGCCGATCAGTCTAATCAGCGATGTCGCTCCCAAAGCATCAGCAGAAGCGAGCGAGATTGAACCGCCCGGGTTTACGACGGTCTCGCCAGAATAGGTGTTGATCCCGCCCAGAACCAGAACGCCTGAACCAGTCACGTTGAGATTGCCGGTACCACTAACAATGCCACTCCAGACCACACTGTTGGCCTGAACATCAATTGTGCTGGATGCGCTTGACAAGGCAAGATCACGGTTCGCCGCGAAATCCCCATTGGCGAGCAAGGTGCCAGCCCCAATTTCAAGCGAACCGGTACCGATCTGAGCAATGTTGGAGACGCCCAGGGCCCCGTTTTGAATAAAAAAGCCACCCGAATGAGAGCTGCTTGCCGTCAGGTTAAGGACACCTGCCCCACCCTTGGTCATCCGGCCAACGCCAGAAAAGGAACCCGACAAATTGATGGTGTTGCCGTCAGTATCGATTGTCCCGCCCTGCGACTGCACTGTAAAGGCGTTGCTTACAGTGCCAGAAGTTCCAATGCGTAACGTTCCACCAACAAAGTTAGGGTTGACCTGCGAAGCAGCCAGCTGGACGACCGTGTAAGCTGGCGCAGCTGTGTCAATGTCGGGAATGACGGGCACGGATGGGGTCAGACCAGTACCCGAAACCACCGAAGATCCGCTGGGCACACTGTTCAAGGCGACGCTTGTAAACGTGAGGAAACCGCCAGCGCCGAAGAATTCGCCATCCCCGTTCGCAACAACATTAACCCGGCTGAAAAAGTTGGTGTCATTGATTGCACCGATAAAGTGCTCAGTCCCAGGGATAGTGCTCGCAATTCCGCCCAGCAAGAGCGGTGCAGTGTTATCGAAAATCAGGTAAATTTCCGATGCGTTCGACGTTCCACCCGAGGGTGTGGCGTTGTTAGTTGCGCAGCAAGTTCCCCAATTATTGACGTGCAAACCCAATGAATTCATCTGAAAGGGGTTGGTCAGGCTGGCGTCTGAAAAGAATTCAATATTATAACCAAGGGCAGCAGCCGCGGCAAAAGTATCGGGGCTGTAGCTGTTGCCCCAGTTCGTAAAACCATCCCCACCCAGATCACCGGTGCCGTTATTTAGGGCCGGGGCGCCAACCCGGGTCGTCCTGACAAAAACAATGTCGCTATTGGTTGGGTTGGTGACTTGAAAGATGCTGCCAGTGGTGTTCAGAATATCGATCTCATAGATCACCGATGTCTGACCGGCATTGGCGTCGGCAGCCTGCACTGTGTTGCGGAAGGTTGTGCGGCCTGCATCCCTATCGTCGTTGAAGAAAACGGCCGGTTCGGCAAATGCAGTCGACGCGGCGCACGCCGCAATGACCGAACAGCTGTATTTCAGATGAGAAAATCGCACAAAGCCTACCCCTATGATGAAAGGGGATGCGGCTATCCACGGATCAACCTACAGGCAATAAGTATTCGAACTGAATTCAATTTGGCGATTTTAACTAATTATACCTTATTTATTAATGATGCGTTAGTAATTTGGCCCGTTAAAATCGCTGGTGCTGGAGGCAACCGGTTGAATCAATTGTGGTTGGTCAGCGAAGCTCAGATGCGCTGGATTGAGATTTGTTTTCCGTAATTTCCGCTATGGCCTCGCTGCTGGGTTAATCTGCGACTTCAACCGCTCAACCATCAGGTGCTTCCGGCATGGTGGCTGCGATGCGCTTTTGAGGTTCGATCGGTTTTTCTAAGCCTAAACTCCAAGCCCACTCGATCAAACGCGCACAATCGTATACATAGAGTATGCGTGGGTCCCATCTGAAAGAAACGGGGGTGCCCCGGGGTGGGGGTGTTGCTGGTCAGAAACTCGATGAGGTTGGGGGCTCTATTCGGCGCACCCCAAGCGTCAACCGTAAGATGGGTGCAAAGGCGGGTAGCGAACCAGATCCCCCCTTAAAGAGTTGTTGTCGTTGAAGGTATGGCGGAGAGGGTGGGATTCGAACCCACGTTACCGTTGCCGGCAAACCGCATTTCGAGTGCGGCGCATTCGACCACTCTGCCACCTCTCCGCGAGGCCTGTCGCGCATCGGCGCGCCGCATGGTCAGGCGGCAGGCGACAGGAAGCGCGCGCGTTAGCCCAAGGCCCGCCCCTTGCCAAGTCCCGAAGCTTCACAAAATTGGGGCATATCTCGCAGCCGCACAAAAGCGGTGCTTGTTTTGCTTTTGCAAAAGTCCATATTGTCTCCCTATGGAACGTGCAGAGTTCTTCTCAAGCCAGGCCGGACGCACCATCATCGCTCCGCGCCAGACCCGCGCCCGCTTCGGAATCGGCGATGTGGTGCGGCACCGCATGTTCGACTTCCGCGGGGTTGTGTTCGATATCGATCCGGTCTTCGCCAACAGCGAGGAATGGTATCAGTCGATCCCCGAGGATATCCGCCCGCAGCGCGATCAACCGTTCTACCACCTGCTCGCGGAAAATGACGATTCCTCCTACGTCGCCTATGTCAGCCAGGGCAACCTTCTGGCCGATCCGGACGGCGGGCCGATCGATCACCCAACGGTGCGCCAGCTGTTCGACAGCTTCCGTGACGGACGTTACCGGATGCGGCGCGCGTTGACTCACTGATTTTTGTGGCAAGCCCTCCGGCTTGCCAATCCTCGCAAAGGCTCGAGCGCGCAGTCGCGCTTGCGGCCCTCTGGGCCGGTGCGGGCAACACACCATCCGGCCTGCCAATCCTCGCAAAGGCTCGGGCGCGCCGCCGGGATCAGCTTTTCAGCTTCCAGCCCGAGCGCAGCAGCGCATAAACGCCCACCGCCAGCACCAGATTGAGCGCCAGCAGCCCGCCTGCCGCGCCCCACACCGCGGCCGCATCGCCGATGTCGCTTTCGCCCAGAAACCCGTAGCGAAAGCCCGAAATCACATAGAAGAACGGATTGGCGCGGCTCACCCACTGGAACGCCGGGTCGAGGTTCTCGATCACATAGAACGTCCCCGACAGCAGCGACAGCGGGGCGATCACGAAATTGGTGATCGCCGCATTGTGATCGAACTTCTCGGCCCAGACCGAGGTCGCCAGCCCCAGCACCGCCAGCATCAGCGCGCCCATCAGACCGAACCACACCACCGCCCAGACATGCGCAATCCCAAGCGACACCCCCGGCCACAGCGCCATCGCCAGCGCCACAGTGCAGCCCACCGCAACCGCGCGAGTGATCGCCGCCGCCAGAATACCGGTCATCAACTCGCCCGGCGACAGCGGCGGCATCAACAGGTCGATGATCGTCCCCTGCATCTTGCCCGACAACAGCGAGAAACTGGAATTGGCAAAGGCGTTCTGCATCATTCCCATCACGATCAGCCCCGGCGCAACGAAGCTGGCGAAGGGCACGCCCAGCACCTCGCGCCCGCCGCGTCCCAGCGCCACGGTGAAGATCACCAGAAACAGCAGCGTCGTGAAGGCCGGTGCCCAGATCGTCTGCGTCTGCACCTTGAGAAACCGGCGCACCTCCTTCATATAGAGGGAGTACAAGCCCACGCGATTGATCCCGGTAATCACCGGAACACCGCGCTGGGCAAACCGGGTGCTCCCGCCGGCCTTGTCATGAGTGATGTTTTCCGTCACGGGGGCGGCGTTGCCATTCGGGTTCGCTGAAGCAGTATCGGCCATGGTGCAATCGCCTAGGCCGCCGGGGCTTCCGTGACAAGCATGGCCCGGCATCAGGGCCACGGCCAAGGCGCCGGACACAGGAACAGGTAGGGTTTATGAGCTGGACGGACGAGCGCATCGGGACGCTCAGGAAAATGTGGGAAGGCGGCTCCACCGCCAGCGAGATCGCGACCGAACTGGGCGGGGTCAGCCGCAATGCCGTGATCGGCAAGGCGCATAGGCTGGGGCTGAAGGCACGCCCCTCCCCGGTCAAGGCCAATGACAAGAAAAAACCCGCCGCGCCCAGGAAGCCGGCGGCGGCCGCGCCGCGCCCCGCTGCGGAGCCTCGGGCCGAGACTGCCGGACGCACGCCCGAGCGGGCCGCAGCGGCCCGTCCGGCTGCCGCGCCTGCCCGCAGCGATGATTCGGCCGGCGCTTCGCCCGCCTCGCCCTCGCAGCCGATGCCCAACCCCGCGTCCGATCTGCCCAAAATCGTATCGGTCGGCCCCGGTGGCTTTCTGCGGCAGGGCCCCGGCGACCAGCAGGCGCCGATCCCGCCCGCCCCGCCGCGCCGCCTTGTACCGGCCAAGCCCAGCCCCGAAATCGCGGGCAAGACCACCCTGCTCGATCTGTCGGAAAAGGTCTGTCGCTGGCCGATGGGCCATCCGGGCGAGCCTGATTTCCACTTCTGCGGCCAGCCGGTAAACCCGGGCTTCCCCTATTGCGTGGAACATTGCGGGCGCGCCTATCAGGCGCAGCTGCCGCGCGGGGTGCGCCGTCCGCCGCCGCCGCTGCCTTTCGGCGGGCCCAGAGTCCGCTAGAACACGCGCGAATCGGTGCCACAGGCGCACGCCGGAACGACACCCGGCGTGCGCCTGCGGCCGCGCCGTGTTGGAGACACATGAGACACTGTTCAGGGGCAGAATTTCCGCCCGGTCAAACCGCCCCTGCGCCGAAAGGGATTCGGGCAATACAAGCTTGCGCAGCACAAGGTTGGGCGGTGACAGTCTGGGCCGTGCCAGTTTGAGCGGTGACATTGCGGAAGTCTGCCCTTTGGCGACCCCTGTAGGAAAGCCCTGATCGCGCTGGGCCGACTGGTGGCTGAGGCTGACCAGAAACCGGTCGACAGGGGTTTCGAAACCGCGCGCCTGCCACCATTCCGGCACAGGCAAACTAGGGGGAAATCACATGAAACCATCCGCTTTGGCTGTGGGCGCACTCGCGCTTGGGCTGGGCATCGCGATCCCGGCACCGGCCCTCGCCGCCCTGCCCGAACCCGTTCGCGCGATGATCAATGCGGCGATCGCCACCGGCGACGAGGAAAAGGTGCGCACGGTCATCGACCTCGCCCGCACCACCAACCCGGCTGATGCCGCCGAACTTGATGCGATCGAATCCAATTACGCCGTCACCCTCGCCGCGCTTACCGAAGCCGAATCCGCCGCCCAGCAGGAGGCGATCCGCACGGCGGGACTGTTCGGCAACTGGACCGGGCAGGGCGAACTCGGCGCGTTCCAATCAACCGGGAATGCTGACAACGTGGGCATCACCGCCGGGCTGGGGCTGGTGCGCGAAGGCATCAACTGGCGGCACAAGCTGTCGGGCCGCGCCGATTATCAGGAAACCGAAGGCGTGGTCACGCGCGAGCAATATCTCGCCGCCTACGAACCCAACTACAAGCTGTCAGAGCGCCTCTATGCCTATGGCCTCGCGCAGTATGAGCGCGATGCATTCCAGGGCTTCGCGGCGCGCTATTCGGCTTCGGGCGGTCTGGGTTATGACGTGCTGACCGGCGACAGGATGACCCTGTCGGTCAAGGCCGGCCCGGCATGGCGGCGCACCGAACTGGTCGGCGGCACCAGCAGCAGCAGCTTTGCAGGCCTCGCCGCAGCCGATTTCGACTGGAGGCTGGCAGAGACCATATCGCTGACCCAGGATGCCAGCGCACTGGTGCAATCGGGCAGCAGCACCTTCATTTCCGACACCGGTGTGGTGGCGAAGCTTTCGGGCAAGATGTCGGTGCGCCTGTCCTATACGGTGGAACACGACACCGCCCCGCCGCCGGGCGCGGTCAAGACCGATACGCTGAGCCGGGTGACGCTGATCTACGATTTCTGACTAGACCGGATGATGTGATGCGCGCCCTTGTTGCTGGGCCGCCACCTTCGCCCCGCCCCATTTAGGGTTGCGCAATGAATTTGCCCTAGGTTCACCATGCTTTGGGAGAACCCGGTCAGATGGTCGAGATGTCGGATATGGTTGCAGGAGGCTATTACGCCTCAACAGCCTTGTTCGGCCTTGGCGGGGCTGGATTTGCGCTGGCGACGCGTGATCGGCTCTATGCCTATTTTGCGCTCCATGCGCTGGCGGTTGGGGCGCTTGCGCTGACATTTCCGCCGGTTTCGCCTGCCGCCGATGCAATCGCGCCGTGGCACATCGCCTGCCGTATCGCAGCCGAAGGTCTGGTGGTTGCCACGATCGGGCTGGGTCTTGGCCATCTGCTCGCCCCGCGCCTGTCGGGCCTTCTGCGGCGGGCCATCAGATGCGTTTTCCCGATTGGTCTGATGACGTCGGCAAGCGCGCTCTGGTTCCTGTTCAATACTGATGCCACGTTCATCTATGGCCTTGTCATGCTTGGCGTTATTGTGACCATCGGGATTGCCCTGACGGTTGGCATCGCGCGCGGTTACCGCGAAGCTATCTGGAGTGCGATTGCCCTTGCCCCCTTGCTCAGCGTTGGCGCGATCGCCGCGCTGATGGAGGGGTTCGCGCTGGGATCAATGCAGAATTATGCCGAAAGCATCCTGATCGGCTTCGCGTTCGAACTGGTCTGTATTTCAGGGCTTCTTGCGGTGCGTTTCCGCGCCACCTTGCGCGAACGCGACGCCGCGATGGCCGAAGCGGTTGCAGCCCGCAATGCCAGCGAGATTGATGCGCTCACCGGAATTGCCAATCGCCGGGTGTTTGAGGATGATCTGCGCAAGATCCCGCACCAAAGCTACACCGCGTTGGCGATTGTCGATTGCGATCACTTCAAGCTGATCAATGACCAGTTTGGCCATGCGACCGGCGATATCGTGCTGCAATCGATCGCTCGCTGTCTTGCCTGCGCGCCGGGCAAAGCGATGCGGATTGGCGGCGAGGAGTTTGCGGTCTTCCTAACCGCGCCGGACTGGCAGCGCGAACTCGAATCGTTGCGGGAGGCCATCGCCCACCAGACGCGCCAGGAACTGGCCCGGTTGCAGATATCGCATAATGTCACGGTCAGCATCGGGGCTGTGGAATTGTTGCAGGGCCGCCCAACCGAACAGGCGTTGATGCTGGCCGATAAAGCACTTTATCGCGCCAAACGGCTTGGGCGCAATCGGTTGGAAATTCAGGAGGCTTGCCGGGCCAAACGGCCGATCAATCCCGAAATCGCCTGCGCTGCCTAGGGCCTTTGCGGGGGTTCAGACCTTCTGCGCAAACCAGATGATATGATGCGCGCCCTTGTTGTTCGGGCGTGAGCGGACTTTCCATTCGACGATGTCGAGGCCAGTATCATGCAGCCGCTTGCGAAAGGCCGGATCCGGCCCGGCTGACCACACCGCCAGAATGCCCCCCGGCTTCAGCGCATCGCGCGCCTTGGCAAGGCCGGTGCGCGAGTAGATCCGGTTGTTGGCATCGCGCACCAGACCATCGGGCCCGTTGTCGACATCAAGCAGGATCGCGTCGAACTTTGCTGACGTGCCATCATTGGCATCATCGATCAGCGCGGCGACATCACAGATGCGCAGGTCAAGGCGCGGGTCGGACAGGCTATCGCCAGTGAGCTGCGCCATCGGCCCCGTGGCCCATGCGATGATTGCATCGGAAATCTCGGCGATGACGATCTCGGCGCTATCCGCCAGCCGGGCGCGCGCGGCGCGGTAGGTAAAGCCCATGCCATAGCCGCCGATCAGAATGCGGGCATCGGGCTTGCCCAGCCGCTCGATGGTCAGCTCGGCCAGCTGCTCTTCGGAAAAAGCCATCCGCGTGCTCATCAGCTCGTTGCGGCCCATCACGATCATGAAGTGGCCCGCATGGGTGTAGAGTTCGAGCAATTCGCCGTCAGCGATCTGCGCGCTGGCAAGGTGTTCGCGTTTAAGCATTGGTCAGGTGACCCCGTAACAGCAAATGGGCCGCCCGGATCGCTCCGGGCGGCCCCAATTGTTTACCTCGGATGAGGCGATCAGTCCTTCAGGAAATCGGGCAGGCCCGCCGGGCCGCTGTCGCGTTCGCGCCCGCCGCGATCACCGCCGCCGCTGCGACCACGACCGCCGCGATCGCCGCCGCCCTTGGGCCCGCGACGGTCACCGCCGCGATCCCCGCGACCACCTTCACGCGGTTCGCGCGGGGGACGGGTGTCCTCCAGCTCTTCGCCGGTTTCCTGATCAACGACGCGCATCGACAGGCGAACCTTGCCGCGCTGATCGATTTCGAGCACCTTGACCTTCACTTCCATGCCTTCGGAAACGACATCGGTGGGCTTTTCGACCCGCTCGTTGCGCATTTCCGACACGTGGACGAGACCATCCTTGCCGCCCATGAAGTTCACAAACGCGCCGAAATCGACGATGTTCACGACCTTGCCGTTGTAGATCTTGCCGACTTCGGCTTCCTCGACGATGCCGAGGATCCACTTCTTCGCGGCCTCGATTTCATCGGTGTTGCTGGACGAGATCTTGATCACACCTTCATCGTCGATGTCGACCTTGGCGCCGGTTTCAGCCACGATTTCGCGGATCACCTTGCCGCCCGTGCCGATCACGTCACGGATCTTCGATTTGTCGATCTGGATCGTTTCGATGCGCGGCGCATGCTTGCTGACTTCGGTGCGGGCACCGGTCAGCGCCTTGGCCATTTCGCCAAGGATGTGCATCCGGCCAGCCTTGGCCTGTTCCAGCGCCTTGGCCATGATTTCCTGCGTGATGCCGGCAATCTTGATGTCCATCTGCATCGTGGTGATGCCGTTTTCGGTACCGGCCACCTTGAAGTCCATGTCGCCAAGGTGATCTTCATCACCCAGAATGTCCGACAGGACGGCGAAATCATCGCCTTCAAGGATCAGGCCCATCGCAATGCCCGACACCGGAGACTTCACCGGCACACCGGCGTCCATCATCGACAGACAGCCGCCGCATACGGTCGCCATCGAGGACGAGCCGTTAGACTCGGTGATGTCCGACAACACACGGATGGTATACGGAAAATCTTCCTTGCTCGGCAGCACGGGGTTGAGCGCGCGCCAGGCGAGCTTGCCGTGACCGACTTCGCGGCGACCCGGAGCGCCGAAGCGGCCCACTTCACCGACCGAATAGGGCGGGAAGTTGTAGTGCAGCATGAAGCTGGTGTAGCTCAGGCCTTCCAGACCATCGATCATCTGCTCGGAATCCTTGGTGCCGAGCGTGGTGGTGCAGATCGCCTGCGTTTCACCGCGGGTGAACAGCGACGAACCATGGGTGCGCGGCAGGAAGCCGACGATCGCTTCGATCGGACGAACCTGATCGAGCTTGCGGCCGTCGATGCGCTGGCCATCCTTGAGGATCGCCCCGCGCACGATTTCGGCTTCGAGCTTCTTCATCAGCTTGCCCGCGACCATCTGGGTCTGCCCGCCTTCGTCAGCGAATGCCGCCTTGGCCTTGGCCCGCGCTTCGTTGAGCGCGTCCGAGCGTGCCGACTTGTCGGTCAGCTTGTAGGCGGCCGCGATATCACCGCCGATCAGATCCTTGAGCTTGGCCTTCATGTCAGCGGTATTGTCGCTGAGGTCGACGGTCCAGGGATCCTTGGCAGCCTGTTCAGCGAGATCGATGATCGCGCCGATGACGTTGCGGATTTCGCCATGTGCAAACATGACGGCGCCGAGCATTTCGTCCTCGGTCAGTTCCTTGGCTTCGGATTCGACCATCATCACCGCGTCTTGCGTGGCGGCAACAACCAGATCGAGGCGGCCATCGGCCAGCGCGCGGTCCTGCTTGGGGTTGAGCGTGTATTCGCCATCGATGTAGCCCACGCGGCAGGCGCCGATCGGACCCATGAACGGCACGCCCGAAATCGTCAGCGCAGCCGAAGCGGCGATCATGGCGACCATGTCCGGCTCGTTCTCGCCGTCAAACGACAGAACCTGACAGATCACGTTGATTTCGTTGTAGAAGCCTTCTGGGAACAGCGGACGGATCGGACGGTCGATCAACCGGCTGGTCAGCGTTTCCTTTTCGGTCGCGCCGCGTTCACGCTTGAAGAAGCCGCCCGGAATGCGTCCGGCAGCGGAGAATTTTTCCTGATAGTGGACGGTGAGCGGGAAGAAATCCTGCCCTTCCTTGACCGACTTGGCGGCGGTCACGGCGCACAGCACCACGGTTTCGCCATAGGTGGCCAGCACTGCGCCATCGGCCTGACGGGCAATACGCCCGGTTTCCAGAGTGAGGGTCTTGCCGCCCCACTCCAGCGATACGGTTTTCGTGTCGAACATTGATTTTCCTTTTGACCCGCACAGCCATATTGCCGGGCGGGGCCTCTTGTGCCGGGTAAACAACCGTCCCGGTCCGGTGCGGGGCTGTGTTTGGCCCCAAGGCTAGGCAGACCGGATGTCTGCTGCCCCATATGCAAAAAAGGCGGCCCCTTGGAGCCGCCCTTTCGCAAAACTCTTACTTACGCAGGCCCAGCTTCTGGATCAGCGCGTTGTAGCGCTCGACATCCTTCTTCTTCAGGTATGCGAGCAGCGTGCGGCGCTTGTTGACCATCATCAACAGGCCGCGACGCGAATGGTTGTCCTTGTGGTGATCCTTGAAGTGTTCGGTCAGGTTGCGGATGCGCTGCGTGAGGATCGCAACCTGCACTTCGGGGCTGCCGGTGTCCTTGGGATCACGGGCGTTATCGGAAATGATTCCCTGCTTTTCTTCGGCGGTCACCGACATAGTATATCTCTTTCACTCAGCGACATCGGGAAGGTTGAAACCCCTGACGACCGTGGCCATCCCGTCCGTGATTTCCATCAGCGCGACCGGGACATTGCCCAGTTTCGCCAGATAGAGCCCGGATGATTGGGGCATGTCAGACAGCACCCGGCCCTGTCGGACCGCCTGCGCGCTTGTCTGATCGAGGTGAAGGGCCGGGATGTCGTCCAGCCCTGCCTCCAGCGGCAGGAGAAGGTATTCAAGGCTCGCGCCCTTAGCGGCTTCGTCCAGTTTGTCCAGCGAAATCGCCTGTTCTTGGCGGAACGGACCGGCCTTGGTGCGCCTGAGATAGGTGACATGGCCGACCGTGCCAAGCGCGTATGCGATGTCCCGTGCAAGGCTGCGGATATAGGTGCCCTTGGAGACGTGGGCCTGCAAAGTGGCCTCCTCCAATTCATCGTCACCCCGGCGCAGGCCGGGGCCCAGTGGATCAAGGTTCTCGGCTTGTCGCTCTGGGTCCCGGCCTGCGCCGGGATGACGAATGATAGCGAGGGAGTGAATGGTAACGCTGCGCGCCTTCAGCTCCACCGTCTCCCCTGCCCGCGCCAGATCATAGGCGCGCTGGCCGCCCACCTTAAGCGCGGAAAAAGCCGGCGGCACCTGCTCGATCGGCCCAGTGAAACGCGGCAGCACTGCTTCGACCTCAGTCAGCGAGGGCCGCACATCGCTGGTCGCCACCACATCGCCTTGGGTGTCGAGCGTGTCGGTTTCCTCGCCGAAACGGACGGTGAATTCGTAGATCTTGGAGGCATCCAGCATCCGCCCGGCGAGCTTGGTCGCCTCGCCCAGCGCAATCGGCAGCACGCCTTGGGCCAAGGGATCCAATGTGCCGCCATGGCCGACCTTGGTCCTGGCATAGCCGTTCTGGCGGAGGACACGCTTGACCGCGCTCACCCCTTGGGTGCTGCCCAGCCCGCGCGGCTTGTCGAGGATCAGCCAGCCCGACAGGGGCAGACCGGATGCAGGTTTCAATGGGTCGTTCACCCTGCCCCCCTAGCCAAGCCGGATCGAAAACGCCAAGTTTCGCAAAGCATGGACATTACCGGGCCTCAGGACTTCGATCTGCTGGTAATCGGCGGCGGCATCAATGGTGCCGGGATCGCGCGCGATGCCGCAGGGCGCGGGCTGAAGGTGTGTCTTGCCGAAAAAGGCGATCTGGCAGGCGCGACCTCGTCGGCCTCGACCAAGCTGGTGCATGGCGGGCTTCGCTATCTCGAACATTACGAATTCCGGCTGGTGCGCGAAAGCCTGATCGAGCGCGAGCGGCTGCTCGCCATTGCCCCGCACATCATCTGGCCGCTGCGCTTCGTGCTGCCGCATGATGCGGGCCTGCGTCCGCGCTGGCTGCTGCGGCTGGGGCTGTTCCTTTACGACCATATCGGCGGGCGCAAGCTGCTGCCGCCGGCGCGCAGCATAGATCTCACCCGCCCGCCGCACGCCGGGGTGCTGGAGGAGCGGCTGACGCGCGGGTTCGAATATTCCGATTGCTGGGTCGAGGATGCGCGGCTGGTGGTGCTGAACGCCATGGACGCAGCTGAGCGCGGCGCGGATATCCGCACCGGCACCGAATGCACCGGGCTGAAACGGATGCGCGGCCACTGGCAGGCCCGCCTCACCGGCCCGGCAGGCACGCAGAACTTAACCGCAAAGATGGTCGTCAACGCCGCCGGCCCGTGGGTCGATCAGGTGCTGGCCCGCGCCATGCCGGGCCGCAATGCGAGCAATCTGCGGCTGGTCAAAGGCAGCCACCTCGTCTTCCCGCGGCTTTACGAAGGCGACCATTCCTACATCTTCCAGAACCGCGACGGACGGATCGTGTTCGCCATCCCCTATGAAGGCGACTTCACGCTGGTGGGCACCACCGATGTCGCCTTTGAAGGCGATCCGGCAGAGATTTCGATTTCCGAGGCGGAGGCGGATTACATCTGCGCTGCGGTGAACGAATATCTCAGCCGCGATGTGTCGCCGGATCAGGCGGTGTGGTCCTATGCCGGGGTGCGCCCGCTTTATGATGACCAGTCGGCCAGCAATTCCACCGTCACGCGCGATTATGTGTTCGAACTGGATCGCGGGCGGAACGACAAGGGCCCGCCGCTGCTGTCGATCTTCGGGGGCAAGATCACCACCTATCGCAAGCTTGCCGAGCACGCGCTGGAGAAACTGGGCGTCAGCGGGCGGTCATGGACGGCGGACGCCCCCTTGCCCGGCGGGGATATTCCGGCGCTCGATTTCGAAGGCTTCGTGGCTGCGCAGGCCGCCATCCGGCCGTGGCTGCCCGCGCCCGTGCTGCGGCGGCTGGCCCGCGCCTATGGCACCCGGCTGAACGCGGTGCTGGGCGATGCGCGCAGCTTCACCGACCTTGGCCAGCATTTCGGCGCAGGGCTGACGGCGGCAGAGGTGGTCTACCTCGTCCGCCACGAATATGCCCGCAGCGCCGATGACGTGCTGTGGCGCCGTTCAAAGCTGGGGCTGCACATGAGCGCAGCCGAGCGCGCCGCCCTCGCCCAATGGTTCAAGCGCTTGCGGATCGAGGATCAGGCGATCAGCGCCGCGATCCAGTCCGCCAGTGAAAGATAGAACCCCATCGCGAAGGTTACCGGCGGCATCAGCACCGTGCCGAGCCAGCTTGTCCCGAACACCCAGCTGGCGGCAATCAGCGCGATCAGCAGCGCCATGCCGACGCCTTGCAGCTTTTCCCACCCTGCCCGCATCCGTTCCGGCAACAGCCCGCCAACGATATGCGAGCCATCGAAGGGCGGGATCGGCAGCAGGTTGAACAGGCCAAGGAAGATGTTGACGAGGATGAAGTAGAACAGCCCTGTCGCCAGCCATTGCGGTTCGCCCAAGCCATTGACCAGCAGCGCCGCGCCCGCCTCCATATCGCCGCCAAAGCCGAGCCCTGCGGGCATGCTCAGACCGAGCAGCACCGCGCCCACGCTCGCCAATACGAAATTGCTCCCCGGCCCGGCTGCGGCGACCGCCATCATCCCGTAACGCGGATTATCCAGACGCCACTTGTTGACCGGCACAGGCTTGGCCCAGCCGAACACCGGCCCGCCCAGCAACGCCAGCGCGCCCGGCACCAGCAGCGTGCCGATGGGGTCGACATGGGCAATCGGGTTCAGCGTCAACCGCCCGCGTTCGGACGCGGTGGGATCGCCCAGCAGGCGTGCCATGTAACCATGCGCCACCTCGTGGAACACGATTGCAACGATCAGCGCGGGGATCAGCACGAGGCCGAAAATGAAGGTTTCGCTCATTATCTGACAGATAGGGCGCGCGCGCACCGCGCGCCAGTGCGCGTGCGCGAAATCATGCGACAAGGGCCTGCGAAAAATGCCTGCGGCACAGCGCGACATAGCGATCATTGCCGCCGATTTCGGTCTGCGCGCCCTGTTTGACCGCCGCTCCGCTTTCATCCACGCGCAGGTTCATCGTCGCCTTGCGCCCGCAGTGGCACACCGCCTTCAGCTCCACCAAGGCATCGGCAATGCCCAGCAGCACCGCCGAACCGGGGAAGAGTTCGCCCTGAAAATCGGTGCGCAGGCCATAACACAGCACCGGGATCCCCGCCTCGTCCGCCAGCCGGGCGAGCTGCCACACCTGCTCGGTGGTGAGGAACTGCGCCTCGTCCACCAGCACGCAGTCGATCGGTTCGGCGGCGTGGGCGGCGCTGACGGCGGCCCACAGGTCAGTCTTGGCACCATAAAGATGCGCGCCCGATTCCAGCCCGATCCGGCTCTGCACCTGCCCGGCCGAACGGCTATCCAGCGCGGCAGTCCACAACATCGTGCGCATCCCGCGTTCGCGATAATTGAAATCGGCCTGCAGCAGGCTTGATGATTTGCCGGCATTCATGCTGGCATAGTAGAAATATAGCTTGGCCATGATAAGCGTGAGCCTTGCACTCCGTTCGTCCCGCGACAAGCTCGCTCTGGGTCGTTTGCGGCGTTCTTCAACAGGGTTGCGAAACCATTCCCCTTTGATGCGCGTAAGGTTACCATGGACATCATGGGAATATTGCCACGCCTGCGCCTTGTCCTGCTGCCGCTGCTGGCGGCCTTCGCGCTCGCCAATGCGGGGGCCGAAATTGGCACGCCGCAGCGCTACACGCTTGATGCGGCGGCCAGCAATGTCTCGGCCAAGGTGCCGTTCTTCGGCCTCGCCAGCAAAACCGCGCGGTTTCCCCGGATGCAGGGTGCGGTCACCATCGTTCCCGGCGCGCCCGAACGCGCGGTGATCGACGTGACGTTTGATGCAACCGCGATCGAGGCGCCCGACGATCTGACCTTGAGCCGGCTGCGCGGCGAGAAGTTCTTCTGGGTGGAAAAATATCCCTCGATCCGCTTCGTCGGGCGTTCGATTGCGCTCACCAGCCCGACGCGCGGCATGGTCAGCGGCCAACTCACTGCGCGCGGCAAGACCCGCCCGGCCAGCCTGGATGTGACCTTCGACGCCGATCCGCTGGCGCAGGCAGGCAAGCCGGTGAGCTTTACCGGCACCACCACCATTGACCGGCGCGAATACGGGATGAAAAGCTATCAGCTGATCGTCGGCAACAAGGTCGATATCACGCTGAAGGCACGGATGGTGCCGCGGTAGGCGAGGCTATTCTTCCTCGCCGGCTTCAGCATCATCGCCCAGATCGCGGGCCACCTTGGGATCGCGCAGCAAGGCCTCGATCCGGTCAGCCTCGGCAAAGCTTTCATCCTTGCGGAAGCGCAGCTTGGGCGCGAATTTGAGGCCGAGCCGCTTGGCCACCTCGCGCTGGAGGAAGGCGGTGTTCTGGCGCAGCGCGTGGACCACCTCATCCTCGCCCGCGCCCAGCAGCGGCTTAATATAAGCGGTGGCGTGGCGCAGATCGGGGGTCATACGGACCTCGGTGACCGCAATATTGGCCGCGCTCACCACATCATCATGCACTTCGCCGCGCGCGAGCAGTTCGGACAGGATATGCCGCACCCGCTCGCCCACCTTGAGCACGCGGACCGATTGCTGTTCGGGGGTGAAGGGCGCCTTGGCCATCCCTGCTAGCCCATCCCCGTGCTGGTTGGTGTCGGGCGCGGGGTCGGCAGGGCGGTGGAGGTCGAGCGGGCGTAGATCGTGCCATCTTCCGCCAGCAATTCGCCTTCAAGGAACACCACGCGCCGCCCGGCCTTGACCACCCGGCCCTTGCCAATGATGGTCACGCCTTCGGGGATCAGGCGGATCAGGGTCATGGATATGTCGAGGTTGAGCGGTGCCATCTCGCCGCCCGTCGCCGCGACATAGGCATAGCCCATCACATCATCCAGATAGCCCGCGACCAGCCCCCCCTGCACGCCGCCGCGCCAGGTGGTCATCTCGCGCTTCACGGTAAAGCGCATGGTCGCGGTCTGGGTTGTTTCGTCCCAGCCGACGAATTGCGATCCGAGCAGCGCCGTATGCGGCGACTGCCCGGCATCGTCGGGGTGGTGAATTGCTTCGCTCATTCCGCTCCCTTTGCCCCTCCCGCCTGCGGGAGGGGAGCGAGACTTGACGGCTTACCGCCTAGTCGCAGCGGGGTGGGCAGCCGGCGCACGCGGCACGGATCCACCCCCGGCCCCTCCCGCAAGCGGGAAGGGAGATCCTTACAACGTGCGCTCACGCTCCTCGACCGAGAAGACTTCGAGATTGTCGCCCGGCTTGATGTCGTTGGTGTCTTCCAGCACCACGCCGCATTCGAGCCCGGCGCGCACTTCGTCGACATCGTCCTTGAAGCGCCGCAGCGACTGGATCTTGGTCGCCGAGACGATGACATCCTGACGGGTGAGGCGGGCGAACAGGCCCTTGCGGATCGCGCCTTCCAGAACCAGGAGCCCTGCCGCCTTGTCCTTCTTGCCCGCCGGGAACACCTGCTTGACCTCGGCCCGGCCGACCACGGTTTCGATCCGTTCGGGGCCAAGCTCGCCTGCCATCTCCTTGGCGATTTCATCGGTCAGGTGATAGATGACGTCGTAATACATCATCCGCACATTATCGCGCTTCACCAGATCGCGCGCCTTGGCATTGGGACGCACGTTGAAACCGATGATCGGCGCCTTGGAAGCCGCCGCCAGCGTGACGTCGCTTTCGGTGATCGCACCAACGCCTGCATTGAGCACGCGCACCTTGATCTCGTCGTTCGAAAGGTTGTGCAGCGCGCCCACGATCGCCTCGACAGAGCCTTGCACGTCGGCCTTCACCACCACCGGGAATTCGATGACGCTGGAGGACAGGCTGCTGAACATCGTGTCGAAATTGGTCGGGGCCAGCGCGGTGCGCTTTTCGGTCGCCATTTCCTGACGATATTCGGCGACCTCGCGGGCGCGCTGTTCGTTCTCGACCACGGTGAAGCTGTCGCCTGCGGACGGGACGCCGCTCAGGCCCAGCACCTCGACCGGCATTGACGGGCCGGCCTCTTTCAGCTGCTGGCCCTTGTGATCGACCAGTGCGCGCACGCGGCCCGACTGGGTGCCGACCACGAAATTGTCGCCGCGTTTCAGCGTGCCGCGCGTGACCAGCACTGTCGCCACCGGGCCGCGGCCCTTGTCAAGCTGGGCTTCGATCACGGTCGCTTCGGCATCGCGATCGGGGCGGGCCTTCAATTCAAGCAGTTCGGCCTGCAACGCGATCGCTTCAAGCAGCTTGTCGATCCCCGCGCCGGTCTTGGCCGAAAGTTCGACATCCTGCACTTCGCCGCTCATCGCCTCGACCATGATATCATGTTCAAGCAGGCGTTCGCGCACCTTTTGCGGGTTCGCCTCGGGCTTGTCGCACTTGTTGATCGCCACGATCATCGGCACGCCTGCGGCCTTGGTGTGATTGATGGCCTCGATCGTCTGCGGCATGATCCCGTCGTCGGCAGCCACCACCAGGATCACGATGTCGGTGACATTCGCTCCGCGCGCGCGCATTTCCGAAAAGGCGGCGTGGCCGGGGGTGTCGAGGAAGGTGATCTTGTCCTTCGCCTTGGTGGTGATCTGGTAGGCGCCGATATGCTGGGTGATGCCGCCGGCCTCGCCCTTGACCACATCCGTACCGCGCAGGGCGTCGAGCAGGCTGGTCTTGCCGTGATCGACATGGCCCATGATCGTGACCACCGGCGGACGCGGACGCAGGGTTTCTTCGGGATCGCTGTCCTCGCTGGTGTTGATATCGACGTCGCTTGCCGACACACGGGTGATGTTGTGGCCGAATTCCTCGACCAGCAATTCGGCAGTGTCCTGATCGATGGTCTGGTTGACAGTGACCATCATGCCCATATTGAACAGCGCCTTCACCAGGTCCGCGCCCTTTTCGGCCATGCGGTTGGCGAGTTCCTGCACCGTGATCGCTTCCGGCACGACCACGTCGCGCACCTGCTTGTCGCGCGGCTTGGACGGGCCACCCTGACCGCGGCGTTCCTTTTCACGCGCGCGCTTCAATGCGGCGAGGCTGCGCGCACGGCGGCCTTCATCCTCGTTGAGCGCGCGGGTGACGGTCAGCTTGCCGGAACGGCGCTTGTCCTTGTCGGCATCGATCGGGGCAGCGCGCTTTTCTTCCTTCTTCTTCTTTTCCGGACGCTTGGCTTCGGGCCGCTCGACGGGCGTGAACCGGCGCGGACCGGGGGTAGCATCACCCGTCGCGGCAGGCTCGGCCGGGGCCTCGGTGGCAGCTTCGGCTGCCTGTGCTTCGGCGGGCTGTTCGACCGGCGCAGCCTTGGCGCTCTCGGCCTCGGCAGCGCGCAGCTTTTCGGCTGCTTCTTCGGCCCGCTTTTCCTCGGCGCGGCGGCGTTCTTCTTCCTCGCGCTGGCGGGCGGTTTCGTCGTCGCGCTTGCGCGCATCTTCGGCGAGCCGCAGACGCTCTTCCTCGGCTTCGAGCTGGAGCCGCTTGACGCGTTCCTGCGGCGTTTCACCGGCAGGCGCGGGGCGGGCAGGCGCGGCGGGGCGCGGCGCGGGCTTGGGCGCGGCGGCGACCGGGGCAGGCGCGGGTTCGGGCGCCGGTGCCGGTGCCGGTGCCGGTGCCGGAGCCTGTTCAGGCGTTTCGCCGGGCTTCACGAGCTTGCGGCGCCGCTTCACCTCGACCGCCACCTTGTTGGTGCGGCCGTGGCTGAAGGTCTGCTTGACCTCGCCCGCATCGACCGACCGCTTGAGGCCCAGAGGTTTGCGGGTGCGCTGGTTGTTGTCGTCGCTCATTATCGCTCGTCAATCCTTACCGTATTCATCATGTGCCGAACGGCCAGCCGTGGGCCGATCGCTGTGGCCGGGCGTATCCCGGCCGGTTATGTCCATCATGTCCCGTGCATCCGGAGCCGCCGCATCGGGCGGCGAGCCGCCGTCAGCGACAAAGCGCGAAAGCCGGGAAACCGCCTGCTGCACCCGCATTGCGGCGCGCATGTCACCGGCATGGCCGGCAACGCCGAGGTGGACGACATTGTCGCGGCCCAATGCCACAGACAGCGCGTTGCGGTCCAGAGGCAAGACCTGCCCCCGTTCGCCCGATCCTTCCGCCTCGCGACCGACCCGCCAGGCCTGGTCGAGCTTGCGCCGTCCATCCTCGCTGCTGTCGGCTGCGTGAAGCAGCGCGGCAAGCCGCCCGGCGCGGGCCTGTTCCTCGATCCGGGCCGAGCCCAGCACAATCTTGCCGCTGCGCAGTTCCAGCCCCAGCCGGTCGCCCAGATGGCGTGCCAGCGCGGCTTCGACCCGCTGGCCAAGATCATCGGGAATCGAAAGAGACGCACCCTTGAAGGCACGCATCAGCGCCCGCTTAAGATGGCCCTCGGTCAGCGCGGTTTCAAGCGCGGCGCGGCTTACGCCGATCCACGCTCCGCGCCCCGGCGCCTTGGCCGCCACATCGGGCAGCACCAGCCCATCAGGCGAGATCGCCAGCCGCACGAGCATGTCGCGCGGGGCATTATCCCCCGAAAGGATGCAGCGCCGTTCGCTCCCGGACGTGTCTGGGAGAACCGGCTCGGCGATGTCGGACGTCAGGCGCTCATTGGGTGGAGTCCGCATCGGCGGCCTCCTCGGTCGGTTCATCCTCGAACCAGTGCGCACGCGCGGCCATGATGATGGCGTTGCCCTGCTCTTCGTTCAGGCCATATTCGCCCAGCACGCCGCCCTTGTCCTGCTCGCGCTGCGGACGCCGCATCGGCGGGCCTTCCGCCGTGTTGCGGCGACGCGGTGCTTCGCGCTTCTTGGCGATCAGCTCGTCGGTGGCGAGATCGGCCAGATCATCCAGCGTCTTGATCCCCGCCTTGCCCAGCGTGACCAGCATCGCTTCGGTCAGGTGCGGAATCTCTGCCAGCGCGTCCTCCACGCCCAGTTCGCGGCGGACCTGGCGGTGGGCTGCTTCCTGGCGCTCGAGCGCTTCCAATGCGCGGCTCTGGAGTTCCGCGGCAAGATCATCGTCAAAGCCTTCGATGCTGGCGAGTTCGGCCAGTTCGACATAGGCGACTTCTTCAAGCTCGGCGAAGCCTTCGGCAACGAGCAGCTGGGCCAGCGTTTCGTCGACGTCGAGTTCTTCCTCGAACATCTTGGAACGTTCGGCGAATTCCTTGGAACGCTTCTCGGAAGCCTCTTCCTCGGTCATGATGTCGATCTGGTGGCCGGTCAACTGGCTCGCCAGCCGCACGTTCTGGCCGCGGCGGCCAATTGCCAGCGAAAGCTGATCATCGGGCACCACCACTTCGATGCGGCCTTCTTCCTCGTCAAGCACGACGCGCGCCACAGTGGCAGGCTGCAATGCGTTGACGACGAAGGTCGCGGTGTCTTCCGACCAGGGGATGATGTCGATCTTCTCGCCCTGCAGTTCCTGCACCACCGCCTGCACGCGGCTGCCCTTCATGCCGACGCAGGCGCCGACCGGGTCGATGCTGGAATCGTGGCTGATCACGCCGATCTTGGCGCGGCTGCCCGGATCGCGGGCGGCGGCCTTGATTTCGATGATGCCGTCGTAGATTTCGGGCACTTCCTGCGCGAACAGCTTCTTCATGAAATCGGGATGTGCGCGGGACAGGAAGATCTGCGGGCCGCGGTTGTTGCGTTCCACTTTGGTGATCAGCGCGCGCACGCGCTCACCGGTCCGGGCGGCTTCGCGCGGGATCTGCTGGTCGCGGCGGATCACGCCCTCAGCGCGGCCGAGATTGACGATCACGTGGCCGAATTCGACCGACTTGATCACGCCGGTGATGATTTCGCCCGCGCGATCCTTGAATTCTTCAAACTGGCGTTCACGCTCGGCATCGCGGACCTTCTGGAAGATCACCTGCTTGGCGGACTGCGCGTCGATCCGGCCAAGATCGACCGGCGGCAGCGGATCAACGATGAAATCGCCGACCTTGGCGCCTGCCTGCAGCTTTTCGCCCTGCTTCAGGTCAACCTGCTTGAAGTAGTCTTCGACCTCCTCGACCACCTCGACCACGCGCCACAGCGTCAGATCGCCGGTCAGCGGATCAAGCTTGGCACGGATATCGTTTTCCGCGCCGTAACGGTTGCGCGCGGATTTCTGGATCGCTTCTTCCATCGCCTCGATGACGATCGCCTTGTCGATCATCTTTTCCGAGGCGACCGCGTTGGCGATCGCGAGCAGTTCAGCCTTGTTGGCGGAAATGGCACTCATCAGTCGTCTGCCTTTTCTTTGTCTTCGATGAGTTCATCGGCACCGCTGGTGTCCAGCGGCCTTGTGGCGGCAATCAGCGCGTCGGTGAGGACGAGCCTGGCCGAATGAATCTGTTCCAGCGGCAAGTGCACATCGCCCGCCTTGGCATCGGTGATATGCACCATGCCATCCGCGATCCCGTGCAGAATACCCTTGCTGACACGCTGGCCGTCATGGGTTTTGACCATCACGATCCGGGCTTCGTGTCCGGCCCAGTCGGTGAAATCCTTGCTCCGGGTCAGCGGGCGATCAATGCCGGGCGAGCTGACTTCGAGGTGATAGGCGCCTTCAATCAGCACCTCGCCCGCTTCTTCGGCGGTGTCGATCACGTCGGAAACGCGGCGCGACAGCGCGGCACATTGATCGATCACCAGCTGGCCCGTCGCCGGGTCTTCGGCCATGATCTGCAGCGCCATGCCGCCGTCCCCGGCTTCTGACGTGATCATCGCCACGCGCACGAGCGCGAATCCCAGGGCAGCAGCCTCGGGTTCGATCAGCTCGGTCAGGCGCGCGATATCGGCCATTCGGTCTCCGGTCAGAAGGCATGATCGCAACGGGGTTCGGGCCGGCCCCCGAAAGGCGCCAGCATCCAAACCTTGTCACGACAATGCCGGGATGGGCGGTCACTTAGGCGCAGGCGAAAGATTTGGCAAGTGCGAAGCGCGCAACTTGCGGGGATCAGGCGGGGCTTTCACCCTTGACCCAGCGCCGCACCTGATCGCGGAACGCCTCGCGCTCGCGCTGCTCGAAGGTTTCGGCATGACGGCGCACCGCCAGCACCGCCGCATCGGGCAGCGACTGGTCAAACACAAGGCCATTGACCCCGCCGGCAACACCGGGATCGCGGCGGACGACTTCGGCAAAGGCCTCGATCCCCGCGATCTGGAGATAGGCACAGTCCCCGCACGGCAGCGGGCGCGCCAGCCCGATCCGCGCCCCGCTGCGCGACAGGTCGAGCAGCACGCAGGTCTCGGTGGCATAGGTCGCCACCAGTCGCACCGGGATTGCCAGCCGCAGGCGCGGCGCGCTGCGCCGGCCGGCTGGCCGGGGAAATGGCGATTCGTGCGGACGGACAGGCTGCAACATCGCGCCGCAGCCTGCCGAGGCGCAGTGAAAGCCAGACCAAGCCGCGGCTAAGGATATTTACTTGGGCAAGCCCGCAGGCGCGCTGCGCGAACGGTTATGGCGCGGTTCAGTCGGCCCAGCCGTCATTCGGCTTGCGCTGGCCAGTCGTGGCGGTTGCCGCACCATAGCTCCAGCCATCCTTCGCCATATCCTCGGCGAGGCGTTGCTTCTGGTTGTGCGTGAGCGGCCTTTCGCCGCCCCGCGCGGCGACTTCGGCAGAGACATTCTCAACCTCGGGCATGAGATGGGATGCGCCAAAGGGCAGCAGCAGCCCCAACATCATGATCGTCAGCATGAACAGGCCGATGATGAGCCGGGCGCCGTCGATCAGCTTCTCGAACAGGTTGACGAACGCGCGCATGAATTGGCTCCCGACAGGCAAAGGCAATGCGCGCCGGATGCTAGCGGCAAATCATTATCAAGCGGTTACGCGCCGCCGGTTTCCTGCCCTTCCATCAGGCCATGCTTGCGGATCGCGTGGCGCAGCTGATCATAGGTGAGGCCCAGCGCACGGGCGGTCTGGCGCTGGTTCCAGCGATGCTTGCCCAGCGCATGTTCAAGGATCGCGCGTTCATGCCGATCCACGGCCGCGCGCAGATCGTCGACCATGTCGAAATCATCCGCAGAAGGCGCGGCAGGCGCGGGGCCCGCGGCGCCGGGCGGTGCGGCAGCAGCGCGGCGATGTTCGGGCGGCCGCGGACGCCACGGGCTGTCAAAGGGGTCGAACTGGACATGGGCGATGGCGGTTTCGGGATCGTCCCAGCGATAGACCGCGCGTTCGATCACGTTGCGAAGCTCGCGGACATTGCCGGGCCATGCATAATCTTCAAGGCTGGCCATAACGTGCGGCGCAAAGCCGGGCCAGGCGTGCCAATCAAGCTCGGCCCCCATCCGCCGCCCGAAATATTCCGCCAGTACGCCGATATCGCCTTCGCGCACGCGCAGCGGCGGCAGGGTGATGACCTCGAAACTCAGCCGGTCGAGCAGGTCGGCGCGAAATTCGCCGCTGCCTGCCAGCGCGGGCAGATCATCATTGGTGGCGGCGACAATGCGCACATCGACCCGGATCGGGCGCGAGGCACCGATGCGGGTGACCTCGCCATATTCGACCGCGCGCAGCAGCCGTTCCTGCGCGCCCATCGACAGCGTGCCGAGTTCATCGAGGAACAGCGTGCCGCGGTCGGCCTCCTCGAAGCGCCCCACGCGCGCCTTGGTGGCGCCGGTAAAGGCCCCCGCCTCGTGGCCGAACAGTTCGGCCTCGATCAGGGTTTCGGGCAGCGCCGCGCAGTTCATGGTGACCAGCGGTTCGTCCCAGCGGGTCGACAGGCGGTGGAGACGTTCGGCAATCAGTTCCTTGCCCGTCCCGCGCTCGCCGATCACCAGCACCGGGCGGTTCATCGAAGCCGCACGGCTGGCGCGCTCGACCGCGTCGAGGAAGGCGCCCGATTGGCCGATGAACTGGCTTTCCCGCTCCATGACCAACCTATAGTGAAATTCCCCAATGCTTGGCAATAGAGACCAATCGGTGCTTGTGCGGAAACCGTGAGAATCCTCGATTTCCGCCATTTTCACAGTTTGGCACGCCGATTGCACAATACCGGGCAAGACCACTGAACACCATTTGAGAAGGCTCGGACATGATCGACCGCAAACCCGCCGCCAACAGCTTCTGGAACACCAAGCTCGGGCAGGCCGCGATGGCCAGCATTGCCGCGATGGTGCTGATGATCGCATTGTCATCGCAGATCCAGTCGGGCGCGGCCAACGCCAGCCCGATCGCCCACCCCGCTGCGGAAAGCGGCGGGATGATCGAGATCGCCTGAGATGGGCGATCCCCGCACCCCGCATGACCCCCTAGGGCCGGAGCGTAACGTTCCCCCCGCAGATGCTGCCGGTGACGCGCGCTCCACGCGCGACAACCAGCGCAGCGACGCTCCGGCCCACCCTGCCACCAGCCGCCTTTCGCGGCTTGACGAGGAAATCGAAGCCTTGCGCCGCAGCCCCACCCCGACGCAGGCTCGCGCCCGCACCAATGCCGGCGACACATCCCGAGTCGCCGCGCAGGATCGCGTCAATTCGTTTCTCGATGGAGTAGCCTTCATGGGCATTTTCAGCCGTACCCGCGATATCATCGCTGCCAATTTCAACGACATGCTCGACAAGGCGGATGATCCGACCAAGATGATCCGCATGATCATCCTCGAAATGGAGGAAACCCTGGTCGAAGTCCGCGCCAGCGCGGCGCGCACCATTGCCGATCAGAAGGAAATGCACCGCCACTGCGTCAAGCTCGACAAGCTGCAGGCCGACTGGGCCGAAAAGGCGCAGCTCGCCCTGTCGAAGGATCGCGAGGATCTGGCCCGCGCCGCGCTGGTCGAGCGCAAGAAGGCCAGCGACATGGCCGACCAGCTCAAGGCCGAGATCGCCGTGCTCGACGATGCGCTGCGCGCCTATGAGGACGACATCCAGAAGCTGCAGCACCGCCTGCGCGAAGCCCGCAGCCGCCAGACCGCGATCGCCGCGCGCCTCGAAAGCGCCGAGAACCGCGTCAAGCTGCGCACCCTGATGAGCACCGAACGCACTGATGAAGCACTGGCCCGTTTCGACCAGCTCGAACGCCGGGTCGATTACGCCGAAGGCCGCGCTGACGCTTTGCAGATTGCAGAAGGCAAGACCCCGTCGCTCGCCGATGAAATCGCGGCGCTCGCCGGATCGGACGCGATCGATGACGAACTGGAAGCCATGAAGAAAGCGCTCGGCAAGGCCGACGACAGCAAGGAGGGTTAAGCTATGGAAGACGGACTTATCGCGGTAATGATCGTTGCCACGCTTTTCATCGGCCTGCCGTGGGTGATCCTGCACTACATGACCAAGTGGAAGACCGCCGCAACCATCACCACCGATGACGAAGTGCTGCTGGAAGAACTCTACAACCTCGCCAAGCGGCTCGACGAGCGGATGGATACGGTCGAACGGCTGGTGGCCAGCGACGATCCCGAATTCACCCCCGCCCGCCGTCTGATCGCCGATCAGAAAAAGGACAACCAGCAGCTGCGCGAACTCGAAGCGCTGATGGCCGAGAAGAAAGGAACCCGCGCATGAACAGCCCCCGCACCACGCTTTACCGCGACAAGTATAATGGCAGACTGATGGGCGTTTGCGCCGGGATTGCCGATTACACCGGGATCAACGTGTTCTGGATCCGGTTTGCGGCGGTAGCATCGATCTTCATCACCGGCGGGCCTTCGATCATCGCCTATCTGATCGCCGGGTTTCTGCTCAACAAGAAGCCACCCCACCTCTACCGCGACGAACGCGAACAAAAATACTGGCAGGGCGTGCGCCAGAATCCCAAGCGTACGGCGCGCGAAATCCGCGCAAGCTTTCGCGATATCGACCGGCGGCTGGCGGCGGTGGAAACCCACTATGTCACCAGCAACCCGCGCCTGACCGCCGAAATCGAGCGGCTGCGCTGAGCGCCCGCCACATCTGACAGGGGAACACGATAATGACTGGGGAAATGGCGCTGATGATCCCGATCCTGGGCATTCTGCTCGGCTTTTTCGGGGTCTGGACCAACCACAAGGAAAAGGTCGCCAAGCTGCAGACCAAGGCCGTGGCGAGTGAAACCGCCGAAAAGGCCGCACAATATGCGAGCCACATCCAGCGGCTTGAAGACCGGGTGCAGGTGCTCGAACGGATCATCACCGATCGCGGCTACGACATCGCCACACAGATCGAAGCGCTGCGCGATACGCGGCGGGTCGATTCAGGTGCAGGCCTGCCGCTCGACCTCGAACGCAAGGCCCTCGCAGACAACAAGGCCCTCGCAGACAAGGAGCACGTGTGATGGACTTCGGAGGACCGGATTTCGTCATCGCCATCATTGCCCTGAGCACCGGTGGATGGCTGATCAACAACTGGATCCGCGCCAAGCACGGCTACTCGCTCGAGGATGAATGGGGCGGCAAGACCGAGCGCGCGGACAGCGCGGAGGCGCAGCGGCTCAAGGCCGAGAACGAAGAATTGCACGGCAAGATCGACGCCATGCAGGATCGTATGATCGTGCTGGAAAAGATCGTCACTGACCGCGGCTATTCGCTTAGCGAAGAAATCGAAGCTTTGCGTGATACGCGCCGAGCGGATGCCAATGAATTAGCAGGCACCAGCGTGCCACTCAGCCTCGAAAACAAGGAGCGCGTGTGATGCAAGCATCGGATTTTCTTCCCTATCTCGGCTGGATCATCCTTGCCTGCTCGGTGCTTGCCGGGCTTGGCATCCTCGCCTCGTTCCAGGTCACCCGGATGAAGATCAAGAATGGCTACCCGCTCGAAGGCATGTGGGGCCAGTCTTTGAAACCCGGTTCGGACAAGCAAACCGCGCACCGCGTGACCCTGCTGACTCAGGAAAACGCCGAATTGCGCGCCGAACTCGGCTCGGTGAAGGATCGGCTGATCAATGTCGAACGGATCGTCACCGATGGCGGCTATCACCTCGGCGCCGAAATCGAAGCGCTGAGAGATTCGGCGCGTGACCGTGCGCTGTCGAACCTCAAGGACAAGGGCGAGGCATGATCAGCAGCTGGGCCATCGTTGCCATCATCGCGATCATCGTCTGGGGCGTGGTGCAGTACGGCAAGGCGCGCGCCGGGATCATCACCGATGAAGACGGCAATGAAACCCTTGCCCCGCGCAATGACAATCGCAGCGCGGCCGAACTGGAAGCGGCGCGGCGCGAACTTCAAGACCTGCGCGAGCGTGTGAACGTGCTCGAACGCATCGCCACCGATGGCAACACCAGCGACGCCCGCGAACGCGCGCGCATCGCCGCCGAAATCGAAGCCCTGCGGGCCCTGCCCGCATCGCATGATGAGCGGGCAATCCCGCATACCAAGGAGGACCAGAGCGAATGATGACGCCCCTTCTCGATCCCGCCATCGTCATGGCCGTGACCTGTCTGGTGGGGATCACCGTTGTCGCTGCCGCCCTGCTGCGCGGCTGGCACGGCTGGCTTGACCTGAAACGGCAGGAACTTGAACGCGGCGCCCCCGCAACCACCGCCGCAACCACCGCCGCCCGCACCCCGGACGCCGAAGGTTCCGGGATCGGCACCGCCCGGATCGAACTGGCCGACCTCAAGGAACGCATCCGCAAGCTGGAAGCCATCGCCAGCGGGGTTGAACTGTGAGCGGGCCGCGCAGCACCGCCGCTGCTCAGGCCGGGATCGGGTTCGGCAGCGCGCTCGCCATCGCGATCAGCTGGAGCGTCAACAAATCGATATTCTGGGCAATCGTGCAGGGCTTTTTCGGCTGGTTCTACGTGATCTACTACGCCTTCACCCGCCCCGGCGGGCTGATGGGCTAGGCACGAGGGCCAATCACCCCTTCCGTTTCGCAGTCACCCTGCCTAAATGCGCCTGATGCGCTCCCTTTCCGACATTCTCGAAGAGTACGAATTCCTCGAAGGCGATGACCGTTACGGCCTGCTGATCGAGCTTGGGCGGACGCTCGAACCGATGCCCGATGCGCTGAAAACCGACGCCACACTGGTGCGCGGCTGTTCAGCAGCGGTGTGGGTCTATCCCGCCTCGCAGCAGGAACAGAAATTGCACTTCCTCGCCGATAGCAACGCCGCGATCACCAAGGGCATTGTCGCGCTGGTGATTTCGGCGGTGCAGGACAGGCCGGCGTCCGAAGTGGCGCAGATGGACGTGATGGGCGCACTCGCCCCGTTCGATCTGAAAAACCAGCTATCGAGCAACCGCACGCAGGGCGTGCCGAACATGATCGGTCTGGTGAAAGAACACGCCGCGCGGATTGCTTCTTGAGTGCCGCACGCCCTCCGGCGCGCGAAATCCTCGCTCATGCAGCCTGAAGGCTGCGTCGCTGCGGGCGGCCGGTCGGCCTTGCGGTGCTTGCGGCACCGGTGTTTCTTGCGTCCCGCACGCCCTCCGGCGCGCGAAATCCTCGCTCATGCAGCCTGAAGGCTGCGTCGCTGCGGGCGGCCGGATCAGCCAACCGAATCCCTGACCACCGCGATCCCGGCTTCCTTCTGCGCCTTCAGCTCAGCCTTTAGCTTGGCCGGATCGCGCGCAAAGACGAAGCCGAAGCTGACCCCGCCTTCTTTCCCGATGGTCGCATGGTGCAGCTTGTGCGCCTGCACCAGCCGCTTGGCATAGCCTTTGCGCGGCACCCACTTCCAATAGCGTTGGTGAACCAGCCCATCATGCACCAGCGTGTAGATCACCCCATACAGCGTGATCCCGACCGCAAACCACCACAGCCAGTCCCAGTAGAGCGAGCCATAGATATACATCGCGGCATTGATCGTGCCGAAGACCACCGCGAACAGATCGTTCTTTTCCAGCACATTGTCATGCGGTTCGTGATGATCGCGGTGCCAGCCCCAGCCCCAGCCGTGCATGATGTACTTGTGCGCGACCCACGCGAACAGCTCCATCCCGATCAGCGAGGACATGACGGTGAGGACAATTTCGAGCCAGCTCATGCAGGCACCTTCGCAGTCAATTCCGTATCGCCCACCCCGGCCCGTTTCGCCGCAGGCAGGCTCCACCACGGCACGTCGGGCCGGTGGTGATGTTCCAGATGATAGCCGAAATGGAAGCAGGTGGCGAGACTGGCCAGCGTGCCGAAATCATTGCTGCGGGCATTGTGCCGGTCGGCAAAGGGCTGGCCTTCGCGGTGACAATGCGGGCGATAGGTGCCGAAATAGAACAATTGCAGCGACGATCCCAGCGCCGGCAGGCCATAGAGCAGCACGATCTGCACCATCGGCACCCCGATCACCAGCCAGTAGATCCCCACCACCGTGTGGACATAAAGCAGCGACCGCCAGCCGAAATAGCGTTTGAAGAACGTCCCATACCACCGAAAGAAATCATCCGGGTGATGTTCATCGAAATCGGGATCGCCCGCGTGGCCCGCCAGCTTGTGATGGGCGAAATGCGCGTCGCGCAGCTGCTTCCATCCAAAGCCTGCGTAAAGCGCCAGCAGCACCGCCCCGATCGCGCCATTCAGCTTCGGCTTGCCCGGAACCAGGCTGCCATGCATCGCATCATGGCAGACGATAAACACGCCGACCGAAAGCCAGCATTGCGCCGCCGCCATTGCAAGCGCGAGAGGCAGGCTTTCCCATGTCAGGGTGAACACCAGAATGCCGTAGAAATGGATCGCCAGCCAGTTGCCCGCGATCGCCGCCGCCAGCGCCAGCCCGATTGCGCCCTGCATCACGCGCGCGCGAGGATTGAAGTGCGGCTTCATGTCAGAACGATACGCGCTTGCGGCCCATAAGGATGCCTATAGAACGCTGGCGCAAAGCTGCAATTGCGTTTGCGCAAAAGCGCGAGGCTGCCGCCGGGCGATCGCGCGCCAGCGGGCACAAGGCCGCCCTGCCTCCATCGCGTCCGGCCAATCTTCTGTTGTTAAAGACCGGGCGCAGTGCAAAGCCGGTGCACGGTTGCAAAACTGTGCATTGCCGGGGGGACAGCCAATGTCATCGCGTTTCCTGCGCCGCCTTGCGGGGCCGGGTCTGATCTTTACCGGCGCCGCAATCGGC
Organism: Erythrobacter sanguineus; assembly: GCF_900143235.1. Lineage (GTDB taxonomy): Bacteria > Pseudomonadota > Alphaproteobacteria > Sphingomonadales > Sphingomonadaceae > Erythrobacter > Erythrobacter sanguineus. The sequence continues at coordinate 23,063 of NZ_FRDF01000018.1, read as the reverse complement.
ACTTCGCATCTGGTGCAATCGACCCGTGCCGGGGCGATGTTCGGTCTGGCGCTGGCGGGCGTGATCGTGCTTGCGAATTTCCTCAAATATCCGGCCTATCGATACGGCATCGATTTCGCCCATGCCCGCGGCCGTTCACTGCTGACCGGGTACCGTGAGCTCGGGCTTTGGGCGGTGCTCTTGTTCCTGCTGGCGGTTGGCCCGCTGGTTCCCATCATCTGGGCGGCTCTGGGCGCTGCAACCGCAGGAATCCTGACCGTGCTGATCGGACCGATTGCGCCGGTCCCGGTGCTCGCCGCTGCTATCCTTGTGCTTGCCACCTGCCTGCTGCTGATCGGCGGCTACCGCTTCCTTGACCGGGTCAACGCAGTTTTGCTGGCCTTTCTGGTCGGCTCCACCTTGCTGACCACGGCGGTCGTCCTGCCGTGGGTCGATTGGACGACGATGGCCGATTTCAGCTGGACGGGTGAGGTCTCCGCCCTGATCTTCATCGTCGCGCTGGCGGGCTTCATGCCCAATCCGACCGATGTCTCGGTGCCCCTGTCGCTGTGGAAGATCGAGGCGGATCACGCCTTGCCCGAAGGGCGCAAGGCAACCCTTGCAGAAACGCGCAAGAGCTTTTTCTGGCCTTACGTTATCACCGCGGCGATGGCTGTCTGCTTCTGCATCATGGGGGCAGGCGTCATGCACCGGCAGGCGATTGTGCCGCTGGCCGATGCGCCCGGTTTTGCGGGACAGCTGGTCAGCCTCTACAAGGAAGCGCTTGGCCCCGGACCGGCATTTCTGGCGGGGATTGCCGCGCTGTCGGTGATGCTGACAACGGTGATCGCAGGCATTGATGCCTATTCCCGCACCTTTGCCGCGGCGCGCGCCATCCTGACCGGTCGTGACGACGTGTCCTACAGGCGCGGCGAATATGCGTTCTTTGCGCTATTATTCGTGGCCATCGCCGTGGCGGCCATCTTTACCCTGCTCACCGATCTCACCGGATTTCTCGATCTTGTCACGACTGCCAGTTTCGTGATCGCGCCGGGGGTTGCGTTGCTGAACCATCTGGTTGTCACCCGGTGCGAAATGCCCGAGGCCGCTCGCCCGTCGGCCACCTCGCGCCTGCAAAGCTGGCTGGCCATCACCACGATGACCGGGCTGGCGATTGCCTATTTCGTGCTGGCCTGATCTGCCGCAAGCCGGGCCGCGCGCGCTGCACGCATGGCCAATCCAGCACCTGCGCCCTGCCCCGATTGCAATGCAGCGGGTAATTTCCGTTGGGCAGGACTGGATTGGCTGTTAAGGGCGCGCCCATGCTTACCATCGACGGTGTCACTGTGCGGCTTGGCGGCCGGGCCATTCTGGAACGCGCCAGCGCAACCGTGCCCATCGGCGCGCGGGTCGGGCTGATCGGCCGCAACGGCGCGGGCAAATCGACCCTGATGAAGGCGCTGATCGGCGAGATCGAGCCGGATGATGGCGAAATCAGCAAACCATCGCGCGCGCGGATAGGCTATATCGCGCAGGAAGCGCCCAGCGGTTCGATGACGCCGGAAGAGGTGGTGCTCGCCGCCGCGACCGAACGCGCCGAATTGCTGGCGGAGCTGGAAACCTGCACCGACATGGACCGCATGGGCGACGTCCACGAACGCCTGCTCGCCATCGACGCCTATTCTGCCCCGGCGCGCGCGGCCAAGATCCTCAATGGCCTTGGCTTTGATGAAGAAATGCAGCAGCGCCCGGTCGATAGTTTTTCGGGCGGCTGGAAGATGCGCATTGCCCTTGGCGCGCTGCTGTTTTCCGAACCCGATATCCTGCTGCTGGACGAGCCTTCCAACCACCTCGATCTCGAGGCGACCTTGTGGCTGGAGAATTTCCTCAAATCCTATCCCGCCACGCTGGTGGTGATCAGCCATGAACGCGACCTGCTGAACAAGGTGGTCGATCACATCCTGCACCTGCAAGGCGGGCAGTTGACGCTCTATCCCGGCGGCTATGACGCGTTTGAAAAGCAGCGCGCCGAACGCGCCGCGCAGCTCGCAGCGGCCAAGGCATCACAGGATGCGCAAGCCGCGCGGCTGCGGGATTATGTCGCTCGCAACTCCGCCCGCGCCTCGACCGCCAAGCAGGCGCAATCGCGCGCCAAGATGCTGGCCAAGATGCAGCCCATCGCCGCGCTGATGGAAGACCCGACGCTGAGCTTCGATTTCCCCGATCCCGCCCAGCTCAAATCGCCGATGATCACGCTGGAACAGGCAGCGGTGGGATATGGCGAAGCCCCGCCGATCCTCAAACGACTGAATTTCCGGATCGAGGCGGATGACCGGATCGCGCTGCTGGGCCGCAACGGCAACGGCAAGACCACGCTGGCCCGCCTGCTGGCGTCGCAACTTGCGCCAGCCGAAGGCGCAGTCAACGCGCCGGGCAAGCTCAAGGTCGGATATTTCACGCAGTATCAGGTTGAGGAACTGGCGGGCGAAGACACCCCGCTCGATCTGATGAACCGCGCGATGGACGGCCAATCGCAGGGCGCCATTCGCGCGCAACTGGGCCGGTTCGGCTTTTCCGGGCCGCGCGCCAACCAGCGGGTCGACAAGCTATCGGGCGGGGAGCGCGCGCGGCTGGCGCTGGCGCTGATCACCCGCGATGCGCCGCATCTGCTGATCCTTGATGAACCGACCAACCACCTTGATGTCGACGCGCGTGAGGCGCTGATTCAGGCGCTCAACACCTATACCGGCGCGGTTATCCTGATCAGCCATGATCGCCACATGGTCGAACTGACGGCAGACCGGCTGGTGCTGGTCGATGGCGGAACCGCGCGCGAATATGCCGGCAACATGGATGATTACATCGACTTCATTCTGGGGCGAAAGCCCAAGGGTGATGGGATCAGATCCGACGCGGCCAAAGGCAGGCCGGGCACGCCGAAGACCGTGGCGCAGGCGCGTTTTGCCCAATCGGAACTGGGCAAGGCTGAAAAGGCGCTGACCCGCGCGTCAGCCGAGGTCGAACGGCTGGATGCGCAAGTCCTCGATGCGAGCAGCAAACCCGGCGCGGATGGCGCAAAGTTGCAAAGCCTGCTGACCGCCCGCGCGAAAGCCGCCGACGCCTTGGCCGCAGCCGAGCAGGACTGGCTGGCGGCCGGCACCGCGCTCGAAGCGATCGAACAGGGCTGATGCGCCATCAGCCGCGGCATGCGGCCGGGATCACTCCCCCTGAGGGAAGAAGAACATCCGCAAATGCTCACCAATGCGTGCCGGGCGCAGGGTCTTGGCGTCGATGCAGCACCAGCTCGATTGCACTTCGGCCAGCACCTCCTCGCCGCGCTTGATCAGCGTGGAATAGAACGCACGGGCGCCATTGAAGCGTTCAAGAACGGTCTGCGCGGTCACGTCATCTTCAAGGAAGGCGGGCTTGCGATAGGTAATCTCGTGCTTAAGGGCGACCCACGCCTTGGTGGCGACGTCATCGGCCGGCGCGATCTTGTTCCAGTGCGCCAGCACCGCATCCTGCACCCAGTTCAGGTAGCGCGCATTGTTGACATGGCCCATGAAATCAATGTCCGCTTCCTCGACCTTGATCGGGTGGAAAAAAGCAGGAGCAGGCGCGGCAGGAGATTCGGTTGCTGACATATTTGTCAGTTATACCCGATGAAAGCTGCAAAGCCATGACGAATTTGACGCGGGTCAAGCACGCATCTTGCGCGAGGGGTGCTGGCGCGTCTAATCGCCTTGGCGACAAGAAGGAAACAACGCACCATGGCGACCCGCCCGCGCACACTTTACGAAAAGATCTGGGACGCGCATGTCGTCGAGACACGCGATGACGGCACGGCGCTGATCTATATCGACCGGCATCTGGTGCACGAGGTGACCAGCCCGCAGGCGTTCGAGTCGCTGCGGCTGGCCGGGCGTCCGGTGCGGCGGCCCGAACTGACGCTGGCAGTGCCCGATCACAACCTGCCGACCACGCCGCGCCTCGACGCGAGCGGCAAGCCGGTGCCGATTGCCGACCCGGAAAGCGCGGCCCAGCTCGCCGCGCTGGAAGACAACGCGCCGGCCTTCGGCATCCGCTACATACCGGCGACCGCGAAGGAACAGGGAATCGTCCATGTGGTCGGCCCCGAACAGGGCTTCTCGCTGCCCGGCACCACCATCGTCTGCGGGGATTCGCACACGGCCTGCCACGGCGGTCTGGGCGCGCTCGCCTTCGGGATCGGCACCAGCGAGGTCGAACATGTGCTGGCGACGCAAACCCTGCTGCTCCAGCAGTCGAAGCCGATGGAAGTGCGGGTCGAAGGCGATCTTGGCCCCGGCATCAGCGCGAAAGACCTGATCCTCCACATCATCGGGCGGATCGGCGCGGCGGGCGGCAGCGGCCATGTGATCGAATATCGCGGAGCCGTGTTCGAAGCGATGACCATCGAGGAACGCCTGACGGTGTGCAACATGAGCATCGAGGCAGGCGCGCGTGCGGGCCTGATCGCGCCCGATGACACCACCTTCGCCTACCTCAAGGGCCGCCCGATGGCGCCTGCGGGCGCGGAATGGGACGCGGCGGTCGCCTATTGGCGCACACTCCACAGCGATGAGGGCGCGGTGTTTGCCAAAAGCGTGGTGATCGACGCAGCCGATGTCGAACCGAGCGTGACCTGGGGCACCAGCCCCGAAGATGTGGTCCCGATTGGCGGGCGCGTGCCAGACCCGCAGGACTTCGCCGACGAGAGCAAACGCGTCGCAGCCCAAAAGAGCCTCGATTACATGGGCCTCACCCCCGGCATGGCGATGACCGATGTGGCCATCGAGAACGTGTTCATCGGCTCTTGCACCAACAGCCGGATCGAGGATCTGCGCGCCGCCGCCGCAATCCTGAAAGGCCGCCGCAAGGCCGCCAATGTGCGCTGGGCGATTGTCGTTCCGGGATCGGGACTGGTCAAATATCAGGCCGAGACCGAAGGGCTCGACAAGATCTTCACCGAGGCCGGGTTCGAATGGCGCGAACCGGGCTGTTCGGCGTGCCTCGGCATGAACCCGGACAAGGTGCCGCCGGGCGAACGCTGCGCCTCGACCAGCAACCGCAATTTTGTCGGACGCCAAGGCCCGGGCGCGCGCACGCACCTCGTGTCGCCCGCGATGGCGGCAGCCGCCGCAGTCGCGGGGCGGCTCGCCGATGTGCGCGAACTTGGGTAATCGCCGGGCTTGAAACCGGCCCTTCGGAAGCGCATGGAAAGCAGATGACCGACAAGAAGAAATCCGAAAAGATGTCCTCCGGCAATCGCGCCGCCATTGGCGCGGCGGCGATTGGTTCGGCGGCTGTCGCGGCAGCCCTGCTTTATGCCGGACGCAAGCTCACGGCCAAGAAGAAGCCGGACGAACCGCCCCAGCCCGGCCCGATCCCCTCGGGCGAGCCGCCAGAAACCGACTGAGGAGCCTGCATCCATGCAACCGCTGACCCGGGTCGAGGGCCGCGCCATTCCGCTCGGCCTCAAGAATGTCGATACCGACATCATCATTCCCGCAAAATGGCTCAAGACCATCAGCCGCGAAGGTCTGGGCGCAGGCGCGTTCGAGGCGCTGCGGGCAGAGCCGGGCAATGTGATCGACGATCCCGCCTATGCCGGGGCGAACGTGCTGATCGCAGGCGACAATTTCGGCTGCGGATCAAGCCGCGAACACGCCGCATGGGCGCTGGATGACATGGGCATACGGGTGGTGATCGCGCCCAGCTTTTCGGACATTTTCTCGGGCAACGCGGTGAAGAACGGGATCCTGCCCGTGGTTCTGCCGCAGGAAGCCATCGACCGCCTGCTGGACGTTGCACGGGCGGGCGAGCCGATCACGGTCGATCTTGAAACCCAGACCGTGACCACCCCGTTTCAGGATCGCTTCACCTTCAACCTCGATCCGTTCCGCCGAGATTGTCTGCTGAACGGGCTGGACGAAGTCGGCCTGACCATGGCCCGCAGCGACGCCATCGGCGGCTTTGAAAAGACCCGCACCGCAGCCCAGCCGTGGCTGATGCGCGGCACGTCTGTCTGACCGGATAAATACAGCCACATTCTCATCGGGAGAGATGATCACATGAAAGCCATTCGTACCCACACCGTCGGTGGGCCGGAAACCCTGACGCTGGACGAGGTTGACACCCCCACCCCCGGCAAGGGCGAAGTCCTCGTCGCGGTCAAGGCCTGCGCGATCAACTATCCCGATACGCTGATGATCCGCGACCTCTACCAGTTCAAGCCTGAGCGCCCCTACGCGCCCGGCGGCGAGATTGCCGGGGTGATCGAAGCGATTGGCGAAGGCGTGGAAGGCTATGCCGTTGGCGACCGTGTCATGGCCGGGATCGGCAATGGCGGCCTCGCGGAAAAGGTCGCGGTGCCGGCCGGGCGGATGTTCCCGATCCCCGATGGCGTGCCGTTTGAAAAAGCCGCTTCCTTGCTGATGACCTATGGCACCACCATCCACGGGCTGAAGGATCGCGGCCATATCAAGGCGGGTGACACCGTGCTGGTGCTGGGCGCGGCGGGCGGCGTGGGCCTGTCGGCGGTGGAACTGGCCAAGGCTTTCGGCGCGCGCGTGGTTGCCGCGGTTTCCTCCGAAGCCAAGGGCGAGGTTGCCAGGCAGGCGGGCGCGGATGAGGTGGTGATCTACCCGCGTGAAGCGATGGACAAGGACGCGTCAAAGGCGCTCGCCAATGCCTTCAAGACCGCCTGCGGGCCGGACGGGGCGAACATCGTCTACGACATTGTCGGCGGGCAATATTCCGAACCCGCCCTGCGCGCCATCGCGTGGGAGGGCCGCTTTCTGGTGGTCGGTTTCCCCGCCGGGATCGCGAAGATGCCATTGAACCTCACCCTGCTCAAAAGCTGCGATATCTGCGGCGTGTTCTGGGGCGCCTTCACCGCGCGTGAGCCGATCAAGTTCCGTGCGCAGGTCGATGAATTGTTCGACCTGATGAAGGCAGGCAAGATCGACCCGCTGGTGTCCGAGACCTTCCCGCTCGCCCGCGCCGGCGATGCGATAGCAAAGCTCGAAAACCGCGAGGCGGTGGGCAAGCTCGTCGTCACGATGGAATAATGTCACATTATTGTGATCGGGGGCGCGGCTTCGCGCTTGAAGCCGCGCCCGGCCCAGCCTATTCCGGACGCTGATCGTTCCGGAGGGAAACACATGACCGATTTCAAGGATCGCGAACGGGCAGAAGAAGCCAAGTTCGCGCTCGACCAGGATACCGCCTTTCGCATCGCCGCACGCCGCAATCGGCTGCTGGGCGAATGGGCAGCGGTGCTGATGAAGCTCACGCCCGAGGAAACCGACGCCTATAAAAAAGCGGTGGTGCAGGCCGATTTCGAGGAAGCCGGCGACGAGGACGTGATCCGCAAGCTGCTGGGCGATCTCACCGCCGCCAACACCGACATTTCCGAGGCCGATATCCGCGCCAAGCTTGAGGAAATGACCATCGAGGCCCGCCGCCAGCTGCTCGGCGAAGTCTGATGCCATTTGCCGTCAGGGAGCTGCCACCATGCCGATGAGTGCTGCCGCCATCGAAGAAGCCATCCTTGCCGCCCTGCCCGGCGCAAGCGTGGAACTGACCGATCTGGCCGGTGATGATGATCACTGGGCCGCCACCGTCACCGCGCCGCAATTCGTCGGCAAGAACCGGGTGGCACAGCACAAGATGGTTTATGCCGCATTCGGCGGACGGATGGGGGGTGAACTGCACGCCTTGCAAGTCACCACCAAACTTCCCACCTGAAACGCATCTATCCGATCAACCGCATCAGGGGCTGCCTTACCCATGTCCGATACCAACACCCGCATTTCCGATCTCGTCACCGCCAATGATGTCGTGCTGTTCATGAAGGGCACGCCGCTGTTCCCGCAATGCGGCTTTTCCAGCCGTGCGATCGCGATCCTCGATCATTGCGGGGTTGCCTATGAAAGCGTGGACGTGCTGCAGGACATGGAAGTCCGGCAGGGGATCAAAAGCTTCTCTGACTGGCCGACCATCCCGCAGCTTTACGTCAAGGGCGAGTTCGTGGGCGGCAGCGACATCATGATGGAGATGTTCGAGGCCGGCGAATTGCAGCAACTGCTCGACGAAAGCGGCGTCGCCAAGGTCGCTTAGTTCTCCGCACGCCTTCCGGCCGGCAAGATCATCGCTCGTGCGGTGGTGTTCGGCGGCCTGGGCAGAAACAGAAAACCGCCCCGCAGGACCAGTGCGGGGCGGTTTCTTGTATCGGGGAGGCGCAGCCCGAATTACCAGGAAGGGCGCGCCTCAAATTGAAGACCATTGGGACCGCAGCTTCATATGCATGGCGCGTGCCAAATCGGAAAAACCGCGCAAATACGCCATTTTCATCCTGCCGGTCGCAGCCACGCCCGGCGCAGGTGTAAAGCATCCCGACAGTCGCCCGCAAACCGGCATGAACCTGCCAAACCGCTTGGCAAGCGCTTGCCGCCGCGCCATGCTCTGGCGCAATGACAAGCGATTCAAAGCCCGATGGCATTCCCGCCGCGACCATCATCATCTTCCGCAACGCCCCTTCGGGCGGGCCGCCGGAGGTGCTGATGACGATACGATCGAAGGGCATGGCCTTTGCAGGTGGCATGGCGGTGTTTCCCGGAGGCCGGGTCGACCCGGCCGATTTCGCGCTGGGCGAGCAGGTGGCGGCAACGCACGGACTGACCACGGACGAGGCCGCGCACCAGATCGCCGCCGTGCGCGAGACGCTGGAGGAAACGGGGCTTGCGCTCGGCCTTGCGGGCGAGATTGATGCGCCCCGCGCCGCTGCTGCGCGGATAATGCTGGAACGGACCGGCGCGCTCGCCCCGGTGCTGGAAGAATTCGGCTGGCGGCTCGATCTTGGCCAGATCACGCCTTTTGCCCGCTGGCTCCCCAAGAACGAGCGGATCCCGCGGGTCTATGACACGCGTTTCTATCTCGCCAATCTGGGCACCGGCGAAGTGGAAGTGTCGATCGACCATGCCGAGAACACCCACTTGTTCTGGACCAGCGCCCAGGGTGCGCTGGAAGCGGCGGAGCGCGACGCGATCAAGCTGATCTTCCCCACCCGCCGCAATCTTGAACGTCTGGCGCTGTTCGCCAGCTACGAAGAAGCCCGCGCCCAGGCCGAAGCGATCCCGGTGCGAACCATCATCCCGCAGGTGGACACCAGCGGCGAACAGCCGATGCTGCGGATCATGGCCGATGCAGGCTATCCGATCACCGCCGAATTGCTGGAGAATGTGGCGCGCGGGTAAGCGGCAGTAGCCGACGCGATTGGAACCAGACGCGGTTTTCCTGACCCCGGTGTCGAGTTTGACGTCAGTCCGGGGTGTCGTTGCGAATGTCCGGCAGATGCAGCTTGCGCTGCGCTGGATTGCTGCCCGACCGCGCACCACAACCTGTCGCAATTGTCACACAGCTGACACTAACCGGACATAGTGGCGCATCGGAGCCGGTTCGTGTTGGACCTGGAAATTGCGAAGGCAAGTTGTCATGTCCCGAATCTCCGGCGGATCTCCCGGCATCCTGTTTACCCTGGCTCTGTTGGCGGGTGCCAATGTCCCGGCGCTGGCGCAGGACGCCGATCCGGTGGTATCTGACGAATCGGATCAGGCCCGCACAATCGCCGATCTTCAGCGCCAGATTGATGAGCTCAAAGCGATGGTCGAAGTGCTTCAGGCACAGCGGGTAACGGCTGCGCCTGCGTCCCCTGTCACCACCCCGTCCACCGCGGACACGCCGATTATCGCGCAGGATTTCGGCGCGCCGTCCCTGCCCGAAGCGGCCTCGGTACCGGCACCACAAACCGCTCCGCAGGTCGCCATGGCCAGCCCGCCCAAACCCGCGGCGTGGTATGAAAAACTCCGTCTGCGCGGATACACGCAACTGCGGTTGAACGAGATCGTTTCCGGCGATGCCTCGGCGCCCGCTGGTGTGTCGCGTCTTCGGACGATCGGCGATGGCGATGTCAGGGACAACAACAATTTCAGTTTCCGCCGCGTGCGTCTGATCCTGCAAGGCGATCTCAACGAGTATGTCTCGCTGTATTTCCAGCCGGATTTCGCGGTCGCCGTATCGAATCAGTCTGCGGGGGAACGTCGCGGCGGCGTTGCGCAATTGCGCGATGCCTATGCGGATGTGTTCCCTACCGGCGACAAGAGCTTCAGGGTCCGGCTGGGCCAGTCAAAGGTGCCGTTCGGTTGGGAAAACCTCCAGTCATCATCCAATCGTCTGGCACTGGACCGGACCGACGGGATCAACAGCGCGCTGCCGGGCGAGCGCGATATCGGGATCGTTGCCTATTACACGCCTGCACCAGTGCAGCGGGTCTGGGATCGTCTTTTGGCTGACGGACAGAAATTGTTCGGCAATTATGGCGCCATTGGTGCAGGGGTGTTCAACGGGCAGGGGATCAACCGGACCGAGACCAATGATGGCCTGATGGCAGTCGGCATGGCGACCTGGCCGTTCGAACTTGATGGTCTGGGGCTGGATGGTCAGGTGTTAGAGGTGGGCGGCGCGATCATGCGCAACCGCGTCAGCCCCGAAGTGCGCAGCGGCGGGGTCAGCCCGGTCAGCTTTGCCGATAACCGCGTCGGGCTGCATGCGATCCTCTACCCCCAGCCGTTTGGCCTGCAAGGCGAATGGAACTGGGGCACCGGGCCCGAATTCGATCCGGCCACCGGAAGGATCGAGGAACGTCCGCTGCGCGGCGGCTATGTGCAGGCGATGGCACGGGTGAAGGAATCGCCGATCGGTTCGTTCTATCCCTTTGCCCGCTGGCAGTATTACCGCGGCGGGTTCAAGGCTGCGACCAATGCACCGCGGCTGGAAACCGAGGAGCTGGAGCTGGGCATTGAAGTGCTGGTGAACTCCGCGCTCGAACTTACGGCGACCTATGGCTGGGCCTCTCGCAAGGAAGCCGACGAACGCCGCTTTGGTCGGGCGGAAGGCCAGATCGTACGGGTTCAGGCGCAATGGAACTATTAATGCCAATGCTCGATGAGGTTGACTCATCGAGCATTGGTTAAGCCCGTGCGGGGCTTGAGCATTTCCAGCGCGTGATGCGTCAGCATCCTGGCGCGCTGGTATAACGCGCTTCCCCGCGATCCTTGCGCCTACTGGCCGGTAAGCATGTAGGAAACATCACCGGCGATATTGGTGGCATAGTCACCGACCCGCTCCAGCTGCTTGCCGAGCAAGGCGACATCACCTTGATCGAGAGCCAGGTGCTATTGACCGAGCATGATGCCCTGGTCGGCACCGTATATTGCTCCTTCGCGCGGCGCGGGATCACGCGCAAAAAATGACCGGGCATGCGATTGAGCAGGATCGGCCCGACGTCCTGAAGTAGCGCCAGCACTGGTTCGACGACTAGCTCGATCTCGATCCTGAGCGCCTCGTCTTCATCGACGAGACAAAGACCGCGACGAACATGACCCGCAGCCATGGAAGATGTGGGTCCTGATCGACAGACTCATCGACATCCTCCAGCGCGACGAATGTCGCCAACCACTTCAGATCTTGCGGATATGAACCAGAATAAAACTAATACAACCTAACCCATCCTTTGGATATTGGTGATTTTCGTTGAGTTTTAATAATACGTGATAACTCTTATATTCTTGTTATGCGCAATCGTCCAGCACACACGTTGAATTGTCATGTCATAGGGGGCAGTCTTGCAAGTCAATACTTGTGCTTACATTCTGCTAACATTATTAACGGCAACTTCTGAAGTTTATGCTCAAAATATTGTTGATGTCGACCCTGTTAGGCCTGAGTTAGTTGCTCGTGCGCCTGTCCGCAGCAGTGGTGCGACTCAGGGCCCTCTTGATCTTAGTGGAGCTTCCTGCCGCCTTGACCGCGAAGAACCCTCGCCCGGGTGGATGGGCGATGCTGTTCAGTCAGGCATTCTGTGCGCAAACGAGCGCGCGGGTCTCATGGTTCGGGTTTCGGACCAGTCGCAATCCGCGGCCCAGCGCAGCCATGATCCGCTGCCTGTGGATCAAGTCACAGAGTTTCTCCTTGCCAATCAGAGGAGTATTTGCGGTGACGCGGTAGATTTGTCGTGGGGCGGCCTGCAGCTTCGTGCGCTTAAGTGTCGTTCGGTCGACGACAGCTGGCCCATGATTGCGCTGATCAGTTATGATGCGGCAGGTCTGCAAGTCGCGTATGGTATGCCTGCGGCATTCCCTTATCTTGCGCATGTTATCGGGGCCGATGTGTCCTCAGTTTCCAGGCAGGACGCCGCAAGTCTTGTTGCCGGCCTGTGGCCCACTCCCGTGCCACTTGCGTCGGTCGCAGATCGCCGCCGCATCAAGGATTCATGGTCTGCCGCCCGCAAAGCCAGCGTGAAACTGGATTTTGCAACGGCGCAGGAACAGCTTGATGCGGCACTGGAAGTGCAGACGCGGCTGTTTGGCGACGCAGACTTCACGACCACCGCGCTGCTGCTCGATCTTGCCATGGTGCTCGCCTACCAGGAAGATTTCGAGGCATCGCAAGCAATCATCCGCCGCGCCGGACCGCTCATCGATCAATCGCCGCGCGCAGAAGATCGGGCTCGGCTCGCTGGCTATCAGGCAAGTATCGCAGCACTGCAAGGCGATCATGTCGTTGCCAGCGAATTCGCAAAAAATGCCACGGACAAGTGGCGGCAGATAACTGGTAGCGACGATCAACAGGCTCTGCTTTCGCTTTTCCAGGCTGACGAAATTCAAGCCACAGATGCGCAGCCGGAACTGGCGCTCTCTCTCGCCAGAGAGGCAGCGATCCTGCTGAAGGTGAACGATCCGGTTTCTGCCTATGCGAAGGTCAGTGAAGCGCTCTTTGTGCTCAATTCGTCTCGGGTGAAGCCGCCAATCTGGCGCTCCGAAATCCTTGGGGTTCTGGGTGAGGCATCGTCTGCGATAGGGCGGGCATCTGCTGCAGAAGCGTTTTTCGAGAAAGCCATTTCACTGCGCAGGTCGCTTCAGGGTGATGGCGCCGGGATGGTGCGCTTGTTGCTCGCGAAGGGGCGCGCCTATCAACGCGAAGAGATGAACGCGAACGCGATAATCAGCTTTCGCCAGGCCATCAAAATAGCCAAGGAACTGCCGCGCGGGTCGGTTGCGGTGCGGGTCGACGAACTGATCCCTTTTGCCAAGGCTGTTTTGGCGGAAGCCGAGGCGATGTCGTCCGAGGATGACAAGCTGGGCTTGATGACCGAGCTTTACGATGCATTCCAGATCGCATTCGTTCCAGGCCGTGATGAGGTAATCGATCTGGCTTCTTTGCAGATGGCCGATGCGGATCCCCAGCTAGCCAAACTGGTGAGCAATCTGAAGCAGAGCATACTGGCGCAGTCCGAGTTGCAAGGCAAAGTTGCCATAGAACGCGAAAAGCCGGCCGCTGAACGCGATGACAAGCTGTTCGAATTGTTGACAAAAAGGCTTGAAGACCAAACGATACAATCTGCCAGACTGCGCGACCTTCTGAAGAAAAATCATCCCGAGTATCAGCGCTTTGGCGAAAGCCACGCGCCGGATCTGAACCTTCTGCGCAGTGCGCTGAAGCATGACGAAGCGCTAGCCAGTTTTCTGATTGGGCGGGACGCCTCCTTCCTGCAACTCGTCATGCGCGACCGGATCTACATCACACCGATCGCAGCGGGGGAGGAAGACCTGTCCCGAATTGTGCGTGGTTTGCGCAAAGGGCTGGAAATTGAAGGCGGTTCGGTAAACGAGTTCAATCTCGAAGACTCCCATTTGCTGTACCAGACGCTCTTCGGAGCCGTCAGCGAACCTCTTTCGCGGGTTAAGCGACTTATCGTAGTGCCCAATGGGCCATTGAGCACACTTCCCTTCGGGACGCTGTTGACTGGTTTTCCGACAAGTGATGATTATCGTGATGCCCCATGGCTGGTGAAGCGGATGGCGATCACCCACGCGCCGTCAGTCGTCAGCTTCGTGAACCTGCGGTCCACAAGGCCCGCAAAGGCGCCTGGCAAACCGTTCCTCGGCATTGCCAACCCAAGATTTTCAGGGCCGGCCCCGGCCCTGCCCGCCGACGCTGCGCCAAGCTGCAATCCGGAAGGAATTGCGCTGCACAGCCGTTTTGACAGCCTCGAGCAACTGCCCGATACAATCGATGAGGTGCGGTCCGTTATCGCATCCTTGCGCGTTGACGGTGCCGATCTGTTTTCCGACAGATCGGCGAAGGAAGAGGTTTTCCGCAACGGTTCACTCAACCAGTACAATCTGATCTATGTGGCAACCCACGCTGTAATGCCCGGTGAGGTCGCGTGTCAGCGCGAACCGGGTATCGCGCTGGCTCGTCCGTCCGAGATTGCTTCATCAAGGGCTACAGATGGCTTTCTCGACGCCAGCGAAGTGGCGGCTCTCCAGATCTCGGCCAACCTGGTGGTCCTCTCCGCTTGCAATACCGCGACCGGCAGCAATTCAACCGTCCAGAAGGGTGATGCGCTTTCCGGTCTTGCAGAAAGCTTTTTCGTCGCAGGCGCACGCAGCCTGCTCGTTACTCACTGGCAGGTTCCTTCAGCCGCGACCGCTTCGCTCATGCGCGATATGTTCAGCGCCATCGGTGCCGATCGCATGCTTGCCACCGATACCGCGCTGCAACGCGCCCAAGGTTTGGCAATCGACAATGCCGATACCGCGCATCCCTTCTTCTGGGGCGCATTTTCATTCGTCGGAAGTGGCACGGAAACCGTCTTTGTGAACGAAGCGGTGTCGTGATGCGCACGTTATTGATCTCGATCATCACCCTGCTGCTTGCCGCTCCAGTCGCCGCCCAGACGGCGGTAGTTGTCGAGGTCCGAGGGATTGATCTGAAAGTTGGGTCGCGGCTTGAAGAAGGGCGTCCGGTAAAGCTGCCGGCAGGGGGAAAGCTGGTCGTCGTGCGCAATGATGGCACGGTGATCAGCCTGCGCGGCCCTTACGATGGGCCGGTAAGATCAAAGGCGGCGCCAAGCCGGGGCGCTGGCCGAGCGCTGGCGGCACTTGTCGCGACCCGTAATGATCGGGCCAACCGGGTTGGGGCGGTCCGGTCGGGGTCCAATGCCGCGCCCGTGCCATCACCCTGGCTGATCGACATCACCCGACCGGGCGAACGCTGCCTGATCGAAGGGGCGCCGATCGGGTGGTGGCGGCCGACAACGGTGGTCACCGAAGATTTCACCCTGTCCCCGCTCGATCGCTCGTGGAACACGCAGTTCCGCTTCGAAACGGGGCAAGACATCGTGTCGATCACCCGGGTCAGCGATATCGACGGAACGAAGGCCTTCATCGTCAAGGATGATGAGCGCGAATACAGCATCCGTTTGCACCTGATCCCCGCGGCCGTGACGGAACCGGCCATACTTGCCGCATGGATGATCGAAAAGGGCTGCATCCAGCAAGCAGACGCCATGCTCGCCCTTCTTCCAACAGACGAAACTTCGGAAAGTGGTGAATGAAGCTGTTTCCTTCTTTGTCAGCGCTGTGGATGAACGGTCCGACCCGATCAGGCGTGTGGATTACGGTTGTCGCCGCGCTTTCTGCGCTGCTGGCCATCGTCTCGGTGCAATTGTTTGCTCCGCTGCAAAACCTTGAAAAGAAACTTGCAGACATTCGCGTTGCTGCGCTGGCGGTGCCGCAATCCCCGTCGGATCAGATCATTGTCATCGCGCTTGACGAGGAGACTGTTTCGCAGTTCGCCTATCGCTCGCCGATTGATCGCGAATTCATCGCCAATCTCATAACGCGGATCGATACAGCCGGGGCCAAAGCAATTGGCGTTGACGTTCTGATCGACCAGGCCAGCGATTCGGCAAAGGATGATCAGCTTTATTCCGCAATCCGGGCGGCCAGGACCCCACTTCATTTCAGCTTCACCTCTGACAGCGCCTTCGTGACGGAGCCGCAGCTTGACTACATGCGGTCCTTCATCCCCGCGGACATGCGGATGGAAAGCAGGCTGTTGTCTGACCCATTTGATGGCCTGGTCCGACGGATCAATCCCGGCGGTTTTGTGGCCGACGGGAAGATCATCTATGATGATGACCATCCGCCAAGTTTTGCTGCCGTCATGGCGAGCTATCTGGATGCGCCCCTGCCTCGCCGCACCCGCGAGATTGCCTGGCGCCCGTTACCCTCAGATGGAGCCGAACCGATCCCGGTCATTTCGGCCAATTACGTCTCCTATCTGCCACCCGAGATGTTTGCCGGCAAGGTTGTGCTGATCGGTGCCGTGCTTTCGATGACCGACCGACACCCCACCCCCCTTTCGATCATTGACGATGGCGACCGCGGGCTGATGCCGGGAGTGCTGATCCAGGCCCATGCCATCGACAGTCTGGTATCGGGCGCACCCGAACCTGTATCCCCACCGCTGCTGACGTTGCTGCTGGTTGCCGCCTTCACGGCCTTGGGTGTGCTGATCAGCCAGCTTCGCAAGGGGCTTTTGTTTAATGTCGCATTGTCCCTGATCTCGCTTGCCGGTTACTGGGTCATCGCCATTGCCGGGTATGGTTACGGCATCGGCATGCTTCCGATCCTCATGCCATCCATCGCTATGCTGCTTTCGGTCTGGATGATGGATCTTGTGATCGGCCGTGGGGAGCGGATGCAAAGGCAATTCATTCAATCCACCTTCTCGCGCTACGTTTCGCCGGCCGTGGTGGACCGCATTGCCGCAGACCCGAACGCGGCGGCGATTAGCGGCGAAAAGCGCCTGGCCACCTTTCTCTTCACCGATGTTGCCGACTTCACGACAATGTCCGAACTGCTTACGCCAGAGGATCTGTCGGACGTCCTCAACAGCTATCTCGACGGTGCGTGCGAGATCATCCTTCGCCAAGGTGGAACCATCGACAAGTTCATCGGCGATGCGATCATGGCGATCTTCAACGCCCCGCTTGACCAGCCTGATCACGCTGCCGCAGCAGTCCGGTCCGCTCTGGAACTTGATGCCTATGCGGAACGATACCGCGAGGAATGCAACGCCCGGGGCATACCGATCGGTGTCACGCGCATCGGCGTTCATGCAGGTCCGGCAGTTGTCGGCAATTTCGGTTCTTCGCAGCGGATGGATTTCACCGCGCTAGGGGATACGGTCAACACCGCCGCGCGTACCGAAGGGATCAACAAATACTTCGGCACCCGGATATGCTGCACCCAGTCAGTGGTCGATCAGGCCCCCAATCAGGCCTTCCGCACGATCGGCCATTTCGCCCTGAAGGGCAAAGCCGAATACACGACGTTGTACACCCCGCTGCCAGCCGAGCACGATGAGGATGCCGAAGAAGCCTATCGTGAGGCCTTTGCGCTGCTTGAACAGCACGACGAATCCGCTCGCCCGCGGTTTGCCGAACTCCACCAGAAATATCCCGACGACCCGCTCATCAGCTATCACCACCAAAGGCTGAAGGACGGCGAAGTATCGGCGCGCATCAAGATGGGCGCAAAATGATAGGTTCCCCGACGATCACGAAGAACCGCTTGCTGCTGTTCGCGCCATTGTGCTGGCTGGTTCAAGGACAAGCAATGGCACAATCGGTCGTTGTGCCATCGGAAGCCGACATTTCCAGATTGCGGTTAAGCCCGCCCGAATTGCCGGCGCAGGAAGACTTTGATCTCACGATCCGCAATCCGGAAAAATCAGTTGTCCCAAAGGACGTGTCCGTCCTCGATTTTCTGGTCTCACGGGTACAGGTCAATGGCGTGACCTATTTCTCTGAGGAACAGGTGGCCACGCTTTTTGCACCACTGGAAGGGCAACGAATCCGGCTGGAAAGCCTACGCGAACAGGCCGACCGCCTGCAGGCGATGTATACCAATCAGGGCTTTCTGCTGACCCGCGTCATCATCCCGCCGCAAACGATCGAAGATGGTATTGTCACGATCGAAGTCGTCGAAGGTTACATCGACGATATCTTGCTGGAAGATGAAACCAGCGTTGGCGGTAAACTGGCGCAGGGCGCGCTTGCGGATTTGCGCGACCAGCGCCCGCTGAATATCCGCGAGCTTGATGGCAAGCTATTAATTCTGAATGATACGCCTGGGATTGCCGCGAAAACACTTTTGCGTCCCGGAAACGAAATCGGTGCGGCCAATATGCTTGTATCGACAAGCAGGGTGCCAAATCAGGGCTTCGCCAGCGCCAGCAATACCGGCTCGAACGCTATCGGTCCGGCCATCTACTCGCTGGGCTATACCCTCAATTCACCGCTGAGCCGGCCGGGATCGATCGACCTTTCGGTCAGTCTTGCGGGACGAGACCTGGAAGAATTGCAGGCGGTCAGCGCGCGCTATGCAGTCCCTATCGGTTTCAAGGGGGCTGTCCTTTATCTTGGTGGGTTGGCGGCGCAGGCAAAACCGGGAGGCGAAGCCGCAGAGCTTGATGTTTCCAGTAAGTCCTATTCGCTCGAAGCCAGACTGCGCACACCACTTCACCGCTCCCGTTCAAGCACGCTCTATCTTGAAACGGCGCTGCTCTATGCCCGCACCAGAGTGACCGCTCTGGATGCCGAAATCACCCGGGACAAGATTGCCAGCAGCCAGATAGGTCTGCGCGCAAGGCACCAGTCCCCTTTGGGGCAAACAAATGCACAAGTGTTTGTAACAGCCGGGCTATCAGCCTTTGGTGCCTTGGATGAAAGTGCCCCCAACCCTTCCGTTCCGGGGTTTGAACCCAATTTCAGCAAGGTGAGTTGGCAACTCGATCATGTGTTTCCGCTCAGTACCAACGCATCCTTCTTAACGCGCGTGGTTGGTCAGTGGACCGATGATCGACTGCTGGCAGGAGAACAGCTTGCGTTTGGCGGCCAGTTTCTGGGCCGCGGCTATGCGCCGTCCGCGCTGACCGGCGATCGCGGCGTGGGCTTTCTGGGGGAGCTGCGTTTCGATCTGCCAGCAGTCCAGGCGCCGGGTGCGATTAGCAATGTCCAGGCTTATGGTTTTACGGATGCAGCACGAGCAAAACTGCTGCCTGCTCAAGACGTCCCGGCCGAACAGCAAAGCATCATATCGTACGGCATCGGGTTGAAAGCCCTCCTTGTCGACCGGCTTTTCCTTGATCTGCAATTTGCCGCTGAAGGCCGCAAACTGCCCGGCGGAGAAAGCCGCCCGGCACGGGTAAACATCAGCTTCGTATCGGTTTTTTGATGATTCAGGCCATTCCGCGATCGCATTTGGAAAAACAACAATGAAACTTGCGCGCCTCTTGCTACTGGTTTCAGCCAGCGTAAGCTCTGTAGCGACAGCACAAAATAGTGTGCAGCCCGCCGTGCCGGATCAGCCACCGAATGTGATTGCCGGCAGCGCAACCTTCGCTGTCGATACAACCGGCACAGTACGCACTGTAACCCAAACCACAAACAGGGCATTTCTTGACTGGTCCAGCCTGAATGTTCCGCAAGATCATACTTTGCGTTTTGATCAGCCGGATGCCACGGCGATCACGCTGAACCGGGTCACAGGCAATAGTGGTTCCGTGATCGATGGCCTGATCGAGGCCAATGGGCAGGTGTGGATACTCAATCCGAACGGGGTCTTCATATCGCCTACCGGACGCGTAACCACAGCCGGATTTCTCGCATCGACCGGGAACATTTCGCATACTGATTTCATGGCCGATACCGAGCAGTTCTTTATCGGGAATGGTAGCTCATCCGCATCTATCATCAATCAAGGCATCATCACGAATAGCCTTGGCTACACGATCCTCAATGCCGCCAAAATTCAGAACACCGGCCAAATAGGGGCACACCGCGGGACGGTTTTGCTGGCATCGGTCGACAATCTGAGCGTTTCCTTCGACGAAGGTCGGCTCATTTCCTACGAATTGAGCAATAACTCCTCCATTCCCGCCACTTTCCGCGACATCGCCAATACCGGCACGATCACAGCGAACGGTGGTTTGGTAGCGCTGAGCATGGCATCGGCGCTGGGAGCCATCAGCAGCGTCATCAATGTAGAAGGCTTGATCGAAGCAAAAAGCGTTGGATCGGCAAACGGCGACATTACGCTTGATTCCAGCCCGAATGGTGCGCTCACCATCAAAGGCACTGTCACGGTAGAGGGAACACAAGCAGACGAAGTTGGCGGTGTCATCACCGCACGTGGCGCCCTGGTGACCATCGAGCCCGATGCCAGACTGAATGCCGATGGCAAGGCTGGCGGGGGCGAGATTACCCTGACGGCTGCCCCAGCTGCGGGGACGGGTTTCGATCTTTTTGCGCCCGGGTCAGAAGAAGTTTCATTCAATCCTGAGTTTACAAATCTATCGATCCCGCAGCGAGACATCCTGGCTAACGGATCACTAGCGAGCGTGGCAATCAGGCAAGGAAGCCTGCTTACCGCCAGTGCTACCGAACTTGGGGCAGGTGGTTTTATTCTCGTCGACGCAAATGATAGCTTGGGACTTGCAGCCAAGATTGGCGGACAGGTCAGGGCGAACGGCGCTGGTTCTCAGGGAGATGGTGGTGAGATCGCACTTGGCGGTTTCTACCTAGATATCGAAGGGGCAGATCTGCAGGCGGCTGGTGGCAGCCCGCTGTCAACACCAGGGATCGTAGAGCTTACCGCAGCCTCGATCGACGTGGTTGGGCAGCTGACCCAGGCAACGCCCAACGTACTGGCTTGGCAGTCGTCGGCAAACTTGCCATTTTACGATCCGGCGGTTTTGCAGAGCCTCGATGTGGGTGACCTCGAAATCGCCGAAGCCGTACCGATAGGTTTCAACTTCCTGTATTTCGGTGAAACCTATGATTCTGTTGAAGTTTCCTATGCTGGGCTGGCAGCTTTTGAGAGCCTTAATGGAAACCCGCTTTGTTGCGAGGGGCCCCCGTTAGAGACGGGTAATATTCCCCCGGCGATTTTGGGCCTTTGGACAGATCTCGGCATTGACAGAGAGCCGGGCAGCAACACCGTCTCGATCCCAAGCGGGAGGCCTCTCTTTGGTACGTTCAATTTACCCGACGGCCAGCAAGAGTTTGTGCTGCAGTGGCGCAACGTACCCGCATTTCCCAACGTTGGAACAGGAAACACGTTTGAGATCAGGATCAGGGAAAGCGGCGATGTAATCTTAAATTATGATGGGTTAGACGTTCCAGATCGCTCTGTAACAGGCGGCTTAAAAGGCCGCACTATTAATGATTCATTCGAATTATTTCATCAAAGCTTTCAGAGCAAAACAGACGTCCTTTCTCAAATATCGCAAACATCCTCAATATTCACCCAAGCCGACCCGATATCGCAAATTTCAGGCCAGAGCATCGATAATATTTTGAATGGGGGAACCAATTTTTCTATAAATGCGAAAGATTTCACCAGTGCCAACAGTGCCAATTTTTCCATCGGAAATGTAAACATTGCAACGCCGTCATCGCTGAGCTTTCCGCTAACCGGTCCCGCGCGCCAGATATTTGTCACCGCTGACAAAAACATACGCATTGAAGGCGATCAGGCTTTTTCCGGTCCTGTGGCGATTGGCTTGGCTGCTGATGTCAATCAGGACGGGGTTGGCGGAACAATCAGGCTGGGCGGCAACATCATCGATGCCAGCTTGATCAACATCTTCGGTGACGTGCTTTTGACGGGATCGCGAGAAATACGCGCTCTCGGTGATATTCTGATTCAAGGCGACATCCTAACCGCGCCAGAAAGTGCTGGCTCGCAAATCATTCTGGATGCGCAAGGCAGTCTGACAGTTACCGGCCTGCTTGGCGATTCCGCGCTGACCTTTGCCGGGTTGCGATCCAACGATCTTGACGTTAATGCCCTCAGCGCTAACGAAATCGAGATTGATGTGCTGGGCGCTGGCGTAATGTCTGGCCCCATTTCCGCAACCTTGTTGTCAAAATTCGGCCCCGGCAGCCTGACTTTGACTGGAAACAATTCGGCTCTTGGCGATCTTAGAATCGCAAGCGGAAGGCTTCTTGCTCCGGGAGCCGCCAGCATCGGAACAGGAACCATCGATTTTGACGCCGGTTCACTAGAGTTTACCGACCTTTCTCCGATCACTCTTTCCAATCCAATCGTTGTCCAGCAATCAGCCGAGCTAGCATTTGCCGGCCCAGGCACGATCGCAGGAACGATCAATAGTTTCAGCGACGGAATCGGCGATTTCGATGTCAAAGTGGGCGGCGATCTAACCTTTGCTGGAGAGATCGGCACGAGCCAACTGCTCAATGGCATCTTTGCGACAGCCCAAGGGCGAATAACACTGGGTACTGACGCCATGCTGGCCGCATCGGACGTTATTCAACTGCTCGGCTTTGGCGGGTTCACGAACCTGTCGCCAAGAACCGATGCGCTTGCATCCGGCGAATGGTTTGTCTGGAGCGGCAACCCCAATCCATTTGCAGGCAACACGCCTGACATAACCGGTGCGCTTCAGCACGACTGGCGATTTTATGGCATTAGTGAAGCACAGGTCCGCGGCGAGGCTCCGCCCCCTGATCGGCCGATCGGTGCCAATGGCCTGGGTTACAGCTTTGCCCCGGTGCTTACGCCGCAGATGGTGGGCAACCTTAGCAAATCCTATGACGGGACCCGGGACTTTCCAACCACACAGATCAGTTTGAATTTTGTCGGACTGGTCAATGGTGACATCAAAAACGATGCCAGCATTGCCTCGATTCTAGCCGATGTATCGGGCATCTCTGCGTCGCAAGCCACTCTTGCCGGCATCGCGGCCAGCTTCACCGATACTTCGGGAAAACCTGTGTTTGGCTACCAATTCACCCCGACTATTACAGCGCCGGCTTCCATCCTGCCGCGCCCGCTGCTGGCTTCCCTGATCGGGAGCGTCAGCCGCGATTATGATGGCACCACCGCAGCGCTGCTGTCCGGCGGCAACTATGCTCTTGATGGTCTGGTTGCAGGCGAGACCATCACCGTCACGCAAACCGCCGGCGCCTTTGCCACTCCCAACGTCGGCAGCGACCTGTCGGTTAGCACCAGCCTGACCAGCAACGACTTTGTCGGCGGCAGCGGCACCGATCTTGCCAACTACCTGCTGCCCGTCACCGCCAGCGGAGCCATCGGCTCCATCCTGCCGCGCCCGCTGCTGGCTTC
>NZ_FRDF01000007.1 GCF_900143235.1 Erythrobacter sanguineus | reverse complement strand
GATCCGCGCGGGCAGGTCGGCGGTGACGCCGATATACAGCACGCCGCCGCGTTTGTTGGTCATGATGTAGACCCAGCCGCCGATTGCCGTGAGCTCGCACGCGGGCGAGAGCGATCCCAGCTTTCGCTGGGATGACGGTAAAGTCCGTTCCGGGGTCGCTTCCCGAACGTCCGCTTTTTTCCCAGCGGCCCAATGATCGGACACTCATCCTCCAAGCCGGATCCACCTGCCCCCTGAAAACGCCGATCCGTCACGCTGGAGGCGCGCAACTGTGCTTCACTGGCCGTGCTGAAGGCGCTAAGGCCCCGGCACGAGCGTTGCACAAGGACCACAATGACCAATTCGATCCTGCTGGTGGCCGGAGGCCTCGTTCTGCTCGCGCTGGGGGGTGAATTGCTGGTGCGCGGATCGGTTGGTCTGGCTGCGCGGCTGGGCATATCGCCGCTGCTTGCCGGGCTTGTCATCGTCGGCTTCGGCACCTCGATGCCCGAATTGGCCACCAGCGTGCAGGCGGCGCTGGGAGGGGCACCGGGGATCGCGCTCGGCAATGTGATTGGCTCCAACATCGCCAACATGCTGTTGATTCTGGGTATTTCGGCAATGATTGCGCCGGTTGCGGTCAACCCGGCCTCGTTCAAACGGGATTCGATTGCCATGGGCGCCGCCACCCTGCTTTGCACCGGCGCAGTCATGCTTGGCGTGATTGGCGCACTGCCCGGCGTGATGCTGGTGGCCGCGCTGGCGGGCTATCTGTGGTGGGCCTACAAGTCCGAAAGCGCAGCGCATGATGCCGAGGCACTGCGTCACGAGGCCGGGGCCGAGGACCGCCCGGTTCCGCCCGATACCGGCGTGGTGGTGCTGGGCGGGATGATCCTTGCCGGGCTGCTCTCGGCGATTTTCGGCGCCGGGCTGCTGGTCGATGGCGCGGTGGTGCTGGCAGCGGCGGCGGGCGTTTCCCAAAGCGTGATCGGCCTGACCGTGGTCGCCTTCGGCACGTCGCTGCCCGAACTGATCGCCTGCGTGATCGCGGTGATCCGCAAGCATGGCGACGTGGCGCTGGGCAATGTGGTGGGATCCAACATCTACAACCTGTGCGGCATTCTTGGCCTGACGGCGGTGATCCACCCGATCGCAGTCCCGGCCGAGATCGCGCGATTCGATATCTGGGTGCTGATTGGCGTCACCACACTGCTGATCATGCAATTGCGCAGCGGCTGGCGGCTGTCGCGCATCGAAGGCGCGTTACTGGTGGCGATTTACGGGGGTTATACCGCGTTTCTTGCCTTGCGCTGAGGTATTCGCACCATGGTCATGAAAGACTTGCCGAAAATTGCTTTTTTGGAATTGTAACCCCTAGAGCAGATGTTAGTTAAATTCATCTGACAGGAATGCAACGGCCATTCCGCATCAAAGGGGTAGCCATGAAGATCTCGAACACTCGCCGCCGCGGCTTGCTGGCCGGCTCGGCAACTCTGGCAATGGCAATCGCCGCCACGTCCACTCCGGCGCTGGCCATCGTGCCGGGCGAAAACGCCACGTCCGAAGATATCGTCGATACCGAGGATGAGTTCCGCGGCGTCGGCATGTTCTTCCGTTCGGACGGGTTCGTCTGCTCGGGCACGCTGATCAACCCGCGCACCGTGCTGTTCGCCGCGCACTGCGTGAACGACATCCCCGAAGAAGCCTATAATATCGACGGCGTGCCCGCTGCATGGTCGTTCAACGTCGACGCACGGCCCGGCTTCCTGAACTGGCTCTCCAACAATTTTGCCAGCAACCCGGATCTGGCGGTCTTCAACGTCAACCGCATCTTCTACGATCAGCGCTCGCTGCAGAACCCGCAGGCGCTCGGCTTCATCGAAGCCGATATCGCTCTGGCAAGCCTCGATACGCCGGTGACCGGCGTGCCGTTCTGGTCGCTGCTGTTCAGCACGCTGCCGGCGCCTGAGGCGATCGATCCGGTCAACGGCACCGGCTATCACGTCAACATCGTCGGCTATGGCCGTACAGGCAACGCCCTTCAGGGCGCGCTGGGCGGGGTCGACTTCCGCCGCCGCGCAGCCGAGAATATGCTCGGTGGCTTCCTCTCGCTCGATGATCGCAACGCGGTGCTGTTTGGCCCGGACGATCCGTTCCTGCCGCAGAACCTTTACCAGTTCGATTTCGATTCGCAGAACCGCGACATCGTGTTCGACTTCAACGTCCACCGAGACGACGCGCTGCCCAACGAAGGCACGACCGCAGGCGGCGATTCGGGTGGTCCGCTGATCCTCGATGCGGCCAACAACACCCTTTCGGACGAAGATCTGGTGATCGGCGTGCTTTCGGGCGGTTCGCGCTTCTTTGGCCCGCAGGCGTTCAGCTCGATCGGCACCACCAGCTTCTACCAGCCGCTGTCGCTCTACTGGCAGTACATCGTCGAGAACAATCCCTACCGCTATGTCAGCGCCAAGGCCGGTGACGGCAACTGGGAAGATGGCGATCACTGGGTGACCGATCTCGACCCGGTCTATCGCGTGATCGATTCCAATGGCGCGGTGGTCAACGGTCTGCCGACCACGCCGGAGCAGGGCCTTAACGGGACTGACGGCGACTTTGGCGGGGTCTGCGTGGAATTCGAAGATCCGTTCGACTTCTGCGTCGATGTCGCGACCGGCGCCGTCGAAGACACCTTCGATCCGCCGGCCAGTACCGCTGGCGAAGGCGCAGCGACCCTCGCCAACAACCGCGGCGTGGTCGACCTGACGGCGATCACCGGGGGCGAGAATGCCGCCATGCCCGAAAGCGTCGATCCGGTCGCCGCAAACAACGGCGGGCGCACCGTGGCGATGCTCGAAGGCTCGCAGGAGCAGGCGCAGAACGGCGAGGCCAATGGCGCTCCCACCCTGCCCGCGCCGACCCTGGCTAACGGCCTGCCGGGCGCAACCGGCTTCGTGCCCAACAACATCGACGCTGTCACCACCGCCGAGACCCGCGTCGATCCGCGCTATTTCGATGTGACCCTCAGCCAGGCGGGCACCACCACGCTCAGCAGCGACGTCACCATCGACAAGCTGACGATCCGCGGCAATGCCGGGCTCAACATCGCCGCAGCCGGTGACCTCACCTCGCTGATCGACATCAACCAGTTCGGCGGCCGCGTCGACGTGAACGGCGCGCTGACCTCGGTCGGCGATTACACGCTGTTCGCCGGGATGCTGGGCGGCACTGGCACAGTCACCGCGCCGTTCCTGACCAGCGTTACGGGTGTCTTCTCGCCCGCGACGATGGGCACCACCGGCACGCTGACGATCGACGGCAACCTCGTGATGTCCTCGGGCACCACCTTCCTCGCCGACATTACCGGCGCGGGCGCGTCCGACCAGATCGCGGTCACCGGCATTGCCGATGTCGGCGGTGTCGTGGGACTTGGCGGCGGGCTGTTCCAGCAGGTCAACGGACAGGGACGCCAGTACACCATCCTCACCGCCGATGGCGGGGTGACCGGTGCCTTTACCGAGACCAACATCTCGGCGATCCTCAGCCAGACCTTCTCCTATCAGGAAAACGCCGTGCTGATGGAAATCGAAGCGGCAAGCTATAGCTCGGTGATCGACGGGACAGACCCGCTCCAGACCGCCTATGCCCAGCTGTTCGACCAGAACCGCCCGAATTCGGCGCTGTCGGATCTCTATGCGCTCGACTTCGCCGAAGTCGACACGATCCGCAGCACCTTCCGCGGTCTGGCACCGGTTAACGAACAGGCGGTACGGTCGCTGTCTGCTCAGAGCGTCAACTTCCTGCAGAATTTCAACAGCGGGCGGTTGCAGCGGGCGGATCGCAGTCAGGCCGGCGGAAAGATCGCCGTTGTCGGGTCGCCGCTCAACGCGATGCAAGCGTCCTTCTCACCGTTCGGGCAGCCGATTGGGGCGAACGCGATGGCATTGCAGGGCGGCGCCGAAAACACCGAGATGACCGAAGCCAACCTGCCGGAAGATATCGCGATCTTCATCGCGGGCGGCCTGATTGGGGGCAGTTTCGACTCGCTTCCGGGCTTCGCTCAGCCGAGCGACGTTTCGGGCATCTATGTCTCCGGCGGCCTGGAATTCTACCCCGGTGACAACACCATGCTCGGGCTCTCTGGCTTCTTCAATTCGCTCGATGCAACGGTGCCGCTTGGGCAAGAGGTCACGAGCGACACCTATGCCGGGTCGATCTATCTGCGTCACAAGCTCGGCAATGGTCCGGTCATTGATGGCCAGGTCAGCATCGGCAGCATGGGTTTCGACACTGCGCGTCAGGTCACCTTGCCGGGCGGCGCCGCCCAGCAACTGGCCGCGTCGAGCGAAGATCTGCTGGTATCGGGTGCCCTCGGCCTCTCCTATGAAGTTGAAACGGGGATCGGCACCTTCTCTCCGGGTATCGAGGCGCGCTATGCCAGCGTGGATCTTTCCACCGTGCGTGAAACGGGCGGAACGCTTGGCCTTGCGGTCGAACGCGAAACCTTCAAAAGCACGCAGGCACGCGCCGGTTTCGACTTCGCGAAGCAGGCCAGGACCGTCCGGATCAACGCGACCGCACAATACGTCCACGAATTCGAAGACGGCCCGCAACTGCTCGCAGCCAATTTCGCGCAAGGCATCGGCCCCAATGCGAACTTCGTGCTCAATCAGGCGGACAGCGACTGGCTCGAAGTGGGTCTGTGGGCCCATGTCGGCACCGGTCCGGTGCAGGTGGGCGTGGGCTTCGACAGCACGATCGGCCGCGACACCGCCAATGCCCAGGTGTTCAGCGCCTCGGCGACCTTTCGCTTCTGATCTTAAGCAGCGACGCGAAAAAAAAGGGGGCGTCCGCACATCGCGGGCGCCCCCCTTGTTTTGGCCTGCGCCCCGCAGGCAGGCGCATCGTGCGATCTTCGCGTTTTCCTACTCGCCTGATTTGTGCCTAATCATTCGGCCTCGCTGTTCCGCCAATCGTCACGAGGTCACCTGCCATGTTGCCCATTGCCCCTTCCCCGCTGCTCGCCCTGGTCCGCCGCCTGACCGGCCAGGCGCAGGCCGGCACACCCCTGCCCCCCGAAGCGCCAAACCCCGCCGCGCCTAATCCCGCCACGCCAGGCCCGGCCACGCCAGCCCCGCTCGACGAGGTGGATTTTTCTGCTCTGGACAGTGTCTCATGTGTCTCCAACACGCCGCGCCCGCGCGCTGTCAGTGCGAGGGGGATTGCGCTTATCAAGCGGTTTGAAGGCTGTGCGCGTTTGCGGCGCGACGGCATGATCGAAGCCTATCCCGACCCCGGCACCGGGGCCGATCCATGGACCATCGGCTGGGGCGCCACGGGCCGCGATCACGTGAACGGCGGGCGGATTGCGCCGGGCACGGTCTGGACGCAGGCCCAGTGCGATGCCCGGCTGGCCGATGATCTGGTGCGCTACGCCGCCGACGTCGTCCGCGCGATCGGCAACGCACCGACCAGCCAGGAGCAGTTCGATGCGTTGGTGAGCTTTCACTACAACACCGGGGCAATCGCCCGTGCGACCCTGACCGCCAAGCACCGGGCCGGAGATCGCGACGGCGCAGGCCGCGAATTCGCCCGCTGGAACCGCGCCGGGGGCCGGGTGCTGCGCGGCCTCATCAACCGCCGGGCAGCGGAAGCGCAGATGTATCTTGACGATACTGCCTGACTGGGCCGGCGCGGCGGCGGAAACCGCTCCAATGCCAATGCTTGATGAGCTTGACTCATCGAGCATTGGTTAAGCCCGTGCGGCGCCTGAGCATTCCCAGCGCGTGATGCGTCAGCATCTTGGCGCGCTGGTATAAGGCTCAGTAATCGCGCGAGGCTTCGATCAGGATGCTGTCGCGCCCGATGGTCGAGACGGTGCCGAGCAGAGCCAGCCAGCTGGTGATGCGATATTCGACCTGGGTTGCGCTGTATCCCTGCCCGTCGGTGATCAGTTCGATATAGATGCGCCGGTTGATGTTCTTGCCCAGCGCAATACCGGTTTCGCGCCCGATCAGTGGGTCGGCACCGACAATCCGCAGCTGGTCGAGCCCGATTGACTTGCGCAGTTCGCCAATCGGATCGAGCCCCGCGCCGCCGCCTTGCAGCGATGCAAGCGCGGCCGCCAGTTGCAGCGCATCCGTGGCCGAAAGCGAGGTAACCGAACCGCCAAACAGCAGCCGGGCGAGGATCTCCTCCTCGGGCAGCGCCGGCTCCGACGAGAAGGCGATGCTGGGCGACTGGGCATTGCCGGTAAAGGCAATATCGACATTGGTGCCGCTGCGCGAAGCCTCGGCAAGGATGTCGAGCCGCGGGTCGATCGGTTCGTTTTCGTCGAACAGGATGCGGCCACGGGTCAGTTCAAAGCGGGCGCCGGCAAAGGTGTATTCGCCGCGCACCAGCCGCGCGGTGCCGCCGATACGCGGATCCTCGACCGTGCCGCGCAGGGCGATGTCGATGCCCCACTCGCTTTCCAGCCCCATCCCTTCAACCGCCACACGGTTCGGGGCCGAGGCATTGACCAGATATCGCCACGATGCCTCGCGGCCCGATGCCCGCGCGCGCGCGCGACCATTGGGGACGTTGATCTCGCGGGTGGCGATCTGCGGCAGGGCGACATCCTCGGCCGCCACGCCCAGCGCCCAGCGCGCGCGATCGATCCGCACCCGTCCGGCGATGGTCCCGCCCAGCCCGTTGGAGACGATCCGCAAGGGGCCGGTGATGGTCGCCTCAAGCCCGTTGGCATTGAGCAGCCGCGCACCCTTGACGGCGGCGCGCAGATCAAGGCCCGGTCCGCGGCTGGCGCTCATCGCGGTGAAATCGATGGTGCCGCTGCCGGTCACGGTTCCGTCACCCGCGGTGACGCCCGCAAAGCGGATCAGTTCGAGCCGCGAGCCGTCGAACCGCCCGCGTGCCCTGACCTTGTCGATCCGGGTGCCGGTGATCGCGCTGGAAACGGTCAGATCATCACTTGCCAGCGTGCCGGTGATGCGCGGATCGGCCAGCGTGCCGGTGGCGCGCGCAGCGACGGATATGGGGCCGGTGAGGTCGAAGGCCTCGACCGCAGCGAGCCGCCACAAGGTCTCGGCCGCGCCATCGAACACCAGCCTTGCGTTGAGCCGCCCGTTCATCAGCCGATCGGCCAGATCACCCTGCGGCGGGAGATCGGCGATCCGCACCGCGACATCGCCCAGCCGGGTATCATCCTCCATCAGGCGACCCGCAGCGCTCAGGCGCTGCTCGCTGAGGTCCACCACACCGATCACGCCGACCGGCCTGGACGACAGCACCAGTCCCGAGCGGCTGAAGCGGTCGATGCGTATGCGCGCCTTGGCGGTCGGCGCGGCATCGTCGGTCTGGCGGTAGTCGATGATACCCGAAAGCCGCCCGCCAAGCCCGAGATCGGCACCAGCCAGATCGAGCACGCGCAGCGGCATTCGCGCCAGCTTGACCTCCAACGCGGTCACCGCGCCGCCGAGTTCGCCTTCGATCAGGGCATATCCGCTGGCAAAGCCGATCTGGGTCTGCGCCAGCCGCCAGCCGCCGTCATCCGATGCGGTCAACACGGCGCGGCGCGGCATGCTGATCGCCTCGCCGCCATACTGCCCGCGCGCCACCGCCGCGATCCGGCCCGGTGCGACATCGGCATCGAAGTTGAGCGCGAACCGGTCCGCCCGGCGCCCGGCAATCCCGCCGGTAACCTTGCCGCGGCCATTGGCGATGTCGGCCGTGGCGGCGAAGTTGGCAAGGCTGAGCGCCCCGTACTGGAAGCCCGCCCCTTCGATCTCGGCATCGATCCGCGTGTCGCCTTCGGCATACCGTCCGGTGGCGGTGATGGTTGCGCGGTCGATCCGGATCGGAACAGCGCCGCCGAACGCAGCGTTGCGCGCGACCAGATCGACCGCGAAGCCCAGCGCGTCGCCGCTCTGCGGTCGGAACGACATCGTGCCGTCCAGACCGCCGCCCGCCAGCGCCAGATCGCCCGAGACCCCCGCCTCGCCCAGCACCAGCCCGCCGCTCACCCGGGTGCGGTATATGTCGAGCCGATCAATCGCGATCCGGGTCGGCCCGGTGTCGGGCAGGACAAGGCCCAGCGTGCCCGCAAACGGCCCGAGCAGCGAACCGCCCGAGACATCGAGCGCGAAGCCATCCTCGCTCGGGGCGAGCGCGATGCGCACGTCCTCCAGCCCCGCAGCAGGAAGCGGATCGGCCAGCACCAGCACCGCGCGCGGGCCATCGGCGGCCAATTCGGCGTCGATGGTGAAGGGGCCGTACTGCGCTTGCTGCCCGCTGCCCGCCAGCGTGGTGCGCGCGCCTTCGCTGCCGGGCACCAGCTTGCTGTCGAGCTGGGCATTGAGCCTCTCGCTGGTGATGGTCACCACACGCAGCACCAGCGGCGAGGCCGCTTCCATGCCGAGCGCGCCGGTGAAACGGATCTGCTCGCCTGCAAGATCGACGATGGTGTCGTTGCTCAACTTGCCCAGCACGCCTGCAAGATTGGCGCGCAGGCTCCACGGCACGCCGGGGCCGAACTTGGCGAGGATCTTGGCATTCGCGGTGACCTCGCCCGCCCCTTCGACCCGGAGCCCGCGCGCGGTGACCGGCCCGGCCAGCGCATAGCTTCCGGCCGGGATGTCGCCGCGCAGCGCCAGCGTAGCCTCAAGCGAGGGAAAGATGATCCGCAAAGCATCGGCGGCAAGCCGTTGACGTTCGAAATCATAGACCAGCCCGCCGCTCACACGCCCCTTGACCAGCTGCGGATCGGCCTGAGGGTTGCCGGTCGTCACCCGTTCGGCGGTCAGCGCCAGCGCCAGCGACAAGGTCTTGCCGTCAAAGCGTGCCAGCCCTTCCTGCACCAGCGTCTCGGCCTCGACCCCGCTCGCCAGCAACCGCCCGAGCGACAGGCGGTGCTCGATGGCAAGATCACGGAACGGGCCGGACAGGTCAGCGGCGAGGCGCGCATCCTCAAGCCGCCAGTCCGTGCCGAGAAGATCGGGATCGCGCAGGGCAAGGCTGGTCCGCGCGCCCTCGACCCGATTGTCGGCCAGATCCACCACCCCGGCGCCGCGCAGATCAAGCGCGCGGGTGATCACCGCGGTGCGGCCCTCGACGATGCTGTCATCAAGCGTGAAGCTGGCAGCGAGCGACACCCTCTCGCCCAGACTGCGGGCGATCAGGTCATCACCGGGAAGCTGCGGGCTCAGCTGCCCCAGCACGCCATATCTGCCTGCGTCATTGCTGATCCGGAAGGCGGCAACCGCAGGCCCTGCCGCAGCATCGGAGCCTTGCGCCGACAAGCGCCGCGCCACGGCCGTACCGCGCCAGCTTTGCCACGTCCCGTCGCCGGCAATACGCGCTTCATAACCGGCCTCGAACCCGGCCAGCCCGGCCAGCACGCCGCCAGCGGGCGCGAGGTAATCGGCCTCAAGATCGAACCGGTCACCATCCGGCTCGGCATCGAGCAGCAGCGCGATCCGGTCGCGCGCGCCCAGCTGCGCCTTGGCGTCGATCAGCGCGCGGCCTTCGCGAATATCGACCTTGGCCTGCAGATCGGCACGTTCGGCCTGCGAGGTCGCCACCCCCTCGGCGATAACCAGATTCTCGATCGCCAGCCGATCCACGCGGATGTCGAAATCCGGCAGCAGCGGCGCATCGGGATCGCCGGGAAGCAATTCGGGCAGGCGCAGCAATCGCCCGCGCCGCGCCGTGACCTCGCGGATGTCGAGCCCGCTCCACAGCCAGTTCAGCGGCCGCCAGTCGAGCGCGACTTCCGGGATGGTTAGGAACACACCCTTCGGGTCGCTCACCCGCACATCGCGCAGCAATGCGGTGTTGTAGACATCGCCCTCGATCCGGCCGACGGCAAAACGCAGTCCCGATGCCGGAGCAACCGCAGCGATCTGATCGGCAATGAAGCGCTTGCCGATCGGGGTGCTGAGAAAACCGGCCAGCAGCAGCACCGGCGCCGCCAGCAGCGCCAGCAGCCAGCCAAGCCGCTTCGCCCAGATGCGCTTGCGGCGCTCCAGCGGGCTGTCGGCCGCTTCGGGCACGAGATCGTCAGGCTCGCCCATCAGAACGCCTGCCCGAGGCTGACATAGACCACCACCGGGCTATCGAACCGATTGGGGTTGATCGGCGTTGCCACATCAACGCGGATCGGACCAAAGCTGGTCTTGTAACGGATGCCGATCCCGGCACCGTAGCGGATATCATCAAAACCGGGCGTCGAATCGCGCCCGACCGAACCCGCATCGACAAACGGGACGACTTCCACTGCACCATCAAGCAATGGCGTCTCGATCCGCGCCTCGAGCGAGAATTCGACCAGCGAAGCCCCTCCAGTCGGATTGCCCAGCACATCGCGCGGGCCTACGCCCTGAAAGCCATAACCGCGCACCGAACCGCCACCGCCCGCATAAAGCCGCCGCGACGGCGCGACATCGTCGATCGATGCGCCCTGGATCGTGGCAGCGCGAACGCGTCCGGCAATCACAGTCGAGCCGACCGAACGGTAATAGCTCGCATCCGCCTGACCGCGCAGATAGAAGCTCTGCTCTCCGCGCGAGCGCGATACCTCCGGAGCGATAAACAGGGTCGCGCGATAGCCGGACGTGGGATCGAGCAGATCGTCGCTTTCATCGATCGTGACATTGCCGAAGACGCCGCCGATCAGGAACGCGCGCCGGGCCTGAGACGTGCCGGGAGCGATCCGCAACAGCCGATTGCGTTCGTCAGTATAGAGCAGTTCGCCGCCCAGCTGCCAGCTGATCGGCTTTTGAAACAGGATATTGGACACCTTCTCGAAGGTGCCGCGAATGCCAAATCCGCGCGATTCGACCGCCAGCGTATTGATGTCACTGGCAAACAGATCTGCGGTGAGAACCTGATCGCGTCCCCTGAAATTGTTGCGGCGCACGCCGATGCTGGCGAGCGCCTCACGCGTGCCAAGAATGCCGCGCAGGCGCAGCGCGCCTTCGGGTGGGAACAGGTTGCGGTTTTCCCACCGCCCCTCAACCTTGAACCCGTCTTCGGTACCATAGCCGATCGCGCCGGCGATGGTGCGAACCGGCGCACGCTCAAAGCCGATATCGAGCGCGACCTCGCCCGGGTCATCCTCGGTTGGCGGCGCAGTTTCGCGCGGGGTGACGGTGACGCTGGTGACAAGGCCGGTGGCAATGATCGCACGGCGCAGGTCGGTCTCAAGACTCTGGCGGTAGGTGTCGCCGGGAGAAAAGCGCGCGATGCGTTCAAGGTGGCGGCTGGAAAGAAACGCCGGATCGCCGCTGACCACATTGCCGAAGGCATATTTGCCGCCCGGATCGACTTCGAGTGACAGGTCGCCTTCGGTGCGGGCATGATCGATCAGCAGTTCGGGTTCGGCAAGGCTGGCAAAGGGAAAGCCGGTTTCGCCCAGCGCCACGCGCAATTCGATCTCGCGATCAATGATCCGGTCGGCGTACAGCGGATCCCCCTGCTTGATCGCGAAGGCCGCCAGCAGCCGTTCCGCATCCCGCCCTGCAAGGCTGGAAAGCGCGCCAAGGTCGATCCGGCCGAATTGGTAGCGCGTACCGGGCAGGATATCGAAACGCACGCTGGGTTCGGTGACGGTTTCCGTATCCGGCGCATCGCCATTGCTACGCGCACGCCGTCCGCCGGAAAGCTGGCGCACGACCTCGCCCGAATAATAGCCATAGGTGCGCAGCATCTCGCCAAGCAGTTCTTCATCGGCACGCGCGCGCGCGGCGACCTGCGGCGCGGAATCCGCCTCTCCATCAAGCTGGCGCAAGGTGGACAGCTCGCGG
Organism: Erythrobacter sanguineus; assembly: GCF_900143235.1. GTDB lineage: Bacteria > Pseudomonadota > Alphaproteobacteria > Sphingomonadales > Sphingomonadaceae > Erythrobacter > Erythrobacter sanguineus. Next base: position 174,048 of record NZ_FRDF01000007.1, on the reverse strand, counting down.
AAACGCGCGACAAATTCACGCCGCTCGGGAAATGCGCCCTGCGCCGCCGGAAATCCGAGAACCAGCGTGTCACCGACGCGGACATCTTCAAGCTCCGGCAATTCGCCGGAGAGCGGCACCGCGATGCTCGCCAGCGATTCGACTTCGGGGTCGGGCGCAAGCCGCTCGGGCAGTTCGAGCGTGAAATCGACAAAAGCGGCGTCAAGCGCGGGCTGGAGATCGGGCGACGGCGGCGACAGGAATGCATCAAGGTCATCAGCAAAGGGATCGCCCGGGGCCAGCGCCGTCTGATCGGCCGGAGGCTGACCTGCCGCAGGAGCGATGACCCCGCGTGTGGCCCAGCCTTCGGGATCCTCGACCGCGTCGGGCGGGATCAGCTGATCCAGATTGCGCGGAACCGGGGCAGGTTCTGGCGGGGGACGTGCCGGCGTTTCTTGCGCCGGGGCGTCATCCTCGCTGGCGGGAATCACTTCTCCGGCAGGAACAGCGCCAGCCGCTTCGTCCTGTGCAGCCACAGGCTGCGCCAGCAGTGTCAGCAATGCAGTCCCCAATCCGGTCATCATGCCGAGGTTGCATTTGACGAACTGCCGAGGCTCAGCTTCCCGGAAATTTGACGGGCTGGCCATCCTTGCCTCGGGCGCCGTCCAGCGACGCGTCCTGCGGCTGGCGCGGCGCTGTTGCTGCGGCGATCAACCGGTGCTGTTCTTGCGGATCCATCAGCTGCCAGCCTTCGCGTGTCAGACGCTCAAGCGGACGGTAGCGGACCTTGTACTGCATCCGCGGGCTGCCTTCGACCCAGTAGCCCAGATAGACATAGGCCAACCCCTCGGCCGCAGCGCGGCGGATGTGGTCAAGGATGATGAAATTGCCAAGACCGACGCGGTCCGCATGGTCGGGTTCGTAGAAGGAATAGATCATCGACAACCCATCCCCTTGCCGATCGGTCAGGCAGGCACCAACCAACCGCCCGGGGCGGCCGCCAATGCCCGGCTCGCGATATTCGGTGACGACGCTGGTGACCGGGGTATGTTCGATCATGTCGGCATAATCGAGCTCGTCCATCGCCGCCATGCCGCCATCGGGATGGCGTTGTCCGAGATAGCTGGCGAGCAAGGAGAACTGTTCATCGGTTGCCCAGGGCCGGCATTCGGTGACGACAAGGTCGCTGTTGCGCTTGAGATCGCGCTTCTGGCTCGGCGAGGGGCGGAACTCGCCAGCTACCACCCGCACCGAGACGCAGGCCTGGCAATCGAGGCAGGACGGGCGATAGGCGACCGTCTGGCTACGGCGGAAACCAATGCGGCCCAAGGCTTCGTTAAGCTGATCGGCATGGGCGCCCTTGAGCTCGGTGAACACCTTCCGCTCGCTCCGGCCCGGCAGATAGGGACACGGTGCGGGGCTGGTCACGAAAAATCTCGGGAAGCGGATCGGTGCCGTCACGGGTGGGGCTCAGTCCTCTGGGCGGGAATCACGGTTGCGTTGCTTGTTACAGGGTTATGCCTGCACCAGGCCTTCGGTAAAAGTCCCTTAACCATGAATCGGTGCGAATGATGCCGCGCCATGCACAAGCCATCGCAAAGACATTGGGAGAACGGGACGAAAACGGGGAGGAAACGGGGCAGAAGCGGGCGCGGGGGCCGGGCGTCGGGCCAGGCCTATCCTACGACGAGACGATCAGCCGAGTTCGACCATTTGCACCGAATACCCCTTGGCGCGCAGCCCCTCCATCAGCCGTTCGACCTGATCGGCATCGCGCGCCTCGCATTCGATGTCGGTGATCAGGCCCTTGGCCGGGAGAGTCGTGAAGATGCGCTGGTGGTAGATTTCGATGATGTTGACATTGTGTTCGTCAAACAGGCGCATCACCTTGAACAATGCGCCGGGGCGATCCTGCAAGGTGACCCGCAGGCGCGCCAGCCGCCCCTGCCGGGCAAGGTCGCGCAGCAGCACGTTGGCGAGCAGCCGGGTGTCGATATTGCCGCCGCACAGCACCAGACCGATGCTCTTGCCCGCGAACCGCGCCGGATTGCTCAGCACCGCCGCCAGCCCCGCCGCGCCCGCGCCTTCGACCACGGTCTTTTCGATCTGCAGCAGCAGCGCCACTGCCTTTTCCAGCGCGGGTTCATCCACCAGCAGGATATCATCGACCCTTTCGGCGATGACCTGCGCGGTGAAATCGCCCGGCTGCTTGACCGCGATGCCTTCCGCCAGCGTATCGCCGCCGCAATCGCGCGTCTCGCCCTTGATCCGGGCGAACATGCTCGGAAACAGCGCCGCCTGCACGCCGACCACTTCCATTGCCGGGTCAAGCGCCTTGGCGACCGTTGCCATGCCCGAAATCAGCCCGCCCCCGCCGATCGGGGTGACGATGCAATCCAGATCGGGCTTCACCTCGAACATTTCCAGCGCAACCGTGCCCGCGCCCGCAGCAACGTCGGGATCGTCGAAGGGATGCACGAAGGTGAGGCCCAGCTCTGCCTCCAGCTGGCGCGCATGGGCATAGGCTTCATCGAAGGTTTCGCCTTCCAGCACCACCTTGCCGCCGACGCTTTCGGTCTGCATCACCTTCACCGTTGGGGTGGTGCGCGGCATCACAATGGTGACCGGCACGCCCAGCCGGGTGCCGTGATAGCTGAGGCCCTGCGAATGATTCCCCGCCGAAGCCGCAATCACGCCGCGCGCGCGCTGTTCTTCATCGAGCAGCAGCAGCGCGTTGAGCGCGCCGCGCTCCTTGTAGGCGGCGGTGAATTGCAGGTTTTCAAACTTCAGCCAGATATCCGCGCCGGTAATCTCCGACAGCGTGATCGAATGCATCATCGGGGTTTTCACCACTGCGACGCCAATGCGCGCGGCGGCGGCACGGACGTGATCGATGGTAAGGTCGGCCGGGGTGGCGGCGATCCCCTTGGGGCTGAGCGAGGCGGGCTGTGTCGACATGATGCCGCGCCGATTAGTCCGATGGGACGCCAAGGGCAATTTGTTTGGGCATTTTCCTGCGCGCAGCATCGTTGGCAAGGGCCTGATAAGGCGATAGGCACCGCGGTTATGACAGCAAAAGCATCTCTGGCCTTCATCGGTCTTGGCGTGATGGGCGGGCCGATGGCAGGCCATCTCGCCCGCGCAGGCTATCGCCTTACCGCCTATAACCGCTCGCCCGGACGGGCCGCGAAATGGCGCGATGCATGGGCAGACGAAGGGCTTGAAATCGCCTTTGCCGACACACCCGGCGAAGCAGCGCAAGCAGCCGACATCGTCTTTACCTGCGTGGGTAATGATGAAGACCTTGCAGAAATCGTGCTGGGCGAGGCGGGCGTGCTTGGCGCGATGGCGGCGGGCGCGCTGCTGGTCGATCACACCACCACCTCTGCCGATATGGCGCGCAATCTGGCCAAGGCCTGCCAAGCCCGCGCCATCGGCTTTGTCGATGCGCCGGTCAGCGGGGGTGAGGCCGGCGCGGTCAACGGCAAGCTGGCGATCATGTGCGGCGGCGGCGCTGAAGACCTCGCGCGGGCCGAGCCGGTAATGCAATCCTATGCCAAGGCGATCACCCATGTCGGCCCGGCGGGCGCGGGGCAGACCGCGAAGATGGCCAACCAGATGTGCATCGCAGGCGTGCTGGCGGGCCTTTCCGAAGCGGTGCGGCTGGCCGAAGCCGCCGGGCTTGATCTCGACAAGACCTATCAGGCGATTTCCGGCGGCGCAGCGCAGAGCTGGCAGATGGACAATCGCTGGCCGACCATGACGCAAGGCGAATTCGATTTCGGCTTCGCGATCGACTGGATGCGCAAGGATCTGGGCTATGCGCTGGAGGAAGCCCGCCGTCTGGGCCTTGCCGCGCCGGTGACTGCGTTGGTCGACCAGTTCTATGCCGATGTTCAGGCAGCTGGCGGCGGGCGCAAGGATACCAGCGCGCTGATCACTCGCCTGCCACGCCGCGTTCCCAAGGAAGGATGATGATGCTCCGTTTCACGTTTCGGGCGCTCGCCGCCACCTCGCTGCTGGCCCTCACCGCGCCAGCGCTGGCCGATACGCTGGTCGACAATGTCGATGGTGTGACGATTGACGGCGAAGGCAAGGTGCTGCGCTTCACCGGTCTGGTGTTCGACGACGATGGCAAGGTAACGCAAGTGCTGGCGCGCGGGGACGAACGCCCGCGGGTCGATTACCGGCTCGACGGCGAGGGGCGCGTGATGATCCCGGGCATGATCGACGCGCATGTCCATGTCGGGCAAATCGGCTTTGCCGCGATGACGCTCGACCTGTCGGACACGAACAGCCTCGACGAAGCGCTCCAGAAAATCGCACAATTCGCCAATGACAATCCGGGCCGCCCGTGGATTCTGGGGCGCGGCTGGAATCAGGAGAAATGGGGCCTTGGCCGGTTCCCCACCGCCGCCGAGCTGGACGCAGTCGTGTCTGACCGCCCTGTCCTGCTCGACCGGGCCGATGGCCATGCGGCCTGGGCCAACAGCCTTGCCATGGAACAGGCAGGCGTCACTGCTGCCACGAAGGCCCCGGCCGGGGGCCGGATCATCCGCGATGCAGCGGGCAAACTGACCGGGGTTTTTGTCGATAGTGCCATTGGATTGGTGGGCAAGAGCGTCCCTGACCCGCGCCCGGCGGATTACGACAGGGCGCTGGCGCTGGCGCAGGAACGGCTGATCGCCAATGGCGTCACCGCCGTGGGCGACATGGCGGTGAGCATGCATGAATGGCACGCCTATCGCCGCGCCGCCGATCTGGGCCAGCTGCGCATTCGTGTCATGGCCTATGCCAATAGTCCGGAACTCATGGAACTGGTCGGTGGGACCGGCCCGACGCCGTGGCTTTACGATGACCGGCTGCGATTGAACGGGATCAAACTTTACGTCGACGGCGCCCTGGGATCGCGCGGGGCTGCGCTGAAAGAACCCTATGCCGATGAACCGGGCACCAGCGGCCTTGCCCTGACCAAGCCTGCCCAATTGCGCAACCTGATGAGCCGTGCCGCGATGGGCAATTTCCAGACCGCCATCCACGCCATCGGCGATGCTGCCAATGCCGATGTCCTCAACGCGATCGAGGAATTGTCCGAAACCTACACCGGCGACCGGCGCTGGCGGATCGAACACGCGCAGATCATCGACCCGGCGGATATTCCGCGGCTCGGTCAGCACGGGGTGATTGCCTCGATGCAGCCGCTCCACCAGACATCGGACCGCACCATGGCCGAAGCGCGGCTGGGGCCGGACCGGCTGGACGGCGCCTATCCGTGGCGCAGCATCATACAGGCGGGGGGGCGGCTGGCCTTCGGATCTGACGCGCCGGTGGAGCCTGCCGATCCCTTTGCCGGGATGGCCGCCGCGATCAGCCGCACCGATGCCGATGGCGAGCCCTTTGGCGGGTGGTTCCCGCAGGAAACCGTCAGCCGCGAGGCGGCACTGGCCGGATTCACCTCCGACGCTGCCTTCGCCGGGTTCGCCGAGGGACGCTTTGGCCGGCTGATGCCCGGCGAACGCGCTGACTTCCTGCTGGTTGACCGCGATCCGCTGCTTGTCTCGCCAGATGACATCCGTCAGACGAAGATCATCGGCGTGTGGATCGGCGGAATAAAGGTGAGCGGCGAATAATTACTCCGCCGCCGCCTGCTCGGCCTTGTCCGCTGCACGCTCGGCCTCGACCTTGCGCTCCTGCAACCGCATCAGCAGCAACGAAATCTCGAACAACAGCAAAAGCGGTAGGGCAAGGATCACCTGCGAGCCGGGATCAGGCGGCGTGACGATCGCCGAAGTCGCGAAGATGCCGACGATCACATAACGCCGCGCGCCCGCCAACTGCGCGCGGGTGATGATCCCGGCGCGGTGCAGCAACAACAGCAGCACCGGCAGCAGGAAGGTCAGCCCGAAGGCGAGGATGAACTGCATCACCAGGCTGAGGTATTCCCCCGCACTTGGCAGGGCCTGCACCTGCATGCCGCCAGCCTCCCCCCCGAACCCGAGAAAGAATGCAAAAGCCGTTGGCATGACCACGAAATAGGCCAGCGCCGCGCCGCCAAGGAACAGCACCGGGGTGGCGATCAGAAACGGCAGAAACGCCTTTTTTTCGCGCGCATAAAGCCCTGGCGCGACAAACGCCCATAACTGGTTGGCGATCAACGGAAAGCTGATCATGAAACCGGCAAACAGCCCGACCTTCAATTCGACGAAGAACACTTCGGGCAGCTTGGTGAAGATCAACTGCCCCTCGCCATCGGGAAAGGCCTGTTTGAGCGGCGAGACCAGAAAGCCGAGAATTTCGTCAGCGAAGTAGAAACACACGCCAAACCCGATGGCGAGCGCCAGGAGCGATCGGATGATGCGGGCGCGCAATTCGATCAGGTGGTCAAGCAGCGGCGCGCGGCTCTCGTCGAGATCGTCGATCTCAAACATCGGGACTGCCCTTGGGCGCGGGCTCGCCGGTTGCGGAGGGCTTTGCATCGGGTGCGTCCGCTGGTGGCATGTCGGCAGCAGGCGGGCCGGTCATCACTGGTGTATCGGTGGCAGACTTGGCCTCTGCCTCGGTCAGGGCAGAAGATCGGCGCATGATCTCCTCGTTCTGCGCCTTCCACTTCTTTTCCATGTCCTCAAGCTCGGCCTCGCGCACCATGGTGTCGATTCCCGAGCGGAAATGGGCGGAGACCCGCCGCGCCTTGCCGATCCAGCGCCCGGCCGTGCGCATCGCCAAAGGCAGATCCTTCGGCCCGATCACGATGACCGCGACGATGATGATGACCAGCAGTTCCGCAGCGCCGATATCAAACATTATGGGTGCGGACGCGCCGCCTCCTTCAGGCCTTGATCAGGCGCCGGTGGTGTCGTTCTTTTCGGCTGGGGCAGGCGTCTCAGCTGAGCCCGGGCCGGATGCCGGAGGCTCGATCCGGGCCTTGGACGCAGGCTCGTCGGCCTCGCTCATGCCCTTCTTGAAGCTGGAGATGCCCTTGCCGAAATCGCCCATCATTTCCGAAATGCGCCCGCGCCCGAACAGGACGAGGACGACCAGTGCAAGGATGAGAATTTGCCAGATACCGATATTCATGGGGCGAGACTCTTGTTCGTGTGTGCTCCCTATATAGGAGCCTTCGCGGCGCTGCGCCACCCGCCTGTGGCTGGGCCTTTGCGAAGCGGCACCGTCAGGGCGCGTCAGAGCCTTCCTCGTCATCCTCGTCCGGGTCGTCCGGATCGAACCGCATGGCCGCTTCCATCGCCTCGTCCACCGGATCGAGCAGCCCTGCGGCGCGCAATTCGTCGATACCGGGCAGATCGCGGCGCGATTCGAGGCCGAAATGGTCGAGGAATTCAGGCGTGGTGGCATAGATCACCGGGCGGCCCGGCACTTCACGGCGGCCCGCGAGCCTGATCCAGCCCGCCTCCATCAGCACATCCAATGTGCCCGCACTGGTCTGCACCCCGCGGATCGATTCGATTTCCGCGCGGCTGACCGGCTCGTGATAGGCGATGATCGCCAGCACCTCGGTCGCCGCACGGCTCAACCGGCGCACCTGTTCCTTTTCGCGGCGGAGCAGGTGCGCAAGATCGGGTGCTGTCTCGAAATGCCAGCGCTTGCCGCGCTCTACCAGATGCACGCCGCGCGCGGCATAGTGCTGTCCCAGCAATGCCAGCGCCTCGCGCACTTCGGACGGTTCGATCCCGCCGAGATGGGCGGCGAGCGCCTCCACCGTCATCGGCTCCTCGGCAGCGAACAAGGTCGCCTCGACTGCGCGTTCAAGCATGCCGGGCTCGCCCTGCGCGTTCATGCAGTGGCACCTTCCTTCAGGCGACGGATGCGCAGTGGCGCAAACGCCCCGTCCTGTGCCAGTTCGGCCCGTCCCCGCCGCGCCAGTTCCAAGGCCGCAACAAAGCTTGATGCCAGCGCTGAACGCCGCAGCGCCGGTTCGGCATGGGGGGGAAGAAAATCGCGGATTTCCATCCATTCGAGCGTCACGCCGAGCATCGCTGAAACCCGTTCCAGCGCGCTGTCCAATGTCATCACCGGACGGTTGGCAACGTGATAGATCCGCGGGGCGGTGCGCGCCTTCACTTGCCCATAGGCCTGGATTAGCGCGAACATGTCGCTGCGCCATACGGTCTTGCGATCAGTGCGCAGGCCCTCAGGCGCGCCGCGCAGAAACACGTCGCGCCCGATCCGGTCGCGGCCCATCAACCGCGCCGCGGCCTCGCGCATCGCGCCGAGCCGTTGCAGGCGCAATTGCAGACGCAGCGCCAGTTCTTCGGGCGAGGGGTCTTCCTGTTCTTCCTTGGGCAGCAGCAGCGCCGATTTGAGGTAAGCGAGCCACGCCGCCATCACCAGATAATCCGCCGCCAGTTCCAGCCGCATCGCCCCGGCGCGTTCAATATAGGTCAGGTATTGATCAACCAGCGCAAGGATCGAAATCTGCCGCAGATCAACCTTCTGCCGCCGTGCGAGATCAAGCAGCAGGTCAAGCGGGCCTTCCCAGCCATCAAGTTCGAGATACAGCGCCTCGTCACCAGCCTGCGCGCCCTGCACCAGCGCCGCATCGGTGCTGCCTGCGCCGGCATCTGCCAGCATGAAAGGTTCCTCGCCCGTGCTCATGCCGCTGCGCCCGTCAGCGCCAGCAGGGCATCGCGCTGCGCCAGCCATGCGTGGTGATCCGAACCGATGGCAGGCAGGATCCGGGTGCCTGCCAACGCCTTTTCGAGCCGCGCGGCGGTGGCATCCGGCATGGTCGGCAAGATGTTGCAGATGCCTTCCATGTCCGCCATTTTCGCCCAGCAATTGAGAATGATATCGCACCCGGCGGCATGGGCGCGCGCGGCGCGTTCTGGGATGGTGCCGCCAAGAGCTTCCATGTCGATATCGTCAGTCAGCAGCAGGCCATCAAACCCGATCTGGCCGCGGATGACGTCCCTGATGATGGTCGGCGACAAGGTGGCCGGGTTATCCGCGTCCCACACGGGGAAGAGCAGGTGTCCGGTCATCCCGATCAGCGCGTGATTGAGCGAGCGGAACGGGGCAAGATCGGCCTCCAGTTCCGCCGCGCTGGCGCAAACGGTCGGGAGCGCCTTGTGCGTATCGACATCGGTGCGCCCGTGGCCCGGCATGTGCTTGATGCACCCCGTCACTCCGCCCGCCGCCAGCCCTTCGAGCACCGCGCGTCCGATCGCGGCCACTTGCATCGGATCGGCCCCGAACGCACGATCACCAATCACGTCATGCGCGCCCGGCAGCCTGAGATCGAGCGGCGGGTGATAATCGACTGTGATCCCCATCGCCCCAAGTTCCAGCGCCATCGCCGTGGCATTGGCCCGCGCCGCTGCGATGGCGCTGGCCGGAGCGATGCGGTAGAGCCGGGCAAAGGCGTCCCCTGGCGGATAGGCCGACCAGTGCGGCGGGCGCAGGCGGGCGACGCGGCCACCTTCCTGATCGATCGACACCAGCAGATGGTCGCGCCCGTGGATCGACCTCAGATCATCGGTCAGTGCGCGCAATTGTTCCGGATCGAGGCAGTTACGACCGAACAGGATATAGCCTGCCGGATCGGCCTCGCGGAAGAAGGCGCGTTCATCAGCAGTCAGGTGCGTGCCGCTAAGGCCAAAGATTGCCGGAATCATGCGGGCAGGTTCGCAGGCAAGCCGCGATCAGGCAAGCAGGCTATGCATCCGGAACGGGAAAAGCGCTTTCGCAAACGCCTACTTCACCTGACAATCAAGCCCGTCGCCCTTGAGCGCGGCGCACAATGCGTCGGCCTCGGCGCGGGTCGCAGCGATGGCCTGCAAGCGATAGACCGTGCCGATGTCGACCTTGCCCTCGACCACACGGTGCTTCAACCCGCTCAGCACATCGGTGCGCCGCGTGAGATCGCTCCAGCCTTGCTGGGCCCGTTCGCGCGAGGAATAGGCGGCGAGCTGCACGCCCACACCGGACATATCGACTGCCGCAGCCGCGGGAGCAGCGCTGGCCGATGGCGCAGGCTGGGCTGCCGGGGTCACTTCGGGAGCGGCCACGACCGCTTCGCGCGTGCCGCCTTCGCCAACCACGGGGGCGACGTTGCCGGTGCCGGCAAAGGTCTTGCCGCCGGGATTTTCGGGACGTTCCTTGAACGGGCCTTCGGGCGCAGCGATGGTGCTGCCATCGGCCACTGCCTGGTTGCCTGCAGCCCGGTTGGAAACATACCACACCGCGCTGACCACAGCCGCCAGCAACACGAGCAACAAAGCGGCAAAACCGATTATCTGACCAATATCCAGCCCGCCCGCGTCCTCATCCTCCTCATCGGATTCGAGCCACGGCAGGTTGTCGGTGTCAGCCAGATCAAGCTCGCTTTCGGCCACATCCAGTTCCTCGTATTCGGCATTGATCATGGCGAACCCTCACGCCCTTCCCCAAAGCAGCTACATCGTCTCGACCGCGTCGACACCGAGCACGCCGAGACCATTATGGATCACTTGCCCGATTGCCTGTCCAAGGAAAAGCCTCGCTGCGGTCAGGCTCGCGTCCTGTTCCACGATGAACCGTTTTTCCGGACGGTCATTACCCAGATTCCAGAAGGCATGCAGATCGCCGGCCAGATCATAGAGGTAGAAGGCGATCCGGTGCGGTTCACGCGCGCGGGCTGCCGATTCGATCTCGCGCGGGAACTGCGCGGCCCGGCGGATCAGGGCGATTTCCTCCTCGCCCAGCTTGTCCAGCCCTGCCGGATCGGGCGCAAACCCGGCCTCGGCGGCCTTGCGCAGCGTCGAGCGGATCCGGGCATGGGCATATTGCACATAGAAAACCGGGTTGTCCTTCGATGCCTCGACCACCTTGAGGAAATCAAACTCCATCTGCGCCTCGGGCTTGCGGGTCAGCATGGTGAAACGCACCACGTCCTTGCCCACTTCATCGATCATGTCGGCAATGGTGATGAAATTGCCCGAACGCTTGGACATCTTGGCCGGTTCACTGCCGCGCATCAGCTGCACCATCTGCACCAGCTTGACGTCGAACGGGATCGGGCGGCCCTCGCCTTCGGACAGAGCCGCGACTGCCGCCTTGATCCGCTTTACCGTCCCGGCGTGATCCGCGCCCCAGATGTCGATCAGCTCGTCTGCGCTTTCGGCTTTCTGCATATGGTAGGCAAGATCGGCACCGAAATAGGTCCACGCCCCGTTCGACTTCCGGATCGGGCGATCCTGATCATCGCCGAACTTCGTCGAGCGGAACAGCGGCAGGGTCACCGGTTCCCAGTCTTCGGGCGGGGCCTTGCCCTTGGGCGCTTCGAGCACGCCATCATAGACCAGATCATGCTGGCGCAGCCATGCTTCGGCGGCTTCGGGCTTGCCTGCCGCCTGCAGCGCGGCCTCGGAGGAAAAGACATCGTGATGAATGCCGAGCATCGCGAGATCGGACTTGATCAGGTCCATCATCCGCGTGACCGCCTCGGCGCGGAAGATCAGCAGCCATTCATCCTCGGGCGCATCGCGGAACCGCTCGCCCAGTTCGCTGGCCAGCGCTTCGCCGACTGGCTGGAGGTAGGCGCCGGGGTAAAGGCCAGCGGGAATCTCACCAATATCCACGCCGAGCGCTTCGAGGTAACGCAAGTGCACCGACCGCGCGAGCACATCGACCTGACCGCCCGCATCATTGATGTAATATTCGCGGATCACCTCATGCCCGGCCCATTCGAGCAGGGACGCCAGCGCATCGCCCACCACCGCACCGCGGCAATGGCCCATGTGCATCGGGCCTGTCGGGTTGGCTGAGACATATTCGACATTGACCCTCCGGCCAGTGCCCATCTGCGAGCGGCCATATTGGTCGCCCAGCGCGGCAATTGCCTGCAATTCGGTCAGCCACGCATCGGGGGCAAGGCGCAGGTTGATGAAACCCGGCCCGGCAATATCCGCGCTGGTGATCGCCGGATGCGCGGCGAGCTTTGCCGTGATCGCTTCGGCCAGCGCGCGCGGACTGGTGCCTGCGCCCTTGGCCAGCACCATTGCGGCGTTGGTGGACAAGTCGCCGTGTGATGCATCGCGCGGCGGTTCAAGCGTGACATTGGCGAAAGACGTGCCGGCGGGCAGCACGCCATCAGCGACCAGATCGGTCAGCACCTTTTCGATCAGCGCCGCATAGGCGGCATAGAGGGTTTTGGTTTCGGTCATCTATTTCTCGTGCGGATGGCGCAGAATATCGCGCGTGCAAAGAAGGAAGCGCAGGTCCGGGTCAAGCCCGGGCAAGCAAGAGATCGAAATCACCCCTCAGCGCTCCAAGCGCCGCAAGGCCGACCGGCCGCCCACAGGTGCCCCGTAGCGAAGCGGAAGAAACGCACCGAGGACAGGGGCGCGGAGGCGCCCCTGCAAAAAATCAGCGCGTCACATTATACGCCAGCTGCGACTCGGTCAGTTGGAAGCCGACGAGCATTTCGAAGCGGGTGCGGGCAATCGCTGCCTTCACTTCGGGATCGGCGAGCGGATCGAGCGCAGCTTCGGCATCGCCGGCGCGTCGTCGCTTGGTGATCTTGTCGCGGATGTCCTCGGGCAAGGCAGCGTCGGCGCGGTTGACGAAAGAACCTGCCTTGGCGGTTGCCGTGGCGCGTTCCTGTCCGTCGGCAAAGGTCAGGGTGACGTCGGCCACGCGCTTGCTCACCACGGCGCTGCCGCCGCGCAGGACGGTCACGAAATAGGGCAGCGTCACGGTGCGGCTGCCACGGACATCATTGCGCCGGGCGTGCACTTCGAACACGGCCTCGCTGTAGATCTGTTCACCGGTGTCGTTGCAGGTCGCACGCAGATTGGTGATCGCCGCTGTCACATCGAGGCTGGCGGTGCTGCTGTCGTCGGCTGAGCGGAAGGTCGTGACGTCTCCGGTGTAATCGGGAATGCCGACCGCCGGGCACGTGCTCAGCACGGCGGTAATGCCGACGCCCTGTTCGACCACCAGCTCACCCTCGCGGGCACAGCCGGCCAGTGCCGCCATGATGGCAAGGGCAGGAAGGGCACGGGTGCGAAACATCATCAAAAGGCTGTCCTTGAAAACCGGATCAATGCGCGCGAAGGCGCAAGCATGCCCTAGCGAGACGCGTCGCAAAGCGCTAGAGGGGGAGATATGAACGCGCCCTTTCCTGCACCCGAAACCGCCGCCGATGACAAGACTGTCACCGCGAGGCCGCCGCTCAACCTGCTGATCGCGGCCCCGCGCGGCTTCTGCGCCGGTGTCGACCGGGCGATCGAGATCGTCGAAAAGGCGCTCGAACGCTATGGTTCGCCGGTCTATGTCCGGCACGAAATCGTGCACAACAAATACGTGGTCGAAGGTTTGAAGGCCAAGGGCGCGATATTTGTCGAGGAACTGGACGAAGTTCCCGATGATGCGCCAGTGGTGTTCAGCGCCCACGGCGTGCCCAAGGCGGTTCCGGCTGAGGCGAAGCGGCGCAAGCTGCTGTATGTCGATGCGACCTGCCCGCTGGTTTCCAAGGTTCACCGTCAGGCCGAACGCCAGATCGAAAAGGGCCGCCACATCATCTTTATCGGCCACGAAGGCCACCCTGAGGTGATCGGCACCATGGGTCAGGTCGATCCGGGCCAGATGACGCTGGTCGAGACGATCGAGGATGTCGACAAGCTGCCCTTCGATGCCGACGAGCAACTCGCCTACCTCACCCAGACAACGCTTTCGGTCGATGATACCCGCGAAGTGATCGAGGCGCTCGAATGGCGTTATCCCAATATCAGCGGGCCGAAGGCCGAAGACATCTGCTATGCCACCTCCAACCGGCAGGCCGCGGTCAAGGAACTGGCGCAGGACTGCGATCTGGTGCTGGTAATCGGTTCGCCCAATTCGTCCAACGCGCTGCGGCTGGTCGAGGTCGCAGAACGGCTCGGCACACCATCCAAGCTGATCCAGCGCGCGGCCGAGATCGATTTTGCCTGGCTTGACGGGGTCGAGACCCTGGGGCTGACCGCAGGCGCTTCCGCGCCGGAAATCCTCGTTCGCGAAGTGGTGACCGCGCTGGGCGAATATCGCCCGATCCTCGAAAAGACGATCACCGCTGCCGAAGAAAAGATGGTCTTCAAACTGCCGCGACTGCTGACCGAGTAACGCTGGGCTTTGGGGGCATAGGTGGCAGTCTATACCCATCTGGGGGCGGAAGATCTCGCCAGGCTTATCGCGCAATATGACGTCGGCGAACTGGTCTCGGCCAAAGGGATCGCCGAAGGCGTGTCGAACTCCAACTGGCTGGTTGAGACGATAGGTGCCGAAGGATCGGGCGCGCGGTTCATTCTGACGCTGTACGAACGGCGGATCGACTATGCCGATCTGCCCTATTTCCTCGACCTGCTCGATCACCTGTCGGCCAAGGGCTGCCCCGTGCCGCGCACGATGCACGACCGCGCCGGTGCATCCTTCCGGATGGTGGAAGGCAAGGCGGCGGCACTTATCGAGTTCCTGCCGGGTGTCTCGCCGACACGGCCCACGGCGGCGCAGGCGCACAGCGTTGGCGCGGTGCTGGCACGGATGCATCTTGCCGCGCGCGACTTCCCCCTGTCGCGCGCCAACGCGATGGATTTTGCCGCCAGCGCCGCGATCCTCGATGCATGCGGGGCAGATCGGCTCGCTTCGATCCACCCCGATCTGCCGGCGATGCTGGCGCACGCGCATAGCGCTGCCGCGATTGATCTGTCCGCGCTGCCTGCCTCGCAGACGCATACCGACCTCTTCCCCGACAATGTGCTGATGCGGGGGGACAAGGTGACGGGGCTGATCGATTTCTATTTCGCCTGCACCGGGCCGATGGTGCTCGATCTGGCGGTAACCCATGCCGCATGGTGTTTTGATGCGGCGGGCCAATACATCGCCGATTGCGGCACCGCGCTGGTTGCGGGGTATGAAAGCATCCGCAGCCTTGAACCGGCCGAGGTCGCGCTGTTCCCCGCCATCGCCAAGGGCGCGTGCCTCAGATTCGTCGCCAGCCGTGCCGAGGACTGGCTGGAAACGCCCGATGATGCCCTCGTCACCCGCAAGGATCCGATGCAATTCGTGGAACGCTGGCGGTTTTACGACGAAGCGGGCGCGGGGCTGCTTGCCTGATGCCCCTGCCGGCCTTTAGGGCTTGAGCCCATGAAACAGGTCGAAATCTTCACCGACGGCGCGTGCAAGGGCAACCCCGGCCCGGGCGGCTGGGGCGTGTTGCTGCGCATGGGAGGCCATGAAAAGGAGCTTTCAGGCGGAGAGCCGAACACCACCAACAACCGCATGGAACTGACCGCGGCGATCAGGGGGCTTGCCGCCCTGATCGAACCCTGCGCGGTCGATCTTTATTCCGACAGCAAATATGTGCTCGACGGGATGAGCAAATGGATTCACGGCTGGCAGCGCAATGGCTGGATCAATGCCAGCAAGAAGCCGGTGCGCAATGCCGATCTGTGGCACGACCTGATCGAAGCCGCGCGCCCGCATCACGTCAGCTGGCACTGGGTGCGCGGCCATAATGGCCACCCGGAAAACGAACGGGTCGATGCCCTCGCCAGCGCCGAGGCAGGACGGATCGCGGCGGGGGAATAGGCCCCGCCGCAGCTCGTCACATCAGCTGTTGTCTTCAGTCGGGGCGTCAGGCCCGTTCTTCTTGATCGAATCGATCGCATTCTGCGCGCTCGACTTGCTCGAATAGCCCTGAGTCGAAAACATCACTTCCGAATTGTACTTGAATCGCACGCGGAACTCGTCTGCCTTGTCCTTGTAGATTTCGAACTTGTGCGCCATGTCGGCCCCTCCTGATCTGGCGTGGCTCAAATCGTTACCACGCCATTAACCATACAGATTGAACCGCGCTTGGCTAGGCCGTGCGTGCCGTGTCATGCGCAAAAAAGCGTGCTGGTGAATAGGGTTCCGGATCAATGCCTCGCGTCATCGCGTCCGGTTCCAGTCCCAGCGCCAGCCCCGCGCCCAGACGGGCTGCGGCAGGCGCGGTCTGGATGCCGAAGCCTCCCTGCCCTGCAAACCAGAAGAAGCCGCTGTCTGCCGGATCGGGGCCGTAAACCGGCAGCCGATCGGGTGCGAAACTGCGCAACCCGGCCCAGCGCCGCTCGACCCCGGCAATCCGCCAAGCGGTCGCCTGCTCGAAACGATCAATCGCGATCGCGACATCCATTTCTTCGGGCGCGACATCGCCCGGTTCGACGGCGGTTTCATCATGCGGGCTGAGCCACAGGCGGCCCGCATCGGACTTGAAATAAAAATTGCCATTGATGTCGAGCACCAACGGCAGATCGGCTGGCGCCGGCGGATCGACCCGCAATTGCACCACCGTGCGGCGCAGCGGCTGGATGCCGAGCGGGGCGACACCTGCCAGCGCGGCGATAGTGTCGGCCCACGCTCCGGCGGCATTGACGATGCGGGCGGCGCGGAATTCCGTTCCCGCCCCGGTAACGATCCGCCAGCTTCCCGATTCGCGCGTCAGCCGGGTAACCCGTGCGCGGCACACGGTTTCCACCCCGCCCCGGCGGGTGGCGGCGAGATAGTGCTGGTGCAAGCCCGCCACGTCGATGTCGGCGCATGCCGGTTCATGGATGGCGTCGCACCATGCCTCGCGCATGATCGATATGTGCCGATCGATACCTGCACGATCGAGCCGCTTGATCGTCACGCCGGTCCCGGTGAAGCTCGCAAGGAAACGATCCATCGCCGCGCGGTCATCCGCCCGCCCGACATAGAGCGCGCCGCAGGTGGTAAGAAAGCCGTGCTCGCGCAGATAAGGCCCGGACGCGAGCGTCAGGGGCACCACGCCGGGGCCGCCATAACATTCCTCCCAGAATGCCGCCGATCGCCCGGTCGAATGGTAGCCCGGCGCATCCTCCGCCTCAAGCAGCAGCACGCGCGCGTGAGGTGCCAGTTCCGCGGCAATGCTCGCGCCGGCCATCCCGGCCCCGATCACGGCGAAATCATGGATCATGTGGCAGGCGCAACCCGATCGAGAAACTCGGTGATCGCCATCATCGCCCGGTCGCGCACCGCATCAACCTCGCGCAGGATCTCGTGATGCGCCTCTGGCCCGAAGGCCACCATCTCGCCCTTGGTCAGGCGGCGCGCGGCCCGCAGGTTGGCAGGGTGACTCACCAGCTTGTCGGCGCTGGTCGAGAGGATCAGCACCGGCACATCCACCGATTCGAGCGCGCCCGCCCGCTCCAGCCTGCGCGCCGAGGCATAGGCGCGTTCCACCCAGCGCCAGCTGGCCGGGCCCATCACCAGTTCGGGGCGGTGATCGCGCCACCATTGTTCATCGGCGTAACGTTCGGCATCGTGGGTGAGGAGAGCGGCGCGGGCAGCGGGCATTTCACCCGGCTTCTCGCTCCATTTCCAGGCCTGCCGGGCCGGATCGCCGACCACATT
Organism: Erythrobacter sanguineus; assembly: GCF_900143235.1. GTDB lineage: Bacteria > Pseudomonadota > Alphaproteobacteria > Sphingomonadales > Sphingomonadaceae > Erythrobacter > Erythrobacter sanguineus. The sequence continues at coordinate 156,687 of NZ_FRDF01000007.1, read as the reverse complement.
CATCAATCGTGCCGCAGCGTGCAGCAAAGGCAGTGGCAGCGGCGGGCCGTTAACCCCGAGCATCGGCGCGCTCAGCACCACCGCATCGGGGCTGACCCGCCGCTCGACCAGTGCGCGCATCAGCAGATGCCCGCCCATCGAATGCCCGGCGAGCACATGCGGGCCGGGCGTCTCGGCAACCCAGCTGTTCCAGAAAGCGCCGAGATCATTGATCCAGATGGAGAAATCCTCGACATGGCCGGTGACCGCGTCCTTGCCGAGCCGCCCTGATCCAGCCTGCCCGCGCCAGTCGGCCGCCGTTACCCGCCAGCCGGCGCGGTGCCATTGTTCCAGCGTCTCAAGGTATTTTTCGTAATGGTCGCCGCGTCCGGGGAAAAACAGGATCGACCCGCGCGGCGCCGACCCGGCGCCCTCTGGAGCAGCCCCTTGATCTCCGGGCCAGTCGATCCGGCGCAATGCGTGCCCGTCGGCCGCATGCCAGATGCTCTCGCGCGCCGCCGGGGGAATTGCCCGGCGGTCGATTGCCGCAAGTTCGCGCCCCCGATCTTCGCAATTGTCGTGAATCTGGAGCCTCCGAGCTTGGTTACTTTTTGGTAAGCCAACACCTGTAGCACTGCCCCCAAGAAGGAACGCCCGCACTTGTCGCGCGGCAACTTCGGGGGCACGATGTTGACGACCACCATTCACTACGGGCTGCTGATTGGCTTGGCAATCGCGCTGGTCTTTGCCGCGTTCACAGACATCCGGCGACGCCAGATCGATAACTGGCTGAACGGCGCGATCGCGCTGGGTGCGCCGCTGTTCTGGTGGGCGAGCGGGATATCGCTCTGGCCTGATGTGGCAATCCAGCTTGGCGTGGCGTTCGCCGCCTTTGTTCTGCTTGCCGGTCTGTTTGCACTCAAGGTGATGGGCGGCGGCGACGTCAAGCTGCTGACTGTCCTGGCGCTGTGGATCCCGCCCCAAATTTTTCTGCAACTGCTGGTGATCATGGCGATTGCCGGCGGGGTTCTGACCATCGCGATGGGCGCCTGGCATTTCCTGCGCCGCCAGAAGGAACGGCTTGCCATTCCCTATGGCGTGGCAATCGCTTTCGGCGGGCTGTGGGTGCTGGCCGCCAACTATCTGCCTGCCACTGCACTGGCGGCAATCTCGCAATGAACCTGATTTTAACCAGTCAGGACCTACGCATCGAAACCATACCTGCCCGCTAACCAACCAAGGGCGATTACGAGGGGGCTATTTCAGCCATGGATAGGAAGAAACTGGTTCTGCTGATCGGCGCGCTGATCATCGCGATCGGAACGGCCTTTGCCGCACGGAGCATCTTCGCCGGAGGCGGAGCCCCTTCGGCCGAAGCCGCCGCCCAGCCGACAGGCCCGCGGGTTCTGGTGGCCAAGCGTGCGCTTACGGCGGGGACAATCATCACGGTCGACGCGCTGGGTTTCCAGCCGTGGCCGGAACAGCTCGTCAAGGACGCCTATTTCATTGACGGCGAAGCCGACATGGAACAGCTGCTCGGCACCGTCGTTCGCTTCCCGATCACTGCAGGTGAGCCTGTGACGCAAGGTTCGCTGGTGGCTCCGGGCGACCGCGGCTTCCTTGCAGCGGCGCTCGGCTCGGGCATGCGCGCCGTAACGGTGCCGGTGTCGGCCATGACCGGCGTGGCCGGCTTCGTCTTCCCCGGCGACCGGGTCGATCTGGTGCTTACCCAGAGCGTCGGCGGCGAAGGTCCGCCGCTCAAGGCCGCGGAAACCGTGCTGCGCAACCTGCGCGTGCTGGCAACCGACCAGACCACGGAATCCACCACCGACGAAAATGGCAAGACCGTGGTCAGCGCGTTCCGCACCGTCACGCTCGAAGTGACGCCCAAGATCGCCGAAAAGGTCGCCGTTGCCCAGACCATCGGCACGCTCAGCCTCGCGCTGCGTTCGCTGGCCGATAATGACGCCGAACTCGAACGGGCGATTGCCGCCGGCGATGTCAACATCCCGGACAATGCGACACCCGAGCAGGAGGAAAAACTGCTCAAGGCGGCGCTGGGTCGTCCGATCGACAAGGGCGCCACCTTCCAGACCGGCGGCGATGTCTCGCGCTTCCAGCGCAAGACCGTGCCCCCGCAGGAAGGCTCGAGCCGCCGGGCCGAATATACGCCCGCAGCCCCGGGGGTTTCGGCCAAGCTCAACAACGAGCCGGTCTACAAGGGCCCGAGCGTCCGCGTGACCCGCGGCAAGGCGACCGAGGAAACCCCGGTTGGCCAGCAGGCGGTGCGCGGGATTGTCGGCAGCCAGGCTCAAGGAATGAACAGCACCGGTCAGGCCATGCCCGCCGTCACCGCCACGCAGACTTTCTGAGGGGGCAATGATGCCAATCACCAAATCCTTCCGCCCGCAATCCAAAGCGGCGGCAACTGGCAAACCCGAGGGGAGCCGCACCATGACACTCAACCTGAAAGCCAAGCTGCTGCTTGCCGCGATCGCGGCAGCGCCGATCGCGGCCATGCCGGCGGCCACAGCCACCGCGCAGCAGGTCGTCAAGCCGACCCAGGAAATCGTCCTGTCGATCGGTCGCGGAGAACTGGTGACCGTGCCCGGCGCAATGGCCGACGTGTTCGTCGCCAACGAAACCGTCGCCGATGTCCAGATCAAGTCGCAGCGCCAGCTTTATGTCTTTGGCCGCGCCGGAGGCGAGACCACGATCTATGCCAGCAACGAACGCGGCGACGTGATCTTTTCGGCCAATATCCGGGTCGGCTCCAACATCGGCAGCGTCGACCAGATGCTGGCGCTGGCGATGCCCGATGCCAAGATCAGCGTTGCCACCATGGGCACCAACACCGTGCTGCTGACCGGCACCATTGGCGCGCCCGAGGATGCCGCCGAAGCCGAGCGTCTGGTTCAGGCCTTCATCGGCGATGACGCCAATGTCATCAGCCGCCTCAGGACCGCGACCCCGCTGCAGGTCAACCTGCATGTCAAGTTCGCCGAGGTGAACCGTTCGCTGCTGCGCGAGATCGGCGGCAACCTTGCAACCGCAGACGGCAGCAGTGGTTTCCGTTTCGGCGTTGGCACCGGGCGGCGCCTCGGTCAGGAAGGTGGTTTCAACTACGGCGGCCCGCTCGCCGTGGGCGAGGCCACCGCCGGGGTAAGCACCAATGTTCCCGTGTTCGGGGCCAACGGCCTGCCGGTCGTCAACCCCGATGGCACGTTCCTGACGGAAACCATTACCGGACCGGGCATTGACTCGCGGGGCGGCACCACGCTCGGGGGACTCGGCCGGTTGTTTGGCATGAACATGCTCGGCGCACTCGATCTTTCGGAGCGCCTTGGATTGGTCACCACCATCACCGAGCCGAACCTGACCGCGCTGTCGGGTGAAACCGCGACCTTCCTTGCGGGCGGCGAATTCCCGATCCCGATCGCGCAGGGCCTTGGCCAGGCGACGATCCAGTTCCGCAATTTCGGGGTCAGCCTCGCCTATACTCCGACGGTTCTGTCCAACGGCCGGATTTCGCTGCGGGTGCGCCCGGAGGTCTCCGAGCTTTCGACCCAGGGGTCGGTAGTACTCAATGGCTTCCAGGTGCCTTCGCTCACCATCCGCCGGACCGAAACCACGGTCGAGCTGGGTTCCGGGCAAAGCTTCATGATCGCGGGCCTGATGAGCGCCAGTTCGCAGAACCTGCTCGACAAGGCGCCGGGTCTGGGTGACGTGCCGATCCTCGGCAACCTGTTCCGCAGCCGCGAATTCCGCCGCGGCGAAAGCGAGCTGGTGATCATCGTCACGCCCTATCTGGTCAAGCCGGTCGACGCCAAGGACATCGTTCTGCCGACCGATGGCTACCGCTCGGCCAATGAATTCCAGCAATTGCTGGGATACCAGAACAATGCCGGCGTCTCGGGCGAACAGCGCCCGGGTCCGACATCCGCCCAGCCCGATGCGCCCCAGCCGCGGGTAAACGATGCCGATCCGGCCGCCATCATTCCCAATGCGCCGGCAAAGCCGCGCCGGGCCGAGAAGAAGAACCGCAAGGACGAGCGCGAGGCCAATGCCGTGGCCCCGGGCTTCAGCCTCTAACGTGAGAAAGGTGAGTACGATGCCTCTTGCACGACTGAACAATCCGGCGATGGGACTGGGCCGCGCGCCTGCCCTCGCCCTCGCTCTCACGCTTGGACTGGGCCTCGCCGGATGTGGCGGGATGCCGACCAACACGACGCTGTACAGCATGAAACAGCCGGTGGTGGAGCGAACCAATTTCACGCTCGACGTGAACACCAATGCCTCGGGCCTGCCGATTTCGGAACAACAGCGCCTCAACGGCTGGTTCGAGACAATGGACCTGCGTTATGGTGACCGTATCGCGATCGAGAACCCCGGCCAGAACCCGGCGGTGACCAATGCGATCCGCGATCTGGCCGGACGCTATGGCCTGATCGTCAGCGATGTCGCGCCAGCGACCGCCGGGATGCTGCAGCCCGGCCAGGCGCGGGTGGTGATCACCCGCTCAAGCGCTTCGGTGCCCGGCTGCCCCGACTGGTCGGCCGGCTCGGACATGAATTACAGCAATGGAACGAGCCCCAACCACGGCTGCGCGGTCAACAGCAATCTTGCTGCCATGATCGCCGATCCGCAGGACTTGCTGGAAGGCAAGAAAGGCTCGGGTGAAACCGTCATCGCCACCTCGAACAAGGCAATCGCGACCTATCGCGAAACGCCGCCTTCGGGCGCTGCCGGTCTGATGGATGCAACCGCCGGTGGTGGCGGTGGCGGCGGCGGCGCTGGCGGAGGAGGTAACTGATCCATGAATGCTCCCTGGAAATCGGGCTTGCCCGGAAATCGTGATCCCTTTGCGGCCTATATCTGCGACGACAATGCCCTCGACGTTCTGCGTCCGGTGGTGGTCGAGCTCGGCTGGCAGCCGGAAAAGTGCAACAAGGGCGGCCTGCGCAACGCAGTGCAATCGCTATCGGTCAGCGCCAGCCCGGCGATCCTCGTGGTCGACCTGTCGGAAAGCGGCGATCCGCTGAACGACATCAATGCGCTTGCCGAGGTGTGCGAGCCGGGCACGGTGGTGATCGCCGTCGGCCAGGTCAACGACGTGCGCCTCTACCGCGACCTGCTGGCCAGCGGCATCCACGACTACCTGCTCAAACCGCTTTCGGCCCAGCAGGTGCATGACGCGATCAGCCAGGCGCTGGCGGTGTTCATGGCGCCCAAGGCAGGCGATACGGATGGGGCCAAGCGCCATATCTCGACCGCTGTCGTGGGCACCCGCGGCGGGGTCGGTGCCTCGACGCTGGCGACTTCCCTGGCGTGGCTGTTCTCGGACCATCACAAGTCGCCGACCGCGCTGCTGGATCTTGATGTGCATTTCGGCACTGGTGCGCTGGCGCTCGATCTGGAACCGGGCCGCGGCCTGACCGATGCGATCGAGAACCCCAGCCGCATCGACCCGCTGTTCATCGAGCGCGCGATGGTGCGCGCGAATGACAACCTGTCGATCCTGTCAGCCGAAGCACCGATCAGCCAGCCGCTGATGACCGACGGTTCGGCCTTCGTGCAACTGGAGGACGAGTTCCGCCAAGCGTTCGAGATGACGGTGATCGATCTGCCGCGCAACATGCTGATCAACTTCCCGCAGCTGATGGCGGACGTGAATCTGGTGTTGCTGACCTGCGAGCTGACCCTTGCTTCTGCGCGAGACACCATCCGGATCCTGTCGTGGCTCAAGACCAATGCGGCGCACGCCCATCCGATGATCGTGGCCAACAAGGTGCAGCCGAGCCTTTCCGAAATCAGCAAGGCAGACTTCGAGGCCTCGATCGAACGCAAGGTCGACTTCGTGGTCCCCTATGATGTCAAGGCGGCGGCGAATGCAGCCAAGCTTGGCCAGGTGTTTGTCGATGCCAACCGTTCAAGCAAGGCGACGGCGGCGATCCGCCTGATTGCCGAGCGGGTGATGGGCGCGGACATGGACGATCTGACGGCAGGCGGCGACGAGAAGAAATCGCTGCTCGGCGGCTTCGACTTCAAGGCCCTGCTTTCCAAGAAGGCAAAGGCAGAACCCGAAGCCACCGAATGAAATCTTGCTGCGGGAAGGCAGGGTGCCGCCATGGTGCGATGCCTTCCCGCAGTCCGAATATCTGAATGCGAGCGCCAGCCGCGCCGCACTAGGCAGGAAGCAACAGCATGGACGTTCTCCAAACCCTGCTCGTCACTGTGGCGATCTTCACCGTGCTGGTTGCGGGGTATCTCCTCGCGTCCGGATCGGGCCTGGCCAAGGCGCAGAAGCGCCGCGTGCAAGCGCTGCGCTACCGCCATTCCGAAAGCGTCGATGCCAAGGTCGATGCCCAGTTCCGGCGCGCAATCGCTGCGCGCAAGCCCAAGACCTTCAAGGTCGCCGGTTCGGGCTCGCGCATAGAGGCGCTGGCTGTCCGGCTTGATCGGACGGGCAAGGGCTGGTCCGTCAGCCAGTATCTTTACATGTCGGCCGGCATTGCGCTTTTCATCGCCGTGCTGATTTTCATCAAGAGCGGCGCATTGCTGCTGTCGCTCGGTATCGGAATGTTCATTGGTGCGGGCCTGCCGCATCTGGTGGTGGGGTTCTTCATCAAGAAGCGCACCAATGCTTTCATCACCAAGTTCCCCGACGGGATCGAACTGCTGGTGCGCGGCCTGCGGTCGGGCCTGCCGGTCACCGAGACACTGGGCGTGGTCGCGCAGGAAGTGCCCGGCCCGGTCGGGATCGAGTTCCGCAGCATTGTCGATCGCATCAAGGTCGGCAAGACGATGGAGGATTCGCTCCAGGACACCGCTGATCGCCTGGGGATTCCCGAATTCAACTTCTTCACCATCACCCTGGCGATCCAGCGCGAGACCGGCGGCAACCTTGCCGAAACGCTTTCAAACCTCGCCGACGTGCTGCGCAAGCGCGGCCAGATGAAGCTGAAGATCAAGGCGATGAGCTCGGAGTCGAAAGCCTCCGCCTATATCGTCGGCTCGCTGCCCTTCATCGTGTTCGGCCTCGTCTACTGGATGAACCCCGAATATCTGGCCGGGTTCTTCACCGATGACCGCCTGATCGTGGCCGGCCTTGGCGGGTTGACGTGGATGGGCATCGGGGTCGCCATCATGGCCAAGATGGTCAGCTTCGAAATCTGATCCGGGAACCAGTGCAATGATTGACCAACCCACCGGACCCATGCTGCTCGGCTTCGACGTTATCATGGTCGGGACCGTCCTCGCCGGGCTTGCCGCCTTTGCGATGGTGCTGGCGATCTACGCCGCCGTCACCATCCGCGATCCGATGGCCAAGCGCGTCAAGGTGCTCGAAGCCCGGCGCGAACAGCTCAAGGCCGGGATCATCACCTCGGCCAGCAAGAAGCGGAACCGGCTTGCCCGCCGCAGCGATACGACCGACAAGGTCAAGGACAGCCTCGGCAGGCTCAACGTCCTGCAGGACAGCCAGATCAAGGTGATCCAGCAGAAGCTGGCCCATGCCGGCTATCGCAACAAGGAACTGGCCGTCATCATCATTGGTGCCCGCGCGATCCTGCCGATCATCGTCGGCGCGCTGGCCGCAATGCTGATCTATGTGGTCGATTACTGGCCCGACTGGGGCCCGATGAAGCGCCTGTTCGCCTTTGCGGGCATCGTGTTCGCTGCCTACAAGGGGCCAGAACTCTTCCTCAGCAACAAGGCCGCCAAGCGCACCAAGGAAATCCAGAAGGGCCTTCCCGATGCGCTCGATCTGCTGGTGATCTGCGCCGAAGCCGGTCTGACCGTGGACGCCGCCTTCAACCGCGTCGCCAAGGAACTGGGCCGCGCCTATCCCGAACTGGGCGACGAATTCTCGCTTACCGCGATTGAGCTCTCCTTCCTCAACGAACGCAAGATGGCGTTCAACAACCTGGCCTACCGCGTCAATCTCGAAGCGGTGAAGGGCGTGGTCACCACCATGATCCAGACCGAACGTTACGGCACGCCGCTGGCCAGCGCGCTGCGCGTGCTTTCGGCCGAATTCCGTAACGAGCGCATGATGCGCGCCGAGGAAAAGGCCGCGCGTCTGCCCGCGATCATGACAGTGCCGCTGATCCTGTTCATCCTGCCGACGCTGTTTGTCGTGATCCTCGGTCCGGCAGCCTGCTCGATCTCGGATGCGCTGATCAACAAGTAGCCGCAAAGAGGCGGGAACGGGCCGGACACAAGGCTCATTCCCGCCCTGCTGCGCTTCCGCCCCCAACCCCGCCAAGCGCCGCGGCGCGTGCGCGCAATCCGGCCAGTAGCCGCCGCAAGGCCTGCTCCTCGTCCGGCGCGAGGCCGGCCAGCAATTCGCGCTCGGTCGCCAGCGCCAGCGGCATCACCTCGCCATGGATCGCCCGGCCTTCGCCGGTGAGTTCGAGCAGGTGAGATCGCCCGTCCACCGGATTGGGCACCCGCGCCACCAGCCCGCGTTCCTCCAGCACACGGGCCGCGCGATTGACCGCAACCTTGTCCATCAGCGTCGCTGCGGTCAGCCCGCGCTGGGTCATCGGCCCGGCCCTGTCCCCACGATCGCCCAGCACCGCCATGATCCGCCATTCGGGCACCTTGAGGCCGAACCGCTTGCGATAACGCTCGGCGATAAGGCCGCTGACCGCGTTCGAGGCGACCGAGAGCTGATAGGGCAGGAAACCGGCCAGCTGGCCATTCCCTTCGCCCTCGCCCACCTGTTCAGGCGACAGGCCCGCTGCCTTACTCATAGGCGCGGTTGTCCCACCAGGGGTAGAAATCGGGCATGTCGGCGCTGACCTTGCCGGGATACATCGGTTTGCGCTTTTCAAGGAAGCTGGCGATCCCTTCGGCAGCATCGGCCCCGCGCGACAGGCGATAGATCGCTCTGGAATCGATCTTGTGGGCTTCCATCGGGTGATCCGCGCTCATCAACCGCCACATCATCGCCCGCGTCATTGCAACCGAGATCGCCGAGGTGTTTTCGGCAATCTCGAGTGCCAGCGCGCGCGCGGCGAACAGCAGATCCTCCGGCGCGTGGACCGATCGCACCAGCCCGCCCGCTTTGGCTTCCCCGGCATCGAAGATGCGGCCCGAATAACACCACTCCAGCGCCTGACTGATGCCGACGATGCGCGGCAGAAACCAGCTCGATGCTGCTTCGGGCACAATCCCGCGCCGGGCAAAGACGAAGCCGTAACGCGCGTGGGCAGCGGCAAGGCGGATATCCATCGCCAGCTGCATCGTCGCGCCCACGCCCACGGCCACCCCGTTGCAGGCGGAAATCAGCGGTTTCTTCGATTCGAACAACCGCAAGGTCAGCAGGCCCCCGCCATCGCGCACGCGGGCATCGGACAGGCTGTCGACCGTATCGCCGCTGGCGAAGACCTGCCCGCCATCTTCCGGCGTGAGGTCCGCCCCGGCACAGAAGGCGCGCTCTCCTGCACCGGTGAAGATCACCGCGCGCACCGCGTCATCCGCGTCAATATCGTCCATCGCCGCGATGATCTCCTCGCCCATGGTGCGGGTATAAGCATTCATCTTGTCCGGGCGGTTCAGCGTGATGGTGGCGATGCCATCGGCCTTTTCGACGATGATCTGGGTGTATTCGGTCATGCAGATTCTCTCCGGAAAGCAGCGTGTCGGGCTGGCTTGATCCAGCCTGTTGGAGACACATGAGACACTGTCCAGAAGCGGAAAACAAGCCTGTCAAAATGGCGGTTGCGAGCGGCGTGAGGCGTGCTGAGGAGGCGGGCGGAGGAGAGGCGGATATCCGGACATGGCACAGACAGGATAGGCCGGTCAGCCGCAGGTAGGAAAGCGAGCAATGGCGGCCCGCCCGCGCGCCCTAGGGCACCCCGTCGCCCAGCAGATCGCCGTCGATGGTCTGGCCGTAATAATCCTCGCTGGCGTGGAACCGCGCGCGCGCCTGTTTGATGGTGCCGGTCTGGCGCGGATCGCGCGGGCGTTCGCGGCTGGTCACGAAGGCGGCGACATCCCACGCCTGCTGATCACTCAGGCTGCCGCCCATGCCCAGCGGCATGTTCGCCTTGATGAAGCCCGCCGCATCCGCCGTTCGTGACATGCCCGCCCCCCAGTTGAACGAGGCCGGGCCCCATAATGGTGGAAAGGCATAGGTGCCCTCGGGCTTCTGCGTGCCCTCGCCGTTTTCGCCGTGGCAGGCGATGCAATGTTCCTGATAGACGCGCGCACCGCGACCCGGATCGGCCCCCTCGGCCGGCATGTCGAGCTTGAGGAAACCCCGCCCCGGAAGCGCCTTGCCGATCGGGGCGCCGGTGGCGAGCCATGCGAAATAGATGCTCAGATCGCGGTAGATATCATCGCCATAAGGCGGCGCAATCCCGGCGGGCGAAGCTTGTGCGTTCATCGAATAGACAAAGCAGCCGCGGATGCGGTCTTCCATCGTGTTGATGGTGTCATTCTTGTTCCGGTAGGCGGGATACATGCCCCACGCGGCCCACATCGGGGAGGCATGGGCGGCGCGTCCGGCATCAAGGTGGCAATTGCCGCAGGTCAGCCCGCTGCCGACATATTGCGGCGCCATTTCCCCGGTGCGCAGGAACAGCGCCTTGCCGCGCCGGATCGCATCGCCTTCCGGCCCATCGGGGATGGTCGCCTCGTCAGGCGGCTGGAAACCGACAGGATCAGGCGCGAGAACAACCGTTTGCGCCAAATGGTTGGCGGGCGTGCGGGAAAGGAACACCGCCAGCCCCGCGACCACCGCAGCCAGCAGTGCCAGCAACGCGATGATCGGGCGCGAGGCCATGCGGCGTTCCTCCCTGATACTTAACGCGGGGCCATCCGGATCGCGCCGTCCAGACGCACGTCCTCGCCGTTGAAATAGCCGTTTTCGATCATGCACATGGCAAGCTTGGCATATTCATCGGGCATGCCCAGACGCTTGGGGAACGGCACTGATGCGGCCAGCGCATCACGCACGTTCTGCGGTGCAGCGGCCAGCAGCGGGGTGTCGAAGATGCCCGGTAGGATGGTGTTCACCCGGATGCCTTCGTTCATCAGGTCGCGCGCAATCGGCAGGGTCATGCCGATCACGCCGGCCTTTGACGCGGAATAGGCCGCCTGACCGATCTGGCCGTCCTCGCCTGCAACAGATGCGGTGTTGACGATCGCCCCGCGCTCGCCGTTTTCGTCCAGCGGGTCGAGGCTCAGCATTCCGGCAGCCGACTTGGCGATGCAGCGGAAGGTGCCGATCAGGTTCACCTGAATGACGAAATCGAAGGCAGACACGGGAAAGTGCTTGATCGATCCGTCTTCCTTGCTCCGGCTGGCGGTCTTGATCGCATTGCCGATCCCGGCGCAGTTCACCAGAATGCGCTCCTGCCCGTGGGCTTCGCGCGCCTTGGCGAACCCGGCGTCGACGTCCTCGTCGCTGGTCACGTTGACCTTGCAGAACACGCCGCCGATCTCGGCCGCCATGGCGTTGCCCTTTTCCTCGTTCATGTCAAAGATCGCTACACGCGCGCCCTTGGCGGCCAGCGCGCGGGCGGTGGCAGCCCCGAGGCCCGAAGCGCCGCCGGTGACGATGGCGGGGGTGTTGGCTGAAACTTCCATTATTCTCTCCTGATTATCAGATAGGGGGCGAGGCTCAGAGGCTCTCGATGATGGTCACGTTGGCGACGCCGCCGCCTTCGCACATGGTCTGGAGGCCATATTTCTTGCCGTGACGCTTGAGCGCGTAAACCAGCGTCGCCATCAGCTTGGTGCCCGATGCGCCCAGCGGGTGGCCGAGCGCAATCGCGCCGCCGTGGACGTTGAGCCTGTCCGGATCAGCGCCGGTGTGCTTGAGCCAGGCGAGCGGGACAGATGCAAAAGCCTCGTTGACTTCATACAGGTCGATGTCGGCCATGGTCATCCCGGCGCGCTGCAAGGCGCGGTCGGTGGCGAACAGCGGTTCTTCCAGCATGATCACCGGATCGCCCGCCGTCACGGTCAGGTTGTGGATGCGCGCCAGCGGGGTGAGGCCGTGCGCCTTGAGCGCGGCTTCGGACACCACCAGCACCGCGGACGAACCATCGCAGATCTGGCTGGCCGAAGCCGCGGTGATCGCCCCGTCGGGCGACAGCAGCTTGACGCCCGCGATGCCTTCCAGCGTCGCGTCAAAACGGATGCCTTCATCGACGGTGTGCATCGCCGTGCCTTCGGGGGTCTCGATCTCCACCGCCACGATTTCGGACTCGAACGCACCAGCCTTGGTCGCGGCAATCGCCTTTTCGTGGCTGGACAGCGCGAAACGGTCGAGATCATCCTTGGAGAAGCCGTGCTTCTTGACGATCATCTCAGCGCCCATGAACTGGCTAAAATTGATGCCCGGAAACTTTTCCTCGATTCCGGCGGCCTTGCTGAAAAGGCCTTCCTTCATGTGCAGCGTGGCATTGGTGCCCATCGGCACGCGGGTCATGCTTTCCACACCACTGGCGATCACGACGTCCTGCGTCCCGCTCATCACGGCTTGGGCGGCAAACTGGATCGCCTGCTGGGAAGAACCGCACTGGCGGTCGATGGTCACGGCAGGCGTGGACTGCGGCAGCAGCTTCGATGCCAGCACGCCCATGCGCCCGACCTGCATCGCCTGTTCCCCGGCCTGGCTGACGCAGCCGGTCACGACATCATCAATCGCTGAGGGATCGATCCCGCTGCGCTCGACGATGGCGTCCAGCGACCGCGCCAGCAGATCCACCGGATGGACCCCAGCCAGACGCCCGCCGCGCCGCCCCCCCGCAGTACGGACAGCTTCGACGATATAGGCAGTGCTCATTGCTCTCTCCTTGGAAATTCGTGCAGGCGGCAAATCAGTTGCGTATCGCCACTTGCCTTTGCGCTACCCGCCTATTGAAGCATTTTGCGCAAATCAAGCGGGCAATATGTTGGTCGCATGCACGGCGGGCTTGCCCGTGGCCGGTGCCGGGGATAGCCCGATCATCATGAGCGCCGCCGGATGAACGACACTGTTTCCCATGATATGGCCCAGCAGGCGCTGGCGCGCGGCGATCCGGCGGCGCTGGCGCTGTTTGACCGGTTGCTGGCGCGCGATCCCGGCAATGCGCGGCTGTGGCTGGGCAAGGCGCAGGCGCTGGAACTCGCCGGCGACCGGCGCGGCGCGCGGATCGTGGCGCAACAGATCGCCGGTCAGGCCCCGGGCTTCACCGCCGCGCTGACCTATCTGGCCGGGATGCTGCTGGCCGCGGGCGAACCCGATTTTGCCGCGCCCTTCCGGCAGGCCGCAGCGCGCGCGCCGCACGATCCCAACATTCCCGCCGCCCATGTCGAAGCGCTCGCCGCCGCCGACCTTTCAGCCGAGGCCGCGGCGATCGCCGCCGAGGCCCGCACGCGTTTCCCCCATGAACCGCATTTCGCCCTGCTCGAAGCGATCCATGCCGGGGCGGCGGGCGAATGGGACCGGGCCGATGCCCTCTATGCCGCGCTGGCCGATGATCGCCCCCAGCGGCTGTTGCACGAGGCTCGCCACCGGCTGCGCGGCCAAGATCCCCTGACAGCCGAGCATCTGCTCGCGCAGGTGCTGACGGCGGAACCCGGCGATATCGCCGCATGGGCCCTGCGCGGCATTGCATGGCGGCTGGCCGATGATCCGCGGGCCGCATGGCTGCACGAACAGGCCGGGCTGGTCCGGCTCCAGCCGCTCGCGGCGCGCGCCGGACTGATCGCGGAAGCTGCCGCGCTGCTGCGCGATCTGCACAAGGCCGCAGCGCTGCCGCTGGGGCAATCCTTGCGCGGCGGAACCCAGACGCGCGGCATCCTGTTTCAGCGCAGCGAGCCGGTGCTGGGCGAACTCCACGCCGCGATCCGGGCGACGCTGGAAGCCTATCGGGCGGCGCTGCCGCCCGCCGACGCGGACCATCCGCTGCTGCGCCACCGCGATGTGCCATGGCGGCTGGCGGGATCATGGTCGGTACGCCTTACCGGCGGCGGGGATCACCACACGGCGCATATCCATCCGCAGGGGATCGTCTCTTCGGCACTCTACATCGTGGTACCCGAGGAGGCGCAGGACACCGGGCAGCGGCAGGGATGGCTGGAAATCGGCCGCCCCCCGCCCGATCTGCGGCTGACGCTGGAACCGCTCGCGGTGATCGGCCCGCGCGAAGGCCACCTCGCGCTGTTTCCCTCGACGCTGTATCATGGCACCACGCCCTTCGGCGCGCAGCCGCAGACACGATGCGAACGTCTGACGGTCGCTTTCGATGTGATTGATGTCCGTGCAGCACCGACATCGCCCAGAGCCGGTTCAGGCCCGGCCGCCGGGGCTTCAAACCTGCTGTAAGCCACGCAATTTCAAGCCATCGAACCGTGTTGCATCAGTGCCGAAGCGTGCCGGAAAGCCATTCGAAATACTGTTGCAATGAAGTTACATCCACAGGGCGAACAGCCTGCGCGCGCCCAGAAACGCTTGGCATCCTTCATGGCATCGGCCAACGGTCTGCCCCTGCGTGTGATACCACCTATGACAGGTGCAATATCCCACCTGAAATCTGACCGGTCCCGGCATCTTAAGACAGGCTGGCGGTCAAGCAATTAGGGGCCTCCCTTACAAGGCACCCTTAAAACAGAGGGAACGTTACGAATATGAAGATCTCGACAAATCTCAGGCTGAGTGTCGGCACGGTCGCACTTGGCCTCGCCCTTACCTCATCTCCTGTTCTTGCACAGGACGCCGAGGAATCCGCCGAGACCGCGACCGAAGATGCTGCGGTCAACGCGATCGTCGTGACCGGCTCGCGCATCACTAGCCCGAACCTGCAGCTTTCAAGCCCGGTGACTTCGGTTAGCGAAGACGAAATCAATTATCAGCAGCCGGTTTCGATCGAACAAGTGCTGCGGAACCTTCCGTCGACCGTTCCTTCGGTTGGTGCCCAGACCAACAACGGCAACAATGGTTCGGCACGGATCAACCTGCGTGGCCTTGGCAGCAACCGTAACGTTGTGCTGCTGAATAGCCGCCGCGTGACCCCGCGCGACACTGATGGCGTGGTCGATCTTAACGTGATTCCGATCGCCCTGCTGCAGCGCGTTGACGTGCTGACGGGCGGCGCCACGACTGCTTATGGTGCAGACGCCATCGCCGGTGTTGTGAACTTCGTTACCCGGAGCGATTTCAGCGGCTTTGATGCGCGCTTTGCTCAGGGCGTCACCGAGCGCGGTGATGGCCAGAACTTCCGTGCTGACCTCACCATGGGTGCCAACTTCGATGATGGGCGCGGCAACGCGGTGCTCAGCATGGGCTACACCAAAACCTCGCCGGTGCTTCAGGGCGACCGCAATATCGGTTTGGAATCGCTGAGCACGGCCACCGGCAACCCGCAGGGTTCGGCGACGGCTGCCCCGGCATCGATCCTGTTTCCGTTCAACGGCCGTGTGTCCGAAGATGGCAACAGCTTCCTGGATGACCGCAACAACAATTTCAATTTCAACCCGATCAACCTGTTCCAGACCCCGCAAGAGCGTTACAACATCTACGCTCAGGCGAACTACGAAGTGGCCAAGAACGTCGAGGCCTATGCTGAAGCAATGTACGTCAAGAGCATTGTTGAAGTGAACCTCGCTCCTGCCGGGATTTTCGGCAGCTCGGTTACAACGCCGCTCAACAGCCCGTTCCTCTCGGCTCAGCAGAGCAATTTCCTCTGTCAGGAAGCCGCCGGTGTTTCCGGCAGCGGCATCCTCGCGGGCGCTAACTGCGCCAACGAAATCGCAGCAGGAACCCCGGTAACCGTGGCAGTTGGCCGCCGCTTCGTCGAAGCAGGTCCGCGTGTTCAGCGTTTCGAAACCGACATGTTCAACATCACCGCGGGTCTGCGCGGCAAGTTGACCGATACGGTGAACTGGGACGTGCACGGCACCTATGGCCGCAGCAATGGTAGCGAAGTTCGCACTGGCTGGGGTCTGTTGAGCCGCGCTCGTAGTGCTGTTGCAGGCTGTCCGGCTGGTTCGGCGGCTGGTTGTGTGC
This sequence comes from Erythrobacter sanguineus, assembly GCF_900143235.1. Classification (GTDB taxonomy): domain Bacteria; phylum Pseudomonadota; class Alphaproteobacteria; order Sphingomonadales; family Sphingomonadaceae; genus Erythrobacter; species Erythrobacter sanguineus. Next base: position 140,702 of record NZ_FRDF01000007.1, on the reverse strand, counting down.
CGTTGAACGTGTTTGGCCCGGAAGGCAGCATCACACCTGAAGCACTGGAATTCATCGACGTTCCGACCCGCGCGTTCCGCGACACGACGTTCCTGAACATTTCGGGCGTGGTTGATGGTGACCTCGGCTTCTCCAGCCCGATTGCAGAAACGCCGGTCGGCTTTGCGGTCGGTGCCGAGTATCGTCGTTACACCGCAGGTTCGGAAGGTGATGGCCTTTCGCGGATCCCGGGCGAAGTTCTGGGCGCCGGTGCAGCTGCTCTGCCGATCCGCGGTGAATTCGACTCCAAGGAATTCTTCCTCGAAGTCATTGCACCGCTGGTCGAAGACAAGCCGTTCTTCTACAACCTGACCCTCGAAGGCGGCGTGCGTTATGCCGATTACTCGACGGTCGGTGGCGCTTTCACCTGGAAGGCTGGCGGTAGCTGGTCGCCGATCCCCGAAGTGAAGTTCCGCAGCATCTACACCGCAGCTATTCGTGCGCCGAATATCGCGGAATTGTTCCAGCCGCAGGTGACGGGTCTGACAGGTCGTTCGACCGATCCGTGCGAAGGCAGTCTGGCTGATATCGCAGCTCGTGGCGCAAACTTCCAGGCACTGTGTAACGCGCAGCTTGCACTGGTTGGCGCACCGACGTCGCTGCTGGGTTCGATCAACACCCCGATCGCTGGCCAGATCCAGTCGACCTCGGGTGGTAACCCGAACCTCGATCCGGAAGAAGCTCGTACTTTCACCGCTGGTGTGGTGTTCACCCCGAACATCCTCAGCAGCTTCTCGGTGAGCGTTGATTACTTCAACATCACGGTCACCGACGCCATCACCACCCCTTCGCAGGGCGACGTGATCGACGGCTGCTTCCAGGCAACTCCGGTGCCCGGAACCTGTAACCAAATCCTCCGTAACCCGCTTACGGGGAGCCTCAGCGGACCTTCGGATACGACCTTCGGTCCTTTCCTCGCGCTGTCGAACCTTGGTCGCATCAAGACCTCTGGCTTCGACTTCGCACTCAACGCTGCGCAAGATTTTGATTTTGGTCAGATCGCGCTCGGCGTGAACGCAACCTACACTGAGCAAAATCTGTTTCAGGCAACTCCGCTGTCGATCAATCGCGAATGCGTGAACTTCTACAGCATCAACTGCGGCACGCCGCAGCCTGATATCTTCGTGAATACCCGCCTGACCTACAGCAGCCCGTCGCGTAACACCGACATTAGCCTGTTGTGGCAATATCTGGCCAACACGCAGATCGAACCGCGTGCACCGAACCCGCAGCTCCCGGTCGGCGAACCGACCACGGGTGGTCCGGCCAACGTGTTCCCGGCATTCGCCACGATCCCGGCGTTCAGCTACTTCGATCTGGCCCTGCGTCAGCGGGTTATGGATAACATCACCGCCACGCTGACTGTATCGAACCTGTTCGATAAGCAGCCGCCGAACACGGGCAACCAGGCCGGCACCTCGTCGACGAACTCGGGCAACACCTTCCCGACGTTGTACGATCCGCTCGGTCGCCGTTTCGTATTTGGTATCCAGATGAACTTCTAAACTCCGGGTACCACGGTAAAATAAAGTGCAAGGGGGTAGTCGAAAGGCTGCCCCCTTGTTCTTTTTCTGGTCCCAAACTTGCCCAATGGGCCGTGTAATTCAGCTGCCTATCGACTAAGATGCCAATGTCATGCGCAACTTCCCTGCCTCGCTCTCTGTCTCCGAACTTGCTCGTCATGCACTGGATTTGCGCGACAGAGACGATCCCGAAGGCGCTGTCACGGTGCTGGAAACCGCGCTTGGTCGGCATCCCGACGAAGCCATCCTATGGCAATGCCTCGGCCTAGTTCATCGCGCACTGCTCGACAGCGAGCCTGCCATCGCTGCACTGCAAAAGGCAGCCCGATTGCGCCCGCAAGACGGGAAGATCATGCAGGCGTTGGCCCATGTCACGCTGGAGGCCGGCCTCCCCGCGACCGCAATTTTCGATCAGGCCCGCGCACTGATGCCACAAGATGGCAGCGTATTGATCGGGCGATCCGCCGCTCAGCTGGCGGAAGGTGACGTCAACGCAGCAATCGGCGATATCGAAGCTGTGTGCGAAACCTCGCCATTATGGCTCGAAGGTCATCGCGCGCTTGCTGATCTCAAATGGCTGGTGGGACAGCAGGAAGAGTTTGTCAGCAGTTACAAGATTGCCTTGGCCCGCGATCCAGGATCATTGCCATTGTGGCTCAACCTGCTTGATCGTTATCAACGGGTTGAACGCTTTGACTGGGCAGCACAGGCACTGAGCGCGGCTTACGATGCGTTGGGCGAGCGCGACGAACTGGCCCCGATCGCGGCGATCTGCGCCAGCGAATTGGGCAATCAGGTCGAAGCCGATGCGCTATTTGCCCGATTGCTATCCCAACCGCATCACTTGCAGGACATTGATCTGCTGGTTCGTGCGGTGCGGCATCTGGTGCGGACCAACCGTCCATCTCAGGCTGTAACCTTGGCTGCGCATGGGCTCGAATCTCCCGAAGCCAACAAGTTGTGGCCCTATGTCGCAACCGCTTGGCGGATGATGGATGACCCGCAATGGCACTGGCTTGAAGGCGATGAACGGCTCGTCAATCGCATCCAGCTGTATGAACCGCAAGAATTGATCGGGATTTCCCGGACCTTGCGTTCGCTGCACCGTATGGCACATCAACCCGCTGGCCAGTCCGTACGGATCGGAAGCCAAACTGATGGGCCGCTATTTGCGCGGATCGAACCTGAAATCCGGGATTTGCGCCGTCGGATCGAACAGGCAGTCAGATCCCATATTGCCAGTCTTGGCCCCGAAGATCCCCGTCATCCAGTGTTACACCGCCGTCCGCCAAAAGTGCGTTTTGCCGGAAGCTGGTCGGTGCGCCTGCAGGGGGCAGGGCATCACAGCAACCATGTCCACCCACAAGGCTGGCTCAGTTCCGCACTTTACATCGCAGTTCCGGCAGATGCCGAAAGCGGGCCGCCACCTGCGGGCCATCTGCAACTCGGGGTCCCTCCGGCTGAACTGGGCATCGACCTGCCACCGATTCGGGTGGTTGCGCCCGAGCCGGGCTGGCTGACACTTTTTCCCTCCACCATGTGGCATGGCACCGTGCCGATCGCAGATGGTGAACGAATGACGGTTGCCTTCGATGTGAAAGGCTGAAGGGCAGCTTGCAGCGACTTTTCCGCTTGTCCGTCAGGCAGCCGTCATGGTCAGCGCGCCGTCACCCTCATCAATATGCAGCGTCGCGCCGTCGGGCAGTTCGCCCTCCAGCAGCATCTCGGCGAGCGGGTCCTGCAAGTAACGCTGCACCGCGCGTTTCAGCGGGCGTGCACCGTAGACCGGATCATAGCCCACCCGCCCAAGCCAGCGCAGCGCCGCATCGGTCAGGTCGATCGTGATCTTGCGGTCCGCGAGCAGTTTCTGCACCCGCTTCACCTGGATCGCGACAATCGGCGCCATGTGTTCCTGTCCAAGCCGGTGGAACAGGATGATCTCGTCCAGCCGGTTGAGGAATTCGGGGCGGAAATGCCCGCGCACCACGTCCATCACGTCCTTTTCCACCGTCGCCGGTTCGGCCCCGTCGGGCAGGTTAGCGAGATACTGGCTGCCGAGGTTTGATGTGAGGATGATCAGCGTGTTGCTGAAATCCACCACCCGGCCCTGCCCATCGGTCAGCCGCCCATCGTCAAGTACCTGCAGCAGCACGTTGAAGACGTCAGAGTGCGCTTTCTCGACCTCGTCGAACAACACCACCTGATAGGGGCGGCGGCGCACGGCTTCGGTCAGCACCCCGCCTTCTTCATAGCCGACATAGCCCGGCGGCGCGCCGATCAGCCGGGCGACCGCGTGCTTTTCCATGAATTCGCTCATGTCGATGCGCACCATCGCGCTGTCATCATCGAACAGGAACCCGGCCAGCGCCTTGGTCAGTTCGGTCTTGCCGACACCCGTGGGGCCAAGGAACAGGAAACTGCCCAAGGGCCGCCCCGGATCCTGCAATCCGGCCCGCGCACGGCGCACCGCCTTGGACACGGCCTCGACCGCTTGTGTCTGGCCGATCACGCGCTTGCCGATGATGGCTTCCATCTGAAGCAGCTTTTCGCGCTCGCCCTCCATCATCTTGTCGACCGGCACACCGGTCCAGCGGCTAACGACGCCAGCGATGTCCTCTTCGGTCACCTCCTCGCGCAGTAGCGCGTTCTCGCTGTGGCTCTCGGCCTCGGCGAGCTGTTTTTCGAGCGCGGGGATGGTGCCGTAGGAAAGCTCCCCCGCCTTGGCGAGATCACCGGTGCGTTGGGCCTGTTCAAGCTCCAGCCGGGCAGCGTCGAGCCCTTCCTTGATCTTGCCTTCAGCCTCGATCTTGTCGCGCTCGTTCTGCCAGCGGGTGGTGAGTTCGCTCGATTGCTGTTCAAGGTTCGCCAGTTCTTCGCGCAACGCGACCAGCCGATCCTTCGAGGCCTGATCGGTCTCTTTCTGGAGCGCCTGTTCCTCGATCTTCAGCTGGATGATGCGCCGGTCAAGCGCCTCGATCTCCTCGGGCTTGGACTCCACCTCCATACGAATGCGCGACGCCGCCTCGTCCATCAGGTCGATCGCCTTGTCAGGCAGGAAGCGGTTCTGAATGTAACGGTCAGACAGCTTCGCGGCGGCCACAATCGCGCCGTCGGTGATGCGCACGCCGTGGTGCAGCTCGTACTTGTCCTTGATCCCGCGCAGGATGCTGATCGTATCCTCGACCGTCGGCTCGTCGATATAGACCGACTGGAAACGGCGTTGGAGCGCCGGGTCCTTCTCGACGTATTTCTGGTATTCATCCAGCGTGGTCGCGCCGATGCAGTGCAATTCGCCGCGCGACAGGGCGGGCTTGAGCAGGTTCGAGGCATCCATCGAACCTTCCGAAGCGCCCGCGCCGATCAGGGTGTGCATCTCGTCGATGAACAGGATGATCTGACCATCCGCATTCTTCACCTCGTCGAGCACGCTCTTCAGCCGTTCCTCGAATTCGCCGCGATATCTCGCGCCCGCGATCAGCGAGCCCATGTCGAGCGACATGAGCGTGCGGCCTTTTAGGCTGTCAGGCACGTCGCCATTGGCGATGCGCAGCGCGAGCCCTTCCGCGATGGCGGTCTTGCCGGTGCCGGGTTCGCCGATCAGCGCGGGGTTGTTCTTGGTGCGCCGGGCGAGGATCTGGATCGTGCGGCGGATTTCCTCGTCGCGGCCGATCACCGGATCCAGCTTGCCGTCGCGCGCCGCCTGCGTCAGGTCGCGGGCGAATTTTTCCATCGCGTCATAGGTGCTTTCGGCGCTGGCGCTGTCGGCGCGCTTGCCGCCGCGCAGTTGCTCGATCGCGGCATTGAGCGATTGCGGCGTGATGCTGGCGGATTTGAGCGCCTCGCCCGCCGCGCCCTGCGACAGCGCAAGCGCGACCAGCAGGCGCTCCACCGTAACGTAGCTATCGCCCGCCTTGTCGGCAATCTGCTCGGCAGAATCGAGCACCCGGACCGCGTCATTATCGAGCCCCGGGGTTGCCTGCGCACCGCTGCCGGTGACTGCCGGAACCTTGCCCAACCCTTCATCAACAGCCGCCACCGCCAGCGCAGGCGTGCCGCCCGCGCGCTGGATCAGCCCTGCGGCCATGCCCTCGCTATCTTCAAGCAGCGCCTTCAGCAGGTGCAACGGCGTGATCCGCTGGTGGTTCATGCGGATCGCCACGGTCTGCGCGCTTTGCAGAAACCCCTTTGCCCGGTCGGTGAATTTTTCGAGATTCATCTGGTCAAACCCCTCAATCAAACTTCTGCACCGAGGTAGTGTTGCAATTTGGCAACACAAGTCCCGGCCCGCAAATTTCGCTCCTGAGCCCTGTGCAATAGTTGGGATGCCCTGCGGCCAAGGCAAGGGGTCTTGTGCCACTAATACACCTGCCTGCCCTCCCTTGACCTCGTGACGCCGCCAAGCGATGGAGCCGTCAAGCGATTTGGGAGAGAAATCGGCATGAAATGGGTCAAGGGCGGCGCCATCGCGCTGGCGGCGGTTGTGGTGCTGGCATTCACGGTGCTCGCCACGTGGGAGCCGTTTTTTGCCAGCGCGGCCAATCCGGCTTCAGGCCGGGTCTACAAGGCCGAAATCATCCGCGACGAATTCGGGGTGCCGCATATCTACGGGCCAACCGATGCCGACACCGCCTTCGGGGTCGCGATCGCCCATGCCGAAGATGACTTCTTCACTCTGCAGGACGTGGTTGCGATGAGCCGCGGGCGCTATGGCGCGATCGCGGGCGAGGACGGGGCGAAGGTGGATTACGTCTACCACCTGATCGACGCGCGCGGCACGGCCGAGGCCAAGTATCCCAAACTGCCCGAGGACACCCGCGCCCTGTTCGAAGCCTATGCCGCCGGCCTCAACCACTATGCCGAAGCGCATCCGGACGAGTTGAAACTGGGCAACCTGTTCCCGGTCAGCGGGATGGATGTGGCCGCCGGATTTGCGCTGCGCCAGCCGTTCTTCTTCGGGCTGGATTCGGTCATCGGCCCGCTGGTGGCGGGCGAGGACCTGCGCCGCGAACACGGCCCGGACATCCCCGGCTTCCCGCGCCCGCCGCTGCCCGGCGCGCAGCCCGCCGAGGCAGCAACGCCCGCACCGCAGCAGGCGCGTGCACTGGTATTGCCGCTGGGCGAGGACGCGGAACACATGGGCTCCAACGCCTTTGCGGTCGCGCCCGAAAAATCCGGCGGGCCGACAACCCTGATTTCCAATTCGCACCAGCCGCTGCGCGGCGGGGTGGCGTGGTATGAACTGGTTGTGGAAAGCGGTGAAGGCTGGCATTTCGCCGGGGCGAATTTCCCCGGCTCGCCCTTCCCCTTCCTTGGCCATAACGAACATCTGGGCTGGACCAACACGGTCAACACGCCCGACATGATCGACATCTACCAGCTCGAACTGGATGATACCGGAACCCGTTACCGGCTCGATGGCGAATGGCGCGATCTGGACAGCGAATGGGTGACGCTGCCGGTCAGGCTCGGCCCGGTGGTGCTGCCGATCCGCCGCGAGGTGCTGCGGTCTGTCCACGGCCCGGTGATCCGCAACGACAAGGGCGCGTTTGCGGTGCGTTATGGCGGGATCGGTCGGCTCGAACAGCTCGATGCCTATTACCGCATCAACAAGGCGACGAGTTTCGATGAGTGGGAGGCGCAGATCGCGCGGCTGGCAATCCCTTCGACCAACTTCATCTATGCCGACAAGACCGGCACCATCGCCTATGTCTACAACGCCGCAATCCCCGACCGGCCCGAGGATGTGGCGGCGAACTGGCGATCAATCCTGCCGGGCGACCGCGTGGATCTGATCTGGGACGGCGCGGTCGAATATGCCGAACTGCCCAAGCTGGTGAACCCCGCGAGCGGATGGATCTACAATTCCAACAACGAACCCTTCACCGCCGCAGGCGCGGGCAGCGATCTGTCGCCCGATGATTTCTCGCCCGTGCTCGGTATCGAGCGCAAGCAGACCAACCGGTCGTGGCGCGCCTACAAGCTGTTGAGCGAGGCGAGCGTGCTCGACCGCGCGACGCTGGAGGCGATCAAGTACGACACCGGATATGAGCGCGAAGGCTATGTCGCGCGGCTGTTTGATGCGCTGGCAGCGATGGAAGCAGGCGGCAGCCTCGCCGAAGCGCGCGATCTGCTGCTGTCATGGGATTTCACCGCCGATGGGCAAGGCAAGGCCGATGCCATCGCGCTGCTGGTGATCCGCGATTTCATGTCGGCGGATTACGGCAACAAGCCGTTTCCGGACGTGAAGGAGAAGGTGGAGGCCGCCGCCGGGCACCTGATGACCCATTTCGGGCGGCTCGACCCGCCGATGGCCGATCTGCTGCGGCTGCGGCAGGGCGGCAGGGATCTGCCATTGGACGGCGGTTCCGACACGCTGCGCGCCTCAACCACATGGGACGTGGACGCGGACGGGCGATTGAGCCTCAAGCACGGCGACAGCTTCATCCAGTGGGTCGAATGGATGCCGGGCCAGCCGGTCGTCTCGCGTTCGATCCAGCCCTTTGGCGCGGCCACCACCCGGCCCGAAAGCCCGCATTACAACGACCAGATGCAATTGTTTGTCGAACACAAGCTGAAACCGGTCTGGTTCTGGCGTGATGATGTGCTGGCGAATGCGGGAACGCGCACGGCCGTGACCAACGCCCGCTGAGCACAAGTCCCGGTCCCGGCCCGGCGATTTCGCACGCGAACAGATACCGGCATGACCCGTCATTTGGCCGCGACGGGCCTTCCGGCGCTGGTGCTGGCACTTGCCCCGCCCTTCGCACCGGAGCGGGCGCGCGCGCTGCGGCCGGAAAGCGACCGGATGGGCTGCCTGCTGGGCGCGCAGCTGCGCACCGCAGCTTGAAATTCCTGGCCCGCCGATCGAATTGCGCGAACTGGAAGTCGAAAAAATAAGATCATGATAGCGCGCTTCCCTGACAAATCCCGGTTGAAGCACGCTGACATAAGTGTAAATAAAGCCAATCATTCGAGTGGCCGGGAGGGTCCTGCCACGCGCATTTCCAAGCCCGGGTCGCGTCATGATCCGGGTCCACACCAAGGAGTTGGACTATGTCTGTTGCAGGTACCTACAAGGCCGTCGTGAAAAGCCCGATGGGCGATCAGAACGGGACATTCACCGTGGTTCCGGGCGAAGGCGACAGCTTCACCGGCTCGCTGGTCGGCAGCCTTGGCTCGATGGACGTGGTCGATGGCACGATCGACGGCGATACGCTGACCTGGAAGATGAACATGACCGTGCCGATGCCGATGACGCTCGATTGCGAAGCGACCGTTGCTGGCGACCAGTTGACCGGCACTGTCAATGCCGGTGCATTCGGCGCGATGCCGCTGACCGGCCAGCGCGAAGGCTGATCGCCTTTTCCTGACAGGACACCGCAAGGGCCGCCGACGTTCGCGTTCGGCGGCCTTTTTGCGTTGGCGCGCGGGCGGTTGCCAGCCCAGCCCTGCACGGGCTACTCTGGCGTGTCTGGACAAGGGAGAGACGCAAGATGAAGCTTCACGTCATTCTTACCGGTGCCGCCGCGCTGGCGCTCACCGCCTGCAGCGGCAACACGGCCAGCGGCAACATCGCCGCCGAACAGGCCGCGCAGGAAGCAGCCAGCGCCCCTGCGGTAGAAGAAACGCCGGTCGCATCCACCTTCCCCGAAAGCGTCGGAGCCTTTGGTGATGGCTACCCCGAAGCCGGCGATCCGTGCCGCAATCTGGGCGAAACCGCTGCAACTTCGAACTATCTTGACGACAGCGCCATTCTCGCCGGCTGTCCCGACACCGCCTCGGCCGAGGCGCTGGGCGGCGAGATCGTGGATACCGTCGATGGCATCATCATGGTCATGGTGCCGCAGGGCGACACCATGGCCCCGCCAACCACGCTGGAAGGCGCCGCCCCGGAGGAATAGGCAATGCTGGCCAAGTCGCTGATTGCAGGGGTCGCCCTGCTGATGCTTGCTGCCTGCGCCACCACCCCTGAGCCCCATATGCTGACCGGCAGCACATGGAAGCTCACCGCGATGGACACCTCGGGCAGCACCACCACGCTGACCCCGGCGCTGCAGGCGCGGCACACGCTGTCCTTCAGCGACGAGGGCGCGCTTGTGCTGCAACTCGATTGCAACCGCGGGCGCGCCTCGTGGTCGGCGGGTCAGCCGCGAAACGGTGCCGGGGCGATCAATATCGGCCCGATCGCCAGCACCCGCGCCCTATGCCCGCAACCCAGCTTCGGCAACGAGATGGCAAGCGGACTGTCCGAGGCGCAGACCTATGCCCTGACGGTGGACCGGGGCGCGTTGGTGATCGAAACCGGCATGCTGCGCTTCACCTTTGCTGCGATGGAATAATCCGGCGGGACAGACTGGGCAAATGTTAGACTAAAGTCGCTCTCGCACTGGGCATCCCGCTCGCTTAGCCTTGCGGCATGATCGGGCGCTGTGCCGCGCGCCGTTCATGCCCAGGAGAGGGGGACGCAAGATGAACCAGCAAACGCCGAACGGCGAGGTTAAGGGCGAGATGAATGGCGGGGTCACAGGGCATGACGAGCCCGGCGAAGCCCCGCAGAGCCTGCCTGATATCAACCAGACCACCGCCGACGGCGAAACCAATCTGCGCGAAGACGCCTATTGGCACGAAAACCTGCGCCTGCTGGGCGTGCTGATGGCGATCTGGTTCGCTTGCTCCTTCGGCGCGGGCATCCTGTTTCGCGAATGGCTCGATCAGTTCATGCTCGGCGGTTACCCGCTCGGCTTCTGGTTCGCCCAGCAGGGTTCGATCTACGTCTTCATCGCGCTGATCTTCTTCTACGTCGTGCGCATGAAGCAGATCGAACACAAATATGATCTCGACGATTGAGGGGGCCGGACAATGGACACACAAACCCTGATCTACCTCTTCGTAGGGGTAAGCTTTGCGGTCTATAGCGGCATCGCCATCTGGAGCCGTGCGGGATCGACCAAGGAATTCTATGTCGCGGGCGGCGGGGTCAACCCGGTGGTCAACGGCATGGCGACCGCCGCCGACTGGATGAGCGCGGCGAGCTTTATCTCGATGGCCGGGATCATCGCCTTTGTCGGCTATGATGCGTCGGTCTACCTGATGGGCTGGACCGGCGGCTATGTGCTGCTGGCGCTGTTGCTCGCGCCATACCTGCGCAAGTTCGGCCAGTTCACCGTGCCCGATTTCATCGGCACGCGGTACTACAGCAAGGCGGCGCGCGTGGTGGCGGTGATCTGCCTGATCTTCATCAGCTTTACCTATATTGCCGGGCAGATGCGCGGGGTCGGGATCGTGTTTTCACGCTTTCTTGATGTCGACATCACCACCGGCGTGATCATCGGCATGGGCATCGTGTTCTTCTATTCGGTGCTCGGCGGGATGAAGGGCATCACCTATACCCAGGTGGCGCAGTTCTGCGTGCTGATCTTCGCCTATATGGTGCCGGCCTTCTTCCTCAGTTTCATGATCACCGGCAATCCGATCCCGCAGCTGGGTCTCGGTTCGACGGTGAATGACGGGTCGGGGCTGTATGTGCTGCAAAAGCTCGATCTGGTGCTGACCGATCTGGGCTTTGCAGAATACACCGCTGGCCAGAAAAGCATGGTCGATGTGTTCTGCATCACGCTGGCGCTGATGGTCGGCACGGCAGGCCTGCCGCACGTGATCGTGCGCTTTTTCACCGTGCCCAAGGCATCGGACGCGCGGCTGTCGGCGGGCTGGGCGCTGGTCTTCATCGCCCTGCTCTACACCACTGCGCCTGCGGTCGGCGCGTTCGCGCGGCTGAACTTCATCGATAACGTCAACGAGCAATCTTACAGCGAAGCCCCCGGCTGGTTCACCAACTGGGAACGCAATGACCTGATCGCCTTCAAGGACAAGAACGGCGACGGGGTGATGCAATACCGCAAGGGCGATGCCTTTGCCGGGAAACCCGAATTCACCGGCGAGACCGGCGCATCGGGCGAACGGGCGGTGGCCAACACCCCGGTCGCAGGCAATGCCAACGAGGTCTATGTCGATCAGGACATCATGGTGCTGGCCAACCCGGAAATCGGCAAGCTGCCGGGCTGGGTGATCGCGCTGGTGGCGGCAGGCGGTCTGGCGGCGGCGCTCTCCACCGCGGCGGGGCTGTTGCTGGTGATCTCCGCATCTGTCAGCCACGATCTGCTGAAACAGACCTTCCGGCCGAACATCTCGGAAAAGGGCGAATTGCGCGCGGCGCGGATCGCGGCGACGGCGGCGATCGTGATTGCGGGCTATCTCGGCATCTACCCGCCGGGCTGGGTCGCGCAGGTCGTGGCCTTTGCCTTCGGCCTTGCCGCAGGCAGCCTGTTCCCGGCGATCTTCATGGGCATCTTCTCCAAGCGCATGAACAAGGAAGGGGCCATAGCAGGCATGGTGTCGGGGCTGGCCTTCACCTTCGGCTATATCGTCTACTTCAAGCTGATCGCCGCGCCCGAAGCGAATGTGGCGGCCAACTGGCTGTTCGGGGTTTCGCCGGAAGGGATCGGGGTGATCGGGATGCTGATCAATTTCGGCATCGCCATCGCGGTGTCATCGGTCACGGCTGGCCCGCCCATCGAAGTGCGCAAGCTGGTCGATTCGATCCGCGTGCCGCGCGGCGCGGGTGAGGCTCACGTGCATTAAGGCCAGCGCGCCAAGATGCTGACGCATCACGCGCTGGAAATGCTCAGGCGCCGCACGGGCTTAACCAAGACTTGCACTGACACCCCTCGGGTCGCACCGGGGAAAGGGACGGCATCCGGCAACGGGTGCCGCCCCTTTGCATGTGCGGGTGCTTGCCAATTTGCCGGATTGGCGTAGTTTTTCGCCCGAGGGAGAGGACGGGACAATGATGCTGGGAGCCGCGATTGCAGCGGCGATTGTCTATCTGGGCGGGCTGTTCTGGCTGGCCGCGTGGCGCGACCGGACGCAAAGCCCCCGGCTGCTGCGCCATTCCGGAACCGTCTACGGCCTCAGCCTTGCGGTCTATTGCACCAGCTGGACCTTCTTTGGCGGGGTCGGAACGGCGGCGACCGGGGGGCTGGATTACCTGCCGATCTATCTTGGGCCAATTCTGGTCTTCACGCTGGGCTTTGGGCTGGTGCGCAAGATTCTGGCCCAGGCCAAGGCCCAGCATTCGACCTCGATCGCCGATTTCCTCTCGGCCCGCTATGGCAAGAGCGCGGGGCTGGCCGCGCTGGTCACGGTGATCGCGACGATCGGTGCGCTGCCGTACATGGCGCTGCAACTGGAATCGGTCGGGGCGGCGCTGATGACGCTGGATCCGACCTTGCGGGTTCAGCTGGCCGCCGATGAACTGGTGCTGCTGGTGACCGGGCTGATGGGGCTGTTCGCGATCCTGTTCGGATCGCGCCGCGCAGATCGCGCCGGGGACAACGCCGGTCTGGTGCTGACCATCGCGGTGGAGGCGGTGGTCAAGCTTGCCGCGCTTCTGGCGCTCGGCGCGCTGGCGGTCTGGCTGCTGCTGACCAGCGATGCGGTTGATCCGCCGGCCGCGCCCGCGCTGCTCGCGCCGGACCAGATCGACGCGCGCTTTGCCGTCCTCACCCTGATCGCCGCCGCCGCCGCGCTGTGCCTGCCGCGCCAGTTCCACATGAGCTTTATCGAAGCACCGGGCGAGCGCGCCAGCCCGGCGATGCAATGGGTGTTTCCGGCCTATCTTGCGCTGACAGCGCTGGTGATCGTGCCGATCGTGCTGGCGGGGCTGGCGCTGCTGCCTGCGGGGACCGATCCCGATACCATCGTGCTGGCCCTGCCGCTGGCGAGTGGGAATAATGCGCTCGCGCTGCTGGTGTTTCTTGGCGGCTTTTCGGCGGCGGCGGGGATGATCGTGGTCGCCAGCGTGGCGCTGTCGATCATGATCACCAATGATCTGATCGCGCCCTTGTTGCTGCGCCGCGCGCTTGCGGGGAAGGCCGATCGCAGCCGCATGCCTGCGCGCCTGCTGCTGATCCGGCGGGTGGTGATCGCGGCGCTACTGGCATGCGCTTTTGCGTTTTATCGCGGTTTTGCCGGGATCACCGATCTTGCAGGGCTCGGCACGCTGGCCTTTGCGGCTGCGGCGCAATTCGCGCCGGGACTGGTGCTCGGCATGATCAGCCAGCGCGGCAACCGGGCGGGGATGCTGACGGGGCTTGCAGCAGGGTTTGCGCTGTGGCTGGTGCTGCTGATCTGGCCCGCGGCCACCGGCAGCGCGCCCCCGGTCAGCATCCATGCCGATCCTCTGGTCTCGGGGGTGGTGATCAGCCTTGGGGTCAACGCATTCCTTTACTGGCTGGGCTCGTCCATCATCCGCCCATCGCTGCTCGATCAGGCGCAGGCCGCCGCCTTTGTCGGCACGCCGATGCCGGGCAGCATACCGCGCCGCACCACGGCCAAGCGGGTGGGCGATGTGCGCGTGCTGCTGACGCAATTCGTCGGACGCGAGCGCGCCGATGCCGCGCTGGCCGCCCTGCCCTTGCGCAATGGCGATCCGGCTGACGCAGCGGTGCTGGAACTGGCCGAGCGGATGATTTCGGGCGTGATCGGCACGTCTTCGGCGCGGATGCTGGTGGCATCATGGGCGGGCGGCGATCCGATCCCGCTGCCCGAAGTGGTCGCCATGTTCGGCGAGACCAATCGCCGCCTCAACTTCTCGGGCGAGCTGCTCCAGACCGCAATCGAAAGCATCGATCAGGGCGTGGCGCTGGTGGATGGCGAGATGCGGCTGGTGGCGTGGAACAGCCGTTACCAGCAATTGTTCGATCTGCCCGACCATCTGGTGCAGGTCGGCACGCCAATTGCCGATCTGATCCGCTTCAACCTCGAACGCGGTCACGCTTCAGAAGCCGAGATCGCCGAACAGGTGGCGCGGCGACTAGATCACATGCGCGCCGGAACCGAACACCGGATGGAGCGCGAACAGTTCGATGGCCGGGTGCTGCGCATCGTCGGCGCGCCGACGCCGGGGGGCGGCTATACCACCTCCTATACCGACATCACCGCCGATCGCCGCGCCGAACAGGCGCTGGAGGAAAAGGTCGCGACACGCACCCGCCAGCTGAGCGCCGCGAACGCGGCTCTGGCGCAGGCGACCCGGTCGAAAACCCGGTTTCTGGCCGCGGCCAGTCATGACCTGATCCAGCCGCTCAACGCCGCCCGCCTGTTCGCTTCGGCGCTGGGAGAGGAAGTCGCCGGACGGCCGCAGCTGGAACGGCTGGTGGCTGATCTGGATGGTTCGATCATTGCGGCAGACCGGCTGATCCGCGCGCTGCTCGACATCTCCAAGCTCGACAGCGGCGGGGTAGTGGCGGTGCCTGAACCGGTCGCGCTCGATCAGCTGTTCGAGGATGTGGCGCGCGAATTTGCGCTTCAGGCGCAGGCCATGGGCTTGCGCCTGCGACGGGTGCGGACCAGCGCCTGGGTGATGGCAGACCGCGCGCTGCTGACCAGCGTGGTGCGCAATCTGGTGAGCAACGCTGTGCGCTATACCGCCAGCGGCGGCGTGCTGATCGGGGTGCGGCGGCGCGGCGATGGCGTGCTGATCTGTGTCCACGACAGCGGGCGCGGGATTGCGGCGGGCGATATCGAGCGTATCTTCGGCGAATTCGAACGCGGCGTATCCAGCGACCGCGAGGGGCTTGGGCTTGGTCTGGCGATCGTGCGGCGGGCGGCGCGGCTGCTCGACATCGCAATCGAGACGACATCCGAGGTCGGGCGCGGCAGCCGCTTTGCCTTTGCCATGCCGGTGTTGCGACGCGAGCTGGCTCCGGCGAGGGCACCTGCCCCGGCGCGCGCGCCGGGACGGCTGGGCGAAGCGCGAGTGTTGGTGGTGGATAATGATGCCACCGCGCTGGCCGCCACGGCGGCGCTGCTCGGCAAGTGGGGGCTGACCGTCACCTGCGCAGCAAGCGGCGCGGAGGCGGCAGCGGCGACGCCCCATGCCCCGGATATCGCAATCATGGACTTTCGGCTTGACGGGGCAGAACGCGGCGATGCCGCCTATGCGATGCTGTGCGAGGCCTGGCGGGCCAGCCCGCCGGTGATCCTGCTCACGGCAGAAGCTTCCGACGAAACAGAAGCGGCAGCGGCGCGGATGGGGGCCAATCGCCTGCTCAAGCCATCATCGCCCGCGGCCCTGCGCGCGCTGATCGCGACCTGTCTGGCGCAGAGCCGTGCGGCGAACGGTCAGGCCGTGCCGGAATCGGCCACCGGCTGATCAACGTCGAGCTTTGCCGCCAGCAGCACCGCCTGGGTGCGGCTGTTCACCCCCAGCTTGCGCAGGATCGCGGTGATATGCGCCTTCACCGTTGCCTCGCTGATGGTCAGTTCATAGGCGATCTGCTTGTTCAGCAAGCCCTGCCGGATGCCGGCAAGGATGCGCCGCTGCGCCGGGGTCAGGCTGGCGATGCGGGCGAGATCATCGTCCGTACTCTCGCCCGTTTCGGGGAACCACCCGTCCCCGTCGCGCACCGCGCTCAGCCCTTCGCGCATGGCATCGAGACTGGATGATTTGGGGATGAACCCCGCCGCCCCCAGCTGCGCCGCAGCCGCGGCAACGCGCGGTTCTTCGCTGGCGGAGACGATCACGATCGGCAGCGCGGGATAATCCTGCCGCAGGTCCATCAGCACACTGAGGCCGGTCGAATCCGCCATGTGCAGATCAAGCAGCAGCGCCTCTGCTTGCCTGCCATCTTCCCCCGCCTGCAAGGCTGCACGCGCATCGGCGGCACTGCTTGCCTCGATGATCGCCGCCGCCGGCCAGACCTTGCCGACCGCATGGGCCAGCGCGCTGCGGAACAGCGGGTGATCATCAGCAATGATGACGCGCCCCGTCATGGCCTCAGCGGTTCTGCCGCCCTTCGATCAGCCGGTCGACCAGCGAAGGATCGGCCAGCGTTGAGGTATCGCCCAGCGCGCCGAATTCGTTCTCGGCGATCTTGCGCAGGATCCGGCGCATAATCTTGCCCGAGCGGGTCTTGGGCAGGCCATCGGTGAAGTGGATGATATCGGGCGTGGCAATCGGTCCGATTTCCTTGCGCACATGGGTCTTCAGTTCGGCCAGCAGCGCGCCTGATCCTTCCTCACCGGCGTTCAGGGTGACATAGCAATAGATGCCCTGCCCCTTGATATCATGCGGGTATCCGACAACCGCGGCCTCGGCCACCTTGGGGTGGAGCACCAATGCGCTTTCGACTTCGGCCGTGCCCATGCGGTGGCCCGAAACGTTGATGACATCATCGACGCGGCCCGTGATCCAGTAATATCCGTCCGCGTCGCGCTTGCACCCGTCGCCGGTGAAATATTTGCCGGTATAGGTGCTGAAATAGGTCTGCACGAAGCGGTCATGATCGCCGTAAACCGTGCGCGCCTGCCCCGGCCAGCTGTGGGTGATGCACAGATTGCCCTCGGCCACGCCGTCGAGCACTTGTCCCTCATGATCGACCAGTTGCGGGCGGATGCCGAAGAACGGCAGGCCCGCGCTGCCCGGCTTCATGTCGTGGGCGCCGGGCAGGGTGGTGATCATGCAGCCTCCGGTTTCGGTTTGCCACCAGGTGTCGATGATCGGGCAGCGGCCCTTGCCCACCACGTCGAAATACCAGCGCCAGGCTTCCGGATTGATCGGCTCCCCGACGCTGCCCAGCAGGCGCAGCGAAGCGCGGCTGCGGCTGGTCACGTGATCATCGCCTTCGCGCATCAGGGCGCGGATGGCGGTGGGCGCGGTGTAGATGATGTTGACCTGATGCTTGTCCACCACGTCCCAGAACCGCCCGTGATCGGGGTAATTGGGCACGCCTTCGAACACCACCGCAGTCGCCGCGTTCATCAGCGGGCCGTAGACGACATAGGAATGCCCCGTCACCCAGCCGATATCGGCGGTGCACCAGAACACTTCGCCCGGTTGGTAGTCGAAAATGTAGTGAAAGGTCGTTGCCGTCCACACGCCGTAACCGCCGGTGGTGTGGAGCACCCCCTTGGGCTTGCCGGTCGAACCGGAGGTGTAGAGGATGAACAGCGGGTCTTCCGCGTCCATCACCTCGCAGGGGCAATCATCATCGCTGGCAAGATCGGCCAGCCAGTGGTCGCGGCCTTCCTGCATCGCAATGTCGCCGCCAGTGTGGCGCACCACCAGCACCCCGTCGACCGGCGTCGCATGGGCGGCAAGGCCCAGCGCCGCATCGACATTGGCTTTCAGCGGCACGCGCTTGCCGCCGCGCAGGCCTTCGTCGGCGGTGATGACGAAGCGGCTGCCGCAATCCTCGATCCGGCCAGCCAGCGCCTCGGGCGAGAAGCCGCCGAACACCACCGAATGCACCGCGCCCAGACGCGCGCAGGCGAGCATCGCGGTGACCCCTTCAAGGATCATCGGCATGTAGATCGTGACCCGGTCGCCCTTCCTGACCCCCAGCGCCTTGAGCGCGTTGGCCATGCGGACGACTTCACGGTGAAGTTCGCCATAGGTCAGGCTGCGGCTGGGGGTGGCCGGATCGTCAGGCTCGAAAATCAGCGCCGTGCGGTCGGCGTGTTCGGGCAGGTGCCGGTCCACCGCATTGTGGCACAGGTTGAGCGTGCCGTCCTCGAACCAGCTGATGCCGACCGGATCATAGGCCCATTCGCCGCCCTGCGTGGGCGCCTTGAACCAATCGAGCCGCTGCGCCTGTTCCAGCCAGAAGGCATCGGACGCCTCGATCGAGCGGCGATACATCTTGGCATATTGCTCGGGCAGGCAATGGGTTTCGGTGTGGGCCTGCGGCCGCTGGACGGCGTGGATCATGACGACTCTCCCTCGTTCGCCTGCGTCTTACACGAGGCTACACGCCCTGCGCCCTCAGACAAAGGTCTTACGACCATCGGCTAATTGTGCACCGGCCCGCGCCCCAGCCATTGTGGCCCGCACAAGAAACGACGGGAGGGGTTTGATGGAGCAGTTGCGCGCAGGTGGCGCGGTGCGGGCGGCATTGCTCGCGGCAACCGCCTTGTCGGCCAGCCCGGCCCTGGCGCAGGATGCCAGCGTGGAGGCCCGTATCGAACGGCTGGAGCAGCTGGTCGAAGGGCTGATCGAACGGCTGGATGCCGAGGCGGGCAATCATTCGGCGCAGGACAACGCCATGCGCGCCCAGCAGGCCGAAATGCGCGACCAGAGCGCCGCATTGCTGGCTGCCACGCGGGATCTCAAGGATCGTCAGGCCGAACTCGCCCAGCAGATCGCCGTGCCCAAGGCGCAGGAAGACAAGGGCTTCCGCGTCGGCAACACTACCGTTGCCTATGCCGGCTACGTCAAGGTCGATGCCATCGCGCAAGCCACCAGCGGCGGGCAATTGCCAAGCGGCAGCCTGCTGCGCGACTTCCTGATCCCCGGCCTGATCCCGGTCGGCGGGAAGGCTTCGGGTTACGACACCGACTTCAGCGCCCGCCAGACGCGCTTCATCCTGAAAACCGCGACCGATGTCGGGCCAGAACACAAGCTCAATTCGCATATCGAGCTGGATTTCATGGTTACCGAAGGCGGCGATGAACGGGTCAGCAATTCTTACGTCCCGCGCATGCGGCAGGCGTTCATCACCTATGATAACTGGCTGTTCGGGCAGGCATGGTCGACCTTCCAGAATGTCGGCGCACTGCCCGACAGCCTCGATTTCATCGGCCCCACGCCGGGCACGGTGTTCGCCCGCCAGCCGATGGTGCGGTGGAGCAAGAACGGCTGGCAGATCGCCGCCGAACAATCCGAAACCGTGGTGACATCGCGCACGGGCGGGCGGGTGATTACCGGCGATGATACCATCCCCGATATCGTGGTGCGGTATGATCACAGGCGCGACTGGGGCACGCTGACCGCGGCGGCAATCGGACGCAAGCTGACGATGTCTGACGATGATTTCGGCAATGCCGATGATGCGCTGGGATATGGCCTCAGCCTGTCGGGCAAGGTCAGGGTGGGCGCGCGCGACGACATCCGTTTCATGGCCACCGCGGGCGATGGTCTGGGGCGCTATATCGGGGTCAACATCGTCAATGACGCAGCCGTGGATGAAAGCGGCAATCTTGATCCGATCTTAACCTGGTCAGGCTTTGCCGCCTACCAGCACTGGTGGGGCAAGCGCCTGCGCTCGGTCGTGTCGGGGGCCTATTTCAAGGCCGATAACCCGGTGATGCTGACCACCAATCAGGTCACAGACGAAAGCTGGAGCGGGTTGGCGAACCTCATCTGGACCCCCGTCGACCCGCTCGATATCGGCATTGAGCTGATGTATGCGCAGCGCACGCTTGAAGATGGCCGGTCGGGCGATCTCAGGCGCCTGATGCTCTCCACCCGCTACAACTTCTGATCGGCTCCTGCCCGACCCGGCCAGGCCCAATCATGCAAAACCCCGCCAGCAGCGCGCTGGCGGGGTTTGCCATGCCTGTCGTCCGAGGTCAGAAGCGGTAGGCAACGCCTGCGCTGATCACCCACGGATCAAGCTTGTGTTCGGTTTCGATCGCCAGCGTATTGCCGGCAAACCAGCGCGCGGTGGTATCGATGAAGTAACGCTTGGCATCAAAGCTCAGGCCAAACCCCTTATCACCCAGCGGCACGTCGAAACCGGCCTGCAGTGCAAAGCCGAATTCATCCGACAGGTCGGTATCGGTGACCCCCAGCGGGATCGTCGCCGCGCCCGGCTTGTCAGAGAGCCACATGAAATAGGCCACGCCGCCACCGACATAGGGCTTCACCGCGCCCAGATCGAAATGGTACTTTGCCGTCACCGTTGCCGGCAGCAGCAGCGCGTCCGACACCAGTTCGGCCCCCACCGGCAGGCCCGCCGTGGCATCGACATCGTGCTGGGTGGTCCCGGCAATCGTCTCGATCGAGACATTGTGGGTGAGGAAATATTCCACCGCGATGGTCGGGACGTAATTGTCGCTCGCCTTGGTCTGGGTGTTTGCCGGCAAGCCCACAAGATCGACATTGACCGCGGTGATCTTGCCATCGGGCAGCACGCCGGTGGCAAGCACCTTGAACTGGATGTCGCCCGCCCTTTCGGTATCGTCCTGCGCCATTGCCGGGGTCGCGGCCAGCACGAGAGCTGCACCGCCAAGCATCAGAAAAGTCTTCATGTCACTCCGTCCTTCAACGGCAGCAGTGACCGCCTTGCGCGGCCCATGATGCTTGCTGCCTATGGCTGCCCGATAGCCGCAGGTGCGCAGCGCTCTCATTGATCCTGATCAAAGACCTGCATGCGCCATTCGTTCATTGCAGCCCCATCATGGCGACGATCAGCACCTCTTTCGGGCATGACAGTATCGCGGCTTTCCGCGATGCCTTGCCGGCGGGAACCGGCGCGCAGCCGACCGCCGACCGGCTGTGCGCGATCGGCTATGGCCTGCATCTGGCCAAGGGCGAGGAACTTGCACCCGATCCGCGCGATGACCGGCTGGTCCATATCGCCAGCGGTTCGGCCAAGCTGGTTGCCCGGCCAGTGGCGGCCTCGCCGGTCAATCAGGTGCTCGCCTTCCATTTCGGCGGCGACATGATCTCGGTCCCGCGCCAGAGCGCCAGTGAAACCTGGGGCGGTTTCCGCCTCGCGGCGCTGACCGATTGCGATCTCTTGGTGTTCCCGGCGGAACGTTTTCTCGACATTGCCCAGGGTGATCCGGCGGTGCTGCGATCGGTGCTTGCCCGCAGCTTGCAGGCGCTGCATCGCAGCCGCACGCGGATGATGCAGATGGGCCACAAGTCCGCAGGCGCACGGATCGCCGACTTCCTCGTGTCGATGGCCGAACGGCTGACCGGCTGCACCAAGGGGGCCTGCGCCTTCGCCCTGCCGATGAGCCGCCGCGATATCGGCGACAGCCTTGGCCTCACCATCGAAACCGTCAGCCGCCAGTTCACCGAACTGCGCGAGGCCGGTCTGGTGGAGACCGAAGGGCGTTCCAAAGTCTGTCTTTCGGACGTTGCCGCGCTGGCAAGACTGGCCGGAAGGCCCACCAGTCAAGCAGGCATGACACCCAAAAACTGACACGAATTTGATCTGGATCAACAACGCAATTGCCGGGGCACGCTAGAAGGCGGCTTGACGGAAGGGACATATCATCATGGAAGCAGTCGTAAGGCGGCTGGGGGTCTGGGCGCTTGTCCTGCTCGCAGCCATTAGTGCTATCGCGCTCACCCCGGACAGCGGGTTTGCGATCCACATGGGGATCGTTGCGCTGGTGGCGGTAATTCTGATCTTTGCCACGCTGGGCAGCTATGATCCGCTGGCGCGCGCGCAGAGCATCTTCAAGATGCCCCCCGGCCCATCGCGCTATGATGACGACGTGATCCGCTGGGGCGTGATTGCGACGATGTTCTGGGGCCTTGCGGGGCTGCTCGCGGGCGTGTTCATCGCTGCGCAGCTGGCCTTTCCGTGGCTCAACCTTGAACCCTACCTCAATTTCGGCCGGGTGCGCCCGCTGCACACCTCTGCGGTGATTTTTGCCTTTGGCGGCAATGCGCTGATTGCGACCAGTTTCTATGTCGTGCAACGCACCTGCCGCACCACGCTGGCCTTCCCCGGCCTCGCCCGTTTCGTGTTCTGGGGGTATCAGCTGTTCATCGTGCTGGCCGCCACCGGCTACCTGCTCGGCATCACCCAATCAAAGGAATATGCCGAGCCGGAATGGTATGTCGACCTGTGGCTGACCGTGGTGTGGCTGGCCTATCTGGCGGTGTTTGTCGGCACGCTGCTGCGCCGCCATGAACCGCATATCTACGTCGCCAACTGGTTCTATCTCGCCTTCATCGTCACCATTGCGATGCTGCACGTGGTCAATAATCTGGCCGTGCCTGTAAGCTTCCTCGGCACGCGGAGCTATTCGGCCTTTGCCGGCGTGCAGGATGCGCTGACCCAGTGGTGGTATGGCCACAATGCGGTGGGTTTCTTCCTCACCGCGGGCTTCCTCGCGATGATGTATTACTTCGTGCCGAAGCAGGCGAACCGCCCGGTCTATTCCTACCGCCTGTCGATCATCCACTTCTGGAGCCTGATCTTCCTCTACATCTGGGCGGGTCCGCACCACCTGCACTACACCGCCCTGCCCGACTGGGCGCAGACGCTGGGCATGGTGTTTTCGATCATGCTGTGGATGCCCAGCTGGGGCGGGATGATCAACGGGCTGATGACGCTGAACGGCGCGTGGGACAAGGTCCGCACCGATCCGATCATCCGCATGATGGTGCTCGCGCTCGCCTTTTACGGGATGAGCACCTTTGAAGGCCCGATGCTGTCGATCAAGGCGGTGAACAGCCTGTCGCACTATACCGACTGGACCATCGGCCACGTCCATTCCGGCGCGCTGGGGTGGAACGGGATGATCACCTTCGCCTGCGTCTACTTCCTGGTGCCGCGCCTGTGGCAACGCGAACGGCTGTATTCGCTGCGGATGATCAACTGGCACTTCTGGCTCGCAACGCTGGGGATCGTTTTCTACGCCGCCAGCATGTGGGTCGCCGGGATCACGCAAGGCCTGATGTGGCGCGAATATGGCTCGGACGGCTATCTGGTGAACAGCTTTGTCGACACCGTCGCGGCGCTGCACCCGATGTACCTGATGCGGGCCTTCGGCGGGCTGCTTTACCTCACCGGTGCCGTGATCATGGCCTACAACGTGTGGATGACGATCGCGGGCAAGCTGCGCGATGAAGCGCCGATGGGCGACACCGCGCATGATGAAGCTGCCGACCGGCCGATATCGCCGAAACCTCTGGCCGAACCGCAAGCCCAGCCGGCTGAATGAGCGGGCGAGAAGGAAAGCGAAACATGACTGATACCAATCGCAAGGAACCCTTCGAAGGCCACAAGAAGCTGGAGAAGAACGTCACCCTGCTCGCGGCGGCCACTTTCGTGACCGTGGCGATCGGCGGGATCGTGGAAATCGCGCCCCTGTTCTGGATCGACAACACGATCGAGAAGGTGGAGGGGATGCGTCCTTACACTCCGCTCGAACAGGCGGGCCGCGACATCTACATCCGCGAAGGCTGCTATACCTGCCACAGCCAGATGATCCGCCCGTTCCGCGACGAGGTCGAACGCTATGGCCATTACAGCCTCGCGGCGGAATCGATGTATGATCACCCCTTCCAGTGGGGTTCGAAACGCACCGGGCCGGATCTGGCGCGGGTCGGCGGGCGCTATTCTGACGAATGGCATGTCCAGCACCTCAAGGCCCCGCGCAGCGTCGTGCCGGAAAGCATCATGCCCAATTACAGCTTTCTGGCCGAAACGAAGCTGAAGGTGCCCGATCCTTCGGCCACCCTCGTCGCATTGCGACGGGTGGGCGTGCCCTATAGCGATATCGACATCGAAATGGCCCCGAACGACCTGATGGCGCAGGCCAATCCCGATCTTGACGCGGGCGATCTGGTGGAGCGCTATCCCAAGGCGCAGATCCGCGATTATGACGGCGATCCCAAACGCGTGACCGAAATGGACGCACTGGTCGCCTATCTCCAGATGCTTGGCACGCTGGTCGATGTAAACAGCGCCGCTGCGCAGGAAAATCTGGCCGAGGAGAAAGGGCGGTGAGCCTCTACGAAACCTTGCGCCACTTCGCCGATTCCTACGGGCTGGCGGTGATCTTCGCGCTCTATCTGACGCTTTGCCTGTGGCACTTCCGCCCCGGGGCGAAGCGCCACGTGGAGGCGGCCAAGCACTCGATTTTCAAGGATGACCATGATGGGCAATGATCGCACCAATAATGGTCGGCGCATCGACGAGCCGACCGGCACCGAAACCGTCGGCCACGAATGGGACGGCATCGAGGAACTCAACACCCCGTTGCCGCGCTGGTGGCTGTGGACCTTCTACGCCACCATTGCCTGGGCGGCGGTTTATGTCGTGCTCTATCCGGCCTGGCCGCTGATCGACAAGGCGACCTCTGGCACGCTCGGCTGGTCAAGCCGGGGCCAGCTTGCCAAGGAAATGAGCGCCGCGGATCTTGCGCGGCAGGGGATTTTCGAACAGATCGCCGCGACCGATATCGAAAAGCTGATCGCCTCGCCCGAACTGATGGGGCAGGCGGTTGCCGGCGGCGCGGCGGCGTTCAAGGTCAATTGCGTCCAGTGCCACGGCGCGGGCGCGGCGGGTTCGGCGGGCTATCCCAACCTCAATGATGATGACTGGATCTGGGGAGGCACCCTGACCGAGATCGAATATTCGATCACTCACGGCATCCGCTGGGAAGGCGCCGACGCGACCCGCGTCAACTATATGCCAGCATACGAAGGCATGTTCGATGCGGGCGAGGTCAATGCGCTGGCCGCTCACGTGCTTTCGTTGTCGGGCAAGGGCACATCCACCGCCGTCGGCGCGACCCTGTTCGCCGATAATTGCGCAGCGTGCCACGGCCCGGCGGGCGGCGGGATGCCGGAAATGGGCGCGCCAGCGCTGAATGATGCGATCTGGCTGTTCGGCGGGACAGAGGCCGAGGTGAAGAAGCAGATCCTTGCCCCGCGACATGGCGTCATGCCGGCATGGAAGGACCGGCTTGATCCGGTGACGATCAAGATGCTGGCAGCTTACGTGCACTCGCGCGGGGGGGGCCAGCAGGCAGCCCCGGCACAGGATGACGTCATGGCCGAAACCGAAGTGGCGCAAGCCGCACAGGCGGAAACTGATGGCTGATCCCAAGGATGTCGAGCGCCCCGCACCGCCTGCGAAAGAACCGCGGGACTGGGCCGGGGCGCTCCCGGACAAGGCGCCCCGATCTGCCGCATCCGGTCCGCCCTCCGCCGATGCGGGGGGCCACGGCTTTATGGGCAGCGAACTCTACCAGAAGGGCCAGACCGTCCATAACAAGCGGATCGATGGCCCGTTCCGGCGCTTCAAATGGCTGGTGATGCTGGTCACGCTGGCGATCTATTACGTCACCCCGTGGATCCGCTGGGATCGCGGGCCTTATGCCCCCGATCAGGCGGTGCTGATCGACCTTGCGCATCGCCGCTTCTACATGTTCGATATCGAGATCTGGCCGCACGAATTCTACTTCGTCGCCGGCATGCTGATCATGGCGGGTATCGGCCTGTTCCTTGTCACCAGCGCGGTGGGCCGGGCGTGGTGCGGCTATGCCTGCCCACAAACTGTGTGGACCGACCTGTTCCAGCATATTGATCGCCTGATCGATGGCGACCGCAATGCAAGGCTGAGGCTGGACAAGGCACCATGGACAGCATCCAAGATCGCGCGGCGGCTTTCCAAATGGTCGATCTATCTTGTCATCAGCATGGCGACGGGCGGCGCATGGATCCTCTATTTCGCCGATGCGCCGACCTTGCTGGTGGACTTCTTCACCCTCGAAGCCGCGCCGGTTGCCTATGCCACGGTCGCAATCCTGACCGGCACCACCTTCTGGCTGGGCGGGTTCATGCGCGAACAGGTGTGCATCTACATGTGCCCCTGGCCGCGCATCCAGACTGCGATGCTCGATGAAAGATCGCTGATCGTCACCTACAAGGACTGGCGCGGAGAACCGCGTGGCAGCGTGAAAAAGGCAGCGAAGAACCCCGATCAGTACGGCGACTGCATCGATTGCCTGCAATGCGTCGCGGTGTGCCCGACGGGCATCGACATCCGCGAAGGCCAGCAGGTTGGCTGCATCACCTGCGCATTGTGCATCGATGCCTGCGACAAGGTCATGGCAGATATCGGCCGCCCGCGCGGGCTGATCGACTATGCGACATTGGAACAATGCGAAGCCGAAGCCGCCGGCGCCCCTGCGCAACCGGCATGGAAGGCGCTGTTGCGGGTGCGCACCTTCATCTATTTCGG
This sequence comes from Erythrobacter sanguineus, assembly GCF_900143235.1. Lineage (GTDB taxonomy): Bacteria > Pseudomonadota > Alphaproteobacteria > Sphingomonadales > Sphingomonadaceae > Erythrobacter > Erythrobacter sanguineus. The sequence continues at coordinate 114,364 of NZ_FRDF01000007.1, read as the reverse complement.
CATCTGGGGCGCAATCGGGGCGGCGATGCTGTTTGCGCTTGGCACGCGCACGCACACCGATCTCACCGTTTCGCCCGACCGCAATCCGCCCTATATGCTGCTGAAGGATGGTTCGGTGCGCAACGCCTACACCTTGCGCCTGCGCAACATGGAATCGCGCCCGCGCGACATGGAAGTGGCACTGACCGGCCTGCCTGCGGGCGCGGTGATGTGGACCGATGCGGTTGCCCTTGAAAACGCCGCGCCCGAACAGATCATCGCGGTGCCTGCCAACGAAACCAAGGTGGTGCGCGCCTATGTGATGCTGCCGCCGGGGACACGCGCCGATGCCTTCACCTTCCGCCTGACCTCGCTCGACGAACAGGGCGAACAGGACGTTGCGACAACCACCTTTGCCATGCCGGGGAATGAATGATGGCCGCCAATCGCAAGGAATTTACCGGCAGGCACATGGCGATGGTGTTCGTCGGCGGGTTCGGGATCGTCATTGCGGTCAATCTGGTCATGGCCAGCTTTGCGGTGGGCGGATTTCACGGCGTGGTGGTGGAAAATTCCTATGTCGCCAGCCAGAACTTCAACACCTGGCTTGATGCTGCGGAAAAATCGCGGGCGCTGGGCTGGGACGTTCAGGCTGAACGGCGCGGCGATGGGCGGTTGATGCTGACGACCGAAGGTGTGCCTGCGGGCGCGGCGATCACCGCCGAATTGCGCCGTCCGATTGGCGCAAAGGACTTTGCCAGCCTCACTTTCGCACCGGCAGGCGAAGGCCGCTGGCTATCGATCGAGACGGTCGCCGAAGGGCGCTGGACCATGCGGATGGCGATTGCCGCTGCCGGGCAGGACTGGGCCGGGGAAAGCGAGCTGAAGTGAACGCCGTGGCCCCCATCATCGCTGCCGCTGACGAACGCACGCTCACCGCGACCCGTTTCACTGTGCCGGGGATGCGCTGTGCGGGCTGCATCGCCAAGATCGAGCGCGAATTGCCCAAAGTCGACGGCATCATCGCCGCCCGCGCCAATTTTTCCGCAAAGCGCGTGGCAATCCAGCACGATCCGGCGATAGGCGAAGACCGCCTGACCGAAGCCTTGTGCAACCTCGGCTTTGAAGCGCAACCCGTGGCCGACAATCCGCTGGGGCAAGAAACCGGGGAACGCCAGCAGCTGATGCGCGCCTTGGGCGTGGCGGGCTTCGGGATGATGAACGTTATGCTGCTGTCGGTCAGCATCTGGTCCGGCGCCGAAGGGCCGACGCGCGATCTGTTCCACTGGCTTTCGGCGCTGATTGCCCTGCCGGTGATCGCCTATTCGGGGCGGCCCTTCTTTGCTTCGGCATGGATGGCGCTGAGCCACAGGCGCACCAACATGGATGTGCCGATTTCGATCGGCGTGATTCTGGCCACCGCGCTCAGCCTGTATGAGACCATCACCGGCGGCGGGCACGCCTATTTCGAAAGCGCGGTGATGCTGTTGTTCTTCCTGCTGGCCGGGCGCGCGCTCGATGCCGAAATGCGCACCCGCACCCGCGCCGGGATCGGCGCGCTGCTGGGGCGGATGGGCAAGGCCGCCAGCGTGATCGGCGCCGATGGCACCACCCGCCGCGTGCCTGCTGGCAATCTGGAACCCGGCATGCTGGTGCTGGTCGCCGCCGGGGAAGCGCTTGCCGCCGATGGCGCGGTGGAGGATGGCACCAGCGCCATCGACAATGCCATGCTGACCGGGGAAAGCGCGCCGGAACCGGTCGGGCCGGGCAGCGCAGTTCACGCGGGCGCAATCAACCTCAGCGCCCCGATCCGGGTGCGCCTGACCCATGTTGCCGATGACACTGCGATTGCCGAAATTGCCCGGTTGATGGACGAAGCGGGGCAATCGCGCAGCCATTATGTCCGCATCGCCGACCGCGCCAGCCGTCTTTATGCCCCGGTGGTGCACAGCTTGGCCGCGCTGGCCTTTATCGGCTGGATGATTGCGGGCGCGGGCTGGCACCAGTCGCTGGTGATCGCGATTGCGGTGCTGATCATCACCTGCCCCTGCGCGATGGGGCTGGCTGTTCCCGCCGCGCAGGTTGTGGCGAGCGGCGCGCTGCTGCGCCGGGGCCTGCTGGTGAAGGACGGCAGCGCGCTGGAACGCCTCGCCGAATGCGACGTGGCCCTGTTCGACAAGACCGGCACCCTGACGCTGGGAGAGCCGTGCGCGGATGTTGCCGCGCTCGACCCGCAGGCGCGCAGCGTGGCGCTGGGACTGGCACAGGCGAGCCGCCATCCCTTGAGCCGCGGGCTTGCTGCGGCGTGCTTGCGCGCAGGGGTTGAACCTGCCGCGGTCGAAGACATCCGCGAAGTCAGCGGCGCGGGGCTGATCGGGCGCTGGCAGGGCATGAATGTGGCTCTCGAACGGCCGGAGGGAGAGCAACAGGCTCTCGCCACCCGGCTGCGGATCGGGGACACCGCGCAAACCATCACTTTCGCCGATCCGCTGCGCAGCGATGCTGCCGCCACGCTCGCCGCCTTGCGCGGGCAGGGGATTGCCGCCAGCATCCTTTCGGGCGACCGCGCCGCGCCGGTCGCGGCGATGGCCCGCGAATTGGGCCTTGCCGCCGAGGCCGAAGCCAGCCCGCAGGCCAAGCTCGCCGCATTGGAAGCCCTGAAAGCCGACGGTCGCCGCCCCTTGATGGTGGGCGATGGGTTGAATGATGGCCCCGCGCTTGCCGCCGCCCACGCCTCGATCGCGCCGGGCACCGCGTCGGACGCCAGCCAGCAGGCCGCTGATGCGGTGTTCATCGGCGAGAAGCTGATGCCGGTCGCGCTGGCGGTGCAGGTGGCGCGGCGCACCATGAAAATCGTGCGCGAGAATTTCGCCTTCTCGATTGCCTATAACGTGTTCGCCGTGCCGCTGGCGCTGTTCGGCCTCGTCACCCCGCTGATCGCCGCCATCGCCATGTCGGTGAGTTCGCTGGTGGTGGTCGCCAATTCGCTGCGCCTTGCCCGCAGTACCCGGCCATGACCGGCCTTGCGTTCCTTATCCCGATCGCGCTCGGCATGGGGCTGCTGGGCCTCGTCGCCTTCCTGTGGTCGATGCGCGACGGACAGTATGACGATATGGACGGCGCGGCGAGCCGCATCCTGATCGAGGATGAGGATGACGAGGAATGACTGGCGCTCTGCCTATGGCCATGGCCGCACTGGTCCCGGTGCTGATCGGCCCCCTGCCCGCCGAGACCGCCGCAATCACCGCGCAATTGTGCAATGGCGGCACCATCGCCATTCCGCTGGGCAAGGACAAGGTTCCCGCCAGTGAGGGCCAATGCCACCCCAAGGCTTGCCACGCCGGTGCCTGCCGTGCCCAGCACAACCACAAGCGCACAAAACACGGTATTTGATCTCGCGCAAAGACGGGTGACGCCGGAAACGCTCTAAGCACCTCATGTGGACCTATCACCCAGAACTCCTCGCCACGCCGGTGCCGCGTTACACCAGCTATCCCACCGCCGCCGATTTCGGGGCAATCGAAGAGGGCGTGATCGAACGCGCCATTGCCGGAGCGGACGGCGATGTGTCGCTCTATCTCCACATCCCGTTCTGCGAGAAAATCTGCTATTACTGCGGCTGCAACACAGGGGCATCGGGCAAACGCGCGCGGGTGGAAACCTATCTTGCAGCCCTGCATCAGGAACTCGCGACGGTTGCCAGCCTGCTGCCTGCCTCGGCGCGCGTTCGCCGCATCGCCTTTGGCGGAGGCAGCCCCAATGCGATCGCTCCGCACGAATTCATGGCGTTGGTCGATGCCCTGCACGCCCACTTCCCGCTGTTCGACCCCGAATGGTCAATCGAACTCGACCCGCGCAGCCTGACCGCCGAATGGGGCCACCTGATCCGCGAGGTCGGCATCACCCGCGCCAGCATGGGCGTGCAGACCTTTGCCCCCCATTGCCAGACAGCGATCGGACGCGAGCAACCGGTTGCGATGATCTGCCGCAGCATCGACTGGCTGCGTTCGGGCGGCGTGACATCGCTCAATTTCGATCTGATGTATGGCCTGCCGCACCAGACCGACATCGACCTTGCCGACAGTCTCGAACATACCCGGATGCTGGGGGCAGAGCGGGTCGCAGTGTTCGGTTATGCCCACGTGCCGCATCTGGTGCCGCGCCAGACCATGATCCCGGAAAGCACCCTGCCCGGCGGCGAGGCGCGCTTTGCCATGGCCGCGCAGGCGCATGAATTCCTCGACCGCGCTGGCTACGAGGCGATCGGCTTCGATCATTTCGCCCTGCCGCATGACCCGATGGCGCAGGCCACCCGCGCGGGCACGCTGAGACGCAATTTCCAAGGCTTTACCGACGATCCTTCCGAAGTGCTGATCGGCATGGGATCAAGCGCGATCAGCGGCTTTCCCGGCCTCATCGCCCAGAACGAAAAACACAATGGCCGCTATCGCGCGCTCTCGGCTGCGGGACGGCTCTCGGCCAGCCATGGCATTGCCCGCTCACCCGAAGACCGCCTGCGCGGCGGCGTGATCGAGGCGCTGCTGTGCCGGGGCGAAGCGCAATTGTCGCCTTGCCTGATCGCGGAGGTGCGCGAACGCCTCGCGCCCTTCACGCAGGCCGGGCTGGCCACGCTTTCCGGCAACATCCTGCGCATCCTGCCGGACGGGCTGCCCTATGCCCGGGTCATCGCCGCAATGTTCGATTCCTACCGTGCGGTAACCCAGCGGCGCTTCAGTTCAGCCATCTGAACACCTCTTCCCCCCTTTATCCGCCTTGCATGCGCGGTGCTTTGCGCGGATAGTGCGCCGCAAACAAAAGCCGGAGTCTCTATCGGGCGCACCGATCAATCCTTTGGGGGGAAAATTTCATGGCCGTTACCGATCACGTCGACCTTAACCAGTTCATGGAAGGGGTCAAAAAACGCAATCCTTATCAACCCGAATTCGTCCAGGCGGTCCAGGAAGTGGCCGAGGACATCTTTGAATTCATGGAGGATAAGGAAGAATATCACGCGCAGCAGATCCTGCGCCGCATTGCCGAGCCTGACCGCGTGGTTTCCTTCCGCGTCTGCTGGGAAGACGATAATGGCAATATCCGCGTCCAGCGCGGCTGGCGGGTGCAGAACAACAACGCCATCGGCCCCTACAAGGGCGGCATCCGCTTCCACCCTTCGGTGACCGAATCGGTGCTGAAGTTCCTCGCCTTCGAACAGACCTTCAAGAACGCGCTCACCGGCCTTCCCATGGGCGGCGGCAAGGGCGGTTCCAACTTCAATCCCAAGGGCAAGAGCGTGCGCGAGATCATGCGTTTCTGCCAGTCCTTCATGACCGAACTGTACCGCCACATCGGCGCAGATGTTGACGTGCCGGCGGGCGATATCGGCGTCGGCGGGCGCGAGATCGGCTATATGTTCGGCCAGTACAAGCGCATCACCAACCACTTTACCGGCGTGCTCACCGGCAAGGGGCTGGAATGGGGCGGCAGCCTGATCCGCACTGAGGCAACCGGATATGGTGCGGTCTATTTCCTTGAAAACATGCTGGCAACCAAGGGTGAAGATCTGGTCGGCAAGACCGCGGTCATCTCCGGTTCGGGCAATGTTGCGACCCATGCGGCGGAAAAGATCGTGCAACTGGGCGGCAAGGTGCTGACCTTGTCGGATTCGGGCGGGTTTATCCATGATCCCGACGGCATTGATCAGGAAAAGATCAACTGGGTAAAGACCCACAAGACCCATCGCCGCGGCCGGATCGAGGAATATGTCGAGGCCTTTCCCAAGGCCAGTTTCCATGCGGGCAAGACCCCGTGGGGCGTGCCCTGCGACATGGCCCTGCCCTGCGCCACCCAGAACGAACTGCTCGGCGAAGATGCGAAGATGCTGGTCGCCAATGGTTGCCGCGCGGTGTCGGAAGGTGCCAACATGCCGACCGATCTTGATGGCGTGCACACCTTCAAGCACGCCAAGCTGCTCTACGCGCCGGGCAAGGCGTCCAACGCGGGCGGGGTTGCGGTGTCGGGTCTGGAAATGAGCCAGAATTCCGAACGTCGTTCGTGGAAGGAAGAAGAGCTCCAGCAGATGCTCAAGGACATCATGGCCGGGATCCACGAACGCTGCCTGACCTATGGCGATCAGGGCGATGGCCATATTGATTACGTCAAGGGCGCGAATATCGCAGGCTTCAAGAAAGTCGCCGACGCGATGCTGGCTTTCGGGGTGGTGTGACCCCCTGACCCCGCCGACAAGGCCTCCGCCCGCGTGCGGAGGCCTTGTTGCATTTCCGATTGCCAGACCAAAGCGGGCCCAGACCAAAGCGGACCCAGAACAAAGCGGGCAAGGCGGCTTTGGAGCATTGGCGAGCCGGAAACCCAGGCCACCGGAAACCCGAAGCGGTTGATCCGGCACAACCGGATGCACACCGCCCTCGCACCGAGAAAGAATTGAACACGGTGGAAACGCAGCCTCGCCGCTGCGGGAACAGCGCCGCCCCCGGCAACGCGCCACCACGCAAATGCCGCACCGAACCCCATCCCCCAGACGGCAACATGTCGGGATATTGGGACAACAGCGAAAAATTCGGCGAGCGACCCCGAAGCGGTCAGGTCTGCTATCTTGAGCCAAAGGGCGGCTTGCGCAGATCAGCCCACGAACTGCGAAAGCTTCACCCCGTAATCGCGCCCGATCATTTCGGGGCCCTTCTCTCCGATCATGATGCAGGCCGCATTGGTGATAGATCGAGAGCGTGTGGTGAAGCGCGACGCTTTCCAGAAAGGCATCGGCTGCCCCGGCTGCCCCGCCAATCCCTGCCCCGCCAATCCCTGTATTGCCAATCCCAGTCTTGCGATCAGGAACGCCCCATCCGTCCACGCGCCGATGCGTGATCGCTTTTCGCCTCGGTCAGATTCGCGCTATTGCCCAGCAAGGTGGGAGGCATGTTGACGAACACATTCTCATACTGCCCCGGCCCGATCAGATAGGTTTCGTGATAGATGCCCACCGTTCCATCATTCCCGATCCTGCGATTGAAATCAGCCCAGGCCGGAACATGGCTGAGATCCCGCGCCTTGGCGTAGCTTTCAAGATCATCAAAGGATTTCCAGTACTGGATCAGCACGATCGTGCGCCCGAACCACGTCTTTCCGCCAAGGAAGCCCAATTCCGGCCGCGCCGACAATTCACGGATCATGCCGCCCATTGCTCTGATCAGCGGCAGCCAGCGATGCACCATCCACCACTGGTTGATCCGCATTCCGATAATGAAAACCACGAATTCCCCATCGGGTCGCGCCGTCCAGCGGCCTTGCATTATCCTGTTCATGACGATCCCCTGTGCGGTTCCTGGCCGCTTGTGTTTATGCCCAGCGCCGTGCCGACCTGCCTTAAGGCGTGGGCCACAAAATCGGCGCGGGCCGATGGCGCAAGATCCAGCGTTCCGATCGCATCGGTGCGCATCAGGCTGACAACCCCGTGCAGGCTTGACCAGGCAAACAGGGCCTCACGATCAATCGTCTCGCGGTCCGGCTGCTGCCCGCGCGCCGAATAGAGCCGGATCAGCGAATTGCGCAGCACGTCAAAGGCATCGCGGGCACCCTGCATCATGTCGGGATGATCGACCGGATCAGGCAACGTGCCGCCGAACATCAGGCGGTATTTCAACGGCTCGGCAAAGGCGAACTGGACATAGGCAAAGCCCATGGCAAGCGCATCGGCAGCCGGATCATCGGTGGGTGCCGGGCCGCGCAGCGCCTGCGCAAAATCGGCAAAGGCACGCCGGACGATCTCTGCCAGCAGGTGATTGCGGCTGGCGAAATGCCGATACGGGGCCTGATGCGAAACCCCGATCCGGCGCGCAACTTCGCGGATGCTGAGTTTTTCGACCCCCGCATTGCTGATGATGACCAGCGCCTCGGCAAGGCAGGCCTCGCGCAGATCAGGGCCTGCCTTATGTTCCGCCCGCGCCATCATTTCGCAAGGGTGATCGCAAGACGCGTGGTCTTGCCACGCTCAACCGTGAAGATCGCCTCGTCATGACGGGGCGCACGCAGGGCATGGCGGATGTTGTTCGACACCCCCCATGGCTGACGCGGGCGGCCCAGAAAATCACGGGTCACATCATCCTGTCCCTTGGGAAGAATGGCCGCCACCAGGGCATATTGGCCCGGCGCAAGATCGCGGAAGACGCAGGCGGTGCCATCGGCGCCGCGCCGGCTGCGAACCTCGCCCTCAGCGCCCTTGCCGAAGGGAAAGTTTCGGGGGCTGTCGTACAATCGGCAGGCAACCTCGCCCGGAACGTCTGCCGCACCGGCGACCACCACGATGACATCTTCCGCAAGTGCCGGAAAGGCCGCGAGCGCCGCCACGCAAGGCACGGCACACAAAGACAGAAATCGGTGCGACATCAGACCTGCTTTCGTGTTGACAGTGTCAACAAGTTACGCAATCAGTTGACACTGTCAACCACCATTGCGCATCGTCCCGATCGCAACCCTGCCGCCCTGGGAGAGCCCGATGCCAAACCCGCCCAATGCCGCGATCCCTTGCCGCGCCCCCTCCCGCGCTGACAGGGGCGCGGCGGTCGCGACGCTGGCAGAGGCCTTCCAGCACGAACCGGCTTTCTCCTATATCCTGCCCGATCCCCTGGCGCGTCGCCGTGCGCTGATCCGGGCCTTCCGGATCATTTTTGACGAGGATGTCCGCGCGGGCGCGATCATGATGACGTCGCAGGCTGAGGCCGTCACCGCCTGGCGCAGCCCGGCACAAATGCACGAAGGCCGGTGGGAGGCAATCCGGACGCGGCTGCCCTACCTTCTCGCTTTCGGCCCGGCGATTGGCCGCGCGGCCAAGGTTGCCGGGTTGATCAAGGCCCACCTGCCTAACGAAGGATGCTGGTATCTGCACTATGCCGGGTGCCATTCCGATCACCGGGGCAAGGGCTTCGGCGGTGCCGCGATCCGGGCCGGGCTGGCGCGCGCGGATGCGGAGCGGGCGAAATGCTGGCTGGAAACCGCAGACGCGGCCAATCTTCCAATCTATCGCGCACTTGGATTTGAGGTTTCCTGCACCTGGCAGGTCCCGGGCGGGCCGCAGTTCTGGGGCATGTTGCGCCCCTCCCGCTGAGTGATCAATCCTGTGCGTCGGCCCGGTTCAGCCGGCGCTGGCGATCCGGCTTATGCGGCGTCGCAGCACGATCGCCTGCCTGACAGACTTCGACCCGGTTGCGTCCAGCCTGTTTGGCGCGATACATCGCCTGATCGGCATCGCTGATACATTGGTGCAGCGCCGCCTCCGGTGCCCAGCATGCCACGCCGAACGAACCGGACACGACAAGATCCGCCGACCACGCAGGATCAGTCAACTCGCCCAGCCTGACCCGCAACCGTTCGGCAATCTGCACCGCCAGCGGCAGCGCGCAATTGGGCAGCATAAGCAGGAATTCTTCACCGCCCCAGCGCGCAACGGCCCCATCGCCGCGCCCCAGAATATCGTTCGGCCTCATGCTTTCGACAATCACACGGGCGGCGCTTTGCAGCACTGAATCGCCGGTTGCATGGCCGTATCGATCATTGATCGATTTGAAATGATCCAGATCGATCAGCACAAGGCAGATCGGCGCGCTGTCCGGCGCTGATCTGAGCGTACTGGCCACCGTTTCGAAGGCCCGCCGGTTGTACAGGCCCGTCAAGCTATCGCGATTGGCGAGAAATTCCGCCTTCTCCAACGCGCGCGACAATTCCTGCGCCAGATGGTCCTTTTCCAGCTGCACCCGGATAAGCGACCGGTCCTGCCGATAGACGGCAGCGGCAAGACCCCACAGCGCAGGGCCAAGCGCAATTGTCGCAATCAGCGGAATGGGGCCGATCAGATCAATATAGGCAATGGTCTGCGGCACCAGGCAAAGCATCACCCCGGCGAGGAAATGAACAAACCCGCGCCATCGGGTTGCAATCACCATGCTGGTGACCGCCACCGAAACGATGATGATCACACATACAAAGGTGGAGTTGATATCCTTGCCAAGCGTCGCCGCGACAGGAAACATAAGCCCCGCCCACAACCCGCCAGACAAGAATGCCAAACCATTGTAAAATTGCCATAACCTTTGCTTTGATGGCGGATTGTCAGCCCGTTGCAGATATCTGGTGATGGCGAACATTGCCGCAAGACACAGCCCGTTCAGCGCGATCAGCGCAGCGGTCAACCGCCAGTCGGGTTGGTACAGGCCCAATATGCCGATCAACATCAGAGGCACGATATTGACAGACTGCCAGTTGGCAATTCCGTCAAGAAAGTGGCGTTGAGACAGCAGCTCGATCCTGTCTTCCCACGCATCGACTTCAGCCGGACTGATGCCGGCGGCAGGCGTAAGCAGGAGGGTGGCAGGCTTCATTGATCATTTCTCGCGCAAGGGATTGCCCGAAAAGCGCTACCATCAGGAGGTTAAATTCCAGTCTAAATGCGCCTTGGTGAAGGAGCCACGGGGGATCAGGTGTTCCCGCCGCTGCAAGCACGCGTCAAGGATGGGAGGCAAGGCTAGCTTTCCAGCCGAAATCCGCCAGAACGCGCGGTGCGCGAACATCCCGAAAGCCGGTCCGGCGCGCTAACTGATCCCCAGCGCCTGCGCCTGCCGCTGCAATTCGGCCGCCTCGCCCGGATTGGCCTTGATCGCGGCATCGAGCGCGGCTTTCGCCTTGGCCGGTTCACCCAGCGTCATGCGGCTGCGCATCAGCATCACCCAGCCATCGGGATTGTCCGGCTGGTCCTGAAGCCGCGCTTCGAGCTGGGCAACCATGCCTTCGGCCATTTCGCGCTGCTGGCTCGGGGTCATTGCGCCGGCTGCGGCCACCTCTGCCGCGCTTGGCCCGCGCAGCTGGGGCGAAGCCGGATCGCCCGCAGGATCGCCCGGTCCGCCGGCCGCAAGCAGCGCCGGGGTGCGGCTTTGCTGGACCTTGGCAAGGCGCGGCGCGATGGCGATTGCGTTGATCGCCCCGACCTGTTCGATGGTGCGCACCAGATCGGCTTCCCACGGCGCGCCGGGCGGCGTATCGGCGAGCAGATCGAGCCATGCCGCAATCGCGCCTTCGTGATCCTTGTCGATGTCCTTCTTCACGGCGAGGAAATAGCGCGCGCGCGGATCGGTCGGGTCGAGCGCCAATGCCTTGTTGAACGCGTCAAGCGCCTCTGGCGGCAGCGGATCGCGCGCGCTGCCCATCACCAGCGATTCTCCCAGCGCCGACCACAACACCGCTTCATCGGGCGCGATTGCGACCGCGCGGCGATAGGCTGCGGCGGCCTCGGTGAATTCGCCCTGCCGGAAATGGGCAAAGGCCAGATCGCTCCACGGCCCGGCATCATCGGCCGATGCCTCGGCCGCTGCGCGCAGGTCTGCGATCGAAGGCGCACCCGCTTCGGCAACCGCGCTTGCATCGCCCCCGCCCGAACCTTCATAGACATTATAGCCGATCGAGCCCGCCGCCAGCAGCAGCGCTGCGCCCAGCAAGATCCAGCCAGCCTTCGATGACCCGTCCGGGCCGTGTTGTTCCGTTGCTTCCATGGATCAAGCGCTAGCACCGTGGACAAAGACGGGCAATTCGCTCTGGCATCAGAGACGCATTTGACTATGGTGCCCTGCGGGGCGCAATCTATCCGCAAAGGGGAGAAGGATAGTTGTCCGGGACGTTCAAGGTTGCCATCATCGGATCGGGCCCTGCCGGGCTCAGCGCAGCCGCGCGTGCGGCGGCGCTGGGGCTCAGCCATGTCCTGCTGGAAAAGACCGACCACCTGTCGGACACCATCTACAAATACCAGAAGGGCAAGCACGTCATGGCGACGCCCAGCAATCTGGTGCTGCGCAGCGACGTCGATTTCGAAGCGGGCAAGCGTGAGACGATCCTCGGCGTCTGGGACGAACAGATCGAAGGTCACAATGTCAATGTGAAATACCACGCCGAAGCCAAGGCGATCCGCGGCACCGGCGATGCGATTCCCGGCTCTGTCCAGCAGATCGTGATGCGCGCGCGTGATGGGACCAGGACGGTCAAGGAAATCCAGCGCCACGCCCCGCCCTATGCGATCGAACTGACCAATGGCGAGACGGTGATGGCGGAGAACGTGATCCTCGCCATTGGCACGCAGGGCAACCCCAACCGTATGCGCTGCCCCGGCGCCGATCTGCCGCACGTCCAGTATCAGCTTGATGACCCGGCCGAATATGTCGATGAACATATCATCATCGTCGGCACAGGTGACGCCGGAATCGAGAACGCGCGCGGGCTGGCCGAAGACCCGGCCCAGCGCAACACCGTGTCGATCCTCAACCGCGGCACGGAATTTCCCACGGCCAAAGACGCCAACGTCAAGGCGCTGATGGCGGATCACGAAGCGGGCAAGCTGATGATCCGCACCGAAAGCGAGACCAAGTCGATCGAGCCCGGCTTCATCACGCTGACCACCCGCGACGGCGAATTGCGCATCCCGTGCGACCGCATCATCGCCCGCATCGGATCAGCCCCGCCGCGCATGTTCGTGGAGGAGTGCGGGATCGAGTTTTCGAGCGAGGACCGCACCGCCTTTCCCAAGCTTTCACCGGTGTTCGAATCGACCGCGCCCGGCATCTTCGTGATCGGCGCGCTGGCGGGCTACCCGCTGATCAAGCACTGCATGAACCAGGGCCATGATGTCATCGAGTTCATCAATGGCAACACCGAGCTGAAGCCCGCGGACGAGCCGATCATCGTCGAGAAGTTCAAGGACCTTCCTGGATCGCGCAGCACCGATGAATGGCTGGAATTCCTGCGCACCAACGTGTCGATCCTGAACGGCATGAACCCGTTGCAGATGCGCGAATTCATGCTCGATTCGACCGCGCGCCATTTCCGTCCGGGCGAGGTGATCTTTGAACGCAATGCGCCCGGATCATCGCTGTTCGGGATCGCCAGCGGATCGGTGGCGGTTGAGGTCAATCCGGCGGATCCGTCGATCACCATCCCCATCGAGGCCGGATCGATCTTTGGCGAGGTCGGGCTGATTTCGGGCCGCCGCCGGGGCGCGACCATCCGCGCCGCCGAAGACACCATCGTGGTCGAAATCTCGCGCCTCGCCGCGCTCAAGCTGCAATCGCAGGTGCCCGCAGCAAAGAAAGCGATCGAACGGATTTCGATCGAACGGCAATTGCTGCAGATGTTTGGGTCGGGCCTGACGCGCGAAGATGTCGCCCCGCTGGTGGATTCAGCCAAGGTCGAGGAAAAGCGCGCGGGCGAGATCGTCGTCACCGAAGGCGCAGATGACAAGGACGTGTTTATCGTCCGGCGCGGTTCGATGATCGTCGAAAAGGCGATCGGGACGCGTCCGGTGTTCCTGTCCTACCTGCCAGCGGGCAGCTATTTCGGGGAAATGGCGGTGATCGACGGATCGTCGCGCACGGCCACGGTCAAGACGGCGATCAAGTCCGAGGTGATCCGCCTGCCGGGCGAAGGCTTCCTCGAATTGCTCGAACGCAATCCTGCCCTGCGCGAACGCGCGCTCAAGGACATGGCCGGGCGGCGCGCCACAACCACCTTCATCGAAAGCCGCAAGGACGAATTTTCGGGCGCGGTCGATCTCTATTCCGAAACCGCGCAGTTCCTTGTCGACAACGGCATCGGCGAAGCAACCGACGTGCTGCTGATCGACGAAAAGCTGTGCATCGGCTGCGACAATTGCGAAAAAGCCTGCGCCGATAGCCATGACGGCCTGTCGAGATTGGACCGCGAGGCGGGACGCACCTATGCCCACCTCCACGTGCCGACATCCTGCCGCCACTGCGAACACCCGCATTGCATGGCCGATTGCCCGCCCAATGCGATCAAGCGCGGGCCGGATGGCGAGGTCTTCATCGATGAAACCTGCATCGGCTGCGGCAATTGCCAGCGCAACTGCCCTTACGGCGTGATCCGCATGGATGCCAAGCCGCCCAAGAAGCCCAGCCTGCTCGAATGGATGCTGTTCGGTTCCGGCCCCGGCCCCGGCGAGGCACCCTATGGCTGGCGCAAGAAAGAGGCCGAGAAAGAGGCTACCCCCAAGGCCAAGCTGGCGATCAAGTGCGATATGTGTTCCGGCATTGATGGCGGTCCGGCCTGCGTGCGCGCCTGCCCCACCGGCGCGGCGATCCGCGTTGCGCCCGACAAGTTCCTGACCTTCACCAAGCTTGCCGAGGACGCCGAATAATGGCGACGCGCGCGGGGGGGGCAAAGCGGTTTTCGCAGGACGAGAAACGGCGCGATTCCGATCACGTCAGTTTTCTCAGACACCGCGGCTTTCGCTGGCTGTGGATTGCGCTGGCGCTGAGCGGGGTCAGTCTCCTTGGCTATGCGCTCATCGATCAGCAGCCGCGCCCCAATGGCGGATCATGGTATGGTTATACGCTGGGCACCATCGGGCTGGGCCTGATCATCTGGCTATCGCTGCTGGGGGTGAGAAAGCGGCGGATCAATCCCGGCGCGTGGAGCCTGAAGGCGTGGACATCGGCCCATGTCTATCTTGGCCTGTCGCTGGTGGTGGTCGGCACGCTCCACACCGGTTTCCAGATCGGCTGGAACGTCCATACGCTGGCCTATGTCCTGATGCTGCTGGTGATCGCGACAGGGATTTACGGCGTGATTGCCTATGCCACCCTGCCCGCCAGCCTTTCGGCCAACCGCAAGGAAATGACCCGCGCGCAGATGCTCGATGCGCTGACCGCGATTGACCGCCAGCTGGAAAGCGCCGCCCAGCCGCTGGGCCGCGATCAAGCCGATCTTGTGATTGCCGCGCTGGCGCAGGATAGCTTTGCAGGCGGTGCGATCTCGCGGATCACCGGCAGATATCCGCGCTGCGCCACCGCCCGCGCGCTCGCCGGTGTTGGCGAGGCTTCCGATGCCGCCGCCCGCGTGCATACCCTGCTGGCGAAACGGGCCGAACAACTCGCCCAGATCCGCGGGGCCTTGCGCATCCGGGCTCTGCTGGAAATCTGGCTGTTCATCCATATCCCGCTCACTATTGCTCTGATTGCGGCGCTTATCGCGCATGTCGTCAGCGTGTTTTTCTACTGGTGAGGTCGCCAGCATGACATTCCTGATCCGCACCATCGATTTCACCGCCGCCGGGCGCGAAATCATCCGCGACCGGGTGGTCGAGCAAGACGCGCTGACCATTGGCCGCGCGGCGGAAAACGACATTCACTTGCCCGATCTCGCGGTCGAACAGCGCCATGTGCGGATCGGCCGCCAATCCGACGGCACGCTCGCGGTCAATGCGCTTGGCACTCTGGGCTTCGGGCTGGACGGGCGCACCGTCACCCACGGCGTGATCGATCCGCGCACCGGGGGCGAGATCGCGCTGGGCGCGGCGCGGCTGGACATCGCACGCGAGGGTAACGGGAATATCGCGATCACGATCAGGCAGGTCGCCGCCGACGAGGGGAAAGGCGATGCGCGGCGCGGTTTCGCGCTTGCCAGCGTGCTGCCGTCAAAACGGGCGATGAGCTGGATCTTCGCAGGCGCGATCATGCTGGTGCTGCTGATGGTGCCGGTGGCAAGCCACCTGCTGCGCACCCCGGTCAAGAATGATCCCAAGAGCGACATGCCCGGGCAGGTGCTGATGGATGCCGCATGGTCGGCGGGGGAGTTGTCGCTCAAGCACCACAAGCTCGAAGACAATTGTGAAAGCTGTCACGTCACCCCGTTTGTCAGCGTGCAGGACGAAACCTGCCTCACCTGTCACGAGGAACTGGGCGATCACGCCCGCAAGCCGCGCCTTGCCGCGGGCATGCCGCCGCTTTCGACCGGCGATGCCTTGCAATGGCAGATCGCCGAAACGCTGGGCAAGGAAGGCCCGCTGGGCTGCGTGTCGTGCCATTCTGAACACGAAGGCCCGCTGCGCCAGAAACCCGCGAGCGAAGCCTTCTGTTCCGATTGCCACGATGCGCTCGATACGCGGCTGACCGACACCGCGCTCGCCGATGCACATGATTTCGGCAAGGAACACCCGCAGTTCCGCCCGGCGTTCTACGCCAGCTTCGGTGCGGCCAAACCGGTGCGCGCCTCGCTGGATAGCAAGCCGGTCGAACGCTCCGGCCTCAAGTTCCCACATGATGTGCACATGGATGCGCGCGGCGGCGCGGCGCGCATGGCGCTGTCCTTGCCCGATTACGGCCAGCCGCTCGAATGCAAGGATTGCCACACGCTCACCGCCGACAAGGTCTCCTTCAAGGAGGTCAGGATGGAGGACGCCTGCGAAAGCTGTCACTCGCTGGTATCTGATCGCACCACGGGCGGCGGCTTCAGCAAGCTGCGCCACGGCGATGTGAAAGACCTTGCCCAAGACCTTGCGCGCATCAATTCCGGCCCGCGCCCGGCCCTTGCCCCGCGACGCGCACGGCCTGGCCAGTTTGCGCAAGGCGGTGCCTATGCGGCCGAATTCGGGCGACCGGTGCGCAGCTTCATCGGGCTGTCGAATGCGTTGTCACAGGGCGGCATCTGCACCGAATGCCACTTGCCGACCGTCAAACAGGGGCGGCCCGATCTGATGCCGGTCAACCTGCCCGACCGTTTCCTCACCAGCGGCTATTTCAGCCACGAGGCGCACAAGAAGGAGGAATGCACCGATTGCCACGCCGCCGACACATCCAAGGCGGCCACCGACCTGCTGATCCCCGATCTCAAGAGCTGCCGCGATTGTCATCTGGGCGCGACGGCGGTGAAGACGAAAACAATCGTCCCCTCCTCCTGCGCCATGTGCCATTCCTATCACGTGCCTTCGGGCCAGTGGTCGTCCGAAGGCAAGGAGCCCCATTACAGCCCGGCGCCAGGGCCTGCGAAAACAAGTATTGCAGCGATCCTCGGGCTTGCTAAACCCTAAGGATGGATCGGGTCGCACCTTCCAACACCGTGCTGATTGCACAGATGACCGACATTCATGTCGGCTTCGCCCCTGATGATAGCCCTGAGGAGCTCAACCTCACCCGCTTTCGCGCCACGCTGGAACGGCTGATGACCGGCCCCAATGTCCCTGACATGCTGGTGCTGTCGGGCGACATCACCGATCACGGCGATGCGGAAAGCTTTGCCAAGACCGCGGTCTTGCTGAAGGATTGCCCCTTCCCGATCATCCCGATGGTGGGCAATCATGACAGCCGCGATGGGTTGCTGGGGGCCTTCCCCCAGGTCGTGCCTGCCGATGGCGGCTTCCTCCATTTCGTGATCGAGACGCGGCTGGGCCTGCGCGTCATCTGTCTCGATACCCTCGAAGATGGCCGCCACGGCGGTGCCTTTTGCGAGGCGCGCGCGCGCTGGCTGGCTGATCGGCTTGCCGAAGCGCCCGATCAGCCAACCCTGATTTTCATGCACCACCCGCCGATAGTGGCCGGGATCGACTGGATGGACCCGGCTCCGGACGAGCCGTGGATCATGCGGTTGCGCGACGTGCTGACGGGCCAGCATCAGGTGCAGGCGATCCATTGCGGGCACCTGCACCGCCAGATCACCACCCGCTTTGCCGGGATCCCGCTTGGGGTAACGCCTTCGGTCGCGCCGCTGGTGGCGATGGATCTGACGCCGATCGACAAGCACGTGCCCGACAATCGCGAACTCATCACCACCGAACCGCCGACCTATGCCCTGCACCGCTGGGACGGGACCCGGCTGGTCTCGCATTATGAACACGTGGGCGACTGGCAGGTGCTGGCACGCTTTCACGCAGGCCTGCAGCCGATGATCCAGGGCATGTTCGCCGAGCGGGATTAGAGGCTTTTCTGTCTGCTGCACGTCCTCCGACGTGCAGTCCTCGGCGCTGCTTCAAACCCTCCGGGTTCAAGCGCCTGCGGGCGCACGGTCGCGCTTGCGGCCCATCCGTTGGCGGACCGATTTGGTGCCTGCCGCTGATTGTGAAGTTTACTTACGCGCCGCCGCCCTGATCGGTCCGACGGGCGCAATCCCCACCCAGCCCTTCATATCGACCTCGTCCGAGACCTTCCACGGCACGCCGCTGCGGGTCATGAACAATCGCTCCATCTCGGGCCGGGTAAAGGGCCGCGAGCCAAGCCTGCCGAACACCGCCATCTGCCCGCCGGTCTCGTCCACCGCGCGGTCGCGGTCGATGCCCTTGGACAGCGCGATCGCGGGGCTTGGCGTCTTTGCCCAGGCGATCATCTCGGGCACCGGGGTGGGACTGAAGCCGTAGAAATTGCGCTGGCTTTCAGGGCTGGTGAGTTGCAGCACCTTCATCCCGTTGCGCCCATCGGCGACATAGCCGATCAGCGAGGCGTTGGTGGTTCCGACCATCACATCCTCGACATCGTTCAGCGTACCGCCAAGCGTCACCTTCTGAAAAATGCGCGGGCTTGTCGGGTTCGTGACGTCGAGGATCACCAGCCCTTCGGCCTTGGCCGCGACATAGGCATAGGTGCGCGCGATATAGATGCGCCGTGCATCGGCCAGCGGCACGGTGGCCTCAGGCACGGGAAGCGGATTGCGCAGGTCAGTGACATCGAACAGCTTGACCCCGTCGGCGTCGGATACCCAGAGATAGCGGAACTGGATCGCGCTCGCCCGGGCATCGGCCAGCTCGCGCACGGCGGCCAGTTTCGGCGTATCGGGATCGGCGAGATCAACCACCACCAGGCCTTTCGCTGCGGTGATATAGGCAACCTCGCCCGCCAGATGCACGTGCCGCGCGCCGTCCAGCACCCCGCCCGGGTTCCACGCATCCGCGCCATCGGCAAAGGTTTTGCGCTTCAGTTTGTTGTTGCGGAATTCGCCGTCGGCCAGCGTGTTGACGTTGACAAGGATCAGGCCCTCCACCGCATCGGTCACCACGGCGTAGTTGTAGACCGGCAAGAAGGCCTGCTCCTGATTCATCTCGCGCATTTCCGGCGTGTTGCGGGTCGGCGCGATCGGCTGGTTGGTCGCCAGCGCCATGCAGGTGGCGTTGGTGGTCTTGACGTTGGTGTCATGCCCAAGCGGCGAAAAGGGTCCCTTGAGGATGCGTTCCGATGTGCCCTTGTTGGCGATGGAGGCGACGTCATAGGCCGTGAACCCGCCCTTGCCTTCGGCCACGAACATGTATTCGCCGCGCAGTTGCAGACAGCCGACCTGCCCCGGCGTGCCTTCATGCACATTGACGAATTCCTCGAACGGATGGGTCTCGCCCGACAGGTTCTTGTCGAAGGTCTTGCCCCGCACCCAGTTCTTCAACTCGCGCCCGTTCTGCTCGACATGCAGGTTCCAGTAATCGGGGTAGGCGTAGCGGTGGAGGTAGGAGCCGATCACCGCCTGCGGTTCGTCATATTCGGTCACGCGGATGGCCTGGAACCCGCCTTCCAGTCCGGTCCACGCATGCATCCCGACAAAGTTGACGTAATTGGTGCCGAGCAGCAGCAGCTGCGCCATGATCGCGTTGTTATCATCCTTGGCCGACAGGTGGCAGTCGGAACAGGTCTTGGTCTCGGTCTTCCTCACCGTATGCGGGAAGTGGGGCGCGAAGGCTTGACTGGAGAATCCGATCGCCGAAATCGGCGGCTGCTGCACATAGATGCGTTCGCGGTTGATGTTGGTTGATGACAGGACCAGCGCCGAGGACGAGCGCACCGGAGCGACCTGGCTGCCCTTGGTAGTCTGGTGCTTGCCCAGCTGGAACATCTGGTCACGCGCGACCTGCGGGTTGTAGGTCGCGAAATTGCGCGTTTCGCCGCCTTCGTAGCGGTGGCTCTTGGTTTTCCAGTTCGCCTCGATCGGAAGGTGGCACCCGCCGCAGCTTGTGGTCCATGAAAGGTGGCAGGTGAAACACGCCATTTCCGGATCGCGGTGGGCACGGTCGCCTTCGGCAATCCCGGTGCCGAATTCGAAATTGCCGGTTTCCGCCCCGTAACGGCTGACCAGCTTGGCCCGCGCCGCCTTGGCGTTGAACACCGGGGTCGCAGGATCGACCGAGTCCTTGACGAGGCTCACCTCCCACTGGAGTTTCGGATCGACGATCGAACGCTGAATCAGCTTGCGGCGTCCATCTTCGCCCTCGATCCATTCGAACCGGCGCTGGCCATCGGGATTGCGCAGCAGGGCCATGTTGTGGCCTTCGGGCGGCGCGGCCGGGCCGCTGGTCTTCAGCGTCGGATAGGCATCGGGCGTGCCGTGGCAGTCCTTGCAACCGATCTCGATCGCGTTGGCCACTTCGGCATAGATGAGACCATTGCCGTGGCTGTCCTGTTCGTAATGGCAATCGGCGCATTGCATCCCGACTTCGGCGTGGATGCTCATCAGGTGCACCGCCTTGCCCGGATTGGTGCCGGGCTGCACGAACTTGCCCTCGCCTTCGCGGCGCCATTTCTCCGGATCGTCGGCATCGACGATATTGCCCTCGGCATCGAGCAGATTGCCTGCGCGGTCACGTTTGAAGATCGCGCGGAAATTCCAGCCATGGCCGTGATAATCGGCGAACTGGGTGTCTTTAAGGTCTTCGTTCAAATCATAGACATTGCGCAGGAAATCGAGATCGGCCCACTTCCCACGCGGCGCTGCGCCTTCGGGGTTGCGGTCGGTCACGGCGCGCACTTCGGCGGCGGTGGGGTATTTCTGTTCCTTCGGCCACATCGCGGGCGCATCGGATTCGTAATCCCACATGGTGTAGCCGAGGTAGGAATTGAGGAAGATATTGGGCTGGTGCATGTGGCAGTTCATGCACTGGCTGGTGGGGATGGCGCGGGTGAAGACGTGCTGGAGCGGGTGGCCCTTTTCCTTCAGCTTGCCATTGATGGTGAGGCCATCGTCTTCGCGTTTGCCCGCTTCGCCGCCCCTGTCATGATCGTCATGCCCCGGCTCCTTGACCGCGCCGTGCGAGCCGCCCTTGGCCTTTTTCTCGCCATAGCCCGCCGCATGCTCGATCTTGCCAGCGATGGTGGGGTCGGTGGTGATCGTCTGCCCGTCGCGCCCATATTGCGCATAGATCAGCGAATGGCGCGGCTCGCGGTCATTGGCGTAGATCACGTGGCAACTGGCGCAGCCCGAATGACGGTAATCACCCGGCTGATCGTTGGTGCCCATGAACCAGGTGAAGGGATCGTTGAGGCGCGTCTTGTGGATGTTGAGCGCCGGGATCGCCACGCGCAGACCCGTGCCGGGGCCACGGTTCGACTGCTTCAGGTCAGGCCGCCCCGGTTCCTCCAGCCGCTGGATCTGCCCGGTGGGATTGGGGATGCCGATTTCCGGGAACTGCGAATTGATCGTGCGCCCGCCGCGTTCGAACACGCGGAACACATCGCCCGGCGGGATCACGTGCCATGTGGGCAGCGGATACATCTCCGCAATCACGCCGCGCGCGATCTGGTCTTCCGATAGCTTGCCCCCCGGCCCCGCGCCCGGAGAGGTGATCTTGGCCGCCTCGCCCAGCCGCGTATAGGCCTCGCCCAAGAGGTAGTTCTTGTACGGCAGAATCCCGTTATTGTAACTCGCCCCGCCCCACAGCATCGCGCCGGTTGCCATGATCGAACGTTCGGACGCCTCGATCGCCTGAATGTGGCACGACCCGCAGGCCTCGCGGGCCACGCGGTAATCCGACGGGTTCACGAATTTGACGAATTCGGGCGCTTCCTTGTTGAGCAGGGCATAGGAACGCTTGGGATTGGCCGAGGACGGGAAATGCCAGCTATCCGGGTACTTGGGCAGCACATGCGCCCGGTCGCGCGCGGCGACATAATCGGGGTGGTCATGCGGAAGATCGGCATTGCCGCGCACTTCGGCATCGCCGCCGTGGCAATCGGTGCAGCCCAGCCGCACCGCGCTCGACACATGCATGGTCGGCGCATCGGTGGTGACGTGGCAGGTGTTGCAGCCTTCCGACTTGGCGTTCATTTCCGCGACCGATTGCCGCTGCGGCGCAGGGGCTGCGATGACGCGGCTGTAATCACGCTTGACCGGCTTTTCCTTGTCCGCAGCCATGGTGTCGCCCACGAACAGGACAACGCCAAGGATCAGCGCCGACAGCAGAAGCGCAAGATGACGGAACAGCGGGCGGCCAAAAATCAGCATCAGTAGGTCAGCACCAAGTTAGCCAGGATGGAATAGAATTTCTGTTCGCGTCCCAGATTGTCGAACAGGTTGCGGAAGCCATCGCCCGCCACCAGCGTCGCGGCGGACAGGCGAAACACGATATTCTGGGTTGCCTTGGGCCGCCAGATCGCCGCTGCCGACAGGTCAAAGCCGATCTCGCGCGGGATCGAGCCTTCGTTGCGGAGCACTTGCAGGGTCGCGGTGTTCTCGAACCACAGATGGTTTGCATTGGCGGACAGGCGAAACTCCGGCGTCAGGTCGAAATCCGCGCCCGCGCCCAGCAGCATCAGGCCGGGGTTGTTGAAGTTCGACTGTCCCTGTTCCTTTGACGAACGCAGGGAATTGAGGATGCCGTTGCGCCCGTTCACCGCAACCGCGCGCCCGCCGCCGGCAAAGGGGATGGTCTGGCGGATCCAGTAGGATGTGTCCGCGCCCGCAAAGATCGGGTTTTCAAAGATCGCGTCAAACCCGCCTTCGGTATCGTCATAGGGATCGGAATCCCCGCTGGCATATGCGCCCGACAGGCGGAACCGCATCCAGTCCTTGTCATAGCTGGCTTCGACCGCGGCGAATTGCGCGTTGATGTTGGCCGGACGGTCGGTGAAGAAAGAGTTCCTATCCTCCCCCAGCGCCCAGTAGAAAGACCCCGTCAGGTTGACCCGGCCCACCCGGCCATCGACGTTGTAGCCGAGATAGACCACATCATATTCGCGGCCCCTCAGCGTGCCGAGCAGCGCCGGGCGCACCGGAAAACCATTGGTGTCGATCTGGATATCGTCAGCCTCGCGGTTCATGTTGTAAACCACGGTGATCTGGCTGGTCAGCGCCGGAATCAGGAAATCCTGACGATAGGCATTGGCGACGAACACGAAATCGTCGCGGGGGGACCGCAGGATCGCGTTGAGGCCCGAATTGGTATCCTTCTCCAGCCGCCAGAACGCGCCGAGGTTGAACTGGAAACGGTTATTGTCGCGCGACCCGAACAGGCGCACGCCCAATTGCTGATCATTGAACAGGAACCCGCGGAAATCCGACTGGAACGGCTGGATGCCCGCCCGGATCGAGATGAAGTCGAACCGGTCATTGTCGAATTCGCTGAAGTGGTAATCAACGAAAGCTTCCTGCACCCCGAGGAAATGGTCGAGCCGCTCTGAATCGCGCGAAGGCTCGACAAACAGCACGCGGCGTTCGGGCACATCGACGTAATTGACGTTGTAGGCCAGCGTGACGCGGTATTCGACCGTCGGCGGCTTGAAGGTCGTCGAACCTTTCAGCAGCGCGAACCCGGCGATGAAGGTCTGGCTGAGCACCTGGCTGAAATCATTGCCGAACACGTCGAGCCGGTCAGGGTCCTCGGTGGTCTGGACGCCGACCGGGATCGGGAAGGTGCGCGGCTCGTACACGGAATCGCTGATCAGGTTGGCGACGAAGAACCAGTCATCGCCCTTGATCGGCAGCCACGGCACCTTGTCCGGATTGATCGGCCGGTCACCCTTGTAGGTGTTCTGGTTATAGGGATCGAGCAGGCTTTCGCGCACCAGCCCAAGGCTTTCGATCAGCCGCCAGCGATCAGGGATCGGCAATTGGTCGGTGGGGAAGGCCTGCGGCGGCGGCGCACGGATTGCGCCTTGGTTTTCCTGCTCGATGCGGTCAGGCAGCGGGGCGGTGTAACCGGGCCGGGTTCGCCCTTCGATCAGCTCGGGATCGACCGGGGCAATATCCTCCTGCCACGGCGGCTGCGCTTCTTCGCGCGCCTGTTCACCGGGCGGCGCGATCGGCGGCGCCATCTCCTCCGGCGGCGGCGGGGATGCCTGCATCAGCAGCATCGCGGGAAGCAGTACGGCCATCCGCTACAGCCCCTCGCACACGTTCTGCGCCGCGGTATCAAGGAACGGAGCGAAGGGGCAATTGACATAGCGCAGCCGCACCTGCCGGCTGCCGACCTGCACCACGATCCGATCGGCGCGGATATCCTTGGGCGCATTGCCGATACCGCCAGCCCGCACGCCGGCATTGTGCAGGCCGAGAAAGCTGATCATGTCGTCCTGATCGATCCCGTCGCCCGACACGCCGATGGCGCCCACCACTGCACCATTGCGATAGACCGGCACCGAGCCGGGGAAAATCTGGATGCCATTATCCAGCCGCGTCGCACCCGGAGTGATCTGCGGCAGGCCGGTGCAATTGCGCGGGGTATCCGTCCCGCTCGCCCCGGTGACAAAGCCCAGATGCTGCGCGAGATTGCCCAGCACCAGCGCGCTTTGCAACCCGGTCGAGAAGGGATTGAACTGCGCAATCGGGCGCGACAGCGGCCCGTGCGGCTGGCCCACCTCGCCATCGGGGAAATAGGGCCGCGACAGGTTTCCGCCCGCGCGGTCGGAATAGGCAAAGGCGCCCGTCAGCGCATTCGGGTCGCCAACGAAAGCCCGTACCCGCGCTACAAATTCGGGCACCTCGCCCGGCGCGGTGAGCAATTCATTCGCGGCAAAGGCGCCGGAGAAGAAATTGGCGGTGCGTGCCTTCTGCAAGGACACGTCGATGCCAAAGATCGGCGCATCGGGCGAACGCACGATCCCCAGCACCCGTCCGCGCGTATCGACAAGGCTGATCGTCACCTGCGCCCGGCTGTCCAATGGCTGACGGATCTGCGCCCGCGCACGGCTCATCACGGTGAAGGCTTCTTCAAGGATCACGCGCGCTTCGGCCGCTGTGATCGGCGCGGCCACATCGCCTGCGTCAGTCCCGCCGCGCACCGGGAAGCGGTTGCCCCCTGCGCCATTGGACAGGACAAAGGCATCGCGGATCGAAAATTCGGCTGCGGTCGAAGGTCGGATGCCCGAAGCCTCGCTGCCATAGGCGCTGCCCGCCAGCAGGCCCGCGCCGCTGTAATATCCTGCCACCGGTACCAGCGCGCCCGCCGTCCCGACAAAGCTCGCGCCTGCGACATTGCCGATCTGCGGGTATTCGATATCGGTATAGCGCAGGCTCGTGCCATCGGCGGTGATGCGGTCGGCGCGGATGCTCACCGGTGCCTCAAGGCCCACAGTGCCCGCCAGCGCAATCGCCTCGTCAAGATCATTGTCACGGTCGAGGACATTGAGATCGAGGCCATAAACCCCGTCCGCGATTACGCCCACGCCGCCGACCACCACGCCATTGCGATAAAGCGGAAAACCGCCCGGATCAGCCGCAAGGCCCAGCGGCGAACGCTTCGGCCCGATCAGCCCGTCGCTGGCGCGAGCGGAAAGGTCGCTGCACGGCAACTGGCTGAACTGCACCCCGAACAAAGGCCCGCTTTCCAGCCCTGCGGTGGTCGGTGCAGGGGGGAAATGTTCCTGCACGATCATGCTGGCCGTGCGGCTGGAAAAGGCATTGCCTCCACTCGACAGGTAAGCACCGGTGATAGCCTTGGCGATGGCCGCCCCGGCGCTGGGGATGGTCAGCCCCTGCACGTCGATATCATCGCCATTGGGTGCGCCCACAATCGTCGCGGTCGGCGCCGCGCCGGGCATGGCGAAAACCGCAAGGACATTGCCGACCCGGTCGGTCACCGCGATGGTCGCGGCAGCATTGCGGGCATTGGCCTCGGCAGCGGCCCGGGCGACCACCGTGCCGACATCGGCCGCGCTCAGGCTTTCAGCAAGAGGAACCGCATAGACACTGCCCGCTGGTGGCGGCGGCGGGGGAGGCGGCGGCCCGCCCCCGGTTGCGCCTCCATTGCTGGACGGGCTGTCATCGCCCCCGCAGGCGGCCAGCAGCAGCGCGCCCGCTGTTACCCAGGATGTTGTCCCCCGCCACATGACTATTGCAGCCTGCCGATCGCGCCAGCAGCCGATTTCAGCGCGGAGCGAAATTCCGCGGGGCGGTAGGCATTGGGCTCATCCACCGCCTTGTAGGCACGGGCGATGTCGGCGCGGATGCCCGCAGCCGCACCGCGTGTCACCCGGCCTTCGCGCACCAGTGCATTCAGCAGCGTGTCCACCGCCATCACGGCCTGCACCGAACCCGCGTAATCGGTAAAACGGGGTGTGGTCGCCGCGCCCGCGATCACACCGATGATCTTGAAGGCATCGGCGTTGGCATAGCCGCGGCCCGACAGCGCATCGGACAGCCGGCCTGCGCGGAGGCTGAGCGCCTGCGCAGCGGCGCGTGCCTCGCCTGGCGATGTGCCCATGGCGCGGTGGAAATCGCGCGAAGCGGCCTGAAACGCCCCGGCCTCGCCCGGCACCAGCGCGCCCGCCACTGCCGAAAGCATGATGATGTTCTCGTCATTGAAAGGCGGGTTGCCGAACGGGATCGGGCGCGCAGGATTGGTCTCGAAGGTCAGCTTGCGCGCCGGTCCATCACTGATGGTGCGGTGGCACGAATGACAATCGTAGAAATAGAATTGCGGAAACGCGCCTTCCATCGCAAATTTGGGCTGGGCGAACAGCCCGGTTGCGCGGCGCACCGCCTCGGCCTGCCCCACTGCCCAGAAACGCACCGAACTGGGGTTGCCCTTGCGCTGGGCATAGTCGGCATCCAGATCATGGTGCTGCTGCAGCGCGCTGAACAGGTCAAGCTCGAACGAGACGCGCGGATGGCCCGCCGCCATCATCGCGTGGGTCACAAACTGCCCCGGCTTGTCCGAGCCATAGTGGCAATCAAGGCAGACATTGGCGCGCGTCTTGGGATTATCGAGCGGGATCAGGCCCGCCGCCACGTTCGAGGCATGGGTCGCGGGCAGCGCATAATGTTCCGCCAGCCAGCTGCCACCGGACGCGCCGTGGCAGCTTTCGCAGCCGACCCCGTCGCTGAGAGTGAATTTCGCCCCGCGCAAGGCGGGCGGAGCATAGGTGGAATGGCAACCAAGGCAGGCGGGGGCCTGCGCTGCATTGCCCAGCCCGAGGCTGGCGGCAATCTGCTGACCCCGGCGGCCTGCAAGAACGGCATAGGCGCGCGAATGCGCTCCGCCGGGCGAAGAAGGTTCCTGCCATGTCGCGATTTCATCCTGCCGCACCACGGCGCCATTGCCTTCTGCGCGGCCATGGCAGGTCGATCCCGCGCAGCTGGCGACACCTTCAAAGACAGGATTTCCGATCGCGCCCGATGCCGGGTAAAGCGCCGCAAGGCCGATCACTGCGAGCAGACGTGCGAGTTGCGGCCTCCGATTAAGGCCAGCGACCAGTTTCGCCAGAACTCCCGTCATCCCATCCCCCCGAGATGCCTTCCCGCACTTGCCGCAAACTGAAAAGCCACGGCGAGGCTAGCAAGTCACCCGCGCCTGCGATTGTAGAGCCGCGTCAGGAAATGTCCCCGAGCACCGACTCCCCCCTTGATTCCGACCCGGCACCCTTGTCCCAATCTTGGGGCGGGGATGCAACAGGCAATACACCGTTTTTGGCGCTTGTGCCGCTTGTGCCACCATCATACGCAGATCAATACGGGTGAACGCTCAGACCGGATCAACCCGCGCATCGTGGATGCGAGGCAGATCGAACCAGTCTGTGACCGGCCCGATACTGCAAATTCAACCCGCCCGGATCAGCTGGCAGCCTCCGCCGAAGCCGCCAGCGTGCTGGCCAGTGCTTCAAGCTGGACCGAACAGCCCTTGGAAATCAGCGCCTCGGCCAAAGCATCGGGCTGTTCGTAATCCTCGGCCAGCAGCACGAAGTTCAGTTCCGCACTGGCGCTGCCATCCGGGCCGGTGACCATGTAATGCCCGCCTTCGGCCACCGGCATGCGTGCCGGATCAAGCGCGGCGACCGTGACCGTATCGTCAAAGGTGACTTCGGCCTTGGCCTCGGTTTCGCCATGGGCGCTGATGCGGTAGGTCGCGGTGCCCTCGGTGCCGGGACGCCACAGCCGCACGGTGGCAAGGTCGTAGAGGCAGATCGTGCCCGACCGGGTGATATCGACATACCACAGGCTGGGGTTGGTCACCGCCTCGTCCTGTTCGCCGCGCACGGCCCCGGTGCGCACCCGGGTGGCGGCGCGCTTGCGGGTGAGCGAGGCGAAGCGATCGGAGGCGACCTGTGGCCGGTCACCGACCCGGAACGTGCCCGCCCCCCTGATCACCCGCGTTCCTTCGGCGGTCAGCACCGTCACCACGTCGCCCGCCTTCAGGGTGATCGTCGCATCATCACCGACCTTGGTGCCGACCGGATACTTGGTCGACGACGGGCCGGTGGATTTGACCACGACCCCCGCCATCGCCGCCGCCGGCAGCGCCAGCGCCGCGCAGCCCAAAGCCAGCGCCGTCATCATCTGTTTCATTTTAGCCGAGAACATAAGTTCCTCCCTCGTCCATTTCCTGCATCCGCTCTACCAGATTACGTAACGCTGAATCATCCGGATGACGACCAGCAACCTGCTGCGCCAGCCGGAGCGCTGTTGCACGGTCGCTGGCGGCCAGCGCGCAAGCCTCGGCCAGAACCGTGCGATCGGCATCCGGGAATTGCGGCGCGGGCTCGAACAGGTCGACCGCCCGTGCCCGGCCGCGCAATTGCACCCGGCCCATCTGCCGCCACCATGCAAGCCCCGAAGCCTCGGCGAATTCGCGGCTTGCCATCACGCTGGATTCAAGCGCCTTGTTGGCCGCCTCAAGCCGGGCCGCGGTGTTCATCGAATCGCCCAAGGCCGTATACTGGATGCGGGTGGCGCCGCCGAAATTGCCGATCACCGCCTCGCCGTAATGCAGGCCGACGCGGGTCTTGCCGATCTTGGGCAGGCTGGCATCCATCGCCGCGACTTCGCGCCGGAAATCCTCGCCCGCCTGCCACAGCGCATAACCCGCCTTGGCGGCGCGGGTGCCATCATCCGGGCGGCTGATCGGCGCGCCCCAGAAGGCGACCACCGCATCGCCCACGAACTTGTCGATCACCCCGCCATGATCCAGCACCACCTGGCTGAGCAGATCGAGATAGCGGTTCAGCAGCCTGGCCACCATTTCCGGAGCAATCGCGTGGCTCATCTTGGTGAAGCCTTCGAGATCGCTGAACAGCACGAAGATTTCGCGCTTTTCGCCCCCAAGCGACAGCAGTTCGGGCTTGTCGATGATCGCCTGGGCAATATCGCGCGGGATATATTTGCCGAGCGCGCTGGTGGCAAAATTGCGCTGCACCGCCCCCGAGGCGCGCGCCGCAGCCGTGACCGCGGTAAAGGCAATGATCCAGCCCACCAGCCAGCCGACCGCCGGCAGGCCATAGGTATCGACATTGCGCACTTGCAGCAGCACCGGAATGCCGATGAAGGTCACAAACAGCACCACCAGAAAGGGCGCAAGCCGGCGCGCGGGCCATTCGAGCAGCGCGGTCAGCGCCGCAGTCACCACCACCAGCAACGCCAAGGCCCACAGCACCCACGAAGGAATGGGCGCGAGATAGCGGCCATCCAGCATCTGGGCGATAATCTCGGCATGCACCGCGATCCCGGCCGGAACATCGCCGTTGATCGAGGTAAAGGAGGTCTCGACCCGGTCGTAATCGACGATATCGCCGCCGATCAGCACATATTTGCCGGCAAACTGATCGGCCAGAAAGGGCAGCACCTCGGGGTCGGGATCGGCCAGCAGATCGATCTGGAGCGCCGCAAACAGCGGGGCATCGATGAACTTGGGCCGACGATAATCGATCGCGCCTTCATATCCGGCAAAGGCCGGCGAGGCCTCGCCTGCATCCTCCAGCATCGCCCGCCCCAGCAGCGGTGGCAGCTGCGCAACAATGCTCGGCCAGATGCGTGTCGCCCCGAAGGTATTGTCGAGCCGGATGCTGGCCGGATGCGCGCTGGTGCCTTCGAGCCGGGCCTGAAATTCTTCAAGATATTCCTGCTGCTCGTAGACGATGTCGTCCTTGTTGGTCTCCTGGTTGGCATAGGCGATCGCGACAGGAGTCTGCATCGCGCGCAGGGTTTCGATCAGCGCATCATCCTCGTCCTGCGGCTGGTCGAACAGGATATCGATGCCGATGGCCTTGGCGCCCATGCCATCAAGATTGGCAAGCGCACGGGCCAGCATCCCGCGGTCGAGCGGGGAGCGTTTGCGGGCATTGATCAGCGTCTGATCAGTATAGACCAACAGCACGATGCGTTCGTCCTGTTCAACCAGATCGGCCGCATAATAGGCGCGCAGGTCATAAAGCGCGCGTTCCGCCTCGCTGGTCAGCGGGGTCGGCTCCTCACCGCCGGGAAGCACCCAGCTGAAGCGGGCGATGAACAGTGCCAGAAGCAGCACGATCAGGGTCGCGGCGAGCTGCACCCCGCCCGCTTCGCGCACGTTGCGCCAACCGCGCCGCAGCCAGCCGAATGACGAAGGGGCCCGGCCCGGCGATTGCTCCATTATCCGCGCCCCGCGATCCGTCAGCGCACCAGACGGGCCGCGCCGTCACCCACCACGGCAAACGCCGACCAGTAGAACGGGTGCGAGGTATCCGCATCATCCATCAGGCCGATCTGGGATTCGCGCAGCGCTTGGGCGGTTTCGCGGCCGCTCTTGGCGGTATCGCCATTGCCCTCGGCGAACAGGCCCGAAATCAGCCGCCCGGTCGCGTCGAAATCATCCGGCACCGGCCAGTGGCTGGCCAGCACCGTGCGCCCGCCCGCCCCGACAAAGGCGCGCACCAGCCCATCAAGCGCGAATTCGCCGCCGCTGGTCACCCCTGCCTCGCGGGTCGCGCCAATGGTGGCGCTGCCGGCGGTGTCGCAGGCGGACAGGATCACGAGGTCGGCATCGATCCTGAGACCGAAGATTTCAGCGAAGCTGAGCAGACCGTCGGAATCCTCGCCTTCGCCGAAGCTCGTCAGCAAGGCCGGGCGCGGCGGACATTCCGGCTTGGGCGCAGTCACAAGGCCATGGGTGGCAAAGTGCAGGATGCGGTATTCGCCGAGATCGGCGAGCCCCCCGATAGCCGTGTCGGTAAACGCCTCTCCGGTCAGCACCCGCGAGGCGGTGCCGAAACGCGAGGCGGCTTCGAGCAGTTCGTCCGCCTTGATCGGATTGGCCCAGATATTGGGCGACCACTGGCAATCATCCCCGGCCTCCAAAGCGGCGCGGGTGCGGGCGCCGCCGGGGGTTCCCGGACCGATCGGCACATTCTCGCCCAGCCCGAGATAGGCCCGCTTGCCATCCGAAGGCGGGGCCGCGCGCACATCGCGGAAGGCCGATGCCGCCACCGAGGTGCTGATCTGGGTCTTGCGACCAAGCCACGCCGTGCCGCGGAAATCATATTCGTCGGCATTGCGACCCGCCAGCCGGGCCTTGTAGTCGGCGACGCTGGCATCATCGGTCACCAGCAGGTTGAGCGGCAGCTTGAGCAGCGCCCCGTCGGGTTCGAACACGATATGTTCAAGCGCCGGCAGGCGATCTGCAACCGGCGCGAACAGGCGCACGTAAAGTTCACGGGCGCGTTCGATATCAAAGGGATAGGTCAGCACCTGCCCGCCTTCGACGACGGCGATGCTTTCGCGGATCTTGCCGACCAGACTGTCAAGCTCGGCAGGGGTGGCATCGGCCCGCCAGACCCGTTCGTCCGCCTTGGTCGCATAGATCACGAAGGCCCCGCGATCGAGCGTGACCAGTTTCACATAGGCCTCACCCTCGCGCAGGATCGCCTGCAGATCGGGCAGGGTAATGACACTGCCTGTTACCGCCCGATAGCGCGGATAGGCAGCCAGTTGCTGAAGCACCTCGGCCTGCTGCTGCTGCAACTGGGCAAACTGCTGTTCACGCTCGGCAATCTGCGCCTGTTCGGTCCCGGTGATCTGATCGGCAGAACGCAGTTCGATGAGGGCCAGCCTGAGCTGTTCGACCCCGCGCCCGAGATTGGTCGCGGTGCGGAACAGCTGGGCTGCATCATCGCTGCCGGCCGACAATTCCCGCGCCAGCACGGCCTGGGTCTGGGCAAGGCCCGGACGCTGGAGCAGCTGGCTGGCCGCGAACAGATCGCCAGCCACATTGCCATCATCCGGCCCGCCATCCAGCAGCAGCGCGAAATAGGGCGTCAACAGGCTGCGCAACGACAGCAGCGGACGCCCCTCGGCATCGGCGACAATGTCGCGGTACAGCGTCAGGGCATCGGCGCGCCGGCCGCTGCGGGCAAAGAACCCGGCCAGCTGCGCGCGCGCGCTGTCATAGGCGGGCGAATCCGGATAGCTGGTATCCAGCAGGGCAATCGCCTGCCGGTGCAGCCGTTCGGCGTCGGCCGATTGCCCTCTGCGTTCAGACCCCTCTGCCAGTTCGCCAAGCACCTGCGCCCTTAGCCAGATGATCGACACCACCCGGCCATCGCGCACCGATGACAAGGTTTTTTCGGCCTGTTGCAGGAAAGTGGTCGACTCGTCCGCGCGGCCCAGCAGGCGCAGCGCGGCAGCCCTGAGATAGGCGTGCTGGCCATCGAGCAATTGCGCGCGTTCGAGCGGCGTCAGGCTGAGCGTATAGGCGCCGGTCACGCGGTCACTCTCGCTCGCCAGCTGGCCCGCCAGGGCCGGGCCGATCCGCAGCGCCCGGAGTTCATCGGTCTCGCCAAAATCGGATACCAATGGCGCATCGAGCACCGCCAGCGCGGCTTCGGGCTTGCTCTGGTTGAGCGCGTTCATCGCCTCGTAATTGCGCAGCAGGCGGGCCAGCACCGGGCTGGCGGCACTTGCGCTGCGGCTGTCGGCAAACAGGCGGCGGGCCTCGGCATAGTGTCCGAGGTTGGATTGCTGCAGCGCCGCGTTGAGCCGGGCTTCGGTCGCCCCCGGCCCGGCAAGCGCCGCCGAAGACACGGCGAAGAATTCTGCCGCCTCGGCGAAATTGCCGGCATTGCTGCGGCGATATGCCTCGATCAGCGCCTGATCGGCGGCGATCGCCTCGGCCTGCTGGCGCGCGAACGCAATATCGTCGGTCGCAGCGGTCATCGGGATTTCGACCGTTCCGGGAAGCACCTTGTCACTGGCCAGCGAGGCAAGCCCGAGTTCGAGCGCCTTGCCATAAGCGGCAAGACCGCTCGCCGCATAGGTGCGTGTTCCGCTGCGCCCCAACAGCAATTCGCTGCGCAGCGCGCTGCCGGCCTTGGCACAGACCAGCCGCTCGGCTTCGGGCAGGCCGGGTGCATTCACTTTATCATCACTCGGGGTGCAGGTCGCATCGCCTCCGGCAAAGCGGGCAGAGGCAATGTCCGAAGCAGCCCCGCGCACCACCCATAGCGTTCCGACTGGCGCGGCGGCATCGCGGCAGATCACCGAATAACGCCGGTCAAACAGCCCCGCCCCCGGTTCGGGCGAGAGAATCTGCGCTTCGCACAATCCGTTCGACCCGATCGGAAAGGTGTCCCGCAGGCTGAGGCTGGTCTGCTCGGCAGCGGGAACCACCTGCGCGGCGGCCGGGGCAGCCTGTGCCGCGGCAAGGCCCAGCACCAGCGCGAAAACCGGGGCGGCGAGGCGATCAGGAATGCGAATGCTCATTTCACTTGTCCTCCCCGCCGGCACCGGCGGGCGAAAGATACAGCGAGGCATCCCCGCCGCTTGCGACCGGGTCATCAAGCAGCGGATCCTCGGAGATCAGCGGCGCCTCAGGCCGTTCGGGGAAGTCCATCCCAAACTGCTCGTTCTGCTCGGCCGCCGTCGGGGCAACCGGTTCCGCCAGCGTAATCGGATCGAGAACCACCGTCGGATTGTTGAGCGGCGGCAGCTGCTGCTCCGGTGAAGACGGCGGCGGCGGCGGCGGAGGCGGCGGAGGCGGAGGCGGAGGCGGCAGCGGGCAATCACCGGTAACGATAATGCAATCGTTGAACGCGCTCAGTTCAAGATAGGTCGTCGGGTTCTGTCCGGTGCGGTTGAAGTTCACTTCCCTGAAGAAATCTTCGCCGGTCACGAAACTTCCGTCATCGCGCTGTCGGCGGCCATAGGCGAAGACATCGAGCGGAGCGCCCTGGTTGAACTGGCTGTCTGCGGCAATCGACAATCCGCTCTCACCCACCAGGATCCCGCCCTGTTCGATGTCAGTGCCGGTGTTGCGCACCAGCAGCTGGCTGCCGACGCCCAGAGAAACCAGTCCGGCACGCAGATAGCCGAGCGGATCTTCGCTGCCCTGTGCGGCGACCGCCAGCAGCGCATCGCGCCCGGCAAACACCGGATCAGCCTGCAACTGGGCGATGGTATCTGCATCTGCGGCCCAGATGCTGCCCGCATTGAGCGACAGCGTCCCGGCCGGCAAGCCATCATTGTCGGTCATCAGGAGCCCTCCGGGCGTGACCACTTCGATGCGCTCGCCCGCGCGGATGCTCAGAAGCGTATCGGAAGAGGCGTTTTCAAAACGCGCCGTGCCTTCCACCCGCACAATCCCGCTGATATCCGCGCCCACGAACATCGCGACCTCGCTGACGTTCAGACCGCTGAACGAAAGATCGCGGATCAGCAGATCGGGCTGGTTGGGATCGCTGGTGGCGAAAACTTCGGGAAAGAAGAAATCCAGCCCGATGGCATTGATCCGGGCTGCTTCAGCAGCGGTCAGGGTAAAGCCATCACCTTCGAGCGTCCCGCCGAGCACAGCGGTGAAATCGGTCTCTAGCGAGCTGATCGAGACGACATCCGCCCCGATCCGCGCACCCGACAGGATATCGAGATCGCGCGAGGTCAGCGATATTGTGCTGCCGCCCAGCCCGATCGCCCCGTCATCATCGCCGCTGATCGTGATCAGCCCTTCCGACGTCAGCGAAATCGCCGTGCTGCTGCTGGTGGTGGTGGTGGGGCTGCCGATGATCCCGCCCTGTCCGGTCTGAACCGCGATATCCCCCAGCGCGACCGCATCAAGAGTGGCATCAATGTTGATGTTCCCGCCGTCTGCAATCAGCTGCGAGGGCGAGGCTCCGGTCGCAAGCGCATCACCCAGCGCCGAAGCGGTGAGGCTGATGAGGTCGAGGCTCCCACCGGCGACATTCACTTCAAAACGTCCGGCGGTGTTGCCCGAAGCGCCCGGATCGGCCCCCGTGGCATCGGCGAACAGATTTAAATCTCCGGCGGAAATCTGCGCCGTGCTGCCGCTGAGCACCTGAAACACCGATTGCCCGGCCCGCGCAGCGCCCCCGCTGGAGGTACCGGCATTGCTGATCAGATCGATCCGTCCGGCATTTAGCACGGCATCGCCTTCGAGCGCGATCTCGGCCACGCCGGCTTCTGCAAAGCCCCCGAGCTGCCCGGCGGTGTTGGCATTGGCGAAGCCAAAGGCCTCGGCCCGGATGTCGTCGGCGCTCAACGAACCGCCGTTAAGCTGCAACTGGGCACTATCGCTGGTCGCATTACCCATCTGGTCGCCGTCACCGCCATCCGCGAGCGAACCGAGCCGCAGGGTGCCCGGGCTTGAATTTCCAGCCAAGATATTGACCTGCGAATTGGTGAAATTCACCGTAACCGCGTCACTTGCGGC
Source organism: Erythrobacter sanguineus (assembly GCF_900143235.1). Classification (GTDB taxonomy): domain Bacteria; phylum Pseudomonadota; class Alphaproteobacteria; order Sphingomonadales; family Sphingomonadaceae; genus Erythrobacter; species Erythrobacter sanguineus. The sequence continues at coordinate 78,957 of NZ_FRDF01000007.1, read as the reverse complement.
ATTGCCGCCAACGCCGCTGGAACCTTGCGTGCCGCCAATACCGCCGATGGCATTGGACAATATCTCGTTGTTGCCGAGCAGTTCGATGGTCGAATCTGAGGCCGTGAGGGTCGCGCTTCCAGCCGTGGCGTTGCCGCCGATGCCGCCCGGTCCGCTGGCGTTGCCGCCGCGCGCTGCCGACGTAAGCTGGATGTTCCCGGCGATCAGGCTTGATCCGCTGATCCCGATCGTGGCCGTTCCAGCAACGGCATCGCCACCACGATCCACGCCATTTCCGCCAGTCGCATCGGCTGATAGCAGAAGTGACGAATTGCCATTGGTATCAGGGATGAAATTGATCGTCGCATTTTCCGCCGCAAACCCGGCCGTTCCCCCGGTAGCAGAGCCGCCCTGCTGGCCGTTGCCCCCAATCGCCTGATCGAAGACGAGGAAATTGCCGACAATGTTGAGCGTCGCATTGGTGACTTCGAGCAAGTTGCTGCCGCTTGTCGCGTTGCCGCCATTGCCGCTGCCCACACCGTTCCCGCCTCTTGCTCCGGCTGTTCCGAAGGCGAGTGCGGCCGTCAGTTCGGCCCCGTTGGTGACGCTGATCAGGCGTTCACCGCCGAACGCATCACCCCCGGATATATTGAGACCAGTGCCTATGCCATTTCCGCCAACACCAAACACTGTGAAGTTCGTGGCGCCCATCGAAATGGTGCCGCCCTCATCGGCTTCGATGATGCCGACACCGCCGGTGCCAACGCCGCCAGTCCCACCTTCAACCTGCGAGCCACCGCCAAAACCGCGTGCGTTCAGACCAATGAAGGGCGCACTATTGGGATCGCCTGCCGGATCCGAAGGCAAGACAATGCTGCCGCTTCCAATCGCCGACAGTCGAACAGTACCGCCGGTGCCCGATCCCCCGATACCGCTTCCGCCATTGGTGCTTCGGCCCAGACCCAGAGCGGCGACAATCCCGCCTCCGTTCGTGATATCGTTGAAGGCATTAGGCGTGTTGCGTTCGACAATCAGCTGGCTGCCCGAACCACGGCTGCGCAGTTCAGCGGAACCGCCAATTCCGTCGCCGCCGACGATAGGGGGATTGTTCCCCTCGTTCTCGCCGCCGGCACCGGTGGCGGTGACCTGCAGGCTGCCAAACCGCAAGATGCCGCCCGCCTCCGCAAAGGCAAGCCCGCCGCGCCCGGTCCCGCCGGTCGCGTTTTCACCGGGCCCGCCGCCAAAACCATTGGCGGTGATCGAAGCATTGCCGATAAAGGTGCCGCTGCCGGTGGTGTTGTCGATCGCGCCGATAAAGGCCGTCCCGCCCGTCCCGTCGCCGCCGCCGTCACCATCGGAAAAACCGCCGAAACCAGTTGCATCAATGAAGGTGTCGCCGCTGACCGAAACAGTAATGTCCTGCAAATTGATGAAGGCCTGACCGCCGAGGCCGGTTCCGCCCACGCCGTTGAGCCCGAAGCCCCCTCCACCCTCGGCAGACGCGAAGAAACTCCCCAGTGTGGCGATGCCGCCCAGACCGCCGAGGATTCCGGCAACGCCACCTGTGCCGTTGCCACCAACGTTCGAATCCCCGCCAAGGCCGCCAGCCGAAAGCTCGGCCGTGTCGGCGATGACCTCGCCCGCCCTTGCGGTCAGAAAGGCATTGCCGCCAAAGCCGTTACCGGCCAGCCCGCCGAGCAATCCGGTCGAATTGTCCGACAGATCGAAACCGCCCGAGCCGCCAAAACCGTCGGCAAGCACATTCAGTTGCGTGAATGTTGCACTGCCAAGGCCGACCGAGCCATCAAAGCCCAGCAGCGCAAGACCGATCTGCGCAAGACCGCCGGTCCCGTCGCCGCCATCGCCTGCGTCTTCCGGCCCCTGGTCGGTGAAACTGGAGTTGAAGCTGCCGCCCGTCCCGCCAGTGCCTGTGGCGCTGCCAAAGGCCTGACCGCCGATCGCAATCGTCCCGTTATCGGCGCCAGCAAGGATGAAAGCGCCGCTATTGAAGTTCGGATCGGCCTGATTGGGGATGCTGAATGTCCCGCCCTGCCCATTGCCGCCGCGCCCGCCGGGAATGATGCCATTGGTCAATCCGCCCCCGCCGCCTTCGCCATCGGCGATCACCGTTGCATCCCCGCCAACCGTCAGGGTCGCCGTATCGATGAGGGTTCCGGTGGCCTGCAGGAAGGCATTTCCGCCCAGCCCATCACCACCATCGCCGCCGAACCCGAAAAAGGCGCTGCCGCCCACGCCGCTGCTGTCTGCCACCGCACTACCGCCAATGTCGACCACACCGGCATCAGCAATCGCCCCGGAGATACCGCCAAAGCCATCGCCGCCTGCGGTTCCCACACCACCTTCAGCGGTTGCGCTCGCCGAGAAATTGCCGGTGACGGTGATGGAGCCGCCCCCCGTTATGGAGCCGGCCCCCGATGACACCAGCCGCGCCGCACCGCCCAGGGCTGTGCCGCCGGTGCCGCCCTGATTGGTGCCGCCTGCGGCATCGGCGACAAGGGTCAGATCGCCGCCGATGACGATCTGGATGATCTGGCCAGGGCCATCGGCCGAAACGCGGGCGTTTCCGGCATCGGCAAGCGAGCCATCGCCCGAACCGTTCGACAAGCCGCCCCTTGCGCTGGCATCAAGAAATGCGCTTCCACCGACGGAAATGTTTCCGTCCTCGAAGATCTCGAACAGCGCATCCCCGCCAAAGGCATCCGAAGCCGTCGAATTCCCGAGTGTCGCTCCGAGGGCACCGACCGCATCGGCAAGCACCGACACATCCTGCTGCACCGAAATGATGCCGCTGTTGGTGGCAAAGAATTGCGCAATCCCGCCGCGTGCTTCCGCCCCGAAGTCATGGTTGAAACCGCTTGATCCCACGCCGCGTGATGAGAGGGTCGCAAAACCATTGACGGTAAGGCTGGCCGCATTGGCGCCCATGCGCGCTGTGCCGGCAAAGGCGCTGCCAGCCTGAAACAGGCCGTTTGTGTCCGGACCGAAATAGGTGCCGCCAAACGCATCTGCCGTCACCAAAGCGTTGCCGCCGACAGCCACGGCGCCATTGGTGTTCGCTTCCATCACGGCATCGCCGCCCTGGGCATTTGCCAGCAGCAATTCTCCAAGGCTTGATGAAACAATTCCATAATCGCGGGCGTCGACCAGCACGTCGCCCGAGATGGTGAAATCCTGCCCGTTGGTGGCTATGAGTTCAGCGTTTTCACGCCCGACCAGCAGCAGGTTGCCCTCCACCAAGCTTCCCGCGCCGGACGCGATGGCCTGCGTGCGGTGCGTACCAACCGCCAGCAGGCTGCTGGTGGCGGTGAAATCTTCAAGGAACAGGTCGGCCTGACCCGAGGAAAATGAATCGGTTTGGCTGAACTGCGCTTCGATCCCGTCGGCAATGGATCCGCCGGCGACAAATCGCCCGAACACGTCGTAGTTAGCGGAAAGAATGATCTCGCCATTGATGACCCCCGCGCTCTGGGCCGGTTCGAAGCCGAGATTGCCGCGGAAAATCATGCTGATCGGATCATTCTGGGCGGCCGCGACCCCATAGATCATGTGATTGTCACCCGTCAGCCCGGTGCTCGACGGGCCGCCGACATTGCCGTCAATCTCCATCACCGTGCCGCTGGCCGCCGTGCCGACCGGGACAATGATGTTGAACAGCCCGTTCGAGAATTGCAGCCGCACCACCTCGCCCGCGACATAGGCGTGGCTGCCGTTGACCAACGCGGTGCCGCGCATCTCCACATCGGCGGCCACCGCTGCGAAGAAGGCATTTTCGGGCGAGGCAGTGATCAGCGCGCCGGCATCGATCTGGATCCGGGCAGTCGAACCGGTTGCACCGGCAAGCTGCATGAACCCGCCATTTTCGGCAAAATCTGCAAAACTGGCAGGAGTCGGGTCAAGCGTGGTCAGCATCAGGCTGCCGACATCGACACTGGCGTTACTGCCGATGAGAATGCCGGTGGGCGAATAGAAGGCGACAAACCCGCCGGGAGTCGGCCCGGTCTGTCCGAAGACACGCGAGATTACGCTGCCATCGATCACCGCGATATTGCCGTTGGTCGCAGGCAGGATCCGGTTGAGCACGGCAAAATCGGAGAAGCTGGAGGACTCGAACCGCGCGGTCGCACCGGTCGGCAGGAAATCGAGCGCATCGCCCACGCCATTCTCGAACGGGGTCCAGTCGATCACCACCGTGGGCGACTGGATGTCGATGAAGTCCTCAAGCGAGCCCTGGATGATTTCCGCGTTCCCGACCACCACCAAGCCGTCGGCATTGATGGCCTGCGCCTCGGCGCGCTGGGGCAATGCCAGCGCCAGGGCCAGCGCCGCTGTCGCACTGCCCAGCATCAGGCGCGAACGGTTCCGGGTCGGATCGGTCATCTCAAAATCTCCACGGGAACAGACGGGCGGTCAAGGAAACCATCAGGCGCACATCGCCGCGCCGGGGCGCAAGATCGGGCCGTTCGAGCGGGACGGCCAGCAAGACATCGCTCTGCAGGCCGCGGCCCCAGGCAAACCGCAAACCGCCACCTGCCGACCACAACCGGTCGGGGTTGCCCGGCCGGCGGCTAGGGTCCCTGTTCCAGACCCAGGCGACATCGGTGAAAACAAAGGGCTGCACGGTCACATAGTCGGGGCCCTTGGGCGCAAGCGATCCGTACCGCAGTTCAAAACTGCTCATGATCCCGCTGTCGCCCAGCACCGCGCCCGGATCATAGCCGCGCCCGATGGTGAAACTGCCCGCCGCCAGTTCCTCGAAGGCGGGCAACGGATCGCTGCTTAGCTGCGCGACTGTCTCCAGCGCGAAGGTCAGCAGCGGATCGGGGCGATATTCGATCCCGGCATTGGCGCGGGCCAGCAGCGGGGTGGGATCGGCCTCGATCCGGCTTGGCGGCACGACCCCGCCGAACAGGCAGGCCAAAAGGTTGGGCCGGCAATCCGGGCTGGCGGAGAAGACATCAAGCCCCTGACGCGCCTCGAACCCGTATTCCAGCCGCAGTTTCGGTTCGAACGGGGAGTAGCCCCCGATGCGACGGATCGAATCCTCGTCGGTCCAGACACCGGACAGCCGGGCATAGACCATGCGAACCTTGTCATCGGTCAGGGCGATGTTGTTCACCTCGACATCCTGATTGACCATGTCGAAGCCGACATCGGCGAACAGGCTGTGCGCGCGGGTGCGTTTGAGCGGATAGCTCGCAAAGATGCTGGCAAATACCGTTTCGGATTCGACATCGAAACCGGGAATGCCGAGCGCGGGATCGGTCGTGCTCCAGGTAAACTGGCCGCCCAGCCGCAGGCCCTCGCTCCCGACGCGGAAATCATGGCCCAGCTGGATCGTTTGCTGCTCTGTGAATTCGAGCGTCGAGAACACCGATATCGACGTGCGGTCACCCATCCCGGTCAGATCATAGATTTCGCCGCGCAGCACCCCGCCGAACCGGCCGATCGCCTCCGAACCGAAATTCTGGATGTTGAGGTCGATCATGCCGCGGCGGCGCAGCACCGCGATCTCGCCCACCAACTCGCCCGGGGCACCGCCCGCCGCCGGTCGCAGCGACAGGCGCACGTCCAGCCCCGGAAGGTCATCAGCCAGCAGCAGATAACGTTCGGCGGTGTTGGTGTTGAACACATCCTGCGTGGTCAGCTTTTCCAGATAACCGGCCACCACCTTTTCCGATGGGCCGGCATCGCCGCGCACGCGGATCGCGGTCAGACGGCCGAACACCACGTTGAAATCGGGGATCCCGTCGGACAGGCTCTGTTCGGGGATTTCGACCGTCGCAAGATAGCCCTGCCGCCGCAGCATGGCATTGGCTTCGGCGCGGATGTCGCACAGCACCGATACGGGCAGTTCGCGGCCCTGATAGGCCAGCCAGGTCTCGTCGAGCGACAGGCCCGGCACCCGGTCCAGCCCGTTGAACTGCGCGCCCTGCACTGTGAAACGGATATCGGCAAATTCGGGCCGGTCGAGCGCGCAGGGCGGGCGTTCGAAATCGCCATCGACCGTCAGCGTGACCGAGCGGTCATCGCGCCGCTGATCAGGCGGGGCAAGATCGCTGCGGGTGGGCGGTGCAATGCGCACCTGCGCCTCGGCCGCCTGCGGTGCGAGAAATCCGCCCATTGCCAGAGCCAGCGCCGAAATGGCGGCCCGTCCTAGGCAATCAGGCGAACGCGGTGGCGCATTCCTGCGAAGCGCACCCTGCGGCGCGCACACCACGGCTTTCAGAACTTGCTGAGCGATCGACAAATTTTTCCCCGGAACGTTCATCCCGCAGCCGGAGGTTATCCCTACAACCGCGGCCGTATGCCCAATCTTCCCGGACAGGAACAGCGGTGTCCCGACACCCTTTTACCCCCATCCCGACCGCCCCCCGGACGATGGACGCGACCCTACAGCCGCAAACGGTAAAGACAAGCGCACAGGCTAATTTTTAGGCACTAATTGTCCATGAAGGTTAACTTTGTCGCATTTGCACAAATCCGGCCCCGTCGGGCCGGTGGCGCAAAGCCCGAAGCTCAGCTTGCCGTGGCCAGCATCACCCGCGATGACGCAGCGGAAAGCGCCGCGGGTTCAAGCTTCAGCCGGCCCGGACGAGTCGCGGCAGGATAGGCTTGTCTGAGCAGCGCCAGCGCATCGCTGATGCGGGCATGGGCATCGGGGTTGGCCGCCTTGATCGCGGCACCACCGCGCGCGGCGGCGGTCTCGGCCACCTTGTAGAAGCCGTAACCATCAAGATAGGGTTCGTAGCGATCATCCTTGGCGGCTATGCGATACATCGCGCCAGCCCGTTCGATCTGGTCGGCGATGATGCCGCTTGCGATGGCGGCTTCGCTGGCGCCGCTATCCGGAGCCTTGTCCGCAGCGCCGCGCAACGCCGTGATGATCGCATCATAGCGCCTGTTAACCTCTGCCGCGTCCTTTCCGTCGAGCACCGCGGTCGAGGCATCGGTCAGCAGCGGCTTGAAATCCTTGACCCCAAGCTTGGCAAAGACCGGATCCATTTCAACCAGCACCTCGGCCGCGGGATGGGCGAACATTTCGGCGGCGGCTTCTTTCCTGCCCGCCGCAAAAGCATCGCGCGCGGCGATGACATGGGCTTCGGTCACGGCAAGAGCAATGCCATAGGCGACCGGATCGCTATCGGCGCGGCTTACCGCAACGCCGCCCTCACCTTCGCCACCTTCGCCTTCGCCGCCGGCGCCTTCACCTTCGCCGCCGGCCTCACCTTCTCCGGCTTCACCTGTTCCGGCCTCGCTCGGCGCCACCGCAGCAGCGTCGGCGCCGTCGCCGCCAGCCTCACCGCCGCCTTCGCCGCCAGCCTCACCGCCGCAAGCTGCCAGCATCCCGCCGGCGAGCGCCGTGCCGAGACCGAGTTGAGTCCAGAGTTTCAGTTTGCTGTTCATGGGGTTGGTTCGATCCTGCATTCGAGCTGCATCCGGCCTGCATCGGGCCGGAAAATGACCATCCCTTCATGACGGAAATGATAATCATTCGCAAGAGCCATTTTCATCGCAACCACGCAGAGGCCTTGCCAGCGCCTTGCAGCCGACCTATCAGGTATGTTACAACATCACACCTTTTTCGACCGGATCGATCATGGCCACCCTGCTTACCCGCTCTGCCCGTATCTCCAGCCAGCCGGACATCCTCTGCGCCATCCGCGCGGAAGAATGCAATCTCGCCATCTGGCAGCGCAGGCCGATTGCCGATTTTGCGGCGCTGACCCAAGGGACGCCGCGCGACCTGCGGTTCGAAACCTGCCTTTCCGGTCTGCCCGCCGCCCTGCGCTCTGGCCTCGCGGAGAACGGCTTTGCCGGGGCCGCGCTCCACCAAACGCTGATCGATGACGCTGCCTTGCTCGCCCGGCTGTTTTGCGAGGCGCTGGATCTGGCCCGGTTCGAATTGCGGCTCGAAGTGGTGCGCAGCGATTCGTGCCGCAAGTTCCACGCCGACTATGTCCGCGCGCGGCTTATCACCACCTATGTCGGCGCCGGAACCGATTGGCTGGAAGATGAAGACGCAGCGCGCATCACAGCCGGTGCAGAGCCGCGCCGCATCCACCGCATGGACCACTTCGATATCGGCCTGTTCAAGGGCAAGCTTGCCACTGATCGGCCTGCCATCCACCGCTCTCCGCCGATTGCCGGAACCGGGGCCGCGCGCCTGCTGATGGTGCTTAACCCTGCGCAAAAGCAGTTGGTCGATAGGGCAAATTCGGCCATTTCCTGAAGCCCGATTGTCGACTAACAGGCACCCCATGCCCGGATCGGGCGCCAATCCAGCGCCGGGCTGCACAGGTGAAAGCGGCCTTCGCGCCATCATGAGGTGACGCTTCCCATGAAGAAATTCCTGCTTGCCGGGGCCAGTGCCCTGATAATCTGCGCCCCTGCCGCACTGATGGCCGAAGAGGGCATGTGGCTGCCGAGCCAGACCGGCGCAATCGCCGAGGACATGAAGGCCGCGGGCCTTGAACTCGATGCCGCGACGCTGGGCGATCTCCAGCGCCCGCCGCTGACCGCGATCGCATCGCTGGGCGGCTGTTCGGCGGCGTTCCTGTCGCCGCAGGGGCTGGTTGCCACCAACCACCACTGCGTTGCCGGTTCGCTGCAATATAATTCCTCGCCCGAGAATGATTACCTGACCAACGGCTTTCTGGCGGCAACGCTGGCGGACGAACTGCCCGCAGCGCCGGGCAGCCGGGTCTATGTGATCGAAGACCTGCGCGATGTGACGACGGCGATGATGAAGGGTGCCGACAGGCTGGAAGGCCGCGCCCGTTATGACCGGTTGCAGGCCAACCGCACCGCCTTGATCGAAGCGTGCGAACGTCAAGCCAACCGCCGCTGCGATGTGCGCGCCTATTTCGGCGGTCAGCAATACTGGCTCCAGCAACAGCTCGAAATCAAGGACGTGCGCCTGACCTATGCCCCGGCGGCGGGCGTCGGCAATTTCGGCGGCGAAAAGGACAACTGGATGTGGCCGCGCCACACCGGCGATTTCGCCTTCTACCGCGCCTATGTTGCGCCTGATGGTTCATCGGCAACCTATGCGCAGGACAACGTGCCGTTCCAGCCCAAGGCATGGCTCCCGATTGCCAGCGACGGCGTGAAGGAAGGTGATTTCATCATGGTGGCAGGCTTCCCCGGCACCACCGAACGCCTGCGCACGGCCGACGAAGCGCGGTTCTATTACGAGGAACTCTATCCCTATCAGCAGCGCATGCTGACCGAGTATGGCGACCAGATAGAGGCCCTGACCGAAGGCGATCAGGCCGCGCAGATCGCCTATGCCGCCACCTTGCAGGGTGTCGAGAACTACGAAAAGAAGATCGCCGGCCAGCTTGCCGGGGCCGATGCGATTTCGCTGATCGACCGCAAGCAGGCTGAGGAATCCGCCTTCCGCGCGTGGATCGCCGCCGATCCGGGGCGCGCGGCACAATATGGCGCGGCGCTGGCCGAGCTTGACGCGCTGGTAGCCAGCAACAATGCCGAGGCGCTGGCCGATGCCCGCCGCGCGATGATCCGGCGCGGCCAGCTCTACAGCGCCGCGCGGCTGCTTTATCGCTGGGCCAACGAACAGGCCCGGCCCGACAAGAGCCGCGAACCCGGTTATCAGGAACGCGACCGCACCTTCGCCACCCAGTCTCTCCAGCGGATCGAGCGCCGTTACATGCCCGAGATCGACCGCGGCCTGTGGGAGGCCGCGCTCGAAGATTACCGCGTGCTGGACGCCGAAGACCGCGTGAAAAGCTTCGATGCCTTCATGGAAGGGCGCGAACTGGCCGAACTTTACGCCGCAACCGAATTGGGCGACACTGCAAAACGGCTCGAATGGCTGGGCAAGCCGGTGGCCGATTTCAAGGCTTCGGATGATCCTTTCATCCAGCTCGCGGTCGCAACCCATGACGAAGCGATGGCCCGCGAGGCGGCCGACAAGGCGCGTTCGGGCGATCTTCAAAAGGCCCGTTCCACGGTGATGGAAGCCCGGCTTGCCTATGCCGCGTCGCAAGGCAAGACGATGTATCCCGATGCCAACGGATCGCTGCGCTTCACCTATGGCAAGGTCACCGGCAAGGCGGTTGACGGGCAGATCTGGACGCCCTTCACCACCGCCGAAGGGATCGTGGCCAAGCACACCGGACGCGGCGAATTCGATGCGCCCGACACCATGATCGAACTGATCAAGGCGAAGGATTACGGGCGTTACGTGGCGCCCGAACTCGGCACGCTGCCGGTCGATTTCCTTTCCACGGTCGATATCACCAACGGCAATTCGGGTTCATCGACGCTGAACGCGCGCGGCGAATTCGTGGGCCTTGCCTTTGACGGCACGATCGAGGGCGTGGTGGCAGACTGGATGTACAATCCCGCCATCAACCGCACCATCCATGTCGATAGCCGTTTCATGCTGTGGACCATGGACAAGGTCGACGGGGCGCAGCGCCTGCTGGCCGAAATGGGCGTAGCCGCCGACTGACCGGCGGCTTCATCTGAATAAGTATGCGGCGCGTGGGAATCCTGCGCGCCGCCTGCTACGCTCCCCGCTGGCGACGCGGCAGAGGGGATGAACATGATGCGCGATCTGGTGCCCGATCTGGTGGTGGTCGATATTGGCGGCACCCATGCCCGCTTTGCGATTGCCACGCTGGGCGCGGACGGGGCGATCACGCTGGACGAACCGGAAACGCTCCACACCGCCGATCACGCCAGTTTCCAGACCGCATGGGAAGCCTTCCGCAGCCGCAAGGGCGGCACCCTGCCTGCCGCTGTCAGCATGGCGATTGCAGGGCCGGTCGGCAGCCCTGGCAATCCCAATCCGGTGATCCGCTTCACCAACAACCCGTGGATCATCCGCCCCGCGCTGATCCCGGAAAAGCTGGGCGTGGAACGCTATACCATCGTCAATGATTTTGCCGCGGTCGCCCATGCGGTCGCGCGCGCGGATGATGACCAGTTCCTTGATCTGGCCGGCCCGGACAAGCCATTGGGCCGGGATGGCACGATCAGCGTGCTTGGCCCCGGCACCGGGCTGGGTGTGGCGCATCTGTGGCGATCGGGCAGGCAGTACCGGGTGCAGGCGACCGAGGGCGGGCATATCGACTTTGCCCCGCTCGACATCATCGAGGACGCGATCCTTGCGCGGCTGCGCAGCCGCCACAACCGCGTTTCGGTTGAACGGGTGGTGGCCGGGCCCGGCATTGTCGATATCTATCAGGCGCTGGCCGCGCTCGAACAGCGCAGCGTGCCCGAATGCGATGCGATCGACATCTGGACCCGCGGCACCAGCGGCGAAGACAGTCTTGCGGCGGCGGCGGTGGATCGGTTCTGCCTGTCGCTGGGATCGGTTGCGGGCGATATTGCGCTGGCGCAGGGCGGCTTTGCCGGCGTGGTGATCGCAGGCGGTCTGGGCTACCGCATCCGCGAAACGCTGCGCGCCTCGGGCTTTGCCGAAAGGTTCCGCGCCAAGGGGCGGTTTGAAAGCCTGATGGCGGGCATTCCGGTCAAGCTGATCATCCACCCGCAACCCGGCCTGTTCGGCGCGGCAGCGGCCTTCGCTGCCGAGCATGGGGAAGCCTTGTGAAGACCATCGCCGCTCTCGAAGCCCGGCTGGGCGCCCTGCACGAACGCACCCGCGAAACGCCGCTGTTCAACCCGGTGTTCCAATTGTCGCTCGACCTTTCGCGCGCGCTGGAGGGGGGTGAGATCAGCCTTGATGACATGGCCGCGCTGGTCGCCCAGCTCGAATGTGAAGGGCTGAACAATCGCGCTGGCAAGCTGCGCAAGCTGCTCGCGCCGCCAGCCGACGAGCCCGGCGCGCTGGCGGGCGACCAAACCGATTTCGAGGCGTTCCGCGAACAGTGGGAGCGCCCGCAGCTCCACGCGGTGTTCACCGCCCATCCGACCTTTCTGCTGGCACCCGGACAGACGGCCGCCGTGGCTGAAGCGGCCTCGGCAACAGCCACGATCGACAAGACGCGCTGCGCCGCCCCGCCCGCGCGAGAGCCGGTCACGCTTGCCTACGAACACAGCGAGGCGATGGCCGCGATGGCGCGGGCGCAGGATGCGCGCGATGCGATTGTCGCGCGCCTGCTTGACGAAGCCCGCAGCCGCTGGCCGGGCAACTGGCAGTCCTTCCGCCCGCTGCCGTTCCGCTTTGCCAGCTGGGTCGGCTATGACATGGACGGGCGCACCGATATTGGCTGGCACACCTCGATCGCCTTCCGCCTGTTGGAAAAGGCAGCGCGGCTGGCGCGCTACACCGCCAGCCTCGAAGGGTTCGATCCGGCCCACCCGCTGCTCGACACGCTGCGCCCGGCGACCGCTTTTGCGCAGGCGCGCGCGCAGGATTTCGCGCAAGACCTGTCCGGTGCCGAGGCGCTGGCCGCTGCTGCCAACCGCCTGACCGATCATAGCCCCGACAACCTGCTTTCGCTCAAGCCGCTGATCGCCGCGCTTGAGACCGAGGCCGAAGCTGCCGCCCCGGATCGAGCCACCCTGCTGCTCACGCTTGCCGCGGCGATGCGGGCCGATGGGCTGGGGATGGGCTGGATCCATTTCCGGGTGAACGCCAAGCAGCTCCACAACGCCATCCGCCGCCGCCTGCCCGAAGGCGAGGTGATCGATCTGGCCAGCAAGGGCGCGCTCGCCACCTTGCGCCGCATGGTCGAGGATACGCGGCCCTTGCGCACCAATTTCGCCGCGCTGGCGACCGAAAGTTCGACCGCGATCCGCCAGTTCATCGCGATGGCGCAGATCATCAGGCATATTGATGCCGACGCCCCGATCCGGATGCTGGTGGCCGAATGCGAACAGCCCGCCACGGTGCTGGCCGCGCTTTATTTCGCGCGGTTGTTCGGGGTGGAAGGCAAGGTCGATGTCTCGCCGCTGTTCGAGACCGAGACCGCGCTGGAACACGGCGGGCGGTTTCTCGATGCGCTGCTGGCTGAACCGGCCTATCGCGATTACGCGCGCAAACGCGGCCGGGTGGCGATCCAGACCGGGTTTTCCGATGCCGGGCGGTTCGTCGGCCAGATCCCGGCGAGCCTCGCGATCGAACGGCTGCAAGGCCGCCTTGCCGAAGCCATGGCTGCCAATGGCCTGTCGGATGTCGCCGCGCTGGTGTTCAACACGCACGGCGAAAGCATGGGCCGCGGCGCGCATCCGGCGTCTTTGCGCGACCGTTTGGAATGGCCGCTGTCACCCTGGGCGCGGCGGCGGTTTGCCCGGGCCGGCATCCGGCTGGAACCCGAGGTCAGCTTTCAGGGCGGCGATGGCTACCTGTTCTTCGCGCGCCCAGAACTGGCGCTGGCCACGCTGACCCGTATCGCCGATCTGCGCCCCGCCGAAACCGACCTGACGGCGCCCGCCGATCCGTTCTACCACCGCACCGATATCAGCCTCGATTTCTATCGCGCGATCAAGGAATATCAGGGCGATTTCCTGGCCAGCCGCACCTATTCACGGGCTGTGACCGCGTTCGGCCTCGGCCTGCTCAACCCCACCGGCAGCCGCGTTTCGCGCCGCCAATCGGACATCAACGCCGACCGCGAGATGAGCCTGCGCCAGATCCGGGCGATTCCGCACAATGCGATCCTCCAGCAGCTGGGCTATCCGGTCAATGTCATCGCCGGGATCGGCAGCGCCGCCGACAGCAACCGCGAGGAAATCGCCGCCTTGCTGGTCGAAAGCCCGCGCGGGCGGCAGATCCTGCGACTTGCCCTCACCGCCAATGCGGTGGCCAGCATCAAGACCGTGGCGGCCTTTGGCGAGCTGTTCAATTCAGCCTACTGGGCCAGCCGCACCTATCGCGGGACAGAAGATCACCTTGCGGCAAGCTGCGCCGCGCTGGCCGAATATCTCGTCGGCGATGATCGCACCGGCGTGTTCCGCCGCCTCGCCTCGCGGCTCAGGATCGATGCGCTCAAGTTCCACCGCTTGACCGACCTCTTGCCCGAGGATGGCCCGGCAGGCGACCGCGAGGCGGTGCGCCGCCGGATCGGCGTGCTGCAGGCGCTGCGGCTGGCGCTGCTGCAACACATGTTCCTGAAGGTGGTGTCCGCCCCGGCCTTCAGCCGCGCCAACGACATCAGCCGCCGCGACGTGATCGAGATGGTGCTGACCTTGCGGGTGGACGAGGCGCTGGCCCAGTTGCGCCGCGCCTTTCCGGTGCGGGTGCCCGGCCCGCGCGACTTCCCGCTCGACGAGGCAAGCGATTACCCCGATGGCGGCGAGGAAGGCTACGGCGCGATCGAGCGTGACTTCATGACGCCAATCGCGCGCGCGAATGATCTGTCGCTGCGGATCAGCACCGCCATCGCCAACGAATTCGGCGCGCACGGGTAATCCCGATCCTCCCCACGCGCGCCGACAAAGAACTGGTCGGTCGCGCAGCGACCGCAAGGCCGGAGTCGAAGCCGAAGGCGCAGACGTGCGAAGCACACCTGCATGGCCGCACGCAGCGACGCGGCCTTAAGGCCGCATGAGCGAGGATTTCGCACGCCGGAGGGCGTGCGGAACACGATCAACGCGCCGTACTGCCCCGCCTGATCAGCGACACCGGCACGCGCTTGCGGGGCTTGGCATCGCCGCCTTCCAGCACCGCTTCGACCAGCGCCACCCCGGCCTCGGCCGGATCGGGGGCAATCGTGGTGAGCGGCGGACGGCTGAACCGGCCGGCCACCAGATCATCGAAACCCATCACGCCGACCGCATCTGGCACGGCGATATCGGCGGCGGCAAAGGCCTCGATCGCGCCCAGCGCCATGGCGTCGCAGGCGGCGAACACCGCGTCGACATCCTCGCCGCGCTCGATCAACCGGCGGGCGGCGCGGCGGCCTTCCTCCTCACGGGTGGGGGCGTTGACCGTGGGGGCAAGGCACGGCTTCAGCCCGGCAGCGCGCATCGCTTCGGCATAGCCTTCATAACGTTCGGTGAACTGCACCTGCGGGGTGCCGAGCGCGCCGAGGAAACACGGGCGGCGATATCCGGCGGCCAGCAGATGTTCGACCGCCAGGCGGCCCGCCGCGCGGTTGTCCGACCGCACCCATTCGAGCTCGTCAAAGGGCGATCCCCAATAGGCGACCTTGCGGCTGTCGCTTTCCAGCCCGCGGAAATATTCCCACGCCTGACCATTGGTGGTGGTGCCGATCACCACCAGCCCATCGGCGCGGCCCTGTTCCTGATAGTGGCCGAAGAAATCATCCGCCCGCGCCTGAAACGACACCAGCGTTTCAAACCCGCGTTGCGATGCCGCAACGCACACGCTGCCCAGCAGGGCATAGGCGAAGGGGTTGATGCTGGAGGCGCTGTCACCTTCGCGGCAGATCACCACCACCGCCAGCGTGCCGGTCGATCCGCGCCGCAGCCGCGCGGCGCGTTCATCGACGAAATAGCCCAGCGCCTCGGCCGCCTCCACCACCTTGCGCCGGGTGGATTCGGCAATCGCGGGAGAGCCGGACAGAGCACGGCTGACGGTCGGCTGGCTGACACCGGCCCGCTCCGCCACATCGAACGATGTCGGCCGTCTGCGTGATCCCCCGTTCATGGCGTTTTCTCTAGGGCCTGTTGTTATTCCCGCGCAAGCGCGCGCATCTATTCGATGTGCATTCCTATTCGCACTGGAATCTTGCAAATCAATCGCGCATTGCTGCACAAGCGGCGTCTTGTGAACGTTCGCAATGGGGAGAGAGAGCATGGCGATAGCACCCGGTCTGGCGACCAGCACCGATCCTTATCCGGTCGAGGATGACGGCCCGCAGGTCGATGCGCCGGGTCTGAATTACTTCGTGTTCGCGCTGTTCTTCATCTTCGGCGGGATCACATCGCTGAATGATGTCATCATCCCCAAGCTGAAAGAACTGTTCACGCTGAGCTTTTTTGAGGCGAGTCTGGTGCAGTTCTGGTTCTTCATCGCCTATGCCGTGGTCGGCATCCCCGGTGCGCGGCTGGTCAAGAGGTTGGGCTACATGCGCGGCGCGGTGGCGGGGCTGCTGGCGATGATGGCAGGCTGCCTGCTGTTCATTCCGGCCAGCCAGACCGCGCTGTTCCCGATGTTCCTGCTGGCCTATTTCATCCTCGCGACCGGCGTGGTGCTGGTGCAGATCGTCGCCAACCCGCTGATCAGCCTGCTCGGGCCGCAGCGCACCACCCACAGCCGATTGACTTTCGCGCAGGCGTTCAATTCGCTCGGCACCACGATCTTCCCCTATTTTGGCGCAGTGCTGATCCTTGGCGGTCTGGCGACGGTTTCGGCTGATCAATTATCGGGCGTCCAGCTTGCGGCCTATCGCACGGCGGAAAGCCAGGCGATCGTGAACGGCTATCTGGGCCTTGCCACCGCGCTGGCCATTGTTGCGGGCGTGGTCTGGCTGTTCCGCAACCGGCTGAAAGGCGAAAAGCACGAACAGACCAGCCTTGCAGACGGGCTTGCGCTGCTGAAGCGCCCGCGGTTTGGCTACGGCGCTGCGTGCATCTTCCTGTATGTTGGTGCGGAAGTCGCAATCGGCACCTTCATCGTCAACTACCTGATGCAGGCGCAGGTGCTGAACCTGCCGGAACAGGATGCGGGCAAGCTGATCTCGCTGTACTGGGGCGGCGCGCTGGTGGGGCGCTTTATCGGCTCGGCGGTGCTGCGCATGGTCAGCCCCGGTCTGCTGCTGGCAACCGTTGCGGCAGGCGCGATCTCGCTGCTCGCCATTTCGGCCAACGCGACCGGCACGATTGCAGGCTATTCGCTGCTCGCGGTCGGCCTGATGAACGCGATCATGTTTCCGACCATCTTCAGCCTCGCCTGCGAAAAGCTCGGCCCGCGCGCGGCGGACGGATCGGGGATCATCAACGTCGCGATCTGCGGCGGCGCGATCATCCCGCCGATGTTTGGCGCGCTCGCCGATGCCACCAGCCTTGCCTTTGCGCTGGTGCTTCCGGCGGCATGTTATGCCATTATCGCCGGGTTCGGGATCTTCGCGCGCCGCCCTGCCTGAGCGCGAAGCCCTGAATAAGTATGCGCGAGGCTGGCAGGCAGGCGCTTGCCAGCCTAGTTAGGCGCCATTCGAAAGGGGCTGTTTTCGCATGAGCTTCACTGCCGATCGCCTGCTGCTGTTCGGAGCCACCGGCGACCTTGCCCAAAGGATGCTGCTGCCGAGCCTGTTCGCGCTTGATGCCGACGGGCTGCTTGGCCCCGATCTCAAGATCATCGGCACCGCCCGCAGCGACATGAGCGACAGCGAATATCGCAACTTCGCACGGGCCGCGCTGGAAAAATACCTTCCTGCCGAACGGCGCGGGCGGATGGCGGAGTTCCTCAACCGCCTCTCCTACCAATCGCTCGATGCGACCACGCTTGAAGGCTATGATGCGCTGGCCGCCAAGGTCGGCACGCCAAGCCAAGGCCTCGCGATCTTCCTGTCAACCGCGCCAAGCCTGTTCGGCCCGACCATCAAGGGCCTGCAATCGGCGGGCCTGACGGGCGAGAACGTGCGGATGTGCCTGGAAAAACCGCTCGGCACCGATCTGGCCTCAAGCTGCGAGATCAATGATGCGGTGGCAGGGGCCTTTCCCGAACACCGGATTTTCCGGATCGACCACTATCTCGGCAAGGAGACGGTGCAGAACCTGCTGGCGCTGCGCTTTGCCAACCTGATGTTCGAACCGCTGTGGAACGCGGCGCATATTGATCACGTCCAGATCACCGTGGCGGAAACCGTCGGCCTTGAAGGGCGGGTCGCGTTCTATGACGATGCGGGCGCGGTCCGCGACATGGTGCAGAACCATATGCTGCAACTGCTCGCGCTGGTCGCGATGGAGCCGCCTGCGCATTTCGATGCGACCGCGGTGCGCGATGAAAAGGTCAAGGTGCTGCGCGCGCTGCGGCCGGTCGTCGCGGGCGAAACCGTGACCGGCCAGTATCGTGCGGGCGCGATTCAGGGACAGGCCGTGCCGGGCTATGACGAGGAGTTGGGCAAGGAGAGCGACACCGAAACCTTCGTCGCGATCAAGGCCCATGTCGATAACTGGCGCTGGAAGGGCGTGCCGTTCTACCTCAGAACCGGCAAGCGACTGCCCAAGCGCGTGACCGAAATCATCATCCAGTTTGCCTGCGTGCCGCATTCCATCTTCGCCGGAAAAGGCGCGACGATGCAGCCCAACCGGCTGGTGATCGGCATCCAGCCCGAAGAAAACATCACCCTGTCGCTGATGGCCAAGGTGCCGGGGCTGGACCGCGAGGGCATCCGCTTGCGCCAGGTGCCGCTCAACATCGCGATGCAGGACGCCTTCAGCGGCGCGGTGCGGCGGATTGCCTATGAACGCCTGCTGCTCGATCTGGTAGAAGGCGACCAGACGCTGTTCGTGCGGCGTGACGAGGTCGAGGCGCAATGGGAATGGGTCGATGCGATCCGCGCCGGGTGGGCGGCAGAAGGCCTGACCCCCAAGACCTATACCGCCGGAAGCTGGGGGCCTTCTGCGGCCATCGCGCTGGCCGAACGCGACGGAGTAACGTGGCATGAGTAAGCCCCTTCACGACACCCTGCACCGCGTCACCCGGCGCGTGATCGAAAATTCCAGGGCCAGCCGCGCCGCCTATCTCGACCTGATCGCCCGCGAAGGCGACAATATGGGCGAACGCAGCGCCGTGTCGTGCTCCAACCTCGCCCACGCCTATGCCGGAGCGGTGGAGGATCAGGCCGCGCTGGTGGCAGGCAAGGGCGCGAATATCGGCATCGTCACCGCCTATAATGACATGCTCTCCGCGCATCAGCCCTATGGTCGTTACCCGGATCGGCTGAAGATCTACGCCCGCGAAATCGGCGCCACCGCGCAGGTCGCAGGCGGCACCCCGGCGATGTGCGACGGGGTGACGCAGGGCGAGACGGGGATGGAGCTGTCGCTGTTCAGCCGCGATGTCATCGCGCTGTCGGCGGCGGTCGGATTGAGCCATGCGATGTATGATGGCGCGCTGATGCTGGGCATCTGCGACAAGATCGTGCCCGGATTGCTGATGGGGGCGCTCAGGTTTGGCCATCTGCCGACGATCTTCGTGCCATCTGGCCCGATGCCGACGGGTATCCCGAACAAGGAAAAGCAGCGCGTCCGCCAGCTTTACGCCGAAGGCAAGGCGACTCGCGCCGAACTGCTCGCCAGCGAAATGGCGAGTTACCATTCGCCCGGCACCTGCACCTTTTTCGGCACGGCCAATTCCAACCAGATGATGATGGAGATGATGGGCCTGCACGTCCCCGGCAGCGCCTTCATCCAGCCGGGCACGCAGCTGCGGCAGGCGCTCGACCGTGAGGCGGTGCACCGCGTCGCCGCGCTGGGGCGCAAGGGTGACGACTATCGCCCGCTCGGCCTGTGCGTGGATGAAAAGGCGGTGATCAACGCCGCTGTCGGCCTGCTGGCGACCGGCGGATCGACCAACCACGCGATCCACCTGCCTGCCATGGCCCGCGCGGCAGGCGTGATTTTCGATTGGGATGACCTCAGCGAACTGTCCGGCGCGGTGCCGCTGATCGCGCAGGTCTATCCCAATGGTTCGGGCGATGTGAACCAGTTTCACGCGGCGGGCGGCATGGGCTATGTCATCGGCGAATTGATTGGCGCCGGTCTGGCCCATCCCGACATTCTGACCGTCGGACGCGGAGACTTCTCCGATTACGCCCGCGAGCCGGGGCTGGACGGTGAGGAACTGGTGTGGCGCGAAGTGGGTGCGAGCATGGACGACACCATGCTGCGCCCCGTCACCAACCCGTTCCGGCCCGATGGCGGCATGCGGCTGCTGACGGGCAATCTCGGGCGGGCGTGCTTCAAGACCTCGGCAGTGGACGAAAGCCGCTGGACGATCGAAGCGCCGTGCCGCGTGTTCGAAGATCAGCCCTCGGTCGCCGCCGCCTTCAAGGCGGGCGAGCTTGACCGCGATGTGGTGGTCGTCGTCCGCTTTCAGGGCCCGCGCGCCAACGGGATGCCGGAACTCCACAAGCTCACCCCGCCGCTGGGCGTGTTGCAGGATCGCGGGTTCAAGGTCGCGCTGGTCACCGACGGGCGCATGTCGGGAGCATCTGGCAAGGTGCCCAACGCGATCCATTGCACGCCCGAAGCGCTTGGCGGCGGCCCGCTCGCGCGGCTGCGCGATGGCGATATGGTCAAGGTCTGCGCGGTGACGGGCGCGCTTTCGACCACCGCCGATCTTGCCAGCCGCGAACCTGCGCCCGACCCGCGCGGCGAACCCGGCACCGGGCGCGAATTGTTCGGGATGCTGCGCCACTTCGCCGACGGGGCTGAACAAGGCGCAAGCGCGATGCTCGCCACCGGAGGAATGTGACAATGAACATCGACGCCATCATGCGCACCGCCCCGGTGATCCCGGTGATCGTGATCGAGGATGCGGCCCACGCCGTTCCGCTGGCAGAGGCGCTGGTGGCGGGGGGATTGCGCGTGCTCGAAGTCACCTTGCGCACCCCTGCCGCCCTGCCCGCGATTGCCGCGATGAAGCAGGTCGAGGGCGCTATCGTCGGCGCAGGCACTGTCACCAACCCGGCAGAGCTGGACGCGGCGCTGGCGGCGGGGAGCGAATTCATCGTCTCCCCCGGTCTGACCGAACCCTTGGGCAAGGCGGCGATTGCGGCGGGCGTGCCGTTCCTGCCGGGCATCGCCAATGCAGGCGACATCATGCGCGGGCTGGATCTGGGGCTTGACCGGTTCAAGTTCTTCCCGGCGATGGCAGCAGGCGGCCTTCCGGCGTTGAAGGCGCTGGCCGCGCCCTTCGGCAGCGTCCGCTTCTGCCCCACCGGCGGGATCAGCCTTGAAAACGCGCCCGAATGGCTCGCCTTCGATCCCGTCCTGTGCGTTGGCGGCAGCTGGGTTTCGCCCAAGGGCGCGCCCGACAAGGCGGTGATCGAACAGCTCGCGCGCGAGGCCTGCGCCCTGCGCTAGCTTTCCTACTCGCCAAGGCGCTGGCATGGTCGCCCGGATGACGTGCCGCAATCGCCCTTCTCGATCCTTCGCACGGGTCCTGAGTGACGGCGGATTTTTTCGTTCCTGGACTGTGTAACATGTGTCTCCAACACGCCGTCCGGGCGCGGCGTTCGTACCGGCTTCGAGCCCGGCGCGCGGATGCCGATGATGATGCGCGGTTTGGCCAGCCCAAATCGGACTGCCGCCAGCATTCCCGTGGCGGCGGCTCAATCCGCCGTCAAAAGCGCCAGCATGGCAAAGCTCGCCAGCCAGTGTTCGCCCATATAATCGCCCGCCACATGCGGCAGCGCGGCGGCGAGATGTTCCCCGGCCCGATCGTGCAGCAATTGCCGCGCCGCCGGATCCTTCAACGCCGAAGCACAGCCGGTGAGGCACCATGCGCGGCTGAGGTTCAGCCCGTCGAGATGGGCGATCTTGCCATCGCTGCGATCCGACACGGTAACCGGGCGGCACTCGCGTTCCAGCCAGCCGTTCTCCAGCACCAGCGCCGCGAACCAAGGGCGGAATTCCTGAGCAGGCATGATCCGGCGCATCAGCAAAGCGGCGGTGAGAACGGGGGACAGGAACTCGTCGCCCCCCGGTTCCCATCCGGCATAGTGGCGGCGCGCAGCGAAGACGCGCACCGCCCAATCATCGATGGCGGCGAACAGCGCCGGATCGTGCCTCTCGGCCCAATCACGCGCAAGGATCAGTGCGAAAGCCGTATTGAAATGGGTGCCGACAGTGATCGGATAGGTCAGCACGGCAAGGTAATCGCACAGCCTTGCGGCAAAGGCCCGCGCCAGCGGCTCGATCCGCGCGCCCCATTGGCGGTCTTGGTGCCGCCCGGCCTCAAGCTGCAGGTACAAAAGCCATGCCCAGCCATAGGGCCGTTCGAACCCGCGCGCGGTCGGCCGGTCGAGATAGGCCAGTTCGACCGCCAGCTTGGCCTCGGTAAAGGTTTCGTCCGCCAGTGCCGCAATCTGCGCAGCCTCGGGCATGGCGGGATACAGACGCAGCAATGTCAGCAGCGTCCACCAGCCATGCACGCAGCTGTGCCAGTCATAGCTGCCGAAGAACGCCGGATGCGCCGTGCGCGGGGGCCGCACATCGGCCTCGCTCTCGAACACGTGATCGTCCTTGTAAGGATAGGGCCGCGCCACATGGCCCAGCGCGATGCGCGCAAAATTGCGGGCGATATCCTCGGTCAGTTCCACAACAGGAAGGCTCCGACATAGATGATGACAATGTTGCATAGCAGCAGCGGGATCGCGGTGCCGATCTGCTGGCGGATCACCGCGTTCTGATCTTTCAGTTCCAGCAACGCAGCAGGCACGATGTTGAAATTCGCCGCCATCGGGGTCAGCAGCGTGCCGCAAAAGCCCGCCAGCATGCCGACGGCACCGATCACCGCCGGATTGCCGCCATAGGTTTCCACCAGCAGCGGAATGCCGATCGCCGCCGCCATCACCGGGAAGGCGGCAAAGGCATTGCCCATGATGATCGTGAACAGCGCCATGCCCAGCGCGAAGACCACCACCGTCAGGAATATGCTGCCTTGCGGGATCACCCCGCCCGCCAGCCCGCCGATGATATCGCCGACCCCGGCCAGCGCGAACACCGCCCCCAGCGCCGCCAGCATCTGCGGCAGGATCGCCGCCCAACCGATGGAATCGATCAGCCGCCGCCCTTCCTCGGCCGGTGCGAGCAGCGGCGGGCGCAGCCACGCCATCCCCGCCGCCAGCGCCAGCAGCACCCCGATGCCGAACAGGATCAGCGTTTCGCGCCGGGCCTCGAACAGGCCGGTCTGCTCCAGCGGGGTGTAGTTATACAGCAGCGTCCCGGCGACCGCCGTCACCGGCACGATCAGCGCAGGCGCGAACAGGCGGTTGCCGAGCCGGGCGGAATAATCGCTGCGTTCTTCGGGCGTGGTGGTGGCGGGCGCGCTGCGTTTGATCGCGCCTGTCCCCGCGATGGCCACAAGCGCCAGCACCAGCACCCCGTTGGCGAAATCGGACAGGTGGCTGCCGAGGAAAAAGCTCGCCGCCAGCACGCCCCAGAAGGCGGAATTGCCGATCCGTCCGTCGCGCAGGGACAGCACCGCCCAGCCCGCGAAGAAGGCTCCCGCAAGCCAGTAGAGCCATTCATAGGTGATCATGCCCGCGTGCTCCGCCGTCTTTGGCCCAGCCCGCGGTCCAGCGCGGTGATCCGCCAGCCATGGATGATGAAGGCACAGATCGCGGTCGGGATCGCCCAGACTGACAATTGCAGCGGCGTGAGCGGATAGCCTGCGCTTTCGAACACGCCCTGGATCAGCAGGATCGAGGCGATGGCGAAGAAGATGTCCTCGCCAAAGAACAGCCCGACATTGTCGGTCGCTGCCGCCATCGCCTTGACCTGTTCACGCTCGTCCTCGGCAAGGCTCCCATGCGATTTCTCCGCCGCAGCCTCGGCCATCGGCGCGACCAGCGGGCGCACCGCCTGCGGGTGGCCGCCGATATCCTTCATGCCGAGCGCGGCGGTGATCTGGCGAAAGCCGAGATAGATCACCAGCAGCTTGCCCATGGTCGCCCCGCGTACGCCTTCGATCACCGCGCGGGCGCGCTGTTGCAGGCCATAACGTTCGAGCAGGCCGATCACCGGCAGGATGATCCAGGTGACTGAGATATAGCGGTTGTCGTTGAACGCCTTGCCGAGCGCCTCGACCACTTGGGCGGGGTCAAGCCCCGCCAGCAACCCCGTCGCTACCGCCGCGCCGACCACCACCAGCAGCGGATTGAAGCGCAGGGCAAAGCCGATCACGACCAGCGCGATCCCCATCAGCGGCCAGTAATTCATCTAATTCTTCTCCCCGAAACCGCCGCCGCCGGGCGTCAGGATCACGAAGGCATCGCCCGGCTGCATCAGCGCCGATCCGGTCGCGCCCAGTTCCTCGATGCTACGATCGACGCGCTCGACCCAGTTGCGCCCCGGCGATGCATCCCCGCCGCTGCCAATGCCGCGCGGCGCGATCCGGCGACGATTGGCGAGGATATTGGCGCGCATTGGCTCGAGGAAGGTCACCCGCCGCACCACCCCGTCGCCGCCGTAGTGCCGCCCCGCGCCCCCCGAACCGCGCCGGATGGCGAATTCCTCCAGCCGCACCGGCAGCCGGGTTTCGAGAATTTCGGGATCGGTCAGGCGCGAATTGGTCATGTGGGTCTGCACCGCGCTGGTGCCGTCATGATCAGGCCCCGCGCCAGAGCCGCCGCAGATCGTCTCGTAATATTGGTGGGCCTCATTGCCGAACGTGAAATTGTTCATCGTCCCCTGCGACGGCGCAAGCCTGCCGGTCGCAGCGAACAGCGCGTCGGTGACGACCTGACTGGTCTCGACATTGCCCGCCACCACCGCCGCGCCGGGCCGGGGGTTCAGCATGGATCCTTCGGGCACGATCAGCGTGATGGGCCGCAAACACCCGGCATTCATCGGGATCGCATCGTCGATCAGTGTGCGCAGGACATAGAGCGCGGCGGCCCGCGTGATCGAGCGCGGGGCGTTGAAATTGTCGGGCAATTGGTCGCTGGTGCCGGTGAAATCGAACTCTGCCGAGCGGCTGGCGCGGTCGATCCTGATGGCGACTGTCACCACCGCGCCATTGTCCATCTCGTAGGAAAATTCGCCGTCCTCCAGCCGATCGAGCAGGCGGCGCACGCTTTCCTCGGCATTGGCGATGACGTGGCGCATATAGGCGGCGACCACCTCGGCGCCGTGTTCCTGCGCCGCTCCTGCCAGCAGCTCCGCCCCGCGGGTGCAGGCGGCGAGCTGGGCGCGCAGGTCGGACAGGTTGCGCCCCGGGTTGCGCGCCGGGTGCGGGCCTTGGCCAAGCACTTCGCGCAACCTCCCCTCGCAAAAGGTGCCTTCGTCCACCATCAGCAGATTGTCGATCAGCACGCCTTCATCGGCGATGGTGCGGCTTTCGGGCGGCATCGATCCGGGCGCGATCCCGCCGATATCGGCATGGTGTCCGCGCGCGGCGACGAAGGCGTCGGGTTCCTCCCCCTCATCGTCATAGAACACCGGCACGATTACGGTGATATCGGGCAGATGGGTGCCGCCGCGATAGGGATCGTTGAGGACATAGGCATCGCCGCGCCGGAAGCCCCTCCCGTCCCTTGCGTTTCCCCGCGCTTCGATCACCCTTGCGATGGAGTCCCCCATGCTGCCGAGATGCACCGGAATATGCGGCGCATTGGCGATCAGCGCGCCCGCCGCATCGAACAGCGCGCAGGAGAAATCCAGCCGTTCCTTGATGTTGACCGAGGTCGCGGTCGATTGCAGCACCACGCCCATTTCCTCAGCAATGGCCATGAACAGGTTGTTGAAGATTTCCAGCCGCACCGGATCGACTGCGGTTCCGACGGCAAGCTCGCGGCAAAGCGGCTCGGCGCGGGTCAGGATCAGGCTGCCTTCGTGCGCGAGCTGCGCCTGCCAGCCGGGCTCGACCACGGTGGTGGAACCGGGGTCGATGATCAGCACCGGGCCGGGATGGGCCTTGCTGTCGGCCATGGCGGCGCGGGCGATGGTGGGCCAGTGGCCCGAGGCCTCGCCCGAAATGTCCAGCGGATCGGCGGTGGCGGTGCCCAGCCCGCCCGCAGCGCCGCTTGCCTCGACGCTGAGCGCCTCGACGATGATTTCGGCGGCTGTATCGGAATAGCCGAACCGCTGGCGGTGGAGCGCGCGGAAGGCAGCGTCCATCGCTTGCCGCGCGTCGCAGGCAATCGTCAGCAGGCTGTCGCTCCCGGCAAAGCGCAGCCGGGCGCGGGCTTCGATGGTGATGGCATCCTCGGCGATGCCCTGTTCGGCCAGCACCGCCTGCGCCTCGGCCTCCAGCGCAGCGAGCGGTGCGGCGAAACTTTCCCCCAAGGGCTGCACCAGGCTGACCTCGCGGATCGCCTTGACCGGGGCGAGGCCGATCCCGAAGGCCGACAGCATCCCGGCCAGCGGATGCACCAGCACCGTTTCCATTCCCAGCGCATCGGCAACCTTACAGGCGTGCTGGCCCCCGGCCCCGCCAAAACAGGCGAGCGCATAGGCGGTGACATCATGCCCGCGCGCGACCGAGATCTTGCGGATCGCATTGGCCATGTTGTCGACCGCGATGGCGAGAAAGCCTTGCGCGATCTCCTCCAGCGGGCGTGGTTCGGGCAAGGCAGCGGCGACCGCCTCCAGCGCGGCGCGGGCAGCCATGGGGTCGAGGGCTGCGTCCCCTGCCGGGCCGAACACATGCGGGAAAAACGCCGGGTCGATCCGGCCGAGGAACAGGTTGCAATCGGTGATCGTCAGCGGCCCGCCCTTGCGGTAGCAGGCCGGCCCCGGATCGGCGCCCGCGCTTTCCGGCCCCACGCGAAAGCGCGCGCCGTCGAAGGAACAGATCGACCCGCCGCCCGCCGCCACGGTGTGGATCTGCATCATCGGCGCGGCCACCCGCACGCCTGCCACCACGCTGTCGCCGGTGAGTTCGCAAGCCCCTGCATAATGCGCGACATCGGTGCTGGTGCCGCCCATGTCGAAGCCGATCAACCTGTGGTGACCCAGCGGCGCAGCAGCCGCGACCATGCCGACCACCCCGCCCGCCGGGCCGGACAGGATCGCGTCCTTGCCGCGAAACGCACCGACCTCGGCCAGTCCGCCGTTCGACTGCATGAAGCGCAGCCGTGCGGCTTCGGGCAACTCCTTGCGCAAGGTGTCAGTATAGCGGCGCAAGACGGGCGAAAGGTAGGCATCGACCACTGTCGTGTCGCCACGAGGGATCAGGCGGATCAGGGGGGCGACCTCGTGGCTCGTGCTGACCTGCGCAAAGCCCACCGCCCGCGCCATCTCGGCCAGCGCGATTTCGTGGTCGCGGTATTTCCAGCCGTGCATCAGGACAATTGCCAGCGCATCGAAGTCTTCATCGCGCAGCGCGTCAAGGCTGGCCTGCGCCGCGTCCCGGTCGAGCGGCAGCAAGACTTCGCCGTCCACTCCGACCCGCTCGGCGATCTCGACCACTTTCGCCGGCAATTGTTCGGGCAGGACGATATGCCGGGCGAAGATTTCGGGCCGCGCCTGTGTGCCGATCCGCAAGGCATCGCCGAAGCCCCGCGTGATCAGCAGCGCCAGCCGCTCGCCCTTGCGTTCCAGCAGCGCGTTGGTGGCGACCGTGGTGCCGATCCTGAGCTCGGCAATCGGCGCTGTACCGTGCCGCGCCATCAGCCGCCGCACCGCCTCGCTCGTCGCGTCGGCATAATAGCCGGGGTTCTCGCTCAGCAGCTTGTCGGTGACGAGTTTGCCCTGCGGAGTCGTCGCCACGACATCGGTAAAGGTGCCGCCGCGATCGATCGCGAACCGCCATGCGCCGGGTTGTGCCATGCTCATGGCTGCGGGTTTCGTCCGCCGCTGGCGCGATTGCAAGCGCAGCCGGGGCGTTTACCCCTGCATGTCGCCCCCGACGGCGGTGAACAGGTCAACATGGGCCTGCGCAAGATCGGCATTGCCATCGATCAGCGCCTCGCGGCTCGAGATCAGCTGGCGCTGCACATCAAGCACGTCGAACAGCGAGGCGAGGCCTTCGCGATAAAGCGCATTGGACTGTTCGAACGCGGCCTCGCTTTCGGTCACGGCGTTCTGGAATTCCCCGGTGCGATCCTGCGCCGCACTGATTGCGGTAAGCGCGGTTTCGACCTCCGCCAGCACGCCAAGCAGGGCCTGCCGGTAGTCGGCCAGTTCGGCGGCAAGATTGCGCTCGGCAGCGCGCACCTCCGCACGGCGGCGACCGCCGTCGACAAGCGGCACGCCCAGCACTGCCGAAAGGTTGGCAAGCGCCTGCGAAAACAGCCCGTCAACACTGCCGTCACCCAGCGTCACGAAACCGGGAAGCGCCAGCGCGGGCAAAAGGTCGGCACGTTCAATCCCGACATTGGCTGCCGCGCCGGCAATTGCCGCTTCGGCCAGCAGCAGATCGGGGCGGCGGCGCAGCAGATCGGCGGGCACCCCGATTTCCGGGCCGCTGGCATAGCGCGGCACTTCGACTTCCCGCGAAGCCTCGGGAACACCCGAAGGTGTCTCGCCCACCAGCACCGCCAGCGCATTGGCGGAGCGCGCCCGTGCCAGCAGCAACAGCCCGCGCTGCGCCTCGGTGCGGGCCACGTCGGCCCGCGCGCGGCGCACGTCGAGATTGGACGAGAGGCCTGCCTCGAACCGCAGGGTGACGATCCGCAGTGTCTGACGCTGGAGATCGCTCGATTCCTCAAGCAGCCGCAGCCGCGCGGCAGTGCGTTTCAGTTCGATATACTGGCTGGCCACCGCCGCTGCGAGCAGGCGGCGCTGATCGGCAACCAGTTGCGCCGCTCCGTCAGCGGCTGCGACAGCTGCGGCACGCTCGGCCGAAAGCCGCCCGTTGATATCGATCCGCCATACCCCGCCAAGGCTCGCCGCGGCGCCGTCCCGACCGCTGCCCCGCTCATCAACGCCGACATCGCCTGAAAAGTCGCCATCAATGGTCGGGAAAAAATCGGAACCTTCCGCAACCACAATTGCCCGGGCTGCGGCGAGCCGCTGGCGCGCTGCCTCCAGCGAGGGGTTGCCGGTAAACGCGGCGACAATCAATCGGTCGAGTTCAGGATCGGCAAAGCCGTGCCACCACGCGTCATCCAACCCCACATCAGGCCGCGCCCCAGCGAAATATTCGGGCGGAAGGGTGGTGCCGGCGACAGGGTCGACTTGCGGAATGCGCGGCGTGGCGCAGCCCGCAAGCAACAGCAGTGCAGGCACAAGGGCAGTGAGCCAGCGCCTCATGCCGCTGCCCCGGCCGGGCCGCCTTCCGCGTCGGCCCGCAATTCGCGTTCAAGCCGGGCAAGATCAACGCTGCGCGGTTTCGCCAACGGCGCGATCAGGGCATAAAGCGCCGGGACGAGGGCGAGTGTGAACACCGCTGCAATCCCCAGTCCGCCGAAGATCACCCAGCCGATCGCCTGCCGCGCCTCGGCTCCGGCACCGCTCGCGATCACCAGTGGAACCGCGCCGAGCACGGTCGAAATCAGGGTCATGGCGATGGGCCGCAAACGCAGCGTCGCCGCATCACGGATCGCGGTTGGCACATCGGCCCCTTCCTCGCGGCGCTGGTCGGCGAACTCGACCATCAGGATGCCGTTCTTGGCCATCAGTCCGATCAGCATGACGAGCCCGATCTGCGAATAGATGTTGAGCGAGGTGCCGGTGGCAAACATCGCGAACAGCGCCGCCGCCAGCGCAAAGGGGATCGAAACAAGAATGACGAACGGACTGGCGAGGCTTTCGAACTGGGCGACCAGCACGAGGAACACGATCAGGATCGCAAAACCATAGGTCAGCAGCAATTCGCGCGAACTTTCTTCCAGCAGCTGCGCCTCGCCCTGCAGGATCGGCTCGATCCCCTCGGCCAGCACTTCATCCGAAAGACGTTCCACTTCGGCGATGGCATCGGCCAGTGGCACGCCGGGGGCGACGGCCGCCTGCACTTCGATCGCACGGCGCTGTTCGGTGCGTTCGAGTTCGGCGGCAACCCCCTCCTCGCTGAACCGGGTGAGCGATGACAGCGGCACCAACCCGCTTTCCCGGGAGCGCACATAGAGATTGCCGAGATCGGCAGGCCGCGTGATCGACACGGTCTGCGCCGTCAGGAAGATCGGGATCGCCTGATCATCGACGTTGAGATCGACCACTTCAAGCCCATCAACCATGGCCCTGAGAGTAAGCGCGATATCATCAAGCGCCACGCCGAGATCCGCGGCGCGCGCACGGTCGATCCCGATCGAAAGCTGCGGCTGGGTCGGCTGGTAGGAAACTTCGGGGTCGGAAAGGATCGCCGACCCATCAATGGCATCGGCCAGAGCGCGCGCAGAGCGGTAGATGCCTTCGTAATCATTGCCGGTCAGCGCGACCTGGATACCACCCTGCGAGCGGCCGCCTCCACCGCTAAGCGTGGAACGGCCGCGGGCCGATGCGCGCGAGCCCGGAATGGCATCGAGTGGTGCTTCCAAGGCGGCGACAATATCGCCCTGGCTGCGGGCCCGCTTGTCCCAGTCGGCCAGAGTCATGGTAACCTGCACCAGATTGGGGTCGTAACGCCCGACAATCGCCAGCGAGGATTCGATTTCGCCGCGCTCCTGCAAGGGGGCAAGCACGGCCTCGATCTCGTCCAGCTCGCGGTCCATGAAGGCAAGACCCACCCCGTCAGGCCCGCGCGCCCAGACATAAAGGCTCGCACGGTCTTCCTCGGGCGTCAGTTCCTCGTCGATCTGGGTATAGACCAACCCCGCCCCCAGAAGCGCCAGAACCGAGGCTCCCACCACCCGCCACGGACGGGCGATGCAAGCCGCAACAAGCGCGTCATAGCGCCGGGCAATGCGGGAGGCGAAGGCCTGCAGGCGCGGGTTCGGATCGGCCCCGTCCCCGGCAAGGTCGATCTTGGCGGCGAGGGCCGGCACCAGACTGACCGCAACGAAGGTCGACAAGATCACCGCAATTGCCAGCACGAAACCGAATTCGCGGAACAGGCGGCCAGTTTCGGACGGCAGGAAACTGATCGGCACGAACACTGAAATGAGCACTGCAGTGGTGGCGATCACCGCAAAATAGACCTGCCGCGTGCCCAGCACCGCCGCCGCCTTGCGCCCCAGCCCCTGCTCCTTCTGCAGCCGCTGGGCGTTTTCCAGCACCACGATGGCATCATCGACCACGAGACCCGTTGCCAGCACTAGCGCCAGCAAGGTCAGCAGGTTGATCGAGAAACCCAGCGCCCAGATCCCCGCAACCACCCCGATCAGCGCGATCGGGATGGCGGTGCCGGGGATCAGTGTGGGCTTCAGGTGGCCGAAGAACAGGAAGATCACCCCCATCACCACCAGCACGGTGATGACCAGCGTCACCATCACCTCGCGCACCGACACACGAATGAATTCGGCATCATCCGAGATGACCTTGACGGTAATCTCATCAAACCGCGCATCGATCCGCTGCACCGCCGCGCGGGTGGCGTCGGAAATGGCGATGGTGTTGGAGTTGGCCTGGCGGATCACCCCCAGCCCGATCACCGGCTCGCCATCAAGGCGCACGTAGCTGGTGGCATCGGCAGGGGCGAAATAGGCCTGCGCCACATCGCCGATTGTCACCTCATCGCGGACCACGACATTCGCGATCAGCCCCGGATCGGCAGCGTTGGCCTCCACCCGCACGAGCAGTTCCTGTGAATCGGAGCGGAATGATCCGGCCGGCGTGTCGAACGGCGCCTGTTCGAGCGCGGCGGCGACATCGCTGATCGTCAGGCGGTAGCGCGCCAGCCGGATCGGATCAATCGCGATCCGCAGCTGGGTCGGACGCGCGCCGAAAGGCTCGATACTGGCGACGCCCTCTGCGGCGAGCAATTCGGGGATGATGTCGTTTTCGACAATCCGGGTCAGTTCGGCGACGTCATACCGGCGGCTGGAAACCGCCAGTGTCATGATCGCTTCGGCATCCTGATCGGCCTTGACCACCCGCACCTGCTCGGTCCGGTCGGGCAGGTCGCGCGTCACCCGGCTGACCGCTTCGCGCAGGTCGGACGCGGCTGTGTCGAGATCGGTGCCGGGGTTGAATTCAACCCGGATGCGGCTGTTGTTCTCCTCGCTCGAAGAACGGATATTGCGCACCCCGTTCACCCGTGCCGCGGCATTTTCCAGCAGCGAGGTGACTTCGGCATCCATCGTCTCGGGCGCGGCACCGGGCAAGGTCGCGCCGACAGTGACGATCGGGCGATCGACATTGGGCAGTTCGCGCACCTCGGTGCCAAGCAGCGCGGCCACTCCGGCGATCACGATCAGCAGGTTGAGGACGATAACCAGCAGCGGTCGCTTGACCGCCAGCAGCGGAAGATCGGTGCGGGTGCTCACGAGGGCGCGACCTCGACCTCGGCGGCATCGCGGGCGGGCTCCTTGACCAGCGTCACAGCCTGTCCCTCGCGCAGTTTCTGCACGCCTTCGACGATGATCGGCGTGCCCTTGGCGATCTTTGCTTCGAGCAACACCAGACCGTCGCGGCGCGAGGCGATGGTTACCGGCACGCGCACAGCCTTGCCATCGCGCACCGCGAAGACCGAGGAACCCTCGCCGGTCCACATGACCGCAGCTTCCGGCACTGCCGGGCGCAGCTGGCCGCTATCGGCAAAGCGCACCGAAAAACTCATGCCGGGGCGAAAACGGTCGGCCGAATTGTCGATCGCGGCGCGGGCGCGGTAGCTGCGCTGCTCTTGCTCGATGGTGCTGTCGACCGCTTGAATCGTGCTGGCGATGACTTGATCAGGGTCGGAGAATGACACCACCTCGACGTTCTGGCCGGGCCTGAGGCGGCGAAACACCGCCTCGGGCGCATTGAAGTCGACGAACAGCCGCCCGCGCTGGTCGATCTGGGCGATCAGCGTGGTCGGCGTCACCCGGTCGCCGGGGTCGAGATCGGAAAAGCTGACATGCCCGCTGAAGGGCGCGCGAATGGTGCGTTCGGACAGCGCCAGCGCGGCCTGGTCGCGCTCGATCTGCGCAGCGGCGAGCGCGGTCTCGCCCGCTTCGATCTGGCTGTCGGACAATGCGCCGGTATCCTCGATCCGGCGATAGCGCGAGAGCAGCTGGCGCGCCTCCTCGACCCGGACTTCAGCCAGCTTCAGCGCCAGCCGCTCGGCCCGGGCATCGAGTTCGACCAGCACCCCGCCTTGTTTCACGAACGCCCCCGGCCGGAACCGCACCGCCGAAATCCGCCCTGAAACCTCCGGAAAGATCTGCGCCGAACGCGCGGCCCGCGCCGTTCCGACTGCCTCGACGATATCCTCGTCGGCGAGCAGGCGTGCGGGCTCTGCCACCACAGCAACCTTGCGATCGCCGCCGCGTTCCTGATCGGCAGAGCAGGCGGCAAGCAGCATCAAGGCCGCCACGGAAAGGATAAAGCGCATCGGAATTGGGGTTTTTCGAATCTTCGCAGGTCTGTCCAATCAATCCTGCGGCGCGCTTCGGGTTCCGGAGCGGGCAAGGAAAAGGGCGCCGGGCATGATGAACCGGCGCCCCGATCCTTGTTTCGTCGCTTATCGCAGGTCGAAACGGTCGAGCATCATCACCTTGTTCCAGGCCGTGACAAAGTCAGCGACGAACTTGTCCTCGCCGCCCTCAAAGGCATAGACTTCGGCAACGGCGCGCAGTTCCGAATTGGAACCGAACACCAGATCGACTTCGGTCGCAGTCCACTTCATCGCACCGCTTGTGCGATCGCGGCCCTCGTAAAGACCCTCGGTCGCGGCCGGCTTCCATTCATTGCCCATGTCGAGCAGATTGACGAAGAAGTCATTGCTGAGCGTGCCGGGACGGTCGGTGAACACGCCGTGCTTCGCCTGTCCGGCATTGGCATCAAGCGCCCGCATGCCGGCGACCAGCACGGTCATTTCCGGCACCGAAAGGGTCAGCGTGTCGGCCTGATCGATCAGCATCTCGCTCGGCGAACGGCGCGCGCGCGGACTGTAGAAGTTGCGGAAACCATCAGCCGCGGGGCGCAACAGTTCGAAGGATGCAGCATCGGTGTGCGCGTCGGTCGCATCGACACGGCCCGGAGTGAAGGGCACGTTTACGCTGTGACCCGCAGCCTTCGCCGCATCTTCGATTGCCACCGCTCCGCCCAGAACAACGAGATCGGCGATCGACACCTGCTTTGCGCCCGAACGCGCATTGAAGCCTGCCTGCACGCCTTCCAGCGCCGTGACCACCTTGGCGATGGTTTCAGGGTCGTTGACACCCCAATCCTTCTGCGGGGCCAGACGGATGCGCGCGCCATTGGCACCGCCGCGCATATCAGTGTCGCGGAAGGTCACCGCCGAAGCCCACGCGGTGCGCACCAGTTCGGAGCCCGAAAGCCCGGTCTGGCGGATCGAATCCTTCAGCGCGGCGACATCGCCAGCCTCGATCATGGCATAATCTGCGCGCGGCAGCGGGTCTTGCCAGATCAGATCTTCGGCAGGCACTTCGGCGCCGACGTAACGCATCTTGGGGCCCATGTCGCGATGGGTCAGCTTGAACCATGCGCGCGCGAAGGCTTCGTCCATCTCGGCCGGGTTCTTGACCCAGCGGCTGGTGATTTCGCCGTAAGCCGGATCATACCGCAGCGCGAGATCGGTGGTCAGCATCACGGGCGGATGGAACGTCTCGGCATCATGCGCATCGGGCACGAAGGTGACCTGATCCGCATTCTCGGGCTCCCACTGCTTTGCGCCCGCCGGGCTGGTGGTGAGCTTCCATTCGAAAGCATAGAGATTGTCGAGATAGTTGCTGCTCCAGGTCACCGGAGTGGCGGTCCATGCGCCTTCCAGCCCGCTGGTGATCGCATCCGGCCCCGCGCCGGTGCCGCAGCTGTTCTTCCAGCCCAGGCCCTGCGCCTCGACGCCTTCGGCCGCCGGTTCCTTGCCGATGCAGCCCGCTGCCTTGTGCGCACCGTGCATCTTGCCGATGGTGTGTCCGCCAACGATCAGCGCTGCGGTTTCCTCGTCGTCCATGCCCATCCGCGCAAAGGTGGTGCGAATCTGCTGGGCCGACTTGAGGATATCGGGATTGCCTTCCGGCCCTTCGGGATTGACGTAGATCAGCCCCATCTCGGTTGCACCCAGCGGGTTGTCGAGATCTTCGCCCTCGGCATTGCGTTCAGAGGTCAGGAACTTGGCTTCAGGCCCCCAGTAAACCAGCTCAGGCTCCCACGCGTCCACGCGTCCACCGGCAAAACCATAGGTCTTGAGGCCCGTGTTTTCCAGCGCGACATTGCCAGACAGGATGATCAGGTCCGACCATGAAAGGCTGGCGCCATATTTCTGCTTAACCGGCCACAGCACCCGGCGGGCCTTGTCGAGATTGCCGTTGTCGGGCCAGGAATTGAGCGGTTCGAAACGGATTTGCCCGCCATCCGATCCGCCGCGTCCGTCACCTGAACGATAGGTGCCCGCGCTGTGCCAGGCGAGGCGGATGAACAGGCCAGCGTAATTGCCATAGTCCGCGGGCCACCAGCTTTGCGAATCCGTCAGTGCAGCGTCGATATCAGCCTTGACCGCCTTCAGATCGAGCTTGGCGAATTCGCCAGCATAATCAAATTCGGCGCCGTTGGGGTCGGGGTTGTATTCGTTCTGGCGCAGGCGGCTGAGGTCAACCACGTTCGGCCACCAATCCTGCACCGAGCGCGGCGCGGCTTCACCCTGCGGCACGCCGGCGCGGCCCATCCCGGGTTCGTTGAAGCCCGGCGGAGTGGCGCCTGCAGGCATGGCGAGGAGAAAGCTGGAAGACAGGAGCAGCAGCCCCTTCAATCTGTTCGACATCGGATTTCCCTGTTTGTTAGCGAAACAATCATGTCGCAGCCCGGAGGGGCCGCAACGCGCCATGCCGCAATGGAGCGGAACGGGCGTTGCGGCAAACGGGTTGTCCCGATGACTGTAATCCGAAAAATCTGATGAAGCTTCAGCACAAGCACCATCAGACAACCGTGCGCCGACCACTGCCGCGCCAATCGCTGCCAGGTCTGAGCGAGCCAGGTGCCAGCGGAACGGACCAAGCCGCACCACTGCATCAATACATATGCTGGCCGCCGTTGATGCTCATGGTCGACCCCGTCATGAAGCCGCCGTTCTCGGAGGTGAGAAACGCCACCCCGCGAGCGATTTCCTCGGCCATGCCCAATCGCCCGACCGGGATCTTGGCAACGATCTTTTCCAGCACCGGCGCAGGGACAGCGGCAACCATGTCGGTATCGATATAACCGGGCGCAATAGCGTTGACCGTCACCCCGAACTTCGCGCCTTCCTGTGCCAGCGCCTTGGTAAAGCCGTGGATGCCGGACTTGGCGGCGGCATAGTTGACCTGACCATACTGGCCTGCCTGCCCATTGATCGAGCCAATATTGACGATCCGGCCCCAGCCGCGTGTCCGCATTCCGGGGAAGGTCGCCTTGGCCATGTTGAAACACCCGCCGAGGTTGATGCGGATCACCTCGTTCCAGTCCGCGAAGCTCATCTTGTGAAGCGTGCCATCGCGGGTGATCCCGGCATTGTTGACGACAATGTCGATGGGGCCGAACTCCGCCTCGACTGCGGCGCAGCCCGCAATCGCCGCCTCGTGATCACCCACGTCCCACCGCCTCGCGGGGATGCCGGTGGCTTCGGTAAAGGCGCGGGCCTTGTCGTCATTGCCGGCATAATTGGCGATGACCGTGTGGCCCTGCCGCTGGAGTCGCTTGCAGATCGCGTCCCCTATCCCGCGCGTTCCCCCGGTAACGATGGCAACCCGGCTCATGGCACTCCCTCCCCAAAAAACAGCGATAGTACTGCTATCTAGCCGTGCCGTAAGGCCAGGGGAAGCGGGGAATAGCTATGCGGAACCGGCGCCAGACCGGGATCAGAATTTGATCTGCGTCCCGACGTAGACAGCCTGGCTATCCTGCACCGAATTGGTCAGGGGATCGAGCCGCTCGCGCTCCTGCGAATAGCGTACGCCCGCCGTCACGTTGAGGTTGGGCGAGAGGCGGAAGCTGCCACCCACGCCCACGGTCTGCGCGCCGATCGAATCGAGCGTGTTGGGCGAACGCCCTGCGATCTCGCGATCTTCCAGCTCGATGCGCGGCTGCAAACGCGAAGGCTTGTTCTCGGCCGTGGGGCGGGAAGGTTCGAACTGCGACAGATCGGGCAGCGCCATCCGGCGCACTTCGGAAGGAAGTTCAACTGGGCGCGCGAAGCTTTTGTAGCCGCGGGCCGAACCAAGCTCGAACCGGCTGGCCTGAAGCGCGGCAAGCCCGACACCGCGTCCGGGTACCGCGTCGATCGTCTTGCGGACGGTGATCGCCTTGGCTTCACCGCCATCGACGCGCACGGCCACCGTCACTGTCCGTTCGCCTGCGATCGGCGCGGCACGCGCCGGCGAGAAACGGATGCCGAGCGCGCGCGCCTTTTCAGCGACACGCGCAGCCAAATTCGGATCGACCGACGCAGGCGTAAAAACATCGAAACCCAGAGTTTCGACCGATGCAGATCGCACGGCGGCATCCTTGCCGACCAGCGCCAGACCCGCACTTGGCAATGCCAGAGCCAGCGTACCGCACAGCGCCAGCAGCGAACGCTGCATCCTTGCTGTCCTGTTTGGCACCTGTACCATTACGCCGACTGCTTTCTTATCTGTTTATTCGAGCGAGTATAACACTCTAAGTAACCTGAACGGTAGCTGAGTCGCTCCGGAAACGCCCTTAGGTGATAAAGAGACCAGCCGGGGTTGCAATGGCCTTGCCGGAGCGACAGCCGGATTCACGCAGAACCTGTGGCTTCACGCACACAGAATCCGTAGCTGGCGCGTTACAAATGCCCTGTTCAGCCATGGCGAAACCACCAGTGCCTTTGTCACCGGGCAGCCCGGCGGCAGTTCGTCCGCACGGGATTACTGCGGATCGACGCTTGCCGCGCGGGGTGTGAGGACTATAGAGCTTGGCTGACGCAGATGATGAGGAATTACCGGCAGTGACACGCGCCAATCCCGCCCCCAACCGCACCGGTCCGGCCCGGACCATCGGCACCGTCCTGCTCGGCGGCGCGCTTATGCTGCTCGCTGCCTGTGGCGGCGGCGATCGTCCGCGCACCGAATTGCAGGCGGCGCAGCTCAACACCATCGGCGTTAATGCCTATCTGTGGCGCGCGGCGCTCGATACGGTCAGTTTTGCACCCTTGCTGCAAGCCGATAGTTCGGGCGGCGTGATCGTGACCGACTGGTATACCAATCCGACCAACCCCGGCGAACGCGTGAAACTGACGATTACCATCCTCGATCAGGATCTGCGCGCCGATGCGCTGCGCGTGGCGGCGAGCCGGCAAGTAAGCGAGACCGGAAACTGGGTCGGAGCGCCGGTGCAGGCGGCCACCGTGCAGAAGTTGGAAGACATCATCCTCACCAAGGCCCGCGACTTGCGCCGTCAGGCGCTCGCCTCCTGAGACCCGCCACCAAGCCGGCCCGAACGGAACACCGCGCATGACTGACACCCGGTTCGACCCTGCCGTCGCCGATGAACGCTGGCAGCATGCCTGGGCCGAGGCAGGAACCTTCACCGCCGATTCGGGCAGTCCCAAGCCCAAAAGCTACATCCTCGAGATGTTCCCCTACCCCTCCGGGCGCATCCACATGGGCCATGTGCGCAATTACACCATGGGCGATGTGCTGGCGCGCTATCAGCGGATGCAGGGTTTCGAAGTGCTGCACCCGATGGGCTGGGATGCCTTCGGGATGCCGGCGGAAAACGCGGCAATGGAAAAGGGCGTGCATCCGGGCGGCTGGACGCGGACGAACATCGCGCAGATGAAGGCGCAATTGCAGCGCATCGGCTTTGCGCTCGACTGGACGCGCGAATTCGCCACCTGCGATCCCGAATATTACGGCCACGAACAGGCGCTGTTCCTCGATCTGTTTGCGGCGGGCCTCGTCTACCGCAAGGAATCGACCGTGAACTGGGACCCGGTCGACATGACCGTGCTCGCCAACGAACAGGTGATCGACGGCAAGGGCTGGCGCTCGGGCGCGGAGGTCGAGAAGCGCAAATTGAACCAGTGGTTCCTGAAAATCACCGACTTTGCCGATGATCTGCTAGAGGGCTTGGGGAAGCTGGAGGACTGGCCCGAGAAGGTTCGCCTGATGCAGGAGAACTGGATCGGGAAGTCGCAGGGGCTGGAATTCTCGTTTGACCTCTCCGACGGCGGGAAGCTGCCGGTTTACACCACCCGCCCGGACACGATCTTCGGCGCGAGCTTCTGCGCCATCGCCGCCGATCACCCGATTGCCCAAGGGCTGGCGGGCGACCCAGAGGTCGCCGCCTTCATCGAGCAGTGCAAGCGCGGCGGCACCAAGGCCGCCGAGGTCGAGACGGCGGAGAAGCTGGGCTATCTGACGCCGATCACAGCGAAGCATCCGTTTAGCGGTGCGGACCTCCCGGTCTTCATCGCAAACTTCGTGCTGATGGAATATGGCACCGGCGCGGTGATGGGCGTGCCGGGGCATGACCAGCGCGACTTTGAATTCGCGACCAAATACGAACTCCCGATCATGCGCGTGGTCGCCGCTGATCCGGCCCGCGCCGACGAACCGTTCAAGGGTGAGGCCGAAGCGGGCGATGGAGCGATCGTCAATTCGGACTTCCTCAACGGGATGAGTGTCGAGGACGCAAAACAGGCCGTCATCACCCGCGCGGAAAGCGAAGGCTGGGGCGAGGGGCGCACCGTCTGGCGTCTGCGCGACTGGGGCGTTTCGCGGCAACGCTATTGGGGCACGCCGATCCCCTTCATTCACTGCGATACCTGCGGCGTGGTGCCGGTGCCCAAGGATCAGCTGCCCGTCACCCTGCCCGAGGATGTGAGCTTCGACATCCCCGGCAACCCGCTCGAACGTCATCCGACATGGAAGCACGTGGACTGCCCCAAGTGCAGCAAACCTGCCTTACGTGAGACCGACACGCTCGACACCTTCACCAATTCCTCATGGTATTTCCTGCGCTTCGCCAGCCAGCCCGCCGACCGCCCCTTCGACCCCGAAGAGGTCGCCAAGTGGATGCCGGTGCAGCACTATATCGGCGGCATCGAGCACGCGATTTTGCACCTGCTCTACGCCCGCTTCTGGACCCGCGCGCTGGCGCATATGGGCCAGATCGACGTGGCCGAACCGTTTGCCGCGCTGTTCACGCAGGGCATGGTCACGCACGAGACCTATAGCCGCACCGATGAAGCGCGCGGCGTGCCGGTGTTCTTCGGGCCGGAGGAAGTCGACCGCACTTCCGACGGCGCGACGCTGCTGGCAGATGGCGCACCGGTCGAAGTCGGCCGTGTCATCAAGATGTCGAAGTCGAAGAAGAACGTCGTCGATCCCGATGCGATCATCGCCCGCCACGGCGCGGACGCGGTACGCTGGTTCATGCTGTCGGACTCCCCGCCCGAGCGTGATTTGCCGTGGTCGGATGCCGGGATCGAGGGCTGCGCGCGCTTCGTCCAGCGGCTGTGGCGCTTGTTCCAGGCCTATGACGCGGACGCAACCGGCGAGGACAAGGGCCTCGACCGCAAGACCCACCAGACCATCGCTGCCGTCGCCGCAGACATTGAGGCACTCGGCTTCAACAAGGCCGTGGCGCGCATCTACGAGCTGACCGGCGCGGCGGAAAAAGCCGCGCCTTCGGCCAGCCGCTCGGCGGCCATTCGCGCCCTCGTCCACCTTGCCGCGCCGATGATGCCGCACCTCGCTGAGGAGGTCTGGGCCAAGATGGGTGAAGGCCTGATCGCCGATGCCCCCTGGCCCGAAGTCGATCCCGCACTGCTGGTCGATGACGAGGTCACCATCGCGCTCCAGCACATGGGCAAGCTGCGCGATACCGTCACCGCGCCCAAGGGTTCCTCGAAGGAAGATCTCGAAGCACTCGCGCTGGCCTCGGCCAATCTCCAGCGCTCGATTGACGGCGCGGCGATTCGCAAGGTCATTGTCGTACCGGACCGATTGGTGAATATCGTCACCTGATGCCCGGAAAACCTGCCTCGCTCCTCGCCCTTGTGGCCCTGCCCGCCCTCGCTGGTTGCGGGCTTTCGCCGATGTATGCCGGTGGCGGCTCTGCGGCTGTGGCACAAGGCCTCGCCGCGGTGGATGTGCCCGCGATTCCGGGCCAAGGCGGCTGGCTGGTGAGGAATGCGTTGCAGGATCGGCTGGGCGTCGCCGGGAATAGTGCGTCGGCCTACCGGCTCGACGTGCGGCTTGACGATTCGCTCGAAGCGCTCGGCGTGCTTAACGACGACACGATCAGCCGCGAACGCCGGATCCTGCGCGCACGTTACCAGCTGGTCGATACATCCTCCGGCGCAATCCTGCTCGATGCCACCGCCGGATCGGATGCGGGGATCGACGTGGTCTCATCCGAATATGCCACGATCGCTGCCGAACAGAAGGCGCTTGAAAACCTCGCGCTTGAGCTCGCCGAACAGATGGCAACCCAGGTCTCGCTGGCGCTGCGCGCGCGCGCTGCCGCGGCACCATGAAGGCCAAAGGCAGCGATTTCGTTCGCGGCCTGCCCGCCGGCATAGAACGGCTGACGATCTTTTTCTTCTGCGGCCCGGACGAAGCAGGCTCCAGTGCCGCAGCCAACCGTGTTGCCGCCGCACTCCCCGATGCAGGCGAACGGGTGGAGCTGACGGGAGCTGATCTGAAGCGCGATCCTGCTCTGCTGGGTGACGAAGCGCGCTCCAACTCGTTGTTCGGCGGCAAACGGCACATTGTCGTGCGCGCCAGCGGCGAGGAGGCGCATGACGCGTTGCAGGTCCTGATCGAAACAGGTGAGGCCGGGGCAGGCACAGCCGCGCCGGTGCTTGTGGTGGCGACCTCGGCGACCGACAAGTCGCGCACCGCCAAGCTGCTGGAAAAACGGAAAGATGCGCTGGTGGCGATGTTCTACCCGCCCGACCTTTCTGCGGTCGCAGGCGCGGTCAGGACCATGGCGGACGCTGCGGGACTGAGGCTGGGCGGCGATCTGGCCGAACGGATTGCGCGAGGCGCCGGGCTGGACGTGCGGCTCGCGCAGTCGGAAGTCACCAAGCTTGCGCTCTATTGCGATGCCGATCCGCAATCGCCCAAATCGGCCACGCCCGAGGATCATGCCGCGATCGGTGCGGCAACCGAGGAGGACGGCTTTGCCCCGCTGGTCAATGCCGTGCTCGGCGGCGAGCTCGGGCGGGTGAGCGGCGAGATCAGGCGGATGCGCGAAATCGGACTTAATCCGGTCGGCCTTGCGCTGGCGCTGGAACGGCGCGCGGCGCAACTGGCGCAGATCAGCGCCCATCTCGGCCCGCGCGGTTCGTTCGACCGGCTCGACAAGGGGCAGAAGGCGCGGCTCGGCATCTTCTTCAAGGAAGATCGCGATATCCGACAGCAATTTGATCGCTGGCGCCTGCCCGCCCAGCGCGGCGCCAAAGTGACCCGGCTCGACAGGCTGATCCCGCGGCTGGCCGAACTGCACCGCACATTGCTCGCCAACAGCCAGGCAGCGGAACTGCTGC
The DNA here is from genome assembly GCF_900143235.1 of Erythrobacter sanguineus. Lineage (GTDB taxonomy): Bacteria > Pseudomonadota > Alphaproteobacteria > Sphingomonadales > Sphingomonadaceae > Erythrobacter > Erythrobacter sanguineus. Next base: position 36,911 of record NZ_FRDF01000007.1, on the reverse strand, counting down.
TGGCGCAGGAACTGGCCGAAATTGCCCGATATGCCGCGAAGCGGTAGCAAAATGTGACAGGCTGCATTTCGCAGTCGCACAAAAACCCCTTTTATATGTAAGGAACCCTAGGTAATGCCTCGTAAGGGTCGCACCTTGGGGGAAGGTACGCATGAATCTCGTCACGCCGAAACTTCTGGAATCGGTCCGACACGAGAATGTCGAAAGCAAGCTTGCGCCCTCGTTGGACCGGCGCCGTCTGCGTACCTATGCGCTGATCCTGATTGCCGACGCCGCCCTGTTCAACCTCGCCTTTGCGCTTGGCAGTCTGGTGTGGGAAGGCCGCTGGGCCGAACCGCGCGCCATGCTCGCCGCGCAGGCGATGCTGCCCGCCTTCTTCACGATCGCGTTCTACAACAGCTCCTACGGGCTGAAGGCGCTTTCCGACTGGCTGTTTGCAACCCGCAAGGCGCTGATCGCTCTGGTGATTTCAGCCGGTCTCATCAATTTTGTCGCGTTCTACACAAAATCCAACGAGGATTTCTCCCGGGCTGCGGTAACTCTTGGCCTGCTGTTCACCGCGATCATGCTGTTCGCGCTGCGGTGGAGCATCACCATGCTCATTCAGTGGCGCTGGAACGGGCGGATCGCCAACCGGCTTGTGATCGACGATGACGGCTCCAGCTTCCTTTATCCCGATGCCGTCGCGATTTCGGCAAGGGCATTCAACCTCGATCCGGGCAGTCACGACCCCTTCATGCTCGATCGTCTGGGCAAATTGTTACGCAATCAGGATCACGTTGTGATCAGTTGCCCGCGTGAACGGCGCGAGCAGTGGGCATTCATGCTCAAGTCGGCCGGGGTCTACGGCGAAATCGTCAGCGAGCCGGCGCACAGCCTCGGCGCGGTCGGCGTGCATCGCTATGCCGAACTCGACCGCACAACTCTGGTCGTCTCGACCGGCCCGCTCGGCCTGCGCTCGCGGATTGTAAAGCGCGCCTTCGACATCGCCGTCGCCGCAGCCGGGTTGCTTGTGCTTTCTCCACTGCTGCTCGCCGTGGCTTTGCTGATCAAGCTGGAGGATGGCGGCCCGGTGCTGTTCGTGCAGCGTCGGCTAGGGCGCGGCAACCAGTTCTTCGAGATGCGCAAGTTCCGTTCCATGCGCGAGGAAAAGCTCGACCATGACGGCGAACGCTCTACCGCCCGCGACGATGACCGCATCACCCGCATCGGTGCCTTCATGCGCCGCACCAGCATCGACGAACTGCCACAGCTCATCAATGTGCTGCGCGGCGAAATGTCGATCGTCGGTCCGCGCCCGCACGCGTTGGGCAGCCGCGCCAACAACAAGTTCTTCTGGGAAGTCGATCGCAAGTACTGGCAGCGCCATTGTCTCAAGCCAGGGCTCACGGGACTGGCGCAGGTGCGTGGTCATCGCGGTGCGACCGAGTTCGAGAAAGATCTCACCGACCGGTTGCAATCCGATCTCGAATATATCGCCAAGTGGTCGCTGATGCGCGATATCAAGATCGTGCTCAGGACCGTGATGGTGCTCAAGCACGACAACGCCTACTGAAAGCTGGCGCCTATTGCTGGTCGTCATCCCGCTGCGGGACAGTGAATGTGCCGGTTACCCTGCCATTCGCCGGAGCGCCAGCGGCGCTGCGCGCGACGCTACCATCGACCGTCGACAGCCCGCTTTCCAGATCGATCACAAGCCGCCCGCCATTGAGTGTGTCGCTGCCCCGGCGCAGGCGGACATCGCCGGCCATGGTGATGATCCGGCGGTTGAAATCGTAGATCGCATTGTCACCGCTGGCGCGCTCATCACCGCGTGTGATGGTGACCCCCCCCGTCGCCGTGATGCGCTGAATTTCGAGCCCGTCCGCATCGGTGTAGTTGACCAGCATGCGGTCAGAACGGATGTTGAGACCGGCCTGCGTCACGCTCACCCCGCCACTGAACACCACGCGGTTGACGCGGTCTTGGAGATCGATCCGGTCAGCGGCGATATCCACCGGCGCGCGCGAATCATGCGCAGCAATGCCCTGAGCGTGCAGCGCCATGCCGCTGGCCAGCGCGCAGGTCAGCGCAAAGCCGCCAATGCCCCAGGCGATAACAAGCCGGCGCAGCGGGCGGCGAGAATTCTGATGCGGCATCACGGCTTCCTCAATTTACCCGGGGTCATGGTTAACCGCGCATCGCCTTCAAGCATGAGCCTGCGGGCGCTGAGATCGGCGCGCATGCTGCGGGCCGAGAACGTCCCGGCAGGAACTTCGCCGGTAACGCCTTGATCGCCGAGCATTTCGCGCGCCTTGAGATCGACGGCAACCCCGCTTGCAATCATCGTGTAGCCATCATTGGCGGTGAGCCGTACCGGGCCATCCACCGCCACGGTCTCGGCATCTATATCATAAACACCGCCCCGCGCGCTGAGCCGCGCCGGACCGTCGACAAGCACCATCTGCGCAACCAGATCCTGCATCCGAACCAGCCCTTCAATGCTGGACCGCTGCACCGCTTCGCCTGCCATCAGCGAAAATGGCCGTCCGGTGTCGTCACGCCCGCGATACATGGCATTATCGACGCTCAGACGCTCGTCGATCAGCGCAACCTTGTTGCGGTCGAGCAGGAAGCTGACCTCGCCGCGCGGAGAAAGCGGGCTGATGATCATCAGCGCGGCGACGACCCCGACGGCCATCGGCAGTGCGCGGGCAAGGAAGCCGACCAGCCTGTCATGCGCGCCGCCCGGCGCCGCAAAGTGTTGGCGGCGGCTGCGCAAGGCGCGGGCCTCGCTGGTCTCGATCCGGGTGTGGCTGGTGACCATCGCGCGCCTGTTCTTATGCGTGGGCGAAGATGTCGGTCTCGGCCCAGCCGGCAAGATCGAGCAAGGCGCGGGCGGGAAGGAAATCAAAGCACGCCTGGGCCAGATGCATCCGCCCCTCGCGCTCCAGCCGCACGGTCAGTTCACCCTGCAGGCGGTGCAGATAGCGCACGTCGCTGGCAGCATATTCGCGCTGCGCATCGGACAATACCGGCCCGCCCCAGTCGCTCGACTGCTGCTGCTTCGACAGGCTTTCCCCGAGCAATTCGTCGACCAGATTCTTCAGGCCATGCCGGTCGGTATAGGTGCGGGTCAGGCGGCTGGCGATCTTGGTGCAGAACACCGGGCCCGCCGTCACCCCGAGATAGTGATGTAGCGCGGCAAGATCGAAGCGGGCAAAATGATAGAGCTTCACGCGCGCCGGATCGCCCAGCACCGCCTTGAGATTGGGCGCATCATAGCTGCTGCCGGGATTGAAGCGCACCAGATGTTCATCACCGGAACCATCGGACAATTGCACCACACACAGCCGGTCACGCGGGGTGACGAGGCCCATGGTCTCGGTATCCACCGCAATCGCGCCACTGCCGGCCAATACGCCAGCGGGCAGGTCTTCCTCGTGAAAATGCACAGCCATGCACGATGCCCTACGCCGATTGGGGAAAGAGGGAAAGGGCAGACTCGCCTGACGCCTCAGCAAGGGTATAGCCTTGCGGAGATGACAAGCGAGACAATTCCCGATAGCTGGCGCGCGGCGCTGGAGCCTGCGCTTGCGACGCCGGAGGCGCGGCGGCTGGGCGGCTGGCTGAAGGCCGAAGAGGCGGCGGGCAAACAGGTCTATCCCCCTCGCGGAACACGGCTGACCGCGCTTTCGCTGACCCCGCTCGATCAGGTGCGCTGCGTTATCCTCGGGCAGGATCCCTATCATGGTCAGGGGCAGGCGCATGGCCTTGCCTTTTCGGTACGGGACGGCGTGCGCCCGCCGCCTTCGCTGGCCAATATCTACAAGGAACTGGAAAGCGATCTCGGCCTGCCGCGCCCTGTGACCGGCGACCTTACCCGGTGGGCGCATCAAGGCGTGCTGTTGCTCAACAACACGCTCACGGTAGAGGCCGGGCAGGCTGGCAGCCACGCTGGACGCGGGTGGGATGCAATCACCGATGCCTGCGTTGCTGCGGTCGCCGAGCGGGACGTGCCAACCGTATTCATCCTGTGGGGCAGCCATGCGCGCAAGAAGGCGGGGCGTATCCCCGCCCTGCGAGATGGCCCGACGCATCTGATACTGACTTCTGCCCACCCCAGCCCGCTGTCGGCGCATGGTGGCTTTTTCGGCTCGCGCCCGTTCAGCCAGGCCAATGCTTTTCTGGAGCAGCGCGGGCGCGGCGCGATAGACTGGAGATTGTGATGTCCGACGATGTGGTTCTGTTGGAAGTCGCGGATGGCATCGCCACCGTCACCCTCAACCGCCCGCAAGCGATGAATGCGCTCAACCGCGCGCTGCGCCAGCGGCTCGCCGCGGTGATGCGCGCAGTCAACGCGGACGATAATGTGCGCGCCGTGATCCTGACCGGCGCGGGCGAGCGGGCGTTTACCGCCGGGCTCGACCTCAAGGAACTCGGCAGCGAGGCCGGCGCGCTAGGCAGCGCCAATGCGACCGATCCGGCGGATAATCCGGTCAAGGCGATCGAACTCTGCTGCAAGCCGGTAATCGGCGCGATCAATGGCGTCGCCATTACCGGCGGCTTCGAGGTCGCGCTCGCCTGTGATGTGCTGGTGGCGAGCAGCAATGCGCGCTTTGCCGATACCCATGCAAGGGTCGGGATCGTGCCGGGCTGGGGGCTGTCGCAGAAGCTCAGCCGGATGATCGGGATCTCCCGCGCAAAAGAACTCGCCTTCACCGGCAACTTCCTCGATGCGGCGACGGCGCATAGCTGGGGCCTTGTCAACCACGTGGTCGCGCCCGATGAATTGCTCCGGCTCGCCCGCAGGCTGGCGAGCGACATGGCGGGGATCGATCCGGGCTTTCTGGCCACCTACAAACGCCTGATCGACGATGGCTTTGCCATGAGCTTCGGTGAGGGGCTGGCGCTCGAGGCCGAACGTTCCAGCGCTGCCAACTCCGCCGTCGCCCCGGAGGAAGTCGAGGCCCGCCGCGCCGCAGTACAACAGCGCGGGCGCCAGAATTCCGCGCCGCAGGGCTAAGTCGCGCGCAGCTGACGATGGCACTGCTTGCGCATTAATTGACATTAACAATGCCATATCATAGCGATTTCGACACCGTGCCCGCGACGGCCCCGGAAGGTTTCGAAGCAATGGCTACATCCAGAATTCCCCGCATTCCGTCCGCCAAAGGTCCGCTTGCCGATGGCCGGCGCGAACGCAGCCGGTCGAGCCGGTCGCGCATCGCCGCCGCCATGCTCGATCTGGTGGCAAAGGGCGAGGTCGCGCCCAGCGCCGCGCAGGTGGCCGAAGTCGCCGGGGTCGGGCTGCGATCGGTCTTCCGGCACTTCAAGGACATGGATGCGCTCTACCGCGAGATGACCGAGGCGATCGAGGCCCAGGTTCTCCCGATCCTGTTGCGCCCGCCGGAAGGTGCGGGCTGGAAGGACAGGATTCATGACCTTGCCGGGCGTCGCGCCCGGATCTTCGAGACGATCATGCCGTTTCGCATATCGGCCAATGTGCGGCGATTTGAATCCCCTTACCTGATGCAGGACTACCAGCGGTTGCTGCGGCTTGAAGCGGAAACGCTTGGCGCGCACTTGCCCGAGGCTGTCCGGGCCGACGGTGTGGGCGCGCAAGCGCTGGGCGTAATTCTCAGCTTCAACACATGGCGGCTGCTGCGCCATGATCAGGGCCTGCCGGTCGAGCAAGCCAAGGCGGTGGTGCTACGGCTGCTGGATGACGCGATGGCCCGCTGGACAGAGGCATGAAACGGATTGCGCTGACCTGCCTGTTTGCCCCCGCACTGCTGGCGGGCTGCGAAGCCCCGCCAGAGCCTGCGGCGGCATCCTGCACCGGCCTTGCAGGCGATGCGATGGTGTGGGTGCCCGGTGGGCGTTTCACCATGGGCGAGAACCCGATCTATCCCGAGGAAGGCCCGCCAAGCGTGGCCGTGGTGGAAAGCTTCTGGATGGACACCCACGAGGTGACCAATGCGCAGTTTGCAGCCTTCGTCGCGGCGACTGGATACCGCACCATGGCCGAACGCGCGCCGCCTGCCATCCCCGGCGCGCCGGCAGAGATGCTGCAACCGGGATCGGCGGTGTTCCAGGCCCCCTCGCAACCGGGGGAGACATGGTGGCGCTGGGTGACGGGCGCGGACTGGCAGCACCCTTCCGGCCCGCAGGACTCCATCGCCGGAAAGGAACGCCACCCGGTCGTGCAGGTCGCCTACGAGGATGTCGAGGCCTATGCTGCATGGGCTGGCAGGCAATTGCCGACCGAGGCCCAATGGGAATATGCCGCACGGGCCGGCGCGCCCGCCCTGCCCGAACCGGTCGATGCGGAAGGCCGCCCGCAGGCCAATTACTATCAGGGCGTCTTCCCGGTGAAGGACCTTGTGGAAGATGGCTTTGCCGGAGCCGCACCGGTCGGCTGCTTTCCGTCCAATGGGTTCGGGCTCCACGACATGATCGGCAATGTCTGGGAATGGACCAGCACCTCCGGCTCACGCGCTGATGCGGTCGAACCGGCCGGCGTGATCAAGGGCGGATCCTACCTGTGCGCGGCGAATTATTGTGCGCGCTACCGGCCCGCAGCGCGGCAGTTTCAGGAACGCGGGCTCGGCACTGATCATATCGGCTTCCGGCTGGTCGATAATGACAGGCCGCCGCCTGCGGATTGACCGCGCCGCATTATAATGACATTCATCATGTCAATAGATAGGCAAAGGCGAGAGGGCGAGTTGGAGATTCTGCGCACCCCCGATGCGGCCTTCGAAGGGCTGAGCGATTTTCCCTTCGCGCCGCATTACCTCGAGATCGCCGATCCGCGCGCTGCAGCACCCTTGCGCATCCACTATATCGACGAAGGCCCGCGCGATGCGCCGGTGGTGCTGATGATGCACGGCGAACCGAGCTGGAGCTATCTTTATCGCCATATGATCGGCCCGGTGGTTGCCGCTGGCTACAGGGTGCTCGCCCCCGATCTGATCGGCTTCGGCAAGTCCGACAAGCCGGCGGCCAAGTCCGACTATACCTACGCCGCCCATGTCGAATGGATGCGCCAATGGGTCGAGGCGCTGGATCTTTCGCGCATCACACTTGCGTGTCAGGACTGGGGCTCGCTCGTCGGGCTCAGGCTGGTGGCAGCCATGCCCGATCGCTTTGCCGGGGTGGTATTGTCGAACGGCGGCCTGCCCGAAGGCGGCCCGGCACCGCGTGTCTTCGCGATCTGGCGTGGCTTTTCGCAATGGAGTCCGTTCTTCCCGATCGGCCGGATCATCAACAAGGGCACCAGGCGTGAACTGAGCGCCGCGGAAATCGCCGCCTATGACGCCCCCTTCCCCGATGCGCGCTACAAAGCCGGGGCGCGGATCTTCCCCAGCCTCGTGCCCTTTGCCGGCAACCCTGCCGTGCCCGACCAGCAGCGCGCATGGGAGGTGTTCGAGCGCTTCGACAAGCCGTTCCTTTGCGCCTTCAGCGACCGCGATCCGATTACGCGCGGCGGCGAAAGCCGCTTCATTGGCCGCGTGCCCGGAACTGCGGGCCAGTTGCACCGCACGCTCAAGGGCGGACATTTCATTCAGGAGGACGATCCGCAAGGCTTTGTTGCGGCGATCCTCGACATCGCAGCCAAAGGCAAAGCGCCATGAAGGTCACCAACCATCTTCACCCCTCGCCCGAACAGGCCATGGCATTCTTTGCGGGGCAGGAGGACGGGCCGATGTGCATGGTCAATCTCCTCAGGTTCAAGGACAAGGCCGCCTATCCCGATGGTTCGGATCCCGGGCTTTCTGGGCGCGAAGCCTATCTGCGCTATGCTGTCGGGGTGCAGGCCTGTCTTGCGGCGGTGGGCGGCACGGTGCGCTTCAGCGGCATGGTCACCGACCTGTTGCTGGGCGAGGTCGAGGAGCTGTGGGACATGGTTGCCATCGCCGAATATCCCTCGCGCGCGGCGATGCTGGAGATGGTGCAATCGCCCGAGTATCAGGCGATTGCCCGGCACCGTGATGCAGGGCTGGCCGGGCAGCTCAACATCCGCACCAAGGCAGCCGGCGGATGAAACGCTGGCAGAAAATCCTGCTTGGCGTGGCGGTGCTGGCGGTGGGTCTCGGCACGGCGGCCTATCTCAACCGCATCACGCTGCTGCTCGCCTATGTGAGCTTTCGCGGCAGCATCGCGGTTGCCGCCAACCGTCCGGTTCCGTGGCAGGAAGGCCCCGCGCGCGCCGAACAACCGCCGGCCGAACGACCGCCGAATATCGTCTTCATCCTGTTCGACGATCTTGGCATCAATGATCTTTCGACCTTCGGCGGCGGGGTCGCGGATGGACGGGTTCCGACCCCGCATATCGACCGCCTCGCGGCGGAGGGCGCGATCTTCACCCAGGCCTATGCCGGCAATGCCACCTGCTCGCCCTCGCGCGCGCAGCTGATGACCGGGCGCTATGCCACCCGCACCGGATTTGAATACACCCCGACCCCGCAGGGCATGCCGCGTCTGGTGGCGATGATGTCGCGCGAACTCCAGCCCGACCAGCCGCCGGTCGAATACGATGGTGATGCTGACGCCGCAGCCTTGCCGTTCGAGCAGCAGGGGCTGCCGCCCGAGGAGGTGACGATCGCCGAGGTGCTCAAGACGCGCGGCTATCATACGGTCCATATCGGCAAGTGGCATCTCGGCAACGCGCCGCAATTCCATCCCAACGCGCAAGGTTTTGACGAGAGCCTCAACCTCGACGGGTTGCTGCACCTGCCCGAAGATCACCCCGAAGTTGTCAATGCGCGGGTCGATTTCGATCCGATCGACCGTTTTCTGTGGGCCTCGGCGCGTTTCGTCACCAGCTATAATGGCGGAGAGAAATTCGTCCCGGGCGGCTATCTTGCCGTTTACTGGACCGACGAATCGCTCAAGGTGATTGAGGCGAACCGCAACCGGCCCTTCTTCCTCTACCTGTCGCACTGGGGCGTGCACACGCCGCTGCAGGCCACGCGCGCGGATTATGAGGCGGTGGGCGATATCGGCCCGCACCGCCTCCGGGTCTATGCCGCCATGGTCCGCGCGCTCGACCGCAGCGTCGGGCGGATCATGGCCAAGCTCGACGCCGAAGGGCTGGCCGACAACACACTGGTGGTAATCTCCAGCGACAATGGCGCGCCGGGTTACATCGGGCTTTCGGGGCTCAACGCGCCCTATCGCGGCGGCAAGGGCAGTTTCTTCGAGGGCGGCATCAAGGTGCCGCTATTCGTGCGTTGGCCCGCCCGCGTGGCGCCCGGAACGCAAGTGCCGATCCCGGCCGCGCATGTCGACCTTATGCCCACGCTGGCCGCCGCAGGCACCGCCGCGCTTCCGCAAGGGGTCGCCATCGACGGACGCAACCTCCTGCCGACGCTGACCGGCAGCGGCACGCAAGACCGCGCCGACGCGCCGCTGTTCTGGAGCAGCGGCTATTACAAGGCAGTCCGCGACGGGGACTGGAAGCTGCAGGTGAACGCGAAGCAGGACAAGGTGTGGCTCTACAACCTCGCCAGCGATCCGGAGGAACGCACCAACCTTGCCGCCGCCCAGCCGGCCCGCCGCGCCGCGCTCGAAGCCCTGCTCGCGGCGCATCATCGTGACAGCCGCAAGCCGCTTTATGCCAGCACCCTCTCGATGCCGGTACGAATCGACAAGACGCTGGCCGAGCCGTTCGAGCCGGACGACGAGTTCGTTTACTGGCCGAACTGAGCTGAGCGGCAGGCGAGGGGCTTGCCCCCGGCCAGGACGTCAAGGCATCCGCGCCCTGTGGTGACTACCTCACACACCCAGATAGCCGCAAAACTTCACCATTCGCTGTTTTGCCTGCAAACACCGCTGCACATGCAGGGGATCGAACACCTCGCCTTTCACGTTCAAGGTCCGATGGCGATGCTGACCGCGGGCACGCGGTTCAAGAACAAAGGTTACGAGACGTTCTGGGGGCCGGGAGGCGGTCCGCCACATTGACCACAGCCGGACCTATCGTTGCCTGAATTGATCAAACTGTGCGCCCTTGCCGATATCGCCGAAGGCACGGCCCGCGGGTTCGCTCCCGAAGGGGGCGCTCGCGATACGATGTTCGTCGTGCGCAAGGACGGGCAACTTCACGGCTATCGCAATTCATGCCCGCACATTCCCGGCGCAGCGATGGCGTGGAGGAAAGATGCCTATCTCAGCCATGATGGCGAATACATCGTGTGCGCCGGACATGGAGCGCGCTTTGCCATTGGTGACGGCCAGTGCCTGTTCGGTGCCTGCCTTGGTCAGTCGCTCACCCCGGTAGAACTGACCGTGAAAGCTGGCAGCATATGGGCCAGTTCCCAGGACAGCCCGCCCCGGTGAAAACGGGCCTTTCCTGAGATCTCGGCTTTCCATGGTGGCCGAACGACGCGCCGAGCCTGACTGATCACGCCGGATCAAAACGCCCTTTCATCACCTTGACCATGTTGAAGCGCGGGCTTGGCGCAGTCTGGGCGCGCTGCGTGATTTCGAAGCTGGCGCAGCGATCAAGAAACCTGTCGAGAAAAGCGGATAATCAGACTGTTTGCGAAATGGCGTTCGACGAATGCCTCCAACGCGCGGCGATGGCGACCATAGGCGAGGGTCTGCTGGAACGCCTGCGTGGCTTCGTCATCGCCGCCGGCAAAATCCGCCAGCACCGCGATGGACGATATCAGCACGAACCGTTCAGCCCGCACTCCCGACAACCGCGCGATCAACGCATCGATCTGCGCCGCATCGCGGGTCGGCGCACGGTTGGCTTCGAACATGGAGCCCGGCGCGGCGGCGCATACCAGCGTGCCAAACGACTGCCCCTCGATGGCAGCGATCGTGGCGCTGTTGAAGCAGGCAGCAAACCGCGCTTGCCGCAGCAGCGCGCCGCCGACGAAGCCGGAATGGCCGATCAGGCCGGTGCCATCTTGGGGACTTCCATAGCTATGCATCGCGTCTTGGAACCATCACTGCTTTCGCACTTGGGAAAGTGTTTATGTCGATCACACGGAGGCACGGCGGCTGCGATCCGCTGGACGGGGTAAGTCTGCTGATAATTCAGATTGATATCGATAAGGTTAACGAAACCCCGCTGCTATCCGAGTGCAGCCGGTGGGGTGCTGTCAGTCCAATCGCAACTCGCCTCCGATCAGCGCAGAGGTCCCCTTCCCAGCCACAGGTCAGGCGATGAGGATCTGCCACTCAACCAGGGTGGCCGAGCGGCAGGTCTTGTACGTTTGACGGTCGACGAGGTGGCGCTGCAAGTTGAAGTGATTGTGGCCGTTTGCATGGACCGAGACGAACTTCTGTAGCGACTTCATTTGCCGAAATAGTAGCATCGCGCGTTCTCGTCGTCGAAATGGCAAGTGCGAGTTTTCCGCTCGATTGTTGAGCCAGCGGCCCTTAGCCCGGCGCTAGAGATTGCCCAGTTCACGCATCGCTGCTGGATAGGATTTCAGACCATCGGTGACGATTGTCTCGGCCCCACCATGACGCTTCAACGCTTTCTTCAGGAACGCCAACGCGGCGGATCTGTCGCGCTTCTTCGTGACATAGCTCTCAAGGACTTCGCCCTCGTGATCGACTGCATGCCACATGTAGTGGCGCTCGCCATTGATGTTTACGAAGACCTCGTCGAGGTGCCAGCGCCACTGCTGAAAGCCCTTCATCCGACTCACACGCTGGCGCCGGATATCTGCCGCGAACATCGGCCTGTTCTCAGCGAGTTGCCGGCGACCCTGAAACCAGAGACTGGTGCTGGGGGTATTGGCGGAGCGGGTGGGATTCGAACCCACGATACGCTTTTGACGTATACACACTTTCCAGGCGTGCGCCTTCGACCACTCGGCCACCGCTCCGTATGTTGCACGCGCCCGGGCAGCGAAGCGGTAGCGCAACAAGCTCGCGCCACTAGCCGCGAATGGATTGCTTCGCAAGGCGCGTGGTGGCACCACAAGACTTATGCGAACTTTGCTTCTGGCTGCCACCGCAGCCCTCGCCCTTTCGTTGCCGCTGTCCGCTCAAGAGGAGCCGAAGGGAGCGCCTGCGCCTTCGGAAATCGTCGCCGCCGCGCCCGCTGCCGATTGGATGGCGATCCCGGCGGAGGATCTGCTGGTGATGACCCTCGCACCCGACGCCGAGGGCAAGCCGCGGCAGGTGGTGATCCAGCTTATCCCTGCGCCCTTCAGCCAGGGCTGGGTGCACAACATCCGGCTGTTCGCGCGCTCCGGGTGGTATGACGGCATCTCGGTCAACCGGGTGCAGGACAATTACGTCACCCAGTGGGGCGATCCCAATTACGACAACCCCGAGGCAACGGGGGAGCCCAAGCCCCTGCCGCAAGGGCTGAAAGTGATGGAAGAGCGCGACTACACGCTCAACGATCCCGATCCGGAATTTCAGCGAATCCGCGATGCCTTTATCGAACGGGCGCGCCAGCGCGCCGAGATCGCGGCCCGGAACGCGGAACGCGAGGCCTCCGCGCGCGAGGCGAGCCGGGCCGGAAGGCCCACGATTGCGATGCCGAGCCCTCTTCCCGGATTGGCTCTCATGCAGAAGGATGCCTATGCGGAAGCTGCCGGATTTGTCGCCGGCTGGCCGATCGGGATCGCGCGAGATGCCTTCTGGCCCACTCACTGCTACGGCATGGTCGGCGTCGGGCGGAACTACTCCCCCGACACCGGATCGGGCGCGGAGCTTTATACCGTGATCGGCCATGCGCCGCGCCACCTTGATCGCAATATCGCGCTGGTCAGCCGGGTGATCGAGGGGATGGAGCACCTCTCCAGCCTGCCGCGCGGGTCGGGGGCGCTGGGGTTCTACACCGCCGAGGAAGCCGCCAAGCGCACGCCGATCCTGTCGGTGCGGGTGGCAAGTGATCTTCCCGCGAGCGAGCGACCAAGCTTCGAATACCTCTCGACGACAAGCGCCACCTTCGCGGCCTATGCCGAAGCCATCGCCAACCGCCGCGATCCGTTCTTCATCGTCCCCGCAGGCGGCGCGGATATCTGCAACATCCGTGCGCCCGTGCGGCAGGTGGCGGCTTCGCAATAAGCTTCGAGCACCCACCCCCAGCCCCTCCCTCAAGCGAGGGGAGAGAATTTCCCTTACGGAACCCTTGCCTTTCCTGCGCGTTTCAATCCGTGGCACCATCCAGCCAAAGGGAGCGCACAAGATGAAAATCGGCGACCGCAAGGAATTCCACAGCAAAGCCCCGCCGCTGACCTGCCCGCCCGAAACAACCGTTTTCGACGCGGTGACGCAGATGGCGGACAAGAATTTCGGTTCGATCTTCATCACCGATGCGGACAATTGCGTGCTTGGCGTGATGACCGAACGCGACATCTTCCGCCGCGTGATCGGTGATGCGCGCGACCCCAGGACCACACCGGTGAGTGCCGTCATGACTTCGGACGTTCGCATGGCGGACAAGGACGACAACGTGCTCGAATGGTTGCAGGTGATGAGCAACGAACGCTTCCGCCGCCTGCCGATCGTGGACCAGGACAAGCGCCTCGTTGCGGTCATGAGTCAGGGCGATTTCGTCGCCTATACCTGGCCGCAACTGCTCAGCCAGCTTGGCCAGATGGCGCAGGCGACACTTGCCCCCGCCTTCAACCCGATCGCGATTGCCGGCGGGATCGCAGCCTATTCGGTGATCCTCGTTGCAGTGCTGCTGGCCTTTATCTGAGCCTACTGCCGTTCCGCCTGCGCCACCGCATCGCTGGCGCGCAGGGCGGACAGAATACGGTTAAGGTGGGCCAGATCCTGCACCTCGATCTCGATATCGTAGCTGGTAAAGGGATGATCGAGCTGGGTCTGCACCAGCGTGGTCACATTCGCCTTGTTCTGGGCGAAAATGCCCGCCATTTCCGCCAGCGTGCCGGGGCGATCATACAGCGTCACTGTTAACTGCCCCACCGCGCCGACAGAACGGTTGCCCCAGGCAAGGTCGATCCAGTCATTATCCACCCCGCTTGCCAGTTCGAGGCAGTCGATCGCGTGAACCAGCACGGTCTCGCCCTTGCGGCGGATGCCGACGATGCGGTCGCCCGGCACCGGGTGGCAGCAGGTGGCAAGTTCGAAGGCGACCCCCGGCGTCAGACCCCGGATCGAGATCGCCCGTTCCCGCCGCGACCACTCCTCGTCCTCCTCGAACCCGGCGGTGCAGCCCGGGACAAGCGCCTCCATCACCTCACGGTCGGTCAGCTTGGCCGCGCCGATGGCGTACATCAGGTCATCAGGCTCATCCATGTCGAGGCGCTGGAGCGCGCCCCTGATCGCCTTCTTGCCGATGCGGGCGGGCACGCGCGCGGCGATCTCGTCGAACAGTTTCGATCCGATCGCGGCCACTTCGTCGCGCTCCTTCAGGCGAACCGCACGGCGGATCGCGGCGCGCGCCTTGCCGGTGACGACAAAGGCCAGCCACGACAATTGCGGCGCAGCGCCGGGGTTCTTGATGATCTCCACCACATCGCCGTTAGACAGCGGGGTGCGCAGCGGCATGTGCCTGCCGTTGATCTTCGCACCGACGCAGGCGAGGCCCAGATCGGTGTGAACGGCAAAAGCGAAATCGACTGCGGTCGCGCCTTTGGGCAGCTGGAACAGCGAGCCCTTGGGCGTGAAGGCGAAGATCCGATCCTGATAAATCGCAAGGCGCGTGTGTTCGAGCAGTTCCTCGGCATCATGGCTCTGTTCGACAATCTCGATCAGGTCGCGCAGCCAGCCCACCTGCCCGTCGGCCTTGTCGGCCTGCTTGTAGGCCCAGTGCGCCGCGAGGCCGAATTCGTTGCGGCGATGCATCTCGCGCGTGCGGATCTGCACTTCGACCCGCATCGAATTTTCGTACATCAGCGACGTGTGCAAACTGCGGTAGCCATTGGTCTTGGGGGTGGAGATATAGTCCTTGAACTTGCCCGGCAGGAATTGCCACGTCGTGTGCAGGACACCCAATGCGTGGTAGCAATCCTCCTCGCTGTCGGTGAGGACACGGAAGGCCATGATGTCGGTCACCTGCTCGAAGCTGACATGGCGTTCGGCCATCTTGTGCCAGATCGAAAAGGGGTGCTTCTCGCGCCCGTAGACCTCGACCCTCAGACCCGCTTCGGCGAGGCGCTGCTTGACCTTCAGGGCAATCGCATCGACCTGCCCGCCATCCTGCGAACGCAACTGCTCGAGCCGCGTATTGATGGTGGCATAGGCTTCCGGTTCCAGTTCGCGAAACGCCAGCGCCTGCATTTCGTGCATGTATTCATACATCCCCACGCGCTCGGCCAGCGGGGCGTAGATATCCATCGTCTCGCGCGCGATGCGCTGGCGCTTTTCGGGCGATTTGATGAAATGCAGGGTGCGCATGTTGTGCAGCCGGTCAGCCAGCTTGACCAGCAGCACGCGGATATCTTCGGACATGGCCAGCAGGAACTTGCGCAGGTTTTCCGCCGCGCGCTCGTTTTCCGGCATGGTCTCGATCTTGGAAAGCTTGGTGACGCCATCCACCAGCCGCGCGACTTCGGGGCCGAAATGAGCCTCGATATCCTCGATCGTGGCGAGCGTATCCTCCACCGTATCATGCAGCAGCGCGGTGATGATGGTCGCCTGATCGAGCTTCAGGTCGGTCATCAATCCGGCGACTTCGACCGGGTGGCTGAAATAGGGATCGCCCGACGCGCGCTTCTGGGTGCCGTGCTTCTGCACGGTATAGACATAGGCGCGATTCAGCATCGCCTCGTCGGCTTGCGGATCGTAGTCGAGAACCTTCTCGACGAGTTCGTACTGGCGGAGCATCGGAATGAATATGTGCGCCGCACAACGGCGGGGCAAGGATTATCGCCGATCAGCCGCGCACAACAAGCACGTAGCGCGCCATCACCAGCTTGCGCATCAAGACCACGTCGCCCTTGGCGGCAGGCTCATCAGGATCGCGTCGATATTTCCGCCGGTCTTCAGGCCGAAGATCGTGCCGCGGTCGTACACGAGGTTGAATTCGGCATAGCGGCCCCGGTATTCGAGCTGCCGGGCTTCGTCTTCCGCCGTGAAATCGCTGCCCATGCGCTTTCTCACCAGCGCCGGGAACACGTCGAGAAACGCCTTGCCGACATCCTGCGTGAAGGCGAGATTGCGATCAAATGCCGCATCATCGACGCATTCGAGATGGTCGTAGAAAATCCCGCCCGCCCCGCGATGCACCTGCCGGTGCGGGATGTAGAAATATTCGTCCGCCCACTTCTTGTAACGTTCGTAATAGGTCGGGTTGTGCCCCATGCAGGCGGCGCGCATGGCGGCGTGGAATTCCTCCGTATCCTCCTCGTAGGGGATCGGCGGGTTAAGATCCGCGCCGCCGCCGAACCATGCTTTGGTGGTGGTGAGGAAGCGGGTGTTCATATGCACCGCAGGCACATGCGGATTGGTCATGTGCGCGACCAGACTGATGCCGGTGGCGACAAAGCCGGGTTCATCGGCGCTGGCCCCGTTGATGGAGCCTGCAAATTCCCTGGCAAAGCTGCCGCGCACGGTCGAGACATTGACGCCGACCTTTTCGAACACCTTGCCCTTCATCAAGCCCTGGACGCCGCCGCCAGGATCGGGATTGCCTTCCTCTTCGCGGTTCCACGGGGTGTATTGAAAGCTTGCGTCCGATCCCGCCTCGCGCTCGATCGCCTCGAATTCGGCGCAAATCGAATCGCGCAAAGATTCAAACCACGTCCGTGCCCGCGCCGTGTGCTGTGTCCAGTCCGTCATACAACCCCGTCTGTCATTCAATGCTCAGCATAGGCGAGCCAGCGCATCGCACAAGCCCCGGATCGGCGGTTGCCAAGCGGATATTTTGCGGGCAGTGCCTGATCATGGTTCCCGCTATGTTCGTCCCCTTCCCCTTTGCCAGACACGAACTGCTGCTGGGTCAGGGGCATGCGCTTTACTGGCCGGCGGAACGCGCGCTGCTGGTGGCAGACCTGCATCTGGAAAAGGCCAGCTGGTATGCGCAGCGGGGCCAGATGCTGCCCCCCTATGACAGCCGCGACACGCTGGAACGGCTGGCCGACGCTGTGCGGATCACCGGCGCACGGCGGGTGATCACGCTGGGGGACAATTTCCACGATGATGCCGGTGCATTGCGCTTGGACACGCATTGCACCGGGATGCTGGAGGCGCTGACCCGCGCGCTCGACTGGGTGTGGATCACCGGCAACCATGACGAGGCGCTGCCGAAAGGCTTTGGCGGAACGATCCTGCCCGAACTCGAACTGGGCGGGGTCATCCTGCGCCACGAAGCGCGCACCGGGGAAACCGCGCCTGAACTGTCGGGCCACTACCATCCCAAGCTGCGAGTCGATGTCCGGGGCCGCCACATCGCCCGGCCTTGCGCTGTGCTTGGGCGCGGTGCCGCCAGAGCCGAACGGATGATCCTGCCCGCCTTCGGCACGCTCACCGGAGGCATGGACGCAGGCGCGCCGGAGATCCTCGCCGCACTGCAACCGGCCCGCCAGATCGAGGCGCTGATGCCCGCGCGCGGCCGGATCGCCCGGTTTCCGCTCTGGCAGGCAACAGCGTAAGACTCCATCTGGCGCTCGCCCCCGTTTCGCACTATGGAGCGCCCAACACGTAAGCAACCACAGGAGAACACCCCATATCACGTCCACCCCGGCGCTCGATGGCCCCGCCCGTAAAAAGCGGCCCTCGTTTTGATAACATGATTCAGGTCCCCAAGGTCCGCGTCATCGATGACGAAGGCGAAAACCTCGGGGTCATGTACACCCGCGAAGCGATCGAACAGGCCAATGAAAAAGGCCTGAACCTGGTTGAAGTGTCCCCCAACGCGGACCCGCCGGTGTGCAAGTTCCTCGATGTCGGCAAGTTCCGCTACGAAGCGCAGAAGAAAGCCAATCTGGCGCGCAAGACGCAGAAAACGCAGGACATCAAGGAAGTGAAGATGCGCCCCAACATCGACACGCATGATTATGACGTGAAGATGCGCAACGTGAACAAGTTCATCGAGAACGGCGACAAGGTGAAGATCACCCTTCGGTTTCGCGGGCGTGAAATGGCGCACCAGCATCTCGGCATGGATCTGCTGAAGAAGGTGCAGGATGATGTCGCCGAAGTCGCCAAGGTCGAAGCGTTCCCGCGGCTTGAAGGCCGCCAGATGCTGATGGTGCTGGCACCCAAATAGGGGCCAGCTGCAAAAGACAGGCGAACCCAACAGGACAGCAAGGGCGCGGGGCCACAACGCCTCCGCGCCCTTTTTGCTGCAGGGCTTGCCGCAGGCGGGGCGGCACTGATAGGCCTGCACCGCGCCAAGGGAGGACTGCCAGCCATGACAGCACGCCTGTTCGGCCTCTGGTTCGGCCCGCTCGCCTTTGCGCTTGCAGCCCTGCTGCCGCCACCTGCGGGCATGCCACAGGGTGCGTGGCTGGTCGCCGGACTGGTCATGTGGATGGCGGCGTGGTGGATGACCGAGGCGGTGCCGCTGAGCGTGACCGGTCTGCTGCCCTTCCTTGTCCTGCCGCTTTCGGGGGTCTCGACCGCGGAAGATACCGCGAGCGACTATTACTCGCCGATCCTGTTCCTGCTGCTGGGCGGGGCCTTTGTTGCGCTGGCGATCGAACGCACCGGGCTGCACCGCCGGCTGAGCCTTGCGATTCTCGGGCTGCTGGGCGCACGCGGTGGCCCCGCGCGGCTGCTGTTTGCCTTCATGATCGCGGCTGCGCTGCTGTCGATGCTGATCTCCAACACCTCGACCGCGCTGATCATGATGCCGATGGCACTGGCGGTGCTGGAAGGGGGCGGAGATGCGCGCGGCGAGGATGACACCATTCGGCAGGACGGCATATTCGGAGCCTTGCCGATGGGCATCGCCTTTGCCGCCAGCATCGGCGGGCTGGGCACGATTGTCGGCTCGCCCACCAATGCGATTTCGGTCGGCCTGCTCGATCAGATCGCGGGCGTGCGGATCAGCTTTGCGCAATGGTCGCTCTATGGTGTGCCGGTGGTGCTGCTGGGCGTGCCGCTGGCGGCGTGGATCATCGCGCGGGTGCAGCGCGTCGCCGACCAACCCTTCGATCTTGCCGCCGCGCGGGCCGCTATCGCCACCCGCGCGCAATGGAGCGGGCCGGAACGACGGCTGGTGCCGCTGGTCGTGCTGGCCTTTGCCGGATGGGTCAGCCAGCCGCTGGTCGCGCCGCTGCTGCCGCCGGGGTCGTGGACCGATGGCACCATTGCCGTCATCGCCGGGCTGGCGCTGTTCCTGATCCCGGACGGGACGGGCCGCAGCCTGCTGGTGTGGGACGAAGCGAGGCACGCGCCATGGAGCGTCATCTTCATGTTCGGCGGCGGCCTCGCGCTGGCGGGCGGCATGCAGGCTTCGGGCCTGACCGCCTGGCTGGGCGAGGCGCTGCTGCCGCTGGAACACTGGCCGCTGCTGCTGGTGGCGCTGGTGGTGGTGGCGCTGGTGGTGGCGGTAACCGAATTCGCCAGCAATGTCGCCACCGCGACCGGCATCATTCCGGTGGTCGCTGCGCTGGTGGTCGCGCTGGGGGTCGATCCGGTGCTGCTCGCCCTGCCCGCCGCGCTGGCCGCGAGCTGGGGCTTCATGCTGCCCGCCGGAACTGGCCCCAACGCCATCGCGTGGAGCACCGGCCAAATCCGGATCGGCCGCATGGTCACCGCCGGAGCGATGCTTGATGTGGCGGGCGTGTTCCTGATCGTCGCCGTGGTGTGGGGCATCGCTGCGCTGGTGTGAAACCATCGTCCAATCGCTTGAAACTATTGTGCGCACGCGATACCTTCTGCCCATCTGAGCGGCGGCAGCGGAGAGGCGTTCCTGCGGAGGTTAGGGACGGGCGCCCTGCCCGCCGCGACCAGCTCCCGCCTTCCTGGGAGCGTGAGCAGAGGAAGGATACGCCGTCATGCCAGACGCCGTCGATGCTGTTGACCCCCCCCCCCCCCGCCGCAAACCCAAGCCTGCCCGGCGCGAAATCGGAGGGCGGCCGATGAAGCCCTCTACCCTGATGATGGGCTACGGTTATGATCCGGCGCTGTCCGAAGGATCGCTGAAAGCCCCGATCTTCCTTACCAGCACTTTTGCCTTCGAAAACGCGGCCGCGGGCAAGCGGCACTTTGAAGGCATTACCGGGCTGCGCGAAGGCGGGGCGGAAGGCCTCGTCTATTCGCGCTTCAACGGGCCCAATCAGGAAATCCTCGAGGATCGCCTTGCCGTGTGGGACGGGGCCGAGGACGCGCTGACATTCAGCAGCGGGATGACCGCGATCTGTATTTTGATGATGGCCTATTGCGGCCAGAACGACGTGATCGTGCATTCCGGCCCGCTTTATGCCGCGACCGAAGGCTTTGTCGCCAAGGTGCTGAGCCGATTTGGCATCACCTATCTCGATTTCCCCGCCGGAGCGACCCGCGCAGAGCTTGACGCGGTGCTGGCCAAGGCGAGGGCGCAGGCCGAAGCACAGGGCGGCAAGGTGGCGATGATCTACCTCGAAAGCCCCGGCAACCCGACCAATGCGCTGGTCGATATCGAAGCGGTAAGCGACGCGCGCGATGCCGCTTTTCCTCCGGCTCAAGTAGCCGCAGGCGGTAGCACGCAAGAATGCCCAATCGCCATCGACAACACCTTCCTCGGCCCGCTGTGGCAGCGCCCGCTGGAACATGGGGCCGATATTGTCGCCTATTCGCTGACCAAATATGTCGGCGGCCATTCCGATCTCGTCGCAGGCAGCATTGCCGGGGCGAAGCGCTGGATGGACCCGGTGCGCGCCTTGCGCAACACGATGGGCGGGATCGTTGATCCCAACACCGCGTGGATGCTGCTGCGGTCGCTGGAGACGGTCGAGCTCAGGATGCAGCGCGCAGGCGAGAACGCGGCCAAGGTGTGCGCATTCCTGCAAGGCCACCCGAAGGTCGAAGGGCTGGGCTATCTCGGCTTGATCAGCGATCCGCGCCAGCAGGACATTCATGATCGCCACTGCCTTGGGGCGGGCAGCACCTTCTCGCTGTTCATCAAGGGCGGCGAGGCGGAATGCTTTGCCTTCCTCGACAACCTTACCATCGCCAAGCTGGCGGTCAGCCTCGGCGGGACGGAGACGCTGGCGAGCCATCCGGCCTCGATGACGCACCTCTCGGTTCCGCAGGCGCGCAAGGACATGCTGGGGATCACCGACAATCTGGTGCGCATCAGCGTGGGGATCGAGGATGCCGATGATCTCATCGCCGATTTCGCGCAGGCGCTGGAACATGTGTGAGTTTCCTTCCATCGCCTGCTAGGCCACACGCATCAGCGAGGGGAGAAACCAGCCATGACAGACAGCCGCAAACCCGTGTTCCTCGTGATCGGCGCGGGCGCCGGGATCGGGGGCAATGCCGCGATGCGCTTTGCCGCCGGGGGCTATCACGCGGTGCTGGCACGACGCAGCGACGAGGCGGGCCTCGCACGGCTGGTGGACCAGATCGAGGCGGCGGGCGGATCGGCCAGCGGCACGCTGATCAACGCCGCCGATGACGGGGCGATCGAGGAACTGGTGGCGCGCACCGAGGCCGATATCGGCCCGATCCACTGCGCGCTCTACAATCTCGGCGCGCAGATCGGCAATCGCGCACTGGATGCCACCCCGCACCGCATTTTCGAGCTCGGCTGGCGGCTGGGCACCTATGGGGTGTTCCGGCTTGCCCATGCGCTGTTCCCGCTGATGGTCGATCGTTCGAAGTCCGGCGCGCACGGCACACTGCTGGTCACCTCTGCCACCGCGGCGATGCGCGGCAATGCCGGTCAGCACAGCCACGCCGCGGCCATGGGCGGGCGGCGGATGCTGTGCCAGACCCTCAACGCCGAATTTGGCCCCCAAGGCGTCCATGTCGCCCATGTGGTGGTCGATGGCGCTGTCGATGCACCCGACACGCTCGGCAAGCTGCTGGGCGACAAGTATGATGCGTTCAAGGCGGGCAAGGGCCGCGACGGGGTGATCGATCCCGCCGTGCTGGCCGAAACCTACTGGCATCTCGCCCATCAGCCGCGCAATTGCTGGAGCCACGAGATCGATGTGCGCCCGTGGAAGGACGTGGCGTGGTGGAACGACAATCCCGATCCGCAGATCGACTCGGCGGGCAAGGGGTTTGCCGGGCCGCCCCCGGCCTAGCGCGCCTTCCTGCAACGATCACAGCTCAGAAACGGCGCAGATCACGGCCCGGCGCGCGGCACGTGTTGGAGACACATGAGACACTGTCCAGAGACAGAAAAACCGCGCCCCCAAATCGCACCATCGCGCGGCTGCAGAAAGGGGCGTGACAGGTCATCGGTGCGACACTGTCAGTTCTGCGGCAGGTAGGAAAGCAGCCGCGTGATCTGACGCGGTGATGGTGGCCGGCTGGAGAGGGGTGGCAGGCTGGAGAGGGGTGGCAGGCTGGAGAGGGGTGGCGGGAGGTATGGGTCGCACCTCGCGCGATTTCGTATCAGCCGATCAACCCCGCCATTCGCGGCGTTCCTCCGCCGCGCGCAGGACTTCGTAGCTGGTCTGGATCAGCTGGAATTGCTTCGCGGCCTCGGCATCGCCGGGCTTCACATCGGGATGCACTTCCTTGGCGCGCGCGCGGTAAGCCTTCTTGATGTCGGCAAAATCGGCGTCCGTCTCCAGCCCCAGCACCTCCAGCGCGCGCATTTCATCGGCAGAGCGCGAGCCATCGCCCGACCCGGCCCAGCCATAATGCGCGCTTTCGGCATAGCCTGCGCTTTCCTGCCGTTCGGCGCGGGCGCGTTCCTCCTTCTCGGCCTTTTCGAGACCTTCGAAGTAATCCCACCGCGAATTATATTCGGCGGCGTGTTTCTGGCAGAAATACCACCGGTCGCGGCTGTTGGGGGCCTTGGGCGCGGGGCAATTGCCCGGCTCGTCGCAGCCGTGCCGGTCGCAGATGCGGACGTTGGCGGCTTCCCGCGACGAACCATAGGCCCGCCAGCGCGGAAAGCCCCAGTCGAGCGAACGCTTGGCACGGGTCATCTGGAATCACCGCAGGCGCGGGGCGTCATGTGGTTGGTCGATGGCATCAGGCGACCAATCTAGGGCAGGTGGCGCACAAAGCAAAGCGGTGCGATCACGGGAACAAGTTGCAATGTGAAATGTTGCGTTGCAATAGAAGATTGACGCACGCAGTTTGTTCGCGTGCGGGAAAGACCGCAAAGACATGAGCCCGCAACTGACCCTCTCCAGCCTGTTTTCCGTGCTTGCACTTGCCGGGCTGTGCGTCATCACCAGCGCGCGCGATCTGGCCGGGGTCGAAGCGCCGGTTGCGTCATCGCCCTATGACATGCAGGCCGAGCTTTCACCCGGCCTGCTTCATGGCTGATCGTCAGGTGATGATCACGCTTGCAGCGCGGCGGTTCTGCGCCCACGCGCCTTCGTTTGATCCCAGCGCCACCGGGCGTTCCTTGCCGTAGCTCACCACCGCGATCCGGCCCGGATCAACCCCGAGGCTGACGAGGAAGTTCTTCGCCGCATTGGCGCGGCGTTCGCCCAGCGCAAGGTTGTATTCGCGCGTGCCGCGTTCGTCGGCATGCCCCTGAATGGTGAAGCTGATCTGCGGATAGCGCGCGAAATACTGCGCCTGTGCCTGCAGCGCGGCGGCATCCTGCGAATCGACATTATACCGGTCGGTATCGAAATAGATCGTGGTGGCCGAACCGACCGCGGCCGCAAAATGGTCTTGCGATCCGACCTGCGGGCCGGTGGGCTGCACCTGCGGAGTCGGCTGAGGGGTCGGTTGGACAGTCGCGGGCGGCGGCGGCGGCAGCTGTTCGGGCGCCTTCTTGGCGCAGGCGGCCAGCGTCGTGGCCGAAGCCAGCAGCAGGATCGTGGCAATCTTGGTATTCATCGCACTGTTCCTTTCAAGTGATCGGTAGAAAAATCAGATGCATTACGGACGGATCGGGCCCCATGCCGGGTCCGAGGCATCGACCGGGGTTGGCAGGCGGCGTTCGTTCTGGCCGGTCAGATCGACCTGCCAGATGCCCGAACGCCCGGTGTTCTTTTCCGTCCGGAAGAACTGGATGATGCGGCCATTGGGCGCCCATGTCGGGGCCTCGTCCTGCCAACCCCGGGTCAGCACCCTTATACTGCCGCCGCTGGTGTTCATCACCGCGACGTTGAAATCCCCGGCAATGCGGGTGAAGGCGATCTGGTCGCCGCGCGGGCTCCATTCGGGCGTGGCGCAGCGCCCGCCGAAAAAGCTGATGCGCTTCTGGTTGGAACCATCGGCGTCCATCACATAGCATTGCTGGCTACCTGAACGGTCGCTTTCGAACACGATCTTGCGGCCATCGGGCGAGTAGGATCCGCCCACGTCGATGCCGGGATTGTTGGTCAGCCGCACGCTTTGGCCACCGGTCGCAGGCACGCGGTAGATGTCGGTATTGCCGGCCACCGCCATCGAATAGAGGATCGACTGCCCATCGGGCGACCAGCGCGGGGCGATGGTGGGGTTGCGGTTTTCGGTCACCAGCGTCTGTTTTCCGCTGCCGATGTCATAGACATAGATGCGCGGATTGCCGTCGACATAGGAGAGGTAGAGGATCTTCGAATAGTCGGGCGAATAGCGCGGGGTGAGCGCGGTGGCGCTGCCCAGCGTCAGGAAGCGGTGGTTGGCCCCGTCGCTGTCCATCACCGCCAGCCGCTTGACCCGGCGGTCCTTCGGCCCGGTTTCGGCAATATAGGCGATGCGGCTGTCGAAGAACGGGCTTTCGCCGGTCAGCCGCGCAAAGATCAGGTCGCTGCACTTGTGCGCCGCGCGCCGCCAGTCGGCCGGGCCGACGACCCAGCCTTCGCGCACCAGCTCGTTCTGCAAAGCGACATCGTAGAGGTAGCAGCCGACCACCAGCCGGCCATCGTCACGCGCGCGGACATAGCCATGCACCAACATCTCCGCGCCGCGACCGCTCCAGTTGCCAAAGGCGGGCGCGGTGATCTGCGGGAAAGCGGGCTGCGGCAGGCTGTCGGGGCCGACCGGCTTGAACAGGCCGTTATTGCGCAGGTTGGCGGTGATGACCCGCGCAACTTCGCGGCCCAGGGCTTCGGTGCCATCGGCATTGGCCGGGGTGGGCCGATCACGATCCGTGGCGAAGGCGGGGATGGCGATGCCGATATCCGACCATGCGGATTCGTCGGTGACGGTGCCGCGCAGCGGGCCATCGGCATCATCGCCCTCGACCGCGATGGTCTCGACCGGGCCATCCTCCCCCACCGGCGCGCCGAGATCCTGCGCGCCCTGAGCAGCAGCGGGCGCAGCGATCAGCGCGGCGGTCAGAAACAGGAGATAGGTCTTGGTCATGTCAGAGCCTTCGGTCGAATTGCCATTCTAGCGCTTTCCAGCGATCGTAGAATTGTTCGGGGAGATTGAAAGGGGCTGCCAGTTGAACCGCACGAATGGCGCGCTCGCAATGCAGGCCGGCCTGCGGCTGATTGCCTGCGGTGATGCTGGCCGGATCGGTCTTGCAGCGCGGGCGGCCCTTCAGCGTGCCATCGGGATTGAGATCCCACGAAACGGTCGAGACAAGCCTTTCGGCGTCCACGCCCGAAGGCGCGGTCCAGTGCGGGCGCAACTGGCGGGTGATGGCAGAGGACAGCGCGGCGCGCTCGGCCGAACCGAACTTCGCCGCCGGGGCGCGGGTTTCATCGGTCGTGGTCGAGCTGCCCTTGCCCGACAGGAAATCATCGCCGATCCGGCTGCCGCCGCCGCGCTCCGTCGCCTTGGCGGGCGAAGGGCTCGGTTTGGGCGCAGGCGTGCGGTCAGGGCGCGAACGGTCACGCGCGGGAGCAGGCGGGGTGGTCGCGGTGCGGGCGGCGGGCCGGGGCGGCAGCGCGGGCGCGGCGCGTTCCACCCGCTCGGCGGGCGCGGGTTCGGGGGCTGGTGCGGGATCATCGGCCAGCGTCGGCGCAATCGCGGCGCGGCTTTCCGCGACCGGATCGGGCGAGGCCGCCTCCAGACCCACTTCGGTCGCAAGGCTCACGGTCATCCGCTCAGGAAACACCGACACGTCGGATCGCACCGCCTGCATCAACAGCACCGCCACCAGCGCGCCATGCAGCACCAATGCTGCGGCGAAGCCGATCTTCTCCTCCTGACGAAAGGCGATGTCTCCCATGCTGAGGCTCGCTTATGGGGGCGTTACTGAACCGTCGGTGACCAGCGAGATCGAGGTGAAGCCGCTCCGGCCCAACTCGCCCATCACTGCCATCACCCGGCCATAATCGAGGCTGCGATCGCCGCGCAGGACGATCAGCGGTTGCTGGCTGCCGCGATCCAGTGCTTCAAGCGCCTCGGGCAAGCGGCCCGCGGCCACGGCTTCGTTTTCGATATAGATCACGCCCGCCCGGTCGATCGAAATGGTGATCTGATCGGGCTGCTCCTCCACCGCCGCAGCCCGGCTTTCGGGCAGTTCCACCGGCACGCCGACGGCGGGCAGCGTCACCGTCACCATGAAGATGATCAGCAGCACCAACATCACATCCACCAGCGGGGTGACGTTGATTTCGGCCATCGCGGCGCGGCGCGTACGCTTGGTGCCTCTGCGGCGCGAGGAAGAGGCGACACCCATCCCCATCAGATACGATCCAGTTCCCTGCTCAGCCCGGCATGGACCTTGTCGGCAAAGCGCTGGAGCTTGGCCTCGTAGACATTCACCAAGCCCGAGAAGCGGTTATAGGCGATCACCGCCGGGATGGCGGCGAACAGGCCGATGGCGGTGGCAAACAGCGCCTCGGCGATGCCGGGGGCGACCACGGCGAGGCTGGCGCTTTGTTGCGCGCCGATCTGGAAGAAGCTGTTCATGATCCCCCACACCGTGCCGAACAGGCCGACAAAGGGCGCGACCGATCCGACCGTGGCGAGGAAATTGAGCCGTCCGGCCAACTCGTCCGCTTCTTCCGCGACCTGGCTTTCCATCGCCGCGCCGATGCGCTGGCGGGTGGCATCGCGGTCAACCGGCTGTTTGGCGGTGGATTTCTTCCATTCATCCAGCCCTGCGCCGACCACGCGGGCAGCGGGAATTTCCTTGCGCTGCGCCTTGCCGACCAGCGTCTGCGTGTCCCGCTCACCCCAGAACTCGCCCTCGTATTCGCGCGAGGCCTTGTCGAGCTTGCCGATCCGCAGGCTGAACGAGACGATGATCATCCACACCCAGATGCTGGCGAGGATAAGGCCGATCATCACCGCCTGCACAATGATATCGGCCTGCAGGAACAGGTCGACCGGGTCGAGCCGGGCCGGAGCAGCAGCGGCGCTGGAGAGGGCGAGCGTCACGTGTCTATCAATCCTCGTTCATGAAGGTCTGGAAGGCAGCGCGCCATGCGGCGGGCTGGCGGCGCGGGCGGCCATCAAGCGTGATAAAGCCGACGCGCAGGTGCGCCGCGCACAGGATGTCATCACCCCGACGCGCGATCTGGTGCATCCGGCAGGATGCCGCGCCAAGTTCGGTGCAACGGGTTTCGATCACCACGTCATCGTCAAGCTTCGCGGGCCGGAGGTACTTCAGGTTGACCTCGGACAGGGCATAGGCGCCCTCCCCGCCCTCTATCGCACCGCGCTGATCGATGCCGAGCAGGCGCAGGAGATCGGAACGGGCGCGCTCGAACCAGCGCAGGTAATTGGCGTGATAGGTGATCCCCGACAGATCAGTATCCTCGTAATAGACGCGCACGGCATAAAGATGCCGCGCACCGTCGATCACGCCGCCGGGGGGATTGGGAGAGGTCATCATTGCCCGCACTAGCGCAGCAGGAAATCGCTGCAAAGGCCGGTGTTTGCGTTTTGTCGATGAATGGCAGCGGAATGGATTCCGCCGCGCCGCTATCGCCGCAGGATCATCGGCCCCAAAGGTTGTCCGCCGAAGATATGCACATGCAGATGCGACACTTCCTGCCCGCCATGGGCGCCGATATTGGCCATCAGGCGGTAGCCCGGCTCGACCAGTCCCTTGGCCCGGGCCACCTCGCCCACCGCGCGGATAAACCCGCCGATTTCCGCATCGGAGGCTTTGGCGCTGAAATCGTCCCAGCTCACATAGCGACCTTTGGGCACCACCAGCGTGTGGATCTCGGCCTGCGGATTGATATCCTCGAAGGCGAAGGCCCAGTCGTCTTCATAGACCTTCTTCGACGGGATTTCCCCGCGCAGAATCTTCGCAAAAATGTTGTTGTCGTCATAGGGCAAGGTCGGGTCGATTGGCATCATTCGCTCCGTGCAGCTTTTTCGGCGAGGCCGGACACGCCTTCGCGCCGGTCGAGTTCGGCGAGCACTTGCTCCAGCGCCACGCCCTTGGCACCGAGCAGGACGAGCAGGTGGAACAACAGGTCGGCGGCTTCACCCACCAGTTCTGCCTCGTCCCCGGCCAACGCGGCGATCACCGCCTCGGTCGCTTCCTCCCCGAGCTTCTGCGCGATCTTGGGCAGGCCCTTGGCGTGCAGTTTCGCAACATAGCTTTCTTCCGGCGCGGCGGTGAGACGCTGGGCGATCGTGGCTTCGAGGCGGGTCAGAGTGTCCATTGGGCTACTTTCGATCAAACCCCGCGCGCGGGCAAGCCTGCATCCCGCAGCGCCTTGTGCGCCTCGGCGATGGAGTGGGTGCCGAAATGGAAGATGCTGGCAGCGAGCACCGCGCTGGCATGGCCTTTCGTCACGCCATCCACGAGGTGTTCGAGGTTCCCCACCCCGCCGCTGGCGATCACCGGAACGCTGACGGCATCGGCAATGGTGCGGGTCAGATCAAGGTCATAGCCCGCTTTCGTGCCGTCCCCATCCATCGAGGTGACGAGCAATTCCCCCGCGCCAAGATCGGCGACCTTGCGGGCATATTCGACCGCGTCAATGCCCGTAGGCTTGCGCCCGCCATGGGTGAAGATTTCCCACTTGGGCGCGTCTTCGCCGGTGGTTGGCACCACCCGGCGCGCATCGACGCTGGCGACGACGCACTGGCTGCCGAAGCGCGCAGCGATCTCGCCCACCAGTTCGGGCCGGGCGACGGCGGCAGAATTCACCGCGACCTTATCCGCGCCTGCCAGCAGCAGTGCGCGCGCGTCCTCGGGGCTGCGCACCCCGCCGCCCACGGTCAGCGGCATGAAGCACACTTCTGCGGTGCGCCGCACCATGTCGAGCAACGTCCCGCGCCCTTCGTGGCTGGCGGAAATGTCGAGAAAACACAGCTCGTCCGCCCCCGCCGCATCATAGGCGCGCGCCTGTTCGACCGGATCGCCCGCGTCTTTCAGATCGACGAAATTGACGCCCTTGACCACGCGGCCATTGGCTACATCAAGGCAGGGGATGACGCGGACGCGAACGGTCATGTTTCGCGCGCGCCCATCGCAATCGCTGCTGCCAGATCGAGCCGCCCTTCGTACAGCGCCCGCCCGGTGATCACCCCTTCGATCCCCTCATGCGCGTGCAATGCCAGCATGTGGATATCGTCCAGCCCCTTGACCCCGCCGCTGGCGATCACCGGAATATCCACCCGGCGTGCGAGATCAACCGTGGCCGCCATGTTGACGCCCTTGAGCAACCCGTCGCGCCCGATGTCGGTGAACAGCAGCGACGCAACGCCTGCATCCTCGAACCGGCGGGCGAGGTCGGTGACGGGCACATCGGAGACTTCGGCCCAGCCCTCGGTCGCCACCATCCCGTCTTTCGCGTCCACCGCGACAACGATGCCGTTTTCCCATTCCCGCGCCATGTCCTTGACGAAGTCGGGGTTCTTCAATGCCGCCGACCCCATCACCACCCGCGCCACGCCGAGGTCAAACCACCCCTCCACCGCCGCCACATCGCGGATGCCGCCGCCCAGTTGCACATAGCCCGGGAAGGCCGCGACAATGGCTTCCACCGCAGCGCGGTTGCGGCTTTCACCCGCAAAGCTGCCGTCGAGATCGACCACGTGGAGATGCTCCGCGCCCGCATCGGCAAAGATCAGCGCCTGTGCCGCAGGGTTGTCGCCGTAGATCGTGGCGCGGTCCATATCGCCTTCGGCAAGGCGGACGACCTGACCACCTTTCAGGTCGATGGCGGGGAATATGATCACGGATACCACTCCAGAAAGCGCCGGAGCGTCGCCAGTCCATAGCCTTGGCTCTTTTCCGGATGAAACTGCACCCCGATGATGTTGTCGCGGGCAACGGCGGCCACCAGCCCTTCGCCGTGATCGGTCATCGCGGCCACATCCGCGCCATTGGCGGCGGCGAAGTGATAGGAGTGGAGGAAATAGGCTTCGCCCTCCTCGATCACCGGATGGTTTGTGGCATGCGGCAGCACAGCGACATCGTTCCAGCCCATGTGCGGCACCTTGATCGCCGCGTCGGAGGGTTCGATCAGCCGCACCTCGCCCGCGATCCAGCCAAGACCGGGGGTTGTGCCATGCTCCAGCCCGCGGTCCGCCAGCAATTGCATCCCCACGCAGATGCCGAGGAACGGCGCGCCGCCCACATGCACCCGCTCGGTCATCGCCTCGACCATGTGCGGGATCGCCCGCAGCCCTTCGGCGCAGGCTTTGAAGCTGCCGACACCGGGCAGGACGATCCGGTCGGCAGCGCGCACGACATAAGGGTCGGCAGTGACGGTGACGCTAGCCCCGGCTGCCTTCAACGCATTATGCACAGAATGAAGGTTGCCCGCGCCGTAATCGACCAAGGCGATAACCTCAGGCATTCTTGTTTTCCGCACGCCCATCCGGGCGCGCGGTCCTCGCTAGGCGCGCAGCAAAGCTGCGCCCGCTACGGGCGGCCAGTCGGCCTTGCGGTCGCTGCGCGACTGGGCTCGCGTTCCTATCCGCACGCCCATCCGGGCGCGCGGTCCTCGCTAGGCGCGCAGCAAAGCTGCGCCCGCTGCGGGCGCGCAATCGCGCTTGCGGCTGCTGTGTAGCCGAATTGCTCTGCTCAGCCACCAAGCTGCCCTTTCGTCGAGGGAATCGCCCCGCCCTTCCTCGGATCGCGTTCGACCGCCTGCCGCATGGCGCGGGCGAAGCCTTTATACAGACTCTCGCAGATGTGGTGGTTGTTGCTGCCATAGAGCAATTCCATGTGCAGCGTGATCCCGGCGCTTTGCGACACCGAATGAAACCAGTGCTCGATCAGCTCGGTGTCCCATTCGCCCAAGCGTTCCTGCGTGAACTTCGCCTTCCACACCAGATAGGGCCGCCCGGAAATATCCAGCGCCACCCGGCTCAGCGTTTCGTCCATCGGCGAATAGGCCGCGCCATAGCGCCCGATGCCGGCCTTGTCGCCCAGCGCCTGCGCAATCGCCTGCCCCAGCGCAATCGCCGAATCCTCGGTCGTGTGGTGCTGATCGACATGCAGATCGCCTTCGACCTTCATCGTCACATCGATCAGCGAATGGCGGCTGAACTGTTCAACCATGTGATCAAGAAAGCCGATTCCGGTCGACACGTCATAGGTGCCGGTCCCGTCGAGATCGACGGCGATGGCGATTCTGGTTTCGGTCGTATCGCGCTCAACGCGCGCGGTGCGGGCGGGGATGTTGGCCATGTTCCGGGGCTATAGTCCTCTCGCGTCCCAAGACAAGCGCCTGCAAGGCCGGGCGCTATCCCCTGCCAAACGCGGGAGGGGGCGCGGGAAAGGCTTGACCAAGCCCGCACTCCCCGCCACGATTCACATGGTATGAGCAATGATACGCCCGACAGCATGATCCCCTATGACGAGATCGTTCAGGAAGCCCTGCGCGCCGTGGTTGGCCGAGTGCTGGGGTCGATTGTCAGCGGCGGCGGCATGCTGCCGGGCGCGCACCATTTCTACATCACCTTCAAGACCGGCGCTCCGGGGGTGTCGATCCCGCCGCACCTGCGCGAACGTTTCCCGGACGAAATGACCATCGTGCTGCAGAACAAGTTCTGGGATCTTGAGGTGACGGCGCAGGGTTTCACGGTCAGTCTCACCTTCAACCAGGTCCCGGCCAAACTGGTGATCCCCTTTGCCGCGATCACCGCCTTCGTCGATCCGGCGGTCGATTTCGGGCTGCAATTCCAGGCCGCGGTCGACGAGCTTGAACCCGAAGCGCACGAGGATGCCGAAAATGACGGCTCGGATGGCGGCGGGGACGGCGATGGTGACGGTTCGAATGTCGTCACGGTCGATTTCGGGCGCAAGAAATAGCCGCGATGGCGCAGCGCCGGGCCTCGGGCAAGCGCACCGATACCGGGCAACCCGGCGAATCGCGCCTGCCCTCGCCCGATCCGGTCACCAACCTGATCATTGCCGATGTTGTCCTGCGCGGGGCAGGCTCACTGCTGCGCCAGCGGCTGGAAAAAGGCCTGCTCACCGGCCAGCTTGATGGCGAAAAGGCGCGGCGGTTGGTCGAAGGGCGCGGGATGGTCAGCACGCTGGCCCTATGGGGGGCGAGCAAGCTTGCCACCCGATCACCCGTCGGGCTGGCAGTGGTCGCGGGCGGTCTGGCGGCCAAGGTGCTGTATGATCGCGGCAAGCGGCTGGAGGCAAAACGCCGGGCGAAGAAGCAGGCGGACTGGGGCACGGACGCGGAATCCTGACTCTGCCGCAATCTTAGTGCCCTTGATTTGCAGGGCCCTGTTGGTGCAACGGAGCCTATGGGCGATTCCTCAGACCACGCAGACGACAGGCTCCACCGCCGGGGCCTGATGTTCATCCTGTCATCGCCGTCCGGCGCGGGCAAGACGACCTTGTCGAAGATGCTGCTGGCCAGGGACAGCGAGATCAAGCTGTCGGTTTCGGCCACCACCCGCCCGCCGCGCGCCGGAGAGATCGACGGGGTGCATTATCACTTCGTCACGCCTGAACGCTTCGATCAGATGATCGACGAGGATGATTTCTACGAATGGGCCGAGGTGTTCGGCCACCGCTATGGCACGCCCAAGGGGATTATCCGCGCCGCGTTGAAGGAAGGGCAGGATTTCCTGTTCGACATTGACTGGCAAGGCACCCAGCAGCTGTACCAGAAGGATCAGCAGGACGTGGTGCGGGTGTTCATCCTGCCCCCCTCGATCGCGGAACTGCGCCGCCGGTTACAAGGCCGCGCGACCGACAGCGCCGAGGTGATCGAAGCCCGGATGGAACGCGCACGCGCCGAAATCAGCCACTGGGACGGGTATGATTACGTCATCATCAACGACGATGTGAACATCTGCTTCGCCAAGGTCAGCGCGATTCTGGAGGCCGAACGGATGAAGCGGCAGCGCCAGACCGGGCTGATCCCCTTCGTGCGCGGGTTGATGGGTTAGGCCGCAGCAAAGCTGCCGCGCGTGCGGTTGGCGATGGCGACCAGCGACAGCATCACCGGCACTTCAACCAGCACGCCGACCACCGTCGCCAGCGCCGCCCCGCTGCCCAGCCCGAACAGCCCGATGGCCACCGCCACCGCCAGTTCGAAGAAGTTCGACGTGCCGATCAGCGCGCAGGGCGCGGCAATGGCGTGCGGCACCTTCCACGCCTTGGCCCAGCCATAGGCGATGAAGAAGATACCATAGCTCTGGACGATGATCGGCACCGCGATCAGCGCCACCAGCAGCGGGCGCGAAACGATGGTTTCAGCCTGAAATCCGAATAATAGCAGCACGGTCGCCAGGAGGCCGATGATCGACAGCGGTTTCACCTTGCCGGTGAAATCCGACACCGCGCGTTCGTCGCCTGCGTGCGTGATGAGCAGGCGGCGGCGCACCAACGCCCCGGCAGCGAGCGGCACGACCACGTAAAGCGCGACCGAAAGCAGCAGCGTTGCCCACGGCACGGCGATATTGGTCACCCCCAGCAGCAGCGCGACAATCGGCGCAAAGGCGACGATCATGATCAGATCATTCGCGGCGACCTGCACCAGCGTATAGGCCGGATCGCCGCGGGTCAGCTGCGACCACACGAACACCATCGCGGTGCAGGGCGCAGCGCCCAGCAGGATCAGCCCGGCGATATATTGCTGCGCATCGGCAGGCGCGATCAGATCGGCGAAGACGATCTCGAAGAACAACACGCCCAGTGCCGCCATGCTGAATGGCTTGACCAGCCAGTTGACCACCAGCGTGATGATCAGCCCCTTGGGCTTGTCGCCCGCGCGCCGCACCGCGCCGAAATCGACCGCCACCATCATCGGGAAGATCATCGCCCAGATCAGCACCGCCACCACCAGATTGACCGAGGCATATTCCAGCCCGGCCAGCGCAGCAAAGGCCCCCGGCGCGGCATTGCCCAGCACGACGCCGGCAAGGATCGCCGCGCCGACCCAGACGCTCAGCCATTTTTCGAACAGGCCCAGCCCGGCGGCTGCGGGCGGGGTATCGGCGGTGATGGTCGTCATGCGGTTTGCGCCTGCTTGCCGATCGCCTGCAATTCGGCGTGCAGCGCCTCGGGCGTAAGTGTGTCCAGCGGCAATGCCAGCATCAGGTCGATCCGGCGCTTCATCCGTTCGAATGCGAGCGCGAAGGCGGCCTGCTTCTCTTCATCGCTTCCGGTCACGGCAGCGGGATCGGGAATGCCCCAATGCGCAGAGATCGGCTGGCCCGGCCACACCGGACAGTTTTCCGCCGCCGCGCTGTCGCAGACGGTGACGATCAGATCGAATTGCGGCCCGGCAGCAAAGGCGTTCCAGCTTTTGGAGCTGTAGCCTTCGACCGGATAACCGCGCTCTGCGAGAGTATGCAGCGCAATTGGATTGACCTTGCCCGCCGGCTGGCTCCCGGCGCTGAAGGCGGCAAATCGCCCTGCGCCATCGTGATCGAGAATCGCTTCGGCAAGGATCGAACGGGCTGAATTGCCCGTGCACAGGAACAACACATTCATCGGGTCAAGCCTCAGCAGCAGGTCTTGGCAGGCGCGGGCGCGGCGCCTTGCGGCACGCAGCACGCGCCGGTCGCAGCGTCAGCATTGGCGAGCTGATCGAGATCGGGGCTGCCGCCATAGGTGGTGCTGCCGCCACTGGTCAGAAAGGCTTCCCACACCACTCCGTCGGGATCGGCGATCCAGCTTTTTTCCGATGTGGCATAGCAGCAGGTGGTCGCGCCTTCTTCCAGCACCGGGCGATCCGCCGCCTTCAACCGGGCATAGACCTCGGCCAGTTCGCTTTCGTCTTCTGCCTGAAGGCCGACATGCTCGATCCCCTTGGCCGCGCCCTCGCGCAGCGAAATCGCGAAGTTGATGCGCGGGTCTTCGATCATCCACTTGGCGTAATCCGCCTTCACCACGCTCGGTTCGGCCCCGAACAGGTGGGTGTAGAAGGCAAGCGAGGCATCAAGATCGGTCACGCCGACATGCATGTGAAAGCGTTTCATCACGCGCTCTTTCTTGTTGTGGCAGGTTCGCAGGATGCCGCATTGTCACACGGCACCCCGCCGCAGCAGTTTTCGGTGAGGTAGCCCATCAGCCCGTTCATCGCGGCATAATCGGCCGAATAGATGATCGAACGGCTTTCACGCCGCTGGGTTACAAGACCGGCATTGGCGAGCTGGGCGAGGTGGAAGCTCATCGAGGAAGGCGGGACGCCAAGCCTGTCGGCCAGCACGCCCGCCGGAATACCATCGGCCCCGGCCTGCACCAGCAAGCGGAAGGCGGCAAGGCGATGTTCCTGCGCCAGCGCGGCGAGACAGCGGATGATGCGATCAGGCTGCATTCAATGTTCCCACGATTCGATAAATATCAAACTATCGTTATGAGCAAGGCATGTCAACGGGCCGCGACAAAGGGCGCGACGTAGGATATTGTTGCGGCATGGGATTCGGGACTCAGCCATCTGTCGGGCAACATCTTGATCATATCGCGGATCACGCACGTTCGCTCCAGAGCGAGGCGCGGGCTGCCTTGCAGCAGGGCGATTTTGCACGGGCGGAGGCGCTGATCGAATGCGCCGGAATGCTGGCCTATGATGTCGGCAGCCTTGTTGACGAGCTGGAGGAGCGGCAATTGCGCGATTGCCTGCAACTGCTGGCCGAAGAACAGGCAAAAATGGATCATTGGGCCAACGCCGGAGCGGCGGGCAAACGCGCGTCACGCAGATGGTTGAAGCGGATCAGCGCGGCGCTGGGCGCGGGCGTCGCCGTCAGCTTTGCACTGGTCGAATACTAGCCGCCGAATGCTCACGGCCGAATGCGCGCGGCCGAATTCTGGCGCCCGAATTCTAGCGGTCCAATCATGACGCTAGCCCGCGCGGATCAGGCGATCACGGCGCACCCTTCACGATCACGCCATCCTTCATGATGACGGAAAAATTGCGCGCCGGATCGCCGATCAGATCAATATCGGCGAGCGGGTTCCCGTTGACGAGGACAAGATCGGCCAGCGCGCCGTGTTCGACCACGCCCAGCCTGCCTTCATAGGGCGTGCGCGGCCCCGACAGGGCGAGCAGCTGGGCATTGTCATGGGTGGCCAGCCGCAGCAGTTCGGCGGGGGTGAAAAAAGGCTTGAGCCGCAAGAGATAGGCGTTCTGCTCCTCGTTCAGCTCCGGCTCGAACAGGAAATCCGTGCCCCAGGCGAGCTTCACGCCCAGCCGTTTTGCCATCGGCCAGACAATCCGCTGCCCTTCGATCACGGGCTTGCGCTTCTCGCGCCGCTTGGGGTCCATTGCCTCGGTCGAATCGACCAGCATCTGACCCGACAGCCAGATGCCCTTTTCCGCCATCAGCCTGAGCGTATCTTCATCAAGCAGGTTGCCATGCTCGATCACCTTGACCCCGGCCTCGATCGCGCGGCGCACCGATTTGGGGTGGTAGGCGTGGACGGTGACTGTCCCCCGTCAGCACCAATGGCACAGATTTGAGGTTGTGATTTAAGGAGGGTTGGGGCTTCGTCGTAGTGACGAAGGAACGAAGATGAAGACCCAACCCTCCTTGAAGAAATCGCCCCCCAAGAAGGCCCCTGCCGAGCGGGTGGTGAAGGACATCCGGCGTGCAACCCGTCGCCATTTCTCGGCTGAGGACAAGATCCGCATCGTGCTCGA
>NZ_FRDF01000010.1 GCF_900143235.1 Erythrobacter sanguineus | reverse complement strand
AGCGTTGGCACCAGACCCTGAAGAACCGCATCCTGCTGGAAAACTACTTCTTGCCCGGTGACCTCGAGGCCCAGATCGAGGCCTTCGTCGAGCACTACAACCACCAGCGTTATCACGAAGCGCTGTCCAACGTGACGCCCGCCGACGCCTACCTCGGCAGGGCGGCTTCCATCCTCAATCAGCGTGAAAGGATCAAGCGACACACCATCGAACATCGGCGCTTGCAACACCGCAAGCTCGCCGCCTAAAACCAACCCCCAGACGAGGTCCGCACTCCGCTAATCTACGCCGCAAGTTGTGCCAAATGTTCTGACGACGGACAGTCAGCTTCGCAATCGTCCAGCGCGCTCCAGACTGCGCCAGTGCCCTGCCATGTTAAAGGGCCATAGCTGTTGCCGTTCATGCCAACGGAGAACGTGCTCGCGCCGCGCAATGCCGCATAGGTCGCATCCGATGCCGCACCCGGCCCCCCAACCGCCCCAGGCATATTCGCAAAAGCCGCCGACGTCGTACCCGCCGGTGCGCGACGGCACGCTGGCGCCGGTATCATAGACCACGGTGACCGGGAAATTGGCGTCGCCGTCTACGCCCCGAAACTGGCGGATGAATGGTCCGAAGAGCGAGATACCGAGATTGCCATCGCGCAGGCGGCGCGAGAATTCGGCGCGGATCTGTTCGCCTGCGCCGTCCTTGCCGAACACACTAACCCGGCACACGCCGTCGGAATACTCGGGCGCCAATCCCGCCACACCGGCCCGCGGTCCGTCCGATCGTAAGGCCCTGAAGCGCGATGAGGGGCGAAAGAGCGATCCCGGCGGCAAAGACGATACTCATGCTGACACTCCCGATTTGCAAGGAGCGGCGAGTTTATTGGAGGGTTTCAGGGGATCAATTTACAAACGCTGTTAGGTTTCCGCGGTGCCGGTCAAGCGCCTCTTATCCTTGGCACCGCATGAAAACCTTGTTTAGCGGCAAAAGGGCGGCAGCAGAACTTCCCACCACACCGAGTGCCGTCCTTGTTCTCCATGAGGCATCTGGCATCCTTGCGCGCATGGATACGAAAGCGCCCAAAATCAGCAAAAAAGCGGCACTCACCGCGTTCCCCTCTCCCGATGGGCAAGCACGCACTCGATCGCATCGAGGTTCCACCTGCCGCTCTCGCTGATCAGCGAACTCGCCGTGGACAGCAAGCCATGCGCGGTCATCCTGCCAGCATTACCGCGCCGCTTCAGCGCGCCTTTGAGGGCGTTCTCTCAAAGCGGCTTTTCGGTGTGCCCGCGTTTTCTGGCCGGGCTTGAGCCCCTTGGCCCACTGCTGAAACGGACTGGCGCAAGTCGCGGGGAATGCTATTGAATGCCAATGAAACTTGCCCATCCCTTCCGCCTCGCGCTCCCCGCTGCCCTTTCACTGTTGTTCGCGGCATGCGCCAGCACCAGTTCAGCGCAGATCACCGCAACCACGCAAAGCCAGCCACCGGCGGGCGGCCTTGCCGAACTGGTGGATGCAGCCGAAATTCCGTTCGAGCGCTTCACGCTGGAGAACGGCCTTACCACCATCATCCACACTGATCGCAAGGCGCCGATCGTCGGCGTCACGGTCTATTACCGCGTCGGCTCGAAGCACGAACCGCGTGGCCGCACCGGTTTTGCGCATCTGTTTGAACACCTGATGTTCGTCGGCAGCGAAAATGTGGAGAACTACGACGCTCCGCTGCTCGCCGCCGGTTCCACCGGCCCCAACGGATCCACCTATTACGACCGCACCAATTACGTCGAAACGGTGCCAACCGGCGCGCTCGATCTGGCGCTGTTCATGGAAAGCGACCGGATGGGCTACCTGCTCGGCGCGGTTACGCAGGAAAAACTCGATAACCAGCGTGCTGTGGTGCAGAACGAAAAGCGTCAGGGCGACAACCAGCCCTATGGTCTGGTGCGTTATCTGCAGGCCGAGGGGCTGCTGCCGGTCGGCCATCCCTATCGTCATTCCACCATCGGCTCGATGGCAGACCTCGAAGCGGCGACCCTGCAGGACGTGCGTGACTGGTTCCGCAACAATTATGCGCCCAACAACGTGGTGCTGGTGCTGGCAGGGGATATTGATGCCGAAACGGCGCGGCCGATGGTCGAACGCTGGTTCGGTGCAATCCCGCGCGGGCCGGAAGTCGAACCGGTTCAAGCCGGGCCGGAGACGCTGCGCGAAGCAAAGGAACTCACCGTCACCGATCAAGTGCCGTTTCCAGCGTTGTTCCAGTTCTGGACTAGCCCCGGTCTGAACCATCCCGATGCGGTACCGCTGCGCGTGGGGATGGACATCCTCGGCGGCCTGCAAAGCTCGCGCCTCGACAACGCACTGGTTCGCGGCGCCGAACTCGCAGTTGGCGTCAGTGCCTCGGCCTCTGCGTTCGAACAGCTCGGATTCCTCGAAACACGCGTTAACCTGAAGGACGGCACATCGCCCGAAGATGCGCGCGCCGCGCTCGAGAGGGAAACCGCACGGCTGGTGGCCGAAGGCCCAACCTTGGCGGAGCTTGAGCGGGCCAAGACCCAGCTTGTCGCCGATGCAATCGCCCGGCTCGAACAGGTCGGCGGCTTCGGCGGCAAGGGCTTTATTCTCGCCGAGGGCGAACTCTATTCCGACGACCCCGCCTTCTATCGCCGCGAGCTGGAACAAATCGTCGGGCTGACACCGGCGGATGTACAGCAGGCGATGCAGCGCTGGCTTTCACGCCCGGCCTACACGCTGTGGGTCGTGCCGGGCGAACGCACGCTCGACGGTGCGACGCTGGGCGGATGGGGAGACGAGGACACCACGGCCCCGCCCCTGCCGGATGCCCGCGCGCCGGTGGACGTCACCCGCACCGGCGCCCCGCGCAGCCAGCCGCCGGTTATATCTGCCGGGGATCTGACCTTTCCGCAGGTGCAGCGGGCGACGCTATCCAACGGCATTGAAGTGCTGATTGCGCAGCGGCCATCGGTACCGAAGGTCTCGCTGGCACTGACGATCAATGCGGGCACTGCGGCCGACGCGCCGGGCCGCATCGGCTTGCATGAAACCATGGTCGATCTGCTGACCGAGGGGACCGCAACCAAGAGTGCCCTCGATATCGCGATCCTGCAGGAACAGCTCGGCAGCACGCTCCGCGCCCGCGCCGGCATCGATAGCGACACCATCACACTGGAGACGCTTACCACGAACCTTGCACCCTCGCTCGCGCTGATGGCAGACGTGGTACGAAATCCTGCCTTCAGAGACGACGACGTCGCGCGTGTGCGTGAACAGCGGCTGGCGGCGGTAGCGCAGGAACTGGCTTCGCCTGCGGGGCTTGCAAGCCGCGCCTACATGCCGTTGATCTATGGCGCCGATCACCCCTATGCCAATTCCGGATCGAGCGGCGATACGCAGGCCATCGCCGGGCTGGTTCCGGCGGATCTCGCCACCGCCCACCGTGTCTGGTTCCGCCCTGACCTTGCCACCATCATCGCGGTAGGCGATGTCTCGCTGGCAGAACTGGTCCCCGCGCTGGAAAGTGCCTTCGGCGACTGGGCCGCGCCCGAAACCCCCGCGCCAACCACGACGACCGACCGACCGGCCCCGGAGCCGCAGCCGCGGCTGGTGGTGATTGACCGCCCAAATTCGCCGTCGAGCTTCCTGCTGATGGGCCGCGCCACACCGCTGTTCGGCCATGTCGAGGGCAGCGAACCAATCCTGCTGGCGACCGAGGTGCTGGGTGGCGGGTTTCTTTCCCGCCTCAATCAGGACCTGCGCGAAACCAAGGGCTGGACCTATGGTATCGGCTCATCGATCCCGGTCGCGAAAGGCCAGCGGATGCTGCAGATCGGCACACAAGTTCAGGCCGACCGAACGGCGGATTCGATCCGCGCGATACTCGCGCAGGTCGCCGCGTTCCCGCAAGAACGCCCGGTCGATCCGGCCGAGTATCAGCGTGCGACCGAAGGCAATATTCTCGGCCTGCCGAATGAGCTTGAGACAAATGGACAAGTGCTGGGAGCATTGCTGACCAGCCGCCGGCTCGGCCGCAATCTCGACTACCAGGCGCAGTTGCCGGCGATCTACGGCGCGATCGATCCTGCCATGATCAATGACGCTGCGCGCGAATATCTCGGCCCGCACAACATGACGATCGTAGTGGTGGGCGACCGGGCGGTGATCGACGCTCAGCTTGAAACCCTCGCCATGCCGATCACCTATCTCGAGGCGGAGGACCTGTAACGAACCTGACCGGAAGCGAATCGGCTGCTGGGATTGCACGAAGAGGCTTGGGCGAACGTGCTAGGCTCAGGATCCATTGAATCATTGGCGCTAGCGACGACGGGTTGATGGCCAGCGGATCGTGAGTGGCATTTTTTTCGTAATCAGGAATGCGCAGCGCGGGCGTGATGCGCCAGCCGGATTGGGCCCGCACAACACGATCTACGACCGCTTCATCTGTTGGAGTCGCCTCGGCGTGTTCAACCGCATCCAAGCTGAGCTGGCGACCAAGGACGGCAAGCCTGCCAGACCTCGCCCGAAGGCGCGAGGATAGCATGCCAAACCTCGACTACGGGCTCGAATGGTTTGCTTCAGCGCAGGACACGGACTCGCGCAAGCGGCGCGGTTCGACCAATGACACCGACTGTTTGCGGACAGTAGCTCGCTCACTTTGGTTTGGAGCGGCATTGCGTCGTCCCGAAGGGCAGGCCTCGGCCCGCTAGCCGCCAGCCGCGCGTTCCAGACGGGTGCGGGCCTCGGTCTCACCGATCAACGGGAGCAGTTCAGCCATGTCAGGTCCATGGTCCATGCCTGTCAGGGCCTGACGCAGCGGCAGGAAGAGTGCGCGCCCCTTGCGGCCCGTGGCCTCCTTCAGCGCATGCGTAAGTTGTTGCCAGGGGTCGCCGCCCCATGCGAGCATTGTAGCGGCTGCGGCAAGATAGGCACGGTCATCGGCGGTGAATTCCGGCTGCGAGACGGGGCCGGTGACAAGCTGCCACCATTCGTTTGCCTCACCAATATTCGCAAGGTTCGGGCGGATCGCGTGCCAGCCGGCCTCGTCCATGCCTTCGGGCAGGCGCGTCCGGACGGCTTCGTACGACAGTTGGTGGACGATTGCAGCATTGAGGCGTTCGAGATCCTGTTCATCGAACTTGGCTGGCGCGCGACCGAATGTCGAAAGGTCAAAGCTTTCGACCAGCGTTGTGCGATCTGCGATCGGTTCAACGGGCATTGAGGTGCCGAGCCGCGCCAGCAACGCAATGATCGCCTCCGGCTCGATTTCCCGCTCACGGAAAGCATCGCAGCCGAGTGATCCGAGCCGCTTTGAAAGCTTGCCTTCGCGGCCCACCAAAAGCGCTTCATGGGCGAAGACTGGAATCTTTTTTGCTGCACTTTCTGTTGCAGCAAAGCCTGCAGCAAAAAGTGCGGTAAAGATCTGTATTTGAACAGCTGTATTGGAAACGTGATCCTCGCCGCGCAACACCTGTGTGATGCCCATGTCGATGTCATCGACCGCGCTCGGCATCATGTAGAGCCAAGATCCATCAGCGCGTCGGATTACCGGATCGGAAAGCTGCGCGGGATCGAATTTCTGCGGCCCGCGGATACCGTCATCCCATGTGATCGGTTCACCATGATCGAGCAGGAAACGCCAGTGCGCAGGCGTGCCACCAGCCTCCTTGCTGGCGCGTTCGGCAGCGCTTAGCCCAAACGATGCGCGGTCGTAGATCGGAGGCAAACCGCGGCCGAGCTGGATCTTGCGCTTGACCTCAAGCTCCTGTGCGGTTTCGTAACAGGGGTAGATTCGACCCGCGGCCTTGAGTGCGCGGAAGGCGTCTTCGTAGCGATCCAGTCGGTCCTGCTGGCGCTCTTCACGGTCCCAGTCCAGCCCCAGCCAGGTAAGATCGGCGCGGATGGCATCGACATGTTCCTCGCGGCTGCGCATTGCATCAGTATCGTCGATGCGCAGGATGAAACTGCCACCGTTTTTCTTCGCCAGCATCCAGTTGTGGAGCGCTGTGCGGATATTGCCAACGTGAAGCCGGCCCGTGGGCGATGGGGCGAAACGGGTGATGGTGCTCATGAGGGCGAGCGGTAGAACGCCGCGCGCGCGCCCGCAAGCAGGCTTACACCTTGCGCATCTCGGCAGCGATCAGTGCGAGCGCCGCCTCCCACAGACGGTGCATGCGATCGGTGCGGATCAGATCACCAAGGATGGCTTCAAAGCCAGCCCGGTCGCGGCGCGAAGCCGCATCGACAAAGCCACCGATGCTCGCCTCATCATGGCTCAGCAGCCGACAGCAAAAGCGCGACACGTGAATATTCTCGGGCCACGTGGACGAGATGGCATGGGCAAGGATCAGCGACTTGGCAGCGATGTCGACGCTTCCCAATCGCACCGCCAGTTCAGGGACCGGATCACGCCCGATGCGCTCGTGCAATGCGATCAGGCGAAGCGCATGGATGAAACGCCCCGCAATCGGCCCGAGCGTATCGATCGGCGGCGGAACTGCGAGCGCGGCAATGATATCCTGCGCTGTGGTGGAAGATGAGTTTGGGCGGGACATGGAACCTCGCTGGTGGTGGGTGCCGGGGCGACTCCATTCTGCTACCCTTGATGCGAGTGACTTGCAATAGCGTAATATGCGGCGATCCATTGCCCACGAAAAACCCCGCCGGAGCAAGTGGCTCCGGCGGGGCATTTCATGCTTCGTGATGAGGCAGGGGAGGCTTTTACTCCTCGCCCGCGTCATCGGCAGCATCGGTTGCGGGCGCAGCAGCAGCCATGCTGGCCATCGCTGCCTTCATCGCTTCTTCGCTGCCGACGGCATCGGCTTCCGGCTCGACTTCGCGCTGGCCGGATGCGGCAAGCGCATCCTGCTGCTTCTTCCACGCAGCCTTTAGCGCGGCGTCACGGCTGTTGGCGGTGACACGCAGACGGTTCATGCCCGCACCGGTGCCGGCCGGGATGAGACGGCCAACGATGACGTTCTCCTTCAGCCCGATCAGCGTGTCCTTCTTCCCTTCAACCGCCGCCTGCGTCAGAACGCGGGTGGTTTCCTGGAACGAGGCCGCCGAAATGAAGCTGCGGGTCTGAAGCGAAGCCTTGGTGATGCCGAGCAGCACCGGAGTGCCCGACGCGCCCTGCTTGCCCTTGGCCAGCTTGCCATTGATTTCCAGCATTTCCGCCAGATCGATCTGCTCGCCCGGCAACAGGGTGGTGTCCCCGCCATCGGTGATCTCGACCTTTTGCAGCATCTGGCGAACGATCACCTCGATGTGCTTGTCGTTGATCTTCACGCCCTGCAAGCGATAGACTTCCTGGATCTCGTTGACGAGATATTCGGCCAGCGCTTCAACGCCCATCACCTCGAGGATGTCGTGCGGGTTGGGGGATCCGGAAACAAGGGTGTCACCCTTCTTCACGTAGTCGCCTTCCTGCACGTCAATCACCTTGGTCTTGGCGATCAGGTATTCCACCGGATCACCTTCCTCAGGAATGATCGCGATCTTGCGCTTCGCCTTGTATTC
Organism: Erythrobacter sanguineus; assembly: GCF_900143235.1. Taxonomy (GTDB): domain Bacteria; phylum Pseudomonadota; class Alphaproteobacteria; order Sphingomonadales; family Sphingomonadaceae; genus Erythrobacter; species Erythrobacter sanguineus. Next base: position 135,108 of record NZ_FRDF01000010.1, on the reverse strand, counting down.
GCGAACGAATTCGATCCGGCCGGAAATCTTGGCGATAACTGAGACGTCCTTGGGCATGCGCGCTTCGAACAGTTCGGCCACACGCGGCAGACCGCCGGTGATGTCGCGGGTCTTGGCAGCTTCGCGGCTGGCACGGGCGAGAATATCACCCGCTTCGACCGTCTGGCCATCCTCGACCGACAGGGTGGTGCCCGGAGCGAGCATGTAGCGTGCCGCTTCGGTCTCCCCGCTGCCCTCGGCCAGCAGGGTCAGACGCGGACGCAGGTCTTCCTTCTTCTTGCGGCCGGTTGCGCGGTTCTCGGTCACCACGCGCTGGGCAATGCCGGTGGCATCATCGACCGCTTCTTCGAGCGTGATGCCCTCGGCCAGGTCCTGATACTTCACCACGCCCGATTGTTCTGTGATGATCGGAAGGGTGAACGGGTCCCACTCGGCGAGACGATCGCCGATCTTCACCTGCTCGCCATCCTTGAACATCAGCACCGTACCATAAGGCACCTTGTGCATTTCGCGCTCACGCCCTTCGGCATCGATCACCGCGATCTCGCCGTTGCGAGCGAGGCTGAGGATGCGGCCACGCTTGTCGGTGATAGTCGGCATGTCGCGCAGTTCGACGCGGCCATCCGAAATCGCCTCAAGGTGCGAGGTTTCATTGAGCTGCGCCGCGCCGCCGATGTGGAAGGTCCGCATCGTAAGCTGGGTGCCGGGCTCGCCGATCGATTGCGCCGCGATGACGCCAACAGCCTCACCGATGTTGACCGGCGTACCGCGTGCAAGATCACGCCCATAACAGGTCGCGCAGACGCCCTGTTCGGCTTCGCAGATCAGCGGCGAGCGGATGCGGGCGGACTGCACTTCAGCCGCCTCGATCTCCTTCACCATCGCTTCGTCGAGCAGCGTGCCCGCCGGAACGATCACGTCACCGGTGGCGGCGTTGATCACGTCCTCGGCCACGGTGCGGCCGAGAATACGCTCACCGAGCGAGGCGATCACGGAACCGCCCTGCACGATGGCGCGCATTTCGAGCGCGTTTTCGGTTTTGCAGTCTTCTTCGACGATGACGCAATCCTGCGACACGTCGACCAGACGGCGGGTGAGGTAACCCGAGTTCGCGGTCTTCAAGGCCGTATCCGCAAGACCCTTGCGCGCGCCGTGGGTGGAGTTGAAGTATTCAAGAACGGTCAGACCTTCCTTGAAGTTCGAGATGATCGGGGTCTCGATGATCTCGCCCGAAGGCTTGGCCATGAGGCCGCGCATCCCGGCAAGCTGCTTCATCTGCGCTGGCGAACCACGCGCACCGGAGTGGCTCATCATGTAGATCGAGTTGATCTGGGCTTCCCTGCCATCGGCGTCGATCGGCGTCGCCTTGATCTCCGCCATCATCGCGTCGGCGACCATGTCACCGCACTTTGACCAGGCATCGATCACCTTGTTGTACTTTTCCTGCTGGGTGATCAGGCCGTCCTGATACTGCTGCTCATAACCGGCGACCAGTTCCTTGGTCTCGTCAACCAGCTTCACCTTGGCGTCGGGGATGATCATGTCATCCTTGCCGAAGCTGATCCCGGCCTTGAACGCATAACGGAAGCCGAGGCTCATGATCGCATCGGCGAACAGCACCGTGTCCTTCTGGCCGGTGTGACGATAGACCTGATCGATCACGTCGCCGATTTCACGCTTGGTCAGCAGGCGGTTGATGATGTCGAACGGAACCTTGTGGTTCTTGGGCAGGCACTCGCCAATCAGCATCCGGCCCGGCGTGGTTTCGAAGCGCTGCATCGACACCTTGCCCGATTCATCGGCCTGCGGAACGCGGGCGAGGATCCGGGTGTGGAGCGTGACCGCCTTGGCTTCGAGTGCCTGATGCACTTCAGCCATGTCGGAGAAGCGCGGCAGGCGCTCGACCTTGGTGCCATCGGCATTGTCGAGGTACTCGGGGTTTTTCTCCTGCCGCTCCATCGAGAGGTAGTAGATCCCCAGCACCATGTCCTGCGACGGCACGATGATCGGCTTGCCGTTGGCGGGCGAGAGGATGTTGTTGGTCGACATCATCAGCACGCGCGCTTCGAGCTGGGCTTCGAGGCTCAGCGGTACGTGGACCGCCATCTGGTCACCATCGAAGTCGGCGTTGAAGGCCGAGCAGACGAGCGGGTGAAGCTGGATCGCCTTGCCTTCGATCAGCACGGGTTCAAACGCCTGGATGCCCAGACGGTGCAGCGTCGGCGCGCGGTTGAGCAGCACCGGGTGTTCGCGGATCACCTCGTCAAGGATGTCCCAGACTTCCTTGCGTTCCTTCTCGACCCACTTCTTGGCCTGCTTCAGGGTCATCGACAGACCCTTGGCATCCAGACGGGCGTAGATGAACGGCTTGAACAGTTCGAGCGCCATCTTCTTGGGCAGGCCGCACTGGTGCAGCTTCAATTCCGGCCCGGTCACGATCACCGAACGGCCCGAATAGTCGACGCGCTTGCCGAGCAGGTTCTGACGGAAGCGGCCCTGCTTGCCCTTGAGCATGTCGCTGAGCGACTTCAGCGGACGCTTGTTGGCGCCGGTGATGACACGGCCGCGGCGACCATTGTCGAACAATGCGTCAACGGCTTCCTGCAGCATGCGCTTTTCGTTGCGGACGATGATGTCCGGCGCGCGCAGTTCAATGAGGCGCTTCAACCGGTTATTGCGGTTGATCACGCGGCGATAGAGATCGTTGAGATCCGAGGTCGCGAACCGGCCACCATCCAGCGGCACCAGCGGGCGCAGTTCGGGCGGGATCACGGGGATCACTTCAAGGATCATCCACTCGGGGCGGTTGCCCGAATCGATGAAGCTTTCGACGACCTTCAGCCGCTTGATGATCTTCTTGGGCTTGAGCGTCGATTTGGTGGTCGCCAGCTCGTCCATCAGCGCTTCACGCTCGGCTTCGAGGTCGAGCTCGGCCAGCATGGTCTGCACCGCTTCGGCACCAATGCTGGCGCTGAAGGCGTCCTCGCCATATTCATCCTGCGCTTCGAGCAGTTCATCCTCGGTCAGCAGCTGGTACTTCTCGAGCGGGGTCAGGCCCGGCTCGATCACCACATAGCTTTCGAAGTAGAGGATGCGCTCAAGCTGCTTCAGCTGCATGTCGAGCAGCAGGCCAATGCGGCTGGGGAGCGACTTCAGGAACCAGATATGCGCGACCGGCGCGGCCAGTTCGATATGGCCCATGCGCTCACGGCGGACCTTGGTCACGGTCACTTCGACGCCGCACTTTTCGCAGACGACGCCCTTGTACTTCATGCGCTTGTACTTGCCGCACAGGCACTCGTAGTCCTTCACGGGGCCGAAGATGCGCGCGCAGAACAGCCCGTCACGCTCAGGCTTGAACGTGCGGTAGTTGATGGTTTCCGGCTTCTTGATCTCGCCATAGGACCACGAGCGAATGCGCTCGGGGCTGGCGATGCCGATCTGGATCTGGTCGAAGGTTTCAGGCTTCGCCAGCTGGTTGGTGAATTTGGTCAGGTCGTTCATGGCTTTGTTCCCGTTGGTGGGATGAATTCAGATGGGCGATGGAAGCGGGGCCGGAAACTTGCACATCCGGGCCCCGAATTCCTATTCCGCCGCGATCGCGCTGTAATCGGTCTGGTCGCCGTCATCCTCGTCGAGGATCGACTTCAACTCGACATTCAGACCCAGCGAGCGCATTTCCTTGACGAGCACGTTGAAGCTTTCAGGAATGCCAGCCTCGAAGGTGTCGTCGCCCTTGACGATCGCTTCATAGACCTTGGTGCGGCCGACCACGTCATCGGACTTCACCGTCAGCATTTCCTGCAAGGTGTAGGCCGCGCCGTAAGCCTGCAAGGCCCAGACTTCCATTTCGCCGAAACGCTGTCCGCCGAACTGCGCCTTGCCGCCCAGCGGCTGCTGGGTGACGAGGCTGTACGGCCCGATCGAACGCGCGTGGATCTTGTCGTCCACAAGGTGGTGCAGCTTCAGCATGTAGATGATGCCCACGGTGACCTTGCGGTCAAACGCCTCACCCGTGCGGCCATCATAAAGCGTGGACTGACCCGAAGAGTCGATCCCGGCCTTGATCAGCATTTCCGATACGTCCGGTTCGCGCGCGCCATCGAACACCGGCGTTCCCATCGGCACACCAGCCGAAAGGTTGCCGGCAAGCTCGACGATATCGGCCGTTGTGCGGCTGTCGAGATCCTCGAAATACTGGTCGCCATAGATGTCCTTCAGACGATCCACGACCACAGCCGGCGGTGCGACATTGGCGTAATCTTCGGCAGCGTTCGGATTGGCAGCGCGCCAGTCGTCCAGCTTGGCCTTGATTTCGTGACCCAGCGCACGGGCCGCAAAGCCCAGGTGCGTTTCGAAGATCTGCCCGACGTTCATGCGCGACGGCACGCCCAGCGGGTTGAGCACAAGATCAACCGGCGTCCCGTCTTCGAGGAACGGCATGTCCTCGGCTGGCAGGATGCGGCTGATAACGCCCTTGTTGCCGTGACGGCCCGCCATCTTGTCACCCGGCTGCAGCTTGCGCTTCACCGCTACGAACACCTTGACCATCTTGAGCACGCCCGGAGCGAGTTCATCGCCACGCTCGAGCTTTTCCTTGCGGTCCTCGAACTTGGCATCGATCAGGCCAACGGCTTCGTCATATTGCGACTTCACGGCTTCGATCTGGGCCTGTCGTCCATCGTCAGCGACTGCGAACTTGAACCATTCGTGGCGTTCGATGTCCTCGAGCAGTTCCTCGGTGATCTCGACGCCCTTCTTCACCCCCTTGGGCGCAGCCGATGCGGTCTGGCCGATCAGCATGTCGCGCAGGCGGTTGTAAGTCGCGCGGTTGAGAATGGCCCGTTCGTCGGCGGCATCCTTGCGCAGGCGTTCGATTTCCTCGTTCTGAATCGCACGGGTACGGTCGTCGATCTCGATCCCATGGCGGTTGAACACCCGGACTTCGACGATGGTGCCCGCCACGCCCGGCGGCAGCCGCAGCGAGGTGTCACGCACATCGCTCGCCTTTTCGCCGAAGATCGCGCGCAGCAGCTTTTCTTCCGGGGTCATCGGCGATTCACCCTTGGGGGTGATCTTGCCGACCAGAATGTCGCCCGGATGCACTTCGGCGCCGATATAGACGATGCCCGCCTCGTCGAGGTTGCGCAGGGCCTCCTCGCCGACATTGGGAATGTCGCGGGTGATGTCTTCCGGCCCGAGCTTGGTGTCGCGCGCCATGACCTCGAATTCCTCGATGTGGATCGAGGTGAAGACGTCATCCTTCACGATGCGTTCGCTGATCAGGATCGAGTCTTCGTAGTTGTAGCCATTCCACGGCATGAAGGCGACGAGGCTGTTCTTGCCCAGCGCCAGCTCGCCCAGATCGGTCGAGGGGCCGTCGGCGATGATGTCGCCCTGTTCGATCACGTCGCCCACCTTCACCAGCGGACGCTGGTTGATGCAGGTGTTCTGGTTGGAACGCTGGAACTTCTGCAGGGTGTAGATGTCCACGCCCGACTGGCCGGGTTCGACATCGCCGATCGCACGGATCACGATACGGGTCGCATCGACCTGATCAACGATCCCGCCGCGACGGGCCGCAATCGCCGCGCCGCTATCACGCGCCACGGTTTCTTCCATCCCGGTGCCGACCCACGGCGCCTCGGCCTTGACCAAAGGCACAGCCTGACGCTGCATGTTCGAGCCCATCAGTGCGCGGTTGGCGTCATCGTTTTCCAGGAACGGGATCAGCGATGCCGCAACCGAAACGAGCTGCTTGGGGCTGACATCCATCAGCGTCACATGCTCACGCGGTGCCATCAGGTTGTCGCCATTATGGCGGGCCGAGACCAGTTCTTCAACGAAGCTGCCATCTTCGGTCAGCTCCGCCGAAGCCTGCGCGACGGTGTGCTTCTGCTCTTCCATTGCGGAAAGATAGATCACCTCGCTCGACACCTTGCCGTCCAGCACCTTGCGGTACGGGGTTTCGATGAAGCCGTACTTGTTGACGCGGCTGAAGCTCGCCAGCGAATTGATCAGACCGATGTTCGGGCCTTCGGGCGTTTCAATCGGGCAGATGCGGCCATAGTGGGTCGGGTGAACGTCGCGGACTTCGAAGCCAGCACGTTCACGCGTCAGACCGCCCGGGCCCAAGGCCGAAACGCGGCGCTTGTGGGTCACTTCGGACAGCGGGTTGGTCTGGTCCATGAACTGCGACAGCTGCGACGAGCCGAAGAATTCACGCACCGCGGCCACAGCCGGCTTGGCGTTGATCAGGTCGTTGGGCATGACGGTCGAAACATCGACAGACGACATGCGCTCCTTGACCGCACGTTCCATGCGCAGCAGGCCGACACGGTACTGGTTTTCCAGCAATTCACCCACCGAACGCACGCGGCGGTTGCCGAGGTTGTCGATGTCGTCGACTTCGCCCTTGCCATCCTTGAGGCCGACCAGTTCCTTGACCACGGCGAGGATGTCTTCCTTGCGCAAAGTGGTCACCGTGTCTTCGGCATCGAGGCCCAGACGCATGTTGAGCTTCACGCGGCCAACAGCCGAGAGGTCATAGCGTTCGGCATCGAAGAACAGGCCTTCGAACAATGCTTCGGCAGTTTCCTTCGTCGGCGGTTCGCCCGGACGCATCACCTTGTAGATCGCCTCAAGACCCTCGTCACGGTTCTCGGCCTTGTCGACCTTGAGCGTGTTGCGGATCCACGGCCCGGTGTTGATCTCGTCGATGTCGAGCAGTTCGAGCCGGTCGATCCCGGCCTTGTCGAAGGCCTCGACATGCTCGAGCGTCAGTTCGTCACCGGCCTCGATATGGATCCGACCGGTGGATTCATCGATCATGTCGCGTGCAGCGAAACGGCTGACGACTTCTTCGACCGGCAACAGCAGATCGGCCAGCCCGTCCTTGGCTGCCTTGTTGGCGGCGCGCGGGCTGATCTTCTGGCCAGCGGGGAACACTTCCTCGCCGGTGGCGGCGTCGATCAGCGGGAAAGTCGGCTTGGAGCCGCGCCACTGTTCCGCCACGAACGGAATCTTCCAGCCATCCTTGGCGCGATCCCACACCACGGTATTGTAGAAATGGTGGAGGATGTCTTCGGCATCGAGGCCGAGCGCATAAAGCAGCGCGGTGACCGGCAGCTTGCGCTTGCGGTCGATCCGGACGTTGACGATGTCCTTGGCGTCGAATTCAAAATCGAGCCACGAACCGCGATAGGGGATGACGCGGGCAGCGAACAGCAGCTTGCCCGAAGAATGCGTCTTGCCGCGATCGTGATCGAACAGCACACCCGGCGAACGGTGCATCTGCGAAACGATCACGCGCTCGGTGCCGTTGATGATGAAGGTGCCGTTTTCGGTCATGAGCGGCATGTCGCCCATGTAGACGTCCTGCTCCTTGATATCGAGGACGGAGCGGGTTTCGGTTTCCTGATCCACCTCGAACACGATGAGGCGCAAGGTCACCTTCATCGGCGCGGCATAGGTGATGCCGCGCTGGCGGCACTCGGTGGTGTCGTACTTGGGTTCTTCGAGTTCGTAATGCACGAAATCAAGCTCGGCAGTGCCGGCGAAGTCGCGGATCGGGAAGACCGAGCGCAGCGTCTTCTCAAGGCCGGAGACATAACCCGTCGCCTTGTCGGAACGCAGGAACTGCTCGTAGCTTTCGCGCTGAACCTCGATCAGGTTCGGCATCTGCACCACTTCGTGGATATCGCCGAAGATCTTGCGGATGCGCTTTTTCGCGGTGCCCTGCGCCTTGCGGCTGCGGGTGACGGGCGGCTTCGCCTTGGTTGCCATGGAGAGTTGGGCCTCTTCAATTGGGCCGTGCGGAACAAATCGCACGGACGGGAAATTTCGCTGCGTTCCGCGGGGAAAAGAGCCATTTCCAACGCACAAAAAACTGATGCCTGACAACACCCTGGTCGGGATTGCCGGCAACAGCATTTCGGTTTTGCGTCGCGATTATGGCGTCTGTCTGCTTCCATTCCCAGACCGATCCCCGCGGATGAATCGGACTTGCTCGAAGCGAGCAGAGGCTGGCCATGTAGGAATGCCGTCCGCCTGTGTCAATGTTCGCCGGATCCAAGGCCAACCGGCCAGTTTGCACTTGCAGCCGGCGGCAGGATCGCCTCAACCTGCCAGACCGATGAACGACAAGATTGACATGCCTCGCGGCGATCTGCCGCGAACTGGAATGTCAGCCGGGGGATCTGCTGGTCTACGATGCGTAAAGAGGGATGCGGCCGGGCGGGGGGATCCCCTCCGGCCCGCTGCCGTGCACTCAGCCCGACCGCACCCGCGCTATCACCAGCGCGGCAAACGCCAGCAGCAGGATCGCGCTCGCCTCGTAGACGATATTCTGGGGGTCCATGTCCTTGCCTTGCAACACGATCAGCCGGGCGATCGCGGTAATCGCAATGAAGATCGGAAAGACGAAGGACGATCCCTTGCCGGTGTAGAACACCGCGATCATCGCAATCACTTCGGTATACAGGAACATCAGCAGGATATCGGCCAGCACAATCGAGCCGCGCTGATAAACAGACCACACCTCGGCCCCTGCTGCCACCAGTGTCATGATTGCGGTCAGCAGCAGCAGAGCTTGCTCGATCAACTTGAACAGCTTTCCCGCGCGGCTGTCGTGCAGCACCTGCTCGGAAAGCGGATCGTTCGGTTTCGGCTCGTCCATCGATGCCTAGCATAGGGCAAAACTTCGCGCTTTACCAAGGTTGTGGCGCGCACCGGCAGCCGAGATGGCAGGGCCCGCGCCCATCTGGGCCTGGGACAAATGGCTTGACTCGGCACCGCCTATGGCCAATGGGGCTGCCCGACCGGTTCGCCGGTCATCCGTCCAAGACAGTTGGTGACCGGAATATGCCGGTCTTAATTTCCAGCCTAGACGGGGAAAAGAGATTCTGCCGGGCGCCCCGCAATCGGGCCACCCTGCGCGTGCCGGCCACTATGCCCGGTCACACCCTCCTTCCCTATCGACGGACTCGCCCATGTTCGGAGCTTCAGCGCCGCGCATGGACAAACGTAGCCGATCGCCCGGGAGAGCCATTTCTCGTGCGATCACATGTGAAGGAGTATGGCATGGATCGTTCGCAGAAAGCCGACGCGGTTGCCCAGCTCAATGCGGTCTTCAACGAGGTCAGCGTGGTGGTCGTCACCCGCAATCTCGGCATGTCGGTGGCCCAGTCCACTGACCTGCGTACCAAGATGCGCGATGCTGGTGCATCCTATAAGGTTGCGAAGAACCGTCTCGCCAAGCTCGCGCTCAAGGACACCGACTATGTCGGGCTTGATGACATGCTCATCGGCCCGGTCGGGCTGGCCTGGTCAACTGACCCGGTCGCGGCCGCCAAGGCTGCTGTCGATTTCGCCAAAACGAACGACAAGCTCGAAATCATTGGCGGTTCGATGGGTGCGGTCGTGCTCGACGAAGCCGGGATCCGGGCGCTTGCCTCGATGCCGAGCCTCGACGAACTGCGTGCCAAGCTCGTGGGCCTGGTCAACGCCCCGGCGACGAAGATCGCCCAGGTCGTTACCGCGCCCGCAGCAAAGGTCGCCCGTGTGTTCGGCGCTTATGCCGCCAAGGACGCAGCTTAAGAGACGTTTTTCGTCAGACGAAACAATCTGGGGCCAGAGACAATGGTGTCTTTTGTCCCGCCACAATTTGGAGTGAACCATCATGGCCGATATCGCCAAGCTTGTTGAAGAACTTTCGAAGCTGACCGTCCTTGAGGCGGCTGAACTTGCCAAGGCCCTCGAAGAAGCATGGGGCGTCAGCGCCGCTGCTGCTGTTGCGGTTGCTGCTGGCCCGGCTGCTGCGGCCGAAGCTGCCGAAGAACAGACCGAATTCGACGTCATCCTGACCGGCGACGGCGGGAAGAAGATTCAGGTCATCAAGGAAGTCCGCGCCATCACCGGCCTCGGCCTGACCGAAGCCAAGGCGCTCGTCGAAAGCGCGCCGAAGGCGGTCAAGGAAGGCGTCAACAAGGCGGAAGCCGAAGAGGTCAAGAAGAAGATCGAAGAAGCTGGCGGTACCGTCGAGCTCAAGTAAGTCTTTCCGACCATACCGGTCGACCAATGAAGGCGGCGCCCGCAACGGCGCCGCCTTTTTTGTCGTTACCCCGACCGGCACGACGCCGCATGACTCTCGCAGAGCAAATTTAATGCACGGTTTGCAACTGTCTAGGAAAAGGACGATTCCGGATATGTCTCGCCAAAGTTACTTTACACACTGTTAATAACGCCTAACATTCCCTTACCGAGTCGCCGAGTCGAACAGGCTTCGAATGCCAAAGAAGGGCAAAAGCTCGATTCAGACGTTCCTTGGTAATGGGAGGGGTATCATGTCGTTTGTGAAAGCTTGCCTTATGGCAGCTATGGTCGTTGCTGCGGCGCCTGTCGCGGCACAGGATCTGGTGCATCGTCCGATCAGCCCGACCTTCGGCGGCAACCCGTTCAATTCGAACCATGTGCTGGGTGTCGCGAACGCCAACAACAACACCCGCGACCCGCGCTCGACTTCGACCAATTCCCAGGCCGATATCTTCGCCCGACAGCTCCAGTCCCGCCTGCTTTCGGCACTGTCCTCGCAGATCGTCGATGCGATCTTCGGTGACAACCCACAGGAACAGGGCACCATCAGCTTTGGCGGCCAGACGATCGAATTCTTTCGCTCGCTTGATGAAGTCACGCTGATCATCCGAAATGATGGAAGTGGTGAGGAAACCCGCATCGTCGTGCCGCTCTTCATCGAGGTGGATTGAGGTCAGATTGATGCGTTTCCCGCTTTCCTCGATTTTCGCAGGCATGGCCGCTGTCGCCCTTACGGGCTGCATGAGCATGCCGCAGGACGGACGCAACTCGGTGGCGACCGCCACCAGTCTGGCCTATTTCCCGAAGAAGACCCAGACCCAGAATCTGCTGCATCAGCTTCCGGGCCCGCAGCGGCAGGTCGCGATTGCAGTCTATGGCTTCACCGACCAGACCGGCCAGTTCAAACCGAGCGATGTTGGCCAGACCTTGTCCCGCGCCGTGACGCAAGGCGCCAGTGCGATGCTGGTCAAGGCATTGCAGGACGCAGGCAATCGCAGCTGGTTCACCGTGGTCGAGCGCGAACGGCTGGATAACCTGCTGCGCGAACGCCAGATCATTGGCGAGATGCGCAAGCGCTATCTCGGCGAACAAGACATTGATCCCAACGCCCTCCCCGCATTGCTGTTTGCCGGCGTGCTGCTGGAAGGCGGGATCGTGGGTTATGATACCAACACGGTAACGGGCGGTGCAGGCGCAGCCTTTCTCGGCATCGGCGCGCGTACCGAGTATCGTCAGGACACGGTAACAGTCTATCTGCGCGCGGTATCTGTCCGCACGGGCGAGGTGCTGGCCAACATCACCACCTCCAAGACGATTGCCAGCCAGGCGCTGGGGGCAAGCGCCTTCAAATTCGTGGCGTTCCGCGAACTGCTTGAGGCAGAGGCGGGGATCACTTCCAACGAACCTGATCAGGTGGCGTTGCAGCAGGCGATCGAGAAGGCCGTTTATGGCCTGGTGCTCGAAGGGGTGGAACTCGACCTTTGGCGGTTTGAGGACATGTCGACCGCGCAGCAGTTGCTCGCAGCCTATCGCGCCGAGCGCGACGGTGTCTACGATGCCAGTGATATTCAGAAGGCGGTCAAGCGCGCAGGCTCGCTGACCGCGATGACAATTATCGATGCGGACCGGGACGAGAGCAAACGCGACGGTTCGTAAAGTGAATGAATTTCCGGTCGGCCTGCCAGCCGGACGGGATAAACCAGAGAGCGCCTAAAGCGCCGTTGGGCCGCAAAAAATAAGCACGCAAAGGAGCTGCCACTCCGATGCGCGCGAGGAAAAGGTATGCGATCACCTAGTAGCCCGGCGTCTCATCGCGCCGTGGCCAACGCTCGGTATCGCCTATCAGATGGGCGGATGCAACAATGAATACCGAGCTTGGTTTACTACCCCACCCTTCGAGTCCCATGGACAAGGCGCATGCCCTGCGCCCGCGTGGGGTTATAGCGACACGGGAAAGCGCGGCAGCGTCACCCTTCCCAGCCCCGCTTTTCAGGGGGCGCGGCAAGCTCATCACATCCAGAATTTCATGGACCCCGCAGCGCACAAACGCATGCGAGGCCACGAAAAATCTTATTTTCAGTGGTTTATAGAGGGAAACGAGCAATGAAAACGATCATCAAGACCGGCGTATCCGTACTGGCTCTGTCGCTTGCAGGGGCTGCCATGGCGCAATCCAACACCTCCGATGTCGAACAGACCGGCGTCGCCGAGACCGCCACTGTCGATCAGAGCGGGGCGGGCACCAACACCAGCGACATCGATCAGGACGGCAGCGACAATACTGCCAACGTGACCCAGATCAGCACTGCGGGTGATGCCAACACGTCGACCATCCTGCAGGTAGTGGGTTCGTCGAACAACACTGCCGACGTCGAGCAGGAAGGCGAAGGCAACGACAGCGACGTGACGCAGGAAGGCGATTTCAGCGCTGTCGAAGTCACCCAGAACGGCACCGGCAACATCTCGGGTGTCAGCCAGGACGCGAACCTGGCCATCACCAGCGTGATCCAGACCGGCAACCAGAACGACAGCGCGGTGACACAGTCGGGCAATCTCGCTTCGGTGGCGGTAACCCAAAGCAATTCAGACGGTTCTGCGGAAGGTAACGATTCCTTCGTCGACCAGAGCGGCAGCGGTGCGACCGTGACGGTGATTCAGGACGGCCAGACCAACATCTCAACCGTGACCCAGAGCGGTTCTCTGGCGGGCGTGACGGTCACGCAGGACGGCGAGGACAATGACTCGTTCATCGACCAGACCGGCTCGGGCGCGGCCATCACCGTCAGCCAGAACGGCACCCGCAACGATAGCGACGTGACCCAGTCCGCCAGCCTCGCGTCGGTTGATGTCGACCAGGATGGCACAGACAACCTCTCGGTGGTTGATCAGATCGCCGGCGCGTCGACGATCGATGTCACCCAGAACGGCATCGAGAACGATTCCGAAGTCACCGGCATCGCCAACGGTTCGGACGTGACCGTCAACCAGCAGGGCGACGACAATGAATCGACCGTAACCCAGAACGCCGCGAGCCAGCAGTTCAATGGGCTCTTCGGCCCCTTTACCCTGCCGGTCCTCAACGAGAACCAGAGCGCCTCGGTCAGCCAGACGGGTAACGGCAACGAAGCCGCGATCGCCCAGTATGGCCGCAACCAGGTCGCCAGCATCACCCAGATCGGTGACGGCAACAGCTCCGGCAACCGGGCTGGCCCGGCCGGTATCATCCAGGTCGGCGAGAACCAGACCGCCAGCCTCACCCAGAACGGCAACGGCAATAGTTCGTCGATCCTGCAGGGAACTGACGGCAACTTCTTCGTTCTGACCGGTGCGGCGAGCGACGGCAACACCGCCAACGTCACCCAGAACGGCGACGATGGCGAATCCACCGTCGAGCAGAATGGCGACAACAACCTCGCCACGCTGCTGCAGATCGATGGCGGGATCGGCAACGAGTCCATCATCAGCCAGTCGGGCAACAGCAACATCGCCAATGTCAGCCAGGGCGGCAACGGCGACATGTCCGACGTCACCCAGATCGGCAACGGCAACTCCGCCATCGTCAGCCAGAACATACCGTAACGCGCGCATAGCGGAGAGGGCCTTGGGGGCCCTCTTCCGCGCCGGGCGGGTGAGTGAGCGGGCGCTGGGCTCACCCCGGACCGGCAGAAAAAAGCACAGCTTTGAGGAATTGAACCATGAAGAACATTCTCATCACCGGCGTTTCGATGGTGGCTCTTGCCATCGCCGCGCCTACTTTTGCGCAGAATATCTCCGACATTGACCAGACAGGCAACGGCAACGGCGCCACGGTCACCCAGAACGGCTCGGGCAATGAGTCAGATGTTGATCAGGATGGTGACAGCAACATTGTCACCATCGGGCAGGACGGCACTGACGGGACTGCAGGCGTCCTGCAGACCGGCAACAGCAACACTACGACCATCGACCAGACCTCAATCGAGGGCCTCATCGACGTGGTCCAGAACGGCGACGACAACATCGCCAACGTTACGCAGAACGACGCATCGGACAGGGACACGCTTCAGCCGCTCGACGCAGACCCTGAGGCCCGCATCAATCAGCAGGGCAACGGGAACGATTCGTCGATCAGCCAGACCAACGTGGTGGGCAGCTTTAACCTGGTCGCTAACAACAACCAGAACGGTGACGACAACATCTCCAGCATCACACAGGAAGCCAACGGCCCGGGCTTCACCGGCACACTGCGCGCTTTCGTGAACCAGAGCAACGGGGCCGACTCGCTCGTGACCCAGATTGCGAACAACCGTGCCCAGGCTTTCCGCGCCGAAGTGACGCAGGACGATTCAACCTCAAGCGTGATCCAGACCGGCAACGCCTCGACCGTGCCGAACAACCCGTCGCTGCGCGCGGTGGTCAATCAGGCGGGCGGTTCGGGTTCGAACGTCAACCAGACGGTCAACGGCGCGGGCGGCGGCGACCTGTTCGCTTCGGTTCTGCAGCGCAACGGGGCAACCTCGACCGTCAACCAGACGGCCAATGGCGCCGCTTCGGTGACCCAGGACGCGATCGTCGATCAGGATGGCGACAACACCTCGACCATCAACCAGACCTTCGAGCTGGCCAATTCGAACACCTTCCTGACGACTGTCACCCAGCGCGGCGACGGGAACACCTCGAACGTCAGCCAGAGCGACTTCGGCGGGGTCAATGCCTTTGCCGACGAGGGCCTGACAGCGACTGTCAACCAGACCGGTGACAACAACACGTCGGACCTGACCCAGCTGAACAAATATGCGACCGCGACCATCACCCAAAGCGGCAATGGCAACGCCAGCGAGGCGACGCAAAACGGTTCGAACAACCTGCTGATCAATGTGCTGCAGACCGGTGACGACAATGCGTCGACCATCGGCCAAACGGGTCTCACCAACTCGGCCGACGTGTTTCAGGAAGGCAATGACACCACTTCGGAAATCACCCAGTCGGGCCGCAGCAATTCGGCCTTCATCGACCAGCTGACGGGGTCAGATGGCTCGAGTTCGGTGGTCACGCAGACCGGTGGGCTGGCCCACCAGTTCAACATCGCCAACGTGACGCAGTCGGGTGCTGACAACGAATCCGAAGTAACGCAGAGCGGCTTTGCCGGTCTGGCCAACGTCAACCAGAGCGGCCCGAACAACGGCAGCACGATCGAGCAGATCGGTTCGATCGCCGGGGCCACCAATACCGCCACCGTCAACCAGTCGGGCGCCGACAATGGTTCGGAGGTATTCCAGGACGGTTCGCTCAACACCGCGCTGCTGACCCAGTCAGGCAACGACAACACCTCGGATGTCTCGCAGACCGGTAACGGCAACACCTCGGACATCCTGCAGAGCGGTTCGCTCAACACCGCGAGCGTGACCCAGACGAGCGACAACAACATGTCGACCATCAATCAGCTCGGCACCGGCGGTTCGGTGACTGTCACGCAGGGCTTCTGACACAAGCTTGCCGGGCGGGCCACGCTGGTCCGCCCGGAGATTTCAGCCGGGGCCTCAAGATCCCGGATCGCAGAACAATTCGTTCAAGTCGCAAGCCAACCTGAAACATGAAGGAACTTGAAATGAAAAAGACAATCCTTACCGGCGCCTCGATCCTGGCGCTTTCCATCGCCGCTCCGGCCTATGCCCAGAGCACCTCGGACGTCGACCAGATCGGCAACGGCAACGCTGCCACCGTCGAGCAGAACGGCAGCAACACCTCGGACATCGACCAGAACGGCGATGGCAACTCGGCCTTGGTCGATCAGGAGGGTACCGGAAACAGCTCGACCATCGATCAGGACTCGTTCCTCAGCCTCGCCGACGTGACCCAGTCGGGCTCCGACAACACCTCGACCGTTACGCAGGTCGATCCTGACGTTGCGCCGGGTCAGGGCGGCACCTTCGGTGCGCCCGGCTTCGACCCCGATGCGACCGTCGTTCAGGACGGCATCAGCAACGAATCGACCATCAATCAGACGATCGCGGCCGGCGGTGGCTTCAATCAGACCGCTTCGGTCACGCAAACCGGCGACGACAACGATTCGGAGGTCACCCAGAACTCCAATGGTCCGGGTTACACCGGCGGTCTGCGTGCGATCGTGGAGCAGACCGGCGGCGCGACGTCCGACATCCTGCAGACCGGCTCGAACGGTGGCAAGAACATGGATGCCCGGGTGATCCAGAGCGATTCGACCTCGAACATTGTCCAGACCGCTACCGACACCAGCGGCTTCAACCCCTCGGCCTTCGCCCGTGTGACCCAGAGCGGCGGTTCGACTTCGGACGTGTTCCAGACTCTCAACGGTGACATGACGGGCGATCTGGACGCAATCGTTGACCAGCAGAACGGCGCGACCTCCACCATCACCCAGACCGCCAATGGCGCGGGTTCGAACAACATGGATGCGATCGTCGATCAGGATGGGGCCAACACCTCGGAAATCACCCAGAAGCTCGACAACGCGAACTCGAACACCTTCTTCGCAAGCGTGACGCAGACGAATGATGACAACAACTCGGTCATCGATCAGGACGACAAGGGTCTGACCACCGTCGACTCCAACCTGAGCGCCACCGTGCTCCAGAGCGGGTTCAACAACGACTCGAACATCGATCAGGACAACAAGGGTGCAACGGCCATCGTCACCCAGTCCGGTGACAACAACGAGTCCGACGTGCTGCAGGACGGTGCGGGCCTCAATGCCAACGTGCTGCAAGGCGGCAATGGCAACCTTGCCTTTGTCAGCCAGCTGGGCGGCCTCAATTCGAGCGTCGATATCGATCAGCTGGGCGATGACAGCTTCGCCTATGTCAATCAGGATTCGAACGCTCGCAATGACACCGCGACGGTGAGCCAGCTGGCCGGTTCGTCAGGCAACACCGCCAAAATCGACCAGAATGGCGGTCCCGGCAGCCCTGGCCCCCAGTCGTTCAGCTCGGCCACAATCACGCAGAGCGGCTTCGACAGCGAATCGACCATCACCCAGAACGGCACCCTGAACACCGCCTCGAGCGATCAGTCCGGTAGCGACAACACCAGCACCATCACCCAGAACGGCGATGGCGGCCTCTACAACACGGCCTCGGTGACCCAGTCGGGTGACGACAACCTGTCGACCATCCTTCAGACCGGCGCGGGCAACTCCGCCACCGTGACGCAGTCGAGCCACTTCAACAACTCGTCCGTCACTCAGACGGGCGACAGCAACACCGCCACTGTGACGCAGGGCTTCTGACCTGACATCTCCGGGCGGGCTCGCAAGGGCCCGCCCGGATGCTTTCAACCGGGACCTCAAGATCCCGGACCGCAGAACAAACGGTTCATTCGCAAGCAACCTGAAACATGAAGGAACTTGAGATGAAGAAGATGATCCTTACCGGCGCCTCGATCCTGGCGCTGTCCATCGCCGCTCCGGCCTATGCCCAGAGCACCTCCGACGTCGATCAGACCGGCAACGCCAATGCGGCGACGGTCGGTCAGACGGGCTTCAACGACTCCGATATTGACCAGGACGGCGACAACAATGCCGCCACGGTGACGCAGGAGACGATCGGTGCCTTCGCCGCGAACGGCAACACCGCCACCGTCGATCAGGACGGCACCTTCAACACCGCCAGCGTCGATCAGGACAACGACACGCCCGGCACCACCGCCAACTCGGTGACGATCAACCAGACCGGCGATGGCGCTTCGCTGCTTGAAGCCAACGTCGCCGACGCATCGCAGAGCGGTAGCGGCAACACCACCACCATCACGCAGGGTATTGCCGCGCTCAACACGGGCAACAGCAATTCGGCGACCACCGGCCAGACCGGCGAGAACAACACGATCAGCGTGCTCCAGCGCAATGATGCGGCGACCGCCAACATCAGCCAGTCGGGAGAGAGCAACACCTCGAACTCGTTCCAGGGTCGTCCGTCGGGTGGCCCGACCATCGACCAGACGCTGAATGTCACCCAGACCGGCACGGAAAACTTCTCGACCGCCGAACAGCGCGGTTCGTCGAACTTCGCTGCTGTCGTTCAGGATGGTGAACGCAACAGCTCGATCATCAGCCAGCCGGGCTTTGACAATGACATTGGCGATCCACTCGGCCTCGCCAGTGTGGGCATCAACCAGATCGGCGACGATAACGCCTCGACCGTCACGCAGAGCGCCAATTTCGGCCTGGTGAGCGTCGATCAGATCGGCAACAATCTGACCAGCTTCGTGACGCAGACCGGCCGCGCTAACAATGCGGTGGCCGATGTCGACCAGTCGGGCTCGTTCAACACCAGCACGATCCTGCAGGACGGGCCGACGCCCGCAAACGGAGGCCCTGCCAACGGAATGACGGCCAATGTCACCCAGTCGGGTTCGGACAACGAGAGCGACATCAGCCAGACCAACACGCTGGGCGCGCCGCCGACTTCCGGGAACCTCGCCGAAGTCAACCAGTCGGGTTCGGGGAATTTCTCCGAGATCGATCAGGACGGTCATGAGAACGAAGCCGACGTGACCCAGAGCGGTTCGCTGGCGGACAGCTTCATCGTGCAGACCGGCAACAACAACTCGGCAACGGTGAACCAGTCGGGCCACGGCGACCTGTCCAATGTCGACCAGATCGGCAACGGCAACATCGCCTCCGTCACGCAGGGCATGTAAGCCTACACCCAGCACCCCGGGCGGGACATTGCGCTCGCCCGGGGTGCGATTTTCGTATACAAGGAACAGACCATGACGAACGCCGCTCTTCCCAGCCGCATCGCCACCGGTCTTGCCGCCTGCGCGTTGCTGGCGACAGCCACGGTGGCACAGGCACAAAGCTCGCCCGAACGCGGCGTGTTCGTCACCCAGATCGGCGATGCTCCGCGGGCCGAGATTACCCAGCGCAATGCCGACAGCCTCGCCCGCGTGGTGCAGGACGGCGCAAACAACCAGGTTGATCTCACGCAGGAAGGCGGCGCCCCGCATCGCGCACAGATCGTGCAGGATGGGGATGACAACACCGCCAACGCCGTTCAGGATGGCGAAGGCAGCACCGACCTCGCGCTTGCGCAGGAAGGCAATGGCAATAACGCTATCCTGCTCCAGCGTGAGCAATCCGCGATTGGCGAAACCAGTGCCACGATCCTGCAGCGCGGCAATGGCAACAGCATCATTCTCGCGCAGGATGGCAACGACAATCAGGCGCTGTTGACGCAGGAGGGTGACAATAACCTGATGACCGCAGGCCAGATCGACAGCGGCAACCGGCTCGAATGGAACCAGATCGGCGATGGCCTTGCCGATCTGCAGATCGTCCAGACCGGGGGCAGCACCATTCAGGTCACGCAGAGCAATTCGGGCGCCACCTTCGCGCCGCCGCCGTCCGGACCCGGAGGCTAGTGACCACAGGGATGCGGATTGCCCCGCCTTTTTCCAAAATCATCATTCTGGTTACAGCCGGGCTGATGCTGCCAGCCACAGGCGCGGCACAGGATGCCTCTGATACGGCCAGCAAGACCGAAGCCATGCAGATCGGCGCGCCTGAGGAAAGGTCTAGCCGGGCCGATGCGGCGGGCAAGGCCTATCTCGAAGATCGTCCGTCATCGCGGCCCCGCCCGAGCATGATGCAGGCCGATGGCGACCAGATCGGCCCGCTGGACAGCAACGATACACCGCCATCGCAGATTACCGCCATGGGCGAGAGCGGATCGCGCATGGCGCAGTTGTCGAAAGCCGATCTTGATGCCACGCTGGCCCAACTGACACCAGGCGAACGCCGCGTGCTGCTGCAAGCGATCAAAGGCACTGACATCTGCGACAATCCACCAGCAGTGGCGGCGATTATCGCGCTGTGCCGGACCCGGATCGAAACCCGTTCGGCGGAATTCTCGTCGAAACCCGAGCAGGCGCTTTCGGCAGAGGAACGGCTGCTGCGCGGCGGGCTTGATGACAATGGCCTGCCCACGGTCGAGCGGGTGATCGAGCGCCTGTCACGGGTGACGGTCGCATCTTCGGATAATTTCAGCAATCAGGCGATCGCCTCGATTGCGCTCGCGCCTCCGCCGCAGCAGGACAGGCCGGAGAACGAGGAAGACCAGACCGGGCTTGGGCTTGGTTCGGAAACCGACGCCTTGATCAATGCCATCGTCCAGCAACTCGGCGGAGCGGGGGGCAGCGGACCATGATCCTGCCCTCCTGCCTCGCTGCGCTGCTCCTCCCGTTCGCCTCCAGCACGGTGCCTGCCATGAGTGACCTTCCCGATGCCCTTACGCTCGAGGTTCGCCAGCAGGGCGACACCCTGGAGATACAGCTGATCGGCGATTCTCCGCGGACGCAACAGGTCAGCTACCTGCTTGAGGTCACCGGCCAGTCAAGCTCGCGTCATCGCGGCAAGACCACGCTCGCGGCCCATGCGCGAACCGTGCTGTCGACGGTAAGGACCACTCCCGGCAAAAGCTGGTGCGTGCGGCTGCTGGCCGAAGAGGAAGGCCGCGAGCCTTATGAAATCCTTGAAGGCAGTTGCGACGCCGAGGGTTAGGGATCAACGGCGGACCTGATTGACCCCGGTGCTGCCCAGCCCGCGTTCAGGCGTGCTGATCTGGTCCATATGCACTTTGCGCGCCGCCTTGGGGCGCGTGTCGACCATCCCGACATTGAATTCATCATAGACCGGATCATAGCTGATCGGGATGCCCCGCGCCTGCAATTGCGCCAGCGAGAGGTAGAGGTCGCTTGCCGCCGAAGCCCGGATGCGCGCAATCTGCGCATTGTCATACCGGTCGCCCAGCAGTTCAACGATCGACCCGAGCCGCACCATCAGACCGGCATCAGTCTGCTGGAAATCGACTTTGCCGGCGGACATGCCATCAACCCGGGTGACAAGCTGCGCCCTGATGTCGAGCTGGAACGCATCGGACTTGCCCAATCCGGCCGCGGATTGCTGCGGCTTTGTACGCGGAAGCGGCGCAACAGTGGCAGCGGAATTGGCCTGCGCGGGCCCTGCCTGGGTCGGCGCAGAGGCAGGCGCAGCAGGCCGCGCCGGAGCGGGTGTGCCGGCAGCAGCCCGGGTGGCCGCTGGCAGGCGCGCAGCAAGGGCCGCGACCGGCGCCTTGGGTGCAGGAGCGGTCAGAGCGGCAGATCTCGTGCGGGCCGGAGCCGATCCGTTCGATACAACAGGGTCAGCGTTGCGGGCGGCGGCAACCGAGCTGCGGGCAGGCGCGGGCAGGACGGCTGCCTGC
This sequence comes from Erythrobacter sanguineus, assembly GCF_900143235.1. GTDB lineage: Bacteria > Pseudomonadota > Alphaproteobacteria > Sphingomonadales > Sphingomonadaceae > Erythrobacter > Erythrobacter sanguineus. The sequence continues at coordinate 113,803 of NZ_FRDF01000010.1, read as the reverse complement.
GTCACCACAACCAGCGCAGAGACGGCAGTCGGCGTCGCTGCCGGACCGGCTGCGCGGGCTGGCGCCGGCACGGCCACGGCGGCGCCAAGCCCCGCCGGAACCGTGTTGCCAGCCGACGCAAGCATCCGCGGCTCCGCAATGGGGAGCGTTTCCTGCGGGCGCGCCTGCTGCCCAGCCTGATCGGGCGCGGCGGATGTGGGCGCAAGCGCAGTCAGGGCCGGACGGCGGCCGGGCGCGGCATCATCAACGCCTGCAGGAACAGTCGGAGCGGCGACGATCGCGGTCTCGGACGCCAGCGCCATGTCAGGCACGGTTGCCAGACTGGGGGCCAGCGCCACAAACGAACCCTTGGCCCCGCCGAAACTCCGCTGTGCCGTCGCGCCAGCGACCGGCCCAGGCGTTTGCGCAGGTTCCGGTGCCAAAGCCGCAGGGACGGGTTCGACTAAAGCCGAAGTTTCGCGCCGGGCCAGCGCAACCGTCTCGACCGGGATCGCTGGCCCAGCGGGCGCCTGTGCGACAAAGGCCGTCGGTTCGGCAATGATCGGCCGGGAAGCGGGCGGCGGCGTGACCACTTCGATCTCGGCTGCAAGGCCAGGATCAACTTGCTCGGACACGTCCGGCACAATTGCGACGCGCGTCCTGATTTCTGCGACGGGTTCGCTGGCCGGGGGCGCAGGCTGGGTAATGACCGGGCCCAGCAGGTTGCGCAAACCTTCGGGCGGTCGGCCCTCGGCAATGGGTGCGAAAGCGGGCGGCGGCACTGCTGGCCGCGAAGGCACCAGCGCAGGCGCCGGGGTGGGCTGCACCGTCGGGCCACGGTCAGCCAGATCTCCTGCGCCAAGCGAGAATTCAGGCAAGGTCAAAGCCGCAATGACCGCCACGGTTCCAGGCAATGCCCGGGTCCACAACATCCGCCCGATCGTGATCGAACTGGTCGTGCCGATCAACGAAGCAGCACCCGCGGTCGGCACACGCGGATCGCGGTCTTCCTGCCCGATTGCTCCAGCCTGCTGCACTGCGTTAGCCCCCAATAGGGGTTTTTATGTATCAGCCAGGTGATTCGGGAAAGCGAAAACGACGGAAAAGCGCGGGTTTCAGCTTCTGTCCTGGCAGTTGAGCCAGCCCACAGGCTAATCTGTGCGCTTTCCGGCTGGCGATCAAAGCCAGCGCGGCATTCTTTCGATAGCGTGGTGGGTTCAATTCGGCTTCCCACGAATCGCCCGTGCCCCTAATGCGGCGAGCTCGCCTGCTGGCGGGCGGGAACCGACCATGCGGCATGCAACACCTCTTTCGGCGCCCGGTTGGGGGCAGGAAATCCGCGCGACACTGGCGCTCGCGGGGCCGCTGGCGGCTGCCAACCTGCTGCAAATGCTGACCTATGCGGTCGACGTGATCTTCATCGCCCGGCTGGGCGAAGCGCAGCTGGCGGCCTCGGCCCTGGCGGTATCGCTGTTCGGGCTGGTGCTGTGGGCATTGACCGGGCTCACCGGCGCGGTCGCCCCGCTGATTGCCGAGGCGATCGGTTCGCGCGCGCCATCGTTACGGCCCGTGCGGCGATCGGTGCGCATGGCGCTGTGGCTGGCCGTGATCGTCGGGGTCTTCGGCATGGGGCTGTGCCTGTTGCTCGATCCGGTCATGCAGATTTCCGGACAGCAGCCGGAAATCCGGAAGCTGGCAAACGAATACAACAACGTCATCATCTTCTCGATGGTGCCGATGCTGATGGCCGCGGTGCTGCGCAATTTCGTCTCGGCGCTCGGGCGGCCGATCTTTGCCACCGCGATTACCGGGGTCGGCATCTTCGTCAACGCGCTGGCCAACTATGCCTTCATCTTCGGCAATCTCGGCGCACCCGAGCTGGGCCTCGCGGGCGCAGCGGCGGCGACGATCATCACCTCGCTGTTCATTCTTGGCGCTTATGTAGCGGCTATCCGGTTCGACCGGCGGCTGCACCGCTACCGGATATTCGGCCGGTGGTGGGCGCCCGATTGGCAACGCCTGAAGCTTATCCTGCGCATCGGGACGCCGATTGCCTTGACCATCACCGCCGAGGCCGGGATCTTCGCGGCGGCGGCTTTCCTGATGGGCCGCTTCGGCGCGGCGGAACTGGCCGGGCACACCGTCGCCCTGCAACTGGCCGCGCTGGCCTTCCAGGTTCCCTTCGGCGTCGGACAGGCCGCCGCGATCCGGGTCGGCTATTTTTATGGCGCGCGCGATCCGTTGGGGGTGAAGCGGGCAGGGTGGGTCGCGCTTGGCATTGGCACCGGCTTTATGGCGCTGACCGCGCTGGCCATGCTGCTGTTCCCCGAATTGCTGTTGTCGATCTATGTCGACCCGTCCGATCCGGCCAACGCCGCGCTGTTGGTGTTCGCGCTGCAATACCTCGTGCTGGCGGCGATTTTCCAGCTGGCCGACGGCGTGCAGGCGGTGGCGGCGGGCGCGCTACGAGGATTGCAGGACACCCGCGTGCCGATGTGGATCGCGATCTTCAGCTACTGGGTGCCAGGGATCGGCATGTCGATCGGGCTTGGTTTCTTTACCCCGCTCGAAGGCACCGGGGTGTGGATCGGGCTGGCGACCGGCCTGTTCTTTGCTGCGGCGCTGCTGATCGGGCGGTGGTACCGGCGCGAGGCGCTGGGCCTGACCACCCGCGCAAGCCATGTCATTGTCACGCCGCTGCCGCAACCGTCCTGACTTCGCGCTGCGGGAAGGGAATGGTCAGGCCGACCTCGTCGAACCGCAGCTTGGCCACCTCGGTCAGGTCCCACGAGACTGCAAGATAATCGCCGGTGGCACACCACACCCGCATTCCGACCGTCACCGCACTATCGGCCAGCGCGGACACAAACACCTCGGGGGCGGGATCTTCCAGCACGCGGGCATCCGCCTTTGCCAGCGCCAGCAATTCCTCGCGCGCCTGCTGGATGCTGTCGGCATAGGAAATCCCGACCTGCAATTCGAAGCGGCGGGTCGGCAGGCGGGTAAAATTGATGATCGGCTTGTTCCACAGCTCGTTATTGGGAACCATCACGTAAAGTCCGTCAGGCTGCACCATCTCGGTGGTGAACAGGCCAATACCGCTGACCGTGCCCAGCACCGGGCCGGCGCTGATCGTCTCACCGACGCGGAACGGACGCTGCACGAGGATCATCACCCCGGCTGCGACATTGCTGAGCGTGCCCTGCAGCGCGAGGCCAACCGCAAGGGCAAGGCCGCCCAGCGCGGCAATTATGCTGGTGGTCTCGACCCCAAACTGGGTCAGCACAGTCACCAGCACCACCGCCCATAAGGCGTATTTGATGATGTTGCCAAGAAACTTGGCAACCGTGGGTTCGAGCCGCTCTGACCGGGTGAGCGCCTTGTCCGCCGCCCGCGAAAGCAACCGCGCGGCAATCACCCCGATGATCAAAACCACCAGCGCCCCTGCCAGATGCACGAGGTTCTCGCGCAGCCAGCCGAGCGCGGTAGCGGCAAAGGTAAGCTCGGTGGCAAGTTCAGTCGGAAGGGTGGAAAGCGGCTTGCTGGTCATCGGGGAGAAGGTTCCGTTTCTTGTCGTGCGCGCCATCCGCATGGGACGGATCGGGCACAACAGACTAGAGGACCTCGCTGGCGCTGGCCACCCTGCGCAGAAAATCGCCCCACGACGCAAATATTTTGCATCAGCCATCTTGATTCACGCTGCCGGCACGACCAAATGCGGCCCGTTGGCACTCTCGAGGTGAGAGTGCCAAGACAACTCATCCACTTTAGGAAAGGTCATACAGATGGCATTTCGTCCGCTCCACGACCGTGTCGTGGTCCGTCGTATCGAAGCCGACCAGAAGACCGCTGGCGGTATCATCATCCCTGACAGCGCGCAGGAAAAGCCGAGCGAAGGCGAAATCGTCGCCGTTGGCGAAGGTGCCCGCGACGATGATGGCGATCGCATCGCGCTCGACGTCAAGGTCGGCGACCGCGTTTTGTTCGGCAAGTGGTCGGGCACCGAAGTCAAGATCGACGGCGAAGACCTGCTGATCATGAAGGAAAGCGACATTATGGGCGTGCTTGGCTGATCCATCAGCCGATCACGGACACCCTGATGCAAATCAGGGTCTCGTACCGCTTAATCGAACAATCAATGGCCTCACAGGGCCGATAGCGATCCCGGCTTTCGCCGGGATGACGTAACAGGAGAAACAATCATGGCTGCCAAGGACGTAAAGTTCGGCCGCGAAGCCCGCGAAGGCATTCTGCGCGGCGTCGATACCCTCGCCAATGCCGTCAAGGTCACGCTTGGACCCAAGGGTCGCAACGTCGTGATCGACAAGAGCTTCGGCGCACCGCGCATCACCAAGGACGGCGTCACCGTCGCCAAGGAAATCGAACTCAAGGACAAGTTCGAAAACATGGGCGCGCAGATGCTGCGCGAAGTCGCCAGCAAGGCGAATGACAGCGCCGGCGATGGCACCACCACCGCCACGGTTCTGGCCCAGTCGATCGTGACCGAAGGCATGAAGTCGGTTGCCGCAGGCATGAACCCGATGGATCTGAAGCGCGGTATTGATCAGGCCGTGTTGGCCGTGGTCGAAAACCTCAAGAACCGTTCGAAGGACGTCTCGGGTTCGTCGGAAATCGCGCAGGTCGGGATCATCTCAGCCAATGGCGACACCGAAGTCGGCGAGAAGATCGCCGAAGCGATGGACAAGGTCGGCAAGGAAGGCGTGATCACCGTCGAGGAAGCCAAGGGCCTCGAGTTTGAACTCGATGTCGTTGAAGGCATGCAGTTCGACCGCGGCTACCTGTCGCCCTACTTCATCACCAACCCCGACAAGATGACCGTGGAGCTGGAAAACCCCTATATCCTGATCCACGAGAAGAAGCTGTCGAACCTGCAGGCGATGCTGCCGATCCTCGAAGCGGTGGTGCAGTCGGGCCGTCCGCTGCTGATCATCGCCGAAGACATCGAAGGCGAAGCGCTGGCGACCCTCGTGGTCAACAAGCTGCGCGGCGGGCTGAAGGTCGCAGCGGTCAAGGCCCCCGGCTTTGGCGATCGTCGCAAGGCGATGCTGCAGGATATCGCGATCCTGACCAAGGGTGAGATGATTTCCGAAGACCTCGGCATCAAGCTTGAAAACGTCACTGTCGGCATGCTCGGCGAAGCCAAGAAGGTTTCGATCGACAAGGACAACACCACCATCGTCGATGGTTCGGGTTCGGCAGACGACATCAAGGCGCGCGTCGCCGAGATCCGCACCCAGATCGACAACACCTCGAGCGATTACGACCGTGAAAAGCTGCAGGAACGTCTTGCCAAGCTTGCTGGCGGCGTGGCCGTGATCAAGGTTGGCGGCGCGACCGAAGTCGAAGTGAAGGAGCGCAAGGATCGCGTTGACGACGCGCTCCATGCAACCCGCGCTGCCGTTGAAGAAGGCATCGTTCCGGGCGGCGGCACGGCTCTGCTTTACGCCACCAAGGCCCTCGAAGGGCTGAAGGGCGCGAACGAAGACCAGACCCGCGGCATCGACATCATCCGCAAGGCGATCACCGCCCCGATCAAGCAGATCGCCCAGAACGCCGGCCATGATGGCGCAGTGGTTGCAGGCAACCTGCTGCGCGAAGATGACGAAACGCAAGGCTTCAACGCCGCGACCGACACCTATGAAAACCTGGTGAAGGCTGGCGTGATCGATCCGACCAAGGTGGTGCGCACCGCACTGCAGGATGCCGCGTCTGTCGCTGGCCTGCTGATCACCACCGAAGCGGCAATCGTCGAGAAGCCGGAAGACAAGGGCGCCGCGCCTGCCATGCCCGATATGGGCGGCATGGGCGGCATGGGCTTCTAATCAGGCCCTTGGGGCGGGCCTCATGGTCCGCCCACCCAGACCAACGAAATAAAAAACCCCCGGTGGATGGATCCGCCGGGGGTTTTCTTTTTGGGGCTTCACCCTGGACCCGTGCTGTGCCGCTCAGCCGCCCTGACCCGGCGAACCGGGGCGGCGAACCCCGGCGTCAGAACCCGAAACTGCCCTTCAGACCGTCAATCACATATTGCGCGGCGAGCGCGGCCAGCAGCACGCCGAGCAAGCGCGTGATCACCGCTTCGACCTTGTCACCCAGAAGGCGGATCAGCGGGCCTGCCGCCACCAGCGCCGCTGCGGTGATCACCAGCACCGCAGCCAAAGCTGCCAGCACCTCGACCATTTCCGGCCAGCCCTCGGCCTCGTTCATCAACAGCATGACCGCCGCGATCGCTCCCGGCCCGGCCAGCATCGGCATCGCCATCGGGAACACCGAGACATCTTCGATTTCCGGAGTGGCGGCGATCTTTTCGGCACGCTCCTCGCGGCGCTGGGTGCGCTTTTCGAACACCATGTCGAAGGCGATGAAGAACAGCATCAACCCGCCCGCAATGCGGAAGCTGTCCAGTTCGATATGCAGCGCGCCCAGCAATTGCTGGCCGAACAATGCGAAGATCAGCAGGATAATCGTGGCGATAAATGTCGCCCGCAAAGCCATGCTGCGGGCCTGCTCACGGCTCGCGCCTTTGGTCAGCCCGGCATAGATCGGCGCGCACCCGGGCGGATCGATCACCACGAACAGGGTGATGAAGGCGGAGATGAAAAGTTCAGTGACGATCATCGGCGGCGCGTAACTGCCCGCCCGTCGGGATCAGGCTTTGTTCAAAGGCGATAAGCCAGCGCCCCTCGTAGAAATATTCAGCCGAGGCATAGCGCATGCCGTCCTCGCGCTGTTCCCAGCGCCAGCGCAGCGTGCCGTCGCGCGAAAGGCGGGCATCGGCCTTGCCGTCCTCGCCGATCGGGATAGCGGGTGGCGGCGGGATTTCACCGCCGCGCGGGCACGATGCCACAAGGCCCAGCACCGAATCGATCGAAGTCACGACGATGTCGCCATCCTCGATCGGCTTGCGCGGCGGGGGCTGCGGCACATCGGGGCCGGCGACATCAAAGCCATAGCGATATTGACCATCGCTCTGGCGTTCCCACACGGTAACGAAATTGCCGACCGTGCCATCAGGATCGCGATAACGCCCCTGGCTGACGGCGAGCGCCCCGTCACAGCTGATCGCCACTGCGCGCGGCTCCCGTTGCAAGGCTTCGGCAGGATCGGACTGGCCCGACACGAATGTGCCGATCGGCACCGGGCCTGAAGCCGTGTGGATTACCGCGCCGGGCGCGGCAAAGGCGCGGAACGCTGTCCATTGCCCCTGCTCGCGCGCGGCGCGGGCAAAGGCGATTTCGGCAGCGACTATGGTGCTTGGCTGCGCGGCGCCCGGTGCGCGCGCCAGCACGCGGTTGATGACTGCGGTCGGCGGCCCCCGGCGCGGCGCCGCACAGGCGGCCAGCGTCGCAGCGAGCGCCCCTGCCATCAGCAGCGCGGCACCGTATCTCACAACTCCTCGGACGCAGGCATGCCTGCATGCAAATGAGCGGCGACCAGCGTGTTCCTGAGCAGCACCGCGATGGTCATCGGCCCCACCCCGCCCGGTACCGGGGTGATCGCACCTGCAATCTCGCGACCTTCGGCGAAGGCGACATCCCCCACCAGTCGCCCGCGCTCCTTGCCAGGTTCCGGTGGTAGGCGGTTAATGCCGACATCGATTACGGTCGCCCCCGGCTTGATCCAGTCACCGCGCACCATTTCGGCCCGTCCCACGGCAGCAACCACGATATCCGCACGGCGCACCACCTCGGGGAGGTTTTTCGTCCGGCTGTGCGCGATGGTGACGGTCGCGTTGGCATCGACCAGCAGCTGCGCCATCGGCTTGCCAACGATGTTCGACCGCCCGATCACCACGGCATCAAGGCCCGACAGGTCATCGCCCAGCCGATCCTTCAGCAGCATGATGCAGCCCAGCGGCGTGCAGGGGACGAAGCCCGCCTGCCCCACCGCCAGCCTTCCGGCGTTGATCACATGAAAGCCGTCAACATCCTTGTCCGGATTGATCGCGGCGATGATGGCCTGTTCATCGAGGTGCGCGGGCAAGGGCAGTTGCACCAGAATGCCATCAACCGCATCGTCCTGATTGAGCCGTTCGACCAGCGATAGCAGCGCGGCCTCGCTGGTGTCGGCCGGCAAACGGTGCTCGAAGCTCGCCATCCCGGCGGCTGCGCAAGCCTTGGCTTTCGCTCCGACATAGACCTGGCTGGCGGCGTCCTCGCCCACCAGCACCACCGCAAGCCCCGGACGCCGCCCGGTGGCCTGCGCAAACGCAGCCGCCGCCGCGCCCACGCGCGCGCGCAGGCCCTCGGCGAACGCCTTGCCGTCGATCAGTGCGGCGCCGTCCTTCACCTGTGTCGCCATCAATAGGCGCTCGCGATGCGGCCCAGCACCATGATCAGGATCTGCAAGCCCAGGATCAGCACCAGCGGCGAGAAATCGATCGCGCCGGTATTGGGCATGAGGTTGCGGATCGGGCGCAGCACGGGTTCAAGCAGCCGGTTGATCGAATCATACACCTGACGCAGGAAATCATTGCTCGGGCTCACCACGTTGAAGGCGAATAACAGCCCGATCACGAACTGGATAATGATCAGCATCACCAGCACATTGGTGAGCATCACCACGATATCGACGAGTACAGCCAGTCCTTGCATTGCGGTCCGTTTCCCTTGCGGCGCGCAGCCCCGCGCGCCCTCTGAAGTCCCTTGTGAAGCGTATTAGCTTCTTAATACGCCTTGCGCCACACCTGTGTTCCCGTGTTTCAGCCTGTATTGCCGTGTTTCAGGATGCGCGCACCAGTGTGCCCGCCCCGCGAGCGGTGAAGAATTCGAGCAGCATCGCATGGCCCACCCGCCCATCGAGCACCACCGCAGCTTCGCACCCGGCCTCGACCGCACTGACGCAGGTTTCCAGCTTGGGCACCATGCCGCCGCGGATCACGCCATCCTCGCGCAATTTGGCGATGTCGGCGGGAACCAGGTCGGTCAGCAGCCTGCCCTCGCCATCCAGCACACCGGCGACATCGGTCAGCAGGAACAGCCGCGCCGCGCCCAGCGCCGCCGCGATGGCGCCCGCCATGGTATCGGCGTTGATGTTGTAGGTCGCCCCGTCCTCACCCGGCGCGATCGGCGCGATCACCGGGATCATGCCCGCTGCGACCGCGGTATCGATCACGCTGGTATCAACCATCGCCGGTTCACCGACGAAACCCAGATCGACCACCTGTTCGATATTGCTGTCCGGATCGCGGGTGGTGCGGCTGACCTTGCGCGCCATGACCAGCCCGCCATCCTTGCCCGAGATGCCGATCGCCTTGCCGCCTGCGGCTGCGATCCAGCCAACCAACTCCTTGTTGATCGCGCCCGAAAGGACCATCTCGGCGATCTTTGCGGTCGCTTCATCGGTGACGCGCAGGCCATCGACAAAGGTGCTTTCCACCCCCAGCCGCGCCAGCATCTGGCCGATCTGCGGCCCGCCGCCATGCACCACCACCGGGTTGATGCCGACAGCCTTGAGCAGTACGATATCCTCGGCAAAATCGCGCGCGGCCCCGGCATCGCCCATTGCGTGGCCACCATATTTCACCACGAAGGTGCGCCCGGCATAACGCTGGAAGTAGGGCAGCGCCTCGATCAGCACTTCTGCTTTTGCCAGATCGGGCATCGGCCCCGTCGGGGCGCTTGACTTGGTGTTGGTCACAGGCGTCGCTTTCCCTCGCCCTGATGCGGGCACATGCACTCTGCGCGCCCCTAGCGGCTTGTGCGCACAGTGCAAGGCGGCTTGGTGCGGATTGCCCCGCGCGCCTAGATTTTTCAGCGGCTTGGTGTTAGGCTTTGCCGATAGTGAGGTGACTATGGCAGACCAGATCAAGGGTGAGCCAGACGGCAAGGACCCCGCCGATGGACGCCGCAAGGGCGACCGCAGGCAATCGCAGCAACTCTATGACGGGCCAGATCGCCGCAAGGGCGATCGCCGCTCGGGCGGGGACAGGCGCACGACGCCGCGCAACTGACGGCGCGAAGGGTAGCGGACGGCGCATCACCTCATGCGCCGCCCGCACAAGCTGTATCAGGCCGCACCCTCAGGCTCCTGATCGAGCATCGCCGCGATCTCGTCGAGCAGGTTCAGCCGCTCCCGTTTCAGCGCCTCCAGCCTCTCATCACTCGCCGCTTCGACCTCGCTCTCGATCCGGTGGATTTCGCGATTCACCTCGTGATGCCGCCCGGCGAGTCTCACAAAATGCGCATTGCCAAGCTTGAGCCGGTGCAACGCCTCGGCGTGATCGGGGAAGGCGTCGTGGAGTTCGTGCGGGGTGTGTGCGGACATGATGGTCTCCCTTGCAGTGTGAACCTGATCTAGGCGCGGGGGTCGGGTAGGTATTTGCGCTGGGTCAAATTGGGGGAACCTTCGGATTGGCGTGGCGATTGCGATTGTCGAAACTGCATCGTGGGCAAGACGGCATCAGATCATCGCGGCCCCCGTGCCGCTGTCCGCGCGCTTTGGCACAAGGGGCCGCCTGGCCTGCTGCTGGTCGCCGCCCTGTGCGCGCTGGTACCGGGTGCGGGGGGTGAGCCTGCCGCCGCCCAAACCACCCGCGACCGTGAGCGCGTGCTGTTCCCGATCTGCGACCGCGGCAAGCGCGTCACCTGCGTGGTCGATGGCGACACGATCTGGTACCGCGGGACCAAGATCCGCATTGCCGATATCGACACCCCCGAAGTGGGCCGGCCCCGTTGCCCGCGAGAGGCGGCGCTGGGCCGGCGCGCGACGGCACGGATGCGCGAATTGCTCAACGCGGGCCCCTTTTCGCTCGAACCGCTCGCCAATGGCCGCACCCAGGACCGTTTTGGCCGCGAGCTCAAGGTGATCACCCGCGACGGGCGAAGCCTTGGCAGCGTGCTGGTGCGCGAAGGGCTGGCCGCACGCTGGGGCGGGCCGAAACGGCGCTGGTGCTAGACCCTCTGCGGGGCAGCGGGGCGGTTTCGTTCAGCTTTCGCCCTGTTGGAGACACATGAGACACTGTCCAGAGACCAAAAACCTGCCGCCCGGCGCACGCACGGCCCTGCCCGCGCCGAGGCAGGGCGCACAGGACGGTTCGGCAGGCGAGGGGGCAGAGCGGCGGCATGGCGGCGCGCAGGCTAACCCGGCGTGGGGACTGTAGGAAAGCGCCGTGTTGCGGGCGCGCGGCCGGTCAGTCGGCAGGCTCGGCCTGTTCGGCGGGGACGTTGACCATCGGGGTCTCGGGCAGGTCGACCGGCACGCCTTCAGCCTCGGGATCGGCGACCTGCAATTCGCCCCCGCCGACATCCTCGACCCCGACCTCGTAGGTTTTCTCCTCGGCTTCAGGAGCGCAGGCGGCGAGCGCGAGCAGCGCGGCGGCAGCGGCGGCGGGGAGAGCGGAGATGCGGGCGGGGATGCGGGCGGGGGTGTTCACGGCTTGTCCTCCATGGTCGCAAGGGTGGTCTGCGGAAGGATAACATGTCGGCGCGCGGGGGCAAAGGCGGGGGCACCCAGCTGCAAACCGGCGAGAGGAGCTGGCGGAGGAATAGGGCGGGGCGAAACGAGCGTGGCGTTAGGGTTCTGAGACAGGCCCACCCCCGACCCCTCCCGCAAGCGGGAGGGGGGAAGATCGCGAGACACAGTCCCCCTCCCGCTTGCGGGAGGGGTTAGGGGTGGGAAGCTCTTGCGCGTTCAGATTGCCACAACTACCTCACTGAAATGCCTGACTGGAAACCCCGCGATACCGCCCGCGCGCAAGCACTGCGGCGGGAGGCTACCCCGGCGGAGCGGGCGCTTTGGGTGCATCTCGCCCGCAGCCGGACAGGCGTGAAGTTCAGCCGCCAGATGCCGGTCGGGCCGTGGTTTGCCGACTTCCTGTGCCGCGAATTGGCGCTGGTGGTGGAGCTGGACGGCCACAGCCACGATGTCGCGCCCGAGCGTGATGCGCGGCGCGACGCGTGGATGGCCGCGCATGGCTTCACCGTGCTGCGGTTCGCCAATGGTGATGTGCACGGGAATGTGGAGGGGGTGGTGACGGCGATTGGCCAGGAGGTCGAGCGGCTGCGCGGGTTGAAGGCAAGGGGAAGTGCCCACCCCTAACCCCGATACCTGCCCCGGACTTGATCCGGGGGCAAGCGGGAGGGGGATTACCGGCGGCAGGCGCGAGGAATCGGCTCTCTCTGACGACCCTTACCGCGTGCGGGAAGGGCGCGAGACTTGGCGGCTGTGCCGCCTAGTCGCAGCGGGTTGGGCCTGCGCCGAGGTTCGAGGAATGTCCCACGAGCCGAAAGCACCGCGCTGTTTCACACCCAAATTGAACGGGCTTACTCTTTCTGCTCGACCTTTACGGTTATGTTAAAGGCTGGATCGGGCAAAGCTGAAATTGTGATGCCGCTCTGCTCCCAATAATCTCTAATGTATGCATCGAGCATCTCGTCCGGCTCTCTAGGCAGACATTTCGCGATTTGCCTTCCAGCGAAGGTCAATCGCACTTTACCTATCGACAATCGACCTCCCGGAGCCTTTATTCGCATTGGCTTACCTAAGAGCGTAAGGTCTAGGAATTCAGTTTGAAACTCCACACTGAAACCGGATATTGAATTAAAACTCAGAAGCCCCAAGTCTTCAAGGTAGGCGATCTGGTCAAAATTTAAACCTTTCCGCTCAACGAGTTCATCCCGCGCATCTTTTACGATGGGAAATGGCAGGTTACCTATATCTATTGCAAGACGCAGTAGCGCTTCAAAGCTCTTAGCTTCGGACACCCCTAAATTTTTCAATATTGATAGAGTCGAGATAGGAACAGTATTCTTTTCGCTGGCTTCGGCAGCGAGTAGCCTAGCCCAGATTTCTTGGACTTCTTCATTCGAAACATTGCGGGCTTGGTCAAAGAAGCTTGCGATCCAATCTTGATCTAAACGCTAAGGAGAGGAGTCTTCGGCCAGGTGAGGGATCGCTTTGTATGATATCGATTCAATGTTTTCTTGTTTCCTCGCCTCTTCATGGACGAGGCGGATAAGCGCCCTCTCTTGTAGCTCTGATAGCTTCTGCTGACCCTCAGCTCTTATGATCGTCGATTGAACCTCGGCTTCCGCTTCGGCTTTCGCAATACGCTTAATCTGCCACGGCTTTGCAATCCCGCCGATGGCATCTGATATCCGGTTTATCAGCGCCTCAGCGGGTTTACCTAGATCACCGAGTAGGCTGACGCCGCTCCCCGTCATACATCACTCCGCAGCCTCAACCCCAAACAGCCCAGCCTCAGCCTCCTCAACGCCATCCTCGTTCACAGCCTTCGCCTTCTGGCGGTTATCGAACGACGACCACACGGTGTTCCAATCACCCCGCGTTGCGCCCTTCGAATATTCGGTCGCGCGGGTTTCGAAGAAGTTCGCATGCTCGACCCCGTTCAGCAGCGGCGCGAGCCACGGCAGGGGGTGGTCTTCGATCATGTAGATTTCCTGCAGACCCAGCTGCTTCAGCCGCCAATCGGCGATGTAGCGGATGTAGCGCTTGATCTCCTTGGCGCTCATGCCGTTGATCGGGCCCATTTCAAACGCGAGGTCGATGAAGTTGTCTTCCAGCCGCACGGTCTTCTGGCAGATGTCGATCAGGTCTTCCTTCACCGCCTTGGTCAGGCACTGGCGTTCTTCGCAGAAGGTGTGGAACAGTTTGATGATGCCTTCGCAATGCAGGCTTTCATCGCGCACCGACCAGCTGACGATCTGGCCCATGCCCTTCATCTTGTTGAAGCGCGGGAAGTTCATCAGCATGGCGAAGGATGCGAACAGCTGCAGCCCTTCGGTGAACCCGCCGAACACGGCGAGCGTGCGGGCGATATCCTCGTCGCTGTCGACGCCGAAGGTCTGGAGGAAATCGTGCTTGTCCTTCATTTCCTCATATTCGAGGAAGGCGGAATATTCGCTTTCGGGCATGCCGATGGTGTCGAGCAGGTGCGAGTACGCCGCGATGTGCACCGTTTCCATGTTGGAAAAGGCGGCGAGCATCATCTTCACCTCGGTCGGCTTGAACACCCGGCCGTAGTTTTCGTGATAGCAGTTCTGCACCTCGACATCGGCCTGGGTGAAGAAACGGAAGATCTGGGTGAGCAGGTTGCGCTCGTTCTCGGTGATCTTCTGCGCCCAGTCGCGGCAATCTTCGCCCAAGGGCACCTCTTCGGGCATCCAGTGGATCTGCTGCTGGCGCTTCCAGAAATCATAGGCCCAGGGGTACTGGAACGGCTTGTAGGTGGAGCGGGCTTCGAGCAGCGACATCGGGTTACTCCCTGTGGACGTTTAGAGATGAAATATAGGCGGTTACGGTTACGGTTACGGTTACGGTTACGGTTACGGTTACAGTTACGGTGCAGGGCCGCGAACGGATCATGCCGCGGCCGCGAGATTGCTAGGGTGCCCAGGCGATCAGCACGTAGATGCAGAAAGGCACGAACATCGATACCATCGCGATGTGGATCATCGCCGCATTGCGGGCATGGCCGGGCTGGTCGCGCCGCAGTTCACGGATCGCGGTGAAGGCGAACACGGCGCAGATGACGAGGCCGATAATCGCCATTCCGATGGGCAAAGTCATGACCATTCTTCCCTTGTGTGTCGTATCACGGCGCGGGCGGCGGCCGGAGCATGCTGAGCGCCTGCCCAGCCGCCTGCAAGCCTCGGCTTACTGGCAGCTCAGGCATTCCTCGTAATCGGTCTCGGCGCTGAGTTCGATCTTGGCGAGTGCGGAGGTGTTGTCCGCCTCCACCCCACCGACGAACCCGGCCCGCTGCACCGATTTCGAACGGAGGTAATAGAGCGACTTGATGCCCTTCTCCCACGCCTGGAAGTGCAGCATCATCAGATCCCACTTGTCGACATCGGCCGGGATGAACAGGTTCAGCGACTGGGCCTGATCGATGTAGGGTGTGCGGTCAGCGGCGAATTCAAGCAGCCAGCGCTGGTCGATCTCGAAGCTGGTCTTGAAGGTCGCCTTTTCCTCCGGCGTCAGGAAATCGAGGTGCTGCACCGACCCGCCGCGTTCGAGGATCGAATTCCAGATATTGTTGGAATTCTTGGACTTTTTATCCAGCAGCCTTTCCAGATAGGGGTTCTTGACGATGAAGCTGCCCGACAGGGTCTTGTGGGTGTAGATATTGGCCGGGATCGGTTCAATGCAGGCCGATGTCCCGCCGCAGATGATGCTGATCGACGCGGTCGGCGCGATCGCCATCTTGCAGCTGAAGCGCTCCATCGCGCCCATGTCGGCAGCATCGGGGCAGGGCCCGCGTTCCTGCGCCAGCAGCATCGAGGCTTCGGAGGCCTTGGCGTGGATG
This sequence comes from Erythrobacter sanguineus, assembly GCF_900143235.1. Taxonomy (GTDB): domain Bacteria; phylum Pseudomonadota; class Alphaproteobacteria; order Sphingomonadales; family Sphingomonadaceae; genus Erythrobacter; species Erythrobacter sanguineus. Next base: position 98,535 of record NZ_FRDF01000010.1, on the reverse strand, counting down.
TGCTTGAACATCTTCATGTTGACGGCCTTGGCCATCGCGCTTTCCATCGCGATGTTCTTCATCTGCAGGTACGAATGGAAGCCCATCACGCCGAGCCCGACCGAACGTTCACGGCTGGCCGAATACTTGGCCCGCTCCATCTCGTCCGGCGCGCGGTCGATATAGTCCTGCAGCACGTTGTCGAGGAAGCGCATCACGTCTTCGATGAACCGCTTGTCGCCGTTCCATTCCTCCCACGTTTCGAGGTTGAGCGACGAAAGACAGCACACCGCCGTGCGATCATTGCCCAGGTGGTCGATCCCGGTCGGCAGGGTGATTTCGCTGCACAAGTTCGAGGTCGAAACCTTCAGCCCCAGATCGCGGTGATGCTTGGGCATCATGCGGTTCACCGTGTCGGAGAACACGATGTAGGGTTCGCCCGTGGCCAGCCGCGTTTCGACCAGCTTCTGGAACAGCGAGCGCGCATCGACCGTGGCGCGGGTTTCGCCGGTCTTGGGCGATTTGAGATCAAACTCGGCCCCGTCACGCACCGCTTCCATGAATTCATCGGTCAGCAGCACGCCGTGGTGCAGGTTCAACGCCTTGCGGTTGAAGTCGCCCGAAGGCTTGCGGATTTCGAGGAACTCCTCGATTTCCGGGTGGCTGACATCGAGATAGCACGCCGCCGAACCGCGCCGCAGCGACCCTTGCGAAATCGCCAGCGTCAGGCTGTCCATCACCCGCACGAAGGGAATGATCCCGCTGGTCTTGCCATTCAGGCCAACCGGCTCGCCAATCCCGCGGACATTGCCCCAATAGGTGCCGATCCCGCCGCCCTTGCTGGCCAGCCACACGTTTTCATTCCACGTGCCGACGATGCCTTCGAGGCTGTCGGACACCGAATTGAGGTAGCACGAAATCGGCAGGCCGCGATTGGTGCCGCCGTTCGACAGCACCGGGGTGGCGGGCATGAACCAAAGGTTCGAGATGTAGTCATACAACCGCTGGGCGTGGGCCTGATCATCGGCATAGGCATCGGCCACGCGGGCAAACAGATCCTGATAGGATTCGCCGGGCAGCAGATAGCGATCGGTCAGGGTTTCCTTGCCGAAGGCGGTGAGGTTGGCATCGCGCACCGGATCGGTCTGAATCGTGAAACGGCGATCATTGACCTTCTTGCTGTCCGGGCGCGCAGCTTCGGCCATTGCGCCAGCCATCGCCCCAGCCAAGGCTTCGCCCGCCTTGGCCGCGATGAGTTCCTGCGAACCGGCATCGGTTGTCTTCATGGTCACGGCCTTTTCATCCTTCGTCGGCGCCACCGCGCCCATTTCACCATCGCTCAGCACTTCGCCTGCCACGCCATCGCTCGCCTTGAATTCCATCGCTTGCCCCACTTGTGTCCCCCGAATCGCAACCCGGCACAAGCGCCATGTTCCGATTCTGTTCTATACAGGACGATCCACAGATCCGCCAACAGGATGTCCCCAAGGGGCTCCACAGGCGGGCCTACCTTTCGCCTCCCGGCTCGCGGCAAGGCCCCCGTTCCGACAGCGACTCCACCCCCTGTCGCCCTGGCGGGCTGTGATGGGGAGTCACCAATGCTTGGGGGTCCGCTTTGAACCGAACCACTAGATACTGAATCAGGTACGATTCCACGTCAACGGGAGATTAACCCTTAAATCACCATGACAGGCCGGTGCGGGGCATGTGACAGGCCCGCGACGCGTGGACCAAGCTTGAGTCGCGCGCTGCGCAAGACCCAAATTGAATCTGTGAAGAAAAATTTGGTGATTGAATCATCTGAATCAATCCCTGAATCTTTTGCACACCGCTCTGCATGATTGTTGCTTGACGGCGCAGCGCCGACATGAAGCGCAGGCTGGTGGAAACCACTCTAATCGGTGCCGGTGCCGGTCAGTTGCACGAACACGTCTTCCAGATCGGCCTCGCGGGTGGTCACATCATCGATGGTGAGGCCCTGTTCCTGCAGGATTGCCAGCACCTGCCCGGCGCTCATCCGGTCCTTGTCATACGTCACCTCGACCCCGCGCGCACCGTCCCATTCGACCCGCACGAACGCCTCGTGGGCGGGCGCGGCGGCTGGCGCATCGGCGACCGTCACCTCGACCACTTTCTCGCGCGCCATGTCGACCAGTTCGCGGGTCGGCTTGTTGGCGATCAGCTGGCCGTGATTGATGATCGCGATCCGGTCACACAATTCCTCGGCCTCTTCAAGGTAATGGGTGGTCAGCACCACGGTCACGCCGTCGCGGTTCAATTCGCTCACCAGTTCCCACAGCTGGCGGCGCAGATCGACATCGACGCCCGCCGTCGGTTCATCCAGCACCAGGATCGGCGGCGAATGCACCATCGCTTTCGCCACCAGCAGCCGCCGCTTCATCCCGCCCGACAGGGTGCGGGCATAGGCATCGCGCTTGTCGCTGAGGCGCACCGCCTCCAGCAATTCCTCGCTGCGGCGCAGCCTGGCCGCGATGCCATAGAACCCGGCCTGATTCTCCAGCACCTCGTAAGGGGTGAAGAACGGGTCGAACACGATTTCCTGCGGCACGATCCCGATCGACCGGCTGGCATTGCGGCGCTGGCGATCAATGTCGAAACCCCAGATTTCCGCCGAGCCGCTGGTCTTGTTGACCAATCCGGCAAGGATATTGATCAGCGTCGATTTGCCCGCGCCATTGGGGCCGAGCAGGCCGAAGATCGATCCTTGCGGCACATCGAAACTGACCCCGCCAAGCGCCAGCTTGCCTTGCGTCATGGTGCCCTTGGCGCCTTTGGCCGGGGCATAGCGTTTGACAAGATTGTCGATGCGGATGGCGGGCTCAGAAGGGCTTTGGGCGGACATGGCGCTGCCCTAGGCAAGGCGCGGGGCAAAGGCAATTGCGCTCCGCCAGCGGTGGCTGTATCGGCAAGGTCATGAGCATTGCCCCCCCTGAAGTCCTGCTGGTCGATACGCGGCGCGTTGCCTGCGACGGGGCCAGCGCCATCCGCGGCGGCGCGGGCTATCGCCCGGCCGCGCTGGGCCACCCGCGCGTCTATCTCGAAATCGACGAGCATGGCTATGTCGATTGCGGTTATTGCGACCGCCGCTTCGTCCTGCGCGGCGGCCCGGCCGATGGCGCCGATCAAGCGAGCCTGCCCGATATATCCTCTGGCGCCAGCCCCGCGCGCAGCTGATCCCCTCCCCCCGCGGCCGCAACCCCGGCTGCTCAGGGCCGGTTAAGACGCGGCGTGGCATCAGGACGGGATTTCTTGCCGGAGAGTACCAATGTTGCGCCTGCCACCCTTCCCCCGCCCCGTGATGGCCAGTCTGGCTGCTATCGCTGTCGTGATGACGCCTGCCATGGCCCAGAACGAGGATCAGCCGGACATCGAAACTGGCACCGAATCTGGCCCAGAAGCCGGGGACAGGACGAAGGGTGAAAAGCAGCTCGCCAAGCTGCTGGAAGGGCGCGTGGCCGGAGAGCCGGTCCGCTGCATCCGAAACCAGCGCAACCAGCACGTGCAGACGATCGACAACACCGCCTATGTCTTTGGCTCGGGCCATACGATCTACGTCCAGCGCACTCGCAGCCCCGAAAATATCGACAGTTCAGACACGCTTGTCACCCAGCGGTTTCAGGCGGGGCAACTGTGCCGGCTCGACGTGATCACCACGATCGACCGGTTCCTCGGCTTCTTTACCGGCGCCGTGTTCTTCGAGGATTTCGTGCCTTACACCCGGGTCAAAGAAGAACCATCCGCCAAGAGCTGATACAGGGTTTAAGGCCGCGCGTTCCTTGCATGGCGCGGCGATTGCAGCGGAACGACCGGGCAGGCCGTTACCACCGTGATAGCGGCAAGGGGTCCGCGCCGCGCCCTTGCCAAGGCAGGTCCGGCGCCTCGCCGGGGGCAATGTCCCGGAGAATGCACGCATCCTTGCGGATCGCCCGCACCTCGTCATTCAGGTCTGTCAGCGAGACCACCCTGGCAAGCTGCGCGGGGCGTTCTTCGCGCGCGGGGTGCTGGCACGGGGCAGGCGCAGCAGCAGTTGCCGCGGGCAGAGGCATCTCGGCCCACGCGGGCAGGCCCGGCTGCGGCTCTGCGGGGATTGCGCAAACGGTGGCGGCATCGGGCGCGGGCTCTGCCAGCCAGCGGCCCTGCACCCGCCCGATCGACCAGCCAGCCAGGGCAATCAGCCCGGCCAGCCCGCCAAGGGCCGCCGGATCAAGCATTACCACCATCATCTCCTCCTCCCCGACTGCCGGAAGGCGTTCCGCAGCGGGTCGACAGCGAACCGAATCGCCGTGCCTTTCCAGCAAAGGCACGGCTCGATATAGTCATCGTGCCGCAAGCATCGCAGCGAGAGAATGGGGGCGGTTACCTATGCCCGGATTCAGGACACCACGCGGATATGAGGCGTGCTGGATCAGCCGCGCGCCATCACCTGCATCCGGGCGATAACCTCCTCGGCCTGCAGCATGATCCGGTCGATCAGTTCCTGGCAGGTCGGGATGTCGTGGATGAGGCCCGCCACCATGCCGCAGCTCCACGCGCCTTCGTCCATCGCGCCCTCGGTCATGATCTTGGGATAGACCCCGGCGACTTCGGGCAGGATGTCCTGGATGGTGATGGCATCGCCCAGCTCCCGCTCCTTGACCAGCAGGCGTTCGACCGCGGCGTTGTTGAGCACGCGTTCGGTGTTGCGCAGCGGACGCATGACCAGCCGCGTGTCGAGTTCGGATGCGGCGATGATCGCCTGCTTCACATTGTCATGCACCGGGGCTTCTTTGGTCGCGATGAAACGGGTGCCCATGTTCATCCCCTGCGCGCCCATCGCGAGGCTGGCGACAAGACTGCGTCCATCGGCCATGCCGCCGCTGGAAACGAAGGGGATGTCCAGTTCATCCGCCGCGCGCGGCAGCAGGATGAAGTTGGGCACGTCGTCTTCGCCCGGGTGGCCGCCGCATTCGAACCCGTCGACGCTCACCGCGTCGCAGCCGATATCCTGCGCCTTCAGGGAATGGCGCACAGAGGTGCATTTGTGGATCACCTTGATGCCCGCATCCTTCAGCGGCGGCAGCAGGTCGACCGGGTTGCGCCCGGCGGTCTCCACCACCTTTACCCCGCCGTCGATCACGGCCTTGACCAGCCCCGGATAATCGGGCGGGGTCAGGGTCGGCAGGATGGTGAGGTTCACGCCAAACGGCTTGTCGGTCATGTCCTTGCAGCGCGCGATTTCATTGGCGAGCTTTTCAGGCGTGCCCAGCGTCAGCCCGGTGATGATCCCCAGCCCGCCCGCATTGGAGACCGCTGCGGCCATTTCGGCGAACCCGACATAATGCATCCCGCCCTGGATAATGGGGTGCTGGATGCCGAACATTTCGGTGATGGCGGTTTTCATGGCGTGTTGTCTCCCGTGCAAAGCTGTATTTGCGCGGGACACAAGCCTGTTTGCGCGGGCCTTTCAAGCCCGCTTTTGAAGAGGGCCCATCAAGGCCAAGCGCGCCGTAGCGTCAGCCCGGCAACATGATTTGCAAGGTGGCCGGGGGGGGGGGGGGGGGGGGGGGGGGGGGGGGGGGGGGGGGGCAGGAAGGCGACGGGATCGATTCGCTTCCCGCCCGCCCGGCTTCGGCTTGATGCCCGGGCGGCGGTCGCGCCACCTTGATCCAGCGCAAATTGCGCGAAATTTGGGCGCTTATGACCGGATGAAGCTGAGCGTGAAGGTCACAGGCACGGCCGGCGTGATCGACGGCAGCTGCGCCAGCGCGCGCAATTCGCCCAGTTCGTCGGTCAGTTCGAACATGTCGGTGGTGATGATCACCGGCGCGGTCGGCACCACGGTGACCCGGTCAGCCGCAACGCGGGTGACAAGCACTTCGGTCTCGATCGGTGCGTCCATGCCCTTGATCGAGAGGATCGCCTTCAGCGGGCGGGCGAGCGACTGGCCCACCGCCAGCCCCGCAAACGCCGCCGGATCAAGCTTCGTGGTCACCACCGCCGTGGGGAAATCGGCAACCTGAAAGAAGATGTCGCGCATCCTCTCGTTGCGGATATCCACCCCGGTGCTGACCGAGGCGAGATCAATGCTGAATTCGGCGGTGCCATCGGCGGTGATCGTGCCGGACAGGGTTTCAAAGGCGTTGTTCTCGGCGATCTCGCCTGCCTTGACGCTGACATAGACCAGCCGCGAGGTTGCCGGGTCGAGCGTCCAGTTGCCCTCGGTCACGGGGGATTCCTGCGCGCCGTTACCGGCTGGCGCATCACCCGCAGGTTCGGCGCAGGCGGCAAGGCCGGCGGCAAGTACGGCGGCAAAGGCTAGTATACGAAGCTTCGGCATCACGATCACAGGGCCTTTCATGCGGTAACGGCGAGCGCCAGCATTATGCCATTTGTCGCGCCGCTGGAAGGGGCCGATGCAGCGCAAGGCTTGGTTGCGCGCGCTTCACCGCGCGGACGGCCTGCCCGCTATTCGAAATGCGCCCCGCGAACGACCTCAACATCGCTCAGCAGCAGCAGCAGGCCGTGCGGTTCAAGCAGGGGGCTGAGCAGGTCGATCAGGTGCTGCGCCTTTGCGTCGCCGGTGATTGCCAGCAGCATGATCTTGGCCGTCGCCCCCGACACCTGATCATCGCGCCAGCGCCCGTGCTGGCCCACCCCGCCAAGGGTCGGGAGCAAGGTGTAATTGCGGATGCCCGCAGTCGCGGCCAGTTGCTCGATCGCCGGGATCAGCGGTTCGTCGGCAAGGATTTCGATCCGGCGCAGCGTGGTCATTGCGGTCATGATGCGAACACCGGATAAAGCTGCATGGACACCCAGCGGTAATAGGCGATGCCGACGATTATATTGAACGGGAAGGTCACGGCAAGGCTCATGCCGAGATAGAGGCCCGGGTCGGCCTGCGGCAGGGCAAGGCGCATCACCGCGGGCACGGCGATGTAGCTGGCGCTGCCGGCAAGAATGCCCAGCGCCGCAGCCGATCCGGCGTCCAGCCCGACTGCAAGGCCGAGGATCACACCCACCGAACCATTGATCACCGGCAGGACAATGCCGAGCGACACCGTGCGCCAGGTCAAGGCGCGGCGATCCATCAGCCGCCGCGCGGCAACCAGTCCCATGTCCAGCAGGAACAGGCACAGGATGCCCTTGAACAGCGCATCGAACAGCGGGGCAATCGGGGCAAAGCCGGACTTGCCCGAAATCACCCCGATCATGAAGCTGCCCACTAGCAACACCACCGATCCGTTGAACAGGGTTTCGTGCAACAGCCCCCCGCGCGGGGCAAGGCTATCGGGGCCGGTGCGGCGGGCCAGCAGCAGGCCGATGAGGATAGCGGGCGTTTCCATCAGCGCCAGCACCGCCACCATGAACCCAGCCGGCGCCATGCCCGCGGCCCTCAGCACCTCGCTGCCGGCAGCAAAGGTCACCACGCTGACCGATCCGTAATGCGCCGCGACAGCCGCGGCATTGGCCTGATCAAGCTTCCCGAACTGCCGGAGCAGCCCAAAGGCGGGCAAAGGCAGCAGCAGCGACAGCGCGACGCCGCAGCCACCGGCCAGCGCCATGGCCGGCGTCATCCCGGTTTCGGCGACCTCGATCCCGCCTCTCAGACCGATCGACATCATCAGATAAAGCGCAATGGTCTTTGCTGCGGCTTCGGGAACGGCCAGATCGGATCGCACGAGTGCGGCGATCGCCCCTAGCAGGAAGAACAGGATAACCGGTTGCAGCAGGAAATCAGCAATCATGGCGAGAAATTCCGGAAGTTGGCCCACGACCCGTCAGGCAAAGCGCGCAAGACGCCACGCCTCTAGACGGTCAGCGAACGTACCAGTTCCAGCTGATCCTCGACAATTTGCAAAATAATTATGAAATCAAAAGGCCTGCCATTTTCCTAATATACGAAGATTTGGCATCAAGGAATTTGCGAAGTTGTGCATCCATGATTGGGCCAGAGCAGGTTTTCTTACCTATAACTTACCTGCGGTGGGCGGATTACTCCCACTCAACGTAAACGTAGCAAATTTCATAATCTAAATTAATGTTTTATGAGTTTCTGATGGAGCATGTGAAGGTTTTGTGAAAGATTAAGAGCGCCTCTATGTCGGTCGTGATCCATATTTTTCAATAACTTGCTTCTCAGATCTTACACAGGGAGCAAAATGCTATTCACAGTAAAATAACCGCAATTTTGCCATGCCCCAACAGCAAGTCTATCCCTTCATTATCCTACGACCGAACGAAGCGCATGCCGCAATCGCTGCATCAAGCTCTCCGTTCATCACGGCATCAGAGATCGCGGTCAGCGTAGATGAAATCTCCGAGCCTGAAGCAAGCTCAATCGTATTCTTGCCCTTCGCAAATTCAATAGGTTTGCTGCCGTAACGAACGGTAAGCTGTACTGAACCGTCAGCGTTAGTGACCCACCAACGTTTGATGCGCTTAGCGACCTCACGACGCTGCGCAGTTCCGTTCTCGGCAGTGACAGTGACGATCTTGGTGGGAGTATACACAAGATCAGATGCAAGATTGATTTGCTGGGCGATTTTGTCTGCGAGCTTGCGACGATGCACAAAGATGGCACTGCTGGCATTCTGGGGCTTAAACTCAATGAGCTTCAGCGAAGCAATGACCGACATAATCACATTCTCCCATGTTTCCGAGAATATGATTCTGCATCCTTACGACTGATATTCCTACGTTCTTCCGGCTGCGCAAAAACTCAAACTTTAAAGTTTAGAGCGTTTTCCGTTCATTCCGGTTCATATCCGCATGATCTGAAGTAATTGGCGCACTCGGCGGGTTCGAAGATGTCGACGAGCCTGCCGATCAAGTCCCAGAGCCCTCGCACGGTGCGCTCGCCCGCTTTGCGTAGCATCGCCTTGAGGCGGGAGAACGCCTTCTCGATCGGGTTGAAGTCGGGGCTGTATGGCGGAAGGAAGCGCAGGGTCGCGCCGGCCGCTTCGATCTTCTCCTGCACGGCCGCCCGTTTGTGGCTCGAGAGGTTGTCCATGATGACGATGTCACCGGGTTGAAGTTCGGGCACCAGCACCTCTGTCACGTAGGCTTCGAACCAGTCGCCGTTGATCGGGCCGTCGAGGACCATTGGCGCGACCATGCCGGTCATGCGCAGGCCGGCGACCAGCGTCGTGGTTTTGCGGCGTCCGTGCGGGAAGCCCATGCGCAGCCGCTCGCCCCTCGGGCAGCGCCCGTGGCTGCGGGTCATGTTCGTGGCGGTCCATGTCTCGTCGATGAAGACCAGGCGCTCGGGGTCGAGATCGAGCTGGCCGTCGAACCAACGCTGCCGTTGCCTCAGGACGTCGGGCCGGTCTTGCTCGATTGCGTGCCCGATCTTTTTTTACGCGTGATACCGTGACGCGCGAAGAAGCGATGCACGGTGCCAATGCCCACCGGCACACCGCGCTCGGTCAGTCGCGCCTGGATCTCGGCCAAGGTGATGTCTCCCCGCTCGGCGAGCAGCTCCTTGATGAAGCTCCCGTGCGCCTCGATCCTGCCCGAGTGCCGGTCACCACCGCGAGGCTTGGCAACCGCCCTGCCATGCTGAAGCGCAAGGCGCCTCCAGCGAATAGCGCTCGAAATGCTGACATCGAAATGGGCGGCAGCTGCTCGGCAACTCATGCCGCCGTCGATCGCAGCGACAACCCTGCCCCGCAGGTCCTGTGAAAGCGTCCGTGCCATCCATGCTGGCCTCCTGCCTCCAGCAAGGAGCTTGAATCAGAACCGCGCCCGCAAGGGAATCCCCGCCGAGCCAGAACGTGGGGAAAACGCTCTAAAGTAGGCTCATTCGGTGTCGGACCTGTCATGTCGGGTTACGCTTCAAAGCGATCTACGCACAAGCTGGCATCAAAACGAGCAGCCATTCAGGTCGCAGGACGTTCGCATCACGATTGAATGCAGCGGGCATCGGAATGGGGGCGATTCAGAATGCGCTGGGTCATGCGAACATTCAGACAACAGCACTCTACTGCGATGTGACGGATGATCAGCTGGCGAATGCGGTGAACACGATCTGATGGGCAAATATAGATGAAAACCAGAGTTTTAACACATGAAGCCAGCCAGTTTTGATAATGAGGCCTCCTATTGAAAAGGGGCTACTCAGTTGGCAGTGGGAATTTAAATTCCTCAACTATTGTTACACAGGCACAACCTATCTACTGAAGCGTGGATGGGGAAATTTTAATTAATTTAGTATTTCTACTTGTCAAACACCCCCATGCTTTATGCGTACTATCACGTAAAATTTACAAGTTCTCTTTAATTTCAGAGTTTTGGGGATTTCTAATTATGAATAAGATTGTAATTTCATCCACGGCCTGCGCTGCGGTCGCCGTGTTTGCAGCGATTGCTTCGCTCGCGACTCCTGCTCCAGCATCTTCTGCAGCCTCTTCGGCAACAGATCTGAAGTGCGGATGCTATGCTCCCGTCGAATCCAAAATCGCAGCAGGCAACCCTTCAAACGGCTACAATCTCAATTGCGAAAGCAACGATCGGTTCACTACAACTGGCACGGCTGTAAGCGTACAAAAGTCCGATATGAAAGTGTATGTTGACGCAAGCGGAGCGGTCCAGGGCGATAACGATATGGACATTACCTTCCGCTCTCGGAACAAAAAAGATTTCATCGCAGCATATGATGGCAATACCAAAGACCTGCTATGGGCTGGCGCTAAAAATGACAATAATGATCAAAAAGTGAGCGGATTTAAAATTGAAGGTAAGGACGGTACATGGACCGCCGCTTTCAAGGGCGAGACAACTGGTACAGACTACGTTGGCGTAGTCCTGTTTAATGATCTTGGCGATGGAAAGAAAACCATGACTGCACTGTGCCTGCAGGATCATTAAAGACTTCAAATAATTCAAGTGGCTCCTGTGTTAAAGCACAGGGGCCACAATCTATTCAAATACTGAATATGACGAGAAAAATATCATTTGAATTTTCAGGATAATTAAATGTCAAAATTTCTTATGATACCTGCAATATTCACAGTAATTAGTATTTCCTCGATATCAACGTCAGCATCAGCTACGGAGCTGAAGTGCGGCTGCTACGCTCCCGTCGAGTCTCAAATCGCAGCAGGCAACCCTACAAGCGGCTTCAATCTCAATTGTGAAAGCAACGATCGTTTTACGACGACTGGCAAGAGTGTAAGCGTTCAAAAATCCTATCTTAAAGTTTATGTCAATGACAGTAATGCAGTCCAAGACGATGAAGATATGAGCATCAAGTTTCGCTCTCGGAACAAACAGAAATTCCACGAAGCATATGATAAAACTGACGGAAAAATTTTGTGGTCGGGTGGCGGTTTCAATGAAAATGATATCGATGACACTACGGAGATAAATGTCGACGGATTTAAGATATCAGAAAAAAATGATGGCACGTGGGTCACATTGTTTAGAGGCAACGCAAATAAAAAAGTCTATGATGGATTGGTGCTTTTCTACGATTTGGGAGATGGAAAGAAAACTATGACTGCACTGTGCCTGCAGGATGACTAAAGAATTTGAATAGCCAAAGCAGTTCTCGCATGAAAATGCAGGTGCTTTTTATTTTGTATGGTAATAAAAAAATTCAAGCGCCTGCACAGTGCAATTTCAATATCAAACTATTTTGCAAGCCAGACCTTGAATATTACACTGCATTGCCAAAAGAAAAATATGGTTGAATAAATTACCATAATTTCTTTTAAATTTATAAGTGGATTAGCTATGAGAAGATTATTAATTATTTCACCAATATTTGCTGGAATTTTGGTAAGCTCTTGCGCAAGCCCCTATTACAAAGCTCGCGATGTGAAGTCTCGTACGCAAATCATAGCGCGAGATGCTTCGGTCGGTATCGGGTTGGTACAGCATGGGCCAGAGGGGGCGCGATTTTGTTTCCAGAGTGCGCCTGATGCGGCATATTCTCAAAATGCAGCGCTATCTTTAGATCTTAGCCTCGTGAGTGCTGGGAGCGAAGGTGAGTCCGATAGTGAAGGCTCCGCTGATACCGAAATGATTGGCAGAACCCCTGCGCTTCTGTTTGTGCGTGAAATATTCTTCCGCACCTGCGAGACAGCTATGTCCACCAACGCGTCGCCTGACGCTTGGCAGGCGATGTTTAAGTCTACCTTAGAGGTGGCGGCCGACGTCATGAAGGCTGAAACTCAGAACACATCTATCAATTTGAACGAGGAAGTGAAAGATGACAATAGCTCTAACAATTCTCTGAAAGAGGCGAGCGCTAGCGATCAATTCCAAGACGATGAATCTTCAGATAATTCAGATAGCGACAATGAATCCTCAGATAATTCGGACGATGATGAATCGTCAGATGACGACTAAAAAGCAATTTACTTTTAAAGCCGAATTTTTTCTTTCTTGGAAAAACAGTGTTGCAGTGAAAGCTGGCTGGAGGAATGATTTTTTGAGAACCCCTTCCTTCGCTGTCAGTGAGAAGTACTTTTTGCCAATCTGCTGATTAGCGCGAAGCTCAAGATAGAACGCTTCCCCGCGCTCAATCGCCTTTGCGCGATTCGTCGTTCCCAAGCTTTTGCGAGCATATTTGTTTTCATCTCTCAGCCAGAGACGAAAGTGCCAGTAGTCCCCACGCTTGTAGATGCATCCGTCGTTGAAGACAGGGATCTCATCGTCACTAAAGCGTTTCTTCTTTGAGACCATCAGCACCTCACCAAGCTGCACCTTTCAACCAACATACCCTACGATTCGCGGTAGTATCCGTTTTATGAAAGTTTGTGTGGCGAGGCACTGAAGGGCAACGATTTTTCATTGCACATGAAAGTTATGCGAAACTTTATATTGCATTAATATCAGTTACTTAGTTATATTTCTCTATTCCCACTCGATCGTTCCTGGTGGCTTGCTGGTGTAATCATAGACCACGCGGTTGATGCCCTTCACCTCGTTGACGATGCGGGTGGCGACGCGGGTCAGGAACCCGGCGTCATAGGGGAAGACATCGGCGGTCATCCCGTCGGTCGAGGTGACGGCGCGCAGGGCGCAGACCGAATCGTAAGTGCGGCTGTCGCCCATCACGCCCACGGTTTTCACCGGCAGCAGCACCGCAAAGGCCTGCCAGATCGCATCATAAAGGCCCGCATTGCGGATTTCCTCCAGATAGATGCTATCGGCCTTGCGCAGGATATCGCAGCGCTCCTTGGTCACTTCGCCGGGGATGCGGATCGCAAGGCCCGGGCCGGGGAACGGATGCCGCCCGACAAAGGCATCGGGCAGGCCCAATTCGCGGCCCAGATCGCGCACCTCGTCCTTGAACAATTCGCGCAGGGGCTCGACCAGGGCCATGTTCATGCGTTCGGGCAATCCGCCGACATTGTGGTGGCTCTTGATCGTCACCGAAGGCCCGCCGGTGAAGCTGACGCTTTCGATCACGTCGGGATAGAGCGTGCCTTGGGCGAGGAACGCGGCCCCGCCGATCTTCTTCGCCTCGGCCTCGAACACGTCGATGAAGGTCTTGCCGATGAACTTGCGCTTGGCCTCGGGATCGGTGAGGCCTGCGAGTCCGCCGAGGAACAGCTCTTCGGCCTCCACGTGGACCAGCGGGATGTTGTAGTGGTTCTTGAACAGGCTGACGACCTGCTCGGCCTCGCCCATCCGCATCAGGCCGTGATCGACAAAGACGCAGGTCAGCTGGTCGCCGATCGCTTCATGGATCAGCACCGCCGCAACCGCCGAATCGACCCCGCCGGATAGGCCGCAGATCACCCTGCCACCGCCCACCTGTGCGCGGATTTCCTCGATCTTGGTCTTGCGGAATTCGGCCATGGTCCAGTCGCCCGCCATCCCGCAGACATGGCGCACGAAATTAGCGAGCAGCTTGCCGCCATCGGGCGTATGCACAACTTCGGGGTGGAACTGGGTGCCGTAGAACCTGCGCGCCTCGTCCGCGATCACCGCGAAGGGCGCGCCATCGCTGGTGGCAACGATATCAAATCCTTCGGCAAACTGCGTCACCTTGTCGCCATGGCTCATCCACACCTGATGCCGTTCGCCGACGTCCCACAGCCCGTCGAACAGCGCGCAATCGGCGGTCACGGTCAGGAACGCGCGGCCAAATTCGCCGCCTTCTCCGGTCTCGTGGCCGGGCCGCACCTCGCCGCCGAGCTGGTGGGTCATCACCTGCTGTCCGTAACAGATTCCAAGGATCGGCACGCCCGCCTCGAACAGCATTTGCGGCGCGCGCGGGCTGCCATCTTCAGGAACACTGGCGGGTGATCCCGACAGGATGATGCCCTTCGGCTTCAGGCGGGCGAATGCCGCCTCGGCCTGGGTGAAGGGGGCGATTTCGGAATAGACCCCGGCTTCGCGCACGCGGCGCGCGATCAATTGGGTCACTTGCGATCCGAAATCGACAATCAGGACAGTTTCGGGGACAGCGGAATCGCCGGTCTCGGGGCTGGTTGGGTGCGCGCTCATGAGCGCGGATTACGAAGCGCGCCCTGCGCTGTCCAGCACCGCAGCGCCCTGACAGTCTTATTTTGCGGTGCAGCAGATATTTTTAGGCTTTATTCCAATTGGTTCCCAAAGTTCTGCACCCCAAGTGTTGCATTCTTTGAAACCATCATCGCACATTTCGCATTTGCACAAATCTCTTGTGCGCCGCACAATAGTTTCAAACAGCAACCGAATGTCGGCCAGCGACATCATTCTGTGTGACATCCTCTCAATTCCCGGAGTATCAACCATGCGTTTCACTCTTCCCCTGATCGCCCTTTCTGCTGTCGCCGCTATCACCGCCCCCGCCATCGCGGCGCCGCAGGCTGCAGAGCAAACCGTTCTGGTGCGCATCGCCTATGGTGATATTGATCTGACGAGCGCCGAGGGGCGCGCCGCTCTTGAAGCGCGCATCGATGCCAAGCTTCGCCAAGTGTGCACTGTCCAGGGCATCGGGCGCTTTTCCAATGGCCGCGCAGTGCGTGACGAAAGCTGCATCACCGAAGCCCGCACCGCCGCCCTCGCCGAGGTCGAGCGCGTGGCGGCCTACGAAGCGCGCCGCGGGCGGGCCATCGCGGCCAACTGATCCGAATCAGGCCGTTAAGCCAACAGGCGGCCGCCGGAGAAATCCGGCGGCCACTTGCATTCATGGAGCCTGACAAATGTTGCATTTTGTGCAATAAAATTTGGTATTTTCGCATTTGAATTCGATGCCATCGAACATCAATTAGCCATCCAAGCGATGCACGCCGGGCTCCTCTCCACCCTGGCTGCCCCCTTTTGGGGCCATCGCCAGGCAGAACGAGGCCGAAGACGGCGCTTCTGCCAGCCTGCCAGACCCGGTACGGACGGCCTCCCCCCGGCCCTCCCGCCCCCGCCGGGCGCTCTGCCACTATTGGCCGGGCACGCAGCGCGCGAGACGCGGCCACCTTTCCTCCCCCTTAAAACTGGTGGCCGCGTCTCCAGCCGCGCCAGTGCTGCCGCGCTGGCGCTGGCGCAAGTGATTGCAATTTCCGCTTTCCGTGATGAAATATTTTCGTGCGCTGACGAGTTTGATAATGACAAGCGCCATGCCATATAGTGCGCAAGCCCGCACTGCGATTCCTCTCCGCTTCGCCGCGCCGGGCCGACTCAACCACAACAGAACAGGGAAATAATCCATGCGCATGATCAGTGAAAAGGCGATTGCCTTGCTGCTCGCCGTCGCCATGAGCGGCACCGCGTTCAACACGTTTATCGTGTAAGCACGCGTCAGCAGCCCGGCGAAGCGCGAGAACCCTCTCCCTTGCGCTTTGCATCATCGGCCCGGTTGCCCACCCCGAACGGGGCGGCAGCCGGGCCGTTTGCGTCAGTCCGCTTCGCCGAGGCGGACGGCTTCATCGCGCAGATCGCTTTTCAGCAGCTTGCCGATATGGCTGCGCGGCATTTCGGCGATGGCATGGAGCGCGGACAGGCGCTGGGTCTTGCCCAGCCGCGCATTGACCGCCGCCATGATCGTTGCGGGATCGGCGGCGCTGCCTTTCAGCACCACAAAGCCGACCGGGGTTTCGCCCCACTGCCGCGACGCGATCCCCACCACTGCGGCTTCGATCACGTCATCCTCGCGCATCAGTTCGGCTTCCAGATCGGATGGATAGATGTTGAACCCGCCCGAGATGATCATGTCCTTGGCCCGGCCCACCAGTTCGACGAACCCTTCCGCGTCCACCCGGCCGATATCGCCCATCCGCATCCAGGCCTCGCCCGTCGCGGGGTCGATCCACTGGGCTTCGGCGGTCTTGTCGGGGCGGTTCTTGTAACCGCTCATCATGGTGAGGCTGCGGCCCACCATGTTGCCGGAGGTGCCGGGCGGCACTTCGCGGTCCTCCTCATCGAGCACCTTCAGCTCGCTCCCCGGCGCGGGGCGGCCGACGGTGTGGAGCTTGTCGGGGAATTCATGGGCTGGCAGCAGGCACACCACGCCGCCCTCGGTCATCGAATAGATCTCGATCAGCCCGCCTGGCATCCGCGCCAGCACCTCGCGCTTGAGGTCAGCGGAAAAGGGGGCGGAGGTGCAGTATTTGAGTTTCAGCGCCGACAGGTCGAAGTCGTCGAACCCGGCAAAATCCATCAGCCGCTGATATTGCACCGGCACCAGCATGGTGATGGTGGTGCGGTCGCCTTGCGCAAAGCCAAGCCACTTGGCGCAATCGAACTTGCCCATCACCCGCACGCAGCCACCCGCCAACAGCACCGGCAGAAAAGCGACCATGGTGGTGTTGGAATAGAGCGGGGTCGAGGCGAGCGAGCGCACATCCAGCCCCGCGCCGAGGTAACTCAACGCCGTCGCCGCAAACTGCCGCCAGCGCATCTGGTGCGAATGGACGATGCCCTTGGGGATACCGGTCGTCCCGCTGGAATAGATGATATTGAACGGATCGCCGGGTTCGGGCGCGAAGGCCGGAGCGCGGGCAGCGGGAGGCGCCATCCACTGGTCGATCGACTCCAAGGGCACGCGGATAAGGTCGGCCATGAAATCGGGGCCGAGTTCAGCCGCCTTGCCCGCATCGATGAACAGATGGATTGCGCCTGAATCCTTGGCCATGCCTTCAAGCTGCTCACGGCTCGCACTGGTGGTCAGCGGCGCGGCCACGCCGCCTGCACGCACGGCGGCGAGGAACACCAGCGCATATTCGACCGTGGACGTGCCGAGGATCGCCACCGATTGCCCGCGCTGTAGGCCGGTCTCGACCAGCCGCGCCGCCAGCCGCTCGACCAGCCCGACCAGTTCCGCCCAATAGACCTCGCGCCGCTCGTCGATCAGGGCGAGGTCATCGCCCTTGATGCGCGACCATTCCATCAGGATATCGGGGAGGCTGCCGAAGGGTTCGGCGAGGCGGCTCATCATCATGTCGGTGCTCATGGGCGCCATGCATAATCGGCGCAGCGCGCGGCGCAAAGGATTTGCAAGACGGCTCGCACAAGTGGCAGGAAGCGGCCCGAGGAGAGAGGAACGACATGATCCGCACCGCCACCGCACTCGCGCTCGCCGGACTGGCGCTCACCCCCATGCAGGCGCAAGGGCAGGCCGAGCCGCAAACCGTGCTGGTCGTCGTCGCCCACCCCGATGATGAGCTGTTCATGGCCCCGGCCATCGCCGCGCTGGCACGGGAAGGCCATGACGTGACGATTGTCTTTGCCACGATCGGCGATCAGGGGCCGGGCGTAACGTCTCTCCCGCGCGGCGCGGCGCTGGGCGAGATCCGGCGGGGGGAAGCGACATGCTCAGCCAAGGCGCTGGGGGCAGAGGCGCGGTTCCTCGAAGGGCTGGGCGACGGCACTCTTGCCGCCACACCGCAGGCTGCAGGTTCTCCGGCCAGGAACTTCCTCGACCAGTTCGTCTCTGCCTATCTTGCGGCCACGCCCGACCTTGTGCTCACGTGGGGACCGGATGGCGGCTATGGACACGCCGATCACCGCATGGTGAGCGCGTTGGTGACCGAAGCAGAGCAAATGATCGACCGACAGAACGGCGCACGGCTGCTCTATGTCGGCATCCCGACCGGGAGCCTCCCGCCCGTGCCCGCCATGGCGGACTGGGCGGTAACCGACCCCGCTTTGCTGACCGAGGCTATCGCCTACACCCCCGCCGATCTCGCCGCTGCCACCACAGCCGCGCAGTGCCACGTGACGCAGTTCGATGATACCGCCCGCTCCGGCATGATGGGCCTGTTTGACGCCGCCATGTGGCGCGGAAAGGTGCATTTCCGCCCAGCCTTCTGATGGCGCGTTCTGACCGGCTTGGCGAAGCACCCTGAACACTCGTGGAAAAGCGCGTGATGTGGCCCGCCCGCAGTTGGGTTTCCGCATCACAGCGCCTATATGATGATCATGAACGACACCACTTCTCAAACGCCTGACGGCACGCCCGAAAAGATCCGCCAGATGGGCGAATATGGCGCGGATTCGATCAAGGTTCTCAAGGGTCTGGATGCGGTCCGCAAACGGCCCGGCATGTATATCGGCGATACTGATGATGGCAGCGGCCTGCACCACATGGTGTTCGAAGTCAGCGACAACGCCATCGACGAAGCGCTGGCGGGCCATTGCGACCTCGTGCTGATCGAACTGAACCCCGATGGTTCTGTTTCTGTCGAAGATAACGGGCGCGGCATCCCCACCGGCATGCACACCGAAGAAGGTGTTTCGGCTGCCGAAGTCATCATGACCCAGCTGCACGCGGGCGGGAAGTTTGAAAACACCTCGGATGATAACGCCTACAAGGTGTCGGGCGGTCTCCACGGGGTCGGCGTATCGGTGGTCAACGCCCTGTCCGAATGGCTGGAACTGGTAATCTGGCGCGACGGCAAGGCGCACTGGATGCGGTTCGAGCATGGCGATGCGGTCGAGCCACTGGTCGTCACCGGCGACGCGCCGCCGGTTGCGAGCAACGGCGATGACAATGGCCTGAAAAAAGGCACCCGCGTCACCTTCAAGGCCAGCCACGACACCTTCAAGAACGTCACCGAGTTCGATTTCGACAAGCTGGAACACCGCTACCGCGAGCTGGCTTTCCTGAATTCGGGCGTGCGCATCAAGCTGCGGGACAAGCGCCATGAAGACGTGCTGGAACATGATCTTTATTACGAAGGCGGGATCGCGGCCTTCGTCAAATATCTCGACCGCAACAAGCAGGCGCTGATCCCCGAGCCGATTTCGGTCTCCGCCGAAAAGGACGGGATCGGGATCGATGTCGCGCTGGAATGGAACGATTCCTATTACGAGAACGTGCTCGCCTTCACCAACAACATCCCCCAGCGCGACGGCGGCACCCATCTGGCCGCCTTCCGCGCCGCGCTGACCCGCACACTCAACAATTATGCCGAACGTTCAGGCATGCTGAAGAAGGAAAAGGTCAGCCTGTCGGGCGAAGACATGCGCGAAGGCCTGACCGCGATTGTCAGCGTCAAGCTGCCCGATCCCAAGTTTTCCAGCCAGACCAAGGACAAGCTGGTCAGCTCCGAAGTGCGCTCGCCCTTGGAATCGCTGATGAGCGACAAGATGTCCGAATGGCTGGAGGAAAACCCCGCCGACGCCAAGTCGATCATCCAGAAGGTGATCGATGCCGCCGCCGCGCGCGAAGCGGCCCGCCGGGCGCGCGAAATGAGCCGCAAGGGCGCGATGAGCGTCGCCAGCCTGCCGGGCAAGCTGGCCGATTGTCAGGAACGCGATCCGGCCAAGTCCGAACTGTTCCTGGTCGAAGGCGATTCCGCGGGCGGCTCGGCCAAGCAGGGGCGTGACCGCAAGACGCAGGCGATCCTGCCGCTCAAGGGCAAGATCCTCAACGTCGAACGCGCCCGGTTTGACCGGATCATTTCCTCCAAGGAAGTCGGCACGCTGATCCAGGCGATGGGCACCGGCATCCGCGATGAATTCAACCTCGACAAGCTGCGCTACCACAAGATCGTCATCATGACCGACGCTGACGTCGATGGCGCGCATATCCGCACGCTGCTGCTGACTTTCTTCCACCGCCAGATGCCCGACATCATCCGCGCCGGGCACCTGTTCATCGCCCAGCCGCCCTTGTTCAAGGTCGCCAAGGGGCGGAGCGAGGTCTACCTGAAGGATCAGCCTGCACTGGATCGCTATCTGGTCGATGCCGGGCTGCAGGGGCGGATGCTGGAAACCACCGGCGGAACGCGGGCCGGGGCCGATCTGCGCGCAGTGGTGGACGGCGCGCTGCGATTGAAGAACCTGCTCGCCTACGTGCCGCGCCGCTATGACAGCGGGATTGTCGAGCAGATGGCACTGGTTGGCGCGCTGGAACCCGGCTTGACCGGTGAAGCGCTCACCGCCGCGCTGGCCCGCGCCGCCGGGCGATTGGGCGCCGGCGACCGCGAGGCCCGCTGGACCGCGCGGCAGCGTGAGGACGGCACGGTGGTGTTCGAACGCCTATGGCGCGGCGTTACCGACGTGCATGAAATCGACGCGCGGTTCCTATCCAGCACCGAGGCGCACAAGCTCCACAATCTCGCCGCGGCGCAGGCCGAGACCTACGCGACCCCCGTCAGCCTGGTGCGCGCGGGCGAGGCTGAAGCAGAGGACGAGCCCGAGGCCGAAGCCGAAGCGGTCGCTGCCGATCCGCTGGCGGGCGAGGCCGAGGAGGCCACCCCCACCCCTGCTCCGGCCGCGCGCGGCGATGGCGCGATCAGCCGCCCGACCCAACTGCTGGACGCGATCTTCGCCGCCGGCCGCAAGGGGCTCTCGATCAGCCGCTACAAGGGCCTTGGCGAAATGAACGCCGAGCAATTGTGGGAAACCACGCTCGATCCCGAAGCGCGGGTGCTGTTGCAGGTCAAGGTCGAGGACGCCGACGTCACCGACGAGATCTTCACCCGCCTGATGGGTGACGTGGTCGAACCGCGCCGCGAATTCATCCAGGATAATGCCCTGAACGTGGCAAACCTTGATGTCTGATACCATCAGCCATCAAGAACCGCAGCGGCCATCAACCCGGCGAACCTTGATGTCCAGGCCAACATAGGCGAGACCCCCGACATGGCCCAGCAGCCGCACCGCACCGATGAATTGCAGCATGCGAGCTTCCTGCTGATCCTTGCGCTGGTCAGCCTGATGATGGCGGTGATCGTCTGGCCGTTTGCCAGCGCACTGCTGTGGGCGGCGCTGGCGGCGATCATGTTCCAGCCGCTTTATCGCTGGATGCTGCGCAAGCTGGGCGGGCGGCGCAATCCAGCAGCGATTGCTTCACTGCTGGTGATCTTCTTTGCCGTGCTGGTTCCTGCCGCGTGGCTGGGAACGCTGGTGGTGCAGGAGGCGCTGGCGCTCGTCTCGGCGCTGCAGCAACAGCCGATCAATCTCGCCGCCAGCTTCGACAGCCTCTATGCCATGCTGCCGCAGGCCGCGCAGGAAGCGATCGACCGTTCTGGCTGGGCCGATCTGTCCAGCGCTCAGGCCAAACTGCAGGAACTGCTGTCCGAAAGCGCCGGGATGATCGCATCTCAGGCCGTGTCGATCGGCAGCGGTGCACTGGGCTTCATGCTGTCATTCGGCGTCGGGCTTTACGTGATGTTCTTCCTGCTGCGCGATGGCGAGCGGATCGGGCGCACCCTGCTCAACACCGTGCCGGTCGAACGGTCGGTTTCCGAACGCCTTGCCCAGCGGTTCCTCGGGATCGTGCGCGCGACGATCAAGGGATCGGGCGTGGTCGGGCTGGTGCAGGGCGCGCTGGCGGGCATCAGTTTTGTCATCGTCGGCCTTGAATCCGCGCTGCTGTTCGGCGTCGTGACCACGATCTTCGCGCTGGTGCCGGTGATCGGCGCGGGCGCGGTCTATGCACCAATCGGGCTATGGCTGCTGGTGACAGGCGCGGTATGGCAGGGCATTTTCGTGCTGGCATTCGGCGTTATCATCGTGTCCTCGGCGGACAATGTGCTGCGCCCGATTCTTGTCGGGCGGGATACCGGCATCCCCGACTGGATCATTCTGGTCACCACGCTGGGCGGGATCAGCTTCCTCGGCTTTTCCGGAATCGTGCTGGGGCCGCTGGTGGCGGGGCTGTTCCTTGCCAGCTGGTCGATTCTGCAGGAATATCGCGACGAGGATGCGCGCGTGCAGGAAACAGACTGGATTTCGGTCGATGCTTCGGGCCGCGCGAGCGATGCCGGCGGCGCGGACTAGCCGCCGATGCGCTCGCTCACCCGGCCCGGCAGTCAGGCTGAACAAGCTGGGCGGCTGGTGCTGGCGAGCCTTGTGGTGGTGATGCTGCCCGCGCTGCCTTTCGGCAATTACCTGATCTATCCCTTCGTGATCCTCACCACCTGGTTCCACGAAATGGGCCACGGCCTGACCGCGCTGGCAATGGGGCAGAGCTTTGATCGGCTGATGATTTTCGCCAGCGGATCAGGCGTGGCCGAAAGCCGCTTGGCTGCCGATGCCACCGCGACCACCTTTGCTGCGATCGCGGCAGGCGGTCCGCTGGCGCCGTGCATCGCCGGGGCGCTGCTGATTCTTGCCAGCGCACATCCGCGGCTGTGGCGTCCGGCGCTGTGGCTGGTGGCAGGGACGATTATCGCCAGCGTGGTCATCTGGGTGCGTTCGCCAGTCGGCTATGCGGTGCTGCCGCTGGTTGCGGCCTTGCTGGCGTTGGTCGCATGGCGCGCGCAGCCGGGGCTTGTGCGGTTCACCCTGCAATTCCTCGGCGTGCTCGCCGCGATGAGCATGCTGCGCGATTTCCACTATCTGTTCACCGAGGAAGCGATGATCGAGGGGCAGACGGTGCTGTCCGATACCGGCCAGATCGCCGCAGTGCTCGGCCTGCCGCACTGGTTCTGGGCCACGGCGATCCTGCTGGTTTCGGCGCTGATCGTGGGCGGTGCGCTGAAATATGCGCTCGCTGAACACCGTCTGCGCCCGCCGGCAAAGCCCCCCGCCAACGTGCTGCAGTTCCGGCGCGACTAGAACGCTTTCCGAGGCTCCGGATGACCCGACCCGGATCGAAAATGCTGTATACCAATGCTCGATGAGGTTGACTCATCGAGCATTGGTCAAGCCCGTGCGGCGCCTGAGCATTTCCAGCACGTGATGCGTCAGCATCTTGGCGCGCTGGTGTTAGAGCAAGTGTCAGTGCCAATGCGCGTGTCCATGCGCTAATCTGCGCGCATGGACATGACCGAAGTCGCCGACCGGCTCGCGATTGCGGAAACCCTCGCGCTCTATTGCCGCGGCATTGACCGCTGTGATGCAGCGCTGCTGGCCGCGGTGTTTACCCCCGATGCGCGGATCGATTACGGCGACGGCGCGACGTCTCCGGCAGAGACCATTCCCAGCCTGATGGCGGGCCTTGGCGCAATGCGCCTGACCCAGCACAACATTACCAACACCGTGATCCGCTTTATCGGCGATGCCAGCGCCAAGGCGGAAACCAACTGCGTCGCGCTGCACATCATCCCAGCGCCCGAGGGCGAGATCGAACTTGTCGTCGGCGGACGCTATCTCGACCGGCTGGTAAAGCGCGAAGACCGCTGGCGCATCGCCGAACGGCTCTATGTGATGGACTGGAACCGCAGCGGGCCTGCGACAATGCAGCAGGAAGGCGGCCTGTTTGACGGGCTGCGGCGGCATGGGGGCCGTGGGCCGGATGATCCTTCGGCAGCGTGGTGGGAAGCGAGCTAACCCTTCTTCAGGACGACGCGACCTTGAGCGTGTTCACCCCCGAGGCATCGGCCCCGGCCTCGCCAGAAAGGCCGATGAACATCGTGTCCACGATCCGCGCCAGCTTGTCCTCGGACAGCTTTTCGCCAAGATAGATCAGCGCATCGGGCAAGGTGTAGTTCGAGATCATCTGGTTGATCAGCGACAGCGCCTCATCAATCTCAAGGCCCGCAAAGAACCCTTCGGCCTGCGCCTCGGCGATCAACTCGCACAGGTAGTGATCGGCCAGATCGACATAGGATCGCACGCGTTCAAAATTGGCGGCCCCCATTTCGCACAGGATGGTGAAATGTTCCGGGTCTTCGCGGAAGCGGCCCTGCGAGATGATGAAGCGGCGCCGGAAGAATTCGAACATCTTGCGCGGCGGCGGCAGGGTGGTCGCCAGCACCTCCTCCATCACCGCCATATGCGGGGCGAGCCAGGTCTGCGCGACCGCATCGAACAGATCGTCATAATCGTCGAACAGCGCCTCGAACCGGGCCCGCGTCAGACCGCTTTCGGCCATCGCGATGGTCC
Source organism: Erythrobacter sanguineus (assembly GCF_900143235.1). Lineage (GTDB taxonomy): Bacteria > Pseudomonadota > Alphaproteobacteria > Sphingomonadales > Sphingomonadaceae > Erythrobacter > Erythrobacter sanguineus. The sequence goes on along the minus strand of NZ_FRDF01000010.1, from coordinate 74,349 downwards.
AGGGGATCTCCGAGCCGCGTTCCTTGACGAGGTCGAGCACATGGCGCGCAACCCGCGCGCGCTCGGCTTCCCGTACCGTTTCGGTCAATGGCATAGCGTGCGCGCCTCCTCGCTTGGCGGGCAACATAGGCCAAGCGGGCGCGGGCTTAAAGGGCCGCTGGTCGATTGTTGTGCGACGCAACAAGGGAAATGCCATGATCCGCCCCGCCTCAACCCTTGGGGGGCATGGGGAAGAACGCCGAGGTGCGGCGCTTGTATTCGGCGTATTTGTCGCCCTTGGACTTGTCGAGGCCCTTTTCCAGCAAGGTCACGCCCGACCACTTGGTGAGCGTGAAGCTGAGGAACAATGGCCCGATCACGGTCGCCGCGGCATATCCCCAGCCAGCCGCAGCGCAGGCGAGCCAGATCCCCCACCACGCGGCGAAATCGCCGAAATAATTGGGGTGGCGGGTGTAGCGCCACAATCCGGTGTCGAGCACGTTTTGGCTTTCTGGGCCCTTGTTCGCCGGATCGGCCTTGAACCGCGAAAGCTGCCAGTCGCCGACCCATTCGAAGAACACGCCGATGCACCACAGTGCAAACCCGGCCCATGCCAGCGGCGGGATCGGGGCCGGTTCGGGGCTGGCGAGGATGCCGACCTGCGCCGGGGACGACACGGCAAACAGCAACACCGCCTGCATCAGCCATACGCGGGTGAGCGCGGCGCGGGCGAACTGGCCTTTCTCGCGATCCTTCCTGAGGATCATCTTGTAGCGTTTGTCCTCACCCTCCTTGCGCCAGCGCAGGAACAGATAAATGCCGAGCCGGAAGCCCCAGGCCGCGGTCATCACCATGATCAGGGTGGCGAGCGCGCCGGGGCCGCCCGGCACGTGTAGCCAGCTTGCCACGGCAAGGATGCCCATGCCCGCGCCCCAGAACGCGTCGATGAAGCTCACATCATCGATCTTGACGCTGATCGCCCATTGGATCAGCACCAGCACCAGCAGGATCGCGGCATTCAGGGCAAGCAGTTCAAACATCGTTCTTTCCAGCAATGATATCGCGCGCCTGTTGTTCCAGCACCTTGAACCGTTCGTAATCGGGAAGCTTGGAACGGAACCATTCGGCGATTTTCAGCAGATCCTCGCCGTAATTGCCGGTGGGCAGCATCGGCGGGCCGAAGCTGATGATCTTGCGGACATTATCGGCAAAGGCCGGGACAATCGGCACGTCGGCAGCGCGGGCGATGTGATAAAAGCCGGAACGCCACTTGCCGTCGGTCTTGCGGGTGCCTTCGCAGGCGATCACCAGCGCCAGTTCATCGCGCGCCGCGAATTCGGCGGCGACCTGTTCGGTGGCGTTGGCCTTGGCGGTGCGATCCACCGGGATGCCGCCCATGTCGAGCATGAAGTTGCGCATGAACCCGGTGAACAAAGTGTGCTTGCCCATGAAATTGGGCTTCACGCCTTCTTCGTGGGTCGCGCCGGTGAAGAACACGAAATCCCAGTTGGTGGTGTGCGGCGCGCCCGCGATCACATATTTCTTGAGATGGCGGGGCAGAGGGGAGTCAATCTTCCAGCCCCTGAGATACCAGATTGCCAGAATGATCCGGCGCACGATGCGCGAGGCCAGCGTGGGTGTGCGGTTAGGTCCGTGCGGCAATGTGTGATCCCTCTCTCGCCTGCATTACTGCCCGCAATCGGGTAAGTTACGCAAGGGAAAGTGTGTGGGTTTCAGACAGGCTTGCGTCACATCCGGAACACGCCAAACGCGGGCCGCTCGGCAATCGGCGCTTCCAGACACGCCGCCAGCGCGAGCCCCAGCACGTCGCGGGTCTGCACCGGGTCGACCACCCCGTCGTCCCACAGGCGGGCGGTTGCGTAGTAGGGGTTGCCTTCGTCCTCGTATTTCTGGCGGATCGGAGCCTTGAAGGATTCCGCCTCGCGCTCGTCCCACTTGTCGGCGTCGCGGTGGACGGTGGCGAGGACGCTCGCGGCCTGCTCCCCGCCCATCACAGAAATGCGCGCATTGGGCCAGGTGAACATGAAGCGCGGGGAATAGGCCCGCCCGCACATGCCGTAATTGCCCGCGCCAAAGCTGCCGCCGATCACCACGGTGACCTTGGGCACGGTCGCAGTAGCGACGGCGGTGACGAGCTTCGCCCCGTGCTTGGCGATGCCCTCCGCCTCGTATTTCCCGCCGACCATGAAGCCGCTGATATTCTGGAGGAACAGCAGCGGGATGCGGCGCTGGCAGGCGAGTTCGATGAAATGGGCCCCCTTCTGCGCGCTCTCGGAGAACAACACGCCGTTATTGGCCAGGATCGCGACCGGCATCCCCCAGATGTGAGCGAAACCGCACACTAGCGTGGAGCCATACTGCGCCTTGAACTCGTGGAACTCGCTGCCGTCGACCAGCCGCGCGATCACTTCCTTGACGTCGTAAGGAGCACGCACGTCATCGGGGATGAGAGCGTAAAGATCGTCCGCGTCGTATTTGGGCGGGCGCGGGTCTTTCAGCGCGATGTCCGCCGCCGCCCCGGTATTCGCGCCGAGGTGCGATACGATATCGCGCACGATGGTGAGCGCGTGCTCGTCATTCTCGGCGAGGTGATCGACCACCCCCGACTTTTTCGCGTGCAGATCGCCGCCGCCCAAGTCTTCCGCGCTGATCTCCTCGCCCGTCGCGGCCTTCACCAGCGGCGGGCCGGCGAGGAAGATCGTGCCTTGGTTGCGAACGATCACGCTCTCGTCCGACATGGCGGGCACATAAGCGCCGCCCGCGGTGCAGCTTCCCATGACACAGGCGATCTGCGGGATGCCGAGCGCGCTCATATTCGCCTGATTGAAGAATATCCGCCCGAAGTGGTCGCGGTCCGGAAACACCTCCGCCTGATGCGGCAGGTTCGCGCCGCCGCTGTCGACGAGGTAGATGCACGGCAGGCGGTTTTCCTGCGCAATCTCCTGTGCGCGGAGGTGCTTCTTCACCGTCATCGGGTAATAGGTGCCGCCCTTCACGGTCGCATCGTTGCACACGATCATGCACTGCCGCCCCGAGACGCGCCCTACGCCGCAGATGAGCGAGGCGCCGTTGACGTCGCCTTCATACATGCCGTTCGCCGCCAATTGCCCGATTTCGAGGAAGGGCGACCCCGGATCGAGCAGACGTTCGACGCGTTCCCGTGGCAGCAGCTTCCCGCGCGACACATGGCGTTCGCGCGATTTCTCCGTGCCGCCCAGCGCCGCCTCGGCCACACGCTTGCGCAGATCGGCGGCGAGCGCCGCGTTGTGCGCAAAGCGGGCCTTGGCCTCGGGGCTTTCGCGGTCGAGTTTGGTGGTGAGGGTGGGGGCGGTCATTCTTCGCTCTTCCCGGGCAGCGCACCGTCAAAGCTCTTGACCATGATAGCCTCGCCCGTGCTGCCATTTTCGCGGTACTTGGCGATTGCCAGATATTCGGGCGATGATGCCCAGGCCATGGCTGCCGCCTGACTCGGGAATTCGATCAACACCGAGCGGGTGAAGTCGAACGCGCCGCTCAGAACCAGAGGCTCCTCGTCGACGCTCAGCAATTTGCCGTCAAACTTCTCGAACACGCCGAAGAAGGCTTCGTCATATTTGTCATAGGATTCGCGGTCATGGATTGTGAACCGCGCGATGATGTAAATCGACATCAACCCGCAGCCCCGATCAATTCGCGCCCAATCAGCATCCGGCGGATCTCGTTCGTCCCTGCGCCGATGTCCAGCAGCTTGGCATCGCGCATATAGCGCTCCACCGGCCAGTCGGTGGTGTAGCCCGCGCCGCCCAGCGCCTGCACGCTTTCGGCAGCGACCTTGAAGGCGTTCTCTGAAGCCAGCAAAATCACGCCTGCCGCATCGAAGCGCGTCGTCTGGCCCGCGTCGCACGCCTTGGCGACCGCATAGGTGTAGGCGCGGGCCGATTGCAGGGCGACATACATGTCGGCGACCTTGGCCTGCATCAGCTGGAAGCTCCCGATGGGCTTCCCGAACTGCTTGCGCTCGCGCAGATAGGGGATCACGGTGTCGAGGCACGCCTGCATGATGCCGAGCTGCAATCCGGCGAGCACCACGCGTTCGTAATCGAGCCCGCTCATCAGCACGCCGACCCCGCCGTTCAATGGCCCCATGATGCGATCTTCGGGGACGAAGCAATCGGTGAACACCAGCTCGGCGGTGGGGGAGCCCTTCATGCCGACCTTGGAAATCTTCTGGCCGATGGCGAAGCCCTCGTCGCCCTTCTCGATCAGGAAGGCGGTGATGCCGCGGCTGCCCGCGTGGCCATCGGTCTTGGCATAGACCACCAGCGTATCGGCCTCAGGCGCGTTGGTGATCCAGAACTTGGTGCCGTTGAGGACATAGCCGCCCTGAACCGCGTCGGCCTTCAGCTTCATCGAGACCACGTCCGACCCTGCGCCCGCTTCCGACATGGCGAGACTGCCGACATGCTCGCCCGAGATCAGCTTGGGGAGATATTGGGCCTTCTGCTCATCATTCCCCCAGCGGCGGATCTGGTTGAGGCAGAGGTTGGAATGCGCGCCATAGGACAGGCCCACCGAGGCGCTCGCGCGGCTGACTTCCTCAACCGCGATCACGTGTTCGAGGTAGCCGAGGCCCAATCCGCCCCATTCTTCCTCGACCGTGATGCCGTGCAGGCCCAGCGCCCCCATCGGCTCCCACAATTCGCGCGGGAAGCGGTCTTCGCGGTCGGTGCGCTCCGCCAAGGGCGCGATCTGTTCGTCGGCAAAGCGCGCGGTTGTAGCGCGGATCATCTCCGCAGCCTCGCCAAGGTCAAAGTCAAAATCGGGGGTGGCGCGCATTTTATGTCCTGCGGGTGAAATGATTGTTCTGCCGAAGCGCATAGCAAGCGCTTGACCAAAGGCCAATCGCCCGCGCTGGCACAATGTGCCTTTCGCCGTTAGGGGTCAGGGGCATGGCATCCCCGCACCCCCTGCTCGTGTTCGATCACGCGGCCCGCGCCTATGGCGAGGTCACAGCGGTGGCAGGGGTAAGCTGCACCATCGCCGCAGGCAGCTTCGTCGCGCTGGTCGGGGCCTCGGGCTCGGGCAAGTCAACGCTGCTCAAGATGGTCAACACGCTGGTCGAACCGACCGGCGGAAAGGTGCTGTTCGGCGGGGAGGATGTCACCACGCTGCCCCCTGCCCGCCTTCGCCGCCGGGTCGGCTATGTGTTTCAGGGCATCGGGTTGTTTCCGCACATGAGCGTCGCCGAAAATATCGCCATCGGCCCGCGCCTGACGGGCGAGACGCTGCCGCCCGAACGGATTGCCGAATTGCTCGAACTGGTGGAACTGGAGCCGGGCATGGCCAGCCGCATGCCCGATGAGCTGTCCGGCGGGCAGCGGCAGCGTGTGGGCGTGGCGCGCGCGCTGGCAGGGGAACCCGAACTGCTGATCATGGACGAACCCTTCGGCGCGCTCGATCCGATCACCCGCGATGCGCTGGGCACCAAGGTGCGCGAACTGCACGAACGGCTGGGACTCACCACGGTGATGGTGACCCACGACATGGCCGAGGCGCTGCTGCTGGCTGACCGGGTGCTGGTGATGGACGCCGGGCAACTGGTCGCTGACGAAACCCCGCGCGCGCTGCTGGCCGGAGCGGGCGGCGAAGTCGCGCAGAGCCTCGTCGCCGTGCCGCGCCAGCAGGCCGAGCGGCTGGCTGCGATGGAGAGCCCTGGGGAAATTCCGCACTGATGGGCGATATCTGGGATATCCTCCCCGGCCTCGGCGACAAGCTGGCGGCGCATGTGGTGCTGTCGGCCAGCGCGATCGGGCTGGCGATGCTGATCGCCTTGCCGATGGCGGTATGGGCCAGCCGTTCGGCGCTGGTGGCGCGGCTGGCGCTGAGTATGGCAAGCCTCGTCCAGACCATTCCTGCGCTCGCCTTGCTGGCGCTGTTCTTCCCGCTGCTGCTGTCCCTGCGCAGCATCTTCGGCGAGGGGTTGCCGACGCTCGGCTTTCTCCCCGCCCTGATGGCGCTGACGCTTTATGCGCTGCTGCCGATCCTGCGCAACGCGGTGACCGCACAGGCCAATCTCGACCCCGAAATCCTCGAAGCGGCAGACGGCGTCGGCATGACCAAGTGGCAGAAGCTCACTCTGGTCGAAGCGCCCTTGTCTGCGCCCTTCATCATGGCCGGTATCCGCACGGCGAGCGTGTGGACCATCGGCGCAGCGACACTGGCCACCACCATCGGCCAGCCGAGCCTCGGCGATCCGATCTTTGCCGGGCTGCAAACCCAGAACTGGGCGCTGGTGCTGGCCGGATGCGTGGCGAGCGCGGGGCTGGCGCTGGCGGCGGATAACCTCTTGTGGGTGATCGAGGTCGGGCTGGCCAAGCGGTCTCGGGCGGCGACCTTCGGCGGGATGGCGGTGGTGGCGCTGGGCATTCTCGCCGCGCTGTGGGCGCAAGGGGCCGGGAATGACGAACGCCGCATCGTGATCGCCTCCAAGCAATTCTCCGAGCAATATATCCTTGCGCAATTGATCGGCGCGCGGCTGGAGGCGGCGGGCTACGCGGTCGAATATCGCGACGGGCTGGGCAGCGCCGTGGTGCATTCGGCAGTCGCCTCGTCCGCGATCGATATCTCGGTTGATTACACCGGCACTATCTGGACCAATTACCTAAAGCGCGATGACAATCCGGGCCGCGAGGCGATGTATGAAACGATCCGGGAGTGGGAGCAGCGCGAGAACGGCGTCATGGTGCTAGGCCGGTTGGGGTTCGAAAATGCCTATGCCTTCGCCATGCGGCAGGACCGTGCGGCGGAGTTGGATGTGACCTCGCTTACCGATCTCGCCGCCGCCGCGCCGCGCCTTACCGTCGGCGGCGACCCGGAGTTTTTCGAGCGGCCCGAATGGATCGCGGTGCGCGATGCCTATGGCTTGCGTTTCGCGGGAACGCGCAATTTTGCGCCGACCTTCATGTATAATGCGCTGCAATCGGGCGAGGCTGACGTGATCAGCGCCTATACCTCGGACGGGCGGATCGCGGCGGACAAGCTGGTGGTGCTCGAAGACCCCGAAGGCGCATTGCCGAGCTATGACGCGATGCTGATACTCTCCCCCCGGATCGCGGACGACGCAGGCGTGATTGCCGCGCTTGAACCGCTGATCGGCGCAATCAGCGTCGAGGCGATGCGCGAGGCAAACCTTGCGGTGGACCGCGAGGATGAGCAGAAGCGCACGCCCAAGGCGGCGGCGGCGGCGCTTTCAAAATCACTTCGTCGTCCCGGACTTGAGCTCGCGCCGGAGAACTGATGGCACGCGGCGGCTGGGTGTACATCCTGACCAACAAGCCGCGCGGGGTGCTTTACATCGGAGTCACCGCCGACATCGTCCGGCGGATCTGGCAGCACCGCAATAGCCTCGGTTCGGCATTCGTCCGCAAGTATGGGTTGGACAGGCTGGTTCGCGTGGAGGCCTACCCGACCATTGAGGAAGCGATCGCGCGGGAAAAGCAGCTCAAGAACTGGCACCGGCAATGGAAGATCGAACTGATCGAAAACGATAATCCAGCTTGGAAGCATGTCGAACCCGATCCCGGATCAAGTCCGGGATGACGGTTTGCGGCTATGACGCCTTCTTCCACACCTGCGTCTGGCAGAACGGGCCGAGGCAGCCTTTCACCTCCAGCACATTCGCCCCCTTGCGGCGGATCACCGAACGGTAGCTCTTCCCGCTTTTGGGATCATAGATCCGTCCGCGCCAGATATCGCCATCGGCTGTGAAGCCTGACAGGATCGGCATGCCCAGCAGCTTGCGATTGCGCAGCCGGGTATCGGGATTGTTCACATCGCGCTGATCAAGCCCCTCGGGCGGGGGGACCAGAAAACGGTCGATCGTGCCGCAAATGGCCTTGCCGCAGGGGGCGATGAGGATCACCCCGTCCTTTTCCGCGGTTATCCAGCGGCCCGCAACCGGTTCGGCAGCGCGCGCAGGGGCGGGGCCGATCGCAAACGCGGCCAGCAGCGTCAGGGCAAACAGGGGCTGGGCAAACAGGGTGATGCGCGACATCATCGGGTATCTCTCCGGCGTGATTGCATGATCATACGCGCAAAGCGAGCGCACGGTTACCCCTCAATCGAACCCCACGCCAAACGGCCAGCGTCGCCCGCAAATCCCCATCACCTTGAACAGGGTGCCCATCTGGTTGTCCTCCACCAGCCGATCACGCTGGCGCTGGAGCTTGGCGACCTCGCCCGGATTGCGGCGCTGGAGCGCCTCGGTGCGCGTGTCGATCCCCATCTGGCGCAACCATTCGCCCTGATATTGCAGGCCCATCACATCCACCCCCTGTTCGCGCGCGACGTGGGCAAGCAGTTCGAAATCGACATGGGCGGTGATGTCGGCCTCGCCCGGATGATCGAAGGCGTCGACCTTCTTGTGCGCCTTCAGCGCCTGGAGCGTCGTGCCGGCGCTAAGCTCCATGTGGCCATAATCGATGATCAGCGCGGCCCCGCCCTGATCCTTCAGCCGCTGCGCAATCTCCCCCATCACCGCGACCGCCGCCGGACTGGTCTCGATCGTCGCGCCCTGTGCCGCGCTGAGCCAGCTTGGCGGGACGATAGGGTCCATCCGTTCCTTGCCCGCAACAAAGGCGAACTTGTCACCTTCCAGCCCCACCATCCGTTCGAACCAGCCATCGGCTGACCGCACCAGCTGGTGGATCGGCAGCGCATCGAAGAATTCATTGGCGACGATCAGCAGCGGGGCATCATCGGGCAGGGTCGAAAGATCATGGTGGTGGTGGCAATCGGGAAACGCCTCACGCTGGATCTGCCGCAAGGCGGGGGAGGTTTCGACAAAATGCACCTGCGGCGCGAAGTCATAGCGCGCCGCCGTGGTCAGCGCATCACTTGCCAGCGTGCCGCGACCGGGGCCAAGTTCGACATAGTGGATGCGTTTGCGGCTGCCCATCCGCACCCACAGGTCGGCAAACCACAGCCCGATCAGCTCGCCGAACATCTGGCTGATTTCGGGCGCGGTGATGAAATCGCCCGAATCGCCCAACGGATCGCGGCTGGCATAATAGCGCGCATTGCTCTCGCCCATATAATGCGCGAGGCTGAGTGGGCCGGTCTCGCGGATCAGGCGGCGGAAGCTCTTGCCAAGATCGATCTTGGCGCGGGCCGCGGCTTCAGCTTCGGCCTGCACCTTAGCCTGAGCCTGCGCCTCGGCAGCGATGCGCGCCTGCTCTTCGGCTTTGGCTTCGGCGGCGGCTTTGGCTTTGGCTGCGGCGGCTGCGGCCTCTGCCTTCGCCTTGGCCTTTGCTTCGGCCCGGGCTTTTTCCTCGGCCTTGGCGCGTGCCTCTTGTTCGGCCCGGGCCTTGGCTTCGGCGGCGGCTTTCCTGCGCGCTTCTTCCTCAGCCTTTGCCTTGGCCTTGGCCTCGGCTTCGCGGCGGGCCTGTTCCTGCGCGGCAGACCTCGCCGCGGCTTCGGCCTCGCGCCGCGCGCGTTCTTCGGCCTGCGCCCGCGCCTTGGCTTCCTTGCGCGCCTGCGCTTCGGCCTCGGCCTTGACGCGGGCTTCCTCGGCAGCCTTGGCGCGCGCTTCGGCTTCGGCTTTCTTTATAGCGCGGGCTTCGGCGGCGGCCTGTTCGCGGGCTTCGCGTTCGGCCTTGGCTTTGGCCTCTGCCTCGGCTCTGGCTCTGGCGCGGACTTCCCTGGCCGCACGGGCTTCGGCTGCGGCTGCGGCTGCGGCTTCGGCCTGTGCCCTGGCTTGCGCTTCAGCCTTGGCCGCGCGCGCTTCGGCCGCGGCGCGGGCCTGTGCTTCCGCCGCTGCTTTCGCCTCGGCGGTTGCCTTGTCGTGGGCCTTGTCTTGCGCAGCGCGTTCGGCGCGGGCCTGTTCCTTGGCCCCGGAATCGGGCGTCGCCTCGTCCTCGGGGTCGATCAGCTTCAGCCCGCCGCGCCACACGCGCGCCGGATGATCGGCGGCCCCGTTCAGACCGGGCTCGCCGTCCCCGTCCCGAGCGGCTTCCTCAGCGCGGCGAAGGTCACGACAATCAATCCGGTCAAAATCAGCGGTATGCTCAGCCATTGCCCCATCGATAGCCCGGTTCGGGCTGCAAAGTCAGCCAATTGTGCGTCAGGCTGACGGAAAAATTCGTTAACAAAACGCGCAATTCCCATGCCGAGCGTGAACACGCCCACCAGCAGTCCGGGGCGATAGCGCGCGCGGGTTTTCCAGAACAGCAGCATCATGATGACCAGCAGCGCCAGCCCTTCCAGACCTGCCTGATAAAGCTGGCTGGGATGGCGCGCCAGATCATCCGCGCCCGGAAACACCATCGCCCACGGCACATCGGTTGGCCGCCCCCACAGCTCGCCATTGACGAAATTCGCCATCCGCCCGAGCAGCATGCCCATCGGCACGCTGACCGCGACATAATCGGTGACCCGGATGAAATTGAGCTTTTCGCGCCAGGATACCCACGCCATTGCTGCCGCCACGCCCAGCAGCCCGCCGTGAAACGCCATGCCGCCATCCCACAGCCGCAGCAGCTTCCACTTGACCCAGCCATCGCCGGAAAAATCGGTGAAGGCGCTGGGAATCCCGGTCTCGCCCCCGGTATAAAACAGCGCATAACCCAGCCGCCCGCCGAGAATTACCCCCAGCGTGCAATAGAAGAACAGGTCATCGGCATGGCGCTGCGCCATCGGCGCGCCGGGCTGCTTGATCATCACGGAGACATGCCAATAGGCAAAGATCACCCCGATCAGGTAAGCCAGCGAATAGAATCGCAGGGTAAAGAACCCCAGATCAATGCCCGGCCGCAGGCCGAGGTCGGACCAGTAGACCGGATCGGCAGCGCCGCTCGCGGCAAGTAGTGACAGCACGCAGCGAACCCCTTATTGACAATGATATGCCGTATCGGCGGGCCTGACATGGCCCCGTTCACGCTGGCGCTTCTGGCACAGCGCGCGGGGCAGGGGAAGGGGCGCAGACCCGTGGGCAGATAATGGGATCGGAAGATCGGACAAGCGCATGCCGCACCGGGCTTCCAGCAATTGAGAGAGGAAAGGACACCGCATGCCCACCCAGCTGGACGATGCGCTTGAAGCGATCATCACCGCCCTGACTGCAACCGGTCAGCCGTTCAACACCGTGCCGTTCACGCGCGACGGGGTGGAGATGCCCGCCTTCGCCGGCGCGCCGCCAAGCCTTGCGCATTATTTCGCGCATTTCTGCAACGAGCATCGCGACCTGCCCTTCCTGGTCGACGGGAATGTGCGGCTGACCTTTGGCGAAACCTACAGCGCCGCGACCTGCGTGGCCGAAAGCCTGGTGCGGGATCACGGCATCGCCAAGGGCGATCGCATCGCCATCGCCGCACGCAATTCGGCCAACTGGATGATCGCCTATATGGGCATCATCATGGCCGGCGGCTGCGCGACCTTGCTCAACGGATTTTCGTCCGGAGAGGAGCTCGCCTACGGAATCGATCTGGCCGAATGCAAGCTGGTGCTGGCCGATGAAGGCCGCGCCGCACGGCTTGAAGGCCACCCGCACAGCGCGAAACTGGTCTTGTTCAGCCACGGCAATCCGCCGCCCGGAGGTCTGGCCAATGTCTGGGCCGTGCCTGAAGGCACCAGCGCAGCCATGGCGATGCTGGGCCAAATCGGGCCGGATGATATTGCCACCATCCTCTACACCTCGGGTTCGACCGGCAAGTCCAAGGGCGCATGGTCCGATCATCGCGGCGTCGTGCACGGCGTGATGAGCTATGTCGCGCAGAGCGCGATGGCCAAGGTGCATATCGAAAGCCAGGAAGGGCCGATGACCGATCAGCCCTGTGCGCTGGTCGCGGTGCCGCTGTTCCATGTCACCGGCGAAGTGCCGCTGTTCCTGCAAAGCTTCGCCATCGCGCGCAAACTGGTGCTGATGCCCAAGTGGGACGCGGGCCTTGCAATCCGGCTGATGGCCGAAGAAAAGGTCAGCTACTTCGTCGGCGTGCCGCTGATGAGCTATGAAATCGCCAACCATCCCGATCGTGACCAGTATGACCTGTCGGCCTGCAAAAGCTTTGCCGCAGGCGGCGCGCCGCGTCCGGTGGAGCACGTCACCCGGATCAAGGAAGCCTTCCCCGGCGGGTTCCCGCTGCTGGGCTATGGCCTTACGGAAACCAACGCAGTGGGCTGCGGCAATTTCAACGAGAACTACATCGCCAAGCCCGGATCAACCGGGCGTGCCAGCAAGCCGATGGTGGATCTGCGTATTCTGGACGATGACGGCAACGAATTGCCGCAAGGTCAGGTGGGCGAGGTCTGCATCCGCTCTGTCGCCAATTTCCGCGGCTACTGGAAGAATGACGAAGCGACCGCAGCCGCCTTTACCGACGATGGCTTTTTCCGCACCGGCGACCTCGGCTATCTTGATGAGGACGAATATCTGTTCATCGTCGACCGCAAGAAGGACATCATCATCCGCGGCGGCGAGAATATCTCCTGCATCGAGGTCGAAGACGCGATCTACGCGCATGACGATGTTGGCGAATGTTCGGTGTTCGGCCTGCCTTGCGAACGCTTTGGCGAGGTGCCAGCGGCGGTCTACCGGATGAAGGAAGGTCACACGGCCATCACCCCGGGGGAACTGCGCGCCTTCCTGCTGGAACGGATCGCACCGTTCAAGGTGCCGCTGGAACATCAGATCTGGATCACCGAGGAGGCGCTGCCCCGGCTCGGCACCCAGAAGATCGACAAGCGCAGCGTCAAGGCGCGCTATGGCGATGCGGCAGTGGCGGCCTGATCCGCTGACCTGCCCGCGCCCCATCCTTGCGCCCCGCGCCGGGGGACAGACACGGAAACCCTTTCCGTGAGCCCCCGGCGCGTGCCGGGCCAGCGCGCGATCATCGATCGCCGTGCGCTGGCGGACGAAATCGCGGCGCTATCGCTCGCCGGGGCCGAACGCGCGCGCGGCGATATCGTCAAGGCGCTGCGTCATGCGCTGGACGAAGGCCGGGCGGAACTGGAACGGCGGCTGGCCGAGGCGCCGTCGGCCGGGCATGATGTGACGGGGGGCTATTCCTTCCTCACCGACCAGCTGCTGCGGGTGATCCACGATCACGTGACCACCCACCTCTATCCCGTCCCCAACCGCACTGCGGCAGAGCGCCTCGCGATCCTCGCGGTGGGCGGATATGGCCGCGCCGAAATGGCGCCGCATTCGGATATCGACATCGCCTTCATCACCCCGATGCGCCGTTCGCCGTGGTGCGAGCAGGTGATCGAGGCGATGCTCTATCTGCTGTGGGATCTGGGCCTCAAGGTCGGCCATTCCAGCCGCACCGTGTCGGATACGATGCGCCTCGCCAAGGAAGATCTGACCATCCGCACCGCGCTGCTCGAAGGGCGGATGGTATGGGGCGATCAGCCGCTGTACGAGGAATTGCGCAGCCGTTTCTGGAACGAAGTCGTCAAGGGCAGCGAACGGCAGTTCCTGACCCAGAAGCTGGCTGAGCGCGATGCGCGGCACAAGCGGATGGGCGACAGCCGCTATGTCGTGGAACCCAATATCAAGGACGGCAAGGGGGGGCTGCGCGACCTGCAGACGCTCTACTGGATCGGCAAATATGTCCACCGCGTCCAGAACGCTGCCGAGCTGGTCGATGTCGGGCTGCTGACGGCATCCGAATATCGCAGCTTCCGCCGCGCCGAAGGCTTCCTGCTGGCGGTGCGCAGCCACATGCACATCATGACAGGCCGCGCCGAAGACCGGCTGACCTTCGATCTGCAGCGACAGGTGGCAGAGCGGATGCACTTCGCCGATCGTCCGGGCAAGAGCGCGGTCGAACGCTTCATGCAGTACTATTTCCTGCAGGCGAAACGCGTCGGCAGCCTGACCGGCGTGTTCCTCGCCCACCTTGACGAGGAATTCGCACGCAAGCGCACCCGCAGCGGGTTTTTCGCCGGCTGGACCCAGCGGCCGCGCGCCTTCAAGGGCTATATGGTCGAGGGCGGGCGGTTGCGCGCGCCGGGGGACGACTGGTTCCGGGCCGACCCGGTGCGCCTGATCGAGGTGTTCCAGCTGGCTGAGGCCGAGGGGCTGGAAGTCCACCCTGAAACCATGCGCCTGGCCGATCGCGATGCCAGGCTGATCGATGGCAAGGTACGCCGCGACAAGCGCGCAAACAGGCTGTTCCTCGAACTGCTCAGCGGTCGCAAGGATCCGGAAACCGCGCTGCGCTGGATGAACGAAGCGGGCGTGTTTGGTCGCTTCGTGCCGGACTTTGGCCGGGTCAACGCGCAGATGCAATTCGACATGTATCATCACTACACCGTCGATGAACACACGATCCGCGCCATCGGCCTGCTCTCGCAGATCGAGCGCGGGTTGCTCGCCGCCGATCACCCGCGCGCCACCCGCGAATTTCCCCGGCTCGCCTCGCGCCGCGCGCTCTATGTCGCGGTGCTGCTGCACGATATCGCCAAGGGGCGCGGGGGCGATCATTCGGTGCTGGGGGCGGACGTGGCGCGCAAGCTCGGCCCGCGCTTCGGACTGGACGAGAAGGAAACCGATCTGGTCGCCTGGCTGGTGCTGCAACACCTTCTCATGAGCCGCACCGCGCAAAAGCGCGACCTGACCGATCCCAAGACGATCGAGGATTTCGTCGCCGAAGTGCAAAGCCTCGAACGGCTGCGCAACCTTGCGATCCTGACTGCGGTCGATATCCGCGCGGTCGGCCCCGGCACGTGGAACAGCTGGAAAGGCCAGCTGCTGGGCGAGCTTTATGATGCCGCGCAGGAGCGGCTGCGGCTCGGGCACAAGGGCAAGGGACGCAAACAGCGGGTGGCCGCCAAGAAGGACGCGGTTGCGCGTCTGCTTGGCGATGCCGAGCATCTTGTCGATGATATCGGCGCGCTGCTGGGCGATGCCTACTGGATCGCCGAGCCTGAGGACATCATCGCCAGTAATCTGGTGCAATATGACGTCGCGCGTGCGGCGCAGGACCAGCTTTCGATCCACTGCGAGCCCGACGAGACGCGCGGCGCGACCCGCGTCAACGTGATTGCCGCTGACCATCCCGGCCTGTTCTACCGCATGGCCGGCGGCATCCACCTGGCCGGCGCGAACATCATCGATGCGCGCATTCACACCGCGCGCAGCGGCTATGCTGTCGATAATTTTCTGGTGCAGGACCAGCACGGCAGGCCGCTGAGCGAGGAAACCCAGATCGCACGCATCGAGAAGGGCATCCGCGACGCGCTGCTGGCCAACATCGAACTGGTGCCGAAACTCGCCGCGCGCCCGCTCGCCCATTCGCGCGCGCGCACCTTCGATGTCGCTCCGCGGGTCGGGTTCGACAATGATGCGTCCAACAATTTCACTGTGGTCGAAGTGACCGCGCGCGACCGTCCGGCATTGCTCAACCGGCTGGCGCACGCGCTCTACAAGGCCAGCCTGATCGTCCATTCGGCGCATATCACCGCCTATGGCGAAAGCGCAGCGGATACATTCTATGTGACCGATCTGACCGGTGCCAAGATCAAGGCACCAGAGCGGCTTGCCGAAATCGAGGCCGCGCTGCTCGAAGCGGCCAGCGACCGCCGCCAGCAGCAGCTCGAACAGGCCTGATCAAACAGGCCTGTTCAAACGGGGCTGATCGCACGGGGCTGGCACTCTGACGAAAGGGGCGCCGCAACAGATTGCAATATCGTGACTCTTCGCTATTGCCCCGCGCCTCAACTCAGGGAGAGTTATAAAATGACCACCAGAAACCCCGTGCCCAGCCCCCTCCGGCTTGGCAAATTCGCACTGCTTCTCGGCACCGCAGCGCTGGCCCCTTCTGCCGCCAACGCCCAGATCGCCGAAGACGAAGCAGGCACCGCTCAGGGTGAAACCGAAGGTCAGCGCACAAGCGCACTCGACACCATCAGCGAGATCCTTGTCACCGGCACCAAGACCCGTGACCCGGAAAACGTGCAGGACGTCGCACTGGCCGTGACGGCGTTCAATGCCGACACATTGGAAGCTTTCAAGATCCGCGATATTCAGGGCCTGTCGTTCCAGGCACCGAACGTCAGCCTTGATCAGATCGGCACCAGTCGCGGCACCGCCAACTTCGCGATCCGCGGGCTTGGCATCAACTCCTCGATCCCGTCGATCGACCCGACTGTCGGCGTCTTCGTCGATGGCGTGTATCTCGGCATCAACGGCGGCGTGGTGTTCGATCTGTTCGATCTCGACAGCGTGGAAATCCTGCGCGGCCCGCAGGGCGTGTTGTTCGGCCGCAACGTCACCGGTGGCGCTGTGGTGCTCAACACCGGCAACCCGACCGAAGATTTCCGCGGCAAATTCCGTGCAGCGGTCGATGGCCCGGTCGATGGCGGTCGTGGCGGCGCGAACTACACCGTCAGCGGCGTGATGTCCGGCCCGATTGTCGAAGACGTGCTGCTGTTCAAGGTGGGCGCCTATTACAACAAGGACGAAGGCTATTTCCGCAACCTGTTCGACGGGTCGAACCAAGGGGCGGCGGACACCAAGATCCTGCGTGGCGCACTCGAAGGGCGCTTTGGCGATCTGATGATCCGCGCCAAGCTCGACTATTTCGACAGCAACGGCGATGGCCCAGCCGGCCAAAACCGCGGATTCTTCGATCGCGAAAGCTTCGATTTGGCGATTGATGAGCCGGGCTTCTACGACACCCAGATCTGGACCGGTTCACTGACCGCGGAATGGGACATTGGCCCGGGCACCCTGACCAACATCTTCGGCTATCGCGACTACAGCGCCACCACCCGCGGCGATATTGATTCGACCCCGGCATTCCTGTTCCACTCGAACACGGAAACGGTGCAGGATCAGATCTCGAACGAGTTGCGCTACGCAATCTCGACTGACAGCCTCGATCTGACGTTCGGCGGGTTCTACTTTGATCAGAGCCTTGCCTATGATGAAAGCCGCGAGCTGCGCCGCGATCTGCCTGTAAACCTTCAGCCACCAGTGTTCTTCGGTGGTGGGCGGCAGGATCACGAAGTGATCGGCGTGTTTGCCAATGCGCAATATGAATTCGCCGAAGGGCTGTCGGTGATTGCTGGCCTGCGCTGGAATCAGGAAACCAAGGACGCAGCGGTGACCTATATCGTCCCACGCGCGCGTTGTTCGGTTCTTGCGGGCACCTGCCCAACCGGCACCCAGCCCTTCAATCCCGCGACGGAGACGAATGGCTTCACCGATGAAGTGCGGTTCCGCAACCTCTCGCCCAAGCTTGGCCTGCAGTATGAATTCGCTGACAGTCAGGTCTATGGCCACTGGAGCCGCGGTTTCCGTTCGGGCGGCTACAATTTTCGTATCACAAACGTTGCGGTGTTCAATCGCGCGGTCGATGCGACCGGAAACCTGTTCTTCGACGAAGAGCAGGTCGACACCTACGAAATTGGCGGGAAGTTCCAGACCGCGGATGGCTCCTTCACGCTCAACGTCGCGGCCTATGTGACCAAAGTGCAGGACATGCAGCGCGAAGTGAACCTCGCCGATCCGGGCGCAGGCGTGGTACAGAACATCCTCAACACCGCCGATGCGACCATCACCGGGTTCGAAGGCGAAGCGCGCATGCGGGTGTCGGATTCGCTCATAATCACTGCCAACCTCGGTCTGATCGACGACAAGTATGACACCATCTTGTTCGACATTTCCGGCGACGGGGCTATCGACGGGGCAGACGAGAACCTGCGCATCCCACGTGTGCCGGCAGTGACCTGGGGGATGGGGCTGGTGCACGAGCTGCTGCTCGGCAACAGCGAAATCCTCACGCGGGTGAACTACCAGTATCGCGATGAGTTCGCCTTCACCGACGACAATTTCGGTTACATCCAGGATATGTCGAACCTGGAAGCGAACATCACCTGGGTGACCCCGCTCGAAGGGCTGTCGCTGTCGCTCTATGGCCGCAACCTGTTCGACGAAGTGCAGGCGGGCGGTGATACGCAATTGCCATTCGGCGGCCCGAACTCGACCGGGGTGCGCCAGCAGTTTGCGTCCAACCCGACCGCGGGCACCTTGTCGCCGCTGCAGCGCGGCCGGAACATCGGGATCGAGGCGCTGTTCGAATTTTGATGCTTTTTGGGGGATCGCCCTTCCGGGCGATCCTCCTCGCCAGACACGCAGCAAGCTGCGCCCGCTGCGGGCGGGCGGTCGCCCTTGCGGTTGCTGCGCAACCGATCAGTCCCTCCCCTGCCCCGGACCTGTTCCGGGGTGGCGAGGTGGCCTCCCGCGGGGCTGACGGAGGGGTAAAGCTGGCAAGCGCCGAAAACCCCTCCACCACCTTCGGTGGTCCCCCTCCCCATCCTTGCAGGACGGAGAGGTTCTTTTTTGCCTATTCCCGAGCGCCGAACAGCGCGGTGCCGACCCGCACATGGGTCGCGCCCAGCATCACCGCCGTTTCGTAATCGCCACTCATCCCCATGCTGAGGCCCTCCAATCCATGATCCGCCGCCAGTTTCGCCAGCAGCGCAAAGAACGGCGCGGCTTCGGTGTCCGCGGGAGGGATGCACATCAGCCCGGCAAGCGGGATATCGGCAGCGCGCACCTTTTCGAGGAACCCCGGCAGTTCGACAATCGGACATCCGCCCTTCTGGGCCTCGTCGCCAATATTGACCTGAACAAAGCACGGCACGCGCCGCCCCGCCTTGTCCATCGCGCGTGCCAGCGCCGTCAGCAGGCTGGGGCGGTCGAGCGAGTGGATATAGTCGAACAATGCAACGGCTTCCTCGGCCTTGTTCGATTGCAGCTGGCCGATCAGGTGGAGTTCGATATCGGGATGCGCCGCGCGCAGATCGGGCCACTTGGCCTCGGCTTCCTGCACTCGGTTTTCACCGAACACGCGCTGGCCTGCTGCGATCAGCGGCAGGATCGCCTCGGGGCCCTTGGTCTTGCTGACCGCGATCAGGGTAACATCTTCGGGCGCGCGCCGCGCGGGCTTGCACACGCGGGCGATATTGCTGCGAACGTCGGAAAGGCGGGCGGCGGCTCCGGGGGCTTCAATGTCCATGGCAGCGCTCTATAACGGGCGGGTGACGCGCGCAAACCCCCTCCCCCGCCTGTGGCTGCTGAGCGACGCTCGCAATGATGCAAGGATTGAATGGGCGCTGGCCACCTTGCCGCGCGGCAATGCCTTTGTGTTCCGCCATTACCACCTCGACCACAAGGCCCGCACTCAGCGGTTCGCGCAACTGGCCGCAATGGCGCGTGCGGGCGGCCATCTGGTGATCCTGTCCGGCCCGGCCCAACTGGCGCTGGATTGGGGCGCGGACGGCATCTATGGCCCGCCCGGCAAGCTTGCCAGACTGCCCGGCCTGCTGCGTCTGGCCACGGCGCATGATGCGCGAGAAATCGTCCTCGCCAACCGCGCAAAGGCCGATGGCGTGTTCCTCTCCCCGGTCTTCGCGAGCCGCTCGCATCCGGGCGGAGGATGCCTTGGCGTGGCGACGTTTCATGAACTCGCCGCGCAGGCTGACATGCCCGTCATCGCACTGGGCGGTATGACGGCGGAACGTGCCGGAACACTTCAATGGCCGCGCTGGGCGGCGATCGACGGCTTGAGCTAGGCAAAACGCCCTGTCGCACATCGCTTGACCGGAGTCCTCTGAGGATTCATGATGTGTTCCGCTCAGGAGAACCCGCCATGGCCAGCCGCGCCGTCACCCCTCGCAAAACCGCTGCGCGCCAGTCCGACGCCGAATGGCGCGCGGGCCTGCGCCGCGGCTTGCGCCGACTTGCGCAGATGACCGGCGCGGGGCTGCTGCTGGGCGCGACATTGTTCCTCGCGCTCGCGCTGGTGAGCTACACCCAGACCGATCCCAGCCCATCGACCGCTGCCGATCCGGGCGCGGTCGCCAACTGGATGGGCGCGGCGGGCGCATGGGTGGCAGACCGCGTGCTGCTGGTGTTCGGCCTGTCTGCCGTGCTGCTGCTGCCGCTGCTTTATGTTTCGGCGCGCAAGCTGTGGCGCGATGTGGAAAACGGGGACGAGGCCGAAACCACCCCGTGGTGGCTGCCCGCCGGGCTGTTGCTGATTGCCATGACGCTGCTTTCGACCGGGCTGGCGCTGGCCTTTGCCGGGCCGGGCGGGACGCTGCCGGCGCAAGCTGGCGGGCTGGCAGGCTTGCTCGGCGCAGGTGCGATTCAGGCGCTGGCCGAGCGCTTTGCCGGCGAGGCGCAGGGCTGGGTGATCCTTGGCGCGGGGCTTGCCTGCCTTGCTGTTGCTGTGGGGCTGCTCACCCGGATCTTCGCGATTGACTGGCGCGGACTGCTGAGCCTGCCCGATTTCCTCGGTGGCGGCTCGCTGGCTGGCCTGCTGCGCCGCCTGCCGCTGGCGGGCCGCAAAGCCGCACCTGCGCTGGCCTTTGCCGATGATGACGCTGACGAGCCTCCTGCCCGCCCGCGCCGCATGGCCAAGGGCGAGCCCGCCCCCGCCGAAATTGACGAACGTCCGCGCCGTGCGCCGGAAATCAGCGATCCTTCCGCGCCGCCCAAGCGCGCGCTGCCAACCAAGACCGCGCAGGGCGACATGTTTGCCGCCTTCACGCTGCCTAGCCTCGACCTGCTGGCCGAGCCGCCTGCCGACAAGGCGCCCAAGCTCGACAAGATGGCGCTGGAACGCAACGCCCGCCTGCTCGAAAATGTGCTCGACGATTTCAACGTGAAGGGTGAAATCACCGCGGTAAGAACCGGCCCGGTGGTGACGATGTACGAACTCGAACCCGCGCCCGGCATCAAGGCCAGCCGCGTGGTCGGTCTGGCCGAAGACATCGCCCGCAACATGAGCGCGATTTCTGCGCGCGTCTCCCCCATTCCGGGACGCACGGTGATGGGCATCGAACTGCCCAATCAGGATCGCCAGGTGGTGATGCTCAAGGAACTGGCCGCCTGCACCGCCTTTGCCGACGCCAAGGGCAGCCTGCCGATCATTCTGGGCAAGGATATTGCCGGCGAACCGATCATTGCCGATCTCGCCGCCATGCCGCATCTGCTGGTCGCGGGCACCACCGGATCGGGCAAGTCGGTGGGATTGAACGTGATCCTGCTGAGCCTGCTCTATCGCTTTACACCTGCCGAACTGCGCCTGATCCTGATCGATCCCAAGGTGCTGGAATTGAAGACTTACGACGACATTCCTCACCTGCTTTCCCCGGTGGTGACAGAGCCGCACAAGTCCGTGCGCGCGCTGAAATGGGCGGTCGAGGAAATGGAGCGGCGTTACCGGATGATGAGCGCGGTCAGCAGCCGCAATATCCATTCCTTCAACGAAAAGGTCAGCGCCGCGATTGCCAAGGGCAAGCCGCTGGGCCGCCGGGTGCAGACCGGGTTCGACCCTGAAACCGGCGAGCAATTGTTCGAGGAAGAACAGCTCGATTACCAGCCGCTGCCGCAGATCGTGCTGATCGTCGATGAACTCGCCGATCTGATGGTGACCATCGGCAAGGAAATCGAAGTGCTGATCCAGCGCCTGTCGCAAAAGTCGCGCGCGGCCGGCATCCACCTGATCATGGCGACGCAGCGGCCTTCGGTGGATGTCATCACCGGGGTGATCAAGGCCAACCTGCCGACCCGCATCAGTTTCAAGGTGACCAGCCGGATCGACAGCCGCACCATCCTTGGCGAACAGGGGGCCGAACAATTGCTGGGCAAGGGCGATATGCTCTACAAGCCCAATACCGGTGCGATGGTGCGCGTCCACGGGCCGTTTGTCAGCGACGAAGAAGTGGAGGCTGTGGCCGATTTCTGGCGCAGTCAGGGTGCGCCGGAATATGTCGATGCCGTCACCGAAGAACCCGAAGACGGCGGCTTCGGCTTCGAGGATGACATGACCGCCTCCGACAACCCGGAGGAACGCAAGTACCGGCAGGCCTGCCAGATCGTGATCGAAAACCAGAAGGCATCGGGATCGTGGCTCCAGCGGCAGATGGGCGTGGGCTACAACACCGCGGCCAAGTGGATCGAGCGGATGGAGGAAGACGGGCTGGTCGGCCCGGCCAACCACGTCGGGCGGCGTGAAATCTACCGCGATCGGGATGGCAATCCGCTCTAGTTCTGCAATCGCGCTTGCCCGCGATGCAGAACCCTGCCTCGCCGCCAATGATACCATCGGCCTATGATGGCATCATTGGTGACAGGGCGGAAATCCGGCTCGGGTGGTTGGCGTCACCGCAAGGTGGCCCCAAGCAAGAGATGCAAAATCGCAACGTCCCGAAATTGTAAATCGGCTGTCACGCCGGCTTAACGCTCTCGTCGCGCTGGCGTCACCATCGCCTGCCACGGGCAAGGCCTCTCTCCACCAACAGGGAAGCCAAACCATGCCCACAGAACTCCGGCGCGTCTCGCTGATCGCGCTCACCACCATGCTCGCTGCCGCGCCGCAGGCTGCCTTCGCGCAAGGTTCCGAAGCGGACAGCGAAGACAATGCTGCCCGCAACCAGATCATTGTGACCGCGCAGAAGATCGAACAACGCGCGCTGGACGTGCCGATCACCATCTCTGCCGTGTCGGGCGAACGGATCCGCGACCTTGGCGTCACCGATCTCGACGAGCTTTCCAATTACATCCCCGGCCTCAACATCCAGGAACAGAGCGCCAACAACCCTGGCATCGTGATCCGCGGGATCAACTCGGACAGCGGCTCGGCGCAGCAGGGCCCGCGCGTCACGCTCTATTACAATGGCGTCGACATCTCGCGTTCGCGCGGCTCGTATCAGGCGATCTATGATCTGGAGCGCGTCGAAGTGATCAAGGGCCCGCAGGCAACGCTGTTCGGCACGGCCAGCGCGGTTGGCGCGATCAGCCTCGTCTCGGCCCGCCCGCGCGAGGGGTTCTCGGGCGAGCTCAACGGCGGTTACGGCAATTTCAACCAGACCTTGCTGGGCGGACACCTGAACGCCGGGTCCGATGTGCTTGCTGGCCGCATCGCCTTCGAATGGCGCACCCGCGACGGCTATGTCGAAAACCTCAATCCCAATCAGGAAGAGGATCTCTACGCGCAGGACCAGCTCGGCGTGCGCGCATCGCTGCGCTACACCCCTACCGCCGATTTCACGCTGGATCTGGTCGCCACCTATGACCAGCAGCGCAACGGCGGCACGCCGTTCACCTCGGGCACCTTCGCGGCGTTTGCGGGCGCGCCCGGCGGTGCAGCCAACGCCTTCGAGCCCGTCAATCTTGGCGGTAACCCTGCTGGCGCTGCGGTGCTGGGCGACGACCAGCTCGGCCTCAACCGCGAAGTCTATGACTTCAACATCACCGCCGAATACCAGTTTGCCGACGAATGGACCTTCACCACGGTGAACGGTTATCGCAAATTCGACAGCCGCGAGGTATTCGATGCCGACGGTTCGGCAGCACCCTTCCTTGAGTTCAGCGAAATTGCCGATGGCTGGCAGATCAGCCACGAAGGCCGCTTTGCCTATCAAGGCGGCAACCTGCGGGCGAGCGCGGGCTGGAACCTGTTCATCGAAGACGGCCGCCAAAACGTGCCCTTCGCGACCGAAGAAGGGGTGTTCCTGACCTGTCTCGGCGGCCTGTTCAGCAACCCGCGCAACCTCTGCGTCGCGCCCGACGGCAGCGTTCCTGCGCTTGGTGCGACCAACTTCCCCTACAGCGCGGTGTTGTTTGAAAATCGCGGCCGCAACGAGGCTTATTCGGTGTTTGCCGACGTGACCTGGATCCCGGCAGACTCGCTCGAACTGACTGCGGGCGTCCGGATTCTTGACGAATATCGCCAGTCCAGCTTCTCCTCCGATATTCCGAACAGCGTGCTGACCGGCGCACCGCTGGTCCCCGGCGGGGTCGATACAGGCGGGCGTGTTTTTACCACGGATGAGAATTTTCAGGCGGTGCTGCCGCGTTTCAACGCATTGTACCGGATCAGCGATGATGTGAACGTGTTCGCCACCGTGTCCAAGGGCCGCCGTTCGCCGGTGTTGCAGCTGGGCGCGCGGCGCGACACGGGCGGCAATGTCGTGGCCAACCGGCTGGATGTGCCGGAAGAAACCGTGTGGAACTACGAAGGCGGGATCAAGCTCGCCAGCGGCCCGGTTTCAGCCTCGCTCGGCGTGTATTATCAGGTCTATGACGGCTTTCAGGTCAGCGTTGCCGAGGTCGATGGCCAAGGCAACCCGACCGGGGCTTTCATCACCCAGAGCGCGGGCACCGCGTCGAACCTTGGGGTCGAAGGTGAACTGCTGGTCGATCTGGCCGACTGGTTCCAGGTGTTCGGCAATTTCGGCTTTATCGACGGCGGCATTGATGAAGACGGAGCCTTCTCGCCCGCCTTTTCGGGTGCGCGCTTCCGCCTTCAGCCCGAATGGCAGGCTGCCGGCGGGTTCACGGTGAATCACGAATTCGGCAACGGCATGCGTTTCTTTGCCACCCCGAGCGTGACGCATCGGAGCCGGATCTTCTTTGAGGTGCCCAACAATCCCCTTATCGCGCAAGGCCCGGTCACGCTGGTCAACGGCCGCGCCGGCCTCAGCTTCGCGGACAACCGCTACGAAATTGCCGGCTTCATCCGCAACGCCTTTGACGAAGACTACCTGCTGGACGCCGGGAACACCGGCGGCGCGTTTGGCATCCCTACGTTCATTCAGGCGGAGCCGCGGTTGTACGGGGTGACGATCACGGCACGCTTTTGATGGTGAAACCGCGATAGTGAAAGGCGGGTGGTCCAGCCGGATTACCCGCCTGTCTTTCATGATAATTCCGGCTTCCATGATGGTTGAAGAACACGGTTAGGATTTTCTAAACGCCCTCCCCGTAGACCTGCGTAAGTCAACGGGGGCTTACGTGATGCATTACTCCATGCCCGGCTACGTCCGGATGTTTGTCACATTGCTTGCGATGTCTGTGCTTGCGATCTCTGTCGCAGCACCGGCAACAGCGCAGAATTCGGGCTGGCAGCTCGAACCTGATGCCCGCATCGAGGTGCAGACAGTGAGCGCCCAGACCACCACCCGTGACAATGATCTGGTGGTCGATGGCGAGGCGGTCAGCGTCCGCGGGCAGGTCGGCCTGGCGCTGGAAAAGCGCGGCGTGCGACTGCGGCTGGAGGCCGACCGGATCGAGGTGTTCCGGCTTGGCGAAGGGCGGCGTGACTTTGCCCGCGACCGCTTCACCGCGACCATCCAGACCGACATCGAGAAAGACTGGGAGCTACAGCTTCAGGCGCGGCATTTCGATGACGCGGTTTCGGTCGAGGCCAATGATACCGACGAATGGCAGGGTTCGGCGCGACTGACCTGGGAACCCGAACGCGCGCATCGCGTGCGCGTGCAGGGAAGCTGGCGGGATCGCGAATATGCCAATGGGCCGCTGGCCGAGAC
The DNA here is from genome assembly GCF_900143235.1 of Erythrobacter sanguineus. GTDB lineage: Bacteria > Pseudomonadota > Alphaproteobacteria > Sphingomonadales > Sphingomonadaceae > Erythrobacter > Erythrobacter sanguineus. Next base: position 49,026 of record NZ_FRDF01000010.1, on the reverse strand, counting down.
CACCGGCGAGGGGCCGCGCGTCGACGCACAATATCGCCGCCGCTTCGGTCGCTATCACTATCTGGCCTTTGACCTGCGCGCCGAATCAATCCGTTCCGACGATGCACGGCGCGGGTACGAGCGCGAATCTGCAGGGGTCGCCTATACCCGCCCGATCACTCCCGATCTGCGCATACGCCCGGCGATCGAGGTGATCCGCACCCGATTCGACGGCCGCCTGACCGATGCCGGCAATCAACGCCGCGACCGGCTGGTCGTGCCCGAGGTGGAGGTGCTGTGGTGGCCGGGCAGATGGCGCATCGAAGGCGAAGCCAAGTATATCTTTGCCGGCAGCAACGAACCCATCCGCGAACGCGAGGGTTACCGGCTGACCATTTCGGTCGGATATGCGTTCTAGACTGATCTCGACCTTTCGGCAGTTCTGGGAAAGAGCGACGCCGCAGATCCGGCGCCCGATCTATATCGGGATCGTCGTCGGACTGTGCATTGCTGTGCTGGTCGCGCTCGGGCTTGCCAATACCGGCACCTTTCTTTCGCTGCCATCGTCCTTCAATGGCGTTTCCACTTCGCAAGCCGTGTGGGGGCTGAAGCCGTCCAACCTGCTGATGGTGCTGCCGCTGGGCGCATTTCTGGTTGTGCTGGCGCGCAGCTTTATCGGATTGAAGGCATTCGGCCTGTTTACCCCGATGCTGATCGCTCTGGCATTCCTGCAGATCGGCCCGGTCATGGGACCGGTGGTGCTGATTTCGTCGGTGATGGCGGGAATGCTGGTCACGCCCACCTTGCTCAAATTGCGCATGACTCGGGTCGGGTTTCTGGGCGTGCTGATCTCGCTGATCGTGCTGGTGCTGGTTTCCCTGCAGATGATCCTCGATACCAAGCTTCAGGTGGACGCCTTCCCGGTGATCGTCTGCGGGCTGTGCGTTGAAAGGTGGTGGAAGCAATGGGGCAAGGACGGCGCCAAGCCGGCGGCGCTGATGGCCTTCAACACCTTCATTCTGGCAGTCGTGATCCAGTTCGTGATGGTCAGCGATTTCGCGCTGGCGCTGATCGAGGCTTCGCCGCTGCTGATGCCGGCGGCGACCGGCATCGCGATTGCGATCCTTGGCCGGTATCGCGGATTGCGGCTTTCGGAAATCGCCAGGTTCGCCCCGATCTGGCTTGAACGGCGACTGCAGGGCAGATCGCTCGTACTGCCTGAAGATGTGGCTGATGATGCGATCGATGAGCGGCGCAAGGGGCGGCCGGATAGGCGGCGTGTGGCCCCGATCAAAGAACGCGAAGGCCCGGCCGGGCCGCACCCAGCCAGACCGGCCCTTGCCGCGGCGGGAGGAGGTGTGCCGCCACTTTCCGGCATGTGGGTCATAAACTCGCCCGCCGACCTCGAGGAATTCGCGCGAAGGCGGGTTCCGCAGGCAACATCCGAAGTGATCCCCAATCGCGAGGCACAATTCCTGCCTCGCGTTGGCGCGTCCGGCGGCGGTCCGGAAAGCTGGAGGCCGCCGATTCACAATGCCTGGATCATCCGCAAGGTCGAGGACGTGTGACATGGTCATGGGTCTGGGAAAGATATTCGGCGGTGCCCCTCGGCTCCATAATCCGCTCGACGAGATTCTCGGGATCAACATGCGCAACGCATTGATCGCGAAATACAACGCGCGCAGCGCGATCGAGCGGGCGCGTGACAAGGTGGCAGCCAAAGTGGCGCTGGAGGCGGCCGGGATCGCCTGCACCGGCACTGTGGCGGTGATCGACGACCACCAGAAACTTGGCGAATTCAAACCCCTGCGCGACATGCCCGATGCCTGGGCGATCAAGCCCGCGCGCGGATCGCAGGGCGACGGGATCCTGCTGGCGGTGCGGCGCGAAGGGAACACCTGGTTCAAGGGATCGGGCGCAGCCCTGACCGAGGACGCGGTGATGCACCACATCCAGAAGGTCGTCGATGGCGGCTTTTCAGGCGATTCCGCGGCCGAGGACGCCGCGCTGATCGAACCGCTGATCATCGCCGATCCGGCGCTGGCGGGGATCGTGCCCGAAGGCCTGCCCGATCTGCGCGTCATCAGCCTGCACCATACCCCACTGATGGCAATGGTGCGGCTGCCGACCAATGAATCCGATGGCAAGGCCAACCTCCACCAGCGCGCAATCGGCGCGGGGATCGACATGATCACCGGCAGGATCACCCGCGCGGTGGTGAAAGGCACGCCCATCACCCATCACCCCGATACCGGCGTGCCGCTGATCGGGTTTGCCATTCCCGGCTGGGAGCGCGTGCTGGAACTCGCGGCGAATTGCGGACCCGCCGTCGGACTGGGTTACTGCGGGGCGGATATCGTGCTCGACGTCAACGAAGGCCCGCTGGTGATCGAAGTCAACGCGCATCCCGGAATCGAAATCCAGAATATCTGCCAGGAAGGGTTGAAGGCCCGGATCGCGGCTACGGGCGAGGATTTCCGCTAGGCGTGTCCATGATCGGCGGCGGGGTGAAGGGGCGTTGTTCCGGCATATCGCGCCCGGCACGCTCTTCGGGGGTGTGCGGGCGGAAGTGGATGGCGATAGGGGTAAAGCTGCCGTCCTCGCGCTGGCGGATGGTGACGATCCCGCGCTGGTCGCGGTTCCGCAATTGCTTATCAAGCACGCGGGCGCGGTTCTGATCGAGATAGAGCCGCCCGCGTTCAAGGCTGGACATGCCATAGATGTGGTTCGGATCGGCCTTGGCAGGATGGGCGCAATCCGCGAGGTCAGCCTCGCTTTCGGCGGGAACGGCACGATCAAGCCGCGGCGGATCGCCAAACAGGCACAGGTACGCCAGCCTGCCTTCCGCTGCACCTTCACGCGGCCAGTCATAGGTAAATTCGACATAGTGCCCGCGCAGGATGTCGCGCGGGTCGTAGCCCATGATCGGCACCTCCCACTCCGTGCCCTGTCTGTAGGTGTGGTCGCTCATGCCCCACAGGCCCGCCAGACCAAGCGCGGGGATCAGCACGGCAGCAAGGCGGAGCAGCCGGCTCATGCCTCGCCCTCCACATCCGGGGCGAAACGTTTCGACACCCGCACCGCCGCCCATGCCACGCCGAGGATCAGCACACCCGACGCGATCAGCCCGAAACCGCTTGCCAGAAGATCGCCCGCCAGTTCGAAACTGAGGATGATGAGCCTGAAGGCAATCACCGCCACCGCCAGCTGGAACACCCCGCGCCAATGCGCGGCAAGTGCGGCGGCGGCGATACCGATCCACAGCATCATGAACAGCGCAGCAGCGGGAATGGTGAGGTCATCCGCGCCATAGGCAAGCGGCATGGCCACACCGGCTCCGGCAATAATCGCGCCCGCCATCTGGCCGGAGACGCCCCGCCGGGCCAACACCACGCCAACACCCGCAAGCACTGCGACCACGCCCCGCAGCACCATGCTGGACGCTTCCTGCGTCATTTCACCGTCCGCGAAGCCGCCCGCACTCGCCAGCACGCAAGCAAAGGACGCACCTCCCACCGCATAGGCCAGTGCCAATTGTTCGAGCCGCCGCCAGAAATCGCTGCGGGTGCTGCGGGTGCGCATCGCAGCCGCCAGCGGAGCGGACAGCACCGGAGCCGCGCTTACGAATGCCAGCCACAAATAGGCCGGATCAGCCCCATGGCGCACCACCGATCCGAAGCCGATGCTTGCCCCGACATAGTCCCACACGCACCAGATCATTCCGCCCATGACCGCTGCCGCCGCAGGCCAGCTTCGCCCCATCAGCAGCAGCACCGGCGCGAACAGCGCCAGCCACACCGCCAGCGGCTGCCACAACGGCGAGGATGTCTGGTAGACCTGCCCAAGATGACCGAAAAACGTGAGGCCCAGTGCCGCGCTAACGAACAGCAGCGCCTCGACTGCCCATGGTGATGCCGCCGCCATCCGGGCTTCACGCAGGAACAGCGCAGCAAGCGCAGCAACAATCAGCGCAAGATGCACCGCCAGCCGCAGCTGTCCGGGGATGTCCTCCCAATTGGCGGCAATCACCGAAACCAGCCCCAGCCCGATCGCCAGCGCACCGATACCGAACACCGCCCACAGCGCCAGCGGACGGGCGTGTTCGGCCTCATGCGCCAGCAAACGGTCGCGCGTCGCCGCATCGATCAGGCCGGCTTCGTGCCATGCTGCGATTTTGCGGGCGCTCATGGCCGTCAGGTTACCGCGCGGCCTTGCCCGCGGCAATCGCTGGTTTAATCTGCGGCGAGATCCTCGCGGGTGAGGACGATCTGTTCGCGCACCTTGCGGAGATTGGCCTCCATCGCTTCGGGTGTCATCGCGACCATGCCGATACGGGCCAGCGGGCCGTCCTTTTTCCAGCTCTTGGCCCATTCGTCCATATAGGCGCCAAGGCCCGGGATCGCGCGCATGTGCGCTTTCTTTACATAAACATAAAGCGGCCGCGCGCCGGGATAGGCGAAGCTGGCGATGTTGTCATAGGTGGGCTGAACCCCGTTCATCGGCAGGCCTTGCACCTTGTCGGCGTTTTCATCGAGATAGGAAAAGCCGAAGATGCCGACCGCACGCGGATTGCTTTCGATCTTCTGGACGATGAGGTTGTCCTGTTCGCCCTGATCGACATAGCCGCCATCGTCGCGCACTTCGGTGCAGACCTGCTTGTAGCGGTTTTCATCGCTCTTCTTGAGCGCGGCCATTTCCGGGTTTGACGCGCAGCCGACTTCAAGCACCAGTTCCTTCAGCGCATCGCGCGTGCCCGAAGTGCTGGGCGGGCCGTAGACCAGAATGGGATCGGCTGGCAGCGCCGGATCGACATCGGCCCAGGTCTTGGCCGTCTGTTCGCGGCCATAGGGGCTGGCGGCGAGCGCTTCGTAAACCGTCCGGGGGGACAGGTTGAGCATGATCCCGTCCTGCGACGAAGCGAAGGCAATCCCGTCAAGCCCTACCTGCAATTCGATGATCTCGTCGACTTTGTTGGCAAGGCAGCGCTCAAACTCGCTTGCCTTCATCCGGCGCGAGGCGTTGACCATGTCGGGGGTGTTCGATCCCAGACCCTTGCAAAACAGCTGGATACCGTTGCCAGTGCCGGTGGATTCGATCAGCGGAGAGCGGAAATCAGTGTTCGAGCGGGAAAAGCTTTCCGCCACCAGCTTGGCAAAGGGATAGACCGTCGATGAACCGACCGCATGCACCGAATTGCGCGCTCCGCCGCCGCCACTGTCACAGGCAGAAAGGGTGAGCGCAGCCAGAGCAAGTGCGACGCCAGTCCTGGCGATGGTGGTGATCGGTGCGGGCATGGGTGATCCTGATGGTGATAGCCCATGGCCGCTAGTGCCTGTTCATGACAACCGCATGACGCGCGCGCCAGATAGGTCCGCGCCTTCGCGAAGACGCCCGCAAAAGAACCCAGCCCTGAAACCAAATATCTGATTTTACGACAACTTCTCTCCGGAATGGAGATGTTTCGTTTAACAGCATCGTAAGGGCTTGTGTGGTAGCGCCAAGACATGGGACGATTGCGCCTGACGATATGGCTATGGATGGCTGCTGCGCTGGTCGCGCTGGGCCTTGCTGCGCCTGCCGCGGCGGATGATCAGGCTGGCGGCGTTTTTTCCCCGCGCTGCCACGCCGCGTCCGACTCCAGCCGCAGTGCCGAGGCGATGATCGACCGTTCAGCGTGGAACTGCACCGACACCGGCTGGCAGGCTGACCGGCCGGTTGCCTGGCTCCGGTTTGAAGCCGCCGACTGGCAGGGCGCGAAGGTGCCGCGCCATTTCTTGACCCGCACATCGCGGCACGAGCGGATCACGATCTATTCGCTCGATACCGGGGGCAGCTTGCGCGGACGCAGCTTTGCCGAAGCCGATGGCCGCACGTTCCCGGCCGGACCGGTGTTCCGCCTGCCGCTGCCCGTTGTCACCCCCGAGACCGAGGCTCTGCTGGTGCGGATCGACCGCCCGCATTCGATCCCGCTGCTGTCCGAAGCCGGGGTCGTGCATGATCCCGAAGATGCCTATCGCAGCGTGCAGGAAATGATGCTGCTGGCGCTGGTGCTGGGCATGCTGGTGCTGCCGCTGCTGTTCGACATCACCTTTTTCATCGTCCTGCGCGAACGCTTCGTGATGTTCCATTCGATCATGGTCGTCGCGATGATGGGCTATGTGCTGTTTGCAGGCGGGGTAATTTCGGTCCTTGCGAGCCTGCCGGTCGCGTTCCTCGCGGTCATGGCGCCGCTGTGCTGGGCGGTGGGCTGCGGTGCGGCACTGCTGTTCCTGAGCGAATTCCTCGAGCGCGGGGCCTTGTCGCGGCGCATGCGACGGATCACCTACTGGACGGGATGCTGGACGATTGCAGTGCCGGGCTTCTTTGCCTTGCAGCTTCACGCGACCCAGGCGTTCGACGATACCGGCTATTTCCTCACCATCATGCCTTCGGCGATGGTGGTGTCGGTGGCGCTGGTCCATGCGATCTTGCGCGGCAGCCGCTCTGCCAGGTTCGTGGCAGCGGCATGGTTCCCGCTTATCCTCACCTCGATAGCGCGGCTGCTCCGCGGGCTCGGGATCTATGCCGGCCCGTCAAACCTCGACCTGATGATGTTCCTTGCCACGGGGATCGAGGTGGTGGTGATCAGCCTTGCGATTGCCGACCGTTTCCTTGCGATCCGCAATGAACGCGATGCGGCGCTGACCGAGGCGCGGATGCTGGAGCAGATTTCGACCCGCGATTCGCTCACCGGGTTGATGAACCGCCGCGCGATCGAGGCGCGCTTCGATGCCTTGCTGACACAGGGCTTCGATACCTTCGCGCTGGTCGATCTTGACCGGTTCAAGGCGATCAACGACCGGCATGGCCACCAGATGGGCGATGCGGCGCTGATTGCCTGCGCCAATGCGATCCGCGCCGCCGGGGATCGGGATTCAATCGCAGTGCGGCTGGGCGGCGAGGAATTCGTGGTGCTGTTGCGCGGCGAAAATACGCTCCACCGGGCCGAGGCGTTGCGGCAGGCGATCCCGCTGCGCATCGCGCAGGACGTGCCTGGACTCGAACTGCCGGTGACTGCGAGCATGGGAGTGATCATGCTGTCGCGGGCGGCGCACCAGACCATGCAATTCGCCGAATTCTACGCCCGCGCGGATGCGCTGATGTACGAGGCCAAGGCTTCGGGCCGCAACCGGCTCGCCTATGAACGTCTCACGGTTTTCAGCGAACCACCTGCCCTGCGCCGCAAAGCAGCGCGCAAGGGACAAGCGACCTAGTCTCCGCGAAACGGCGCGAGCACCTCGGGCCGCACCCGCGCCAGCCTGCCGGTGGCGCGGTCGAGCATCGCCCATGTGGTGGCCGCGCTGACGAGGCGTTTGCCTGCGTGATCGGTGAACTCCACGCGGCGGAGCGATTTGGCACCTTGCGCGGGGCCTTCGATCCACGTGGTTGCAGTGACGGCCTCGCCCTCACTCACATTCCCGCGATAATCGATCTCGTGCCGCACCACGACCCAGAAGAACGCCGCGCGATCTTCCGGACGGGCGACCGCATCCCAGTGGGCGGTGGCCATGTCCTGAATCCACTGCACCCAGACGGTGTTGTTGACGTGGCCGAGTTCGTCGATGTGCTCAGGGAGCGCCACGAAGGTGCGGTTAAAACGATCAGCTTCGCTCACTCCGCACCCGTCTCTCCCGCCATCCCCATCTGCCACAGGATGAAGGCGAATTCCTCTGCCGTTTCCTTCAAGGAGTTCCAGCGGCCCGACTGCCCGCCGTGGCCTGCGCCCATGTTGGTCTTCATCAGCAGCAGGTTGTCGTCGGTCTTCACTTCGCGGAGTTTCGCGACCCACTTGGCCGGTTCCCAATAGGTCACGCGCGGATCGTTGAGCCCCGCTGTCACCAGCATCGGCGGGTAATCCCTGGCCGCCACCTGATCATAGGGCGAATAGGACAGGATATAGGCAAACGCCGCCTTGTCGGTGATCGGGTTGCCCCATTCCTGCCATTCGCCCGGGGTGAGCGGCAGTTTCTCGTTCAGCATCGTGCCCAGCACATCGACAAACGGCACGTGGGCGACAATCGCGCCGTACTGCGCAGGGTCCTGATTGATGATCGCGCCCATCAACTCGCCGCCTGCCGAACCGCCGCTCGCGGTGACCATGCCTTCGGCGGTGTAGCCCTGCGCGATCAGCCCGCGCCCGGCATCGACGAAATCGTTGAAGGTGTTGGCGCGTTCGAACAGCTTGCCTTGCAGATACCAGCGCCGCCCCAGATCATCGCCGCCCCGAATATGGGCGATGGCATAGGCAAAGCCGCGATCCACAAGGCTGAGCCGCGTGGTCGAAAAGCCCGGCGGAATGGCATAGCCATAGGCACCGTAAGCATAAAGGTGCAGCGGCCCCGGCCCCTCGATCCCGGCAGCTTTCAGGATTTCGGCGCGGTCTTTCCGCATCACCACGCTGACCGGCACCATCGTCCCGTCGCGCGCCTCGACCGTCACCCGCTCGGTGACATATTGCGTCGCGTCATAGCCGCTGGGGATTTCCTGCTGCTTGAGCTGTTCAAGCCCGCCGCTTGCCACGTCGTAATCATAGACCGTGCTCGGCGTGACCATGCTCTGGTAGGCGAGCCGCAGTTTCGACATCGCATATTCGGGGTTGTTGGAAAGTCCCGCGGTGTAGCTGGCCTCGGGAAAGGCGATCGGTTTCGCAACGGTCGGCGCGTCATAGGTGCGCAGTTCGATCTGATCGAGCCCGTTGCGGCGTCCCTCCGTAACGAAGAAATCCTTGTAGAGATCGAAATCGGTGAGGTAGAACTCGTCCGATCCGGTCAGCACCGTCTCCCACGCGTCAGGATTGCGCAAAGGCGCCTTGGCGAGGCGGAAATTGATGTGCGCATCATTGGTGAGCACCCACAGCTCGCCGTCGCGGATATCGACGCTGTATTCGACACCCTTCTGCCGCGCCTTGACGAGGATCGGCTCCGCAGTCGGATTGGCGGCGGGAACAATGCGCACCTCGCTCGTCTCGTTGTCGCCGGTGGCGATGATCAGCCAGTCTTCCTGCGCGGTCAGCCCGGTGCCCACGCCGAAGGACTGGTCTTCCTCCTTGTAGAGCGTGACGTCCTGCTCCACCGGGGTGCCGATGACGTGCAGCTTTGCCTCAAGCGTGCGCCATTCCTCGGTCGCGGGGCCATAGACCAGCGCGGTGTCGCCCGCGACCCAGGTCAGCCCGCCGCGCAGGTTGGCAAGTTCGTCGGGCAGCAATTCGCCGGTCTCAAGATCCTTGATCCGCGCGGTGTAGCGCTCCGAACCATTGGTGTCGGTCGAAAAGGCGAGGAACCGCCCGTTCTGGCTGACCGAGGCGGCGCCAAGGCGGAAATATTCAATGCCTTCAGCCAACACGTTTTCGTCAATGAGCAATTGCGGCTCGCCGCCCGCTGCCGGCTTGCGCCAGTGCTTGCGATATTGCGCGCCTTCTTCGAATTCCGACCAGTAGATCCAGTCGCCATCCTTCTGCGGAACAGTGCTGTCGTCCTCCTTGATGCGCGCGCGCATTTCGGTGAACAGCGCCTCGGTCAGCGGGCCTTGGGCGGCCATGTGGGCTTCGAAAAAGGCGTTTTCGGCCTTGAGATGATCGAGCACTTCCTGATCATCCACCACCGGATAGGACTTGTCGTAAAGCCAGTCATAGGGGTCGGAAATGGTGATCCCGTGATAGGTGTAGCTGTGCGGGCGCTTGGCGGCGACCGGCGGCTTGATGTCGGCGGCAGGGGTCTGGACGGCAGCAGCGGCTGAAGACGTGGTCACGCGGGTCGGTTCCTCGTTGTTGGCGGCCGTGGTGGCAGCAAGCGGGAAAATGGTGGCAGCCAGCGCTGCGGCAAGGGCAAAGGTGCTGGGCTGGCGGGTCATCGGCAGTCCCTCATACCGGGTGTGGGTGGAAAGGCGCAGGCGTCGGGCCTATGTGGGGGTTCTAGTCATACATTCCCGCGCGGCAAGAGCCTGCGCCTAGACCTGAGGATCGATGCCATGCTGATGCAAACTCATGAGGCCCGCCTTGCCGCCCTGCGCGAGGAGTTGAAGCGGCGCGGGGTGAATGGCTTCATCATCCCCATCAGCGATGAACATATGAGCGAATATGTCGGCGATTATGCCCAGCGCTTGCACTGGCTGACCGGCTTCGGCGGTTCGGCAGGGTTTGCGGCGGTGACAATGAACCACGCGGCGATTTTCGTCGATGGACGCTACACCGTGCAGGTGCGCGATCAGGTCGACGGGCAGTTGTTCGATTACAAGAGCGTGCCCGCCGACAGTCTCGGCGCATGGCTGGCAGAGGTGTGCGAGGGCAGCACGCGCATTGCCTATGATCCGTGGCTGCACACCTGGGCCTGGGTCGAGGCGCTGGAAGACAAGGTGGCCCCGCGCGGCATCACCCTTGTCCCTGCCGAAAGCAATCCGATCGACGCGGTGTGGGCAGACCGGCCCGCGCCCTCGCCCGCCGCAGCGCTGGTTCATAACGAGACCGATGCCGGGCGCTCCTCGGCGGACAAGCGCGCTGCAGTGGCCGATTGGCTCGTCAAGGAAGGCCATGATGCCGTGGTGATCCCGGCGCTCGATTCGGTCGCGTGGCTGCTCAATATCCGCGGTGCCGACGTGCCGCACACACCGGTCGCGCTGTCTTACGTGATCGCGCATCGTGACGGCAGCGCCGAATTGTTCATCGCGCCGGAGAAAGTCACGCCGGAACTGACGCGCCATCTCGGCAATGCGGTGACGGTCCGCAACCGCGATGCCTTTGAAGGCGCGCTGGGCGAGCTTTCGGGCAAGAACGTCGTGCTCGATCCCGATTTCGCCGTGGTCGGGATTGCACAGGCGCTGCGCGCAGGGGGGGCGAAATTCGCCTTCAAACAAGACCCGACAATCCTTGCCAAGGCGATCAAGAACCCCACCGAACAACAGGGCCACCGCGATGCGCAGGCAAGAGACGGGGCGGCGGTGAGCCGCTTCCTGCGCTGGCTGGAGATCGAAGCGTCCAAAGGCGGGGTCGATGAACTCGCCGCCGCCGCGCGGTTGCAGGCGTTCCGCGAAGAAGATGCAGGCCTGCGTGACCTAAGCTTCGACACCATCTCGGCCGCCGCCGGGCACGCCGCGCTGCCGCATTACAAGGTAGACGAGGACAGCAATATCCCGATCCCTCCCGGCTCGATCTATCTGGTGGATTCGGGCGGGCAGTATCCGGGCGGAACCACCGACATCACCCGCACCGTCTGGGTCGGGACGCCAGACGGCGCGGGTGAACCAACGCAGGAAATGCGCGACCGCTTCACCCGCGTGCTGAAGGGCCACATCCAGATCGACCGTGCGGTGTTCCCGCAAGGCACCAATGGCGGTCAGCTTGATGTGCTGGCGCGGCAATATCTGTGGGAAGCAGGCGTCGATTACGCCCACGGCACCGGCCACGGGGTCGGCAGCTTCCTGGGCGTGCATGAAGGCCCGCAGCGCATTGCCAAACCGGGCGGCGGGCAAGCCGGGACCGCGCAGGAATTGCTCGCGGGCATGATCCTGTCCAACGAGCCGGGATATTACAAGGCTGGCGCGTTCGGCATCCGGATCGAAAATCTGGTGTTGACCGAAGAGCGCCAGATCGAAGGCATGGAAGGGCGCTATCTCGGTTTCGAAACGCTGACCTTCGTGCCAATTGATCGCAAGCTGATCGACAAGGCGCTGCTGACGGCGGACGAGATCGCCTGGGTCGATGCCTATCATGCGCGGGTTCGCGAAGTGCTCGCATCCCGGCTTGAAGGCGAGGATCTGGCGTGGATGCAGCGCGAGACCGCGCCGCTTTGAACATGCTTGCGGGGCAATTTTTGTTCCTGTAATGTTCACGCATGGGCGAGTCGCGTCACGCGGTTCGGGAGGAACAAACATGATCGGCTATGTGACACTGGGCACCAATGATCTGCCGCGTGCGGCGGCGTTCTATGACGCGCTGGCCGCGCATTTCGGGGTCGGGCGGATGATGGATACGGCAAGCTTTGTCGCCTGGGGCGATTGGGGCGGCCCGGCGGGGATAGCGGCGACCGTGCCGTTCGATGGCCAGCCCGCCACCGTGGGCAATGGGGTGATGGTCGCGCTCGAAGTGAAGTCCCCGGCTGATGTCGATGCGGTGCATGGTATCGCCATGGCCCACGGCGCGACCGATGAAGGCGCGCCCGGCCCGCGCGGCGATGACGGCTTCTACGCCGCCTATTTCCGTGATCCCGATGGCAACAAGCTGAACGCCTTCTGTATGGTCGCGCCGGATGCCTAACGGCCCGCCAAACCCTGCTTAGACCCTGCTCAGCCCCCTTTTCGGCGATGTTTCACATGAAACATCGCCGAAAAGAGCCCGCGGGTTCACCGCATCAGGCCGCCGATCAGGTTGCGCACGAACCGCCCGGCAATCGGCCCGGCCAGATCGGTCGCGATTGATCCCGCCGCCGAGGTGATTCCCGATGCCATCGGATTGGCACGGCTTTTCTTGCCCAGCATCTTCGACGCGGCCATCCCAGCCGCGCCGCTGGCAGCCACCTTCGCCCCGCGCGAGACGGCCTTGCTCCACAGGCTAGTGTGCTTGCGCGAACGCTTGCCGACTTCCTCTTCGCCCAATTCTGCGACTTCCTCAGCGGTGGCGGCGGCATCGGCAGCCTTGGCCGCGAGCACTTCCTCGGCGCTTTCGCGGTTCACGCGGGTATCATACTTGCCTTCAAGCGGACTGATCGACTGGATGATCGCGCGCTCTTTGGGACTGACCGGGCCGAGGCGCGAGCGTGGCGGCTTGATCAGCGTGCGCTCGACTATGGTGGGCGCGCCGTCCTCGTCCAGCGTGGAAACCAGCGCCTCTCCGACCTTCAGTTCAGTAATCGCGGCCTGAACGTCGAGCTTCGGGTTGATGCGGAAGGTTTCAGCCGCCGCCTTGATCGCCCGCTGATCGCGCGGAGTGAAAGCGCGCAGGGCGTGCTGCACCCGGTTGCCGAGCTGGCCTGCCACGTCCTCAGGGATATCAATCGGGTTCTGGGTGACGAAGAACACCCCCACGCCCTTCGACCGGATCAACCGCACCACCTGTTCGATCGTGTCCTGCAGCGCCTTGGGGGCGTCATCGAACAACAGGTGCGCCTCGTCGAAGAAGAACACCAGCTTGGGCTTCGCGGGATCACCCACTTCGGGCAGGCTTTCGAACAGTTCGGCCAGCAGCCACAGCAGGAAGGTGGCGTAAAGCTTGGGGCTGCGCATCAGCTTGTCGGCGGCCAGCACGTTGACATAGCCGCGACCTTGTTCGTCGACTTTCAGGAAATCGTCGATCTCGAGCGCGGGCTCGCCGAAGAAATGATCCGCCCCTTGCGATTCGAATGACAGCAACTGCCGCTGGATCGCCCCGACCGATGGCCTGGTGACATTACCATACTTGCCTGACAACTCTGCCGCGTTCTCGTTCGCCCATTGCAGCAGTGCGACCAGATCGCCGAAATCGAGCAGCAGCAGCCCGTTGTCATCAGCATGGCGGAAGATGATCTGCAGCACGCCTTCCTGCGTTTCATTGAGATCGAGCAGGCGCGCAAGCAACAGCGGGCCCATCTCGCTCACCGTGGTGCGGATCGGATGGCCCTGTTCGCCATACAGATCCCAGAAGATTACCGGATTGTCGGAATAGGCATAGTCGGTGATGCCCAGTTCCTTCGCGCGGCTCTCCAGCTTGTCGGCATGCTTGAAGGTGGGCGAGCCGGACATGGCAATGCCGGACAGATCGCCCTTCACATCGGCCACAAACACCGGCACCCCGGCCGCCGAAAAGCTTTCGGCGATGCCCTGCAGGGTTACCGTCTTGCCGGTACCAGTTGCCCCGGCAACCAGCCCGTGGCGGTTGGATCGGTTAAGCGCCAGCGCCTGCCGCGATCCGTCCGCGCCAAGGCCGAGAAAGATGTCGCTTGCCGTGTCCGCCATACCCTGTCCCCCTGATTCAAACTCTTCCGGTCATGTGCAGGGGGCATACGCGGCGGTCAAGTTCTCGACTTGGCGGCGAATTGGGCTATGGCTGCGCGGCATGGGCCAGCCATCACCATTTGTCCTGCTCGATGATGCCCGCGCCGGAGAGGCTGCCGCCGACGCGCTGTTCTATGAAAGCCCGCAGGCGCTGTTCGTCGCCACCCGGCCCGAGGACGTCGAGCGCGCGCTGACCGAGGCTGAAGCCGCGCGGCAGGCGGGCGGCGGGTCGCTGGCAGGATATGTTGCCTACGAAGCCGGGCTGGCGCTGGAACCGAGGCTGGCGGGGCTGGCAGCGGCGCGTTCGGGTGCGGCCGGGCCGCTGGTGTGGCTCGGCCTGTTCGATGCGCCGCAGCTTGTGTCGGCGCAAGAGGTTCCGGCCTGGCTGGAAAGCCGCGCTGGCGGCGCCGGGACAATCGGGCCAATGGAGCCGCAGCTTTCGCCCGGCAGCTACGAAGCAGCCTTCTCCGCCCTGCGCGAGGCCATCCATGCAGGCGATATCTATCAGGCCAACCTTACCTACAGCCTCGCAGGTTCCTATCGCGGCGACCCGGTCGGGATATATGCGCGTTTACGCAATGCAGCGCGCGCGGGCTATGGCGGGCTGATCTTCGACGGATCGCACTGGCTGCTGAGTTTCTCGCCCGAATTGTTCGTGGCCCTCAATGGCCTCGACGCCAAGGCCAAGCCGATGAAGGGCACCCGCCCGCGTGCCGCTGACCCTTCGGCAGACCGCGCCTTGGCGGAGGATCTGGCGTCTTCGGTCAAGGACCGGGCCGAAAACCTGATGATCGTCGATCTGATGCGCAACGATCTGTCGCGCGTTGCCGAGGCGGGGAGCGTGCAAGTCGATGCGCCCTTCGCGGTCGAAAGCTATCCGACTGTGCACCAGATGGTATCGACCGTGCGCGCCCGGCTTACCCCCGGCAAGGGCGCGATGGATCTGGTGCGCGCGCTGTTCCCGTGCGGTTCGATCACCGGCGCGCCGAAGATCCGGGCGATGGAACTGCTGGGCGATATCGAGCGTGATGCGCGCGGGCCCTATTGTGGCGCGATCGGCCGGATCGACGCAGATGGCAACGCCGCCTTCAATGTCGCGATCCGCACCCTGCGCCTGACCCCCATCGAAAACGGACAAGGCCATGCGGTGCTCGGCATTGGTTCGGCAATTGTGGCCGATAGCGAGGCAATGGCCGAAAAACGCGAATGCGAGGTCAAGGCGGGCTTCGTGCGCCGCGCCGCGCCCGGCCTCGGCGCACCGCAATGCGACCTGATCGAAACGATGCGGTTCGAGCCCGACAGCGGCATCGCCCTGCTCGAACTCCACCTTGCGCGGATGAAGGCAAGCGCCGCGGAACTCGGCTTTGCCTTTGATCGCCATGCCCTGCGCAACCAGATTCAGGCGCTGTGCTTTGAACTCGATGCGCCCACCAGGGTGCGCCTGCTGGTCGCGCGCAGCGGTGCGAGCGCACTGGAAACCGCGCCGCTGCCTGAGCCGCTCGGCGAACCGGTGAAGGTCGCAGCGCTGCCCCATCCGCTCGACCCGTCAGACTGGCGGCTGATGCACAAGACCTCCGACCGCGGCTTCTACGAGGATGCGCTGGCGGCGGCGCATGCGATCGGCGCGCAGGAAGCGGTGCTGGTGCGCGCTGATGGCCTCGTCACCGAGGGCTGCTTCACCTGCGTGTTCGCGGATGGGCCGGAGGGCGTGCTGCTCACCCCGCCCGCCAGCCTCGGCCTGCTCCCCGGCGTGCTGCGCGAGCACCTTATCACCGAAGGCAAGGCGCGTGAGGCGGAACTTACCTTGAATAATCTCGAAAATGGCTTCTGGCTCGGCAATGCCCTGCGCGGACTGAAACGGGCGGAACTGATATGAAGCTTGCGATCCTTTATGAAGACGGCGAGGCGCTGGTGATCGACAAGCCTGCGGGCCTGCCGGTCGATCGCCCGCGCAAGGGCGGGGCGTGTCTGGACGATCATCTCGACAGCCTGAAGCTCGGTTTTCAGCGCCGCCCGGTCGCGGTCCACCGGCTCGACACCGATACCTCGGGCTGCCTGCTGCTGGCGCGCAATCCCAAGGCGCTGGCGCGGTTCAACAAGTCGTTCGAGGAACGGCTGGTGGGCAAGACCTATCTCGCCATCCTCGCAGGCCGTCCGCCGGGGACATCGGGCACGATCGAACTCGCGCTGGCCAAGATCAGCTCGGTCGAAAAAGGCTGGCGGATGATCCCCGCAAAGAAGGGCAAGGCGGCGGTTTCGCACTGGGAACTGGTGAGCGAGCTTGGCGCCAACAGCCTGATCCGCTTCCGCCCGGAAACCGGCCGCACCCACCAGCTGCGGGTGCATGCGCTGAAAGGTCTGGGCGCCCCGCTGCTGGGCGATCCGGTCTATGGCGCCGGGAGCGTGAAGGGCGCAGGCCGAACCATGCTCCACGCCGAAAGCCTGACCGTGACCCGCCCCGGCAAGACCCCGATCGAAGCGCGATCCCCCCTTCCCGCCGATTTCCGTGCGCTGGGGGCGCAGGATGGATGAGGATACCGATCAGGGAGCAGCTGAACCGCTGACCGCGCGCGCGCTCAGGCTGGCGCAGGAAAGCTTCCTCGCCGGATCCGGCCCCGGCGGGCAGAACGCCAACAAGGTCGCCACCGAAGTCGAACTGCGCGTCAATATCTACGCGTTGCGCCTGCCGCCGCCGGTATTCGCGCGGTTGCGGGCGCTGGCGGGATCGAAGCTGGCGGGCAATGGCGATCTGATCATCACCTCCAAGGCGCACCGGACGCAGGATGCCAACCGTCAGGACGCCCGTTCCAAGCTCTCCGATCTGCTCGAAGAGGCGCAGCGTGAGCCCAAGAAGCGGGCGAAAACGCGGGTCAACCGGGTGGGCAAGACCGCGCGGCTGAAGGTCAAGAAAGTGCGCGGCGCGGTCAAGGCCAACCGCGGCAAGCCGCGCGCCTCGGACTGGTGAGCGTCCTTGACTTTTCCCCGCGATTCGGCGAATGGCGCCAGCGTGAGCGGTGTGCCGGGCCTTCCGGGTGCGCCGCGTTTGCTTTTTGACGCTCGCGTGCAGCATTCTTGCGGGCTGATCCATTTGACAGGAATCCGCCATGGCGAAGCCCACCACCGTGAAGATCCGCCTCGTATCGAGCGAAGGCACCGGCTTCTTCTACGTAACCAAGAAGAACCCGCGCAACATCACCGAGAAGATGAGCTTCCGGAAGTATGATCCGGTTGCGCGCAAGCATGTCGAGTTCAAGGAAGCCAAGATCAAGTAAGATCTGGCCTGCGCCCCGCAGCATCGCGGGGCGCGATAATTCATCGACAGTTCAAGCCAGCAGCCTTAGGCGCCTTGGCATGATCAGACCCCGCATCTCTGCCCGTACCTTGCTGCTCGGCCTCGGCGCCGGAACAATGGCGCTGGGCCTGGCTCCCGCTTTGCCCGCGGCGCTTGCCCCCGCCCCCTTGGCGGCGCAATCTGCCAGCGAACTCGATGCGGTGGTGAACGCCCTGCGCACGATTTCGACCATGCGCGCCGATTTCACCCAGACCGACCGGCAGGGCAATGTCATGGCCGGGGTGATGACCTTGAAGCGCCCGGGCAAGATCCGCTTCGATTATGGCAAGGATTCGGACTTCCTCGTCATCTCCAACGGCAAGTCGCTCTATGTTGTCGATTACGAGGTAAGCCAGGTTGAACGCTGGCCGATCAAGAACTCGCCATTGGGCGCGCTGTTCGATCCCGAGCGCGACGTCAAACGCTTTGGCAAGCTGATCCCGACCGGCAATGCCGATGTCATCAGTGTCGAGGTGCGCGATCCCAAGAAGCCCGAATTCGGGATGATCAATCTGATCTTCGTACGCAACGCCTCGGCTCCCGGCGGTTGGCAGCTCACGCACTGGGTCGCACTTGATGCGCAAAACCACCGTACGCGGGTGCAGCTGACGAATCAGCGCTATGGCGTAAGCGTGCCGGACAGCACCTTCACCTTCCGCGATCCGCGCCGTGCGTCCCGCCGCCCGGGGTGAACGGCTGAGCCATGAGTGGTTGTAGGAAAGCGACAGAATTTCGTTGCCGTTCATGTCCGTGAAAGACTCAAACAGCTAATCATTATCAACAAGGCAGGCCGAAGGGTGGTTTCCCCCCTGTTGCCTACCCTTCTTCAGGGCTGGCCTTGTACAAGCGTGACGAACGCTCAAACGGAACCCTCGACCCAACGCCCCCGGGTCGGGGGTTTTGTTTTGTGGCGGCTTCACGCTCGGCGTGTCACTCCCAGCCCAGCGCTTTGCGGATGATCGTGTAGATCACGTTCTGCTCGATCACCCCGCGCGCGCGGCTTGCGCCGGGGCCGGTGGCGAACAGCGCGACATCCTCGCCGCCGTGGGTCTCGCTGCCCAACGGCACGGTCGCCTGCTGACGCACGGCGATGCCGGTTTGCGGGATCGGGCGGCCATGTTCATCACCGTGATCTTCACCCGAGTGCACCGCCCCCGGCCCGTTGGCATAACCAAGCGTTGTATAGGGCTTGCCGTCGCTGGCCATGGCCGGGCTGCCATCGCCCCCGTCCTCGCCGCGCCCCATCGGCGGCACCACCAGCCCGAGAATATCATTCCCGCGCCGGGGGTAGCCGGCAATCGTGAACACGTGGCTGTGATCGGCAGTGACAAGAATCAGCGTGTCTTCCGGGTCGGTATGGTCAACCGCCCATTGCACCGCACGGGCGAATTCGACCGCTTCCTCCAGCGCATAGCCGGCCTGCCCGGCATGGTGGGCATGATCGATCCGCCCGCCTTCGACCATCAGGTAGAAGCCATCGGGATCGGCCTGAAGCCGCACAATCGCCTGCGCGGTCATGTCGGTCAGTGTCGGCTCGGGCGAATCCGGCTTGCGATCGGCCATGTAGGTGAGGTGGCTGGGGTGGAAGAGCCCAAGCACCGGCCTATCCATCGGCGCGGCCAGCAACCCGGCGGTATCCTTGACCACGACCCCGCCGCTGCGCGCAGCCCAAACGGCGGGCAGATCAGCCGCCGGATCGCTGCGCCGACCGCCCTTCTCCTTGCCATAAAACACCGCTGTTCCGCCGCCCAGCGCGAGGTCGAAATCCGCTTCGGCAAATTGCAGCGCGATGTCCTTGCACCCTTGGCCCTGCTGGTCGGCCGGGATCGCGGCGTCGGCCTCCCAATCGCGGTCGGCGCTGCGGGTGATGACGCTGGCCGGGGTGGCGTGGGTCAGGCGGGTGGTGGTGACAATCCCCAATGCCAGCCCGCGCTGTTTCACCTCTTCGCCGAGCAGCGGCAGCGGGTGGGCCAGCGCATCCTTGCACACACCCTTTTCCGCCTCCGGCCCGATGCCCAGCACGCCGATCCGGGTCTTGAAGCCTGAATGCATCGCGGTCGCCGTGCCTGCGCTATCGGGCACCTGCGCATTGGTGTTGTAGGTTTTGACCAGCGCAACGTTGTCGAACTTTTCAAAGCTGAGCTGGTTTTCCTCGCCCGTTTCCCCGCGCTTTTGCGCTTCGTAGATGCGGGCGGCGGTGATGGTGGAAATGCCCATGCCATCGCCGATGAACAGGATGATGTTCTTCGCCCGCGGCGCGGCAGCGCGTTCAACAGGCGCGTCCTCGGCGAAGGCCGGAACGGCGGCACTGGAGAGCAGCAGGGCTGCGAGGATGGTGCGGGTCATGGGAAGTCTCCGAAAGCGTCGCCCCGCCCTATCGCGCCCCAATGCGTCGATAAAGTGAAAGCTGGAGTCTTGGCGTCCTATCGCTTCGCTACTTGAGGACGGGCGGATACCCCCCTAAGCCCCGGCCATGATCTCTGTCGCCACCTGGAACATCAATTCGGCCCGCCTGCGCGTCGGCCTGATCGAAAAGCTGCTCACCGAGGCCGCGCCCGACATCCTGTGCCTGCAGGAAATCAAGTGCGAAAGCCACCTGTTCCCGGCCGAGGCGCTGGCAGCACTCGGCTACACCCATCAGGCGGTCAGCGGGCAGAAGGGCTATCACGGCGTCGCCACCGTCAGCCGCCTGCCCATCCGCGAAGTCACCCGCCACGACTGGCAGGCCAATGGCGAAGCGCGCCACATCGGGGTCGAGGTGCTGGGCAAGGATGTCTGGATCGAAAACGTCTATGTCCCCGCAGGCGGCGATGTGGCTGACCGTGAAGTAAACCCCAAGTTCGGCCAAAAGCTCGATTTTCTCGAACGGATGACCAGGTGGGCGGGCAGCCTCGACCGCCCCACGCTGATCGTCGGCGATTTCAATATCGCCCCGCTGGAAAGCGATGTGTGGAGCCACAAGCAGCTCTTGAAGGTCGTCAGCCACACGCCGATCGAGGTCGAGACGCTTGGCCGCTTTCAGGACGCCCACGGCTGGGTCGATCTGGGCCGCCAGCATATCCCCGCTCCGGCGCGCTATTACTCCTGGTGGAGCTACCGCAATCCGGGCTGGCAGGAGAACGACAAGGGACGGCGGCTCGATCACATGTGGGCCTCGCCCGATCTGGCGCGGCAGACGGCCGCGCACCGCGTGCTGGAAGATGCGCGGTCGTGGGAGAAGCCGTCCGACCATGTCCCGCTGATCACGGAGTTCGATCTCTGAACGCGGCGCCTTCCCCTGAACGACGCGCCGCGCAGGCGGTTGACGCGCTGCGCCACGGCTGGCCGCTGGCGTTTGACGGCGGGCCAACCCTGCTGCCGGTCGAAACCGCCATTGCCAGCGGGGCAAGCGCCGGGCGCATGCTGATTTCAGCGGCGCGGGCGACCACGCTGAAACTCGCCAATCAGCGCGATGCAGCGGTGCCACACGCCCCGGTGCTGATCGCGGGCGGGGAGGATTTCGCGCTGCGTGATGCCCTGCCGATTGCCGATCCGGCGCTCGATCTGGGCAATCCCCTGAAAGGCCCGTTCAAGGCGGTGACGCTCGATTGGGAGGCGGCGGCCAGCGCCGCGCTGGAACTCGCGCGGATCGCCGGGATCCTGCCCGCCTTTCTGGTCGATCCCGAGGGGGCGGGCGAGGCGGTGCCGGTCGCCGTGTCCGATCTCGCCGCCTATTCGCACGCGGGCGCGCTGCGGATCGTCACCCGCGCACGCCTGCCCGTCAGCGCCAGCGAGGATGCCGAGATCGTCGCCTTCCGATCAGCCGCCGACCTGCGCGAGCACGTCGCGCTGATCATCGGCAAACAGTCGGGCGACCGGCAGCCTTTGGTGCGGCTCCATTCCGAATGCCTGACCGGAGACATCCTCGGCAGCCTCAAATGCGATTGCGGCCCGCAACTCGACGCGGCGCTTCACGCGATGGCCCATGAGGCCAGGGATTCGGGCGGCTGGGGCGTGCTGCTCTATATGCGGCAGGAAGGGCGCGGGATCGGGCTGATCAACAAGCTGCGCGCTTACCGCTTGCAGGATCAGGGATTTGATACGGTCGAGGCCAACCAACGGCTCGGCCTGCCCGATGAGGCACGCGATTTTCCGGTGGCGGCGCGGATGCTGGAATTGCTGGGGGCGACCACCATCCGCCTGCTGACCAATAACCCGGCGAAGGTCGCGGCATTACAAGTCGCAGGGATCACGGTCAGTGAACGGGTGCCGCATCAACTGCCCGAAAACCCGCACAACGCTCGCTATCTGGCGACCAAGCGGGATCGTTCAGGACACCTGCTGCTGTGACAGCCATCACCATTCGTGACGAACAGCCCGGCGACGAGGCGATCATCCATCGCCTGACGGCGGCGGCCTTCAAGGACATGCCCTTCAGCGATGGCGACGAACAGCACCTCGTCGATGCGCTACGCCGCGATGGCGATCTTGCACTGTCACTGGTGGCGGAAGATGAGACGCGAATCATTGGCCATATCGCCTTCTCGCGGGTGACGATCAGCGACGGAACGCGCGAGTGGTTCGGCCTCGGCCCGGTCTCGGTCTGGCCCGAACTTCACCGCCAAGGGATCGGTAGTGCGCTGATCAGGCATGGTATCGCCGAGCTGCATCAGCGCGGAGCGGCCGGCATCGTGCTGCTCGGCAGCCCCGAATACTACGCCCGTTTCGGCTTTCGGCACGAGTCGCAACTGCGCTACCCCGGCCCGCCGCCGGAATATTTCCAGTGCCTCGTGCTCAAAGGCGAAATGCCGCAAGGCGAGGTGCGTTATGCGCCCGCCTTCCGCGCGTCCTAGCGCGCCTCGTACTGCGCGATTCCCGCCGCCAGCTTGTTGCCCTGCATCACCACGCGCTCGCCCGTCCAGTCGGCGAGGAAGGTGGTCTTGCGCTGCAGGCCGGGGACGAAGCGGGCTTCGTTGTTTTCGACCCTGAGGCCGTCCGAGGGGTGCAGCAGGTCTTCCGCGCCCAGCGCGATCAAGGCGGAGTAATTCTCCTTGTCGCGCCCCTGCACGAACCAGTTATCCGCGATCCGGCCGCGTGAGCCTGCCGGCAGGTCGATCATGTAATTGGTGCCGCGCCCGTTTGCATCGTCGAAGCTGTTGCCCTCGATCGTGACCTCGGCAGCACGCGCTTTCAGGTAATGCCCGCCCGTGCCGCGTTCGAACCGGCTTTCGCGCACGGTCAGCGAGGCGATATCGCCGATATAGAGCGAATGCGCGCAGCCCGCGCTGTTCTCGCAGGTGCCAAGGCCGGTGAAGGTCGAGCGGGTGATGTAGATGCGCGCGCCCTCCACGGCTCCGGTCAGGATGCCCTGCTCGCTGTTTGCGAACCGGGCATAGGCGACATTGAGGTTGCCTTCCTCCAGCCGGATGCCCGCGCCGTTGCCATCGGGCACGCTGATGTCGGTGAAGGTGAGGCCGCGAATCTCCGCCCCGGCGCCGCGCAGCACCAGCGCCGCCTTGCCCTCGCACGCGCGGCCAGCGAGCGTGACGCTGCCGGGATCAGCGGCTTCGTAGATGATCACGCCTTCGTCCTGCACTGCGCATTGGCGATAGGTGCCGGGCGCGATGCGGATGGTTTCGCGGCCATTGCCCACCGCGTCCACCGCCGCCTGCAGGCTGGCATAGCTACGCCCGCTTTCGACCACGGTAAAAGCCCCCGCGCCGCCTTGGGCGAACACGGCAGCAAGCGGCAGGGAAAGGGCGGCAAGCGCGATTGCAGCGCGAGTGTAAAGGCGGTTCATGGATGAAATAATAGCAGGCAACGGTTAAGGTACCATTTGGCTCTTGGCCTTCGTCCCAAGGCTTGGCTAAACCCCTGTGCGATGCTGTCCGGCCCCGACCGGGCGAATCCACCGGTATCCCAGGAGAGAGATTCATGAAAACCTGCACCAACCTCACCATCCTTGTTGGCACCGCCTTGACGCTGGCCGCCTGCGGCAGTTCCGATGATGCCTCGGTCGAAGCAACCGCTGATACCGTGGAAATGCCCGCTGACGAGGCGTTGGAGGCCATCAGCGAAGACGCCGCCGAAGACCCCGAAGCCACCGAAGCAGACGCGCCCGAAGGCGATGCCGCAAGCGCCGAAGAAGCCGCCAATGCCGCCGCCGATGTCGCGGCCGAAGCGGCGGCGGTTGCCGAATCCGCCAGCGAATAGGGCGCCCACGCCATGCCCTGCCCGCCGCACCTGCTGCTGTTCGCCGCGCTTGTCCCCCTGCTTGCTGCCTGCGACAGTGCCGGGGCGGATGCGCCAGGCGGGGTGAGCGCAGGCGAGGCCAAGGCGCTGGAGGAAGCCGCACAAATGCTTGACGAGCGCCGCCTGCCAGATGCTGCTCTGCCACAGGAAGCCTTTGCGCGCGGGGCCGCGCCTGACGAAATGACAGGCGACACCGCCAGCCAAAGCCGCCAGTGACCCCGCCAGACCTGTGATCACCCGGCGCACCTGCCCGCGCAGGCAAAGCCGCTTTTCCCAAGGACGATGATTGCCATGAACGCCCCCAGCGCGGTTGCCGCGAACCACAACCCCGGAATGGACGAGGAAACCTTCGAACAGTTCGCCGAACAGCTCCGGCGCTATGTCCGCGAACGGCTGATCCCGGCTGAGCCCGAAGTCATCGCGGATGACCGCATTCCCGACGCCATCCTCAAGGAAATGCGCGAGATGGGCCTGTTCGGACTGTCAGTGCCCGAGGAATATGGCGGTGCGGGCCTCAACATGACGCAATATGCCCGCGTGGTGAACATCATGAGCTACGCTGCGCCCGCCTATCGTTCGATCTTCTCGATCAATGTCGGAATGTTCGCGAGCGCTTTGAAGAACGGCGCAACCGAGGCCCAGCGGGCCGAATGGTTCCCCAGACTGGCCGAGGGCCGGATCGCCTGTTTCGGCCTGACCGAGCCGGGTTCGGGCAGCGATAGCGCGGGCCTTCAGACCACCGCCACCCCCGATCCCGACGGCAATGGCTGGATCCTGAACGGCACCAAGCGTTACATCACCAATGCGCCCCACGCCGATGTGGCGCTGATCATGGCCCGCACCGAAAAGCAGGCGCTGCCCAAGAACGCGCATGTTTCCGCCTTCATCGTGCCGATGAACACCCCCGGCATATCGCGCGGCTCGCCTGACAGGAAAATGGGCCAGTCGGGCAGCCATATCTCCGACATCATGCTTGACGATGTGCGTGTGCCCGGTGACGCCCTGCTCGGCGGTGAAACCGGCAAGGGCTTCGTCTTCGCGATGAAAAGCCTTGACAACGGGCGCATTTCGGTGGGCGCGGCGGCGACCGGATATGCCCGCCGCGCGCTCGATTCGGCGCTGCGTTACGCCAACGAACGGAAAGCCTTTGGCGAGCCGATCGCCAATTTCCAGCTGATCCAGGCGATGCTCGCCGATAGCGAGATCGAGATTTACGCCGCCGAAGCGATGATGGCCGATGTTACCGCGCGCGCCGACCGGGGGGAAAACATCCTCGTCAAGGCCGCTGCCTTCAAGGTCTTCGCCTCCGAGATGTGCGGCCGGGTGGTTGACCGGGTGGTGCAGATCTATGGCGGCGCGGGCTACTTGGCCGAATATGACGCCGAGCGCTTCTTCCGCGATGCGCGCATCTACCGCATCTACGAAGGCACGACGCAGATCCTCCAACTCCAGATCGCCAAGCACATGCTGCGCGAGTGGAGAGATGCTTGATTTTCCGCAGCCCATCCGGGCTGCGAAATCCTCGCTCATGGGGCCTGAAGGCCCCATCGCTGCGGGCGGGCGGTCGCCCTTGCGGCCCTGCGGGCCGTTCCCGGCGACAATCACGATAGGTTTCCTACCGAATGTATAACCTCCTGAACGACCTGAGCATCATCGAAGTCTCCAGCTTCGTCGCCTCGCCCACTGCCGGGCTGTACTGCGCGCAGATGGGGGCGGAGGTGATCCGCGTCGACCACAAGGCCGGCGGGCTGGATTACAACCGCTATATGCTCACCACCGAGGGGCGCTCGCTGAGTTGGGAAAACCTCAACCGCGCCAAGAAATCGGTCGCGCTTGATCTGCAATCGGGTGAGGGGCGCGAGCTGTGTGTGGAACTGGCGGCGAAAACCGGCCAGCTCATCACCAACCTGCCCGAAGCGAGCTTTCTTGCGCACACCGCGATGCAGGCGCGGCGGGCGGACATGATCAGCTTGCGCATCATGGGCTGGCACGATGGGCGACAGGCGATGGATTTCACCGTGAACGCCGCCGCCGGATACCCGCTGATGACCGGGCCGGAAGAATGGGACGCGCACAGCGCGCCGCCGGTCAATCAGGTGCTGCCTGCGTGGGATTTCATCACCGGGGCATACAGCGCCTTCGCCATGCTCGCCGCGCTGCACCACC
The DNA here is from genome assembly GCF_900143235.1 of Erythrobacter sanguineus. Taxonomy (GTDB): domain Bacteria; phylum Pseudomonadota; class Alphaproteobacteria; order Sphingomonadales; family Sphingomonadaceae; genus Erythrobacter; species Erythrobacter sanguineus. Next base: position 23,321 of record NZ_FRDF01000010.1, on the reverse strand, counting down.
GGGGCCGCACGGGTGAGGGCAGCGAAGTGCGCGTGCCGCTGGGCGATGTGGCTATCGGCACCATGGCCAATGCCGGGCTGATGGCCGAAGCGCTCTATCGCGGCGGCGACCGTGAACGGCTCGGCAATGCGATCTGGGGTGCGTTCGGACGGGATTTCCGCAGCGGCGACGGGGTGCGCTTCATGGTGGCGGCGCTGACGCCCAAGCAATGGGGCGGGCTGGTCAAGGCTTTCGCATTGCAGGACAGCATCGCCGCGCTCGAAGCCGAGGTCGGTGTGCGCTTTGCCGACGGCGATACCCCCCGGTTCCAGCACCGTGCTGCGCTGTTCGCGCTGTTCCAGCAGGCGGCGGACGGGTTGGACTACGCCGATCTCGCCGCGCGCATGGCGGCAGAAGGCTGCACCTTCGAACGCTATCGCACGGCTTATGAAGCAGCGAATGACCCGGTGCTGGTGGCGGATAACCCGCTGTTCGGCCACGCACCCGCCAACCCTTCGGGCTTCGATTACCCCGCCACGCGCTCGTTTGCAAACCTGCCGGCGCACGACGCGGGCGAACCTGCGCCAGCGCCGTACCTGGGCCAGCATTCGGAAGAGGTGCTGGCGGAAAAGCTGGGGCTTTCGTCAGGTGCAATCGGCAAGCTGGTCGATGCAGGCACGGTGGCTCTTTCGGATCAGCACACCAACCGTTTACCCTGAGCTTTTCGAGGGGTTGCGCTTCACTATTGACCTTGGCCTGAAGAAAAGCAGTGCTTCGACAGGCTCAGCACCAACGGAATCGAGATTCTTATGACCAGACGCGCCGCCATTTGCACTCCGCTTCGCACCCCGGTGGGCAAGTTCCTCGGCGGGCTTTCCAGCATGAACGCCGGCCAGTTGGGCGCGGTGATCCTCAAGGCCTTGATGGAACGCAGCGGGATCGATCCCGCGCGGGTTGATGACGTGGTCTTCAGCCAGGGCTACGGCAATGGCGAGGCGCCCGCGATCGGCCACTGGGCTTGGCTCGCGGCGGGCCTGCCGATCGAAGTCCCCGGTTTCCAGCTTGATCGCCGCTGCGGATCGGGCGTGCAGGCGGTGGCGACGGCAGCAATGATGGTCGAAACCGGGATGGCCGATGTGGTCGTCGCAGGCGGGGTCGAGAGCATGTCGAACGTGGAACACTATACCCTTGCCGCGCGTGGCGGCGTGCGGATGGGCGACATGGTGCTGCATGATCGGCTCAGCCGGGGCCGCGTGATGAGCCAGCCGGTCGAGCGCTTTGGCGTCATCACCGGGATGATTGAAACCGCGGAAAACCTCGCCAAGGATTACGACATTTCGCGCGAGGCGGCGGACGCGTTTGCCGTGCGCAGCCACCAGAACGCAGCGCAGGCATGGGCCGAGGGCAAGTTCGCCGAGCAACTTGTGCCCGTCGCAGTCCCGCAGCGCAAAGGCGATCCGGTCGTGTTCGATCACGACGAAGGGTATCGCACCGATGCCAGCATGGAGACGCTGAGCGCACTGCGCCCGATTGATGGGAAACGCGACCCCGCTGCCATCGTCACTGCCGGCAATGCCAGCCAGCAGAATGATGCGGCCGCCGCCTGTCTGGTGGTCGCGGAGGACAAGCTGGAGGAACTGGGCCTTGCCCCGATGCTGTGGTTCGGTGGTTGGGCAGCAGCCGGATGTGACCCGTCACGCATGGGCATCGGGCCCGTCCCGGCGGTGGAGCGCCTGTTCGAACGGCGCGGTTACAGTTGGGACGATATCGGGCTGGTCGAACTCAACGAAGCCTTCGCGCCGCAGGTGCTTGCGGTGCTCAAGGGCTGGGGCTGGTCGGAGGACGACAGCCGCCGCAATATCCTCAACGTCAACGGATCGGGCATCAGCCTCGGCCATCCGATCGGCGCGACCGGGGGACGCATCCTTGCCGATATGGCGCATGAAATGCACCGGCGCGGGGTGCGCTACGGGCTTGAAACAATGTGCATCGGCGGTGGGCAGGGGATCGCCGCGGTGTTCGAGCGCGCCGAATGAACGATTTTTCCGCATGGATCGGGCGCGAGAAACGCAGCGCTGACCGGCTAGATGAAGGGCTGGCTGCGCGCTGGCTGGCGACTTTCGACCTGCCTCACCCGCACCCGCCGATCATGCCGCAGGGCATCCATTTCGCGCTCTGCACCCCGCAAGCGCCGACTGCGCAACTGGGCGAGGATGGCCACCCGGCGCGGGACGACAACCCGGACAGCTTCCTGCCCCCCTTCCCGCTGCCGCGCCGGATGTGGGCCTCCTCGAGGATCGCCTTCCAAGCACCCATCGCCATCGGCGCGGTGATCCAGCGCAGCAGCCGGGTAATGTCGGTGAGCGAAAAGGACGGCGGATCGGGGCGGCTCGCCTTCGTCGACGTCGAGCATCAGACGCATGCCAACGGCACCGTGGCCGTGATCGAGACGCAGACATTGGTCTATCGCGAGGGGGCAAGCCCTGAGGCGCCGCTCTCGCCGCCGCCTTTGGCTGATGTGCAGTTCGATCCAGCCGGCTGGAACACGCACCGCGTTCTGACACCTGATCCGCGCCTTTTGTTCCGCTATTCGGCGCTGACCTTCAACACCCATCGCATCCATTACGATGCGCCCTATGCGCAAAGCGTCGAGCGGTATCGCGGGCTTGTCGTCCACGGCCCGCTGACGGCCAGCCTGCTGCTGCAACTGGCCGCCGCCGAACTGGGCGAGAACCGTTTGCGGACGTTCCGGTTTCGCGGCCTGTCCCCGGCCATCGCGGACGAACCGCTGCATCTGGTGATGCGCAAGGGCGAGAAGGGGTATGACCTTGCCGCCTTCGCGGATGACGGGCGGCAGGTAACGCAGGCGAGCGCGACGATCTGACGCGCGCGCCACCTTTGCCCCCATCCCTGCCTAATCGAACCCCGCCTGATCGAGCGGATAATCTGCAATCGGCCGCATTACCCCATAGGTTTCTGGCACCGGTTCACGCCCGAGATCGGGGAAATCAATCGCTGGCGGATCCTTGTGCGTATCGGGCACCCGGTCGAGCAGGTCGCGGATCAGCGTCAGCCGACCGCGCCGCTGGTCGTTGAAATCGACCACCGTCCACGGCGCATGGTTCGTGTGGGTCGCGGCCAGCATTGCCTCGCGCGCGGCGGTGTAATCATCATATCGGGCGCGCGCGGCAAGATCGACGGGCGAGAGCTTCCAGCGCTTCAGCGGGTCTTCCAGCCGTTCACGCAACCGCTCTTCCTGCTTGGCCTGATCGGTCGCCAGCCAGTATTTGCACAGCAATATGCCATCATCCACCAGCAGTCTCTCGAAGGTCGGCACGGCTGCCAGAAACGCCTCGGACTGGGCCTCGGTGCAATAGCCCATCACTTTCTCGACCCCTGCGCGATTATACCATGATCGGTCGAACAGCACGATCTCGCCCGCGCTTGGCAGGTGGGGAACATAACGCTGGAAATACCACTGGGTCAGCTCCGCTTCGCTGGGCTTGGAAAGCGCCACGGTGCGGCACTGGCGCGGGTTCAATCTGTTCCGCACGGCGGTGATTGCCCCGCCCTTGCCGGCGGTGTCACGTCCTTCGAACAGCACCACGATGCGCGCACCTGTCGCCTTGGCCCAGCGCGCCATGCTGACCAGTTCCAGCGTCAGCGGTTCCAGCGCCTCTTCGTATTGCTTGCGCTTTATGCCCATCACTATCTCCCCATTTGTCCTTGCAGACCTGCGATGGTAGTATCATTTGCAACGATATGGCCACGCTCGCAGATCCCACCCCCGATTACACGATCCTGCCCGAAATGGCGGACGATATCTTCACAGCACCGCTGGCCCGCCCCGCCCATGTGGCAGAGGACTGGCTCGAGCCCCGGCAGGCCGATTACACCGCGGAAGATCATGGCGTATGGGATGATCTTTTCGCCCGGCAGCTGGATATCCTGCCCGGCCGCGCGGCAAGCGCTTTCATGACAGGTCTGGAAAAGCTCGATCTGGGGCGCGGCGGGGTGCCCGAATTCGGACAATTGTCACAGGAACTCAGGCAACTCACCGGATGGAGCGTTGTCCCGGTGCCGATGCTGATCCCCGATCACGTGTTCTTCTGGCACCTTGCCAACCGCCGTTTTCCGGCAGGCAATTTCATCCGCACGCGCGAGACTTTCGACTATATTCAGGAACCCGACGTGTTCCACGACGTGTTCGGCCATGTCCCCATGCTGACCGATCCGGTCTATGCCGATTACATGCAGGAATATGGCCGCGCCGGGTGGAAGGCGATGCGGTACAACCGCCTGAAGGCTTTGGGCGCGCTGTACTGGTACACGGTCGAATTCGGGCTGATCCTCGAAGGCGGCAAGGATTTGCGGGCCTATGGCGCAGGCATCCTGTCGGGGCCGACCGAGGTGCGCTTTGCGGTGGAGGCGCAAAGCCCCAACCGCATCATGCTCAATGTCGACCGGGTGATGCGCACCGATTATGTGATCAGCGACCTGCAACCGACCTATTTCGTGGTCGAGAGCTTTGAAGATCTTTACCGCCAGACCGTGGAGCGGGATTTCGACCGGCTCTATCGCAGCCTTCCGGCGGGCTTCACCTATGCCAATTCAGCCGTGATCGATGTCGATAATGTGTTGCACCGGGGGAGCCAGGAATACCATCTGCGCGGCGGTCGCGGCAGCGGGGCGCGTCCGGTCTAGGCGTTGACCTTGCGCCGGTGAAGGGCGTGGTAGAGCACCAGCATGATGGCGGTCACCGCCAGCGCCACACCCAGGCCCAGGAACGAGAGGCTCCCCAGCATTGTCCCGCCATTGGCGACAACCCCGGCAACCAGCGACACCACGATCCCGCCTGCAATCTGGCGCAGAATCGCACCCGGCGCTTCGGTGCGCGCGATGATCGAGGCCAGCCAGCCCAGCGTCGCCCCCAACACGATCAGCACCAGTAACGCCATTATCCCATCAATCTCCAGCAACGGCAGGTTTGACATCTGCCGTGTGGGGAGAACCCGTGTGGTGCGGACTGGTTCCGCGTGATGTGCATGGGGCTCAGAAGAAGTAGAGCAGCGCGCAGCCCAGCGCGATCCGGTAGAGCACAAATACCAGCATCGATGCGCGCTGCAGGAACTTCATCAGGAACGCCATGGTCGCAAAGGCGGCGACAAAGGTCATCGCACCTGCGATCAGCGCATCAAGCTGCATCTGGCTGCTGGCTTCGGCCAATTCCAGCACCGCGAGCAGGCCCGCCCCGGCCACCGCCGGGATCGCCAGCAGGAAGGAAAAACGGGCGGCCTCGACCCGGTCATAACCGAGCGCGCGGGCCGCAGTCATGGTCGCGCCGGAACGGCTGGTTCCCGGTATCAGCGCCATCGCCTGGGCAATGCCCACCAGAATGGCATCACGCAGCGTCAGATCCTCGAACCGCTTTTGCTGGCGGCCAAACCGGTCGGCAATGCCCAGCAGGACGCCGAAGATGATCAGGTTGGTCGCGACCAGATCGGTGCTGCGGAAACCATCCAGATAACCGCCGAGCTTGAGGAACAGGCCCAGCGCAACCGCCGGGATCGTGCCGGCCACGACCCACAGGAACAGCCGCCGCTGCAACGGGTCCTTGCCCAGCCCGATGGTCGCAAAGCCGCCGCGCGCAAGCCCGAAGACATCGCGCCAGAAATAGATGATGATCGCCATCAGCGACCCGACATGAACCGCGACATCGATCAGCGGACCCTGATCGGGAAAGTCGGTCAGGAACGGGATGAGGATCAGATGGCCTGACGAGGAAATCGGCAGGAACTCGGTGATCCCTTGGACGACAGCAATGATGACAAGCTGGATAAAGGTCATGGCGAGCGTCCCTTGGCAGGGGCGCTGGCCAAGTCAATCAATTTGCCGCCGGGCATCGCCAGCAGATTACCTCACCAGATCCGCACGCGCTGATCGGGCGGCAGATACAGCGCATCGCCCGGCTTCACGCCGAAGGCTTCGTACCATTCGTCCAGATTGCGCACGACGCCGTTGACCCGGTATTCCTCGGGGCTGTGACTGTCGGTGCGCAGGCGGTTGCGGTAATTCTCTTCGCGCTGGGTCGAACGCCACACCTGCGCCCAGGCCAGGAAGAAGCGCTGGTCGCCGGTCAGCCCGTCGATCACGGGAACATCTGTGTCCCTGGTCGCGATCTTGTAGGCGCGGTAGGCCATGGAGAGGCCGCCGACATCGCCGATGTTCTCACCCAGGGTCAGGCGGCCGTTGACGCAGGTTGCGCCATTGTCGAGCGGACAGAAGGCATTATATTGCGCCACCAGCCGATCACCGAGGGTGTCAAACGCCTTGCGGTCTTCATCGGTCCACCAGTTGCGCAGTGCGCCGGTGGCATCCGACTTCGAACCCTGATCGTCGAAGCCGTGGCCGATTTCGTGGCCGATCACCCCGCCAATCGCGCCGTAATTGACCGCAATGTCGTTGCTAAGCGCGAAGAACGGCTGTTGCAGGATGCCGGCAGGGAAGACGATCTCGTTCTTGGTCGAGTTGTAATAGGCGTTCACCGTCTGGGGCAGCATGAACCATTCGGTGCGGTCGATCGGCTGGCCCAGCTTCGCCACGTTGTCGGCCATGCCCCACTCGGCGGCGGCCATGCGGTTGGCGATCGGATCGCCCGACGTGATGGCGAGGCCTTCATAGGTTTCGAGGTTGGGGCGATAGCCGATCTTGGGGTCGAAACTGTCGAGCTTGGCGCGCGCCTGTATCTTGGTTTCCTCGCCCATCCAGTCGATTTCGGCGATGGATTCGCGCAAGGCAATCCGCAGGTTGACGACCAGTTCATCCATCGCTGCCTTGTTTTCGGGCGGGAAGTAGCGCTCGACATAGGCCTTGCCGATCAATTCGCCCAGCAGGCTTTCGGATTCGCCGATGGCGCGCTTCCAGCGCGGGCGCTGTTCAGGCGTGCCGCGCAGGGTCTTGCCGTAGAATGCAAAGCTGGCAGCGTCGAAGCGCGAAGGCAGCACGGCGGCGTGATCGGACAGGAATTCCTTCGCCATCCACGCCTGCAAGGTGGCGACCGGGGTTTCGCCGAGCAATGCGAACATCCCCGGCAGGCCGGTGCCAATCCTGGCGAGGGTGGCATCGTCCAGCCCAAGAGTTTCGATTTCTTCCGGGGTGGGCGGCATCAGGCTGACGACGAAGCCGGGGCTGTTGGCAACACCGATGGCAGCGAGCATCGCGGACACCGGCACCGCGCCGCCGATACCCGCCAGGTCTTCAGCGGTCAGCAGGTTGTAGGTGAGGTCCCGGTTGCGGCGCACGGTGCGATCCCACGCGACAGTGCGGGCGATGCGGTCTTCGAAGGCATAGACCGCTTCGGCGGCGGCGGCGGGGTCCTGATAGCCCGCCTCTGCCAACAGGAACGCAAGGTAATCCTTGTACTTAACCTGGATGCCGCGGCCCTTCTCGCTATCGTCGAGGTAGTAATCGCGGTCCGGCAGGCCCAGTCCGCCAAAGCTGACCGAGGCGATGTGGCGATCGGGCTGTTTGGCATCGACGCTGACGCCCGCGCTGATCAGGCTGGCATAGCCGGGCGCGGCCCAAAGCATCGCGAGATCATCGAGACTGGTCGCGCCGAAGATCCGCGCCAGATGCGGCTGCGCCGGGGCGAGGCCCGCCGCTTCGATGGCGGCGATATCGAGATAGGACGTGTAAGCAGCCACGATCCGGCGCTCATCCACGCTCAGGCTTGCGGCATCCTTCGCCAGCAGTTCGTCCATCAGCGCCTTGACGTCAGCGGTGCTCTTTTCGCCAAGCAGCGTGAACGCACCGATCCGGCTGAATTCCGCCGGGAGCGGGTTGGCGGCGATCCACGGCCCGTTGACATAGGCGTTGAAATCATCGCCCGGCTTCACGTCGGTGGCCAGCAGATCGGGGTCGACGCCCCACTCGCCAAAGCTCATGGTCGGCAGCGCGGGCGCGGTGGCTTCGCTGTCTTCCAGCAGCAATTCGATGCCGCCTTCATGGCTCTGGGTATCGTCACTGGCGAAGGCAGGCGCAGCCAGCGCGAGCGCGAACAGGCTGGCGCCGATAAGAGCGGAGGTGCGGATCATGGTGGTTTTCCCGAGAGCTTGAACAGGATTATGCGACGCACCGCTCCTAACGCAGCCGGGCGCGAAAGGTTGCCCTTTATCCGTCAGACCCGACGCTTCGTCGAAAAGCGCCCGCGATCCTGCCGTTTCAGGCGGCGTCTGCGGCGAACTGCAGCCGGGCGAGCCGCGCATAAAGCCCGCCCGCCTTCGACAGCGCATCATGCGTTCCCTGTTCGACGATCCGGCCTTCTTCCAGCACCACGATCCGGTCAGCCGCGCGCACAGTGGCAAGGCGGTGAGCGATAACCAGCGTGGTGCGGTTCTTCATCAGCTCTTCCAGCGCCTGCTGCACCAATTGCTCGCTTTCGGCATCGAGCGCACTGGTCGCCTCGTCGAGCAGCAGGATCGGCGCATCGCGCAGCAGCGCGCGGGCGATGGCGACGCGCTGTTGCTGGCCGCCCGACAATTGCGTGCCGCCCTCGCCCAGATAGGTATCGAGACCCCGTGGCAAGGCACGCAGGAAGGCCTCGGCATTGGCGGCGCGGGCCGCGTCCCAGATGTCCTCGTCGCTGGCGTCCCACTTGCCATAACGCAGGTTATCGCGGGCATTGGCGCTGAACAGCACCCCGTCCTGCGGCACCAGCGCCAACCGCGCGCGGATATCGGCCGGATCAGCCTTGGTCAGCGGAATGCCGTCCAGACGGATGGTGCCAACCTGCGGATCGTAGAAACGTTCGACCAGCTGGAAGATCGTGCTCTTGCCCGCACCCGAAGGGCCGACGATGGCAACTGTCTCGCCCGGTTCGATCTCGAGCGTGAAGTCCTTCAGCGCCGCCGTTTCCGGCCGCGCCGGGTAACGGAAGGTGACATTGCGGAACGACAGGCTCCCGCGCGCCGGCACGGGCAGCTTTTCGGGGCGCACCGGAGGCGCAATCTCGGGACGGGCCTCGAGCAGTTCGGCCAGCCGGCTTGCTGCGCCTGCACCGCGCAGCAATTCGCCGTACACTTCCGTCAGCGCACCAAAGGCCCCGGCAACGATCATCGCGCCCACGATGAAGGACAGGATCGTGCCGCCGGTGATTTCTCCTGCTGCCACCCCTTCGGCACCGCGCCACAGCAGCAGCACGATCGAACCGAAGATCGCCAGAATGATCACCGCGGTCATGATCGAACGCAGCACGATACGCCGTCGCGCCGTGTCGAACGTCCGCTCCACCGCGCCGCCAAAACGATCCGCCTCGCGGCTTTCCTGCCCAAAGCTCTGAACCACTTTCATGGCGCTCAGCACCTCGGTCACCATCGCGCCGACATCAGCCACGCGGTCCTGGTTGTCGCGCGAAAGCAAGCGGATCTTGCGGCCGAAGAACACGATCGGCAGGATGATGCCGGGGATGCCCACGGCAAGCCAGACGGTCAGGCCGGGCAAAAGCCAGAACAGGTAGATCGTCCCGCCGACGCCAAGGAACATGTTGCGCAGCGCCACCGAAACCGTCGTCCCGACCACCGTTTCAATGATCGCGGTGTCGGATGTCATCCGGCTCGAAATTTCCTTGGGGCTGTTTTCCTCGTAGAAACTCGGGCTGAGCCTGAGGAGGTTGCGCTGCACCTTGCGGCGGATATCGGCGACCACGCGTTCACCGATCCAGCTGACGAAGTAGAACCGTGCCGCCGTACCAAAGGCGATCACCAGCACGATCACGAACAGATAGCGGAACCAGCGCCCGACATCGCCCGCGCCCTCGATGCCGTTTACACTGCCGAAACCGCGATCGACGATCAATTGCATCGCCGCCGGGATCGCCAGCGTCCCCGCCGCGGTAATGGTCAGCGCGATCAGGGCAAACATGACCTGGGCCGGGTATTTGGCAGCCTCGCGATAGACCATCCGCAAAGGCGCAAGCGAGCGGGCGCGCGCCGTTGCCTCGGCCTCGTCGAGGGCCGCCGCGGCTGCGGCATCCACTGCGACCGGCTCGAAGACCTGCTCCGACCCGTCGCCAGCCGATTGGGTTGTGTCCAGGTTTTGGGGGGTATCGCCATGCATCACGCCGCCGCTCTAGCCACGCCCGCGACGAATTTCACGTGCAAAAAGCAACAAAGCGATGGCAACGCGCCGAAGCGTGACAATATTGTGCATTGCACAATGGCGCGCAAAGGCCCATTTACAGGTGGCAGGTGCCCGGCAGAGAGGCGCCATAACGTTCGTCGCACAGGGGCTTCTTGATGCTTTACCATGCCTATGAACTGCAACGCAGCTGGATGAACAGCGCGAGCGCGCTGGCTTCGATCAGCGCCGGAATGCTGTCGAACCCGGCCAATCCGTTCGCTTATCTCGGCATGGGGCCAATGGCTGCAAGCGCGCTTGACGTGTTCGCCCACGCTACCGCGCATTATGGCAAGCCCGCCTTCGGCATCACCGAAGTGGAAATCGGCGGCAAGGCCCACGCGGTCACTGAAAGCGTGGCGATAAAGCGCCCGTTCGGTGATTTGCTGCACTTCACCGTCGAAGGCGCACCGGCAGATCGCCCGCGCCTGTTGATCGTCGCTCCAATGAGCGGCCACTACGCCACACTGCTGCGCGGCACGGTCGAACGGATGCTCGAATCCGCTGAGGTGTTCATTACCGACTGGGCCGACGCCAAGATGGTGCCGACCGACGCAGGCAAGTTCGATCTCGACGATTATATCGACTACCTGATCGAATTTTCGGAACATATCCATGGCGAAGCCAGCGGCCAGCGCATCCACATGATGGCGGTGTGCCAGCCAAGCGTCCCGGCCTTTGCCGCGACCGCGCTGATGAACCTTCACAAATCGCCCGCAACGCCTGCCACCCTCACCATGATGGGCGGCCCGATCGACACCCGCGAATGCCCAACGGCGGTCAACAACATGGCGATGCAGCGCCCGATCGAATGGTTCCGCCAGACCGTGATCGCCACCGTGCCGATGAAATACCCCGGCACCGGACGGCGGGTCTATCCGGGATTCATGCAGCTCAACGCGTTCATGTCCATGAACCTGTCGGGCCACATGATGAGCCATTACGAGATGTTCAAACACCTGACGGTGGGCGATGATGCCAGCGCGCAGGCAACCAAGACTTTCTACGACGAATACCGCAGCGTGTGCGACATGACCGCCGAATTCTACCTCCAGACGGTGGAAGAGGTGTTCCAGACCCACTCGATCCCCAAGGGCGAATTCCGCCACAAGGGTGAACTGGTCGACATCACCCGGATCACCGACACCGCGCTGCTGGCGATCGAGGGCGAGCGTGACGACATCTCGGGCCTTGGCCAGACCCGCGCGGCGCTGAAGCTGACCCCGAACCTGCCCGAGACGATGAAGCGTTACTACATGGCCGAAGGCGCAGGCCATTACGGCATCTTCAACGGCAGCCGCTGGCGCGACAAGGTCGCCCCGGTGGTCGATCAATGGATCGCCGCCCACGCCGGGTAGAGACGAATCGCCAGCGCACCCTGCCAGTTCAGTTATCGTGCTCCTTTCCTGTCTGTTGGAGACAGATGAGACACTGTCCAGAGACTGAAAACCCTTCCCTGCAAAGCGCACGGGGAGCAGCGGATGATCGGGCTGTGCAGCAGTTCATGACCACCACCTGCCACCCCCGCAGCGGGTAGGAAAGCCGGAGCTTCAGGAAGCGACCGCCTTGCTGGCAAAGCACGGCAACAAATCTTGACAGGGACACAAGTGATCCGGTCGCCCGAACCGTTTGGGAATTCGCCTTCTGATAGGTATCGAGTGAGACGGGAAAGGTTTCGGACGCAACGGGTCCGACAATTTGGGGGCAAGGATCATGGCACTGAAAGACTTTGCAGGAAAAATCGCGGTCATCACCGGCGGCGGAACGGGCATGGGGCGCGAACTGGCGCTGGCTCTGGCTTCTGAAGGCTGTTCCGTCGCGATGTGTGATGTGTCGGCGGCCAACATGGCGGAGACAGAGCGCCTCTGCCGCGCCGCCGCACCGCAGGGGACGATGGTTCATTGCACCCGCGCCGATGTCGCGATCGAAGCGGAAATGAATGCATGGGCCGACGAGGTGCGCAGCGCGTTTGATACCGACAAGATCCATCTCTTGGTCAACAATGCCGGGATTGCCGGCGGCGGCAGCTTTGTCGTGGGCGATCGCGCTGCATGGGAGCTGACGTTCAACATCTGCTTTTACGGTGTTATCCACGGTGTACGCGCATTTTTGCCGCTGCTGAAAAACGCCGATGCGGGCCACATCGTCAACACTTCCAGCATCAACGGCTTCTGGGCAACGCTTGGGCCGCAGCGTCCGCATACCGCCTATTCGGCGGCAAAATTCGCGGTGAAGGGCTTTACCGAGGCGCTGATCAATGATCTGGCCATCAACGCGCCCCATATCACCTGCTCGGTCGTCATGCCGGGCCATATCGGCACCGAAATTGCGGGCAATTCGATGCGCATTCAGGGCGCCGTCGAAAAAGAGCTGAATTTCATTCTCGAAACGCAGGGTATCGATCCGGCAACCTTGAGCGAGGATCAGATCATCGAACTCGCCAATGCCGATTTCCGCGATAACGCGCCGATGTCGTCGGCCGAGGCGGCGCGGGTGATCCTCGAAGGGGTCAAGGCAGGGCAATGGCGCATTCTGGTCGGCGCGGATGCCACGGCGCTCGATCAAGCGGTCCGCGCGAATCCGGAACAGGCCTACACGCAGGGTTTCATGGACGCATTGCAAGCCGATGGCCATTTTCTGACCATCTAGATGTGGCGGGTGCGGCGTGAAGGTCCCACCGACAATGAAGCGAAATCCTCGGGATTTGACCGGACGGGCACAAGCGCTTTTGTAAAACGGAATCTGTCCGTCCGCGCTCCCGCTCATCACCAACCCTGCGCCACCCGCCCGAAAGCGGACATGGCGCAGGACAGGGTGTTCAGACCGCCACTTTGGCCAGCGCGGCGACGAATTTCGGCAAGTTTGCCATCGTCAGCCCGGCGATGTTGATACGGCCCGAGCCGGCCATGTAGATCGCGTGATCCTCGCGCAGGCGGGCGACTTCCTCCTTGGTGACGGGAAGCATCGCGAACAGCCCGTTCTGGGTGCCCAGCGGGGTCAGGTCGATCCGCCCAGCACAGCCGGTGGCCGCCAGCGCATCGCGCACGCTTCTCATCCGGGCCCGCATGGTATCAAGCTCGGCGAGCCACGACTTGGTCATGTCCGGATCGCGCAGGATGATCCGCACCGCCGCGCCGCCGTGATCGGGCGGCATCGACCAGCACGCCCGGGCCAGCGCATTGGCATTGCTGAATGCGGTCTGGATCGTGTCCTGGCCCTGCCCGAGGATGTAGAAAGCGCCCACACGGTCGCGATACTGGCCGAAATTCTTGTCGCAGCTATAGGCGATGAAGGCTTCGGGCACGGCGGCCAGCACGGTGCGCATCCCGGCTGCGTCTTCCTCCAGTCCGTGGCCAAGGCCCTGATAGGCCACATCGATGATCGGAAAGGTGCCGCTGGCGGCAAAAGCCTCGGCAATCGCGGTCCATTCGGCGGGTGTGTAATCGATCCCGGTGGGGTTGTGGCAGCAGCCGTGCAGCATCACCGCCGCATCGGCACCCGCACCATTGATCGCGCCCAGCACCGCATCGAGATTGGCGCTGCCATCGAGATTGGCGTGGTCGAAGGGCACCAGCTCCATGCCAAGGTCGGCAAGGATCTGCGCATGGTTGGGCCAGCTCGGCACGCCCATGTGGACGCGGCGGACCCCGGCCTTCTGTGCCAGCGCCAGCGCAAGGCGCACCGCGCCGGTGCCGCCCGGGGTCTGCATCCCGGCAATCCGCCCGCCCATGGTCGGGTCGGCGCCGAAAATATGGGGCATCAGCGCATTGACGAAGCCCATGTCGCCTTCGGGGCCGAGATAGGACTTGCTGTCCTGTTCATCGACCAGCTGCTGTTCAGCAGATTTGATCGCGGCAAACACCGGGGTGTCGCCATCATCGGTGCGATAGACCCCGACACCGAGGTCAATCTTGTCCTCACGCGAATCTTCGCTGTAGAGGCGGATCAGGGCGAGCAGCGCATCGGGCGCCTGGGGGCTGAGTCGGTCAAGCATCATGGCACGGCCATGGCGCGGGCAGAGCCGCATCGCAACCGGGTTTCGTGCAATTTTCTAAAACGGCAGCCAACGCTGTTTCTTGGAGAACTTCATGTAACCCGCATTGACCCCGAGCCTGAGGCCCGCCCCCATGCGGATCGGGATCAGCACCACGTCGCCCCAGCGCAGGTAGCTGGCGTGCAAGCCGCCGACGAAATAGGCCTGCCCCTCGCCCGCAGGGAAGCGTTTGAACAGGTCTTCGCTGTCATAGAGGTTGTAGACCAGCACAAAGGTGTTGGCAGCATTGGCCCCGGCGTCAAAGCCGATCGAAGGCCCGGTCCAGTAGACCTGCTGGGTGCCTTCGATCTTGTGGTGCAGCGTGCCCGAACCGTAACGCGCGCCGACGATGAAGGCTCCGCCCGCCTCGCGCCCGACGATATAGGCATTGGGCTTGCCCTGCTTTTCAAGCAGGTCCTCGATCATCCGCGCGACACCTTCGGCACCCTTGCCGAACACGCCTTCGGCCGCGCCGATCAGATCGTCCTCGGCATAGGTGCCATCGACCGGAGTTGCCGCAGGCGCAGCTTGCGGCGCGGCAGGCTCGGAAGTGGCGGGAACAGCCGGAGCCGCAGCATAATCACCAAAGCTTTCCTCAAAAGCGGGGCTGGGTGCCGGATCTGGCGCTGGTGCTGGTGCTGGTTGCCCCTCAGGCGCGATCAGATCGCCATCAATGCTGCCTGCCTCAGCTTGCTGCGCCGTAAAGGCCTGATCAGGGTCGAACCGCTCCAGCTCCTGCGCAGCGGCGGGCCCGGCCAAAGCAAGCATCGCCAGCAACCCGGCGACGATGCGCCCCAGCTGGCGGCAGCAGGTGGCAGTTTGTCCATACAATCCGGTCATGTAGCAGCCTCTTCCCGTGAACGCGCCAATCGTCGCAACGTGGCACTATGGCAAAGAATCCCAATTTCTGCCCGGCGCAATCACGCATCGCCGGAGCGAATCGGATTTGCGACAAGGCGTTCCCAGCTAGGGCGGCAAGGCTGAACCTGCGCCGAATTGCGGGTTCGCCCCGCAGAAAGGCGGAACGGGATTTTTCGTTTTTATCCCAAGCCACCTTGCCGCTGGCGTTCAGGGCCATTATAGCGCGCCCCTCGAAGCCTCGCTGTTGCCCGGAGACGTGGGTGAGTGGCTGAAACCAGTTCCCTGCTAAGGAACCGTACTCTATCAGGGTACCGAGGGTTCGAATCCCTCCGTCTCCGCCACCTGCCTGCTTTCGGCTTTGTGCCGTCAGCAGGTGATGTTCTGCTGATCCGGACGTATCATCAGGCCATGGAGGCACCGGTTTTTCCGCGATGACCATGATACCCTTGTGGCGCCGCTGGCAATTTCGCGCCGCTGGCAATTGGCCCTGGTCATGATCCGCGCCGGACAGCATCCCCGGCGGGCTCGCCTTGCGCTGCGCGGGAATCGCCCGCCCATCCGGCCAGGCTTCAAGATTTTGAAAGTTCCTCAATGAGATCGATTTTGCGTCTGTCTGTCTGTGTCCCCGCCCTGCTGCCATGCGCGCCGCTGGCGGCGCAGGATGATGCAGATGCGGCGGATGATCAGCGGCCCGAAATCATCGTCACCGGGCGCGGGCTCGACCCGGCGCTGTCGACCAGCATCTATGCCACCACCACGATAGAGCGCGAGACGATCATTTCCAGCCCATCGGGCCGGATCGAGGATGTGTTGCGCAATGTCGCAGGGTTCCAGCAATTTCGCCGCTCGGACAGCCGTTCAGCCAACCCGAGCGCGCAAGGCGTGACGCTGCGCGCGCTGGGCGGCAATGCGACCAGCCGCGCGCTGGTGCTGCTCGACGGCGTGCCAGTTGCCGATCCGTTCTTCGGCTACATCCCATTGAGTGCGATCGCGCCCGAGACACTGGGGCAGATCCGGGTGACGCGCGGCGGCGGGTCGGGGCCTTTCGGCGCAGGGGCGCTGGCAGGCACGATCGAACTGGAAAGCGCCGATCCGGGCGCAACCGGGCCAGTGCTTGGCAGCGCGGCAATCAACCACCGCGCCGAAACCGAGGCGAGCGGCGTCGTGACCCAGCGTCTGGGCAGCGGTTTTGCGGTGGCCAGCGGTCGCTGGGACCGCGGGCAGGGGTTTTTCACCACCCCCGCCGACCAGCGCGTTCCGGCCACCGCCCGCGCCGGTTTCGACAGCTGGCAGGCGGGGTTGCGCGGGGTTGCGCCGCTGGCCAGCGACATCGAATTGCAGGCGCGGGTCAACCTGTTCCGCGACGAGCGCACCTTGCGCTTTCACGGTGCGGATTCGACCAGCGAAGGACAGGATGCCAGCATCAGGATCGTCGGGCGGGGCAAATGGCAGTTCGATGCGCTCGCCTATGTCCAGGCGCGCGATTTTTCCAACATCGTGATCAGCTCGACCCGGTTTGTCCCGGTGCTCGACCAGCGCAGCACGCCTTCGACCGGGATCGGCGGCAAGTTCGAACTGCGCCCGCCGGTTGCCGAGGCGCATGAAATCCGCATCGGCCTCGACTATCGCCGCGCCGACGGGGAGCTGCAGGAAGACGCGATCAGCGCCTTTACCGGGCGTATCACTGAAAATCGGCGCGCGGGCGGCACCACCGGCAATCTCGGCCTTTTCATCGAGGATGACTGGCAGATCGGCCCGCTCCTCATCAATGGCGGCCTGCGCGCTGACCGCACCAGTATCACCAATGGCTTCTACCGCGCGGTGACGCCTGCCGTCGCGCTGGTAAGCGAGATCATCGCCGCCGACCGGTCCGACTGGGCGCTAAGCTGGCGCGCGGGTGCGCTGATCCACGCGACCCGGCGACTCGATCTGCGCGCGGCGGCCTATACCGGGCTGCGCCTGCCGACCCTGAACGAGCTGTACCGCCCCTTCGTGGTGTTCCCGGTCGTGACCCAGGCCAATGCCGATCTGCGCAACGAGCGGCTTGAGGGGTTCGAGCTGGGGCTGGACTGGCAACCGGTGAACGCGGTCGTGCTGTCGCTCACCGCCTTTGACAACAAGGTCGAGGACGCGATTGCCAATGTCACGATCAGCCCCAATCTGCGCCAGCGGCAGAACCTGCCTGCGATCAAGGCGCGCGGGATCGAAGGCACGCTTGCGGCGCGGTTTGGGCAGGTGAGCATCGATGGCTCGCTGACCTTCACCGATGCCGCAATCCGGGGCGATGGCGCCGCGATCGCGCTGGACGGCAACCGCCCGCCGCAGGTGCCCGAATTTTCCGCGTCTCTGACCTTCGGCTGGCGACCGGCGGCGGGCTGGCAAGTGGCCGGGACGCTGCGCCACGTGTCGGCCCAGTTCGAGGACGACCGCGAAACTGACCGGCTGGCACCCGCGACCACGGTGGATGCCTTCCTTGCCGCGCCGCTGATGGGCAGATTGTCGCTGGTCCTGCGCGGGGAGAACCTGACGGACGAGACGATCATTACCCGCAATCAGGGCGGATCGATCGATCTCGGCGTGCCGCGCACCATATGGCTCGGCCTGCGCTACGGGTTCTGACCTGCGATACTAACGCGAACTGGTGTTGCAGTCGTTCCAGTAATCGACATAGCTGTGGCAGGAATTGCGCGCGCCGGAAAAGCGATCAACATAGCAAACCTTGCGCTGCGGGCAGACCTTGATCTCGCGCGGGCGGTAGGCGGGCGGTGTGTTCATCCGGTCGAAGATGCCCGCCACCTGCGGACGCAAGCGGTTCATGTCGCCCTTGATCTTCGCGTCCCCGTGGCGCGCGGCCAGATCCATCCAGTGCAGGATTTCATCCTGATGCTTCTTCACGTCGCGGCGCTGCAGCAGCGCGCTGGCGGCAATCACCGCCCCGCGGTTGACGAGATCGGCAGCCGAAAATGTCGCGTGGACATGACCGCGTTCGGCAGCCTGCTTGAGATATTCCAGCCCCTTGCCCGGGTTCTTGCGCGTGCCGATCCCTTCGACATGCAACAGCCCCAGCAGGAACAGGGCATCGACATGTTCGGTCGCGGCGGCGGATTCGAGGTGGCGCAGCGCCTTTTTCTCGTCCTTGTTCCTCCCCTGAACAGGGGAGGCCCGCAAAGGCGCGGCGGGTTGGGTACCGGGCTAGAATTTCCTGTTGGCCGGATTGGCTTCGTGCGCGCGAAGTTCCGATAGCTTGGTGCAGGCGGCTTGCAGCTTGTGTGCATCGCATGCCCGTTCAAGGAATGTTTCGGATTGCTCCCAGCTCCGCAAGTCCTTGTCAAAACCGAACATATAGGGCGGGCAGAACCTGCCCCCGAGCGTGAGGCAGGAATCACCGTCGCCAAGATCACAGGCACGCTCCCAACCCCAGATCTGCTCGCGCTGGAGCGCAGCCTCGAACATCGCCTTTGCGCCGACGCTGGTGGCATAGCGCGTGCAGGAAGGCGCATGGCCGCGCTCGCAATTGCCTGCCAACAGCTTGCGCGCGGCTGGCTTGTCGTTGGCGAGCAAGGCTTCGGCGCGGGCGAAAGCATCATCCGGCGATTGAGAATCCTGTGCTGCTGCGGGAACAGCCAGCGCCGCCAGTGCGGCCATGGCAATGCCGCAGATCCGCGCCCCAAGGTCATTGATTGCATTGACTTGCCCCCTTGTTTGCCGCGGCAGGTCAACAGGCCGTTGTCAGCCCGCCTTGGCAAGCCTTCCTGCGAAAATCGGCGGCAGCGCCAATGTCAGGCGTCGGATTGCGATCGGAAGCAAGCAGCCCGGCCAGTTCGCCGCAGGCCGCGGCAAGGCCGTGGCCATCGCAGGCCTTGCGATAGCTCGCATCGGCCCCGGCCCAGTCCTTGGTCACGGCCGTCACTTTCATCGGGCTTTGCTCGCGCGCATGCTCAAGGCACCCCTCGCCATCGCCGAGGTCGCAGGCACGTTCATATCCGAACAGCACTTCGCGCTTGGCAGTGTCGTTGCCCATGAAAGCATCGCCGGTCTGGCTGAAACCGTAACCGAAACAGGCGCGGGCATGATCCTGCAGGCACGCGCGATAATAGAAATCATGCATCTGCCCGTCCTCGGCCAAGCTGCGCGGCGTCTTTGCGCCGAACGCCTCGGCAGTGCCAAACAGGCTGTCCGCCAGTGCGCGATCCTTCGGCGCATCCTTGCCAAATCCGAACCGCCGGTCGCAGGCCCGCAGATCATTGTTGAAGCTGTCTTCGACGAGCAACTTGGCCTCGATCCCCCGCCCCATCGCCTGAGCATCCCCCAGGATGCTCGCCTGGATCTCTTGCGAGTTCGCCTTGGGATTATCTGGCGATGCTTATGCAGCGCCGTTGCTGCGCGCCGCGCGCGCGGTTCAATAGCAGTCGAAATCGAGCAGCGTCGTCCCAGCCGTCACGCCGCGCGTGCGGGCCTGACGCGTGATGCAGGTACCGAAGGTCTCGTCGCTGCGGCGCGGATCGTTGCCGAAGCCCGCTCGCGGTTGCGACAGCGGCGCCCATGCCCGCGCCATCTGTTCGGAAAAGGCGCGTTGGTTGTTCGCGTTTTCGGCCTGCTGGTAGCGCTTTTTCCACGTCGTGCAGTTCTTGCCCCCGAACCGACAATAGACCTCGACCTCGTAGGCAAAATTGCCAAGGGTCGACATGTCCGGCCCCTGCGTGTCGATCATGTAGACAAACTCGGCCTGCCGCACATTGGGGGCGATCTGTTGCAGGATCGCAAGCGATTCCGCGTCACCCTTGCGGGCGGCGGCGAGATTATCGCAGGCAGGCTTCACCCCGCCGTCGCACGCTGCCTTGTAGAGTGAAAGCGATTGCGCCGGATCGAGCGCGCCGCCGCGTCCGGCCTCGACCAGCACCGCAAGGCTGTTACAAGCCTCCGTGATCCCTCCGCCGCAAGCAGTCTCATGCGCCTTGCGGGCGGCGGCATCATCGCGCGCGCCGCCAACGCCGTCGCGGTACATCACCCCGACATTGAAACAGGCGCGTTCATGACCAAGGCTGCAGGCGCGCGAAAAATGCGTGCGGGTCGCCGGCATATCGCCCGCGCGATAGGTTTTCCCCCCCTCGCTCCATGCCTTTTCGGCCTGCCTGGAAGGCTTTCCTGCCTGAGCGGCATGGGCAGCCGGGACAAGCCCGAAGGCGGCGATCAGGGCGAATAATGCGCACAGCAGGCGTGGGCCGCGCATGAAAGGCTCTCCTCTCCTTAACGGATCAGGATCGCTTATTATGGAGGCTATCCGGACTTTCCATCCCCCGAACAGGGGAGGCGGCGCTATTGCAGCGTCACGATTTCCTCGCCGCCGTCATGCCGGCCATAGAACTGCATGAACTGTACCAGCAATTCGCAACGGTCGGTCAGGGTTTCGGCTTCGAGCAGCGCCTGCTTGCTGGCCGGATCAAACGGCGCGATCTGGGAAACCCCGTTGATGAGCGAGCGATCATCCAGCCGCTCGACCGAATCCCAGTCAACGCTGTATCCCTGCGCGTCGGCAAATCGCCGCGCTTCGCGCTCGAACCCGCCGCGCTGGGCGTGGCTCAGGGTCTCGTCCTCGTCCTCGTCGTAGGTTTCGGCCTCGATCTGGCGATAGGCGGTGGTGACATCCAGTTCGCGCACCAGCCGGAAACGCGTCACGCCTTCAAGGATCAGGTTGTAGCGCCCATCGTCCATCGCCTGGATCTCGCCGATCCGTCCGACACAGCCGACGCTGTAAAGCGATGCGCCATCGTCCGGACGTTGCGGCTGGATCATCGCGATCTGGCGGTCACGGATCAGCGCATCGCCAACCAGCGCGCGGTAGCGCGGCTCGAAAATGTGGAGCGGCAGTTGCAGTCCCGGAAACAGCACCGCGCCGGTCAGGGGAAAGATCGAAAGGCGTCTGGTCATTGCAGCGCTCAGCCGAACAGGATCTTGGACAGGCGACGACGGGTGGCGACGACCCATTCGTCCTCAAGCCCGATCGCCTCGAAAATCTTGAGCAGCTTGGCCCGCGCTGCGCCCTCGTTCCAGTCGCGGTCAGAAGCGACCATCGCCAGCAGCGTGTCGGCCGCGGCATCGCGCTGACCGGCGGCAAAGGCGCCTTCGGCAAAGGCGAACTGCGCGTCCATATCGGCAGGATTGGCTTCGGCGGCGGCGCGCAAACCGGCCAGCTCGCCATCATCGACCTTGGTCGCAGCAAGCTCGATCGCGCTACGGGCAGCGGCAATGGCAGGATCGGCGGCGAGGCGCGGATCGGTCTCGATCGCCTGCATCACGCGCGTGGCTTCCTCGACCTGATCCATCTGCACCAGCGCCCGCACCAGACCGGCATGGGCCGGTGCATTATCGGGCGCGAATTCGGTGATCTGGGCGAAAATTCCCGCCGCGCGCTGCGGATCATCACCCGCCAGCGCCTCTTCACCCATCTTCACATATTGCGCGAGCTGCTCGGGCGAAGGGCCTTGCGACGCAGCCTCGCCGGTGCCTCCCTCCTGCACCGGTAATTGCGCCAGCAACTGGTCGAGCGCCTGGCGCAGCTGCGATTCACTGCGGGCACTGGTAAGGTCGGCAACCGGCTGCCCCTGGAACATCGCATAGACGGTGGGGATCGATTGCACCTGGAACTGCGCGGCGATGAACTGGTCCTCGTCGACATTGATCTTGGCCAGCACCACGCCCTTGTCCGCATATTCGCCGACGACCTTTTCCAGCATCGGGGCCAGCGCCTTGCACGGTCCGCACCATTCGGCCCAGAAATCGAGGATGACGAGCTTGGTCTGCGACGGCTCGACCACGGCCGTGCGAAAGCGCTCGACCGCCTTCTGTTCGTCAATGCTCAGTCCCATGCTGGCCAAAATCGTGCTCCTGTCATTATACGTTGCGGGCTGCTTGTCCGCCCCAATGTGGGGCATCTTCGGCGGATGTGAAGCAGCGATTTGTGCTGGCGGTTCACCGCGGACCGATCAAGCCCCTGCCGCGCGGAATTTTGCGCTTGCAGGTGTGCCAAGGCGCTGCTACTCGCGCCGCCTCTCCAGCAGCAACCGCAGCTTTTGCGGATTCTGCCAGCGCCAGTGAGCGGGCGTAGCTCAGGGGTAGAGCACAACCTTGCCAAGGTTGGGGTCGAGGGTTCGAATCCCTTCGCCCGCTCCAATGATTTCAATGCTTTAGCTGATGAGGCTTTTGCTGCTTAACGCAGCCTTCCATGCTTTCGTTTTGTCGGCGTTCTAATTGCAACAGTCGCGCAAATATGGTGAGAATTCAGCGTTTTGAAGAATTCCCGATGCGATGTCGTCGAAACGAACGAGTGGCATTGCGGCTATCGCTGTTCTCAGATCTCGCTTGAAAACGGATGAGCGAGCTCATCCGTACCGCTTTGAGCCTGGTTCGAGCAATGCCGAACCCCAGAGAAGCCAGATTTGGGTACGAGGAGCCGTCAGGGTCGAGCACCGTTCGCCAGCGTTCCAATTGGAACAGTTTGCCCTGACAGAAAGCCTAATCGCTCCAAGTCATTGAGCAGGTATCATGGCAGCTTATGGGCCAGGAAATAAATGGCGGGTTGCTATCCAAACCCGGTCACTCCCGGTCGTGGAGTTGAATGTCGGGTTTTGCCAACAGCCGCTGTTCCGTTTTCGGGATCGCGCAACAACCGCGCTCATGACCGGTATTGGGTGGATTCCGGAATGGCGGCAACGCTCATTCCTCGGTAGTGCTTGCGTGGTAAAGAGGCGGCGCCGCTCGCTACTCTACCTAAGGCACATCAAAGCGCCCATAGGTCGGCGTGCCGCCCGTCAGTTGATCCACCGCAAACCTGACCGAAGCCTCGACGCCGGCAGCGGTCTGCGCCTGATTGTTCGTGTCGAAACCGTGCCCGGTGCCGACCAGCGTGTAGAACGCATAGCGCACGCCCACCGCATCGGCCCGCGCCGCCAGATCACGCGAGACCTGGATATCTACCAGCGGGTCATTTTCGCCATGCAGGATGAGGAACGGAACCTCGCCCGCTTCAAGGTCACTGATGCGGAAAAGCTCGCCCCACCAAGCGTGTCCCCCGTCAGCACCAATGGCACAGATTTGAGGTTGTGATTTAAGGAGGGTTGGGGCTTCGTCGTAGTGACGAAGGAACGAAGATGAAGACCCAACCCTCCTTGAAGAAATCGCCCCCCAAGAAGGCCCCTGCCGAGCGGGTGGTGAAGGACATCCGGCGTGCAACCCGTCGCCATTTCTCGGCTGAGGACAAGATCCGCATCGTGCTCGA
>NZ_FRDF01000019.1 GCF_900143235.1 Erythrobacter sanguineus | reverse complement strand
GCAGTATCACCGGCCAACCGGCGCTTACCTGCTTCCATGAACTCCTTGGACCAGGTGTAATACAAGCTCTGGGCGATGCCTTCCTTCCGGCACAGCTCGGCGATGCTGTCCTCGCCGCGCAGCCCGTCGAGCACGATGCGGATCTTGTCCTCAGCCGAGAAATGGCGACGGGTTGCACGCCGGATGTCCTTCACCACCCGCTCGGCAGGGGCCTTCTTGGGGGGCGATTTCTTCAAGGAGGGTTGGGTCTTCATCTTCGTTCCTTCGTCACTACGACGAAGCCCTAACCCTCCTTAAATCACAACCTCAAATCTGTGCCATTGGTGCTGACGGGGGACAGTTGAGATGCAAAAGACTTACAGCGGCTGGGTGTCAGGCGCCCTTGACGGGATTGCCGGTGATAGTCTGCAAGGCATTCTAAAGAGGATGGAAAAATTGTCGTACTATGCCTCTCGCTTTCGCGGCGAGCGGGACAACGCCATCAAGCGATTGCATCAGCGCTACTTGCAACGATCTCTGTCCCGATTGTGTATGCGAATGCCGGGTCTGTCGTCAGGTGTGCCGATGAATTCGATGGCCGACACGATGCTGGACAATGTAGCCTTGAAGGATCTTCTTTCAAAGTGGTGCGCCCGCCGCAAAGCGGGAAGCTGCCGCTCATCTCCAGGCGTGCCACGGGATGAGCGAGCGGCGGGCGTGCCATTGAGGCCGATCGCAAGAGCGTGCGTTGCCACAAGCTCGAGGTGAGACCTCGGCCTGTCGAAAACATCTGGGCGTGAGGCGCTAATCGCTTGCGCTGTTAGTCCGGCAAAAGCCTGCGCCCCTCAAACCGGGCGATAGCGTGCCGCATGACTTTGCTCAGGGCCTCGTCGGAGAAGAAGCCTCCCGGAATGAGGCATTGGTCAATTAACACCCTTTGGAACGCCGCGAATGTATCCGGGTCTGGCGGGGTGGGGCGGTGCCAGAACTGATCCAAGCCCCCTTGCGCGGTTAGCCCTGGCAAGTCGTAAATCGCAGAGCCGAGGACTATCACCGGCACGCCGCGCGCCAGGCCAAGGGTGCCGCTGGTGCTGTTGATCGTGACCATCCCCAGGGCCTGCTCGGCAATGGTTTCGATATCGCCCCAAGCCAGATAGTCGACCCGCTCGGCAATGCCGAAGCGTTCTGCCAAATCTGCGGTTTCCAGCTGCCAGTCGCGAACCCCGTTGTCGAGGGGATGCTCCTTAACCACCAGACGGGCGCCGGGTGGGGCGTGATCGGCAAAGGATTGAAGGACGAGCTTTAGTGGCTCGAGCATCCCGGCGAAGGGTGAGTGGAGCCGGATTTGCGCATCTGAGTCCAATTGGAGCGGAAATAGGAAGTAGGCGGTGCCTGGCTCCTGCAGTCGCGCTAACAGGGTAGCGGCCTGGTCGCGCCGCGCCCGGCTGCGCCACAACTTGCGCGCCCAGCCCATGCCTTCCACCAGCGGGTGCCACGGGCGGTGCGTGCGCCAGCCCCTGAAATGTGAGCGCGAAAGGACGTCAGCCACGTTGTAGACGATGCCCTCGCTCGCGCGGCGGCGGAAGGAGGAGGGAACCTTGCTGTGTTCCGGGAGGGGAGGCAACATGGCCGCACGGTCGCGGTACCACTGCGGGTCTCGGGGAAGCGTGCTGTGGCCGTTGACGCCCCCCAACTCCATGGTCACCCAGTCGGGCCGAAGATAGCCTTCCTCGAACACCCAAACCCTCACACCGCGCGCGCGGCAAACCTTGAGGGCCGCCATGTGATGGTCGCGGCAATCGCCGAACAGCATCACATCGCTGATCCGATGTTTCTCGAGCAGCCGGGCAAAGCTTTCGGGCCATTCGGCCAGCGTCCCGCGATAATCGATGCCGTTCGGCAAGCGCCAATAGGCCCTGTCACCGCCGTTGAAATTGACCTTGAAAACCTCGTGACCGGCTTTCTGCAGGCCAAGACCGAGGCGCCGGAAGAATGACCCCATCAATCCTTGCAGCAGCATCACGCGGCGCGGCCTTCCTGCAGGCAAGACCTGATCGGTTTGCGGCAGGATCTGTTGATCGGTCATGAGTGGAACGGGGCCATGCAGTGTTCGGGGTCTTGTCTGCATCCCCTAGTCCTCCCGGTATTGGCTTGTCGATGCCGGGACATCATTTTGTTTTTGCTTTCCTGCCTCCATCGACGCTAGCCGGAACTGATGACAAAGGACAGCCGTGACCGGATTTGCAAAGCGCCCACACGCGCGGCCTTGGCGTTGCGGGAGGCGCGCCCATGAGCGAGGCCTCCCTCATTATGGCCGCTGAAGCCCTTCTTCTTGCTGTACTGGTTGTCATGGCAGATGCCTTCACGGCACCGCATGGGCGGTTTTCGCTGCTTCCGCGCAGCCTGCGGGGCACGGCTGTGTTGCTGCTTGTCGCCATTCTCGCTTTTGCGCTCGTGCTCGTCATTACCGGAGCGTTGCTGGTATCGGGGGTCGTGGTCGCGGCGCTGTTTGCCGCTCTTTCGCTGATTTCGAATATCAAGCGCCGCGTGCTGGGCGAGCCGCTGGTATTCAGCGATTTCGCTCTTATCGGCGCGGTTTTCCAGCATCCGCAATTCTACCTCACGGCCCTGCGACCGGTTCAGGTCGTCCTGCTGGGCGGCGGGCTTGTCCTTGCTTTCGCGGCGCTGGCGCTGCTTTCGAACCTTGATGCCCAGCCGCGGCTGCTGGGCCTGGGGCTGGGATTGGTGGCCGCAGCGGGCCTAGCCGTCGCATTACGGCGCATCGGCTGGCCTCTCGAAGCCTCCGCTCCCGATCCCGATGTCGATGTCATGCGGCACGGGCTGGTGGCGAGCCTGCTCGCACATTGGCACGACTGGCGCGGCAGGCCCGATCCCGATCCCTGCGACGCGCCGCCGGTCACAGGCCGGGCCGGCCAGCTGGTGGTGATCGTTCAGTGCGAATCCTTTACTGATCCAGTTGCGTTGTTCGATGACCCCGGCTTGTCCCTTCCGACGCTGGAAACGGCGCGAAGCCTTGCCTGGCAGCATGGCAGGTTGCTGGTTTCGGGCTTCGGCGCTTACACTATGCGGACCGAGTTCGGTGTGCTTTTCGGGCGCGGCGAAGAGGTGCTGGGCACGCGCCGGTTCGACCCCTTCCTGACCGCCCGCGGCGAGGCGAGCTGGGCTTTGCCCAACCGCCTGGGCCGCGACGAATGGGACAGCTGGTTCGTGCATCCGCACGACATGCGTTTCTACGGACGGCATCGGCTCATGCCCGAGGCCGGTTTCGGCAACCTTGTCGGTGAGGAATTCTTCCCCCGCCCCGGCCCCGACGAGGGGCGCTACGTTACCGACGCGGCGGTCGCTGATCGTATCATTGAAATCGCGCGAGGCAGTGCCAGATCAAGCCTGCTCTACGCCGTGACGATCGAGAACCACGGGCCGTGGCCTCCGGAAGAGTGCGATGCCGCGCGCGGGGCTTCGCCCTATCTGCGGCTGCTTGCCCGCAGCGATGCCATGCTCGCGCGCCTGATCGATGCCCTGCCGCGACTTGGGCGGCCTGCCCTTCTGTGCTTCTTCGGCGATCACCGGCCCAGCATCCCGGGCGCGAGCGAGCCCGGTCCGAAACGCCACACGCCCTACGTCATGCTCCGTTTCGCCAGCGACGGGACGCCTTTGCCTGGCAATGGCGCGGGAGAGGATCTGACGCCGGCCGAGCTTCACCACGCCATCCTCGACGCGATTTGCCTAGGGGAGGCGCAGCGATAACAGCACCCGGTCCCTGACCGGACGCGGGAGCAGCCGGTCCAGCCAGCGCAGCAGCAGGAAGCGCCGCGGCACCACCAGTTCTGCGCGGCCTGCAAGCACTGCGGCGATCATCTTGTCCGCAACCCGCCCGGCAGGGATTTCTCCTGGCCGCGCGTGTGTCGGCCCACCGGCAAAGAAGCCCGGCGATACCAGCGTGACGCTGACCCCGCGATCCCTGACGGCAAGTCGCAAGGCGTCGGCATAGCGGGCAAGGCCGGCCTTGCTCCCGGAATAGGTCGCCGCGAATGGGAGCGAATGGGAAGCGGCGGCGGTTCCCACCAGCGCAATCCGCCCTCGCCCACGCTCTGCCATGCGTTCGGCCAGCATCGCTGCCAGCGTGGCGGGCGCCGTGAAATTGGTCTGGCTCAGGCGGATCACCTGTTCCGGAGGCTCGACCACGGCACCGCAAGGCAGTGTGTCACCCTGCCCGGCGACAAGAAAGGCGCAATCAAAGGGTGCCGCCGCGTCCTCTTCGGCCAGCGCCGCCACCGCGGCATCAAGACCGGCAAGGTCGAGTGAGCGGGTTTCCGCTTCGGCCCCGCGCGATCGGCATGCCGAAGCCACCTCGCCAAGGTGTACCGGGTTGCGCCCCCACAGCGACAGGCGCACGCCCGGTCCGGCAAGCCGCATGGCAAGCTCACGTCCGAGCGCACCAGATGCGCCGCTGATGAAAATACGTGCACCTACGCAGGATAGTTCTTGGCCCATTGCTGTTATAGGATACGAAGCTGTTCGGGCGTCAAGAGAAACAGCGTCTGCCCCGCGGATCATGGCGCAGCCTGCGGGCTGTGAGAAGGCGGCCTTGAAGGGGAAGGGCGCATCCCAAGGCTAATCGTCTTAATTCTATTGTAGTTTGTCGCATGCGCCTTGACTTCGAGGTATTCTATTTAAATGGGGTTTAGATGCCGTCTGAGCCATCGCCCTCTCACCCGCGCGTAAAATTGTTTCGTAGCGCCCGCCTTGAGCGGTTGACCGTCATTTCGATGCGGTGGTTTGTCGTGCTTTGGGCAATCCTTTTGCCCGCGATTGCGCTCGTCGGAATTGCAACGGTGCCGACCTTGTGGGCGCCAATGCTGGTCGGGATCGGCTGGCTGGTTTGGTCGCTGACCGAATACCTTCTGCATCGCTATCTCTTCCATTTCGAACCGCGCTCGGCGCTGCTGCAGCGGGCCGTCTTCATCATCCACGGCAATCACCACGCCGATTCTAACGACCCCTTTCGCAATCTCATGCCGCCAATCGTCAGTATTCCGGTGGGATTGCTGGTCTGGGCCGCCGCGCTTGCGGTCGCCGGCCCGGCAGGCACATGGCTGCTGTTCGGTTTCATGTCCGGCTACGTGGCCTATGATATCGTCCACTATGCCTGCCACCAGTTCCCGATGAAGAGGCGCCTTGGTCGGATGCTCAAGGCCCACCACATGCGTCACCACCACCTCAAGACGAAAGGCAACTACGCGATTACCGGCATGGTGTGGGACCGTGTGTTTGCGACGCGTATCCCCTCAGCCCCCAAGGCCTGAGCCGCGATGCGCGAGGATGTGATCGGCCAGGGAGGTCATCGTGGTGAAGACCGGCGTCCTGGGTGCGCGCCCAAGCGCTTCGGCCGTCCCGTAGCCCCACGCGACCAGAGCAGCCCTGAGGCCTGCCGCCTCGGCGGTGGCGAGGTCAACCAACGAATCCCCGCAATAGAACGTGTTACTGCACGTTCCGCCCAGCGCCGCCAACGCGATCTCCGCGCCATCCGGGGCGGGCTTGCGGGGCCGGTGGGGCGCGCTGCCGATTATAACGGTAAAATGCCTGGCGAGCCCAAGATCTCCGAGGATCTTCTCGCACAGATCCTGCGGCTTGTTCGAGCAGATTGCCATCCCGATGCCGCCCGAGTGCAGCGCGGCGAGCGCTTCGCTAACGCCGGGAAACGGCAAGTCGGCTGGGGTCGCGATCGTGCGATGGAGCGCGCGGAATGCGGCTATCTCCGCCTCCGGATCGGAGCAATGGCGGCCGAGCACTGCGGCGATCATCGCCTGCCCGCCCACGGCATCCATCTGGCGGATCAGGTCGCGATCGGCGCGCACCTGTACTCCGCGCTGCGCAAGCATCTGATCGATGATGGCGCCGGTCAGACGGGCGCTGTCTATCAGCGTACCATCGAGATCGAAGATGATGTTTTTGACGCTCATGCTATGATGAAAGTTCCTGATCCGCTTCGGGCCACATTGGCACACTGACACCTTTACAAAGAGGCAATTGCAAATGGTATCCCCCCGCCTTCGCCCCGATCGCGATACCGAGGTGCGCCCGAGCCATGTAGAGATCGGCCGTAGTGTTATCACTATGGAGGCTGATGCCCTGCGCGAGCTCAGTGATGCGCTTGGCGACACGTTCAGGCAGGCGGTCGAGATGATCTTGGGCTGCAAGCAGCGTGTCATTGTCTCCGGGATCGGAAAGTCGGGCCATGTTGCCCGCAAGGTCGCTGCGACCCTCGCCGCCACTGGCACTCCGGCGCTGTTCGTTCACGCCGCCGAGGCCGCGCATGGCGATGCAGGCATGGTCAGTCCTGGCGATGTTCTGATTGTCTTTTCCAATAGCGGTGCGACGGTTGAGGTGCAGCCGCTTTGCATCTACGCCAAGGCCATCGGCTGTCCGGTGATTGGTATTTCGCGCAACCCCAATTCTCTGCTGTCGCGCACGGCGGACCTCGGCCTGCTTTTGCCCAAGGTCGAGGAAGCCTGCACCTCCA
Source organism: Erythrobacter sanguineus (assembly GCF_900143235.1). Classification (GTDB taxonomy): domain Bacteria; phylum Pseudomonadota; class Alphaproteobacteria; order Sphingomonadales; family Sphingomonadaceae; genus Erythrobacter; species Erythrobacter sanguineus. Next base: position 27,247 of record NZ_FRDF01000019.1, on the reverse strand, counting down.
GCCTTGCCCCTACCACGTCGACAGCCATGATGCTCGCGCTCGGCGATGCCCTGGCCGTCGCGGCGATGCGCGCGCGCGGGCTTTCGGGATCGGATGTCCGCGCGCTTCATCCCGGTGGTGAGATCGGGCTGCACCTGCGCAGCGTTGAAGATGTGATGCACGCAGGCGACCGGCTGCCGCTGGTCGGCTTGGCCTCGCCTATGCCGGATGTGCTGGTGACCATGACAGAAAAGCGTCTGGGCATTGCCGGTGTGGTCAATGAACAGGGCGAACTGGTCGGCATCATCACTGACGGCGATTTGCGCCGCCGCGCCCGCAATGTCGTGTTCGGCACGGCCGCCGATGTGATGACCGATATGCCGCGCACGATCCTGCGCACGGCGCGGGTGCAGGAAGCGTTCGAGCTGATGAACACGCATCGCATCACCGTTCTGTTCGTGGTTGACGAGCGGCAGCCGCGGGTGCCCTTGGGGGCCGTGCAGATCTACGATATCGCGGTGCCGCCGGCACCCGAACCTACGCTCGGCGCCCCACGCTAGTTGCCATGTCGCGCATCCTGATTATCATCCCGGCAAGGCTGGCCTCGACGCGTTTTCCGGCCAAGCCGCTGGCGATGTTGACCGGCGCTGACGGGGTGCCGCGTCCGGCGTTGCATTACACATGGCAAGCCGGCCTTGCCGCGGCTCGGGTGTTGGGGACGCAGGCGCGGTGCGTGATTGCGACCGACGATCAGGCCATCGCTGACCTTGCCGATGCAGAGGGCATGGTGTCGGTGATGACCCCCACGTCCTGCACCAACGGGACCGAACGCTGCGCTGCTGCGCTTGTCGCGTTGGGTGAGGCGCCGGACATCGTCGTCAACCTGCAAGGTGATGCCCCGTTGACGCCAACGGCGATGGTGGCTGCTGTGGTCGCCCGGCTCGAAGCCGATCCGGGGCTTGCGATGGCTACTGCTGCTACCCCCGCCAGCCCCGCCGTGCTTGCCCACCTGCAAACCGATGCCGCCGCAGGGCGCGTCGGGGGGACGACGGTAGTCTGCGACAGCAAGGGGCGTGCGCTGTACTTCTCCAAATCGATCATTCCCCATGTGTCACCCGGCACGACGCCTATCGAGAGCGTGCTGCTGCATCTCGGCCTCTATGCCTATCGCCCCGCAGCCCTTGCGGATTACGCCGCGCGTGCGCCTGCACCGCTTGAGTTGCAGGAGGGGCTTGAACAGCTCCGCTTCATCGATGCCGGCCTGCCGGTGGGTGTGGCGATCTGCGCGGCTCCGGGCTGGGAAATGATTGAACTTAACAACCCCGGCGACATTGCTTTGATCGAGCCTGAACTGGCCCGTCGTGCCGCCCTGGAGCTTGCCTGATGTTACCCGCTTTCCGCCGCGCACCCGGCGCGCCGCCGTTCCTGATCGCGGGCCCCTGCGTGATCGAAAGCGAGGCGCTTTGCCTCTCCATTGCCGAGCGCTTGCAAGACATCGGCACGGGTCTGGGCATGCCGGTGATCTTCAAGGCCAGCTTTGACAAGGCCAACCGCACGTCGGTGGGCGGGTTCCGCGGTCACGGGATGGAGGAAGGCCTGCGCGTGCTCGAAAAGGTGCGCCGCGAAACCGGGCTGCCCGTTCTGACCGACGTGCACCTGCCTGATCAGATCACCGCCGTCGCCCAAGTCGTGGACATGCTCCAGACGCCGGCGTTTCTGGCGCGGCAGACCGATCTCATCATGGCCGCTGCCGCCAGCGGCCGTCCCGTCAACATCAAGAAAGCCCAGTTCATGGCCCCACCCGACATGGCGGCCGTGCTGGGCAAGGCCCGCGCTGCGGCTGATGGCGCGGGCATTGCCGATCCGCAAATCATGCTGTGCGAGCGTGGGTCCAGTTTTGGCTATAACAACCTCGTCGTCGACATGCGCGGACTTGTGATCATGCGCGAGATGGGAGCACCGGTGGTGTTCGATGCGACCCACAGCGTTCAACTGCCCGGCGGCGGCGGTGACCGGTCTTTGGGTCAGCGGCAGTTCGTCGAACCTCTTGCCTGCGCTGCGATGGCTGTCGGTATCGATGGACTTTTCATGGAAACCCACCCCGATCCAGACAGCGCCCTTTCTGATGGACCCAACATGGTTTCGCTTGATGGGCTCGCTGAACTGTTGCGCAAGATCGTCGCCATCGCCACACTGGGCTGAGATGGCGGCAGTACCGATCCTCGCCATTCCGCCTTTTCCTGGCGCGCGCGCAACGTGTTTCGCGACGCCCGGCGGAAGTACGGCGGGGGAAGCTTCGACCCTGCTTACAGCGCTGCGGATAAACCGCGTTGGCGGTTGCTATTGGGGCCGACAGATGCCCCTGCCAGAGCGTGGATTTGTGCTTGACGGCGCGAAGGTTCCGCGGCCCGGGGCACTCCTATGGGAGCCAACGCTCGATCCTTGGCCCTTACTCGACAGCGCAGGCAGCGCCCGTTTGTCCGTTGACGACCCGCGCGGGTTGCTGGTGCTGGCGGCCGGCGTGCCGTTGACCCTTGTTGCGGACGGAGGTGCCGAACGCGACGCGGATGACGGCGATGCGGAGCGCTTGCTTGCCGCCCACCTCACCGGATGGTGCTGGCGCAGTCCCTTTGATGGGGGCGCGATGACTGCGCTGGACGCCATCACCCTGTGCGGCACGTGGCGGCGGCTGATCGATGCGAACCGGCGCATCCATTCGGTGATGGGCATCGCCTACTGGAAGAAGCCGACCGTCTCACCGCTGCTATGGGCAGGCGCGCGGGTGCCCTATGGCCGGACGCTGATTGATCTGCCTGAAGGCTCGGCGGTTGCGATCTGGCGCGCCCGGCTATCCCGCCCGCAGGCCCGCGCAGTCGAGCAAGCAGAGGCGTCTATCTTCGAGATAGAGGACGGCTTTATCCGCTCGTCTGGCCTAGGCGCCGATTGTGTGCCGCCGTTGTCGATCATCGTTGACGAAGACGGCCCCCATTTTGCGCCCGGTAACCCGAGCGGGATCGAACGATTGTTGGAGGAGGGGGATTTCTCTCCTGACCTTCTTGCGCGCGCGCGCGCCTTGCGAAAATCGATCATCGCCGGCGGCCTATCGAAATACGAGACCGGAGCGGTCGCAGAAGTCGCACGACCCGGCGGCGAGCGGCGCCACGTGCTCGTCCCCGGCCAAGTCGAAGATGACCGCGCGGTGACCAGCGGCGGCGCGCTGGCTTCGAACCTTGAGCTGCTACGCCGCGCGCGAGCTGAGGCTGGGCCCGAGGCCTACCTCATCTACAAGCCGCACCCGGACGTGCTGGCAGGTCACCGCCGTGGCTTGATCGCCCCTGACGAAATGGTCGCGCTTGCCGACCGGGTTGAGACGACGAGTCCGATGGCCCCGCTAATTGCGATGGTCGATGAACTTCACGTCAACAGCTCGCTTGCCGGCTTCGAGGCGCTGATGCGCGGCAAGCAGGTGACAGTCCACGGCGTCCCGTTTTATGCTGGCTGGGGCCTGACAATTGATCGAGGCCACGTCCCGCCACGTCGTACCAGACGGCGCACGCTCGACGAATTGATCGCTGCGGCGCTGCTCCTCTACCCACGCTATCTGGATCCTGTGACTGGTTTGCCCTGTCCGGCTGAAGTTTTGGTAGAGCGCCTTGCGGATGGGGCGCCGAACCTCAGCCCTAACGCAACCGCTGTTGTTGCCGTTCGCCGTGCTATGGGCCGAATCCGTCGGACTTTCAGGGCGTGAAGAGACTACTTAAGACCATAGATGGAAGCCTGATTAAGCAGACTTTTTGCTGGCATTACCTCGACTGCAGAGCATATGCGGCTCATGAGTTTTTTCTGCGAAATCGTTCATGCATGATTGCAAAACCCTGATTTCGTGCGGCCGTGGCGCTACCAGCTCAAATAAGTGCAATCCGTTTTTTCATGATTGCCCAGACCAGTATGTGTACGGGGTTCGCGCGCCACGGGGGTCTCCGCCGGCCCAAAGTGCAACTGTGGGAATCTACGGAATTCAGATTGGGCAGATCACGGCAGCTAAGATGATCACAGGCGACCAGCCACTTGGCCCACAGTCACGCGTGGTCAGCCCTGGTACGACCTAGACCGCCTGGGCGATTATAGCGTGTTCGATCAACCCGCTCGTCAACCACCGCCCACTATCAATTAGACGGCCCGGTACCGAGATTGTTGGTTAGTGTTGTGGCCGTAACGATCGGCGCAAACAACTGGCTGATGGTCTGGACAAGCCTGCGCGGCTGGTTTGAGGCCGAATTGCCGAAATACAGGATATCGCCGTCGCGCAGCGCGAATTGCTGGGCGAGAAAGAAGGTTGGCGTTTCCATCATGTTGAAGTGATAGACGGTCGGTTCGGTCTCGGTCGGCCCGGCATAGCGGAACAGGAACACTGATTCAGGATCGCCAGTGTTATCGCTCGGTCCTCCCGCCATCGCTATCGCCTCGACCACGCTCATCCGTTCACGCAGGAAAGGCATTTGCTGGACCCGGCCGGTGGCACCGAGCACCGAGAACATCAGCGGTTCTGCCAGCACGGTAAGCCGATCGCCCGGATAGGCGCGCAGGCCGCGATAGGGGCCGGCCATCACATCACCAAGCCGCAACCGCGCCACATTCTCGCCGCGCTCGACCTGAAGCACAAGGGCGCGGGCCTCGCCGCGATAACCGCCTGATAGTGCGATGATATCGGCCAGGCTTTCGCGATTGGTCTGTAGTATAAGCCGCCCGGGGCGGGCCACTTCGCCGCCGATGATGATCGAATTGCTGATCACTTCCTGGCGGTTGACCAGGACCTGGGGGTCCTGCGATAAATTGCGCAGTGCGCGGCGGATCTGCTCCTGGATCTGGGCCATTGTCTGACCCGCCACCAGCACTGGTCCGACATAGGGCACATCAATAAAGCCATTATCGTCCACGCGGCGGGGGGGCAGGGTTTGTGCCTTGACTGAAGGATCAAAGCCTCCCGCCCCGGCAATCGGCGAGGGTGCGTCACCGCTGAACAGCGACACGCCGGCCTCAAAAATGGTGATCGCCAGCACATCCCCCGGACCGATCAGGTCGGTGGGCGGTGTCGCAAGATCGGGCAATTGCCATTCGATCGGCGGGGCGGCGGGTGGAACGTCGGCTACGGAAGCGACTGGAACCACGGCAATATCCAGCCCGGTTGCCTCAGCCTCTATAGCGGACCGTTCGATTTGACCGCCGGTCGGGCCGCTGGAGGGCAAGGTCGAACAGGCGCTGAGCGCACTCAGCACGACAGCGAAAGAGATGAGTTTCAGATTCATTGCCAATTTTTGCCGGATTTGCGTATGGACCGCTGCTCTAACGACAAAGCTAGTGCAGGCATAGCCCATTGCAGAACAATTCAGGCCAACCCACTCAACGCACTGTGAGCCGTATCTCGCAGCAGCGTCCGATGGATCTGCTTTTGCTGGTTGGCCTTAGGCCCCATCATTTCATGGCCAATCTATGGTGGCGGCTGCTGGGCAAGAAACTGCGTGCGCGCGCGCGGATCGATGCCGCCATCAAGGGCTTGCCGTTCGCCCACGCACGCTGGGCTCACGCCGTTGGAATCGAGGACGGGGAGATCGTGGCAGCCGCAGAATTAGATGGCTTAGGCCCCGTGTTTTGTGTGCATTGCCACATCGCGCGAGGGGACGACCCTGCTTCGGTCCGCCGCACGCTGCGTTCGACACAGGAACACGGCCCTGCGGCCCGGGGCATCTTAGTCACCCACGAGGCAGGCGCGCAGATTCCGCAGCTGGCGGGCGGGGCAGTCACCGTGCTGCCTACCGCCTGCGACTCACGCATCGAAGGGTTGCACGCTGCGCTCGTCAAAGCGCGTGCGATCGGTGCAGACTGGCTCGTGCCGCTCGATTCCGCCTCGCTTCTGCCGCGCCATGGGCTTGCAGCCTACGGCGCTTATCTGCTGCGCCAACCGCCGCCGGCCGGTGCACCGGAACCCACGCTGCTCTATGGCGACGAAGGTGAGATCAGCCGGTTTCGAGCAAAGCCGAAATTGTGGCTCAAGCCGCAATGGGATCCCCGCATGATCCTGTCGCAGGACTATGTCAGCCGGGCCTGTGCGCTGGCAGTGGGCCCGGCACTGGATGTGCTTGCGCGCGGGAATGAGGGCGGGCCGCAAAGCCTTTATGAACTCATCCTACGTATTGGCGAAGATATGCCGGTTACGCATATCCCGCGCATCACCGCTCTCACTTCCGAAGGCGGCTGGCGCCGCGATGGTACGTTGAACATAAAGGCCGTGCGTCGCGTACTCGGCGCGCGCGTCGATGAAATCTTTCCCGGTCCGTTTGGCACCGTCGCGCTCAGCTTTCCGCTTCCCGACCCGCCGCCCACAGTCAGCGTTATTGTCGCCACGCGCGACCGTGTCGAATTGCTGCGCAACTGCGTCGAAGGGGTGCTTCGCGCGACCGACTACCCGGCGATTGACCTAATCATCGCCGATAATGACAGCGTCGAGCCAGAGGCCCTACGCTACATGGAGGAGGTATCCGCTGATCCGCGCGTCACAATCGTGCGCTGGCCACATCCGTTCAATTATTCGGCGATCAACAATTTCGCAGCCAGCCATGCGCGCAGTGAATTTCTGTGTTTGCTCAACAATGACATCGAGGTGATCGAACCGCACTGGCTAAGCGCGTTGGTACGCGAAGCGATGCAGCCGGGGATCGGCGCGGTGGGTGCCAGACTGCTATATCCCGACCGCTCGATCCAGCATGCGGGCGTGGCGATCGGACTCGGCAATGCCGCTGGCCACGCGCACCGCGCCTTACCCGAAGGCCAGCCTGGCTACTACGCACAGGCTCTGATTGCGCGTGGAGCCAGCGCGGTCACAGGAGCGTGCCTGCTGGTCTCGCGGCGCCATTTCGAAGCGGTGGGCGGACTGGATGAAGATGGTCTTGCGGTGGCTTACAACGATGTTGATCTTTGCCTGAAGCTGCGCGAGCGAGGGCTGACCAACATTTATACCCCTGCAGCGACCCTCATTCATCACGAAAGCAAATCGCGCGGCTTGGATTTTGATCCCGAACATCTGGAGCGCTACATGCGCGAGCTCAAGGTGTTGCAGGAGCGATGGGACACGACGCGGGTGGTGGATCCGTGGCACCACTCCGGGCTTGATCGAGGGAAAGAGGTTTACGTCCGTTCTGTCCCATAGATTTGCGGTCGAAGCATGTCATTTGGCGAGCAGTTTACCTGTAAGTTGAAGTATGCCACTAAAGAATAAAAAAGTCGCCGCAGGTGGCGTTAAAATATGCTTAAGGAAGACGAAATTGCAGCCGCATATCTATCTATAATTGCATGATGAATCATGGAGTATGACATGAAGTTCAATGAAGTATCTAAGCTTGTGGCAGGGATTCCGCATACGACAGCAGAAAAAGGGAAGGTACTATACGATATTATTATTGAAAATAAATTCATAAACTGCCTTGAACTCGGGTTCGCTTGCGGTGTTGGAGCGAGCTACATTAGTGCAGCCTTAGATGAAAATGGCCGGGGACGATTGACGTCCGTCGATACGCCGGCGGCCAAAACGCGGAGTCCAATTGCCAATGATTTGATCAAACGCGTCGGACTTGAGGCGTATTCCGAGTTTGTTTTTCATGAACTCGGATACAACTGGTTTCTCATGGATGCGATTGAAAAAGGAAGCAGGTTCGACTTCTGCTTTTTGGATGGTGCCCATACGTGGGATGTAGACGCTTTAGCGTTTACGTTGGTGTCCAAGGTTTTGACACCTCGGGGCTTCATCATCTTTGACGACTTGGATTGGACCTATGCTAGCAGCCCGACCATGAAGAACGCTCCAGCACCCGAGCTCATGCGTAAAACGGCCGGGGTCCGAAAAGTCGTCGATCTCTTAGTGAAACCTCATCGCGAGTTCGAATGGCTGGGCGAAGTCGCTGGAATGGGTATCGCACGAAGGTTGTAATACGTCTTCTGAGACGTGACTGTGCTGTTTTCGTATGCCATCCAAGCAGATGAATAGCGCACTGCCACCCAACCTTGGATCGCTCGGGTCTGGAGTTTTCCGCCTTGCTCAGGTCCGGTGGGCTGGTTGCACCGGCCGAGTTTGCCAGCATGATCGGGTGGATATTCCCAATTGCGCTGTGCGGTCGCTCTTCGTTGTAGTGTCTACGCCAGGCCTCCAGCTCTTCGCAAGCATCTCCAGCGATAAGAACCAGTGCGCGTTCAGGCACTCGCTGCGCAGCTTGCTGTTGAACGCCTCGATGAACGCGTTGTCTGTGGGCTTATCAGGGCGGGAGAAGTCCAAGGTTACTCCGCGCTGGTAAGCCCACAGATCCATGTCCCGAGAGATAAACTCGCTGCCATTATCCACCCTGATCGTCTTGGGGTAGCCGATCTCCTGATATGCCTGTTCCAGCGTGGTAACCACGTCCTTGCCTCGATAGCTGAACCGCGGATCGACGACCGGCGATCGCCGTGAGTAGGTATCGACCACCGTCAGAATGCGGAGCTTGCGTCCCGTCGCCAGCTGATCGTGCACGAAGTCCATGGCCCAGACATCGTTCGGCCGGATCGCAGGAGCACGGTCTTCGCGCAGCTTCGCCTTGACCCGCCGCTTGGGCGTCTTGTTGTGCAGCTGCAAGCCCAACTCCCTGTGAAGTCGATATACCTTCTTAGCATTCACAACCCAGCCTTCTCGGCGCAGAATGTGATAGACACGGCGATGGCCGTAGCGGACGTGCGTCTCGCAGATCTCCTTGATGCGCTTCTGAAGAAAGGCCGGATCGGTGTGGCGGGACGGATAGTGGTAACTGGAAGTGTCGAACGGCAGAACCCGGCAGGCCCTCCTGATCGACACTTCCAGTCCAACAGCATCCCGTCGACCAGCTCGCGCTTCCGATCCGGCCTCAGAGCTTTCGTTTGGTGACATCCTGCAGCATCTCGCGATCAAGCGTCAGATCAGCGACGATCTTCTTGAGCCGGCTGTTCTCGTCCTCCAGCTCACGCAGCCGCCGCATCTCAGATGACAGCAGCCCCGCGTATTTCTTCTTCCAGTTGAAGTAGGTCGCCTGGCTGATCCCAGCCTTGCGGCAGATCTCAGCGACAGGCGTGCCTTCCTCGCCCTGCTTCACGACGAACCCCTTCTTCGCGTCCGTGAACTTCGATGCCTTCATGCCGTAACTCCTCGCCCAGCGAGGAAAGATTACGGCGGGAAACTCTACCCCCAAGTGGTCCATTTTTCAGGTGGCAGAGCAAATAGGATTGGAGTTCGAGTGACGAAACCATTCAGGCTTCACGGCACGACCTGTACAGAACTAACGCACGCTCAAATCGGCGAACATTTAACCATCGTGGACCGGCTCGAAAAAACCTCGTATCTCGCAATGTCGCTCCAGCGACTGGCAGGCTTCGGAGTGAGGCGGCAGCCCCTGTAACTGCCATCTCGTTTTCCACGATTGGTTGGATGCTACAGGGCAACACGCCCGACCTTCTGATGACGCCCGTCATCGAGCGCTCGCTCGATGAGCAACTCGAATTCAGTCAACCTCTCGGGAGCGGCTTGGGCGACCTTCCTGAGCCATGCATCGGCAAATGTACGGGCCCCCTTTTCACTGGCGCAAACCTGATCCGGGGTGAATTTTCTACCAAATAACAACGAGTTACGGATAAAATAATATATGTAGTATCGGCTCGGCACAAGTCCCGCCTCAGATCTCTTGTGGTTCTTCACGAACAGATCAGGAAATACCAGCGGCTTTGCCGAGCGTTTGTCCACCATCATGCTGAGGAACCAATCGGTTTCCTCGAAGTAGAGAAAATATTCCTCAGGCATATATCCGGCCTTACCGAGTGCAGAGGTTCGCCCAAAGATGTTTGCGCCAGTCAGGTAGTCACATTCGAACGGGCTTACTGGCAGTTCTTCAAGTCGCGCGCCCATGAACATGTGAGCCGGTGCCGCGCCGCTATCCAAGCGCACTTTGCCACCGCAAAACAGAACCTTGTTCGGGTTGTGCGATGGCACGATCGTCGTGCCGAAGAAATCGGTGTCGGGCCAGTCTTCGATACGCTCGACCAGCTCGTCAAAGTAGCTGGGCGGCACGACGATGTCGGGATTTATGATCCAGAAAAATTCGGACCCGAGTTCCCGGCACACCGACAAACCGAAATTATTCGCAGCAGCATAGCCGACATTGTCCTCCGCCTGTACAACGTACAGGTCAGGGTATTCCCGTGCCAATTGCCGAATATCCGACAGCGCTTCATTGTTGGAAATGACGATCAAACCTACGTCAGGGCTTTGCATCGTTATTCGATCGATACACTCGCGCGTGTCGTCGAGATTCTGGTAATGCAAGATGATGGCAATGCAGCGCTTGCCCTTCAGCGTATCACGCTCTCCTCTCACGAACCAACGGCGAGAGCTTCCGTTAATGTTGGGCCGTTCCATCCGACCAAAATCGAGCGCCTCCATATACCTTTGCAAGGCCGAAGCAGATTCCTCCCAGCTATGAAGACGGGCCGTTGTCAAGGCAAATGCCGACATTTCCTTGCGTTCTGCCGGCGCAGACACCAGAAAGCGCTCCATCGCAGCGCGCAGTCCACCTTGCTCGTCGGGGGGGTAGAGGAAGCCTTCCTTCCCATCTTCAATCAGATAGGATAGCAAACCTGAGGCTGGACAGATCACCGGCAGTGCAAAGGACATCGCTAGAAGCGCCGAACCCGATGTCGAAACCTTACGATATGGCAGAACCATTACGTCCGCGCTGTTGAGATAAATCTGCATATCTTCGTCCGCCACATACCCGGGACGAAATACAACGCGACCGTGGCTGCCAAGGCGGGCGGCGACCTCCTGCTGCGATACACCAAGCATTTTGCCCGCCATGACCAGCCAAACATTATCGTGGTGGCTACTAAGCTCGTTGAACGTGTCGATCAACTCGTCGACGCCTTTGTAACTGCGAATCTGCCCCAAGAACAGAAACACGGTTGCGTGCATCGGGATGCCAAGCCTCTCACGCGCTTCCGCGCTAGTAATTTCGGTATTCAGGGTGCCGATGTAATTACCATGCGCTGCGACAAGCACCTTTTCGGGCGGTAACGTATAGTGGGGCCGCGCATCCTCGACGACAGCCAAATGATGGACATGAATCCAGTCGGATAGGTTTGCTAAGGTGCGATGCAGATCCAGCTCGACGTCAAGATATTTTGGCTCGTGCGAAATCACATTGTGGATTGTCCAAATAATTCTTCCGCCTCGTGAATGAAAAAGCCGCAGCTTTGCGACGAAATCGCTCGCACGCTGAGCAGCATCGGCTTCGTTTGAGCCGTTAGCGAAGATCGGATTGGTCCAATGAAGATGAAAGACGACTCGCGTGTCGCCTGATCCCGAACGGGACAGCAGTGCGATACAGGAATCGATGTCACCGGGCGTGACATCTATCCCCTCGAGTGACTTGTACAGCAAGTTCTGATAAGCGTTGTTGACGGTGTAATCGGGATAGAAACGAAGAGAGTATCGTGCGCTTTTCGGAACCTCAACAGCGCTTCGAGGTGATGCTGAACCCGCCTTCGGATCCGTGCCGCTCACCGCAACTTTCACAGCACGATCATCATCGTTAGCTCGCTGGGCGCACAACCGCCTGAGAGTGTTCGTGATGGCTTCCTTGTTGTAGCCTTCAACTGGAGAATGGATGCTTATCTCCCCCGAAGAGTCTGCAAGCCCCACCTTTGCTTCAGGATAGGCGCAAAGCGCTAAACCAAGTACTCTCTCAAGCCCGTGCTCGATATCGCCATCTTCACGAACCCGCCCGCTATATCCTGACGAATCACACATAAAACGGGCTATGGGTTGAAGAACTTCGGGCCGTATCCAGAACATGGTTCCGGCAGCAAACGCCCATTCTTCATTGATGTGCCTCTCCAGACCAGTCTTCTCAGCAAGCCAATTTACTTGCATTAAAGTCTCAGGTGTAGAGCACCTGCGCCCGTGCTTGTACAAGTTCTTTGAACACACTAGCTTCAGGTGCGGGCTCGATTGGAACAGCGCTACGACTTTATCGATATAGCTCCGTGAGCGGAGGACCGAATCCATAAGCTCACGCCGCCACGTATCCCCCCATTGCTCCATATTGCGCTTTGTATGTATTTTCCCAACCAATGAGTAATTCTTGAGCGTGGAAGCGAGCTCAAGAAAGGGGGCAATATCAGCTCCGACATTTGGGAAAAAATATACCTTGGCGTTGGGACAAGCCCGACGAATTTGTGAAATCGCATTGACGTCTGGCTGAAGTGACGTGGTCACGAACAGATCGAAGTCAAATTCGATCATCTCTATCTTGTTTAAAAAATATTCGATATTGTCTGTGTGATATACATGCCAAACTATTGCGATGCGCTTTGATGAAGAGTCTTCAATTGGCAATTCTTCAATAATTGCTTGCCTGGCATTAACTCTAATTTTATTAACAACATTTTGGAATTCGGTATTTTGCTTGTATTCGCTATTGCTAATTCTTTGTGCTCTGCCATCATAATATCGCACACCCAAATATGGTAGGCCAACAATTCTCGTGCGGGCGCTTATGCGTAAAATGAAATCCCAGTCCACCAGGCGATATAAAGATTCATCGAATCGAAACTTCAAAAAATCACCATCTCTTCGCATAAAAAAACAATTCATATCGATGAAGTTTTGTCGAATGAGTGACTCAAAGTCAAAATCGGCATAGAGCACTGATTTGCGTTGTCCCAGATCATCGATGATATTGGCAGCACAATAGCCAGCCGAAAGGGTATTTGCCTCGGCGAACTTTAACATTGTTTCGACCATCTCTGGCATCCAGGTGTTGTCGGAGTCCAGAAAGAATACCCAGTCCCCCGTCGACGTATCCAGTCCGAGGTTTCGTGCGCGTGATACCCCATGAGGGCCGTCGTTGTGGATATACCGGAGGCGCGGATCGGTTATCGACGCTATGACCTGGCGCGTGTTGTCGGTACTTCCGTCATCGATGACGATGATCTCGAAATTTTCGTGTGTCTGACAAAGTGCCGATTGTATTGCTGACCTAATTTTGTCGGCGCGATTGCGGGTTGGCATAATTATCGAAACCAAATCCCTCTCGGCCGCGGAATGTGCCTGGCGTATTTGCTGTCCGATTAAATCGGATGAATCATCATCCCAATCGCGAGTGTGCCGCTCCATCAGACGCTTTGCAGGAGCCCGTAGGTCTTTCTCGTCTTGCCATATAGCTGCATAAGCACGGCGCCCCTCGTGCGAACCCCATTTGATATAGTGGACTAGCGGGTTAAGGTTACTCCGCGCCACATCGGGGTTCGCGGACAGATATTCTTCGGTCGAAAAGTTTGGCGAAGGATTTCGCTTGAGGGCCGCACCTATCCATAAATAATGAACAACTGGGTCAATCCCAACCATTGCAACGTCTGAGTAATTTGCGAGGTAAAATTCCTCGTCGAAAAATCCAGACTTACGGATTAATTCAACATTGTTGGGATCAATGTTCTGCATCTGCTTACCTTCTTGACTGAAATTATAGCGATTTACGAATATCTTAAAGTCAGGCTGGTCGAAATCCAAGGAGGCTCCGAAGCCGAGGCCTTTTTTTACGGACGTCAATGGAAGAGCCGTCCCCAATAACTTCCCCCAGATACATGTTCGGTCGTGCCTTGCCGTCATGAACTGCGACCAGTTCACGGGTTTGCAACTGTCCGATCGCCTCGTCGGAAAATGCGGGTGTGTAATAGATGCAGTCGTCGAAGAAGTAATGGGTCACCTGCGACCAGCGGGTCAGGGTCGGATCGGTCTGCGGGCTGCCGCCGTGCAGCAAGTTGGCGCTCCAGATCAAGGCTTGGCCCTTGCGCGCCAGAAAGGGTTCTTCCGAGGCTCCGTGCGCGCGGGTCAGCGCGCTCCAGGCCTCGGCGAACGGATCTTGGGCGGAATTCAGGTCCTGTCCGAACCCGCGACGGCCGATCATCGCATTGGTCACGATCGGCCAGCTATGAGATCCACGCACGTAAAACAGCGGACCGGCCCCAGCCGCCACATCCTCCATCGCCAGCCAGATGCCGCACATGAACCGTTCGGGTAGCGAGGAAAAATGTACCGAATCCGAATGCACCGCCTGCTGCGTGCCGACCGGGAAATTGAGCGTCTGGAACGGAAAGGCTGCGCGGCCATACAGCTTGCGCAGCAAGCTGAGCACTTGCGGGTTGGACGCAATGGCGCGCACGTCATCGTCGAACTCCCATGCATCCTGAACGCGCCGCTCGCCGCGGGTCTTGTCGGCCGCAGGATCGCCAAACGGGATGTCGAAATGCGGACCGAGGTTGGCCTTTATCCGTTCGATCCGAACCTCGACATCGGGATCGGGAAAATCGAACACGGCGAACCCGTGCGCGTTGAGATCACGTGCGATCACTTGCTCTGCGGCGGTCAGATCAGCCAAGCCGTCCTGCGAGAAGAGCGGCGATTCAATTCGCGGCACGCCCGGAAAGACGGGATAGTTCATAAAGCCGTGTTCCTCGCCATGGCCGTGCCAATCTTAGAGCGATTCGTACATCGTCACTGCTTCCGCAACGTCTTCGTACAAGGTCGCTTTGCCATTGTGAAGAACGATTGCCCGGTTGCAATATTGCTTCACCATTTCAAGGCTGTGCGATGCCAACAACAGTGCACGATCGGTCCGCTTTTCGAAAAATTCGGCCTTGCACTTGTCTTGGAAATTCTTGTCGCCAACCATGATCACCTCGTCGATGAGGTAACACTCGAACTCAATCGCCAAGGATAGAGCAAATGCTAGCCTCGCGCGCATGCCGGAGGAATAATCCTTGACCGGCATCTTGAGATTGCTGCCTAATTCGGTGAAGTCCTCAATGAAATCGCGCATTTCAGCGTAGGACTTGTCGTAGATGCGGGCGATGAAGCGGGCATTGTCATAACCGGTCAGGCTACCCTGAAAACCGCCCGTGAAGCCGAGCGGCCAAGAACAGGTCATGCGGCGAACCACATTGCCTGAACTTGGCATCTCGACCCCACCTATCAGCCGGATCAGGGTTGACTTGCCAACTCCGTTCCGCCCGAGCAGGCCGATCCGGTCGCGCGGATTGATCGCGAAACTGACGCCCTTGAGCACATGCTTGGTCACATGCCCGCTGCGGTAATTCATATGGAGATCGCAGCAGTCGATCATGTGATGGTCATTGTCCTGCGAACTCGGCGGCATAATATCAACCCAACCAGTAGGCAGGCAATCGACAGGCCCAGCGCTTTTGGAATATCGTAATAAGGTGTGACCACGCTCCCGAACGCACCATAGCGCATGAGTTCCATTCCGCTGACAAGTGGGGACCACATCAGCGCATCGCGAAGATCCACCGGTAGCCATGCTGCTAGGTTGAATACGCCGGAAAAAGGGATGGCAATGTAAGTGGTGATCGGAACGAGCTTCTCGGTCACTTCCGAGACTTCCGATAGCGGGGCAATGATTGTGCACACCGAAAACACGAAAAACACATAGATTGCCCATCCCAGCACGAGCGCTCCGACATCGGCAGGGAACGGAAAAAGCCCGAGGAACGCCAAGATGATCCCGGCGAAGATATAGGCCATCATTGCGCCGACCGATTCGACCAGGACCCGCACGATGATGAAGTCGAGCACCTTAACCTGGCGGTGGTAGAGCAGCGACGAATTGGCCACGAAGATGCTTGCCGATCGCCCGAATGAAGAGCGCAGGAACGTAAGTGGAACATAGCCAGTCATCACAAAGGCGAAAATATTTATTCCGCTATTGTCAGGCGCCTTAATGAAAGACCATACGATGCCGACCAATCCTGCAAACAGGAGCGGTTCAGCCATAATCCATAAAAAGCCGATATTTTCACGTCCGAATCGGGTCATCAGTTCGCGGCTGGTTAGGGCCTGAATGACCTTGATCTGGACACGCAACCCTGCGTTGAAACTTTTCATCGCCGTCAATCTTCCGACGCGTGTTCGCGAATCCCCACCGACAGCATCCAGCCAACAAGATACAGGCACAGCGTGCCGAACAGGACCGCAAGAATGCCGCGCAGCCGGGCGGGCTTGATCGCATCATCCGGCTGATTGGGTTCGACCACGCGTTCGAGGTAATATTGCTGTTGCTGCGCTTCGACCCGCGCCTGCTCCAACGCCGCATTGGCGGCGGTAAGAGTTTGTTCGGCGAATTCCTGTTCGACTAGCAGGTTTTCGTATTCGGTGATCTTGGCGGCGATGCCGTCAGGGGTGCCGACAGCGCGCCCAGTCTGTTCGGCCACCTGCTGCGCGAGGCCGGCAATGCGATCCTGTAGAGCGGGGATTGACGGGTGATTTGGGGCGTTGCGGCGAATTTCGGAGAGCTGCGCGCGCAGAGCGGCTTCTTGTGCGATCAGCGCGTTCGAGACCTCGAGCACGCCAATTCCCTGCTGCTGCGGGTCGAGTAACTGCGAGGAATTGCGATAGGAGCCAAGCTTGATCCGCGCGTCGCGCACCCGTTCCTGCGCCACATCCACGCGAGCCTGAGCCTCAGCGATCGCCTGCGAATTGACCCGTGTGTTGAGCCGGTTGACCAATTCTTCGCTGAGATTGAGCAGCCCAGCATTAAGTACCTGTGCTTCTTGAGGGGTAAAGGCGCTGACGCTGAGGACGGTTAGCCCAGTTTCGCTGTCGGTCTGGGCTGTGACCATAGAGCCGTAATATTCGTACAGGTCTTCGAACGAGTTGCTTTGGTAAAGCAGCGGGAATCGGCTCAGGATGTCCGCCTCGCTTGAACCGAAGGCGGCGCGAACATTGATCTTCTGCGACAGGTCGGACAGCGCATTACGCGAACGCAGGTAGCCGATGATTTCACTCGCTTGTTCGGTGCCGCTGCCCAGTCCGGTGCTCTGTAGCAATCCGTCGATCGCGGACCCGCTGCTTCGTGTGCGCTCGGGCGCCTTAATGACGAACCGCGATTCCGAAACATAAATATCCGCTGAGATGACGCCATAGTACAGCGTTGCGAGCATCGTCGGTAGCAGCACGAACAGGGCAAGCCAACGCCACTGCCCCAAAAGGACGGCAAGCTCGCTGCGCTTGCTGGTCGCCTCAATCCGGCGCTGCAATTGGGGAATGTGTTCCATGTCTAAATCGTCAATTCGGAGTTATGAAGGGAGCGCCCCGGGCGGCGCGAAGGATAGGATCGGGGTTAACGTGCAGCCATTAGCAGCAAAATCCGGTGCTGCCCAAATATTCGTGCCTCAAGTTGATCGTTTCTTACCCGAACCAGCGTTTAGACCGGGCGTTCACGCCCTTCTTCCATGCCGTGGAGAATATAGTGGCGCAGCGGGTCCATGCCTGCCGCCACCACATCGGGATAGAGCTCAAGATACTTCTCTGCGTCGAATAATCCGGCGCTGCGCATGACCTTAAGCCGACGCTGTTCGCGATAAGGAGGCGGGAGCAAAGCGGTCCAGAATCTCATCTCCGCCAGATGGGCGTGTACACGCACCAGCCAGGCGCGGTTCTCAGCTTCTGCACGGCTCCGCGCCTCGGCTGCGAGGCGTTGCGATTCTGAGGTCTTGCGGCGCGCATCGGCATCGCGACCACCGTTTTCCGCCGCATTAAGCAGCCGGGTTAGCGTTGCAAGTTCGCTGAACCGCTCTTCGAGTGAGCCTTCCACTTCCCGGTGCGCTTTGCGAGCCTTCTTTGCCTTGGCCTTCAGTTTCGCGAGCGATTCTTCCCGTTCGTTCAGCCTTGCCTCGCTGGCGAACAGTTTGGCTTGGTTGACCGCAAGTTCTGCGAGCGCCTCCGCCTTGGCAGTTTCGTGACGAATCGTTTCGGCTTGCTGATGCGCAAGCGCCTTGCCCTGTTCCTCGAGCCGGGCTTCGGTTGTTGCCAGCGCGTTCCGGGCGGCATCGCGTTCCTGCTGCAAAGTTTCGAGCCGCTCACCGAGCTCGTTTTGCTTGGCCTTGGCACCCTGTTCGAGTTGGGAGCGTTCGCGGGTGACCTGCTCGATCTCCTCCTCGCGCTGACGCAACGTGCTTTCGAGCGTGTGAGCGTCTTGCGAAATCCGCTCGATTTTTGCGCGGATTTCCCCAACCTCCTTTTCGAGCTTGCTCGACTTCTCCTGCGCCCCCTTGAGCAACAGCATGTCTTCGGTCGGATCGGACGGCTTGAGGGGTTTGCTGGCACCCAATGTCCAGACGTTCTTGCCGTCGAAGACGGTATGCAGGAACCTCCCTTTCAGTCCAGCTTCGCTCTCGCCGCGTCGAAAGATGGCGACGAAATCGTTCCACGTGTCGCCCTTACGCGGCGCCGTAAAGCTCTCGATCAGTCTGACGGGAAGCCCCTGCGATGTCGCCCAGCGTTCGAGCGCGAGCCCGGAGTCGGGGTAGAACCGCCAGTGATCCTCAGGATAGCGATGCACCGCTCCGTTGGACGGAGCATTGATGTAGAGGTGCCCGCCGTCGCGTAGCAAGCGTGCAAGGTCGAGGAAGGTCGCCCAGAAGGCAGGGTCGTGCTCGAACACGGACGAAGCAAGGATCAGATCGAAAGCCCCGTCTTCGAATGGGAGCGGCTTGCCCGGTTCGACCACCATGTCGACACTTTTGCCCGGCTCCAGATCGACGCCGAGATAGCTGCTGTCCTCCGGCGCGAACTGGCGTAACGAACCGTTAACGTCCATCGATCCCAATTCGAGGATTTTGGCGTCTTTGCTCGCGTAAATTTCGATCGCAAGTCGACCGATCTCGAGTGCAGTATCATGCATGACTTGTAGCAACCCTTGCTAATTCTGTGGCTTCAGTGCGACGCTGGCCCGTGGTGTTAGCGGGGCTTGGTCATAAACGCCTGAGCGTTAAGTCCTTGAGGTACCCGATTGCCAACACCAGTCCGCGCCATAAACCATTCCTTCCCTTGATGACCATACGCAGCAAGTCACCAAAATCATGCCGCAATGTCGCGCGGTCGTCGAGCCTGCGACACAGGCTCCAGAACCGCTCGGCGCCCAGCACTTGTGGCATCAGGAACACCCCGTGGTAGCCGAAAGCCGTGGCCGGATCACCGGCTCGCTCGGCAGAAAAGCGGTCAGCCAGATCAACCGGAGCGAAGCGCAGGCCAAACTGCTCAAGCATCACGCGGTTCGTCCGACAAATCGCAACGTCTTCCGGGTGATGGCTAATGAAATCAGGGTGGCGGCAAGCTTCCATCAACCGCCGACTTCGCAGCGAAAACCCGCCGTTGCCAACCGCATGGCCCTCATCGAACTGTGGCCACGAGGCACCGATATAGTCGTATTCGAGAAATTCATCGCACCAGCGCGTACCGTCAATTACGTGGCCATCCCATTGCGCGATCAGGCAATGGCTGGTGTCGACATGGTCGGCCAGATCTTCGAGAATGAAGCGCGAATAGGCTGCCGAAGATCGAATGCGTTCGATTGGCACAAAGCGGATCGCGTCCGACATGACGATCCCCAGCGCGGCCGGATCGGCATCGGTGAACAGCAGCGTCTCGGCCACCGCAATTTCGGCTAGGCTGGCTTCGAGCGCGCTGATCGTGGCGGCCACATTCGATGAACTTAACGCACATAAAGTGACATCGCGTAAAAGCGGGCGCGAGTCGGGGGCGGACACGGAAGTGAGGGCAGGTGCGGGGGGAATCATCAGGTTTTGATCACAGGTCTAGGACAAATTGCTCGCTCAGTCGGCTCAACGCCGGGTGGTGAAAGGGGTCGGGGCTGCTGCTGTCACCTGTAGGGGCGAATAATGCAAGTTTTGTTCCCCAGCGCTTCTCCAAGGCCATCACTTCGCGGGCCTGTCGCGCCGCGCCGCGCGGGTCCCGATCCAATCCCCTCGAGGCTGATTCATGATGTACCGCCCGCGCGCGCGGCTCGTAAAGACTGCGCCACCCGCGTGCTGCGAGCCTTAGGCACAGATCGACATCATTAAACGATACCGCGAACCGCTCTGCATCGAAGCCTCCTACCGCCACGAACTTAGCGCGTTCCACGACCATGCATGCCGCAGTCACGGCGGATGTGAACTGCGGCAAGGCGTGGCGGTAAAAATACCCCTCTTCCTGCGGGTCGATCAGCCGGTGAGCATGCGCGGCCGCCCCGCCGATACCGACCACTACCCCTGCGTGCTGGATCCGGCCATCGGGGTAAAGCAGCTGCGCCCCTACCGCGCCGACGTCGGCGCGTACCGCCTGGCGCGCCATCGCAATCAGCCAGTAGGGATCGGTGAGCTCGACATCATTGTTGAGAAAACACAGAAGCTCGCCCTGCGCCGCGTGTACAGCCCGATTGTTGATCGCGGCAAAGTTGAATGGCCCATCGTCGCGCGTCACGTTTGCAAAAGCGGGCTCGATCGCGCGCAGAAAATCGAGCGTAGCGGGATCATCGCTGCGATTGTCGATTACGATGATGTCGAGCCGATGCGGATAGATGGTACGCGACAGCCCGTCGAGGCAGATGCCGAGCAAATCATGCCGGTTGTGCGTGGGGATCAGGATGCTGACGCGCGGCAGGGTGTGATCCGTGGTCGTTGGCTGGACCGGCGCTAGCGGAACGCACGGGGCAGGCCGGATGCGGCGGTGGTGGAGGATTGCGGGGATGTGCAGCGCAGCTTCATCCGCCCGATTGGCGGCGTGCAGGGCATCGGTTACCAGCCTTGCGGCCCAACCCTGTGAAGCAAAGTTCGAAGCGGGCGCGCTGCTTGCCCGCACGATAGATGCGCCGGTCAGGAAATCGAAGTGGCGGAAAAGCTCGCTGTTCCAGTCCGGCTTGAGATGCGGAAGGTGTCGTTCCCGATCAGGGCCCTTTAGGTCGTCATCGGCATAGATCACCTGCGTGGCGGCCTGCGCTGCTTTGGCGGCGGCGCGGTACCAAGCACCCGCACCGCTCGCCAGCACATCTCCGCTTGCCAGCGGCATCAGCCAAGCACCGCGCTGGTCTGCGAGCGAACCAATCTCGAACCCTTCGGCCACCACCTGCGCCTCGAATCGTTCTGCAGCAAGGCTCGCCAGGGTTGCTGCGATGCCGGTACCGTCTCCCACCAGCGCGATGATCCGCGGCGGGTTTGGCGGTTCGGGGCGGGCTGTCAACGGTTCGTACCGTACCTGCCAGAGCGAATAGGCGTGGGCGGCGCGGCCCAGAAGCGGCGCCAGGCCCAGCCGCGCGCGTAATCTTTTGCCGGCCATCCACCACCGCAAACAACGAAGATAGCGCACCGGGTCAAGCAAAAGCGCCTCGAAATGCACGACAAGTCGGAATAGCGTTGTTCGCCATGCACGTGATCTCTTCTGTCCTAGGATGTGCGGCATGGCGCCGAGTTAAACTGACCTGCCAACGAAACAAGCCTTCTTGTTCCGGGGACATGGCTTCCCTGACACTGAGATCGATATAACGGACATTTGGCAGGCTCGGTTGTTCTCGCCATGTTGGCGGTGCGAGCGCTGTCGTCGGCGCCTGAGTTCTGAAGGTAGGCTCTTCGATTTGTTTCAGTAGCCCGCCGCCTATTCAAACTATTTGACCGCATGCTGTCCGCTACACCGAATTCGTTTTCTGAATGGGACGGCGTATGCTCTCAAAAATGCGCTGGTCTCCGCTTCGCATATATTGCGCGAAACCTGCAAGGGACTATAGCCTTTCAACCAAGACCATTACCCCTAGGATTAATTTTGTGAATCTTACCAATGCCTTCGACTTAACCTGTCAGCGATATCTCGCATTGATGGCGATTGCTGCTGTGGCGATCTTGGCGGGTTTTTCGATGATTTCGTCGAACGGCCTGACCGGCGGCCGGATCGTTTCGCAAATCGAAAACGATCTAGGCGTCTCACCGGCCACACCAGGCGATCACGGCGCGATATACCTGTTCCGCTTCGTGTCTGTTCGAGATGCAGACAAAACGCCCGCGGCTCATTTTATCGATATGATGGAGGTGACCCCTCATCTTCTTGCCGGGCGTTTTGCCGCCAAAGACAGGGACGTGCTGTATATCGGTAAAGCCGACACAAGCCAGTCGACGAAGCTTGTGCAGATCGTCAGCCAGTTGCTCTTTCCGCTGGTGACCCTTGAGGGCGTCATCAACCTGCCGAACTGAGTTGCTGCACAGTGCTATCCCGCGATAACGATGCCCCGCTGCTACTCGATGTATCCCGTCTAATCTGGCGACGCTGGAGCGGTACGCGTGCGACAGGAATTGACCGCATTTGCCTCGCTTGGTTGGAGCACTACGGTGCGCAGGCCCAGGCAGTGGTTATTCATCGCCATGGCCAAGCAATCCTGCCCTTTAGCACCTCGCAGGCATTATTTCAGCTGCTTGCGCGTCCAGGACGGGCCAGAGGCGACGCGATGCATTTCCGGGCCGCGCTTGCTTCGCTGGCGGTCCGCCGCTCCGGACACTTGCGCGATCGCCTCGACGGGCGCGGACGTTTCTGGTTAAACCCTGGGCACACTGGGCTTCATTTACAAGGTATTGGGCAGTGGGTGCGGCGCCGTCATGTGCGGCCCATCCACCTTGTCCACGACCTTATTCCCGTCACCCACCCGCAATATTGTCGCGCAGGTGAGGACGAACGCCACCGACGCCGAATGCTCACTGTGCTCGACACTGCAAGCGGTGTCGTCGCGAACAGCGCACATACACTCGACACGCTAGCCGAATTCGCTGCGGCGGAGGACCGAACTATGCCTCCGGTGGCAGTTGCCTGGCCAGGCACGCCAGTTCTGCCTTCCGTGCCGGCGCGGCCCGCGTCCCAGCCTACCTTTGTTATTCTTGGGACGATCGAGGGGCGCAAGAATCACGCTCTACTTCTTTCCGTGTGGCAGAAGCTTATTCGGGCAAGCAGCACGGGGCCGGCGCCTCGACTCGTCATTGTTGGCCGCCGCGGATGGCAAGCGGATGAGGTATTCGCTCTATTGGACAGAGGTGAGTTCGCCGGGCGCGTGACTGAGGTCGGGCCACTGGATGACCGGCGTCTTGCCAGCGTCCTTGCCGGAGCGCGGGCATTGCTGTTTCCAAGTTTTGCCGAAGGTTACGGTATTCCCTTGGTAGAGGCGCTGGCCGCCGGCGTGCCAGTGATCGCGAGCGATTTGCCGGTGTTTCGCGAAATTGGTCAAGATGTGCCCGATCTGCTTCCTGTCGACGACGCTGCGGCTTGGTGCGACGCTGTAAGCGACTACTCTCAGGAGCCCAGCTCTCGCCGGGATGCGCAGTTGTTACGGATGAAAAAATTCCAAGTTCCGGATTGGCACGAGCATTTCACCACTGTCGATGCGCTCCTGGATGTGCTTGGCCGGTAGCAGTGCCGCATGGACACGGCATGAGTGCCGACGAGAAAGGAAACCTAACGTTCATAACGATATTCGAGAGGGTAAGAGACCATAGGAGACGGGCGCCTCAGCCGACAGAGGGCGGTGGATCCTTCAGTTTCGCTATATGCTCAACCGCAGCATCCTTGACGCCAATAGGGTTGAATGCCAGCGGTACAGGCATCAAGACAAGGATCAAAACACTAGTGAATGATACAGCGGCAAAAGCTACCAGACGCGGAATCATCCTCGCCGGCGGGTCCGGCACGCGGCTTTATCCGCTGACCCGCGGCGTGTCGAAGCAGCTTATGCCGATCTTCGACAAACCGATGATTTACTATCCGCTGAGCACGCTGATGCTGGCGGGTATTCGCGACATTTTGATCATCACCACGCCTGAGGATTTGGCGCAGTTCCAGCGGATACTGGGCGATGGATCGGATTTTGGCGTGTCGCTTTCCTATGCGACGCAACCCAGACCGGAAGGCCTTGCACAGGCGTTCCATATCGGGGCAGAGTTTGTACAGGGTCATCCGAGCGCCCTGATCCTCGGCGACAATATCTTTTACGGCCACGGCCTGCCAGACCTGCTCGGGAGCGCCAATGAGCGCGAGGGCGGGGCGACCGTTTTCGCCTACCGGGTCAATGACCCGCAGGCTTTCGGCGTGGTCGAATTCGATGGCAGCGGCAAGGCGATCTCGATCGAGGAAAAGCCGCCGGTTCCCAAGTCCAACTACGCCGTCACCGGGCTGTATTTCTACGACGAGACAGTGGTGGACCGGGCGCGCGACCTCAAGCCTTCGCCGCGCGGCGAGCTTGAAATCACCGATTTGAACCGCCTTTATCTCGATGAAGGCACGATGTCGGTCGAAATCATGGGGCGCGGGTTTGCCTGGCTCGATACCGGCACGCACGCATCGTTGCTGGACGCTGCAACCTATGTCAGGATCACCGAAGAACGGCAGGGCCTGAAAATCGCCTGCCCGGAAGAAATTGCGTGGCGACAGGGTTTTATCACTGCTGACCGCCTACGCGAAATTGCCGAGCCGCTGCGCAAGTCGGGCTACGGCGAATATCTGCTGGGACTGCTTGAAAGCCCGATATTGCCATGAACATCATCGAAACCGCCATTCCCGGCCCGCTGATCATCGAACCCAGGGTGTTCGGCGATGCGCGCGGTTTTTTTATGGAAACCTGGAACGCAGCCGCCTTTGCTGGGGCCGGGCTTCATCTCGCTTTCGTGCAGGACAATCACAGCCGCTCGCAAAAGGGCGTGCTGCGCGGCCTGCATTTCCAGAATCCGGGGCCGCAGGGCAAGCTGGTGCGGGTGACACGCGGGGCAGTATTCGATGTCGCGGTCGACCTGCGCGCATCCTCGCCGCATTTTGGCAAATGGGTTGGCGTTGAACTGGATGCCGACAACCAGCGTATGTTCTGGGTGCCCGAAGGCTTTGCCCATGGTTTCCTGACGCTCAAGGACGATACCGATTTCCTCTATAAATGCACTGCGCCCTACGCCCCGCAGAGCGAATATACGCTGGCGTGGAATGATCCCGCAGTCGGGATCGACTGGCCGATGACGGGCCTTGATCCGATCATCTCCGACAAGGACATGCGCGGGCTTACTCTCGCCGATGTGCCGGTGTTCGCATGAAGGTGCTGATAACCGGTGCGAACGGGCAACTTG
This sequence comes from Erythrobacter sanguineus, assembly GCF_900143235.1. Taxonomy (GTDB): domain Bacteria; phylum Pseudomonadota; class Alphaproteobacteria; order Sphingomonadales; family Sphingomonadaceae; genus Erythrobacter; species Erythrobacter sanguineus. The sequence goes on along the minus strand of NZ_FRDF01000019.1, from coordinate 2,230 downwards.
GCGGTGCCTTGCAACGGACCGCGCCTGCTTGGGCCGAACTCAACGCAATCGATGCCGATGATTGCGATTTCACCGAAGTCTCAATGCTGCGCGCCCGGCTGACGGTCGAAGCGCCCGACGTGATCCTCAACGCGGCGGCCTATACTGCGGTCGACAAGGCCGAGAGCGATGAAGACCTCGCCCGCGCGATCAATGCCGAAGCGGTTGAAGCGATGGTCGAAGCGATGGCAGAAACCGGCGGCAAGCTGGTGCATGTCTCGACCGATTTCGTGTTCGATGGCGCGGCCACGCGCCCCTACCTTCCCGATGACGCGCGCAACCCGCTGTCTGCCTATGGCCGGACCAAGGCCGAGGGCGAGGATCATCTGCGGCCCGAGGATCTGCTGGTGCGCACCGCCTGGGTCTATGAAGCGGGCGGTGCGAATTTCGTGCGCACCATGATCCGCCTTATGAACGAGCGTGAGGAACTGAGTGTCGTGGCCGATCAGATCGGCGCGCCGACCTGGGCCACGGGCCTTGCGCGCACCATCTGGGCGCTGGTTGAAAGGCGCGCCGCCGGCACCTTTCACCACTGCGATGACGGGGTGGCCAGCTGGCACGAATTCGCCGTTGCGATCGCAGAGGAGGCCCATGCGCTGGGCCTTGTCGCCCGGATCCCGACGATCCGGCCGATTACCGCGGCGGAATATCCCACCCCGGCGCGGCGTCCGGCGTATTCACTGCTCGATTGCAGCGCCACCCGTTCGTTCCTTGGCGATGCGCCGGTTCCCTGGCGCGATAATCTGCGCATGATGCTCGAAGAGGAAGCAAAGCTTGGCTAATCTGCTCGTAACCGGCGGGGCCGGCTTTATCGGCGGCAATTTCGTGCATTACTGGAACGCGCATCATCCTGATGATGGTGTGATCGTGCTCGATGCGCTGACCTATGCGGGCAACCGCTCGACGCTTGCAGGCGCGCCCGATGCGGAACTGGTCGAAGGCGATATCCGCGATACCGCGCTGGTCGAGAGCCTGCTGCGCGAGCGCGACATCACGACGATCGTCCACTTCGCCGCCGAAAGCCATGTCGACCGTTCGATCAGCGGACCGGACGCCTTCATCGACACCAATATCCTCGGCACCAACAGCCTGCTGAAAGCGGCGCGGGCCGTCTGGCTGGCAGGCAGCGGCCAGCCGCACCGGTTCCATCATATCTCGACCGACGAGGTGTTCGGATCGCTTGGCCCCAATGACCCGGCCTTCTCCGAGATCACGCCCTATGCGCCCAACTCGCCCTATTCGGCGTCGAAGGCTGCGTCCGACCACCTCGTGCGCGCCTATCACCACACTTATGGGCTGGAGGTGACGACCAGCAATTGTTCGAACAATTACGGGCCGTACCAATATCCCGAAAAGCTGATTCCGCTGTTCCTGCTGAACGCGCTGCATGGGCGACCACTGCCGATCTATGGCGACGGGATGAACGTGCGCGACTGGCTGCATGTCGAGGATCACTGTCGCGGGATCGAGGCCAGCCTGCTCAAGGGCCAGCCGGGTGAGACCTACAATATCGGCGGCGGGGCGGAGCTGCCGAACATGACCGTGATCGACACGATCTGCGCCGAGGTCGACCGCGCTTTTGCTGAGGTCGAGGGCCTTGCTGGGCGCTATCCCGATGCGCCAGCCGCGAAGGGGCAGCCAACCGCTAGTCTCAAGACCTTTGTCACCGACCGCGCCGGACATGATCGCCGCTACGCCATCGATGAGACCAAGGCCCGCGCCGAACTCGGCTACGCCCCCGCGCACAGCTTTGACGAAGGCCTGCGCCAGACGCTGCGCTGGTATCTCGATAACGAGAAATGGTGGCAGGCGCTGCTGGCGTCCTGATCTGGGGTGGGCTTTCTCCCCAGCGGCCACCGCCTTTTAGGCTCACCCAATTCGTGAGCCAATCAGCCAGCAAGATCCTTTTTGTGATCTCTAAGTACCGTCCGGCACCCCGGGCCCGGGCGCGGCCGATTGTTCATCTATATCCGCGCGTTGTCCCCCGTCAGCACCAATGGCACAGATTTGAGGTTGTGATTTAAGGAGGGTTAGGGCTTCGTCGTAGTGACGAAGGAACGAAGATGAAGACCCAACCCTCCTTGAAGAAATCGCCCCCCAAGAAGGCCCCTGCCGAGCGGGTGGTGAAGGACATCCGGCGTGCAACCCGTCGCCATTTCTCGGCTGAGGACAAGATCCGCATCGTGCTCGA
>NZ_FRDF01000008.1 GCF_900143235.1 Erythrobacter sanguineus | reverse complement strand
CGCTTCCTCGACGATGGCCGCATCGATCTCGACAACAACGCCGTCGAGCGCGCCATCCGGCCGCTTGCCCTGAACCGCAAGAATGCCCTGTTCGCAGGCTCCGACGAGGGCGGCGACAACTGGGCGGTGATCGCCACGCTCATCGAGAACTGCAAACTCAACGGCATCAACCCGCATACCTGGCTGACCGCAACGCTCACCAGCCTCGCCAATGGCCACCCAGTATCGCGCGTCGACGAGCTCCTGCCGCACGCCCACGTGGCTTGAAAACACCGCTTACCCATAACTCGTTGCCAAGTAGCGGAAACCTAGGCCCGCAGCTGCTACCTGCGAACGGTCCAACTCTCAGGTAACAGGGCAGCCCAAATGAAATAGCGGCCGACCTGCGGCCGTCGGATCAACTGACCTCTTATATGGCAACCGACGCCCCCGGACGGATGCTCACGCCAGACGATGGATGGGCCCCCTCGACAGCTTAGCCGATCTCTTCTCCCGCCGCTCGTGCCCGCTCTACTATGGTTGCCGCCGCCTTCGGAACCAGCCTGATCGCAGCCAGCAGAAGAGCGAAACCGATAGGTGTGATCCACAGGGTTGTCAGCACGCCCTTCGACAGATCGCCATCGTTCCTCGCCGAGACATACCCTGCGAGATATGGCCCGAGAGCCAGTCCCACCAGCGTAGTGGCCAGAAAGAAGGTTGCCGTAGCCGTCCCCCTCATTCTTGGCAGGACAAGAGACTGGCTGGTTGCGGCCGCGGCACCGAGAGCAGAAGCGGCAAGAGCGCCAACGACTACGTTCAAAAGGATAAACAGCGTCCAGCTGGATGTCGTATATTGAAGAACAGCAAGGGGTATCGGACTCAACAAGCCGAATAAGATCACCCAGACACGGCCGGAAGGTGTGCGCTGCAAAAGCGTGTCCGCCATGCGACCGCCGAGGATCACGCCAAGAAAGCCCCCCACGGCGCCACCTCCACCCAGAAAGAACCCAAGTTCGGATTTGGAAATCGCCGCGAACGTCCGTTCGGCATAGGGGGCACCCCAATAGGAGGCCGAATAGGCCATAAATGCCACCGTTCCATATCCTAGAATTGTGCACAGGAAGGCTGGGGAGCCCCAAGTGAGCGCAAACGTCGGATAATCACGCACGCGAAGTGCGCTAGCCCAGCAGAAAACCGCATAATAGCCAACTGCGAGCAATAGCCACTGGTCTGTAATCGGGATCAAGGCTACGCCGAGTGAGCTTCCAATCCCGGCGACAATCACCCCTTCACCAGACGCAAGCAGCTCGGTGATGAGATGCGCTGCGAACAGCGCCCCACACAGCACAACGACATTGAGCAGAAGGCTTTTCCAACCCCGTGCGGCGGCTCCGAAGAAGGTGAAGCCCGGAATGATCGTGTACAGTTCCTGGACAAAACCGCGGAACGGATGCGGATCTTCGGGTGTCGTGAGCCCATCGATCGCCCCACGCACAGGCTCCCGGAGTGTTGCGACCCAAACAGCCAGCAGCAGCCCCGGCAATCCAACAGCGATGAAGGCCGCCTGCCATCCTACGAGCCCGAACATCGGATCGCCTGCCGGGAAAAGCTTCTTCCAGCCGTCAACTATGACGCCGCCAATCGCTAAAGAAACTCCGCCGCCGATGTAGAGGCCGGAACTGTAGATGGCGAGGGCTGTTGCCCGTAGCCTTGCCGGAAACCAGTCGGAAATCAGAGAATAGGCAGAGGGGCTCGCCGTGGCTTCGCCTACCCCGACACCGATCCGGGCCACGGAAAGAGTTCCGGCGTCGCGCGCAAAGCCGGAGAATGCGGTCATGGCCGACCAAAGAGCCAGCCCGAGGGTCATCAATCGCACGCGTTTCCAGCTGTCCGCCAGACGCCCGAGCGGAATGCCGAACAAGGCGTAGAAAATCGCGAAGGCGGTACCATAGAGGAACCCGAGATAGGCATCATCGACGCCAAGATCGGCCTTGATGTCATTCGCCAGGATCGAGAGGATCTGGCGATCAATGAAATTCAGCACATAAACCAGCACCAGAACGCTGAGAGCGTACCAGCTATAGGCAGGTACTGGCGCGTCCTCGCGGCTCACGGCCGTGCCTGCTTCCTCGTTCAAGAATGATCCCCTGTTTCGTGTGCTAGCGGTCCGCAGGTGCGGCGCCATGTTCTAGGCATTGTATCTGGTGCTATCGATTATGCCTGCTTCAGCAAAACCCTTTTTCCGCAAGCGACATGAATCGCACAGGCCGCAGGCCATACCTTCAGGTGTGGGGTCGTAGCACGACCAGCTCCACACCGGATCAAGCTCAAGCCGGGCACATTCGCAGGCAATATCGGCCTTGGTCATGTGCTGAAGAGGCGCATGGATCGTGAATGGTGCGCCCTCAACCCCTGCCTTGGTGCCGAGCCGCGCCGTCTCGGCAAAGCTCGCAATGAATTCCGGCCGGCAATCGGGATAGCCCGAATAATCGAGTGCATTCACGCCGATGAACACATCGTGCGCGCCAGCCGCTTCCGCGCACGCTGTCGTCAGCGCGAGAAACACGAGATTGCGTGCCGGGACATAGGTTATCGGAATGTTCTCGCCTAAGCCGTCCTTCGGAACATCGATCGCATCGGTAAGCGCAGAACCGCCAAACGCTCTCAGATCAAGCTTGATCTCGGTGTGGTTGGCAACGTCCAACTGTTTTGCGATTCGCCTTGCAGATTCCAGTTCGAGCCGGTGCCGTTGCCCATAGTCCACGCTCAAGGCATGGACCGCGAAACCCTGTTCCTTGGCCAGGGCGGCCGTGACCATTGAATCAAGGCCGCCCGAAAGCAGCACGACTGCGATCGGCGCTGGCGAGAGAGGGTAAGCGGCGTTCATGGCGCGCCCCTATCACGACCGCAGCCAAAGGCAATCATCAGCCATCAACACGAACCGGTGCGACGCGCCTCTGCCTGAAACTGGAAGGGTAGTCCGGCATGGATGCCCTGCGTTTCCAGTTGCACCAGCGCCGCCGTTTCACGGCGAATGCTGGTTCTTCCGTATCCATTGCCCGGACAGGTATATTGCACCGATACTCTGGATACGCCGTCTTCGACAATGAACTGGCTGCATCCGGTCTCGTCGTGCTTGATCTGGATCAGTTCCTGCCCCGAGCGCACGCAGATCTTGCGATCAGGCGAGCCGTCGCGATACTTGATCGTCCACTCGCCTTTGGCCAAGGTACCCAGCATCGCGAGCCCGGCGCCTTGCGCAAGGCCCGGAACTGCAAGCCATGTGAAGCCTGCAGCCAGCAGTAAGCACAAGCTGATCGTCCGGAAATGGCTGATAGAAGCCTGCATAGCGAATACCTTCATGCCCGCATTTTTGCGGGTTGGCTTGGAAAATTTGGCACAGTGCTGCTGCACAGGCCGATGTTTTCGACCAGCTTCTAAACGGCCAACTCAAACAGCCGCGAACAGAAGGCGCAGTCGACCACGATTATGCCATCAGGGTTGCGCATTGCCTGCTGTTCATCTGGCGGGAAGCGCCCGATAATCGAAGTGTAATGCTCGGCGCTGCATCGGCAACCACGGGTTAGTACGGCACCTGCCTGCACGCGCACCTCGTCCTCTTCGTGGAACAGGCGCCAGGCTATTGCTTCGAGCGACAATGCCGGGTCGAGCAACTCCTCGTGACTGATCGAACCAGCCATGATTGCGACGTGTTCCCAGTCGGGATGATCCATTCGCACATGGAGCCGTTCGCGACCTTCCTCGCCATCGGCGAGATGTTGCACCAATAGTCCGGCAGCCGCGTGGCCCTTGGCCCCCGCGCGGCTCGCTACTCTGATCAGTGTGGGTATCTGCTCAGACTGGCTGAAGTAAGTCTCGCAGGCTTCTGCAAGGCAATCTCCCTCGAGCGGAACAATACCCTGATAACGCTGGCGGCCTTCGGTTTCGAAGGTGATCGCGAGATACCCTTCCCCGAATAATGCCTTGAGCGACGGATTGGCGCCGAGTGAAGCGAGCCGCTCGCCGTCGAAATCGGCATAGCCGCGCACCGCACCAGCGCGATAATCGCAGACCAGCAGGTTGACGATCCCGCCACTGGTCTGGGCCTGCATGGTCATCTGCGCCTGCTCCCCCTTCAGCAGCCCGCCCATCAACGCGCCCAGCACCAGGGCCTCGCCTAGCAGGTGAGCGATAGGCGCGGGATAATCGTGCGCCGAAAGGACTTCCTCAAGCACGTTCTCAAGCCTGACGACGCGCCCCCGTGCGCTGCGTCCGGGCAAGGTGAGCCCCATGAGTCGGTCGGCAAAGGTTTCGTTTATGTCAGCCATGCGCGGCCATATGGGGACTGTTCATGTCGGGCGGAAGGCCCAGCCGCAAGCAGGCGGTTGACCGGCTCAGGATCCCAGCAGGCCCAAGCTCCACAACAGCACTGATTTCTGGGCGTGGATGCGGTTCTCCGCCTCGTCGAAAACCACCGATTGCGGGCCTTCGAAAACGTTCTCGCTGACTTCCTCGCCAACATGGGCGGGAAGGCAATGGAGGAAAATCGCGTCGGCCTTGGCCTCGGCCATCAGAGCGGCATTAACCTGATACGGCGCCATTGCCGCCCGCTTCGCCGCTCCATCCGCCTGCCCCATCGAAATCCACGTGTCGGTAACGATTACATCGGCGCCGCGCGCAGCAGCACTGGCGTCCTGCGTCAGCGTGACCTGCGCTCCCCCGTTCCGGGCGAGCGCGACGAAAGATGGATCAGGCTCATAACCGGCTGGCGTGGCGATCCGGACGTTGAACTTGAACAGCCCTGCCGCCTCCAGAATCGAATGCAGCACATTGTTGCCATCCCCGAACCAGGCGATCTCCAGTCCCGGCAGGGCCTTTCCATGTTCGATCATGGTCAGCAGGTCAGCGACGATCTGGCATGGGTGCGACCTGTCGGTCAGCCCGTTGATCACCGGCACCGTGGCGTGGTGCGCCATTTCCTCGATCTTGGCGTGATCGTCGGTCCGGAGCATGATGCCATCCACCATCCGGCTCAGCACGCGCGCAGTATCCGCGATACTCTCTCCGCGTCCCAGCTGGCTCGAGCCTGAATCGAGGATCAGCACGCTGCCCCCAAGCTGTCGCATGGCGATGTCGAAGCTGACGCGGGTGCGGGTCGAATTCTTCTCGAACACCAGTGCCAGCACGCGGCCCGCGAGCGGGGCATCTGCATCCGCCGCGCCCCTGGGAAGCCCGGTGCGCGCGGCCTTGCGGTCGATCGCATCATTGATCATCGCTGCGATATCGTCGGCCCCGGCATCCCCGAGATCGAGGAAATGGCGAATCGGCGTGGTTGCGCCGGTCATGCGGGTTCGGTCACCTTGAAGCTCGCTGCGCCGGCTGAGAGCTTGTCGAAGAACTCGTCAATCTCGGCGTCGCCGATCACCAGTGGCGGGATAATCCGGATGGTGTTGTCGCCCGCTGCCACGGTCAGAAGCTGATGATTATCGCGCAGGTGGACGAAGAACGGGCGGCTTTCGACCTTCATCTTGAGGCCGAGCATCAATCCCATACCGCGCACCAGTTCGAACAGTTCGGGATAGTTGCCGATGAACTGTTCGAAACCCTTGCGCAGGCGCTCCCCCTTCTCGCGCACCTGGCTGAGGAATTCGTCGTTCGCGACCGCTTCCATCACGGCCGTTCCCGCCGCCATCGCCAGAGGGTTGCCGCCATAGGTCGATCCGTGGGTGCCGAAGGTCATGCCGCGCGCGGCCTTTTCCGTGGCGATGCAGGCACCCAGCGGAAAACCGCCACCGATGCCCTTGGCGGTCGCAAGAATATCAGGCTCGATCCCGTATTGCTCATACGCATAGAGCGTGCCGGTGCGCGCCACCCCGCATTGCACCTCATCAAGCGCCAGCATCAGGTCGTGCTCATCAGCCAGCGCGCGCAATCCGGACATGAATTCCTGCGAGGCCGGACGAATGCCGCCTTCGCCCTGAATCGGTTCCACCAGAAAGCCCGCCGTGTGCGGGCCAATCAATGCTCTGGCGGCCTCAAGATCGTCGAACGGCGCGTATTTGAACCCGTCGAGCAGCGGCGAGAAGCCATGATGCATCTTGGTCTGGTTGGACGCGCTGATGGTTGCCATCGTGCGGCCGTGGAAGGCGTTGTGGAAGGTTATCAGCTCAAACCGGCTGGCATCGCCCGCATCACCCGCATTCTGGTGGTAGGCGCGTGCACACTTGATCGCCGTCTCGACCGCCTCGGCCCCGGAATTGGTGAAGAATACCGTATCCCCAAAGGTATGATCGACGAGCATCTGCGCCAGCTTTTCGCCCTGCGGGCTGCCGTAGAGGTTGGAAACATGCATCAGCGTCCCGGCCTGCCGCTGGATTGCCCCGATCAGGCCTTCGTGCGAATGGCCGAGCAGGTTGACCGCGATTCCGCTGGCGAAATCAAGATAACGTGTGCCGTCTTCGTCGATCAGATGACAGTGCTCGCCGCGCACTGGCCGCACGCCGCAACGCGGATAGACGGGCATGAGCGGGGTGATCGACATCGGCAATTTCCTGAATGGTGAGCGGGTAGAGCCAAAAGCAAATGGCGGCCCCGAACCAGAGCCGCCATCTGCAATCCGATAATCTTACCTGCTTCCGGCGTCAAACCGGGGCAACCGGAAGACTTTGTCAGTCCTCGACCGGAATGAGGTTAACCGCGGAATGCTTGCCCCGCCGGTCGACTTCGAGATCGAATTCGTAACGTTCGCCTTCGTTGATGGCAGAAAGGCCTGACCGTTCTACCGCACTGATGTGGACGAAGGCATCGGGCTGGCCATCATCGCGAACGAGGAAGCCGAAGCCCTTCATCGCATTGAAGAACTTGACCGTTCCCTTGGTTCGCTCACCGGTCAGCTCGCGCTGCGGCGCTGCCGGTTTTTCCGGCGCTGCGATCACATCGCCGACGATCTGGAGATCCTGCGCCGACACCTTGCCGCCGCGATCGACCAGATTGAACTGCAGCTCCTGTCCTTCGGCCAGACCTTCCAGGCCAGCACGTTCGACCGCGCTGATGTGCACGAAAACGTCCTCGCCCCCGCCTTCCTGCTGGACAAAGCCAAAGCCCTTCTGGCTGTTGAAGAACTTGACGATTCCTTTGCCGGTACCGACCACCTGCGCGGGCATCCGGGTGAAACCGCCGCCGCCGGCACCGCCACCAGGGCCGCCTGGGCCACGCGGGCCGCCGCCACCGGGAGCGCCGCGCGGCGCACCGCCGCCGCCGCCAAAGCGATCACCGCCGCCGCCGAAACGATCGCCGCCGCCGAATTCACGCGGAGGCGAAAAACCGTCATTCCCGCCGCCGAACGGATCGAAACCATCTTCGCCGAAACCGTCGCGCTTGTCGCGGCCGCGCCGGCGTCCCCTATCGTAACCCATAAATCAGAACGTACCTTGCCACACTGCCCGTCCTCCAGTGTGCCGGTGGCGTGGACAGTGAGCCGCACCGGACACAGACGCTCCGAGCTTAATGAACTGGAGCGCACTTTCCGTCCTACCCATAGCGCACAACGAGTTGCTTTGCGAACGATTTTACAGGGATGCATCGGCAATCGCAAAAGCCTGGGCAATTTAGCGGGCCGGGAATGCTTGTGCGTTCCGTCACTCTTGGGCATGAAACCGCGGTAGACTAGACCCCGCAAAGCAGGAACTGGACATGAGCGGATTCCGCAAACTCACCGAAAATATATCGGTAAGCCCGCAACTTGCGCTGGAGGATGTCGCGGCTGCGGCGGCCTCGGGCGTTGCGGTGATCGTGAATAATCGGCCTGACGGCGAAGACCCGGGCGCACCGCAGGGTGACGAGATCGGCGCAGCTGCGGCGGCGGCCGGGCTCAATTATGTTGAAATCCCGATTGGCCATGCGGGCTTCAGCGAACCGCAGGTGGATGCCATGATCGCCGCGCTGGAACAGGCTGAAGGCCCGATTCTCGCCTATTGCCGATCGGGCACCCGTTCGACCTTCCTGTGGGCGCTGGCCGAGGCCAAGCAGGGCGGTGATCCTGACGAGATCGCCCGCACGGCGATGCAGGCCGGCTATGACATCAGCCCGATCCGGCCGATGATCGACATGCTTGCCAGTCGATAGAGCGCACCAATGGCGCTCAATCCGCTGCTGCTGCAATTCGGCGGCTCGCTGATAGCGATTCTTGCGCTTGCCGGGCTGGCGCGATGGCTCGGACTGGGCGGGACGCCCCGACTTGCGACTGACGCGGATGTGCATCGCGTTGCCGCAGAGGTGGCTGACGGTTTCGCGCCAGTCGCGATAGACCTCGATCGCGAGGGCCAGGCTGCCATTGCACGCGATGCCGAAGGGCGCATCATGCTGATCAAGCGCCATGGCAATCGTTTTGCCGGGCGCATTCTTGGCCCCGCTGCGCAAGCGCGGTTATTGACCAACCTTGGCCCGGAAGCGCTCGTGGTCGATTGTGGCGAAGCGCGATTCGGTACGGTGTCGCTCGACCTTCCTGCTGCCGAGGCTTGGGCCGAGGCAATCAATCGGCTAGACGAGCCCCACCATGCCTGATTTCTCGCCCACCGAATATGCCGTGCCGCTGTTTGTCGTGGCAGTGCTGGCCGAAATGGTCTGGGCCAGGCTGCGCGCACCCGAAGCTTACGAACCGCAAGACACCCTCGTCAGCCTCGCCTTCGGGCTCGGTTCAACTGTCGCGGGCGCGTTGCTCGGCGGGTTCGCGGTTGCGGCGTTCCTTGCCGCCTACGAATACCGCCTTTTCGATTTCGGCCCGGATGGCAACAGCGCATGGTGGGCCGTGTGGTGGGCGTGGCCGGTCTGCTTCGTGCTCGACGACCTCAAATATTATTGGGTCCACCGCGCCGGGCATCGCATCCGCTGGATGTGGGCGGCCCACGTGAACCACCATTCGAGCCAGCATTACAATCTCTCGACTGCCCTTCGGCAGACGTGGACCGGCATGTTCACCTTCGGGTTTCTGTTCGCCGTCCCGCTGGTGCTGCTGGGCTTCCATCCGGCGATGATTGCGATCTGTGGCGGTTTTAACCTCATTTACCAGTTCTGGATCCATACCGAAGCGATCAAGCGCATGCCGCGCTGGTTCGAGGCGGTGATGAACACGCCCAGCCATCACCGCGTCCATCACGCCACCAATCCGCGCTATCTGGACCGCAACTATGCGGGCGTGTTCATCATCTGGGACCGGATGTTCGGCACTTTCGAGGCCGAGCGCGACGATGAGGCGATTCGTTACGGCATCATCAAGCAGCTCGGCAGTTTCAACCTGTTATGGGCGGTGTTCCATGAATGGATCGGGATGATCGCCGATATCTGGCGCGCGCCGTGGCGACACAAGCTGTCCTACCTTTTGCGCGAACCCGGCTGGAGCCACGATGGTAGCCGCGAAACTTCGGACATGATCCGCGCAAGGTGGCAGGCGCGCACCGGCGCACAGGATGCGACCAGCGGCATGTCAGTGGCGGATCGAAACCGGATTGCAGCAGGCCACGAAGCTGCCTAGTCTCCCCCCAAAGGGAGAGAACATGGAAAGCTTCGACTACATCGTCATCGGCGGTGGCAGTGCCGGCAGCGCAGTTGCCGGTCGCCTTGCGGTTGATGGCACCCGCCGGGTCTGCCTGCTCGAAGCGGGCGGGCGCAACGACAATGTCTGGATCAAGACCCCGGGCTTCATGCCCTTCATCCCGGAAAAGTCGAACTACCGGTACGACACAGTGCCGCAGAAAGGCTTGAACGGGCGCACCGGATATCAGCCGCGCGGGCGCGGGCTGGGCGGCTCCTCGGCAATCAACGCAATGGTCTATATCCGCGGTAACCGCTGGGATTACGACAACTGGGCTGCATCGGGTTGTGCCGGCTGGGCCTATGACGATGTGCTGCCCTACTTCAAGCGCGCCGAGGCGAACGAACGCGGCGGCGATGAGTGGCACGGCGCGGGTGGCCCGTTATTCGTATCCGATCAGACCGCGGCGAATCCTGCCAGCCATGCGTTTGTCGAGGCAGCGGCAGAACTGCAATTGCGCACCAACGCCGATTTCAACGGCGCGCAGCAGGAGGGTTTCGGGCTCTATCAGGTCACCCAGCGCAAAGGCGAGCGTTGGTCGGCGGCGCGCGCCTATGTCGAGCCGATCCGCGAGCAGGGCAATTTCACGGTGCGCACCGAATGCCTCGTCGAGAAGCTGATCATCGAATCCGGGCGTGTCACCGGCGTCCAGATGCGGCGCGGCGGCAAGACTGAAACCCTGATCGCCCGGCGCGGGGTGGTGCTTTCCGCCGGCGCATTCAATTCCCCGCAGATCCTGATGCTTTCCGGCATCGGTCCGGCCGATCACCTGAAAGCGCACGGGATCAATGTCGTCCTCGACAGGCCCGCAGTTGGCGGCAACCTGCAGGATCATATCGACTATGTCTCCGGCTGGGAGACGACCAGCGACGTGCCGATCGGCAGCACTCTGAAGGGGAGCTTGCGGATGGTTGCCGCGATGATCGAACATCGGCGCAAGCGCAGCGGGGTAATGACCACGCCCTATGCAGAGGCGGGGGGATTCTGGACGGTAATGCCCGATAGCCCGGCACCTGACGTGCAGTGGCATTTCGTGCCCGCCGTGCTGGAGGATCACGGGCGCGAGAAGGTCAAGGCGCATGGGTTCTCGCTCCATGCCTGCGTGCTGCGTCCGGAAAGCCGCGGGACAGTGCGGCTCGGCTCGGCCGATGCGGCCTCGGCGCCGGTGATCGATCCCAATTTCCTCGATGATGAGCGCGACATCGCGGTGCTGCGCGGCGGTGTGCGGCTGTCGCACCGGATTGCCGATGCCCCCGCGCTGCAGGCCTTCGGCCCCAGGGATCGCCATGCCGTCGATCTTGATGATGATGCCGCGCTGGATGCTTTGATCCGCACTCGCGCCGACACGGTCTATCACCCGGTCGGTACCTGCCGCATGGGGAGCGATGCCGAAGCGGTGGTCGATCCGTCGCTGCGCCTGCGGGGGCTGGAAGGCCTGTGGGTCGCCGATGCCAGCGTGATGCCCAAGATTGTCAGCGGCAACACCAATGCCCCCAGCATCATGATCGGCGAGCGGTGCGCGGATTTCGTGATGGCAGCCGAGCGGGGATAATTCCTAACCTCACTGAATAGCCCAAACTGCCCATAGGGCCGCAAGCGCGACCGCGCGCCCGAAAGGGTGGCCCGAAGGGCCGGGCCCCTGGAGGAAAGCCAAGCGCGCGGATGCGCGCGCCGGTGCTTGAGGCCAAACAAGTAAACGCCGAGGAGAACCCCGCGGAGACGGGATCGCAACAAAAAAAGGCCGGAGGGTTTTCACCACTCCGGCCATGTTCAGTTTGTTCGTTCGCAGGAGGAACAAGGTGAGGCGGGGGGAGAAGAGAGGGAGAGAGGCCTCCCCCCGCCAAACTGGGAATTCTTGCTGGTCGCATCGCGAAGGGCGAAAACCGTTGCCCACTGATTGCGCGATGCTCCCGTGTCTAGTTATAGGCGCGCTCCCCGTGTTCGGAGATGTCGAGCCCGTTGACTTCGGCTTCTTCATCGACCCTGAGGCCAATGATCGTCTTGACGATGAAGCCTGCAATCAGGGTGCCGATTCCGGCCCAGGCGATGGTGACGAGGACGCTGAAGGTCTGGATCCACAGCTGTTCGCCGAGCGGCGTCGAACCGTCGCCGGGGCCGCCGAGGAAGGGCTGGTAGACCACCGCCGTACCAATCGCGCCGACGATGCCGCCCACGCCGTGGATGCCGAAGGCGTCGAGCGAGTCGTCATAGCCGAACTTCGCCTTCACCTTGGCCACGAAGACGTAGCAGACCGCTGAAGCGATAATGCCGAGCAGGATCGCGCCAAACGGGCCGCTATTGCCCGCCGCCGGGGTGACAGCCACCAGACCGGCAATTACGCCCGAGCAGAAACCCAGCGCCGAACCCTTGTGGCCCGCAGCCCGCTCGATCACCATCCAGGTCAAGGCGCCGGCCGCCGTGGCGACGAAGGTGTTGATCATGGCGAGACCGGCAGAACCATCAGCTTCCAGCGCGGAACCGGCGTTGAACCCGAACCAGCCCACCCACAGCAAGCCGGTGCCGATCATCGTCATCACCAGGCTGTGCGGGGGCATCGGCTCCGATGGATAGCCGCGACGCTTGCCGAGCAGATAGGCCAGCACCAGACCGGAAATCCCGGCATTGATGTGCACCACGGTGCCGCCGGCGAAATCGAGCGCGCCGTCCTCGAACAGCAGACCGCCTCCAGCCCACACCATGTGTGCGATCGGGAAATAGACGATCGTCAGCCAGATCGGCACGAAGGCCATGACCGCGCTGAACTTCATCCGTTCCGCCGTTGCGCCAAGGATCAGCGCAGCGGTGATCGCGGCAAAGGTCATCTGGAAGCTGATGAAGACATATTTGCTGATGACTTCATCAGTGAAGGTCGCGGCCGTGCTGCTGGCATCAGTGCCGGACAGGAAGTAGCTGCCCCCGCTGACAAACAGTCCGAGCGTGCCTTCATAAGTGGTATCGCCAAACGCGAGGCTGTAACCCCACATCACCCATATCAGCATGGCGAGACAGGCGGTCGCGCCGATCTGCGTCATGGTCGACAGCATGTTCTTCGACCGGGTCAGACCGCCATAGAACAACGCGAGGCCGGGCAGGATCATCAGCATGACCAGCACGGTCGCCGTCATCATCCAGGCGTTGTTGCCGGGATTGGGAACGGCTTCGACTGCTTCGGTCACGACTTCAGCAGCTACAGCTACCGGCGCGGCGAGTCCGGGTGCGGCAAGCAGAACCGCTCCCATCGCCAGCGCCGCAGCATTGAGGAAAATACGCTTCATTGCTTGGCCCCTTTAAAGCGCGGTTTCGCCGGACTCGCCGGTGCGGATGCGGGTGGCGGACGCGAGGTCGAATACGAAAATCTTGCCATCACCGATCGCGCCGGTGCTGGCCGTTTGCTGAATGGCCTCGACCACCTGGACGGCGATGTCGTCGCTGGTGGCGATTTCAAGCTTCACCTTGGGGAGCATGTTGGTCGAATATTCGGCTCCGCGATAAATCTCGGTCTGACCCTTCTGGCGACCAAAGCCCTTGACTTCGGTCACGGTCATCCCGGCGATGCCGATGCCGCTCAAAGCTTCGCGCACAGTGTCGAGCTTGAACGGTTTAATGATGGCGATGATGAACTTCATCTGTGGCCCCTGTTGCACCGGATCATTCCGGCTGGACCGATTGTTGCAACGAGCGTGCCATATTTGCGCAACGCGGTTGCCGCAGCGATAATCCGGTGAGATTTCGCAATTGCGGAGAAATATCTGCCTAGGCTTTAATCAAATGATTAGAATTTAGGCAGCGTCGGCGCGTTGAGCGCAGCTCAGTCGCTCTCGCCGGAGATGTAACGATCGCTCGCCCGGGTCGGCAGGCCATCAATACTGCTGGTGCGCGCCGAGGTCTTGGTCTGCCATGTCTCGGGATCAGCCTGGCGGTGGTATTTCACCAGCGTTTCGCGCTCGGCCTCCAGCGTCATCAGCGGCACGCCCCAGCCGCAGCTGGTCTGCACGCTTTCGACCGCGATATCGAAGATCTGGCGCGTGCCGGGCAGCAGCGTGAAATGTGCAGCCAGTTCCTGCCACCCTGCATCCTGCGGCAGCACTGGTGTGCCCCGGCCATAGACCCTCAGAATCAGCGCGGGCTGGCGGAAATTGCAGAACATCAGCGTGATCCGGCCATCTGCCGCGAGATGGGCATGGGTCTCGTTCCCCGATCCGCCCAGATCCAGCCACGCCATGCGGCCCGGCCCCAGCACCCGCACCGCGTCATAGCCCTTGGGACTGAGATTGATCCGCCCTTCGGCGGCTGCAGTGGCGACAAAGAACACCGGCTGGGCCGCAATCATCGCCATGTGATCTTCGTTCAGGTTATCGAAGAATTCCGACATCGTCCGCGCTCAGAAAAAATTGCGCAAGGTGGCGATGAAGCGATCGAACTGGTCGTGGTGGAGCCAGTGGCCCGCCTTCTCGAACTCGATCACCTCAGCCGTCTTGAAATGGGCGATGCGTCCGTCCTTGGCCGGATTGGAGGCCCAGCTGTCTGCGCCATAGAGCAGCAGTGTCGGACAAGTGATTGCACCCCACAGCGCCTCGACGAATTCATCACCGATATCCTCCACCGGCCAGACGTTGAGGTGCGGGTCGAACTTCCAGCTATAGGTGCCGTCCTCGTTGCGATTGACCCCATTGACGGTGAGGTGGCGCGCCTGTTCCTCGGTGAGGTAGGCGTTCTCCTCGATCATCCGCGCAAAGGCTGCCTCGATGCTCTCGTATTTGCGCGGGGTCCGTCCCGCAGCCTTGCGCTTCTTCCCGATCCATTCGGCGAGACGTTCGGGGTAAGGCACGGCGCGCTGCTTCTCGCGCCATTCGGGCGAGGGTCCGAGGCCCTCGATCGCCACCAGCTTTGTCACCATGTCCGGAAAGGCACCCGCATAGCGCAGCGCCACATTGCCGCCCATCGAATGCGCCACCATCCGCACCGGCCCGACGCCGAGCTGGTGGACGAGCTGTGCGAGGTCATAGACCATGTCGGCGGCGGAATAGACGCCGTCCGACACCCAGTCGCTATCCCCGTGACCGCGGTGGTCCATTGCGATGACGTGGTAATCTTCGCGCAGCGCCTTGGCGGTCCAGTCCCACGACCGCGCATGATCGCGCCCGCCATGCACCAGCACCAGCGGCGGCTTTCCGCGCCCGCCCCAATCCTCGTAATTGAGGCGAAGGCGCTGCGAGATGAAGGTCTGCGAAGTGGGGCCGGTGTCGTGCATGGTCTGTGCCATGCCGCGAAGCCGGTTTTCCCGCAAGCCTACCGTTCCTCCCTCACCGCTCCTTCGTGGCCGAAAAGGTCAGCTCAGGGTTCTTTTCGACCTGATAACTCACGTCCCACGGGCTTTTGGCCATGAACACGAAGTCGCCATCGCGGTCGCGGGCGAGGTTGGCGCGGTTGAAGCTGGCGAATTCCTCCAGCGCCTTGGCATCGCCCTTGATCCAGCGCGCGGTGGCAAAGGGCGAAGGTTCGAGCGCGGCTTCGACCTTGTATTCCGCCTCCAGCCGCGAAATCAGCACCTCAAGCTGCAACTGGCCGACCACGCCGACGATGTGTTGCGCGCCGATGTCCGGGTAGAACACCTGAATCACGCCCTCTTCTGAAAGATCGTCGAGCGCCTTTCTCAGTTGCTTGGTCTTGGTCGGATCGCGCAATTGCACCCGGCGCAGAATTTCCGGCGCGAAATTGGGCAGGCCGGTAAAGCGCACCTGATTGCGTTCCGACAGAGTATCGCCCACCCGCAGCGTGCCGTGGTTCGGAATGCCGATGATGTCGCCCGCCTCAGCCGTGTCAGCGAGTTCACGGTCTTGTGCGAAGAACAGGATCGGCGAATGCACCGCAATTGGCTTGCCCAGCCCTGATGGCGTCAGCTTCATGCCGCGTTTGAAGGTGCCCGAGACCTGCCGCATGAAGGCAATGCGATCGCGGTGGTTGGGGTCCATGTTGGCCTGCACCTTGAAGATGAAGCCGGTGACCTCGTCGCGGTCCGGGCTGATCTGCTCTTCGCCCGCAGGCTGCGGACGGGGCGGCGGTGCGTAGCGAGCGATGGCGTCGATCAGCTCGGTGACGCCGAAGTTCTTGAGTGCGGATCCGAAATAGACCGGCGTCAGATCGCCGTGTCTGAAGGCCTCAAGGTCGAATTCGGGATAACCGCCGCGCGCCAGTTCGATCTCGTCGGCGAAGCGTTCGGGGATAGCAGCATCGGCATCGCGCTTGCCGAGGAATTCGCGGCTGGGGCCTTCGGGACGGCTGACGGTTTCGGTCGCGAAATCGAGGATACCCTCGAATTCCCCGCCCATGCCAATCGGCCACATCTGCGGGCTGACATCGAGCGCGAGCATATCGGCGACCTCGTCCAGCGTCTCGAACGGATCGCGCCCTTCGCGGTCGACCTTGTTGACGAAGGTGATGATCGGCACAGAACGCAAGCGGCACACTTCGAACAGCTTGCGGGTCTGCGGCTCGATGCCTTTTGCCGCGTCGATCACCATCACCGCCGAATCGACCGCGGTCAGCGTGCGGTAAGTGTCTTCCGAAAAATCCTCGTGCCCCGGCGTGTCGAGCAGATTGAAGGTGATCCCGTCGCGTTCAAACGTCATCACGCTCGACGTGACCGAGATCCCGCGCTGCTGTTCGATTTTCATCCAGTCGCTGCGCGCCCGCCGCGCTGCCCCGCGCGCCTTGACCTCGCCCGCAAGGTGAATCGCGCCGCCTTGCAGCAGCAGCTTTTCGGTAAGCGTGGTCTTGCCAGCGTCAGGGTGCGAGATGATCGCGAAGGTGCGGCGATTGGACATGGTGTTTTCCTGCTACGGCATCAGCCGCGCAACTCGGCCCCCAACTTGCCGGCGGCAGCGACGATCTTTTCAGCCAGCGTCTTCAGATCGGCATCCTTGAAGCTGGTCTCGCCCGGTTGCATCGTGACTTCGATGGCGACCGACTTCTTGCCTTCCGGCACGCCTGCGCCAGCGAAGACATCGAATACGCGAACGCTGCTGATCACGGCCTTGTCCGCACCCTGCACGGCGCGCACCAGATCGCCCGCCGCCAGCGTTTCCGGCACGAGGAAGGCGAAATCGCGGGTTACCGCCTGCAGCGCGGGCGGAGTGAAACCGGGGCGGGCGAAAGCGGCGCTCTTTTTCGCCGGGATGGCATCGAGGAACAGTTCGGCGGCAGCAATCGGCCCGTCGACGTCGAATGCCTTGAGCGTCGCCGGATGCACCATGCCGAACCGCGCCAGCACCACCTTGGGGCCGAGCCGCAAGGTGCCCGACTGGCCCGGATGGAACTGCGCGCCCGCGTCTCCCATCACCATCAGATTGGTGACTGGCGCCCCTGCTGCTTCGAGCAGTTCGAGCGCCAGCGCCTTGGCGTCATAGGCGTCAAACACCTTGGCCTTGCCCGACTGCCAGCCCCGCTCGGCCTTGTCGCCAGCGAGCACGGTGCCCAGCGTCGGCTTTTCGTCGCTGAGGCCATTGCCGCTGCGGAAATAGCGCCGCCCGATCTCGAACAGGCGGGTCGTATCCGCACCGCGATCTGCATCGCGCTTGGCCGCCATCAGCAGGCCCGGCAGCAGCGAGGGACGCATCGCCTTCATGTCCTCGCTGATCGGGTTGGCGAGCACCCACAGCGGCTGGTCGGACGCGAAATGCTCCGCCGCCCATTCGGGCAGGAAGGACCACGTCACCGCCTCATGCAAACCGCTCGCGGCGGCGGCACGGCGCAAGGACCGTTCGAGCTTCTGCTGCGGGGTCGCGGTCGGGCGAGCGACGCCCTCGGCGCGCGGCAGGGGGACACTCGCGACCTTGTCCAGCCCGTAGATGCGCACCACTTCCTCGACCAGATCGGCTGGGCCCTCGATGTCGAGGCGGCGCAGCGGACAGGTGATCTGCCAACCTTGGCCGACCGTGAAGCCGAGGCTTTCGAGGATGCTTTTCTGCTCCTCCTCGCCCACTTCCACCCCGCCGAGGCGGAGTGTCAGACCGGGATCGAACGCGATCACCTTGGCATTGCTCGGCGGCGAACCGGCGCGCACCGCTTCGCTGGCAGTGCCGCCTGCCAATTCGACGATCAGCCCGGTCAGCAGATCGAGGCCAGTGTCCAGAAATTCCGGATCGACACCGCGTTCAAACCGCGTGCGCGCGTCTGATGCCAGCCCCAGCTTGCGCCCGGTTGCGCCGATGCGTGCAGGATCGAAATAGGCGATTTCAAGCAAGACGTCCGTGGTCGTTTCCGACACACCCGAATCCTCGCCGCCCATGATCCCGGCGATGTCGTGAACCTGATTGTCGTCCGCGATCACGACCATTTCGGGGTCGAGCGTGTAGGTCTTCTCGTTGAGCGCCAGCACCTGCTCGCCATCCTTCGCGCGCCGTGCCACCACAGCGCCTTGCAGCTTGGCAAGGTCATAAACGTGCGCCGGTCGGCCAAAGCCGAGCATCAGGTAATTCGTCAGATCAACCAGCAGCGAGATCGACCGCTGGCCTGCACTCGTCAGCCGCTGTTGCAGCCAGTCGGGCGAAGCACCATTGGTCACGCCGGTAATCACGCGGCCATAGAACGCCGGGCAGCCTGCCGAATCATCAGTGCGTATTGCCACCGGACAGTCACCTGCCGCGCTAAACGCAGGCATGGCAATCGGCTTCAGCGTTCCCAGCCCCTTGGCCGCGAGATCGCGGGCGATGCCGTAGACCCCCATGCAATCGGGGCGGTTTGGCGTCACCGAAACTTCGATCACTGGCGATGCGCCGTGGTAATCGGCAAAGCTTGTGCCCACCGGCGCGTCATCGGGCAGTTCGATGATCCCGTCGTGATCCTCGCCCAGTTCCAGCTCGCGCACCGAACACATCATGCCGTTGGATTCGACCCCGCGAATCGCGCTCTTCTTCAGCACCATGCCATTGGCGGGCACGGTCGCGCCGGGCAGCCCCAGCACGCCCTTCATTCCCGCGCGGGCATTGGGCGCGCCGCACACGACCTGCAACGGATCACCCTCTCCGGTATCGACGGTGAGCACTTGCAACTTGTCGGCATCGGGATGGCGCGCGGCGGTCAGCACATGGGCCACGCGGAACCCTGCGAGCCGTTCCGCCGGGTCTTCGACGCCCTCGACCTCCAGCCCGATGGCGTTCAGCGCATCGCAGATTTCGGCCACGGTGGCGGTGGTCTCAAGGTGATCCTTGAGCCAGATGAGCGAGAACTTCATGCGCGCGCTCCCACACCGGCTGACAGTGTCGGCTGATCGAACGGGCTGAACCCGTAATGCGCCAGCCAGCGCGGGTCGCCATCGAAGAAGGCGCGCAGATCATTCATCCCGTATTTGAGCATCGCGATCCGGTCGATCCCGAGGCCGAAGGCAAAGCCCTGATATTCGTCCGGATCGATCCCGGCGAATTCGAGCACGCGGCAGTTCACCATCCCGCTGCCGCCCAGTTCCATCCACGCATGACCCGGCGCATCGCCATGCCCGCCGACGACCCTGCGGCCCCCTTCGGTGGAGTAACCCACATCGACCTCGACGCTGGGTTCGGTGAACGGGAAATAGGACGGCCGCAGGCGCAGCACGATATCCTCGCGCTCGAAGAAGGCCTTGAAAAAGGTTTCGAGCGTCCATTTCAGGTGGCCGAGGTGGATATCCTTGTCGACCACCAGCCCTTCGACCTGATGGAACATCGGCGTGTGGGTGGCATCGCTGTCCGACCGGTAGACCCGGCCCGGCGCGATCAGCCTGATCGGCGCGCCTTGCGCCAGCATCGAACGGATCTGCACCGGCGAGGTGTGCGTGCGCAGCAATATTTCACGACCCTCAGAGGTCTGATCGGGGAAATAGAACGTATCGTGCATCGCCCGCGCGGGGTGGGTTTCATCCATGTTGAGCGCGGTGAAATTGTGCCAGTCGTCATCGATCTCCGGCCCGGTGGCGACTGCAAAGCCGAGGTCGGCGAAGATTTCCGCCAGTTCATCCATCACCTGGCTCACCGGATGCACCGATCCCCTTGGCGCTGCTTGCGTGGGCAGGGTCAGGTCGATCGTCTCGCGCGCCAGCTGCGCTTCGAGCGCGGCGGTTTCGAGCGCCGCCTTCTTCGTCTCGATCGCATCGGCAATCTCGGCGCGCGCGCTCTGGATCGCGGGCGCGGCGGCAGTGCGTTCCTCCGGGTTCATTTGCCCAAGCGTCTTCAGGGCAAGGCTGACCCACCCCTTCTTGCCGAGCGCGGCAAGCCGCTGCTCCTCAAGCGCGTCGAGGCTGGCGGCATCGGCAATCGCGGCGAGCGCGGCCTGTTTCTGGGTATCAAGTTCGGTCATGACCTGTCGTATCGGGCTGGCGAATTGTGCGCGCGCGTCCGCTAGCGGCAAATCGCGGCTTTTGCAAAGCACCTGTGGCGCGGTGTGCCAGATGGCAGCCTAGGCAGGCTTGCCGCCCGCCGGACGATGAAGGCCCTGCATCGCTTCCCCGGCGATCGTCATCCGCGCGCGCGCAGCAGCGATCATGAAGGGCTTGTCGAGCCTCGCATAGGCGGACGGCGCCATCCCCATGAAGCGCCGGAAGTCGCGCACGAAATGCGACTGGTCATGATAGTGATAATCGAGCGTGCCGAGCCATTTGAGCGACGGATCGAGCATGAAGCGCGCAAGGCTGCGCAGGAACCGCTGGCGGCGGATTAGCAGCTTGGGCGAGAAACCGAAGGCGCGGCGCGACAGCCGTTCAAGCGAACGGATATTCATTCCCAGCCGGTCGACCAGTTCGGCGACCGAGACCAGCTGGGGATCGAGCAGCGCTGCTGTCAATGCCGTGATCGCCGGATCGACGGGCTGGGCCGCGGCAAACACGGCGGCCATGTGGGTCTCGATCAGCGCAAGTTCGCTGGCATAGTCGCTGTCGCTGGCTACCAGCGCGCGGAACAATGGGGCAGCGCTGCAATTCGCCCGGCCCGATCACCGAATGCGCCTCGGTCTGTGAAAGAAACCGCAAGTTGCCCCATTCCGGGTGGAGATAGTCCTCCAGCCACAACTCGCGCGGGGAGCAGACCGCATCGGTGCAGTAATAGGTCGTGACAAACGGCCGCAGCGGCTCTGCCGGCAGGGCAAAGCGCAAATTCACCGAACTGCCTGAAGCGGCGTGCATGGGCCGCTGGTTCCCCCCCCCCCCCCTGAAACGCGGTCGTTTCCTTACAATGCCCCGTTTACCGGCCCGCTTACAATCCCCCGTTCAGGTGATGGGGGGAGAATTTCATGTTTCGTCGTGCAAAAGCCGCCACTGCCGTCGCGGTTCTGATGATGGCAGCCAACCCGGCTCACGCCGCGAAGGACGATAATGAGCCCGAGCTTGTCCGCTGCGAGCAAACTATCGGTTCGATCGCACTGGTCGATGGCGAACAGGCGGGATGGGCCGAGTGGGGGCTTGGCTCACCGCGCGCGCTGATCAATACGCTGGCGGTGGAATCGGGCTGCTTTACGGTCGACAACCCCAATGATCAGGTTCCCGCTCGCTTTCTGGTGACCGCGCTGGCCGGAACTGCCGAAGAGGTCGACCAGAGCCTTGAACTGGCCAAGGGCGCGGCGACCGAGGCCCTGCTGCGGAGCGGCGCGGCAGGCTCGCTGCTTGGCGGGGTGCCGGGCGGCGGCGCACTGCTGGGGATGTTCGGCGGGCTGGGCGGCAAGAACAAGACCGTGGCGGCGGGGCTGCGCGTGATCAGCCCGGCCAATGGTCTGACCGTTGCGGCCGGGCAGGGCGTGGTCAAGAAGTCGTCGATCGATTTTGGCAATGCCTCCTATGGCTGGGCCGGGGCCGCTGCCGATGCCTCGGGCTATCAGGGCAGCGAGAACGGCAAGATGCTGACCGAGGCCTTTGTCCTCGCCTTCAACCAGATCGTCGGCCAGCGTGAACTGATGCTCGGTGCGGCCGAGGCGGCAGGCGTCGCCGGTGACGAGCCCGATGCTGTCGCCGCCGTCGCCACGGTGATGCGCGATGCGCCTTCGGCGGCGGGCAAGGCGGTGCGCAATCTCAGGGCTGGCACGCAATTATCCCCCACCGGCAAGCGCGATGGCCTGTTTATCGAAGTGCAGGACAATTTCGGGACGACCGGCTGGGTCTCGGTCGAGGATCTGCAATAGCGCCGGCAACTGCGGGTCGGATGGCCTGATCCGCCCTGGTCAGCTGTGATCCAGTGGCGGGTCAAGGGTCTGGGCTGCGCTCCCCCACACCCGCGCGCGCGCCTCCATAAAGGAAGCAAGGATGGGGTGGTCGAGCGCGGCATATTCACTCGGGTTCATGGTCATGAACTCGCGGAACTCGCGGGTGAACTGGGCCTGATCGTGATAGTGATCATCCATCGCCTCGGTCCAGCGGCTGCCGCGGTGGAGCATGAAGCTGGTCAGGCTGCGCATGAACCGCTGGCGCCGCATCAGCAGCTTGGGCGAGAACCCGAAATACCGCATGCACACCCGCTCCAGCGTGCGGATGCTCATCGCGCAGGCATCGGCCAGATCATGCACCGAGGCATGCTCCGACGCCACCAGCGCGCCGTGAACGCGCTGGATGCGCGCATCGTCGCGGGTCGGGCGCATCAGCCGGGCCATGGCGGCGACCAGCGCGGCATATTGCTCCTCGATCCCGGCTTCGGGATCGCACAGGGTGTCGCTCAGCCCGGCAAAGCGCGCGAAGGCGGGATGCGCCGCGCCGTCACACACGAGATTGGCGCAGGCACCGGCGTCCTCGCCAAAGAAGCGCGTCCAGCCGAGCGGCAGGAATCCTATCCCCCACATGCGCACCGGGCCGATGGTAAAGTGGCAGGGCAGCGAGCTTGGCCCGGTGCCGACGAATTGCGCACCTGTAACGCGTTGCTCGCCGATCGCGGCCTCCGGGGTGCCGCCGCAGAAGAAGCGGATATTGGCCCATTCGGGCTGAAGCTGATCGTGCACCACCATGCCCGGCTGGTCCATATCGAGCGAGACGTGATAGAAGCTCGTGAAGCAGCCTTCGAACATGATGGGCGGTTCGCGGAATTCCGCGGCAAGCCGGTATGGCAAAGGCGCAGAAGCGGCGCCCACAGCGCTGTGATGTCGCTCATCCCCCATGCTTGTCACTCTGGCGCAAGTGGCGCGATTCTACAAGTTTTCTGACGAATTCCTACAAATCCGACGAAACAAGGCGAGCCCCGCAGGGCCCGCCTTGTTTCGTGTTTCCGGCCTCGGCGTGGCCCAAGGCTTATGCCGGCAGGGCCGCTTTCGCCTGCTGGATCACCGCCTTGAAGGCGCCGCCTTCATTCATGGCGAGATCGGCCATGGCCTTGCGGTCGAGCTCGATGCCCGCCAGCTTGATGCCGTGCATGAACTGCGAATAGGTCAGGCCTTCCGTGCGAACGGCGGCGTTGATGCGCTGGATCCACAATCCGCGGAAGGTGCGCTTTTTGATCTTGCGGTCGCGGTAGGCGTACTGGCCGGCCTTTTCGACCGCCTGACGGGCGACGCGGATGGTGTTCTTGCGGCGGCCGCGATAGCCCTTGGCTTGTTCGAGCAACCGCTTGTGCTTGGCGCGGGTGGTAACACCGCGTTTGATGCGTGGCATATCAGTATATCCTTATCTTGAGATCGCGGGGCCGATGGCCGCCCGCATCAATCGAGGCCGTAAGGCGCCCACTTCTTGATCGTCGGCGTATCATGGGCCGACAGCACAGAAGTGCCGCGATTCTGGCGGATATACTTCGCATTGTGGCTGATCAGGCGGTGACGCTTGCCAGCGACGCCGTGCTTGACCTTGCCGGTGGCGGTGATTTTGAAGCGTTTCTTCACACCGCTCTTGGTCTTCAGCTTGGGCATTTTCATCTCCTGGGTGAGACACGTCGGAACCGGCCATGGCAGCCCTTGTCGCCAGGCTGGCTGATTGATTCGTGTCAGTGAAGTGCGCGCGAATAACGAAATCCGCCCGCTTTGCAAGCAAAGGCTGCGCCGCGCCCCGCCCCGCATATTCACAAAGCGCGCCCGTTTCCTGTCTGTTGGAGACACATGTTACACTGTCCAGAAACAGAAAAGTGGCCCCCGCCAGCCCACTCGCCGGCCCGGCGGGCAGCAAGGGCCGCAGGTTCGCGCCATGGAGATGAAGACGCATCGTCATCGCACCAGACTGGCAGCGCCTGCCCTAGTAGGAAAGCCCCGCGTGGGCGCAGCGTAGCGGCGGCAGGGCCGCACCGGGCTGACGGGTGGCAGCTAACGGGAAACGTCCCGAACGGGACCAATGGCCGGGATCGGGTGGTGACCTGCCCTTTTCGTCATCCCAGCGAAAGCTAGGATCGCTGGCGGTCAGTTGATCTGCTCGAAAAGGTCACCCCATTCAGGGTTGCTCTTTTCAATCTGCTCGATCTTTCATGCGCGCTTCCATGCCTTCATCGCTTTTTCTCGGGCGATGGCGTCCGCGATCTCGGCATGAGGCTCCGCGTAGAGCAGTCGGTCAAGGCCATAACGACGGCAGAAGGCGGAACCCTTGCCTTGCTTGTGTTGCAAGATCCGGGCGGGCAGGTCGGCGGTGACGCCGATATACAGAACGCCGCCGCGTTTGTTGGTCATGATGTAGACCCAGCCGCCGATTGCCGTGAGCTAGCACGAGGGCGAGAGCGATCCCAGCTTTCGCTGGGATGACGGTAAAGTCCGTTCCGGGGTCGATTGCTGAACGGCAGCAATTTTTCAGGACCGGGGCAAAGCTGCCAAGCCGCTTCCGGGATCGAGCCGGGGCGTCGTTTATGGCCGCTCGTGGGTGGATTCCGGAATGTCTGCTTAGCGAACCGCCCGTCACGCCTCCAGCCAAGCTCTGACCCTGTCAAAGTTCCCAGCTTCCATGTCTGCAGCATCGATCGAGACATAGACTGGCCCAAGGTCGCCACAGATCCACCCAGTCGCTGCGTCTGAGGCAAGCTGGAACAGCAGGATGTGCCCTTTTTTCAGCGGATCGCCATAGACCGTGTCGATTTGCCCGCCGAGCTTGTGGGGCTTGTCGCATCCGAGATTTCGCAACCGTGGCTCGAGATTGGCCACCGTTCAGCGCTTGGCCGCGCGTGAGCAGGACTGCCACCCGCACGGCGCCGCCGCATCCTCGCCCGGGCCGGTCAGGGCGCGCGGCTACCCACGCTCCGCCTGGTCTGCGGGTTCGCGAGCGGCGCCGCAGGCCGGGCAAACACAACGCGGCCCGTGGGTTGGCACTCTCTTAGAGCCATGAGGTCAGGAGCGGCCGGTGCGGCCGTTCTGCCGTTGCGGCCGCTGTCGGAGCCGACGACGATTTGCGATCAAAGCGTCAGCCACCAGCAGTACTGGCAATCGCTGCAAACAGCGCCAGCGCCCCGCCGCCCAGACCAACCAAGGTCCAAAACCTGAGATCGGTGCTGGGGCCGCCGATGGCCGTGCCCGGGGGGGGACCGTCAAACATGGTCGCCGCCCATGGCGCCAGAGGCCGGGCCGCTTCGGCCGATGGCGTCGCTGCCGCGCGGAACTGTCCCAGCCTGTCGAAATGGTCGGCAAGAAGGTAATATGCCGTCACCCGGTGGGGCGAGGTG
This sequence comes from Erythrobacter sanguineus, assembly GCF_900143235.1. Lineage (GTDB taxonomy): Bacteria > Pseudomonadota > Alphaproteobacteria > Sphingomonadales > Sphingomonadaceae > Erythrobacter > Erythrobacter sanguineus. The sequence continues at coordinate 139,435 of NZ_FRDF01000008.1, read as the reverse complement.
GAGTCGCTCATCCGCTGGCCAACTGCGGCGATGGCGGAGTCGAGCGCGGCGTCAGGATCGGTCAGGCCGAGCGTCTTCTTGCAGAAACTTTCGCGCACGCGGCGCGTCTCGGCCGGATTGCCGAACGACACGAGCGACGCGTCGCGGGTTTTGAGCGCTACCATAGAATGGTGCACGATCCCGGCGATCGCGCCGTTATCGGCACTGGGAACATACCGCTTGACGTCATCCGCCCAGTCGATGGCAGGGGCTTCATTGGACATATAGACCTTCCTTGCTCCGGTCAGGAGCCTATTGTTGCCGATCCCGGCGCTGTTCTAACAGAGGTTGGGTGCAAGCCCAAATTTTTCTCGCACCTCCACCTTGCTTCTGTATCGCCATCCGGTCGAACTGTAGAAAGGGCGCAGATGTTCGCGAATGTCCGACAGGTCAACGAACCGGTCGACCGAGCGCAGCAGGTGATCCGCCGGCACATGCCGCTCCAGGTTGAAGCTGTAGAACGGCGCCTCCTGCGCCACCGTCCGTTCGCCCATCATCCGATCATCTCCGCTTGCTGGCAGAGACACTGAATCGATACTTTAGTGCCATTGCAAGGCCGAGTTTTCCAACACAATCGGGTGGAGATCTGCCTTTGTTTCACGCCGCGGGCCGACAGCATCGGCCTTAGTCTGGCGCAGCGCATGATGATTGATGAAAACGTAACGCCGACAGGCGCTCGTCCACTCCCGGTCGTCCCGTGAGACCATCGCCGGTTCGACCAGCACCCCTTGGGAGAGCATGATCGTTGGCAACTTTTCTTGACATTAAAATATGTTAAACAACGTTGACGTTTGTGCTGTAAAATGCAACATTCAATTTGCATCAGGCCGCTCACCCGACTCGATGCCTATGGCCGTATTCGCAATTTCTTGATGCGGTTCATGGAGAATTCCACAACCACGCTAATTGCATCCCAAGGGAACAAGGCTGGGGTCATTACCGAGTTTCCGCGAATGCCGTAACCGATCAAGGAGGTTCGCCACATGGCAGGTGATGACACAAAAGTTTACCCCACCGGGCTGACGGAAGCGCAGGCCCTAGAAATCAACGACGGGCTGAAATGGGGGACGCGGATTTACTTCGGCATCGCCGTCGCAGCTCACATACTGGCGTTCATTTTGACGCCGTGGCTCAAGTAAGGGAGGCCAGACGATGAAAGAAGGTCGGATTTTCCTCTATGTCAGCCCGAATGTGATCATTCCGATCATGTTCCTCGTTCTGGTGCTGACGTCGCTCGGCGTCCATTACTCCGTTCTCACCAACACCACCTGGATGAGCGACTTCTTCCAGGGTGCCGCTGCTCCTGCCGAGGCTGCTGCAGCACCGGTTGAATAAGGACGTCAGGCCCGCAGGGGCCTGAGGCTTGCACATTCCATCCAGCCCGCAAGGGCGGTGTGGACCACCCAACACGGAAGACCCGGCCGCAAGCGCCGGGTCTTTCTTTATGTGCCGCAGACACGGGCTCAGCCGGAAGCCGAAGCCGACCAGAAAACGCGCAACCGGCGCGCCCGCAGGCGCATTGGCACAATTGCTCAGACGCGCCGCAGCAACCCGGCCCGTTCCTGCGCACGCTGGACCAGCGGCACCATGATCCGATCAGCAGGACGCCGACCGAAAACAGCGAGGCTGATTGTATCGGCGCTGCGGCAATGATCATCGCAAAGCCGGGCAGGCCCATCAGTGCGCCCGCCCCCGCAAGCCTGACCGGATCGCTGCCGCGGCTGAGGATCTGCGATGCGATCGTGAAGCCCACCAGGCTGCCTCCCGCCAGAATCGCGGTCAGCCGCGTTGTCATGCCCACCCCGAGGCCGAGCGCCTGAGCGCCATAGGGCTCGAGCAGCGCATCCGACATGGTGAAGGCCAGCGTCCCGATCCCGATCACGATCATGCGGCGCAGCGCCTGACGCTGGACGATGAAGTTGTCCCAGCTCTGGCGGAACGTACCGGCCATGGCCGCCGGATCGGTTGGCGGCGGGCTCGAATTGAGTGCCTCCTGCTTCCATGTGGCGACAAGGTTCAGGAACACGGTGACCACGGCGCAACCCTGGATCACCTGAATCAGTCGCCCGGGGGAGAAATCGGTGAGAAAGACGCCGAACACCAGCGCGGAGACAATCGATCCCAGCAGCAGGCTGACATACATCAGCCCGACAACATTGGCCTGCTGGTCCTCGCGCGCCAGCCCAGCGCCGAACGATGCGTGTCGGAACGGAAGCCGATAAGCGCACGAAACGGGGCAACCAACAGCGGGAGGGCGAGCATTACGCCAACAATCGTCGAGGCCACTTCAAGCTCGACGATCATCACGCGGTTGAGCGTGCCGACCAGAAGGGTCAGCGATATTCCGACCGAAAACTGGATGAGCGAAAGCCTGAGCAGGCGAGACAGCGGCAGATCGTCACTGGCCGCATCGGCAAACGGCAGCAGCCGCTTGCCTCAGCCCATCCAGAGCGACATCAGCTTTTTGTCGAACTGATTCACTACCGGGCTTCCGACCTTGAATAATTTGCACCTAGCGTCAGCCAACGGCAGCATGAATGCCCTGCGCGCGCACATGGCCGAGTTCGGCATCACCGCAGCCATCGGGCGCGGGGGACTGGACCGGCTGATCGCGGTCATCGCCGATCAGGATGATGCGCGCTTGCCCGACGAGGCCCGGGCCTGCCTTGGGGTGCTGTGCACCCAGCTCGAGATGGTGAAGGAGCAGATCCTCGACAATGACCGGCGCACTCTCGCCGATGCCCGCAAGACCGAGGCGGACCGCCGGCTCATGAAGATCCCCGGCATCGGCACGTTGCTGGCCAGCGCGATCGTTGCCTGCGTGCCCGACCCTTCGACCTTCGGGGGCGGGCGAAGCCTGTCGGCATGGATCGGTCTCACACCCCGCCAGAACTCGAGCGGCGGCAAGGAGCGGCTTGGCAGCATTACCAAGGCTGGCACCCTTACCTGCGCGCGCTGCTCGTGGTCGGTGCCATGGCAGTAGTGCGGCGAGCGAGGCAGGGCAGCACCAAGCGGCCATGGGTGCCGCAGCTTCCGGAGCGCAAGAAGCCCAAGGTTGCCGCTGTTGCGCTCGCAAACAAGAACGCCCGGATCATCTGGGCGATGTTGACAACCGGCGAGCCTTACCGGGAACCGAAGTCGGCGGCCGCCTGAGAGATCGCGCCCGAGGGCGCTACACCAGTTGGAGAGGGCAGACTGAACTGACGCAACAAGCCGGTTGAAACCGCCGGAGCAGGAGAACCCGTTCGACCCCGGCACTTCGAGTGCGTGCAATTGGGAGGGACCTGACCCGCGCGAATGGCATCAGGGCCAGCGGCCATGCAGAGCCGCGCAAACAGGCCGTCCACACAGGGTCGCTAGCCGAACGGCAGCTTCCGGCAGAAAAAAGCCGATAGCTGACCGCTCCGCTACCCCATCGCCTCCAGCACATCCTCCAGCCGCGCCGGATCGCCCAGTGCGATCACTGTGCCGTCGCTGCCTGCATCCAGCGGATTGCCCTGCCAGTCGGCCATCATGCCGCCTGCGCCTTCGACCACGGGGACCAGTGCGGCGTAGTCATACAGCTTCAGCCCGGCCTCGATCACCACGTCGATATGGCCCGATGCGACAAGGCCGTAATTGTAGCAGTCGCCGCCGTAGATGATCTTTTTTTCCGCGACCTGTTTGGCGACGCTCATGAAGGCGTCGGCTTCTTCATTGGTGAACAGGTGCGGGCTGGTGGTGGCGAGAACCGCGTCGGTGAGCTCCTTCAAGGGCCGCGCCGTGGCGGGCTTGCCGTTGAACAGCGTCGGCTCGCCGATGCGGCCCACCCAGCGTTCGCCCGCAATCGGTTGGTCGATGATGCCCAGCACCGGCCAGCCATCCTGCAGCAGCGCGATCAGCGTGCCGAAGATCGGGCGTCCGGCGATGAAGCTGGTGGTGCCGTCTATCGGATCGATTACCCATTGGCGGCCTGCGCCTTCGTTGCGGGTGCCATATTCCTCGCCGATGATGCCGTCGCGCGGGAATTCGGCCTCGATCAGGCGGCGCATTGCGGCTTCGGCGGCACGGTCGGCCTCGGTAACGAAGCTGCGATCGGCCTTGCGTTCATGGTTCCATTGGCCCCGGAACAAGGGGCGTATCGCGGCTCCGGCGAGATCGGCAAGGCGCAGAGCAAGGGCGAGGTCAGAATCAGTCATGGTCTGGCACTAGAAAACGGCCCGCAGGGCCGCAAGCCCGGAGCCGAAGGCGTGCAAAGCACACCTGCATGGGCGCCCGCAGCGATGCGACCGCAGGTCGCGTGAGCGAGGATTTCGCACGCCGGAGGGCGTGCGGAAAACAAGGAATCAATCAAACAGGCTGCTCACGCTGCTTTCATCCGCAATCCGCCGGATCGCCTCGCCCACCAGCGGCGCCATGGTCAGCACGCGGATGCGGTCGGACTGTTCGGCGGCCTCGGTCGGGCGGATCGAATCGGTGATCACCAGTTCCTTGAGCGCAGAGCCGTTGATGCGCGCCACCGCGCCGCCCGACAACACGCCGTGGGTGATATAGGCGGCAACCGACTTCGCGCCGTTCGCCAGCAGCGCTTCGGCCGCGTTGCACAGGGTGCCGCCCGAATCGATGATGTCATCGATCAGGATGCAGTGGCGCCCCGACACATCACCGATGATGTTCATGACTTCGCTTTCGCCGGGCCGGTCACGGCGCTTGTCGACGATGGCGAGCGGCGCATTATCGAGCCGCTTGGCCAGCGCGCGGGCGCGCACGACGCCGCCGACATCGGGCGAGACGACCATCAGATCCTGATCGCCATACCGCGCCTGAATATCCGCGGCCATGACGGGGGCCGCATAAAGATTATCGGTCGGGATATCGAAAAATCCCTGAATCTGTCCGGCGTGCAGATCCACCGCCAGCATCCGGTCGGCCCCGGCCTCGGTGATAAGGTTCGCCACCAGCTTGGCCGAGATCGGCGTGCGCGGGCCGGGTTTGCGATCCTGCCGCGCATAGCCGAAATAGGGCACCACCGCGGTAATCCGCTTGGCCGAGGCGCGGCGCAGCGCATCGATGCAGATCAGCAGTTCCATCAGGTTGTCATTGGCCGGAAAGCTGGTCGGCTGGACAACGAACACGTCTTCGCCGCGCACGTTCTCGTGGATTTCGACGAACACTTCCTCGTCGGCGAACCGGCGCACGCTGGCATCGGTCAGCGGGATTTCAAGATAGGCCGCAATGGCCCGGGCGAGCGGCAGGTTCGAATTGCCGGACATGATCTTCATGACTTCGCGAATCCCCGGTTGGCGCGTGACGCTCCCCGCCTAGCCCAGCGTCATGGGAATGCAACAGACAGTGGCGTGGTTGTCGTCAGCTCTCGGCAAAAGCAGATGATCGCGGCAGGTCGGCCGTCAGAGCGGATGTTCCGATGTCATCGGATCACAAGCCGCTCTATCCGCCTCGGCGTCGCGTCTGTCGCGCCGCGTCGTGTCATATGCCTCTATCGGACGGAACAGCGCTTCGGTCACGGCGATCGCCAGCGCCGTCAGCGCCAGCCCCGCGACCACATCGATCCAATAGTGCCAGCGCGTCGCCACGGCGGCGAAAATGATAAAAGTGAACAGGGGCAGGTACAGCACCGCGAGCCAGCGCGCATGCTTCCAAGCATAGTAGACGAAAACAGCAGACGAGGCGACATGCAGCGAAGGCATGGCGGCCACCGCGGCGAACATGAACTGGCTTCCGTGGCTTGCGATCCACGGCCGGCCGCCTGCAATCAGCGCCTTGTAACCATTATACATGTGTTCCTGCCGCGCGGATTCGAGCAGGTTGACGCCCGGTTCGTACAGGAACGGCCCGACAGCAGGCATCACAAGATAGCTTAGCGCGCCGAGCACATGGACCAGCATCGCGGTAAAGATGACTTTGCGAAACACGATCAGCCGCTGCATCGAATGCACGATGATGCTGCCTGCGAACATTGCCAGAAAGGCAAACAGGTAGAGATGTTCCCCTACCGGCAAGATGATCTCGATCAGGTTGTGCACGGCAAATGACACATCAATCAAAGGCCGGACCATTTGATCAGTGTTCCAGTAAAAATTGTCCCACAAAGCGGGATTGATCAGGCTCATCCACATTTTAATGTTGAAGTGCGTTATCAATATGATGCCGTAAGCCAGCCCCGCTGTGGAATAATAGACCAGCAGCATGGTCTGCTTCGTCATCATCAGAAACAGGCCGAGCACACAGATAAGCGATAGCGGCACGGCATAGCTCATCCCGGTAAATTCAAGCGCGCTGCCCGAGGGGATCAGAAAATCCAGATTGAGGCCCCACGCCAGCAGCGTTGCTGTCAACAGGAAGCCAAGCGCCAGCATCAATTCCGGAAATGGGGCGATAAAGAGCAAGTCAACGCGTGGCGAAGCGATGAGCGGCTTTGCCTCTTTCGATTTCGTCAGGGGCTGAAGATCCATCGCGCAGAGTGTTTTCTACCAAGCCGCTTTCGAGCCGAATGGAATCACCCGGCGACTCGCAAAGCGCGTCAAATCAGAAGCCTTGAGCGGTTTACCCGGTGCCATCGGATGAACCGCTTCAGCGCTGCTACAGCAATTTTACTGATGTCTGCGGGTGCGGAATCAGGCCTGCCTATGACACTTCCATGGCGGAGAAATGACCATCTGCCAAAGGAAATTCCCATGCCTTCGGCCCGGCAAGGCGCTCCCGCCCGATGCGTCTCAGTCGCGGCCTGCCAGCCCCGTCAGGCCCAGCGGTGCATAATCACCAATGGCAAGCTGTTCGAACACGCCCATGCCGGTCTCGCTGTTCGGCCCCTCCACGCGGCACAGCATCTGCACGTGCAGATTATCGGGGCGTGCCGGATCGATCCGGGCAAGGTCAATCGTCTCGCGCTCGACCTCAAGCTCGCCGTGATCGAGACCATGGCCCCAGCGCGGGGAGGTGTAGCCCAGGCCGCGCATCTGGAACCGGCTGATCGGTTCGATCCGGAACCGCTCATCGCCGATGGCAAGCTCGCTGGCAGCAGGCCAGCGCGTGCTGGGCGCAAGGTTGGTGGTCATGCGCGGCTGGTGGCTTTCGGTGAAATCCACCGCCCCGCTGCCAACAGGTGCGATCACCGCTCGGGTGTTCCACGCGGTGCCATCGGCATGGGCGTTCAGGTGATAGAAAACGCTGCGCTGCGGCAGGTTGATCGGGGTCCATTGCCAGAAGAACTGCGGCACGGCCTTGCCAGACTGCGGGTCTGCCGCACCGATCGGGCGGACACCCCAGCTCCGGTCGCGTGTGCCCATGCTGCCTTCGCCAAGCGTCTCGCGCACGCCGTCAACCGCGATCCAGCCCTGATAATGCCCGTTCTGGGTCATCCGGGTGTAATCCATCACCGTACGCGGGCCAACGCGCCAGATGAAGCGCGGCTCGGCAATGGGGAAGGCGCGGCCGGTGAAGGTGATGTCGGCGGCGATCCCTTCGCCATCGATGATCAGGCGCAGGCTTTGCAAGGGTTCGACCACTTCGATCCGGATTGGCCCGCAGGCCAGCTCCATCCGCTCCATCCCCAGCTTGCGGCTGGCGTGCAGGCAGTGCTGCACCCCGTCCCGCACTATGCAAAAATGCGCGTCTGCGACATCCAGATGGGGGTAGACGCCGAAAGCAGCGGCAAAGAAGCTGCTCCCGTCCGGCGCATAGCCGTTGAAGAAATAGCGATCGTAGAAATTGCGATCAGTGCCCGAAAAGGCAACCGGATCGGGCGTCTGGTGGATCGGGTAATCATCCCCCCGGCTCAAGACCATCGCATCATCCCTTCTTCATCAGTTCGAGGCTGCCATGCGCAAGGCACAGCGCGCAGGCCCCGCGCGCCATTGACAGGAAATTGGCGTCGCCGCGGGGCGTCCGCACAACGAAGGCGCTGCTGAACACCGCGGTGGAAACGCCGTGCAGCGCCCCCAGCACATAGTCCTGCCAGATCGTGTCTCGGCTGATCGGAACGCCGCGCAGGGTCATTTCGGCGCAGTAAAGATCGAGCAGTTCGCGTTCGTGTTCGCGGCGCAGCGCATCGCCGATCCCGCAACCGAGGAAATAGCCGATATCGGTCAGCCCGTTGCCGATCGTCAGCGTCTGCCAGTCCAGCACCGCGACCGGTTCTGCCCCGCCCTTGATATCGAACAGCACATTATCGAGGCGGAAATCACCGTGGACGAGGCTGGTCCGCTGCACTGCGCGGTCGGTGGTTGCGGTGATTTCTGCCAGCGCCTCGCACAGCGCCATGTATTCTGGCTCAAGCACATCGCGATAGCGTTCACGGAAGATTGCCTGGGCCTGCGGGTACAGCGTCCTGACCTTGGCCGCGGCGGCGGGATCGGGCTGGAGCCAGTCCTGATCGAGCATGGCGGGATTGTGCCAGCTGGGGCCGTGCAAGGCGGCCGCCTGCTGCACCACAGCGCGCGCATCACCGAGCGAACATCCGGCGATCTGATTGCCGCCCCGCGCCGGCCCCAGATCCTCGAACAGCAGGAAAAAGCTTGCCCCGTCCTCGGCGATCTCGGCGAACAGCGTATTGGGTGTGCGGATTGGCAATTGCGGCGCGAGTTCGCGGTAGAAGCGCACTTCCTTGGTGTAGAGGCCCAGCATTGCCGCCGTGCCGCGGCTGTTCGGATCAGCAGCAGCAAACTTGCCCGCCAGCGTTACTGGCCTGGCCTCACCCGCAAAATCGAGCGTGAAGCGCACGCTGTCGCCCACCTGCCCGGTGCCAATCGGCTCCCACCGCCACCGGTCCGGCACACGGCCAAGCGTGGCGTTCCACCAATCGGCGGTGATATCGTCGGGATGCGCTGGAAATGCGCTCATTCTGTTCTCTCCCATGCCTGCGATAGGCAGCCCGGCGGCAGGCGGCAATGGCCTTTTGGCCCGGCATGCAGAGCGCCGCGACACGAGCGCAGGGCAAGACTGAGCTTGTGCCGGGCGCGAACCGGCAAGATCAGCGGCTGGAATGGGATCGCCGGACGAATCTCCGCTTGTCGGGGCGCGGCGGTAAAGCCTGCCCCCGTGTTCAACGCGGCAGTTCGCTTGCCCCCATCAGTGCCTCGTCCACCGCGCGTGCGGCCTGACGGCCTTCGCGGATCGCCCAGACGACAAGGCTCTGCCCGCGCCGCATATCGCCGCAGGCAAACACGCCCGGAACGTTGGTGGCATAGCTTTCAGTGTCGGCATCGACATTGCCGCGTGCCGTCAGATCGACCCCGGCCTGTTCGAGCAGCCCGGCCTTTTTCGGCCCGACAAAGCCCATCGCCAGCAGGATCAGATCGGCGGGAATCGTGAAGGTGCTGCCTTCGACTTCCTGCATCTGGCGCCCGTTTTCTCCGGCGACCCATTCGACCCGAACGCATTCGAGGCCTGTCACCGCTTCGCCATCGCCGATCACGCGCTTGGCCAGCACCGCCCAGTCGCGCTCCACGCCTTCCTGGTGGCTGGACGAGGTGCGCAGCTTCATCGGCCATTCGGGCCAGGTCAGCGCCTTGTCTTCCTTTTCCGGCGGCTTGGGCATGATTTCGAGCTGGGTGACGCTTTTCGCGCCCTGCCGGTTCGAGGTGCCGACACAGTCGCTGCCGGTATCGCCGCCGCCCAGCACCACCACATGCTTGCCAGTGGCGAGCAGGCTCCCGCGCGGGGCGGCGCGCAATTCCTCGTCGCCCGCAACGCGCTTGTTCTGCTGGGTCAGGAATTCCATCGCCATGCGCACACCGGTCATCTCCGCGCCGGGGATTGCCAGCGGGCGCGCGTCTTCCGCGCCGCCGGCGAGCACCACTGCATCGAAGTTTTCCTGCAAGGACTTGAACGAGACATCGACGCCCACTTCCTTGGACGTCTTGAACGTCACCCCTTCGGCTTCCATCTGCTGGGCGCGGCGGTTGATGAGGTGCTTTTCCATCTTGAAGTCGGGGATGCCGTAACGCAGCAACCCGCCGATGCGGTCGGACTTCTCGAACACGGTCACGCTGTGTCCGGCGCGCGCGAGCTGCTGCGCGCAGGCCAGCCCCGCCGGGCCCGAGCCGATGATGGCGACCGACTTGCCGGACTTCCTTGCGGGCACCTGCGGCGTTACCCAGCCTTCCTTCCACCCGCGATCAATGATGGCGCATTCGATCGACTTGATGGTCACCGGCTGATCGATGATGTTCAATGTGCACGCCGCCTCGCACGGGGCGGGGCAGATGCGGCCGGTGAATTCGGGGAAGTTGTTGGTGGAATGGAGCATGTCGAGCGCACGCTTCCAGTCCGCCTCGTAGACGAGGTGATTCCAGTCCGGGATCAGGTTGTTCACCGGGCAGCCGTTGTGACAATAGGGAATGCCGCAATCCATGCAGCGCGAAGCCTGCGCGCCCAGCGTCGCATCATCCGGCTGGATGACGAATTCGCGGTAGTTCTGCAGCCGCTCTTTCGGATCGAGATAGTCCCGCTCGCGGCGGTCCAGCTCGAGAAATCCGGTATCCTTGCCCATGGTGTTCGTCTCGTTCCTGAATGCTTATTCCGCTGCGACGCTTGCCGCTTCGATCCGTTCCGCTTCCAGCCGTTTCAGCGCGGCAGCGTAATCGCGCGGCATCACCTTGACGAAGCGGGTCAGCGCCGCGTCCCAGTCGGCCAGCAGTGACCCTGCCAGCGTGCTGCCGGTGTGGAGCTGGTGGCGTTCGACCAGAATGCGCAGCCGTTCGGCATCATGCCGCAGCATGTCGCCCATGCCGAAATCATTGACCGAACGCGGACGCTGGCTGGGTCGTCCAGTGCCTTCATCGGCGTCCGCACCCGCCGCAATCGGCAGCAGATCGACTTGCGCGTGATTGACGAGGTTGGAGAACGTGCCATCGGGATCATAGACATAGGCGACCCCGCCGCTCATCCCGGCGGCAAAGTTGCGCCCGGTCTTGCCCAGCACCACCACAACACCGCCGGTCATGTATTCGCAGCCGTGATCGCCGGTGCCTTCGACCACCGCAATGGCGCCCGAATTGCGCACCGCGAACCGTTCGCCCGCAACGCCATTGAAGTACGCCTCGCCCGCGATGGCCCCATACAGCACGGTGTTGCCGACGATGATGTTGTCCTGCGCATCGCGCGGCGCACCTTCGGGCTGGCGCACGATGATGCGGCCGCCCGAAAGCCCCTTGCCGACATAGTCATTGGCATCGCCGACCAGATCAAGCGTCACCCCGTGGGCCAGCCACGCGCCGAAGCTCTGCCCGGCCACGCCCGTGAGGTTGATGCGGATGCAATCGGTCGGCAGGCCTTCATGGCCGTGCACCTTGGCGATTTCGCCCGACAGCATCGCGCCCACGGTGCGGTGGACATTGCGGATCGGCAGGGCAATCTGCACCGGCTGCCCGGTGTCGATCGCGCCGCGACACTCGGCGATCAGGCCATTATCCATCGCCGCTTCCAGCCCGTGATCCTGCGTGGCGGTATTGTGGAGCGCTGCGCCGTCCTTCAGCTCGACCCGGTGGAGAATGCGCGACAGGTCAATGCCGCGCGCCTTCCAGTGCCGCTCCATCCGCCGGGTGTCGAGCCGGTCGACGCGGCCGACCATTTCCTCGACGCTGCGGAAGCCCATTTCGGCCATGATCTGGCGCAGTTCCTCGGCGACGAAGAACATGTAGTTGACCACGTGTTCGGGCTGTCCGGTAAAGCGCGCGCGCAGCACCGGGTCCTGCGTCGCAACGCCGACGGGGCAGGTGTTGAGGTGGCACTTGCGCATCATGATGCAGCCGGCAGCGATCAGCGGCGCGGTGGCAAAGCCGAACTCGTCTGCGCCCAGCAGCGCGCCGATCGCGACATCGCGTCCGGTGCGCAAGCCGCCATCGACCTGCACTGCGATCCGCGAACGCAGATCGTTGAGCAGCAGCGTCTGCTGCGTTTCCGCCAGCCCGATTTCCCACGGGCTGCCCGCGTGCGTCAGGCTGGTCAGCGGCGATGCGCCCGTACCGCCGTCATAGCCTGCAATCGTCACGTGATCCGCGCGTGCCTTCGACACGCCCGCCGCGACCGTGCCGACGCCGACTTCCGACACCAGCTTGACCGAAATCCGCGCCTGCCGGTTCACGTTCTTGAGATCGTGGATCAGCTGCGCCAAGTCTTCGATGGAGTAAATGTCGTGGTGCGGGGGTGGTGAAATCAGGCCGACGCCGGGCGTCGAATGCCGCACCGCGCCGATGCGCTTGTCGACCTTGTGGCCGGGCAACTGCCCCCCTTCGCCGGGCTTGGCGCCTTGCGCCATCTTGATCTGGATGTCGTCCGAATTGACCAGATATTCGGTGGTCACCCCGAACCGGCCCGACGCCACCTGCTTGATCCGGCTGCGCATCGAATCGCCATTGTCCATCGGGGTGAAGCGGAACGGCTCCTCCCCGCCTTCGCCGGTGTTCGAACGCCCGCCGATGCGGTTCATCGCGATCGCCATGGTCGAATGGGCTTCGTGGCTGATCGAACCGAGGCTCATCGCGCCGGTCGAGAACCGCTTGACGATTTCCGCCGCCGGTTCGACCTCTTCCAGCGGGATCGGCTGGTCGGCCTTGCGGAATTCGAGCAGGCCGCGGATGGTCAGCAGCCGTTCGGACTGTTCGTTGATGCTGGCGGCAAATTCGGCATAGTTCTTGGGATCATTGCCGCGCACCGCGTGCTGCAATTGCGCCACGTTCTGCGGGGTCCAGGCGTGTTGCTCGCCGCGCAGGCGATACTGGTAGATCCCGCCAACATCCAGCATCCCGTCATAGATCGGGTTGTCGCCGTAAGCCTGGCCGTGGCGGAGCAAGGCTTCCTCGGCGACTTCGGCCAGATCGATGCCTTCGATGGTGGTGGCGGTGCCGGTGAAGAACTTGTCGACAAAGGCGCTGGAGAGGCCAACCGCGTCGAAGATCTGCGCGCCGCAATAGGACTGGTAGGTCGAAATGCCCATCTTGGACATGACCTTGCGGATGCCCTTGCCCACGCCCTTGATATAGTTCTGCTGCACCTTTTCCGGCGTCAGATCCGTGTGGCGCTTGGCGCGCAGCGCTTCCAGCGTCTCGAACGCCAGATAGGGGTTGATCGCTTCCGCGCCATAGCCTGCGAGCACGCAGAAATGGTGCACTTCGCGCGCTTCGCCGGTTTCGACCACAAGGCCGGTCTGCATTCGCAGACCTTGCCGCACCAGATGGTGATGCACCGCCGCCGTCGCCAGCAGCGCGGGCATCGGCACGCGGGTTTCGCTTTGCGCACGGTCTGACAGGATCAGAATGTTGTGATCCTGCAGCACCGCCTCGGTCGCGGCCCAGCACATTTCCTTGATCGCCAGCGCGATGCCTTCCGCGCCGGTGGCGGCATCCCAGGTGATGTCGATGGTGGCGCAGCGGAACGCGCCGTCCAGCGCTTCCTGCACGGAACGGATCTTGGCGAGATCCTCGTTGGTGAGGATCGGCTGATCGACCTCCAGCCGCTTGTGCGTGCCGGCATCATGGCCCAGCAGGTTGGGGCGCGGGCCGATCATGCTGGTCAGGCTCATCACCAGTTCTTCGCGGATCGGATCGATCGGCGGGTTGGTGACCTGCGCGAAGTTCTGCTTGAAATAGTCGTAGAGCAGGCGCGAACGGTCGGATAGCACCGCAATCGGCGTATCGGTGCCCATCGAACCGATCGGATCATCCCCCTGCACCGCCATCGGCTCAAGGAAGCGGCCGATATCTTCCTGCGTGTAGCCGAATGCCTGCTGGCGTTCGAGCAGCGTGCTTTCCTCAGCCGGGATCGCGCTGAGTTCGGGGATGATGTCGGTGATGTCTTCAAGCTTGTACTGCGCCTGTTCGAGCCACTGGGCATAGGGCTCGGCCTTGGCGAGATCGGCCTTCAGCTCGTCATCCTCGATGATGCGGCCCTGTTCGAGGTCGATCAGTAGCATCTTGCCCGGTTGCAGCCGCCACTTGCGCACGATGTCTTCCTCGGCAAACGGCAGCACACCGCTTTCCGAAGCGAGACAGACGATATCATCCTTGGTGACGCAGTAGCGCGCAGGCCTGAGCCCGTTGCGATCCAGCGTGGCGCCGATCTGGCGGCCATCGGTAAAGCACACCGCCGCCGGACCGTCCCACGGCTCCATCAGCGCGGCGTAATATTCGTAAAAGGCGCGCCGGTCGGGATCCATCAGCGGATTGCCCGCCCAGGCTTCGGGGATCAGGATCATCATCGCATGGGCAAGGCTGTATCCGCCCGCGATCAGCAGTTCCAAAGCGTTGTCGAGGCACGCCGTGTCCGATTGGCCGTGCGGGATGATCGGCCACATCTTGTCGAGATCGGGGCCGAGCAACTCGCTTTCCATCGTGCGGCGGCGGGCGTTCATCCAGTTGACGTTGCCGCGCACCGTGTTGATCTCGCCATTATGCGCGATCAGGCGGAACGGGTGGGCCAGCCGCCAGCTGGGGAAGGTGTTGGTCGAAAACCGCTGATGGACCAGGCCCAGCGCCGAAACGCATTCGGGATCGCGCAGATCATCGTAGAAACTGTCCACCTGCGTCGCCAGCAGCAGGCCCTTGTACACGATCGTGCGGCTCGAAAAGCTTGGCAGGTAGGTTTCGACAAGGCCGGGCAGGTCGTGCCGTTCGGCAAGTTGCGCCAGCGGGTTCTGCACCTGCTTGCGGATCACCAGCAGCTTGCGTTCGAAGGCGTCCTGATCGGCGCAATTCGCGCCGCGGGCGATCACCGCCATTTCGATCACCGGCATCGAGGCGATCACGGCGGCCCCCAATCCGATCTGCGTGGTCGGCACGTCGCGCCAGCCGACGAAGCGCTGGCCTTCCTTGGCGGTGAAGGTTTCCATCCGCGCCTTGACGAACTGGCGCGCGGCCTCGTCCTGCGGCAGGAAACACATCGCCACCGCATAATCGCCGGAATCGGGCAGATCATGGCCGCGCCCCTCCGCCCAGCGGCGGATCAGCGGATCGGGAATCTGGATCAGCAGCCCTGCGCCATCGCCCAGCAACGGATCCGCGCCCACCGCGCCGCGATGATCGAGCTTTTCGAGAATCTCGAGCGCCTGGCGCACGATTCCATGGCTTTTTGCGCCCTTGATGTGCGCAACCATGCCCACACCGCAGGCGTCATGTTCGTTACGGGGGTCATAAAGACCCTGGGAGACGGGGTATCCCATGGCAAAAGTCCGATCTGTCAGATGCCGACAGGCGCGCTTTGCGGGCATTGATGCTCACAGGCGACGCGCGCTTACCGGCAGGTCAATAGGGCACGTCTGGCCGCGGGCGGCCGATCATGCCCGGTTTCGGCCCCCTCATGCCGACAGGAAGCGGATTTGGCAATGGGTTTGCGCGAAGCAATATTTCTCGGCGGCCTAGCCTGACTATCGTTAGATTGCGTGCAAGGCATCAATTGCCTGTGCGGGTTGCAGGATTTGCGTGATTGGCGCGGGTTTCAGGCCGCGCCGCGCAGTTCCTGCAAACGTGCCAGAGCATCGCGCAGCGGCGCGGTTTCAGGCTCGCCGTGCCCCTCGGGGCTGAACGAGGCAAGCGCCTTGAGCGCCTGTGCGAGGGCCGCGTCGCGATCGGCGGGGCCATTATGATCCGCGCGCCGCTCGGCGGCGGCCTGATGTTCGTGCAGTGCGGCGGCAAAGCGTTCGACCATCTGGATCAGGCTGAGTTCGCCCGGCGGCACCGCACGCAGGTGTTCGATGGCCGAGTGACTGGCGGGGCGGCTGGCAGGACGACCGGCGGGACGGGATGCGGCAGGGATGGCGACCGGGGAGGGTGCCGATGCAGATAGGGGTTCGGGCACCGGTTCGGGCGTGGGACGGGCCGGCGCCGCAGGGGTGGTCTCGTCCACGACCCACACGGCATTGCGGCCGGGCATGACAGCGAACTGCGCGAGGTCGAGCTCGCGCGGCGGGGGCATATCGTCGGCCTGATGCGCGGGGATCGTGCCCGCCTGCGGTTCGGCCTCTGGTTCGGGCGCTTTGCCTCCGAGGGCAAAGGGCATGCATTCGACCGGTTCGTCGAGACTGCTGCTGCCCAGTTCCTTCATCGGATCGATCATGCGCACATGGCGCATCGCCATTGCCGCGATCGAAGGCGTATCATCCGTGCGTCGGGCCTTGCGGGTCAGCGTGCGGGCGCCCACGAACAAGGTGCCGCCCAGCACCAGCGCGGCTGCGCCTGCAAGCGCAAACCGACCGAGTCCGCCGAGCGCACCCAGACCGAGGTTCGCCGCGCCAGCCAGCACCGTGGCTTGTGGCAGAACCACTGTCACCAGTCCGCCCAGCGCTGCACCCCAAACACCCAGCAGCGGTGCGAACGCGCGGTGGGCGACCAGTGGCGTTCGCGTCCGGCGCTGCGGCTTGCCCTGCGTGCGGCGATCCGTCTTGTGGTTCCTCCGGCCCATCATGCGCCTGTTATCCCGCCTTTCGTTCAAACCCTGACCCCGCGCGATCAGCGGCGGGATTGGGGCGATCTCCGGCTAGCAAAAGATGGTAAACAGACAGATAATGGCGCGCATTCGCGGCCCAGTCGTGGCGGGTGCGGACATGGGCGACAGCGCGATCCTTGATCGCTTCCCATGCCCCGCGCGCATCGAGCATCCGGGCGAGCGCCGCGGCGCAGGCGGCGGGATCGTCGGGCGCGAACAGCGTGCCGGTTTCGCCGTCGGTGATGAGTTCGCGGTGGCCGCCGACACTCGATGCCGCGACCAGCCGGCGCTGGGCCATGGCTTCCAGCGGCTTCAGCGGGGTGACGAGGTCGGTGAGGCGCTGCCCTTTGCGTGGATAGGCGAGCACATCGACCAGCGAATAATACCGTTCGACCTCGGTGTGCGGCACGCGGCCGGTGAAGATCACCGCGTCAGGTTCGGGCAGAGCGGCAGCCGCCGCGCGCCATGCATCGGCCATCGGGCCAGCACCGACCAGCAGCAGCCGCGCATCGGGGTGCGATTGCCGTAGGATCGGCATGGCGGCGATCAGATCATCGACGCCTTCATAGGCGTAGAAGCTGCCGATATAGCCGATTACCGGCCCATCCGGCGCCAGTCCCAGTTCTGCCGCCAGCGCATCGTCGCGCAGCCCGGGTTCGCCGAACAGGTCGAGATCGACCCCGTTGGGCATGATTCCGATCCGGTCAGGGGCAATGCTGCGCGCGATCAGATCATTCTTGAGCCCGTGGCAGATGGTGAACAACGCATCCGCCGCCCGCGCCACCCGCGTTTCCAGCGCGCGGGTCAGGCGGTATTTGAGGCTGCCCTCGGTGCCGGTGAGGTTGCCGACTGCGGCATCTTCCCAGAAGGCGCGGATTTCATAGACGAAGGGCACACCGAGCGCGCGCGCAGCCCGCTGCGCCGCCGCGCCGCACAGCGCGGGCGAATGGGCGTGGATGATATCGGGCCGCCATTCCTGCGCGAGCGCGTGAATGGCGCTGTCCAGCGCGGAAATCTCGCCCAGCTCGCGAAACGGCGGCGGGCCTTCGGGCAGGCCGGGCGTGCGGTGGAAGATCAGCCCGTCGGCTTCTTCGGGTGAGCCGCCATCCGCCGCTTCCAGATTGTGGCGCTGCCCGGTGATCCCGCGCACCTCCAGACCCAGCCCCGCTTGCGCCTTCAGAATGGCGCGGGTGCGAAAGGTGTAGCCGCTGTGGAGCGGCAGCGAGTGGTCGAGGACGTGGAGCACGCGGGTCATGGGGCAGGCGCCTAACGCAGGTGTGCTTAACGTGGCGTCAACCGGCGCACGGTAAAGCTGCCTTTACGGCCCGTTTTGGAGCTTCGCTTTCGATGATCGATTATTTCGCGCTTGCTCTCGGCCATGCCCTCATGGCCATCGCGCTGCTGCGGCTCGTGCTGCGCGATGATCTGGATGCCGATCCGCTGCTGGAGGGGATGAAATCCGAGCAGGAACGCAACCGTCTGGCCGCCATCGAAGCACGGCGAAGTGCAGCGCGGCAGGCACTCGGCAAGGACAGGGACGCGCAAGGCACAGCTGACATCGGGGACACCCATCCCGGATGATGGATCTGATCTTCCTCGCCTTTATCTTCTACGTCCTGCTGCTCGGGCTGAAGCGCCCGTTTCTGTGGGTGCTGCTCTATGTCTATATCGATATCCTCGCGCCCCAGCGCATCGGCTATTCGCTGATCACCACCCTGCCGGTTTCGCTGATCGCCTTTGCCGCTGCCTTCGGCGGCTGGCTGGTGCTCGACCGCAAGGAAGGCGGGCGCTTTTCGATCCGGCAGGGCTTGCTGCTGGCGCTGCTGGTCTATTGCTGGTGGAGCACCGGGAATGCCGATTTTCCCGAGGACGCCGCGACCAAGTGGGAATGGGTGTGGAAGGCGCTGCTGTTCGCGATTTTCCTGCCCTTCACCCTCACCACCCGCGTCCGGATCGAGGCTCTGGCGCTGATGCTGGTTCTGGCGATTGCCACCATCGTGATCGGTGCCGGGATGAAAACCGTGCTGGGCGGGGGCGGGTATGATAGCCTCAACTTCTTCGTCGATGACAATAGCGGGATCTATGAAAGTTCGACTTTGGCGACGGTCGCGATCGGGTTGATCCCGATGATCTGGTGGTTCACCCGCCACGGGACGATCTTAAAGCCGCACTGGATGGTGACCGCCTTTGCCGCAGCGCTGACCTTCGCCTGCCTGCTGGTGCCGATCGGCACCGAGGCGCGGACCGGCCTGCTCTGCATCGCCGCGCTCGGCGTGCTGCTGCTGCGCTACACCCGCAAGCGGTTGCTGTTCATCGCCGGGGCTGGAATGCTGGGCCTCGTGGCGCTGCCGTTCCTGCCGCAGAGCTATTATGATCGCATGGCGACGATTGCAGAACCGGGCGGCGACGAAAGCGCCTCGACCAGGATGGCCGTGTGGCAATGGACGCTTGATTACGTCGCCGAAAAGCCGCTGGGCGGCGGGTTCGATTCCTTTCGCGCCAATCGCTTTGCCTATGTCATGCAGGTCAAGGAAGTGTCCGGCAACAGCACCAGCGTGACATACAAGCAAGTGGTCGACGAAGGCCGTGCGTTCCATTCATCGGTGTTCGAGTTGCTCGGCGAACAGGGCTGGCCGGGGCTTGCGATCTGGCTCTCGCTGCACGCGCTGGGCCTGTGGCAGATGGAGCGGATCTATCGCCGCTGGAAGGGGGCGCAGGGCGAAGATGAGGTATGGATTGCGCCCTTTGCCGCCGCGCTGCAGATGGGCGCGCTGATCTATCTTGTCGGCGCGCTGTTCCAGGGGATTGGCTACCAGCCGGTGATGCTGATGCTGGTGGGGCTGCAGATCGGACTCAATTCCTATTGCGCGCGGATCGATTCGGCGCAGCGCCAGCACGAGCGCAATGAAAGGCGGCGCGCGGCCATCGGCGGCAAGATGCGCGGTGCCGTAGCGGCATGACGGCCCGGCAGGCAGGGGCGTTGCGCTGCCTCCGATGATGCGCCATGAAGCCTCCGGAAAATGCGCGCGGCGGCATGGGATTGCGCCGGCGCGAATCAGAGGAGGAAACCCATGACCCCGCAGGAATTGGCCGCCAAGGTCGGCGAGAATATCGGCACCAGCGAATGGGCCGAAATGAGCCAGGAACGCATCAACCAGTTCGCCGAGGCGACCGGTGACCACCAGTTCATCCACGTCAACGAAGAAGCCGCGAAGATGACCCCGTTCGGCGGCACCATCGCCCACGGCTTTCTCACCCTGTCGATGATCCCCTACCTCAGCGCCAACAGCGATATGCCGCGCGTTGACGGGATCAAGATGGCGGTCAACTACGGCGGCAACAAGACCCGCTTCATCGCCCCAGTCCGTTCCGGCAAGCGTATCCGCGGCCACTGGAAGCTGCTGGAAATGGCGGAAAAGCGCCCCGGCCAGTGGCAGCAGACGGTCGAGATCACGATCGAGATCGAAGGCGAGGACAAGCCCGCCCTGATCTGCGAATGGATGACGCTGTTCTTCGTCTAAACTGATCGGTGAGTTCCCGCGAAGGCGGGAACCGCAATCGGGTCAGCGCCCCCCCTAACGAGGCCCCCGCCTGCACGGAGGCTCGCTCCCTCTTAATTAAGGATACCCCCATGGCACGTGACGCCGTTATCGTCTCCACCGCCCGCACGCCGATCGGGCGCGCTTACAAGGGCGCCTTCAACGCCACGCCGGGCGCCACGCTCGGCGCCTACAGCCTTGCCCCCGCCATTGAGCGTGCGGGCATCGATGCCGGCACCATCGACGATGTGGTGTGGGGCGCAGTCCTCACCCAGGGCACGCAGGCGGGCAACATCGCCCGCCAGGTCGCGCTGCGCGCCGGTTGTCCGGTGGGCGTTTCGGGCCAGACCATCGACCGCCAGTGTTCGTCCGGCCTGATGGCCATCGCCACCGCGGCCAAGCAGATCATCGTCGACAATATGGATATCGTCGTCGGCGGGGGTCAGGATTCGATCTCGATGGTGCAGACGCCGGAAATGCGCGTTGCGCCCGATCGTTCGCTGATCGCGATGCACAAGGACGTGTACATGCCGATGCTCGGCACGGCAGAAACCGTGGCCAAGCGTTACAATATCGGCCGCGAGGCGCAGGACGAATACGCCCTGCAATCGCAGATGCGCACAGCGGCCGCGCAGGAAGCCGGGCGTTTCGATGCCGAAATCGTCCCGGTCACCACCACCATGGCGGTGAAGGACAAGGCAACCGGCGAAGTCAGCCATCAGGAAATCACGCTTGCCAAGGATGAAGGCAACCGCCCCTCGACCACACTCGAAGGCCTGCAATCGCTCCAGCCCGTCATGGGCCCGGGGATGTGCATCACCGCTGGCAACGCCTCACAGTTGTCGGATGGTTCCTCGGCCAGCGTGCTGATGGAAGCCAAGCTCGCCGAACAGAAGGGCCTTCAGCCGCTCGGCCGCTATGTCGGCATGGCGGTGGCGGGCACCGAGCCTGACGAAATGGGCATTGGCCCGGTCTTCGCCATCCCCAAGCTGCTTAAAGCAACCGGCCTCAAGATGGACGACATCGGCTTGTGGGAACTCAACGAGGCCTTCGCGGTGCAGGTGCTGTACTGCCGCGACAAGCTGGGCATCGATAACGACATCCTCAACGTCAACGGCGGCTCGATCTCGATCGGCCACCCCTATGGCATGACCGGCGCACGTTGCACCGGCCACGCGCTGATCGAAGGCAAGCGTCGCGGCGCGAAATATGTCGTCGTGACCATGTGCGTCGGCGGCGGCATGGGCGCAGCAGGCCTGTTCGAGGTGTTCTGAGCGGGGAGCGGAGGGAGTCTTGGGAGGCCTACCGCTGCGCTGCTTGAGGCGGGATTGGCTGCCTACCGCTTCGCTGCTTGAGGCGGGGTCGCCAGCCTGCGCTTGCGTTACCTGAAGCCGGTAGACCACCACTGAAACACGGGCGGCGCGGGGGGCAACTCCTGCGCCGTTTTCGTCCAGCCGAAGCGGTCAGGCCTCCAGCTCGATGTCCCAATACAGCCAGTCGCGCCATGTCTCGTGCAGGTAGCCCGGCGGGAACAGCTTGCCGTACTGCTGCAACTGCCAGCTGGTCGGGCGGATCGGGGACTGGTGCACCGGCATCCCGGCCTGTTTCGGTGTCCGCCCGCCCTTTTTCATGTTGCACGGCGCGCAGGCGGTGATGATGTTTTCCCACGTGGTGCGCCCGCCCAGCCGGCGCGGGATCACGTGATCGAAGGTCAGGTGTTCGCCGCTGCCGCAATATTGGCACTGGAAACGGTCGCGCAGGAACAGGTTGAAACGGGTGAAGGCGGGAAATTCGCTCTGCTTCACATATTGCCTGAGCGCGATCACGCTGGGGATTTTCATGTCGAGGCTGGGCGAATGCACCTCGCGATCATAACTGGCGACGATATCCACCCGGTCGAGGAACACCGCCTTGATCGCGGTCTGCCACGGCCACAGGCTGAGCGGGTAATAGGACAGCGGGGTATAATCGGCGTTGAGCACCAGCGCCGGACAGGCCGAAAGGTTGCGCGTCGGATCTTCATCGACGCCGCGGAACCGGGCTGCTTTCTCGATCAGTTCGGCTTTGAACACCGTGCTGCGTTCCTCCCTGATTGCTGCCATCCTGACGTGGCAGGGCAAAGAGTCAAACCCGTTACAACCTGGCTATCCACAGGGCCAAGCTGTTGGGGGCCTGTGGAGCGGCTGTGGATAGCGCGAGGATAAGTCCTGTGGCATGGCCTCCCGCCATGACGGAAGACCGCCCGCTCGTCACCCGCTTCGCGCCGAGCCCCAACGGGCCGTTGCATCTTGGCCATGCGCTGTCGGCGATCATCGCGCATGATCTGGCGAAGGCCGGCGGCGGGCGGTTCCTGCTGCGGATCGAGGATATCGACGGCCCGCGGTCACGCCGCGAACTGGCCGATGAATTCCGCCGCGATCTGGCATGGCTGGGGCTGGAATGGGAAGAGACCGCCGCGCAATCGACCCGTCTTGCCACCTATGTTGCCGCCGCCGCAGCGCTGAAGGCGCGCGGATTGCTGTATCCATGCACCTGCACCCGCAAGCAGATTGAAGCTGCGGGGGCGGCATCCGGGGCAGAGCGCCTGATCTACCCCGGCACCTGCAAACGCATCCCGCCCGATCCCGCGCTGCCAGCGGCATGGCGGCTCGATGCGGGCAGGGCGCTGGCGGCAACCGGGCCGCTGGTGTGGGAGGATGACCTTGCCGGACCCATCCCGGTCGACCTGTCGGGGCTGGGCGATGTGGTGCTGGTGCGGAAAGACCTGCCCGCCAGCTATCACCTCGCGGTCACGCTTGATGATGCCGCCGATGGTGTGACACTGGTGACGCGCGGAGCCGATCTGTTCGCCGCCTCCCACGTCCATCGCACCTTGCAGGCGCTGCTCGATCTGCCCGTGCCGCGCTGGCACCATCATGCGCTGCTGATGGATGATACCGGCCAGAAACTCGCCAAGCGGCGCAGTTCGCCTGCGCTGGCAGAGCGGCGGCTGGCAGGCGAAAATGGCCGGATGCTTGCCGAACAATTGCGCTTGCAGCATTTGCGGCTTGGAACTTGACGGCTGACCATCCATTTAGGGGCCATGACCTATTTCCTCATCGCCGTTCTGCTGGTCCTGATGGGCCTTGTCGCGTTCTCGTTGATCAAGGGGATCGTCGCCTTTCTCAAGACGACCCGGATCGACCTTGAAACGGGCGAGGCTGAAACCGCGACCGACATGCAGCTTGCCCAGAACAAGGCGATGTTTGCGCGCATCAAGTATCAGGCGATGGCAATCGTGGTCGTGGCGATCATCCTTGCCGTTGCCCGCTGAAGCCCTGCGTCTTCCCTGATGGTCAAGCTCAACAGGATCTACACCCGCACCGGCGATGACGGTACGACGGGCCTTGTCGATGGCTCGCGCTGCCCGAAACATTCGGCCCGCATCGATGCGATGGGGCTGGTTGACGAGGCCAACAGCGCCATCGGCCTCGCTATCTGCGCCATCGGCGATGCAGGCCAGCGCGCGCTGCTGACCCGGGTGCAGAATGATCTGTTCGATCTGGGCGCGGATCTTGCCACCCCGGCGCAGGATGATGATTTCACCCCGTCCGAAATGGTGCTGCGGATCGTTGCTGCGCAGGCCGGATGGATCGAAGCGCAGATCGATGCGCTCAACGAACGGCTTGAACCGCTCACCAGTTTTGTCCTGCCCGGCGGCAGCGAGGCTGCGGCGCGCGTCCATGTGGCCCGCGCCACCACCCGCGCGGCGGAACGCGCGATGGTGATGCTGGCCGCCGAAGTCCCCGTCAATCCGGCGGCGCTTGCCTATATCAATCGCCTGTCCGATCTGCTGTTCGTGCTTGCCCGCGTCGCCAATGATGATGGCCGCACCGATGTGAAGTGGGTTCCGGGCGCCAACCGGTAACAAGATGCCCGCTAGTCAGGCGTGATCTTCCCCGCTAGGGCGGCGCTCTTGCTGCACTTGCGAAGGAATACCTGATGCGCAACATCGCCGTAATTGGCGCCGGTCAGATGGGAACCGGCATTGCCCAGACAGTTGCCGCCCATGGCATGACCGTAATGCTCGCCGATGTTGATCTGGCCCGGGCCGAAGCGGGCAAGGCCAATGTCGAAAAGGCGCTGGTCAAGCTGATGGGGCGCGGCAAGATCGAGGCGGGGGAGGCCGAAGCCCTGCTCGCCCGCATCACTCCGGTGGCCGATTATGCGCCTTTCGCCGAAGCCGACCTGATCGTCGAAGCCGCGACCGAGCGCGAGGAAATCAAGAACGCGATCTTCGAAAGCGCAGGCAAGGTGCTGAACGCAGGCGCGATCATGGCGTCGAACACTTCATCGATCCCGATCACCCGCATGGCCAATCATTCGCCTGATCCGGCGCGCTTCATTGGCCTGCATTTCTTCAATCCGGTGCCTGTCATGGGCCTGATCGAAGTCATCCCCGGCCTCGCGACCGCGCAGACAACCACCGACAGCGTCACAGAATTTGCGCGCGGGCTGGGCAAGGAAGTGGTGCTGAGTCAGGACGAACCCGGCTTTGTGGTCAACCGCATCCTCCTGCCGATGATCAACGAAGCCGTGTTCGTGCTGGGGCAATCGACCGCGGGGATCGAGGATATCGACAAGGGCTGCCGGCTCGGCCTCAATCACCCGATGGGGCCGTTGCAGCTCGCTGATTTCGTCGGGCTGGATACCTGTCTCGACATTATCACGGTGCTTTACCGGACCACCCGTGACAGCAAGTATCGCCCCGCACCGCTGCTGGTGAAATATGTCGAGGCCGGGTGGCTGGGGCGCAAGACCGGGCGCGGTTTCTACGATTACACGGGCGAAGCGCCGGTGCCGACCCGCTGAGGCGGGGGCGGGCCGCGGCTTATTCCGGCTCTACCATCAGCGCCCGCGACGTGATGACCGGGACGGCTTGCTCAGCCTGTTCACGCGGGACGAGAATCCCCGGCGAATGGGCGACAACCGGGCCGCCGATCCGGATGCCGGGCGTGGGCCCGCGCGTGTCCGCAGGCGGACCTTGCGAAGGCTGGGCCGCGACGGGCGGCTCGTCAGGGTCAACCTCGGGCGCAAACTCGCCGAACACCGGGGCTGGCGTGCCGCCCCAGCCGCTGTCGGGATCAAGCGGCGCAAGCGTGACGTCCTCGCTGCGTTCCTCGGAGACGCTGCGCGCCTCCTCGACAATGGTTTCGCGCTGCGTTCCATAGGTATCGATCGCGCGGTCAAGCACGCCGCCGCCATCCTGCGGACCGATCATCACCACCGCGCCGATGATGGTTATTCCGGCAAAGGCGATTGCGGTCTTGCTGTTTGCGAACAGGGTTTTCGACATGCGCCGAGGGATAGCGCGGATCTGGTTAAACTTTGGTGGAAATCAGCGCGGCTTGGTGGGCAGGGCGCGCTTCCATTCATACAGCAGGTCCAGCGCCTCTCGCGGGGTCAGCGCATCAAGATCGGCGGCGTGCAGGGCCTGTGCCAATTGCTGCTCGGGGGAGGGCGGCGCAGGCTCGGGGCGCAGGGCGGCGAACAGCGGCAGATCGCCCAGCCCGGCGGCAATCCCGCCGGTTGCCTCGCGGGTCGCCTCAAGCTTTTCAAGCACCGCCTTCGCCCGTTCGACCACGGGCGCGGGCACCCCGGCCAGCCGCGCGACCGCGAGGCCATAGGAACGATCCGCCGGCCCTTCGGCCAGTTCGTGCAGCAGCACCAGATCGCCCTGCCATTCGCGCGCGCGGACATGGTGCAGCGACAAGGCCTCGCAGGTCTCCGCCAGCCGCGCGAGTTCATGATAATGGGTGGCGAACAGGCAGCGGCAGCGAATAGCGCCATGCACCGCCTCGGCCACGGCCCAGGCGAGCGCCAAGCCGTCATAGGTCGAGGTTCCGCGCCCGACTTCATCGAGAATCACGAAGCTGCGATTGCTGGCCTGGGCAAGGATTGCGGCGGTTTCGACCATTTCGACCATGAAGGTCGAACGCCCGCGCGCCAGATTATCCGCCGCGCCGACCCGGCTGAACAGGCGATCGACCAGCCCGATCCGCGCCGCTTGGGCCGGGACGAAACACCCCGCCTGCGCCAGCAGCACGACCAATGCGTTCTGGCGCAGGAAGGTCGATTTGCCGCCCATGTTCGGGCCGCCGATCAGCCACAACCGGTTATCCGGGCCAAGTGTGCAATCATTGGCCACAAACCGCTCGCCCGCCTTGGCCAGCGCTGCCTCGACCACCGGATGCCGCCCGCCGGTGATGGCAAGGCCCGCATCCTCGGCGATCTCCGGGCGGCACCAGTCGCCTTCGGCCGCCCGTTCGGCATTGGCGGCGGCGACATCGATCCGGGCAAGCGCGGCGGCGGTCGCGGCAATGGTTTCCCTCGCCGCGACGACTTCGCCCACCAACTCCTCGAAATGGGCTTCCTCGGCGGCGAGTGCATGGCCTCCTGCCTCGGCGATACGGGCGGCTTCCCCGTGCAGCTTCAGCGAGTTGAACCGCACCGCGTCCTTCATCGTCTGGCGATGGGTGAAACTGCTTTCGGGCACCATCAGCCGGTCGGCATGGCGCGCGGGCACCTCGATGAAATAGCCGAGCACGCCATTGTGCCGGATCTTGAGCGTCGCGATCCCGGTTTCGTCACGATAGCGCGCCTCCATCGCCGCAATCGCGCGGCGGGCATCGCCCGATGTGACGCGCAGTTCATCAAGCGCGGCGTCATATCCATCGGCAATATAGCCGCCGCCCGCGCGTTCGGTCGGGGGCGAGGGCACCAGCGCGCGGGCAAGCAGATCGGTCAGCGCACCGTGGCCGGTCAGGCGGGCCAGCACATCATCGAGCAGATCGGGCCGATCGGGCGCACCGCTGAGCCACTGGTGCAGCCGCATCGCTTCGTTCAGGCCATCGCGCAACTGGCCGAGATCGCGCGGCGAGCCTCTGCCTGCCACCACCCGTCCCAGCGCACGGCCCAGATCGGGGATGGCGCGCAAGGCATCGCGCAATTGCGCGCGTTCAATCGGACGGCCCTGCCAGAACTGCACCAGCGCGAGCCGTCGCTCGATCTGCCCGGCATCGAGCAGCGGCGCGGACAGGTCTTCTGCCAGCAGCCGCGATCCGGCACCTGTGACGCAGCGGTCCACCGCGCCGATCAGGCTGCCTGCGCGCCCGCCTTGCGATGATTCGAGGATTTCGAGGCTTGCCCGCGTCGCCTCGTCCATCGCCATGCCGCTGCGCGCCTCGCGCAGCACCGGGGGCAGCAGCAGCGGGAGCGAACCGCGCCCGACATGGTCGAGATAGGCGATCAGGCCCCCGGCTGCGCTGAGCATCGCGCGGGAGAAATCGCCGAAGGCGTCGAGCGTCGCCACACCATGGATGGCGCGCAGCCGGTCGGCCCCGCCATCGCTGGCAAAGGTGCTTCGCGGGCGGGAAATCGCCCCTTCCGGGCCATCTGCCCAGTCTTCGGGCACCACCACTTCGCTGGGGGTGATCCGCGCCAGCACCGCGCCCAGCATCCCGGCCTCGCATTCCTCCAGCACCATCGCGCCGGTCGAAACATCGCAGGCAGCGATCCCGATGCTGCCGCGCAGTTCGGCCAGCGCCACCAGCACATTGGCGCGGCGCGGGTTCAGCAGGGCTTCCTCGGTCAGCGTGCCGGCCGTCACCAGCCGCACAATCGCACGCGCCACCAATGCCTTGGACGATGGCGTGCCTTCACGCTTGGCGCGCGCCTTCGCCTCGTCGGGCGTTTCGATCTGCTCGGCAATCGCCACCCGGCATCCGGCCTTTATCAGCCGCGCGAGATAGCCTTCCGCCGAATGCACCGGCACCCCGCACATCGGGATCGGCTCACCATTATGTTCTCCGCGCGTTGTCAGCGCGATATCGAGGATCTGCGCGGCGGCCCGCGCATCGTCGAAGAACAGCTCGAAGAAATCGCCCATCCGGTAGAACAGCAAGGCATCGCCCGCCTCGGCCCGCAGCGCGAGATATTGCGCCATCATCGGGGTGGGTTTGGGATCGTCGCGCGCGGCCATCCTGCCGGACTAGCCACACCTTGAGCGATTCGGAATGACTGCCCTTACGGCTTTCCCCCGACTCGGGCCATTTGTGGCCTATCGCTTGGCCATCGGCGCGTCTAAGACCAGCCGCTGACGACCGGATCAAGGCAAAAGGGAACAGGCATAATGGCCGAGGAAAACGCCAATCAGAACAGGGGCGGCTTCACCACCCGCGAGGCATTGTTCTATCACGAGACGATCCGTCCGGGTAAGCTGGAAATCGTCGCGACCAAGCCGATGACCTCGCAGCGCGATCTCAGCCTGGCCTATTCCCCCGGCGTTGCCGCCCCGGTTGAAGCGATTGCTGCCGATGCCTCGCTGGCGGCCCGTTACACAGCCAAGGCGAATCTGGTCGCGGTGATTTCCAACGGCACCGCGATCCTCGGGCTGGGCAATCTCGGCGCGCTGGCATCGAAGCCGGTGATGGAAGGCAAGGCGGTGCTGTTCAAACGCTTTGCCGATGTGGATTCGATCGACATCGAACTCGACACCGAAGATCCCGAGGCCTTCATCAATGCCGTCGCGCTGATGGAGCCGACCTTTGGCGGCATCAATCTGGAAGACATCAAGGCGCCCGAATGCTTCATTATCGAGGCCGCCTTGCGCGAACGGATGAAGATCCCGGTCATGCATGATGACCAGCACGGCACGGCGATCATCACTGCCGCGGGCCTGCTGAACGCCTGTTACCTGACCGATCGCAAGATCGAGGATGTTAAGGTCGTCGTGAACGGTGCGGGTGCTGCCGCGATTGCCTGTACCGCGCTGATCAAGGCGATGGGCGTGCGGCACGAAAACGTCATCATGTGCGACCGATCCGGCCCGATCACGCCGGGGCGTGACGGGGTGGACCAGTGGAAGAGCGCGCATGCCGTCGCGACCGACGCGACCACGCTCGAAGAAGCGCTGAAGGGCGCGGACATCTTCCTCGGCCTTTCGGCCGCTGGCGCGCTCAAGCCCGAATGGGTGGCAGAGATGGCGGATAAACCGATCATCTTCGCCATGGCCAACCCGACGCCGGAAATCATGCCGGACGAAGCCAAGGCCGTTCGCCCTGACGCGATCATCGCCACCGGGCGCAGCGACTTTCCAAATCAGGTCAACAATGTGCTGGGTTTCCCCTTCATCTTCCGCGGCGCGCTCGACGTGCAGGCGACGACGATCAACGAGGAAATGAAGGTTGCCGCAGCCACCGCCATCGCCGAACTCGCGCGCGAACGCGTGCCCGAAGAAGTGGCGAGTGCCTATGGCAAGAACCAGAAGTTCGGGACGGACTACATCATTCCCGCACCCTTCGATCCGCGCCTGATTGAGGTCGTTTCCTCGGCTGTGGCCAAGGCGGCGATGGATTCGGGAGTGGCCAAGGCTCCGATCGCAGACCTCGACGAATATCGCCATCAGCTGAAATCGCGCCTCAACCCGACAACCGCGGTGCTGACCGGCGTTTACAACGAAGCCAAGGCCAATCCCAAGCGGATGGTCTTTGCCGAGGCGGAAGAGGAAGTAGTGCTGCGCGCCGCGATCCAGTTCCGCGACTTCGGCTATGGTACGCCGATCCTTGTCGGACGGACCAAGGCGGTGATGGACAAGCTGCACCAGCTTTCCGTGTCCGATCCGGGCAGCTTCGAAATCCAGAACTCGGCCGACAGCGAATACGTGCCTGCCATGGTCGACTATCTCTACAAGCGGCTTCAGCGGCGCGGCTATACCGAGCGCGACGTGCGCCGCATGGTCAATCAGGAGCGTAACGTCTTTGCCGCGCTGCTCGTGGCGCTTGGCCATGGCGATGGCCTGATTTCAGGCGTCACCCGGACCTATGCCCAGACCGTGCGCGAAGTGAACCTCGTTCTCGACAAGAAACCAGACGCCTTGCCCTTCGGCATCCATATGATGATCGGCAAGAACCACACCACATTCCTTGCCGATACCACCATCAACGAGCGCCCGAATTCCGAGGAACTGGCCTATATCGCCAAGGAAACCGCGGCAGTCGCCCGCCGCATGGGCCACGAACCGCGCGTCGCCTTCCTGTCCTATTCGACTTTCGGCAATCCTTCGGGGCAGTGGCTCAGCAATATCCGCGATGCGGTGGCGATCCTTGATCGCGACGGCTGCGATTTCGAATATGAAGGTGAAATGGCCCCCGATGCGGCGCTCAACCCGCGGGTGATGAGCCTGTATCCCTTCAGCCGCCTGTCCGCGCCTGCCAACGTGCTGATCATGCCGGGTCTGCAATCGGCCAATCTTTCGGCCAAGCTGCTGCGAGAGCTGGGCTCGAACACCACGATTGGCCCGATGCTGATCGGGATGGAGAAGCCGGTGCAGATCGTGCCGATGACAGCGGCCGCGCCTGACGTGCTGACGCTGGCAGTTCTGTCGAGCGCGGGGGTCGTGGGTTAGTTCCTGACCTCAGGCCAGTCGTTCCTCGATCGGGACATAGTCCTCATCATACCCGAAATAGCGCGGACTGAAGACGGCAAGACCCGCTTCAGTCCGCCACAATGGATCACACCGAAAGCCCAGCACGGCGACATTTTGGCCTTTGGTGAAATCAGGGTTGTTCACGCCGTCAAAGCTTTCCATATCGATGACCGAGATCAGGTCGGGGCAGGTTGCCACCACGCTGCCATCGCGACGGGCGATCAGATGTTCGTTCTTGTATTCTGTATCAAAGCTTTGCCCGGCGAAATCGCCACTGCCAGCCAGCGCCAGTTCTCCGACTAGAAACCCGTCTTCATCGCGCCAGTCGAATTCGCTCACCGTCCCAGTGAACAGCAGATAGCCATCGCCAGCGAGTCGCGCCGCTTCAATCGGGTCAGCGCCCGAGGATCTGGCGGCTCGAACCGCTGCGCCGATTTCGCGGGCCAGGGTAAGGCTGCCTTTTACCAGCGTGCCATTTGCCTTGGCCTGAGCGCCGGTGATCGGGCTGTCGGCGACCCCGCAAACTTCGCTCGCCACGGCGATACTGCGCAGGATATCCTCCGCGCGGCTGGGGTCGCCCAATGTGCCAACAACCAATTCATCGCCAAACGGGGTTGCCGCGCCGATCGGGGTGAGCGGCAGTCCCGCGACCTTCACCGAATGCTGGTTAATCTCCGGAACCGCGCGCCCGACCGTATCAGCATCCAGCGCAGGCACGCCGAGCCGGGCGGCTATGGACAACCCTTCTGCAAGACTGAGAGGCCCGATTTCGCCCAGAATAACGCCGGCGAATTTCTGCCCGATATGCCGCTCCAGCGTTTCGAAGGCGAGTTGCACAGGCTCACCCACCGGATCAATCGCATCCAGCCTAGCCTGCATTTCCTCGCTGGTGGGGGCCAGACTGGCGAGGCCGTAGGGGCACGCAACCCGGTCCGTATCGACCAAGGCTGCAACGGGCAGGGCCGTGAACGCAAGTCCTGCCGCAAGATCCTTCGCAATCAAATCGCGCGCTTCGGCAAGGCTCCCG
Source organism: Erythrobacter sanguineus (assembly GCF_900143235.1). Taxonomy (GTDB): domain Bacteria; phylum Pseudomonadota; class Alphaproteobacteria; order Sphingomonadales; family Sphingomonadaceae; genus Erythrobacter; species Erythrobacter sanguineus. The sequence continues at coordinate 107,949 of NZ_FRDF01000008.1, read as the reverse complement.
CCACCGCCAGTACCAAGATAGGAGCTGCCGACCAGCGCATCCTCCAGCCCCTCGGCATCCAGCGCCACAGCGTTGGAATTCGCGGCGCGCGATCCGGTGGATGGCCCATCGCCCGCATTAATCTCCTTACACGCCGCGAGCGTGCCCGCTGCGACTGCCAAACCACCCAGAAATTGCCGCCGTGATGCCATGTGATGTGTCCCCTTTGATCAGGGGCACTTTAACGCCGACGGAACCTGAAATACCACACCTCGTGGCCGAACACGGTGCGCGCCTTGTGTTCGTAACGGGTTTCGCACCACCCGCTTGGCCGGTTCTGCCAGCTTGAAGGGCCATCGACGACCCATTCGAACTTGTCCGTATGCCGCTGCATCACCATGAGCGCGTGGCGGACATAGACGGGATGATCGGTGCCGAAGCGGAATTCACCGCCGGGCTTCAGCTTGTCGGCGAACATCTGCACTGGGCCGTCGTTCATCATCCGCCGCTTGGCGTGCTTGGCCTTGGGCCAAGGATCGGGGTGCAGTAGATACAGCATCGTCAGCGCGCCGTCCGGCACCCGCCGCAGCACTTCGAGCGCGTCTCCGTGATGAATCCTGACATTCGCGAGCCGCTGCTCCTCCACATGGGTCAACGCCTGAGCGACGCCGTTGAGGAACGGCTCGGCGCCGATGAATCCATGGTTGGGCAGGAGATCGGCGCGATAGGCGAGATGCTCACCACCGCCAAAGCCGATCTCGAAATGCAGCGGGCGCGAATCGCCAAACAGCACTTCGGATGTCACCGGGCCTTCAACCGGTACGGCGATCTGCGGCAGCAGGTTATCGACCAGTCCCTGCTGCCGGCCGCGCAATTTCTTGCCGACGCTGCGCCCGTAAAGCCGGGCGATGGTGGTCGGATCGCCTTCCTTGAATGCTGTCATGACCGCAGCCGCTAGGCGCGGGTGCGCCTGCTTGTCCAGCCCCGCTGTTTGGCTTGCCTTGCAGTGACGGGGCGATTGCCGCTATCGCCCCCGGCATGGAGCAGGTCGCGCCATTTCTCGCGCAGCAGCCCGCATGGCTGCAATCGCTGATCGGACTGACAGTGCTGACGCTGGCTGCGCTGGCGGCGAATTATCTGCTCAAGCACGTGATCCTGCGCGCCGCCGCCCCGTGGCTCGATCGCAAGACGCGGACAATCGACAAGGCGGTGGGCTGGCTTGCCACGGTGGTGCCGCTGCTGATCGTGTCGAACGGGATCAATCTGGTGCCCTATCTGCCGGCCACCGCGCGCGAGGTGGTGGGCAATGTCGCGCAGACGCTGATCGTGCTGTCGGTCGCCCTGGCGATCGCCAAGACCCTGACCTATCTCAACGAATTGTACGAACGCCTGCCACATGCCAGGAACCGCCCGATCAAGGGCTATCTGCAGGTGGTCAAGATCATCGTGCTGTGCGGGGCGGCGCTGATCGTCATCTCGATCCTGATCGACGAATCGCCATTGCTGCTGCTGTCCGGGCTGGGCGCGATCACTGCGGTGCTGCTGCTGGTGTTCAAGGATACGATCCTCAGCCTTGTCGCCAGTGTGCAGCTGTCCACCAATGATATGCTGCGGGTGGGCGACTGGATCGAAATGCCGGGGATGAACGCCGATGGCGATGTCATCGACATCTCGTTGCACACGGTGAAGGTCCAGAATTTCGACAAGACCATCACCACCATCCCGACCCATCGGCTGGTGTCTGATTCCTATCGCAACTGGCGCGGGATGAGCGAGGCGGGCGGGCGGCGGATCAAGCGCGCCTTGCCGCTTGACCAGAACACGATCCGATTTCTGACCGAGGATGAAGTTGCCGCGCTGCACCGCTTCCGGCTGCTGCGGCCCTATCTGGCGGAAAAGCAGGCCGAGATTGCCGCGTGGAACGGGCGCGAGGTTGCGGGTGAGGAAAACCCGGTCAATCGTCGGCGGTTGACCAATATCGGCAGCTTCCGCGCCTATGTGCTGGCCTATCTCCAGCATCACCCCCGGATCAATGCGCATTTTACCCTGCTGGTGCGGCAATTGCCGCCGGGCGGGCAGGGCCTGCCGCTGGAATTATACTGCTTTACGGATACCACCGCCTGGGTCGAATATGAGAGCATACAGGCCGATATCTTCGATCACATGCTGGCGATCATGCCCGAATTCCACCTGCGGTTGTTCCAGGAGCCGACCGGGGTCGATTTCGGCAATCTTGCCCACGCAGAGCCACAATAGGGCAAGAGTGCGAAGGAATCAGGCCGATCGGCCCGAAGGGCCGCAAGGGCGACGGCCCGCTGCGCCTTATGGCGCGAAAGCCAAGGCGGACGGATGTCCGCCGCCCGGCGTTTGAGGGCGAAACGAGTTACGCCGCTTCGGCTTCCTCGTTCGGGTCGCGCAGCACATAGCCACGGCCCCACACGGTCTCGATGTAATTCTCGCCGCCGCAAGCATGGCTCAGCTTCTTGCGAAGCTTGCAGATGAACACGTCGATGATCTTGAGTTCTGGTTCGTCCATCCCGCCATAAAGGTGGTTGAGGAACATTTCCTTGGTCAGAGTCGTGCCCTTGCGCAGGCTCAGCAACTCCAGCATCGCATATTCCTTGCCGGTCAGATGCACGCGGGCGCCATCGACTTCGACTGTCTTGGCGTCGAGGTTGACCGCCAGCTTGCCGGTGCGGATCACGCTTTGCGAATGGCCCTTGGACCGGCGCACCACGGCATGGATGCGGGCGACCAGTTCCTCGCGGTGGAACGGCTTGGTCACGTAATCATCAGCGCCGAAACCGAAGCTGCGGATCTTCGAATCCATTTCCGAAATGCCCGACAGGATCAGCACCGGGGTCTGCACCTTGGCGACGCGCAGCTTTTTCAGCACGTCATAGCCATGCATGTCGGGCAGGTTGAGATCGAGCAGGATGATATCGTAATCATACAGCTTGCCCAGATCCAGGCCCTCTTCGCCGAGGTCGGTCGAATAGACATTGAAACCTTCGGTCGTAAGCATCAGCTCAATCGCTTTGGCGGTGGTCGGTTCGTCTTCGATCAGCAGCACACGCATCAATGGGTCCTCTGTTTGCCCCTGGTAACCCCTGCTTAGGAGAGGTTGCCGTGAATTAACCACGCCACTTCTCACCAAAAAAGGTTAATAAGAAGTTTAGAGCGTTAACTTTTTGGAGTGAGTCTTTCGAGTCACACCCGCGTGCGGCGGGATTCGCGCCGGCAAATTGGCTTTACGCGCCGCCCGGCTGACCGGGAAAACTCCTAACGCAGCCCTGCCAGCTTCTTGGCGCGCCGTCGTTCTGCGCTCGACCCTAGGCCAATCGCCTCGCGGTATTTTGCCACGGTGCGCCGGGCAAGGTCGAAGCCTTCCTGCTTCAGCATGTCGGCCAGTTGCTGGTCGGACAGGATCTTCTTCACTGTCTCGGCATCGATCAGCGCCTTGATCCGTGCCTTGATCGCCGCGCTCGACGCACCCTCGCCATCAGCTGATCCGACCCCGCTGGTGAAGAAATATTTCAGTTCAAACGTCCCGCGCGCGCAGGCGAGGTATTTGTTGCTGGTGACGCGGCTGACCGTGCTTTCGTGCATTTCGATCTTCTCGGCCACTTCGCGCAAGGTCAGCGGACGCAGTTCGGCCACCCCGCGGCGAAAGAACCCGTCCTGCTGGCGCACGATCTCGGCGGCGGTTTTCAGGATCGTCTTCTGCCGTTGGTCGAGCGCGCGGATCAGCCAGTGTGCATCGGCCAGTTTTTCCTTGAGCCAGCCTTGCGCGGCCTTGTCCCCGGCATTGCCGCTCAGCTCGACGAAATAGCCGCGATTGACGATCAGCCGGGGCAGCGTCTCCTCGTTCAGCGCAATGTCCCACCCGCCTGCGGCATTGGCGCTGATGAGGATATCGGGCACCACGGTGCTGGTGGCAGACGGCGCGAAGGCGAGGCCGGGCTTGGGGTCATAGCTGCGCAATTCGCGCAGCATGTCGGCGAAATCCTCGTCATCCACGCGGCACAGGCGTTTGAGGCGCTCCACCTCGCCGCGCGCCACCAGTTCGAGATTGGCGATCAGCGCGGCCATGCAGGGATCATAGCGATCGGCCTCGCGCGCCTGAATGGCGATGCATTCCGCCAGATTGCGCGCGCCCACGCCGGAGGGGTCGAGCGATTGCACCAGCGCCAGCGCGGCTTCGGCCTCGACCAGATCGACGCCCAGATCATCCGCCACCTCGTCGATCGGCGTGCCGAGATAACCCGCATCGTCGAGCAGGCCGATGATGCGGCGCGCGATGAAACCGGTGCGCGGGTCGCTTGCCATCGTGCCGATCTGGGCGTCGAGGTGCTCGGTCAGCGTCACCTCGGCGGCGCGCAGCTGTTCCCAGTCGGGCAGTTCGGCGAAATCGCCGCCCGCGCTCGCCGCAGCGCCCCATTCGGCATCGCGGGCACCGCGCGCCGCGCCATCGCCGGTGTCCCAGTCCCGGTCGACCGAGGCGAGATCGAGCGGGGCATCGCCTTCGCCGCCGCCCAGCGCGATCAACTGGTCGGCAGGCGCATCTTCGGGAAGGGCAACCGCAACCTCGCCGCGCTCAGGCTCGTCGGGCGCGGGCGTCGCGGTATCGAGCAGCGGGTTGGCGTCCAGCGCCTCGGCGATGAAGCTTTCAATCTCGAGGTTCGATGCCGCCAGCAGCTTGATCGCCTGCTGCAATTGCGGCGTCATCACCAGCGATTGTGTCTGCCGTAAATCGAGGCGGGGGCCGAGAGCCATGCCAGTATGCTAGAGCGTGAAGCTCTCGCCGAGATACAAGCGTCGCACGTTCTCGTCGGCGACCAGTTCCTGCGGGCTGCCGGCGAACAGCACCTGCCCGCCGTAGATGATGCAGGCGCGGTCAACGATATCCAGCGTTTCGCGCACGTTGTGATCGGTGATCAGCACCCCGATACCGCGCGCCTTGAGGTCGCGCACAAGCTCGCGGATGTCGCTGATCGACAGTGGATCGATCCCGGCGAAGGGTTCATCCAGCAGCATGATCGAAGGCTTGGCCGCCAGCGCGCGGGCAATTTCGCAGCGCCGCCGCTCGCCGCCCGACAGGGCCATCGCGGGCGATTCGCGCAGCCGCGCAAGGCCGAATTCGTCGAGCAGGCGTTCCAGTTCGGCGGCGCGGGTGGTGCTATCGGGCTCGACCAGTTCGAGCACGCAATTGATGTTCTGTTCCACCGTCATTCCGCGAAAGATGCTGGTTTCCTGCGGCAGATAACCCAGCCCCAGAATCGCGCGGCGATACATCGGCAACTTGGTCACATCCTCGCCATCCATCAGGATGCGGCCCGAATCCGGCTTCACCAGACCCATGATCGAATAGAAGCAGGTGGTCTTCCCCGCCCCATTGGGGCCGAGCAAGCCGAACACCTCGCCCTTGGCGACGCTGAACGAAATATCGGATAGCACCGCGCGCTTGTCATAGCTCTTGGCGATCGAGATCACCTCGAGTCCGGTGCCCAGCGGCTGGGTGGCGGGAGCCGCTTCGGCCATCGTTTCGGATAGGGACGTTTCAGACATTGCCTGCGGTCTTTAGCACCCTTCGGCCCTCAGGAAAGACCCGAGACAGGTTTGGCAGGATTATTGCTTAGCCGCCACAGATCGGGGTGCTGCACGCGCATCCCGCGCCAAACTTTGCGTCATTTCCGATGCTTGCCTCTGCAAGATTGGCCCCGGCGCAACAAAATGGCGATTTTTCGCTGCCCATTGCAACCTTCCGCGTGCTTTGCGATACTCGATCATCAATTCCAGACCGTGGGGGAGCGGCATCATGGGCAAAGCAACCGAGCACCATCAGGCACGGGCCACGGCCTCAGCACGGGTGCGCGACTGGCGCAAGTCGATGAGCGATCATGTCGCCTATGGTCTGCTGGTCTATACCGGCCTGCAGATTTTCATGACGGTCAAGGCGCTGAGCGAGGGCACCTCGGGACTGTTGCCCTATGCGGCGCTGGTGGTGCTGGTGGCGGGCATCATTCCCGCCCTGCGCTGGTTCGAAGGTCGCTGGGCCGCGCTGGACGATGGTCAGGCCGCTGATCCTGCCTATGCCGCCGCCTTCCGCCGTGACATTGCGGGACTGTGGTTGCTGGCGATCGGCCTGCCGTTCGGCCTGACCCTGATCATCAAGGCGCTGCTCAGCCTTTTCTAGTTTTGAACCCGGCCCTTCGGCCGATCATCCCCGGTGCGGTTTCAAACCCTGCGGGCCTGGGCGCGCGCCTACGCGGTCGCTGCGCGATCGGAGCTGAACACGCAAACGTGCGAACCACACCTGCAAAACCGCCCGCAGCGACGCGACCTTGAGGCCGCACGAGCGAGAACTTCGTACCCCGGACGGTGGGCGCAAATCAGGAGTTTTTGTACCGCTCGATCGCCTCGATGGTGACCTGCCGGGCTTCGGCGGCATCGCCCCACTTGCCCACGCGCACCCACTTTTCGGCTTCCAGATCCTTGTAGTGGGTGAAAAAGTGCTCGATCTGCGCGAAGATGATCGAAGGCAGATCCTTGGTCTCGGCCACGTCCGAATAATAGGGGAAGGTTGTGTCCACCGGCACGCAGATCAGCTTTTCATCGCCGCCATGTTCGTCTTCGAGGTTGAGCACCCCGATCGGGCGGGCGCGGACAACGCAGCCGGGGATGAAGGGCGAACGCGCGATCACCAGCGCATCCAGCGGATCGCCATCGGGGCTGAGCGTGTGCGGAACAAAGCCGTAATTGGCCGGATAGCGCATCGGCGTGTGCAGGATGCGGTCGACGAACAGCGCGCCTGATTCCTTGTCGAATTCATACTTCACCGGCTCGCCGCCGGTCGGCACTTCGATGATCACGTTGAGATCGTCGGGCGGATTGATGCCGGTGGGGATCTTGTCGATGCGCATGATTGTTCTCTTTTGCGGCTACGTGAAGAAGCGGTAACGCCCCGCCCCTTAATCCGTGCCGCAGGATTGCGAAAGACCCCGCGTGGGCTTAACTGCGCCCGGTACACCAAGGAATCCCATGAGCAAGAACACCCCGCAGGCCATCAGAGGCACTCAGGATATTTTCGGCGCCGAGGCCGAGGCTTTCGCCTTCGTGGTCGAGACGTTTGAGCGCGTGCGCCGCCTGTATCGCTTCCGCCGGGTCGAAATGCCGGCCTTCGAGAAGACCGAGGTGTTTGCGCGCAGCCTCGGCGAGACGACCGATGTGGTGTCGAAGGAGATGTATTCCTTCGAAGATCGCGGCGGGGATTCGCTCACCCTGCGCCCCGAATTCACCGCCGGGATCGCGCGCGCTTTCCTCACCAACGGCTGGCAGCAATATGCGCCGCTGAAGGTCGCGACCCACGGCCCGCTGTTCCGTTACGAACGTCCGCAAAAGGGCCGCTACCGCCAGTTCCACCAGATCGACGCCGAGGTCATCGGTGCCGCCGAGCCGCAGGCCGATGTCGAGCTGCTGGCGATGGCGGATCAGCTGTTGAAGGAGCTGGGCATTCACGATGTGACCCTGCATCTCAACACGCTGGGCGATGGCGAAAGCCGCGAGGCGTGGCGCGCGGCTTTGGTGGATTACTTCCGCGCGGTGAAGGATCAGCTATCGGAGGAATCGCAGGAGCGGCTGGAGAAGAACCCGCTGCGCATTCTCGATTCGAAGGATGCGCGTGACAAGCCATTTCTGGCGGATGCGCCGAAGATCGATGCGTTTTTGTCGGAGGAGGCGAGCGCCTTCTTTGCCGCTGTGACCAGCGGGCTGGATGCGGCGGGCGTGAAGTGGGTGCGGGCGGAAAGCCTTGTGCGCGGCCTCGATTACTACCGCCACACGGCGTTTGAATTCATCCCTGACGAAGGCAGCGCCTCGGCTGCGGCTTTGGGGAGCCAGAGCACGGTGCTGGGCGGCGGGCGTTATGACGGCCTGTTGGAGTCGCTCGGCGGTGCCCCGACGCCTGCGGTGGGCTGGGCTGCGGGGATCGAGCGGCTGGCGATGCTGGTGGGGGCGCGGGAAGATGAACCGCTCGAAGCGATGGTGCTCGTTGAAGATGACGCCGGACTTAGCGCCGCGTTCTCCTTGCTCGCCGACCTTCGCAACGGCGGAGTCGTCGCCGAAATCATGGCAACCGGATCGCCCAAGAAGCGTTACGACAAGGCCGTGAAGCAGCAGCCGCAGCATATCTTGCGCGTAGGTGCAGATGGCTATTATGGCTTCGCGGGTGGTGAGCTTGCTCCAAAGCTTTCAGAAATCCTGACGTCCCGATCTTAGCGCCCTCCGTCGCCCCGGACTTGATCCGGGGCTTGGCTTCCTTTTCCGCCGCCCGCCGTTAGAAAGCCAAGGCCCGCATCAAGTGCGGGCCGACGATGGAAGAAACCGAAGTGCAAATCCCCCCCGAACGCCTTGACCAGATCGCGCACCGCTTTGCGGAGCTGGAAGCGCGCATGGCGAGCGGAACGCTGGAGGGCGAGGCCTTTGTGCGCGCCTCGCGTGATTACGCCGAACTCGAACCCGTCGCCAAGATCGCGGCCGAGGTGAAATCCGCGCGCGAGGAAATGACGGGCCTCTCCGAAATGCTCGCCGACCCCGAAATGAAGGCCATGGCTGAGGACGAGCTTGCCGAGATCAAGGCCAGCTTGCCCGAACTCGAACGCCGCCTCGCCATCGCGCTGCTGCCGCGCGATTCTGCCGATGCCAAGCCCGCGATGCTCGAAATCCGTGCCGGGACGGGGGGCGATGAAGCCGCGCTGTTCGCCGCTGACCTGTACCGCATGTATGAACGTTATGCCGCCGAGCAGGGCTGGAAGGTCGAGCCGGTCAGCATCAACGCCAGCGACATCGGCGGCTTCAAGGAAGTGATCGCCAATGTCACCGGCACCGGCGTGTTCGCCAAGCTGAAGTTCGAAAGCGGCGTCCACCGGGTGCAGCGTGTGCCTGTGACCGAAAGCGGCGGGCGTATCCACACGAGCGCAGCGACCGTGGCGGTGCTGCCCGAGCCCGACGAGGTGGATGTGCAGATCGAGGACAAAGACCTCAAGATCGATGTCTACCGCGCGTCCGGCGCAGGCGGCCAGCACGTCAACACCACCGACAGCGCCGTGCGCATCACCCACTTGCCGACCAATACGGTGGTGACCTGCCAGGATGGGCGCAGCCAGCACAAGAACAAGGAAAAGGCGATGCAGGTGCTGCGCACGCGGCTCTACGATGCCCAGCGCGAAGCCACCCACGGGGCCGAGGCCGAAGCGCGCAAGGCAATGGTCGGCAGCGGCGATCGTTCCGAACGCATCCGCACCTATAATTTCCCGCAAGGCCGCGTCACTGATCACCGCATCGGGCTGACCTTGCACAAGCTGGAAGAAGTGCTGGCCGGGCCGGGGCTCGCCGAACTGATCGACGCGCTGATCGCCGAGGACGAAGGCAAGCGGCTGGCGGCGTTAGCCGAGTGAGCGGGGTGGGATGACCGTCGGTGAAGCCGTCCGCGCTGCTGCGACGCGCCTTGCCGCCACCAGCGACACGGCGCGGCTCGACGCCGAATTGCTGATGGCGCATGCGCTGGGGCTTGCCCGCTCGGAGATGTTGCTAAAGGCGATGCGAGAACCCGCGCCGACAAGTTTCAGCGCGATGGTTGACCGGCGTGCCGCCCATGAACCCGTCGCCCATATTACCGGGAACACGGAGTTTTATGGCCTCTCGCTGGCCGTCACCCCGGCCACGCTGATCCCGCGCCCGGACAGCGAAACACTGGTCAACGCTGCGCTCGAACAGGCCGCAGATGCGGGCCGCGCGCTCGATTGCGGCACCGGCTCGGGCGCGCTGCTGCTGGCGGTATTGGCCCACCGGGAAGGGTGGGACGGGGTGGGGGTCGATGCTTCCCCCGCAGCGCTGGCCGTTGCGTCCGCCAATGCCGCCGCGCTGGGCCTTGCGCCGCGCAGCCGCTGGCTGGAGCGCGACTGGCACGCGCCCGGCTGGGCGGATGATCTTGGCCGCTTTGACCTCATCCTCGCCAATCCGCCCTATGTCGAGGCGGACGCGGCGCTCGACCCGCAAGTGCGCGACTGGGAACCCGCCGGCGCGCTGTTCGCCGGGCCGCAAGGGCTTGACGACTATTGCGCGCTGATCCCGCAGCTTGGCAAGCTGCTTGTGCCCGGTGGAGTCGCCATCGTCGAAATTGGCGCAACCCAGGCCGAAGCTGTCGGCGCGATTGCGGCTGGCGCCGGATTCGCGGCCGAACTGCGCTGCGACCTTGCCGGAAGGCCGCGCGTGTTGCTCCTCCGGTGAGGAAAAGCCGGCAGGGGCTTGGCAAAGCGACTTTGCATCGCTATTTCCACGTCAGACCAGACGATCTGCGAAGGGCGCAAATCGCTGGACTAAGCTCCAAATTTCGCTTGAACCGGCCGGCAGGGCTCGTCCCCGGCTTTGTCAGCGCGGGGCGCGCGTCACCCTTTGGTCAGGCCGATGGTCAAGATCCGACGGTGGAGTGCATGGACAAGGGGTCTGTTGGTCGCGGGTGCAGGATTTTTTGCACCAGGCCGCTGATTAAGGAACAATTTCCTTGAATAACAATCGCAATAACCGTCGCCGCGGGCGCGGGAACCGCCCTCAGGGTGGCAGTGGCAACCAGCTTAACCGGATCGACAGCCGGGCGCGCGGCAATGCGCCTCAGATGCTCGACAAGTACAAGAAGCTGGCGCAGGACGCCCAGCACAATGGCGACCGCGTGCAGATGGAATATTATCTGCAATTCGCGGATCACTATTTCCGGGTGATTGCCGACAACAAGGCGCGTCAGGACGAACAGCGTGGGCCGCGCCGCGGCGAGGACCGCGACCAGAACGAGGACACCAGCGACGAGGACGGCGATTTCGACCGCAACCGTCGCAGCGAGCGTGGGCCGCGCCAGCGCCGCGATGATCGCGACGATGATTCGCGCAGCAATGACGAAGGCGAATTCGGGCAGGAAGGCGAATCCTTCATCGGCGATGAAGATGCCGAAGAACCGGCCAAGCCCGAACCGCAACCCCGCCGCCGTCAGCCCTCGCGCAAGCCGCAGGGTGATGGGGAGGGTGCGCGCACCGAAAAGCGCGCCGAAAAGCCGACGCCGCGCGCCCGCAAGCCGCGCAAGTCGGCAGGTGATGGCCCGGGCGGACTCGATTCATCGATCCTTCCCCCGTCGATCCGCGGCGATGATGCGCGCGCCAGACCCGGTGATGATTCTGGCGATAGCGACGGCACGCTCGAAGCGGTCGGCTGATTGCAGCGATGGGCTGGACGGCTTCGGCTCGGATGGGCGTGGCCGTTTGGCTGGCCGGTGCACCGGCATTGGCGCAGCGCCGCCCGGCGCTTTCCGCCATTGTGCTGGGCCTGATTGCGGCCTGCGGTTATCCGCCCTTGCATCTGTGGCCGCTGGGCCTTGCGGCGCTGGCAGGGTTCGTGTGGCTGCTGCATGTGGCCCCCACCCGGCGCGCGGCCTTCTGGCGCGGCTGGTGGTTCGGCTGGGCGCATCTGACGCTCGCCAATAACTGGATCGCGACCGCCTTTACCCATCAGGCCAAGATGCCCGAGGTGCTGGGCTGGGTCGCGGTGCCCATGCTGTGCATCTATCTTGCGGCCTATCCCGCGCTGGCGGCGCTGGCCGCGCACCTCATCGCTCGCCGCGCGCCGCTGTGGGCCTTCGGGCTGGTGCTGGCGGGGGCGTGGATTACCGCCGAATGGCTGCGGGGCTGGGTGTTCACCGGCTATCCCTGGCCGCCGCTGGGGCTGATGCTGCTGGGCGGGTGGGGCACGCCCGGTGTGGCCAATCTGCTCCCTTGGCTGGGCACCTATGCGCTGTCAGGCCTAGCGCTGGTGCTGGCAAGCGTGCTGCTGTGGGCCTTGGCCGCCCGCCGCTGGCTGGTGGCCGGTGCAGGCGTGGTGGCAGTCGCGGCGGGGATGCTTGTTTCCCTGCATGTCATCAAGCCGCCGCTTAAGGGCCTCCGCTACACCCTTGTCCAGCCGCTGATCCCTCAGTCGGAGATCAACGAGGCCGGCAAGTTCGAGGAACAATTCGCCCGCATCGCCGCGCTTACCGCGCCGGAACAGAACCAGTCCCGGATCGTGTTGTGGCCCGAAAGCGCGATTCCCGATTACCTCGAAGATGGTTATCCAGACCGGTATTATCTCCAGATGACCGCCGGGGCCGATCCCGAATTTGCAAGGGCGCGCATCGGCGGGATCATCGGCCCGCAATCGACGTTGCTCACCGGGGTGGTCAACCTCGACATCGGCACGCGCGAGGACGGCACCCAAGGCGCGGTCAGCGCGCGTAATTCGGTGATGGCGATTGATGGCGAGGGCGCAATCAAGGCCAGTTACGCCAAGGCGCATCTTGTGCCCTATGGCGAATATCTGCCCATGCGCGAACTGCTCGAACCGCTTGGCCTGTCGCGGCTGGTGGCAGGCGCGATCGATTACGAACCCGGGCCGGGGCCGCGCACGCTCGATCTGGGCAGGCATGGCAAGGCGGGCATCCAGATCTGTTACGAAATCGTGTTCTCGGGCAAGGTCGTGGATCGCGCGAACCGGCCGGATTACATCTTCAACCCGTCCAATGATGGCTGGTTTGGCCACTGGGGCCCGCCGCAGCATCTGGCGCAGGCGCGGATGCGGGCAATCGAGGAAGGCCTGCCGGCGCTGCGATCGACCACCACCGGGATCAGCGCGGTGATCGATGCGAACGGGATCGTGCGCGGCAGTATCGCGCGCGGCAAGGCGGACAAGCTGGAAGGGGTGGTTCCCGCCGCCAAGCCGCCGACGCTGTTTGCGCGGGCCGGACACTGGCTGACGCTGGGCTGGGCGGCGGTGCTGATTGCGCTGGGGCTTGGCTTGCCAAGAGCGCTTGCGCTGGCCCGCGCGCGCGGCTAGGGCGGTGCGGCACAAAGCTGGACATAAAGGTTTCCTTATATCTGCATAAGGTGACCTGTCTGGTGGAAATCCGCTCACCACAGCCCCCGGGGGACTCATGCGCACCGATTATCTCTTCACCTCCGAAAGCGTTTCCGAAGGCCACCCGGACAAGGTTTCCGATCAGATTTCCGATGCGATCGTCGACCTGTTCCTGTCCAAAGACCCCGAAGCGCGCATCGCGTGTGAAACCCTGACCACCACCCAGCTGGTGGTGCTGGCCGGCGAAATCCGCTGCAAGGGTGTGTTCGAGAACGGCAAATGGGCGCCCGGTGCCGAAAAAGAGATCGAGGACACCGTGCGCGAAACGGTGAAGCGTATCGGCTACGAACAGGACGGCTTCCACTGGGAAACCCTCCGGTTCGAAAACAACCTCCACGGCCAGTCGGCGGAAATCGCGCAGGGCGTGGACGCGGGCGACAACAAGGATGAAGGTGCAGGCGATCAGGGGATCATGTTCGGTTACGCGACCGACGAAACCCCCGATCTGATGCCCGCCACGCTGTATTACAGCCACAAGATCCTGGAGCGCATGGCTGCTGATCGCCATGCGGGTCTGGCTCCGTTTCTTGAACCCGATGCCAAAAGCCAGGTGACGCTGCGTTATGAAGGTTCGCTGCCGGTGGCCGCGACCGCGGTGGTGGTATCGACCCAGCACAGGCGGGGCTATTGCCTTACCGGCGATCATGCCGATGCGGCCAAATATGCCGAGCTTGAAGCCTATGTGCGGAAAGTGGTGGCCGACGTGATCCCGCCGGTGCTGCTGCGCGGGACGAAATATTACATCAATCCCACCGGGGCCTTCGAAATCGGCGGACCGGATGGCGATGCAGGCCTGACCGGGCGCAAGATCATCGTCGATACCTATGGCGGCGCGGCCCCGCACGGCGGCGGCGCTTTCAGCGGCAAGGACCCGACCAAGGTCGACCGTTCGGCCGCCTATATCACCCGCTACCTTGCCAAGAATGTCGTGGCGGCGGGCCTTGCCACGCGTTGCACCATCCAGATCGCCTATGCCATCGGCGTGTCCGAGCCGCTGTCGCTTTATGTCGATACGCATGACACCGGCACCGTGGGCGACGACAAGATCGAACAGGCGATCCTTGGCATTGCCAAGCTGGGCGGGCTGACCCCGCGCAGCATCCGCACCCATCTTGGCCTTAACAAGCCGATCTATCAGAAGACCGCTGCCTATGGCCATTTCGGGCGCAAGGCCGAAGGCGATCTCTTCCCGTGGGAACGCACCGATCTGGTTGCTGATCTGAAGGCAGCGCTGGGCTGATTTCGGGTGTAGGGCGCCATTGATGGTGACGCCCGATTCGCCCCCGCAACGGATTTTCGCGCTCGATGCGCTGCGCGGGATCGCGGTGATCGGCATCGTCGGGATGAATGTCCACGCCTTCGCGCTGCCGGGGCCGGCCTATTACAACCCGCTTGCCTATGGCGCGACCGGCGCGGTCGATTACCGGGTGTGGCTGGCAAGCTTCGTGTTCGTCGAGGACAAGTTCCGCACCTTGTTCGCGATGCTGTTCGGGGTCGGCTGCCTGATCCTGCTGGAAAAGGGCGGCGAACAGCCATGGCGTGCGCATTATGCCCGGATGCTGGTGCTGTTCGTGATCGGGCTGGTGCATGCGACCTTCCTGGCCAGCAATGACGTGCTGCGCGCCTATGCGCTGGCGGGGCTGGCGCTGCCATTGCTTGCCGGACTATCGGCGCGGGCGCTGGTTGCGGTGGCGGCAGGGTTGCTGATGGTGCATGTTGCCCTTGGCTTGACCGCCTTTGGCAGCGCCATGGTCGATTTTTATCTGAACCGCGCGGGCACTGATGCCCTGCTGTTTGCTGAACGCAATTTCGGACACGACCCGGCGGCGATTGCCGCGCTGCTTGAACAGGGTCGCGAGGGATTTGGCGCGCGGATCATGCGGCGCAGTGCCGCAATTCCCGCCCAGCTCACAACTCTGGTCGCTTCGCTGCCGCTCAATCTGGCGGCGATCACGCTTGGCATGGGGCTGTGGAAGGCGGGAATGCTGAAGGGCCAGTGGCGCACTTTCCGGCTGCAACGCATCGCGGGCCTTGCTGCGCTGGTAGCGTTGCCGGCGCTGCTGGCGCTGGCGGGCTGGCTGGTGGCGGAAGGCTTTCCGGCGGCGCTGGCGGGGCCGGTGGCGCTGGTGCTGTCAGCCCCGTTCGATACCTTGCTGGGGGTGGCTTATGCCGCGCTGGCGATGGCGTTCATGGGAAGCGAGAATGCCCTGACCCGCAGCCTCGCGGCAGTGGGACGCCTGTCGCTCACCAACTATCTGATGACCAGCGTGATCCTTGCCGCGATTTTCGCGCCGTGGGGGCTGGGGCTGTTCGGCTGTGTCACCCGCTGGCAGGCCTTGGCGCTCGGGCTGGTGCCGATTGCCGCGATGGTGCTGTGGTCGCCGCCATGGGTGGCGCGGTTGGGCCAGGGGCCGTTCGAGCGGCTGTGGCGGGAGGGTGCGCGGATTTTGTCTTAACCGGCGCCCTGCGCCGCCCGCCGCGTCTCCCGCCAGCGTCCGGTCATGGCCGAAACATTCGACAAGGAAGACGAGGCCGTTCTTCGACAGGGTCTGTGCCACCCAGACGGTGAGGCCGATGCTGACGAGAAGGTAGGCGACATAGGCATAGATATCGTACATCTTTCATTCCTGTGCTTTCTGGAAATTCAGAAATTAACTCATGCAAGCGTGCTCCAAGAGGGTTTCTCCTTTGTCGGGGGTTCAGATCAGGATCGGTCGCTGCCGCCCGGCAGGAAGCGGGCGATGCCGCGGCCGAGCTTCATCAGCCGCACGAGGGTCGGCTTGGGCAGGTGGCGCACGTCGGCATACCAGCCGGTCAGGGTGCCAATGAATTCATGCATCCGCCCGATCCGCTCGCGCACATGCACCGGCACCTCGCCGCGCGCTTTGACGCTGTCGGACAGCTCGCCAAGCAGGCGGATGGTCGGATCGAACTCGCGCTTCTTGCGCTCTTCAGCGAGGCGCATCAGCACCTCCCACAGGTCGGTTTCGGCGACGAAGTGGTCGCGCCGGTCGCCCTCGATATGCACGCGCCGGACGATGCCGTAGCCCTGCAGTTCCTTCAGCCCGGTCGACACGTTGGAACGGGCAAGGCCGAGCACTTCGCAGATATCCTCGGCATGCAGCGGGTGGTCGCTGAGATAGAGCAGCGCATGAATCTGCGCGACCGAGCGGTTGACGCCCCAGGCCGTGCCCATCTCCCCCCAGTGGAGGATGAAGGCGCGCGCCTCGGGGATGTCCATCAGATCGGTCACGACTCGCTTCGCCTTTCCCTATTTCTGGAAATACAGAAATTCGAGAAGAGCGCAACCCCCGCAGTCAGGGCCCGTCCTCGCCATGGATCGGCGAAGGCCGGTCGAGCGCCAGTTCGGCTTCGGAAAACACGAAGGGGCTGCGCACTCCGGGCATCCCGCCAAGATCAACGCGCAGGCCTCGCGCCGCCACCTGCGGGTCGGCGAAAACTTCGTCGAGCCGGTTGATCGGCCCGGCCGGAACGCCTGCCGCGTGGCAGGCATCAAGCAGGCTCTGTTTGGTCCATCCCGCTGTCGCCGCCGCGATTTCGGCGTCGAGTGCCTTCGCATTGGCGGTGCGATCACCATTGGCGATGAAGCGTGGATCGGTGGACAGGTGGCGAAGGCCGAGCACATCCATCAGCTTGTGAAACAACCCGTCATTGGCAGGCGCAAGGATCACGTGCCCATCGCTCACCGCGAACATGCCGTATGGCGCGACCTGTGCGTGGGCATTGCCCATGCGCGGCGGGTTCTGTCCGGTGGTGAGGAAATAGGTCGCCTGGTTGGACAGCAGCGCGACCGAGGAATCCATCAGGCTGATATCGACCTGCTGGCCCCTGCCGGTCCGCGCCCGCATCAGCAGTGCCGCCTGAATGCCGTTGGCGGCCCACACCCCGGTCGACAGGTCGGAGATCGAGATGCCCATCTTGACCGGGTGCCCTTCAGGCTCGCCGGTCAGCGACATGAAGCCGCTCATTCCCTGCACCACGAAATCATAGCCCGCCTCATGCGCGCGCGGCCCGGTGAGGCCAAAGCCGGTGATCGAGCAATAGACGAGGCCGGGGTTGCCGTTGGCGCAGCTGGCGTAATCGAGGCCGAACTTGGCGAGGCTGCCGGTCTTGAAATTCTCGATCACCACATCGCCATCGGTGATCAGCGCCTTGACCCGCGCAAGGTCATCGGCGGCGGAGAAATCGGCGATGATCGAACGCTTCCCCCGGTTGCAGGCATGGTAATAGGCAGCCTCGCGGTGGACCGTGCCAGCCGCGTCCACCCGCTCGACCCAAGGCGGGCCCCAAGCCCGTGTGCCGTCGCCTTCCGGGCTTTCGACCTTGATCACATCCGCACCGAGATCGGCAAGGATCTGTCCGCAGAACGGTCCCGCCAGCACCCGCGCCAATTCCACCACCTTGAGCCCAGCGAGCGGCGCATTGGGATTGCGTGGTTCGGTCAGCCACATTGTCATTCCCCCAGCCGCGCTTTCAGAAAGGCGACGCTGTCAGCCAGCACCGGGCCCTTGCTGCGGAACGGCACGGACAGCGCCATCACCACCTCTTCGTGATCGAGCGGGCCGTAGTTTTTCACCTCCACTGCCGCGCCCAACTCGCGCAGTTTCGCGGCAAGATTATTGGCGTTGCGCGGTCGCACCGTGGTGTCGCCTTCGGATGTCACCAGCAACAGCGGCGGCGCGTCGGCGCGGGCATAGGTAATCGGCTGGGTTTCCTCCGGCCGTGGCCATTCGCTGAACGCCGCGATCGAGCGCGGGCTGTCGAAAGGGTAGAAATCATAAGGACCGGACAGGCCGACCGCCGCCTTGATGTTTGACGGATCGGCCCCTGCCGCCACCAGCCGCTGGCTGTCGAGCGCCAGCATCACGGCCTGATAGGCCCCCGCCGAATGGCCCATGAAGGCGAGCCGCGCCGGATCGCCGCCGTGCCGGCCGATATTGTCCTCGACCCACGCGATCGCCTCGGCCCCGTCGCCGAGGAAGGCGGGAAACAGCACGTCCGGCACCTTGCGGTAATCGGGGATCACCACAAGAAAGCCCTGATTGGCCAGCGCGCGTCCGGCAAAGGCATAGGCGGCGCGGTCACCCTTGGCCCAGCCGCCGCCATACCAGAAGATGACCACGGGGAGCTTGCCCGCTGGCGGCTTCTCCGGCGCCCAGATATCGAGCGTCTGCCCGTGGGTGCCGAAAGCGACGCCTTCGGCTGTCTGACGCGCGCCCGCGCCGCCGCCTGCCGCCTGGTCATAGAACGAAAGCAGCCGCGGCGGCGAGGTGAAGGCGAGAATGCCGCCGATCACGAGAACAAGCGCAAGGGCAGCGATTCCAACACCGCGCCGCATCACACCGTGTAATGCGCGGTGGTGCTTGCCGCGATATCGGCCTCGCTCACCCCCGGCGCCATCTCGATCAGGCGGAACGGCGAGGCGTGATCGGGCCGCTGGAACACGCCGAGGTTGGTGATGATCATGTCCACCACGCCTGCGCCGGTCAGCGGCAGGGTGCATCCGGGGATAAACTTGGGCGATCCGTCCTTGGCGGTGTGGTCCATCACCACGATGATCTTCTTTACACCCGCGACCAGATCCATCGCCCCGCCCATGCCCTTGATCATCTTGCCGGGGATCATCCAGTTGGCGATGTCGCCATTTTCGGCGACCTCCATCGCGCCCAGCACGGTGAGGTCGATATGCCCGCCGCGGATCATCGCAAAGCTGGTGGCGCTGTCGAAATAGGCAGAGTGCGGCAGTTCGCTGATGGTCTGCTTGCCAGCATTGATCAGATCGGGATCGACTTCATCGTCAAAGGGAAACGGGCCTATGCCGAGCATGCCGTTCTCGCTCTGCAAGGTCACCATCATGCCTTCGGGGATGTGGTTGGCGACCAGCGTGGGGATGCCGATGCCGAGGTTGACGTAATAGCCATCCTTCAGCTCGCGCGCGGCGCGGGCGGCCATCTGGTCGCGGTTCCACCCGGTGGGAAGCGTGCTCATTGGTCGAATTGTCCTTTTTGCCGCGCGCCGTCGGCATCCACTGGCGATGTGACGGAGAAAACCGGTTCGATCAGAAACCAGCCATCGCCGATTGCCGTTTCCAGCGCCGCGCCGGCCTCGGGGTTCCTGAGATACTGGAAACGCTCATCGAAATCAGACTTCTCGTCGCCGGCAATTGCGACAATGCACGCGGTCGCGGCGAGCGTTTCCTTGCGCGCCTGCTTGCGGTCTTCGGGGTCGCGCCGGAGCGAGACGATATCTTCGCCGCGCGGATCAAGGCCGGATTGCTCAAGCGCGGTGCGCACGCCCCCGATCTGGCTGACGGGCGCATCGGAGACCCAGGCGATCTGCACCCCGGCTTCGCGCAACACCGCCAGCCCGAGCGCCTGCCCGTCATTCTTCACCACCTTGGCAGGCGGGATGAAGACACCGCCTTGCGGGTCGAGATCGATTACCGCGACCGGCTGATCGTCCCCAGCGCACCGCCGCCGCTGCCCGTCGAGCGCGATCGGGTCTGCAAGCATGGCGGAAAGCGGCCCGTTGGCCTGCGCGCTGACCGCTGCGACCCCGCGGCCATAACGCACGAATTGTGCAAAGCCGAACTGGCGGCGCGGGCTTGCAGGCGCGATCATTGGCAGCGCGGGTTCGATCAGCGGGGTTGGCGGAACCGCAGCCGGGGCGCTGGCAACCGCCATCGCAGCGGATTCCGCCGCCGGGGCAGCAGCAACCGTAACCGGCGGCGCTGATGATGCGGCAGGCGTCCTGACCGGTGGGACAAGAGCTACGACACGTGCGGGCGCAGCGGCAGGCGCGGCATTGTCCGGGCGTTCGGCGTCGATGCGGCTGCCGACGAGCGCGCTGCCTGCCAGCGCCGGGATCGCCACAGCCACACAGCCCGAAAGCGACGTCCCCGCCAGTGCCAGCACCGGGAGCAAGGCAATCCTGCGATCCATCATGCGTTCTCCCTCTCCCGAACAGTGCGGAATTCGATTTTCTTGTCATAGGGCGCGCCGCACACGATCCGGTTCACGAACACGCCGGCAAGGTGAACAGCGTCAGGATCAAGCGCGCCTGCGGGCACCACTTCCTCGACCTCGGCGACGCAGATCCTGCCGCAGGTTGCCGCGGGCAGATTGAAGTTGCGCGCAGTCTTGCGGAAGATCAGGTTGCCGGTGGCGTCGGCCTTCCATGCCTTGATGATCGACAGGTCGGCAAAGATGCCGCGTTCGAGGATGTAGGTCTGCATCACCCCGTCGCGGTCGGGAAAGTCCTTGTGATCCTTGCCCTTGGCCACCTCGGTGCCGACCCCGGTGCGGGTGTAGAAGCCGGGGATGCCTGCCCCGCCTGCACGCATGCGTTCAGCCAGCGTGCCCTGCGGGCAGAATTCGACTTCGAGTTCGCCCGCCAGATATTGCCGTTCGAACTCCTTATTTTCGCCGACATAGGAGCTGATCATCTTCTTCACCTGCCGGGTGCGCAGCAGCTTGCCGATGCCCTCGTTGTCGATCCCGGCATTGTTGCTGGCAAAGGTGAGCCCCGTCACGCCGCTGTCACGAATCGCGTCCAGCAGTCGCTCGGGAATTCCGCACAGGCCGAAGCCCCCGGCGGCGATCAGCATGTCGTTGGTAAGGATGCCTGCCAGCGCGCTGGCTGCGTCGGGATAGAGCTTGGTCATCGGGCCTGTCTGCCTCGCTTTGTGGTTCTGCAGGGCCTGCACCCCAGCGGGATTTGCCGTGGATGATTAGTGCCTTCGGGCCGCGCTGTCACGCCCGGCCACGGGCAAAAAACTGAACCATCGTTCATGTTGCAACGCAAAATCCAAACCCTGCGAAATCTGCCCAAATTTTGGGCGAATGCCGATTTCTCAGGCAGAGGTTTTGCAAGTTCTGACCGGCCACAATGTGAAAATTGCCCATAATTGCATTCTTTGCATCAAACTATGCACCTTTCGCACTTGCACAACGAGAGATTCTGCTGCAGTTGCGAAGGTGCCTTTCAGGCATCCTCTCCCAAACTTTTCAGCCCGGCGCACCGCAAGGTTTGTGCCGGGCTTTTTTCTGCCCGGCCAAAATCGCCCGGCCCGAATCGCCCGGCGTAGCGCGCTGGCCGCCGGATGTTTGCCCATGGGCCTGCGCTGCGCCCTCGGGGCTTGCTCGATTGCAATCGCCCGGAGGCGTGCCTAGCTAATCGTGCAAGCCCACACAAAACCACGCAAGCGCAGGAATTCCCCATGGCCGAAGCAGAAACCGCCGCGCCCACCCGGACTGTCCGGTTGCAGGTCGCGCCCGCAAGGCAGGAAGAATCGGGTCAGGGCATCGCCCGCATGCCGCGGACCGCGTTCCAGAAGCTCGGCATTACCGAGGGCGATGTGGTGGAGATCACCGGCAAGCGCACCACCGCTGCCATCGCCATGGCGGCCTACCCCGAAGATGATGCGCTGGATGTCGTGCGTCTCGACGGACTCCAGCGCGGCAATGCCGAGGCCGGATCGGGCGAGCATGTCGAAATTGCCAGCGCCGAATCGCGTCCCGCCACCCGCGTCGTCTTTGCCCCTGCCCAGCGCGAAATGCGCCTGCAGGGGCCGACCCAGGCCTTGAAGCGCAACTTTTTCCGCAAGCCCTTGATGGCGGGCGATCTGGTGGCCACCACCGGGCAGCAGCCAGTGCAGAACATGCCGTCCGATGTGCGCCAGTTGCTGCGCGCGCCTGCCTATGCGCTGACCCAGATCCGCCTGTCGGTGCATTCGACCAGCCCCAAGGGTATCGTCCATATCGACGAGAACACCGAGGTCGAACTGCGCGCCGAATTCGAGGAACCGCGCGATGGCCGCGCTGTCGTCAATTACGACGATGTCGGCGGGATGGAAGAAACCATCCGCGCCCTTCGCGAAATGGTTGAACTGCCGCTGCGTTACCCCGAACTGTTCATCCGGCTCGGGGTGGAACCGCCCAAGGGGGTATTGCTGCACGGCCCGCCCGGCACCGGCAAGACCCGGTTGGCGCAGGCCGTGGCGAACGAAAGCGATGCCGAATTCTTCACTATCAATGGCCCGGAAATCATGGGTTCGGGTTACGGCGAGAGCGAAAAACGCCTGCGCGAAGTGTTTGAGGAAGCCGGCCGCGCCGCGCCTGCGATTGTCTTCATCGACGAAATCGATTCAATCGCGCCGAAACGCACGCAGGTCACTGGCGAGGCGGAAAAGCGGTTGGTTGCGCAATTGCTGACGCTGATGGACGGGCTGGAACAGCGCGCCAATCTGGTCGTCATCGCCGCAACCAACCGGCCCGACGCGATCGACGAGGCGCTGCGCCGACCGGGCCGGTTCGATCGCGAAATAGTGATCGGCGTGCCGGATGAACGCGGGCGGCGCGAAATCCTTGCGATCCACACCCGCGGGATGCCGATGGAAGAGGCGGTTGACCTCAAGGAACTGGCGCGGGTCACCCACGGTTTTGTCGGCGCGGACATCGCCGCGCTCACCCGCGAGGCGGCGATCGAGGCGGTGCGCCGGATCATGCCCCGGCTCGATCTTGATGAACGCACCATTCCGCAAGACGTGCTGGAGGATCTGCGCGTCACCCGCGAAGATTTCCTCGCCGCATTGAAGCGCATCCAGCCGTCCGCCATGCGCGAGGTAATGGTGCAGATGCCCAATGTCGCCTGGGACGATATCGGCGGCGCGGGTGATGCCATCGACAAGCTCAAGGAAGGGATCGAGCTCCCGCTGAAGAACCCCGACGCCTTCCGGCGGCTGGGCATCCGGCCCGCCAAAGGCTTTCTGCTCTATGGCCCGCCCGGCACCGGCAAGACCCTGCTGGCCAAGGCCGTGGCCAAGGAGGCCGAGGCGAACTTCATCTCGATGAAAAGTTCCGATCTCCTGTCGAAATGGTACGGCGAAAGCGAACAGCAGATCGCAAAACTTTTTGCCCGCGCGCGTGCGGTCGCGCCCTGCGTGGTGTTTATCGACGAGATCGACAGCCTCGTTCCGGCGCGTGGGTCAGGGCAGGGCGAACCGCAGGTCACCGGCCGGGTGGTCAACACCATCCTTGCCGAAATGGACGGGCTGGAGGAACTGCAATCGGTGGTGGTGATCGGTGCGACCAACCGCCCGGCGCTGGTCGATCCGGCCTTGCTGCGCCCGGGCCGGTTTGATGAACTGGTGTACGTTGGCACGCCGGACAAGCCGGGTCGCGAGCATATTCTGGGCATTCACACCGCCAAGATGCCCTTGGCGCCGGGCGTCGATCTTGCCGCGATGGCGGCCCGGACCGAACGGTTCACGGGGGCTGATCTGGAAGATCTGGTGCGCCGCGCCGGCCTCAGCGCGCTGCGCCGCGTGGGCGGTGATGTGGACGAGGTGTCGGCGCAGGATTTCGACGAAGCGCTCAAGGATTCGCGCGCCACTGTCACCGAGGCGATGGAGGCCGAATACAAGAAAATGCGCGGCGAGTTGAAAAAGCGCGCCGCCGAGGTGCAGCCGATCGGCTTCATTGCGCCCGACATGCTGACCCCGACACGCGAAAAGAAGCACGATTAGCGACGGGCGTAATAACCCCGATGTTCTGCAAATGTTTCACGTGAAACATCGCCGTGAGGGCCGCCTTAGCGCCTGCGTGCCAGGACCGCCAAGGCCACGCTGATCACGCTGAAGGCCATCGTCAGGATCGCGTAAACTTCGACCGAATGCTGATGCACCACAATGCCGGTGGCTTGGTCAAAATGGCGACCTTCATCGCTGAAGCGCAGCCCACCGCGCCCTTGCCAGATCAGCGCGCTGCCGGCGGCCAAGGCCAGGGCGATGAACGCCCCCAGACAAAGCACGCCGCGCTGCATCAATGCGCCGCGTCCCAGCTTGCGCCAGTGCCGATATCGACGCCGAGCGGCACGGTCAGTTCCACCGCAGGCAGCGCCGCCTCGGCCATCACCCGGCGGATGATCGGCGTGGCCGCCTCGACCCGGGCCTCGGGCAGTTCGAACACCAGTTCGTCATGCACCTGCAGCAGCATCCGCACATCATCGAGGCCCGCCTCCGCCAAAGCCGGCAGCATCCGGGCCATGGCGCGCTTGATGATGTCGGCGCTGGTGCCCTGGATCGGCGCATTGATCGCCGCGCGCTCTGACCCCTGCCGTTCGGCCTGATTCTTCGAATTGATCCGCGGGAACCACGTCTTGCGCCCGAACAGCGTCTCCGAATAGCCCTTGGCCCGCACCGTCTCGAGCGTTTCGTGAATATAGCGCTGGATGCCGGGGAAGCGCTGGAAATAGGTGTCGATCATGTCCTGCGCCTCGTCCGACGTGACCTCCAGACGGCCGGCAAGGCCCCAGCGCGAAATGCCGTAAAGGATCGCGAAATTGATCGTCTTGGCCCGCGCGCGGGTGTCGCGGGTGACTTCGCCGAACATTTCGCGCGCTGTGCGGGCGTGGATGTCCTCGCCATTGGCAAAGGCCTGTTTCAGGGTGTCCACATTCGCCATGTGCGCGGCCAGCCGCAGTTCGATCTGCGAATAGTCCGCGGCCAGCAGGACATTGCCATCTTCGGGCACAAAGGCTTCACGGATCTGGCGGCCGATGGGGGTGCGCACCGGGATGTTCTGGAGGTTGGGATCGGTCGAACTCAATCGCCCGGTCTGCGCGCCGACCAGACTGTAGCTGGTGTGGACCCGGCCCGTCGCCGGATTGATCGCGGCCTGCAAGGCATCGGTATAGGTCGATTTGAGCTTGGCCAGCTGGCGCCATTCCAGCACCTTGCGCGCCATTGGCGCCCCTTCCGTCGCGAGCCGTTCCAGCACCGAGACATCGGTCGAATATTGTCCGCTCTTGCCCTTCTTCCCGCCCTTGTAGCCGAGCTTGTCGAACAGGATCTCTCCCAGCTGCTTTGGGCTGCCGACGGTGAATTCCTGCCCGGCCAGTTCGTGAATCTGGCCCTCCAGCCGCCTGATCTCGACCGCGAACTCCTCTGACAGCCTGGCGAGCCGCGCGCGGTTGACCCGGATGCCCTCGCGTTCCATCGTCGCCACCACCGGGATCAGCGGGCGGTCGACCCGTTCATAGATGCGTGTGCCGCCTTCTTCGGCCAGCCGCGGTTTCAGGGTCTGGTAAAGCCGCAAGGTGATGTCGGCATCCTCGGCAGCATATCGGGTCGCGCGGTCCAGCGGGACTTCACCAAAGGAAATCGCCTTCTTGCCGGTGCCGCACACGTCCTTGAACGCAATCGGCGTGTGGCCAAGGTGGCGCTGGCTGAGTTCATCCATCCCGTGGCCCCCAATCCCGCTGCCGCCCATGCCTTCCTCGCCGCGTCCGGCATCCAGCGCGAAGCTGATCACCATCGTATCGTCAATGGGCGCCACCGCCATGCCTTCGCGGGCAAGGACGTTGCAATCATACTTGCCGTTCTGGAACACCTTGAGGACGCTATCGTCCTCCAGCAACGGTTTGAGCGCGGCGAGCGCCGCGGCCTTGTCGACCTGCTCCGGCTTTTGCGCGAACATGTCGTCCCCGCCATGCGCCAGCGGGATGTAGCAGGCATCATTCGGGCCAAGCGCGAGGCTCACCCCGACCAGATCGGCGCGCATCGCGTCGAGCGAGGTGGTCTCGGTATCCACGGCCACAAGCCGCGCGGCGCGGGCGCGGGCGATCCAGTGTTCGAGCCGTTCGATGGTCTGCACTGTCTCGTAAGCGGTGTGATCGACATGCGGCATTTCAGGCGGCGGCTGGCGATTGGCGCTGCCGTCGCCCGTGCCATTATCGCCCGCCTTGTCGGCCTTGGGCGGGTTGAGATCAGTCTTGCGTGCAGGGCTGCCATTGCCTGCGCCGAGCCGCTTCAGCAGCGAAGTGAAGCCGTGCTTTTCCAGAAACGCGGCGAGCGGTTCGGGCGGCACCGGGCCGAGCTTCATCTCGGCGATCGGTTGCGGCAGGTCGCAATCTTCCTTGAGCGTCACCAGCACCTTGCTCAGTTCGGCATCCGCGCGGCCTTCGATCAGGCGCTCCTTCAATTTGGAGGGTTTCATTGCGGGCGCAGAATCCAGCGCCGCGGTAAGCGAGCCGTATTCCGCGATCAGCTTGCTCGCTGTCTTGGGGCCAATGCCGAAAATGCCCGGCACATTGTCCACCGAATCGCCCATCAGCGCCAGCACGTCGCCGACCAGATCGGGGGTGACGCCGAACTTCTCCGCGACTTCGGGAAGATAGATGCGCTGGTTCTTCATCGTGTCGAGCATGTCGATCCGGGCCGGGCCGTCAGGGCCATCGGCCTCGCCCACCAGTTGCATCAGATCCTTGTCGGACGAGACGATCGTGACGTTCCAGCCCATCCGCTGTGCTTCGCGCGCGTAGGAGGCGATCAGGTCATCGGCCTCCAGCCCCGCTTCTTCGATACAGGGCAGGCTGAAGGCGCGGGTGGCATCGCGGATCAACGGGAATTGCGGCACCAGATCCTCGGGCGGATCGGGCCGGTTGGCCTTGTAATGCTCGTAGATGTCGTTGCGAAAGCTGATCGATCCTGCATCGAGGATCACAGCCAGATGGGTCGGCCCGTCAGCCTCGTCGAGGTCGGCGGCGAGCTTCCACAGCATCGTGGTGTAACCATAGACCGCACCGACAGGCGTGCCTTCCGGGTCGGTCAGCGGCGGCAGCCGGTGGTAGGCGCGGAAGATGTAGGACGATCCATCGACGAGATAGAGGTGCTGCTTGGTGGGTTCGGGGGTGTCGGCCATGCCGCCTGCTAGCACCCGGCAGCGAGCCGGGGTAGCCGGTTTTGCGGGGCATTCCCCTGCCCAGCAGCGGGATGGAGCGGTTCCGCGCGCGTCGAATTGTGGCGAAAAGATGGCTGAATTTGGGCGGGGCTGCCGCAATTGGCTTGCATTGCCCCAATCCTGCCACTATTCGCAGCAACGAGCCGGGGGTCAGATACCGGTTTCGACATGCTCCGCCAAGGGACATGGGACAAACGCTGAACAAGGATTTCAAGACTATGCGCAAGATCGTTCTCGCCGCCGCCATCGCCACCTCGGCTCTGGGCCTCGCTGCTTGCGGTGAAACCGCCACCACCGAAACCGAAGAGGCTGTCGACGCCATGGCTGCCGACGCTGAAGCCAATGCCGACGCCGCTGCCGAAGGCGCCGAAGCTGTTGCCGACGCCGCCGCCGAAGGCGCCGAAGACGCCGCTGCTGCTGCCGCTGAAGGCGCTGAAGCTGCTGCTGACGCCGCTGCTGAAGTGGCTGCCGAAGCTGAAGCTGCTGCCGAATAATTCGGATCTGATCGCGCTGCTTCGTCAGCGATGGTCAAACAGGAGGGGCGGTGCCACAAGGCGCCGCCCTTTCCTTTTGCGCCGGTTCCTCTTGCCGTCCACTATGCGTGCGCGCCCGCTTCAGCCGCCGTTGCTATAGGGCGCGCTGGCCCAGTTGCGCATCGGGTCCTGCTGCTGGGCGCGAACGGCAAAGCCATCATAAAGCGCACGGGCAATGGCCGCGATTCGTTCTTCCCGCGCAAGCCGTGTGCCTTGCCCTGTGACATAGATTGCCACGGCGATGGTCCTGCCATCCGGGCATTCGATCAGACCGATATCGCTTGACGTGTTGTTGAGCGAGCCGGTCTTGTGGCTGACCCGCGCTTCGGCCGGGATGTGGGCGACGATGCGGCGCTTGCCGGTCACAGTCCGGCTCATCGCGCCGAGCAGCACCCGGCGGCTTTCGTCCGACAGGAAGTCGCCGCGATAAAGTCCGGCGAGCAGTCGCGCCATCGCGCGCGGCGTGGCTGCATCGCGCGAATCGATATGGGTTGCCGGATTATATTCGCCGTCATCGCGCACCAGAGTCGCGATATCGCGGTTAATGCTGAAATCGGCGATGCCCTGCCGCCGCACCCATTCATTGACAATGTCCGGCCCGCCCACTGCGGCCAGCAAGGCATCGGTTGCCGGATTGCTGGAGCGGGTGATCATGATCTCGATCAGGTCGATTGCGGGCATGTACTGCCCTTTGCGCACCGGCGCGCGGGCCGAGGAGAATTTGGCCGAGCGGATCGGCAACAGCAGCGGGAATTCCGAAGTCAGCGAAAAGCGTTCTTTCTCGACCATCTCGAGATAGGCCGCAGCCACCGCGATTTTGCTGGTCGATGCCATCGGGAACAGCTGGTCGCCCAGCACCATGATTTCCTCGCCCGTGGCAAGATCGACCGCAGCCACTCCGATCCGCCCGCGCGAAGGCTCCGCCAGCTCGGCGATGCGCTGCTGGAAGCTGCCGGCATAGATCGCTTCGAAGGTTTGCGGCTGGCGCAGCTCGGTGCCGAGGGCACGGTCAAAGCTGGATTGCAGCTCGTCAGCCTGCGCGGCCGCAGGCATCGCGAACATTGCGGCAGCGGCGGCAAGGCCGGCGGCGAAAATCGAAAAACGGGCGCGTGCCATGGTCTGAAGCTACTTTCTTGCGGTTTCGACAGGCTTAATGATCATCCTAGGCACGGGCGATTCGCCTCGGCAAGGGTTCATTTCGTCCTGTGCGACGAAAGGTGCGCATGACACGACCGGACAGCCAAAGCCTCTGCTCGATTCGCATCGCCAATTCGTCGAAAGGGGAGTTGCAGTGTCATTCCGCCACTTGACTGCCCAGCGGATAACGCCAGTCTGCACGTCAACCATCGGGCCCAAGGGGACATCATGACCAACGTAAACCGCCTGCGCGCATCGGGCGCAGTTCTTTCCGCATTGCTGCTTGGCACTTCGGGCTTTGCCTTCGCTCAGAGCGCGCCGATCGTCCAGCCCGGCGCACCAGGGCAGGACAGCCGCTTGCTGACCGCCGATGAAGCGACCAAGCTTGCCGCGGCCAGCTATGCGCCGGCCGATGTCACCTTCATGCAGCACATGATTGTCCATCACCAGCAGGCGGTGGAGATGGCCGTGCTGGTCAAGGATCGCACCAATACCGAAGAGATCGTGGCCATCGCGGGACGGATCGAATCGAGCCAGGCCGACGAGATCGCCTTCATGAAGACCTGGCTGGCCGAGCGCGGCGAGCTGGCCGAAGACCCGAAGATGAAGGGGCATGCCGCGCATATGCATCACATGATGGCGGGCATGGCTTCGCCCGATGACATGAAGGCGCTCGCCGCGGCCAAGGGTGTCGATTTCGACCGCCAGTTTCTGACCCTGATGATCGCCCATCATGAAGGCGCGGTCGACATGGTCGAGGATCTGCTCGGCCAGCCCGGCACCGCCGCCGACCCGGTGCTGTATCGTTTTACCGGCGATATCGAGAACGAACAGACCGGCGAGATCGAGCGGATGGACGTGCTGCTCGCGGGTCTTTCCGAAGATCCGCGTGCCGGGCTTGCCGCCGGGTTCGACAATGCGGGCGAGGCGATCATGAACCTCACCAAGGTCGCCAGCTTCAGGAAGCCCGCCGGGTTCTTCAACCCCGATAACCCGGCCGATCTGCGCCTGCCGGTCGCGCCCGAGAAGGATGCGGACAAGGACGAAGCCGAAACTGCTGACGCTGCCGATGCCGCTGAAGCCGGAACCGGGGTTGCCGAGGCAGCAGGCGAAGCGACGCCCGAACGCGGCGAGGAGGAAAGCCTCACCCAGTTTGCCGAACGTTCGCCGCTGCTCGACTTCGCCAATACCGACATGGCGTTCTTCGACGATATCATGGTTGCAGGCAGTTACCATGGCTTCAACATCTACAAGCTCGGCGCCGACGGGGTGCCGGGCCTGATGAGCTCGGTGGTGTGTCCGGGCGGGCAGGGCGATGTCTCGGTGGTCGACAATCTCCTCGTGATGAGTGTCGAACAGACCCGCGGGCGTGTCGATTGCGGGTTGCAGGGCGTGGATGGCAAGGTCAGCGCAGACCGGTTCCGGGGCCTGCGCATCTTCGACATCTCCGATCTCGCCGCCGTGCGTCAGGTCGGGCAGGTGCAGACCTGCCGCGGCAGCCACACGCATTCGATCGTCAGCGCCGACGATACCCGTATCATCGTCTACAATTCGGGCACGTCCGGCATCCGCGAGGAAGAGGAACTGGCCGGCTGCATCGGCAATATCCCGGGCGACACCCGCACCGCGCTGTTCTCGGTCGATGTAATCGAGATCCCGGTGGCCGATCCGGCCAAGGCGCGGATTGTCAGCAGTCCGCGAGTCTTTGCCGATGCCGAAACCGGGGAAATCGCAGGCCTGTGGCGCGGTGGTGACCATGGCGATGGCACCCAGCGCACCTCGCAAACCAATCACTGCCACGACATCACCGTGTTCCCGGCGATGAAGATCGCGGCCGGGGCCTGTTCGGGCAACGGCATCCTGTTCGACATCTCCGACCCGCTCAACCCCCAGCGGATCGATGCGGTGACCGACAAGGGCTTTGCCTACTGGCATTCGGCAACCTTCAACAATGATGGCACCAAGGTGATCTTCACCGACGAATGGGGCGGCGGCGGGCGGCCGCGCTGCCGGGCTTCCGACCCCAAGACCTGGGGCGCCAACGCGATCTATGACATCGTCGATGGCAAGCTGGTGTTCCGTTCGCACTACAAGCTGCCCGGGCCGCAGAGCGACAAGGAGAACTGCGTCGCGCATAATGGCTCGATCATTCCGGTGCCGGGCCGCGACCTGTTTGTGCAGGCGTGGTATCAGGGCGGGCTCAGCGTGATGGACTTCACTGACAGCGACAACCCGCGCGAAATTGCCTTTTTCGATCGCGGCCCGATTGACGATGAACAGCTGGTGCTGGGCGGTTACTGGTCGACCTACTGGTATCAGGGCCACATCTACGGCACCGAGATCACCCGCGGGATCGATGTCTTCGCGCTGGAACCGAGCGACTATCTGACCGCAGCGGAAATCGCCGCGGCCAAGGCGGCATCTTACGCAGACGGGCGCTTCAACCCGCAAACCCAGACCCAGGTGACGTGGGATGCAGCGGTGATCGAAGCCGCCGAATCGAGCCGCAAGGGCGGCTAGGGCGCGGCGTTCAGCGGTTCAGCTTTGCTCCTCCTTTCCTGATGTTGGAGACACATGAGACACTGTCCAGAGACGGAAAACCCTTCCGTCTCCGGGCAGGTTTCCCGTTTCCGGACAGGCCCCCCGTTTCTGGAAAGGGACATGATGGCAGGGAACGGGCAAGCTTCGGCAGGTCATGCGGCGCAGGTTGGCAGGATGGCGGCGCGTAGGAAAGCGCCGGTTCTGCCCGGCGCCGCCTTTCAGCGCGGGCGTTTCAGCACGAGATAGAGCGCGCCCTCGCCCCCGTGGCTGACGTGCGCCTTGCGCACGGCGGCAATCGCGCCTGCATGGCGGCTGGCGGCAAGCCAATCGAGCAGCTTGGCGCGGATCGCCCCGCGCCGCGCCATCCGGTCGGCCGGATCGACCGGGCGGGCGCGTCCGGCGATCACCAGCACCACCCGCGCATTCATCGCCCGCGCCTGATCAAGCCCGGCCATGATCCGGTCATAGGCGGTATCGAGCGTGTGGCCATGCAGGTCGAGCGTGAGATCGGGAGCGATCCGCCCGCCTTTCATCCGCCGGTCCCAATGCGAATCCAGCGCGTCGGCAACAGGCGGCGGGGGCGGGGGCGGGGGTGGCGGCGGGGGCGCGCGGCGCGGTTGGCGCATCGCGGCAGGCTTTGCCGCAACCACCGCTGCCAACACGGCCTTGGGCGGCGCTGGCGGGGTTGCCTTGGGTTTCGGATCGGGTTGGGGGGACGCGCGCCCCGGCAGCGGGGTGACGCTGCGGGCAAGATGCGCCCAGGCGGCCTGTTCCCCGGCGCTCAGCCCGCGCGGGAGTTTCATGGGCGCACCCTCATCGCCCAGCCGTGCCGTGCCGCGCGGCGGCCTCACGCGGGATCAGCACCAAGGCCCGGCCGCGCGTGCTCATCCCGCCGGCGATCATCCGTGCGTCCTCACCCGCGCCCCAGAAGGTATCGAAGCGATTGGCGCCCTTGATCGCCCCGCCGGTGTCCTGTGCGATCCACAATCCGCCCGCCTCTGCCCGGTCCATTGCCAGCCACACCGGCGCGCCCAAGGGCACGAAGGCGGGATCGGCAGCGACCGAGCTTTCACGCCGCACCGGCACGCCCAGCGCGCCCAGCGGGCCGTCGCCATTGAGTTCACGAAAGAAAATCCAGCTTTTGTTGAGCCGCATCAGATCGCGACCCTGCGCCGGGTTTGCGCGGATATAGGCCATGATCCCCTGCATCGATCCAGGATATTGGCCCGGCCCTTCGCCCAGCAGGCCGCGGGTCCGCATCACCCCGCCGATGCCGACATATTCGCGCCCGTTCTGCCCGGCATAGCCGATGCGGATAACCTCGCCCTCGGGCGTGACGAGGCGGCCCGAACCCTGAATCTGGAGGAAGAAGAATTCGACCGGATCGGCGGCCCAGGCGATCACCGGGGCCTTTTCGTCGAGCGCCCCGTCCTCGATTGCGGCGCGATCATGATACAGCGTGAAGCGGCCCGCCTCGTCATACCGTCCCAGCGGCGGACGGCCGGTGCGTTCGGCCAGCGGCACGTCGGCGGGCCAGTCGCGCAGCAGATCGGGCGGCATGGCATAGACCGGCACGGCAAAGCCCGGACGGCGGGTGCGGCTTCCGGCAATCTCCGGCTCGAAATAGCCGGTGGCAAAGGCGCGCCCGTCCCCCACCTGGACCGCGCTGAATTCACGGGTGAAGAAATCGCGTGCACGCGCCTGCGGCCAGCCGCGCGCGGCTTCGCACGGGCGGCGCCAGTCGTCGGCGCGGGTCAGGCCGCTGGCATCCTCGCGCACAAGCAGCTTGGGGCAGGATTCGATGAAGCTTGTCAGCGCGCCCGCGGCATCGCGATCATCCAGCGCGAGCGCGGCAAGCGCGGGGCCGGCGGACAGCCCGGTTAGCACTGCATTGGCCGCCACGGGGGGCATGATGGGCGCAGCAACAGGCGCTGTGGCGGCGGGGGCCGACAAACTGCCTTGCGGGATCATCCGGCCACACGCGGCCAGTGCCAGCACCAGACCCAGCACCAGCACCGTGCGCATCATCCGTTCCCTCTCAGCGGATTGCCTGTGCGGCGCTCCGGCAGCGGCGAATCAACCCTCGTCGGTTTCGTCGAGCAGCCAGTTGGGATCGCGCGCGGCGGTGTTGCGGGCGAAGGTCCAGACATCGCGGCTTTCGATCGCATCGTCGAGCGATCCGGCGATGACATTGCCATCCTTGTCGCGGGTGACCGACGCGATATCGGCAATGAACAACACCGAAATACGCGCCATCCGTCCGTCGAGCGAAGCCGAATGGATGCGGGTTTCCTCGATCCGGATGAGCGAACTTTCCAGCGTTTCGCCCGCTGCCTCACGCGCGTCGATGGCGGCGACGAAGCCTTCATAGACATCATCATCGCACAATTCGCGCAAGGTCTCACGGTCGGCGTTCCAGAAGGCTTCGAGCACCATCTGGTAGGCCCCGCGCGCGCCTTCGAGGAACTGGCCGAGGTTGAAGCGATTATCCGCCGAGGCGATCTCGCGGATGCCGCGTTCGACCGCCGGCATGACCCCGTCAAGTTCGATCGGGCGGGCAGGCACGGCGGCTGTGGTCTGGGCCGGACGGGCGATGCTGGCAGGCTTGTCGTCCGAATCGAAGCGCTGCGGCACCGATTCCTCCTCCTGCTCCGCCCGGCGTCCGAGCACCGAATAAAGGCGCATGCCCAGAAAGGCGGCGACCATGGCAAGGAGAACAATTTCAAGCACTAGACATATCCGATCTGCGGGTGGGCATCGGCCAGACACGAAGCCAAGCGAACACCCGAGGAACAATACACTGCCTTAAATAGGCACTGATTACAATTCGCCAACATCCGTTAGGTTGCGGCGCGGGGTGAATCTTTGTCCTGCGGGCGCTGTTGCGAGGCGCGGCTGTGCCTGCTAGGCGCGCGCGGCGGCACCGGAGCGCATCGCAGCGCCTTGTTTCATGCGCCCGGCGCAATTCCTGTTACCCAGATTGAAAGACACACCCCATGGCCGATGAAGATGGCGTCCTCACCAATCTCGACAACGCAGGCACCGGCGGCGGAGGCAAGCCCAATGGCGCCGACACCCAGCCTGCGGTCGGGATCATCACGCAATATGTGAAGGATCTGTCGGTCGAAAACCCCAATGCGCCCGATGTCTACCAGTGGACCGACGCGCCGCAGATCGATGTGCAGTTCAATATCGGCGCGGAAAGCATCGGCAATGACGTGCACGAGGTGATGCTCAAGCTCACGCTCACCGCGTCATCGCAGCAGGGCCAGGCCTATATCGTCGATCTGGCCTATTGCGGGCTGGTGGGGATGCGCAACATCGGTGAGGAACAGGCCCATGCCTTCCTCTATGCCGAAGCGCCGCGCCTGCTGTTCCCGTTTGCCCGCCAGGTGGTGGCCGATGCGGTGCGCAATGCCGGGTTCCCGCCGCTGATGCTGGATCCGATCGATTTCAACGGGCTTTACGTCCAGCGCCTGCAGGCCCGCCGGGCCGAGGAAGCGGCCGGCGGCGATCCGGTCGCGCCGGTAACCGGCAACTCCTGATCCGCAAGGCCGGCGGGCGCAGCAAGCGATGAGCCTGCTCAGGAATGTCGGCACGATCGGCTCGCTGACGCTGGTCAGCCGGATATTCGGCTTTGCCCGCGACATCCTGCTCGCCCGCGTGCTGGGGGCAGGCGGGGTGGCGGATGCATGGCAGCTCGCGTTCCAGTTGCCCAACCTGTTCCGTCGTCTGTTCGCCGAGGGTGCCTTTGCCTCCGCCTTCGTGCCGCTGTTCAACCGCCACATGACCGAAGGCGAAAGCGAGGCGAAGCGGTTTGCCGGGGAGGTGCTGGCGGTGCTGTTGCCGATCCTTGTGGTGTTCGGCGCGATCATGATGCTGGCGATGCCGTGGGTGCTGTGGGCCTTTGCCAATGCCGACCTGCGCGGTGATGGTGCGACCTATGATCTGGCCGTGCTGATGGGCCGGATCGCCTTCCCCTATCTGATGTTCATGAGCCTGGCGACGCTGGTGGCGGCGATCCTCAATTCGCTGTCGCGTTTTGCTGCTGCGGCGGCTGCGCCGATCCTGCTCAATATCTGCCTGCTCACCGCGCTGGTGTGGGGCGCGGTGCAGGCCCCCGGCGAAGCGACCCGCGCGGCGACCGGCATCGGGCTGGCCATTGCCGTTTCGGTCAGCGGGGTGCTGCAACTGGCGTGG
The DNA here is from genome assembly GCF_900143235.1 of Erythrobacter sanguineus. Lineage (GTDB taxonomy): Bacteria > Pseudomonadota > Alphaproteobacteria > Sphingomonadales > Sphingomonadaceae > Erythrobacter > Erythrobacter sanguineus. The sequence goes on along the minus strand of NZ_FRDF01000008.1, from coordinate 72,809 downwards.
CTGTACTGGTTCATGCGGCGCGCAGGCTTCCGCATACCGCTGGGCCGTCCGAAAATCACCGCACGGGTCAGGCAGATGGGGGCGCTGATCGTGCCTGCGGTGTTCGGCGCAGGGGTCTACCAGATCAGCCGTTTCATCGACCTCGCCTTCATCCGCGGCCTGCCCGACGGCAGTCTTACCTATATGGCCATGGCCGACCGCTGGAACCAGTTGCCGCTGGGCATCATCGGGATTGCGCTGGGCACCGCGATCCTGCCCGCATTGTCGCGCTACATCAGCAAGGCCGACGACGAGGAAGCGGTGCGGCTGCAAGCCAATGCGATCGAGCTGGCGATGCTGTTGACAGTCCCTTGCGCGGTGGCGCTGTTCATTTCCGGATCGGCTTTCGTCAAGGTGTTCATGCAGGGGCAGGCCTTCACCGCCGAAGATGCGCGGGTGACGGGCATGGTGGTTTCGGCGCTGGTGGTGGGTCTGCCCGCCTATGTGCTGGTGAAGGTGCTGACCCCCAATTTCTTCGCCCGCGCCGACACCCGCACGCCGGTCTATACCGCCGCTGCCAGCCTGGTGGTGACAGTTGCGCTCAATTTCCTGCTTGTGCCGGTGCTGGGGGTGGTTGGTCTTGCGCTGGCGGGGGCGGCGGGCGCATGGGTCAATATCGGGCTGCTCGGCACAATCCTTGCCCGGCGCGGGTTCTTCCACCTGCCGGCGCGGGTGGTTGGCCGGCTGGTGCGGATTCTGGTTGCCGCTGCCGCGATGGGTGCGGCGCTGTGGGCGCTGATGCAGGCAATTGCGCCATGGCTTGATGGCACCATGCCCGAAAAACTGCTGGCGATCGCCGCGATCGGGCTGGTCAGCCTTGCCACCTATGGCGCAGGCGCGGTGATGCTCGGGATACTCGACAAGGCGACGGTGCAGCGCCTAATGCGCCGCCAGACATAAGCGCGAAGGATATTCATCATCATGCGGGTCGTTTCCGGCATCCAGCCCACCGGCAAGCCTCATCTCGGCAATTATCTCGGCGCGATCCGCAATTACGTGGCGTTGCAGGATGATGCCCATGCCGCCGGGGGTGAATGCCTGATCTTCATCGCCGATCTGCACGCCTTGTCGATGCCGCATGATCCGGCTGATCTGCGCGCCTCGACGCTGGAACTGGTCGCGACGCTGGTGGCCTGCGGGCTGGATCCGGACAAGGCGATTCTGTTCAATCAGGCGCAGGTGCCGCAGCATCCCGAACTGCAATGGTTGCTGAGCGGCACTGCACGGATGGGGTGGCTGGGCCGCATGACCCAGTGGAAGGACAAGGCTGGCAAGAACCGCGAAGGGCAATCCGTGGCGCTGTTCACCTACCCGGTGCTGCAGGCCGCCGACGTGCTGCTCTATCAGGCGACCCACGTGCCGGTGGGCGAGGACCAGAAGCAGCATCTGGAACTGGCCCGCGACATCGCGCAGAAGTTCAACAATGATTTCGCCTCGGACGACGCGCCGATCTTCACCTTGCCCGATCCGATCATCCCGGCCCAGGCCGCACGCATCATGTCGCTGCGCGATGGCAGCGCCAAGATGTCGAAATCCGATCCTTCCGACATGAGCCGCATCAACCTGTCGGACGATGCCGACACCATGGCGCAGAAGATCAAGAAGGCGAAAACCGATCCAGAACCCCTGCCCAGCGAGGAAGCCGGGCTGGCCGACCGGGCCGAAGCGCGCAATCTGGTCGGCATCTATGCCGCCTTGTCGGGACAATCGGCGGCGGCTGTGCTGGGCCAGTATGGCGGGCAGGGCTTTGGCAGTTTCAAGCCCGCGCTGGCGGAATTGCTGGTCGCAACGCTGGGGCCGATTCGCGAACGTTTCGTCATGCTGAAGGAAGATGGCGAGACGCTCGATGCGATTCTCGCCCGCGGCGCTGCCAAGGCGCGCGAACGCGGCGCACCGACGTTGACGGCCGCCTACCGCGCATTGGGGTTGGTGCGTCCCTGAGAATCTGCCCGGCCTGCGATGGGCCGAGGCGCATTTGCGATGAATATTCAATTGCGGTTCATGCAGAAAAGATATCATAACGCGCTCAAGCACCACTGCCATTGTCGCATTGGTGACAGGATAAGGGTTGTGACATGTTGACCGCGATGTCGTCGAAGAAATCTCTCCGCCGTATCGGCTTGCCGCTTCTGCTGGTGGCCAGCCTTGCGGCTTGCTCCACGCCGTTCAAGGCGGATGTTTCGCGCTTTGCCGTGCCGCTTCCGGCGCCGCAGGGGCAAAGCTTTGCGGTGGTTCCGGAAGATCCGAAGCTCGCCGGCGGGCTGGAATTTGCCACCTATGCCAATTCGGTCGCGGTCGAGATGGAGCAGCTGGGCTATGTCCGTGCCGCGTCGCCCGAAAGCGCCGATCTGCTGGTGCGCTTCGATTACCGCGTTGATAACGGACGCGAACGCATCCGCACCGATCCGGGTGTGGGCTTCGCCGGCGGCCCGTGGGGCCCGTGGGGTCGCGGGTTCGGTGGCTGGGGCGGCGGGTTCGGTGGCTGGGGCTTCGGCTTCAATGATCCGTGGCTCGGCGGCCCCAATGTGCGCAGTTACACCATCTTCACCAGCGGCATCGAGATGAAGATCGATCGCGCAGCCGATGGCCAGCGCCTGTTCGAAGGCAGCGCCCAGGCGGTGTCGCGTTCAAACCGCCTGCCCAATCTTGTGCCCAATCTGGTGGACGCGATCTTCACTGATTTTCCCGGCAATTCGGGTGAGACCCTGCGGATTACCATCCGCGATGACGAAAAGACCGTGCGCCAGCAGGATTGATGGTGTAGACAGGTTGCAACAGACCCTTGGACGGGACGGAGAGGCGGCGCCAGGGGATCGGTGCCGCCTTTTTGTTTGTGCGGCGCTGGTGCGGAATAGTCCGCTGTGCCCGGGCTGCCGTTCCTGACTGATCTAGAGTTTCGCGTGCCCGCCGGTCGAACCAAACCCGCCCGCGCCGCGATCCGTCACATCCAGTTCGGCGACCTCGTCCCACGCCGCCTGCACCACCGGGGCAAGCACAAGCTGCGCCACCCGGTCGCCGCGCGCGATGGTGAAGGGTTCGGTGCCATGGTTGATCAGGATCACCTTCAACTCGCCGCGATAGTCAGAATCGATCGTGCCAGGGGTGTTGGGCACGGTGATCCCGTGCTTCAGCGCAAGGCCTGAACGCGGACGCACCTGGATTTCGTAACCCTGCGGAATTGCCAGCGCGAGGCCGGTCGCGACCGCATGGCGCGCGCCCGGAGCGATCACCACGTCCTCGGCGCTGACCACGTCCATCCCCGCTGCGCCCGATGTGGCATAGGCGGGCAGCGGCAGGGCTGCGCCGTGCGGCAGGCGCTTTACGGCCACTGTAACGGCGGCGCTCATTCCGCCGCCTCGGCCTTGAGCGTCGCCGCGATCCGTTCAGCCAGCGCCATCGCCACCGCGCTCTTGGGCATTTCATCGAGCGTTTCGACGCCGTCCGCGCTGACAATGTGGACGCGGTTCATGTCGCCGCCCATCACGTCACCCGAAACATCATTCGCCACGATCCAGTCGGAACCCTTGCGTTTGCGTTTCTGCTTGGCGTTGTCGATCACGTTCTCGGTCTCGGCGGCAAAGCCGATCACCAGTTCGGGCCGCTTGCCGCCAGCCGCGACATTGGTGAGAATGTCCGGGTTTTCCGACAGCATCAGCGCTGGCGGGGCCGATCCGCGCTTCTTGATTTTTTCGCCCCGGTATTCCTTCGGCCGCCAATCGGCCACTGCGGCGACCATCACCGCGACATCGGCCGGCAGCGCGGCCTTGACCGCCTGCGACATGTCCTCGGCGCTTTCGACATCGATGCGGGTCACGCCCGCAGGTGTTTTCAAGGCAACCGGCCCGGCCACCAGCGTGACCTTCGCGCCCAGCGCGGCGGTGGCGGCGGCGATGGCAAAGCCCTGTTTCCCGCTTGACCGGTTGGCGATGTAGCGCACCGGATCAATCGCTTCCCACGTCGGCCCGGCGGTGATCAGCACATGACGACCGGAAAGCGGGCGGTGCGACGCGGCAATCCCGAAATCGGCGCCCTCGGCCACATCGCCCAGCACGGTTTCAACCTCGTCCGGCACCTCGGGCGCAAGCACTTCGGGCGCAGATTTGCGCGGATCGACCTTGTGGTTGATCGCATCGGCATCCACCGGCGGGGCGGCGTTGGCCTTGCCCTTGCTCGCCAGCAGCGGCCCACCCAGATCGGGGGCAAATTCGGGTGCGGGCTCATCGTCGGCAGGCAGGTCGCCATCATCCGGTTCGGGCAGGTCCTGATATTCCGCCTCGATGTCCTCATGGGTGCGTTTCGCGGTCGAACGCGGGATGATGCGCGACAACAGCCCCCCCAGCCCGCTGGCCGATGCAGGTGCGCCGTCGCCGGCTTCCTCACCCTCACCCTCACCCTCACCCTCGTCCTCGGGCTCAAGCGCCTCGACTTCGATAAGCTGACGATCATTCGCGGGGATCAGCGCCGGTGCGGGCTGGGGCGCAGGCACTGCAATGCCGAAGTGATCGGCAATCGCACGCCAGATCGCCTCGGGCTCGGGCAGGCGGCCATAGCCGAACTCGCCGCAGGCCATCGGGCCTTCATCGGGATGGAGCACAGTAACGCCCGCGTTTTCGAGCAGCGCGATGTTGCGCTGCGTCGCTTCGTGCTCCCACATCCGCACATTCATCGCCGGGACCGCCATCACCGGCTTGTCAGTGGCCAGAATCAGCGTGGTCGCAAGATCATCGGCAATCCCGCTTGCCATCTTGGCGAGCAGATCGGCGGTTGCCGGGCAGACCACCACCAGATCAGCCTCACGCGAAAGCTGGATATGCCCCATCTCGGCCTCGTTCTTGAGGTCGAACAGGTTGGTATAGACCTGATTTTCGGACAGGGCGGCCAGCGCCATCGGGGTGACGAATTGCTGCCCGCCCTTGGTGACGACACAGGTGACATCGCCGCTGATCCCATTGGCCCCCTTGCGGATCAGGCGCACGAGTTCGCAGGCCTTGTAGGCCGCGATCCCGCCGCCCACGACCAGCAGGATGCGCAGGGACGTGCCTGTCATCGCTGTGTTCCGCTCTGTATGCCGATCAATGTCATCGGTCCGAACAACTCCCATGCCGGGCGGTGCAAACGCTGCCGGCAAACCATTCTAGACGCGCCCCGTCCCCGCGCCAAGCAGCGCGGATATGGTTCTGGCCCGCAGATTTGCCGGGCCGTGGTTAAGATTGCGCTTACAAAGGCGCAACCGCTTTTGGAGCATCCGCGTGTCGCCGCGCTTGATTTGAGGGCGGGGCTGAACCAGACTCTGGCGAAATAACGACACGAGGGGCTGTTTGATGATGATGTTCCTGCGCGCGGCGCTGGTGCTGGGCGGATTGGGTTCCATGCTGATCGGATCGGGTTTCCTGATCGCTCCGGTTGAACTGGGCGCGATGTTCGGGGTCGAGGCAGGCGGCCCGCAGGGCCTGTCGAGCCTGCGGGCGGATTTTACCGCGTTCTTCTGGGTCGCGGGCGGATCGCTGGCGTGGGGCGGGTGGCGCCGGAACGGTGCCGTGCTGCTAGTGGCGGCGGCGCTGATGGGGATCGCGCTGCTCGGACGGGTGGTTGGTCTGATTCTCGATGGCAGCTATGCTGGCGCTTTCGGGCCGATGGTGGTCGAGGCGGTAACATTGTCGCTGGCCTTCACCGGCTACCGGATGTTTGGCAGAGGCGGCCCGGGTTAGAACGCTAACCGATCCAGCCCACCATCAGCGCGCCCCACACCGCGCCTGCGCCTGCAAGCGCCGCGGCCGCATAGCCCGGCCAGCCGCGCCCTTCGCGCTTGTCGGTGACCAGCGGGATCACCGGCAGCGGCGGGGTTTCGGGGGCGCCGCCCTTGGGCGGGAATTTTTCCTCCAGCCGCCGGATCAGGCCGGGCAGGCGCAGCAGCGTTTCGGTATCCTGCTTGAGCCGATCGGCGAGCGCGGCTTCCGGCCCCAGCTCATCGCGGATCCAGCTGCGCACGTAAGGCGCGGCAGTGTCCCACATGTTGATATCGGGGTTCAATTGCGTGGCGATGCCTTCGACCATCACCATGGTCTTTTGCAAGAGCAGCAGGTGCGGCTGGGTCTGCATGTCGAAATCGCGGGTGATCGCGAACAGCCCGTCGAGCATCTGGCCGACCGAAAGCTCCTTTACCGGCTTGCCGCGCATCGGTTCACCCACCGCGCGCAGGGCCGTGGCGAATTCGCCGACCGAATGGTAGCTTGGCACATATTGCGCCTCGAAATGGATTTCGGCGACGCGCTGGTAATTGCCGGTCGTGAGCCCGTAGAGGATCTCTGCCAGCCATTGCCGCGCGCGCCGATCAATCCGGCCCATGATCCCGAAATCGATCGCGACGATGGTGCCGTCATCCTCCACGAACAGGTTGCCCTGGTGCATGTCGGCGTGGAAGAATCCGGCGCTGATCGCCTGGGTAAGGAAGCTGATCACCAGCTTGTCGGAAATTGCCGCAAGATCATGCCCGCGGGCGCGCAGTTCCTGGGTCCGGCTGATCTTGATCCCGTCGATCCATTCAACCGTCAGCACCCGGCCATTGGTCCGGTCCCAGTCGACCGCCGGAATACGGTAGCCGGGGACGCCCGCCATCTGTTCGGCCAATTCGCTGGCTGAGGCCGCCTCGCGTCGCAGATCAAGCTCGGAATTGGTCCAGCGCTTGAAATTGGCGATGGTCAGGCGCGGGCGCAGGCGCGATGCCTCGCCGCCCATCGCCTCGACATAGGCGGCGGCCCATTCATAGGTCTGGATGTCGCGCGCGAATTTTTCGCGGATGCCGGGGCGCAGCACCTTGATCGCGACGGAGCGGCCATCGGTGGTCACGCCCTTGTGCACCTGCGCGATCGAGGCCGCGCCGACAGGTTCGGGGTCGACCTCGGCAAACAGCTTGTCGATCGGCTGGCCAAAGCTCGATTCGATCGATGCCTTGATCTCGCCAAAGGGCACCGGCGGCAGGCTGTCTTGCAGGGACAGGAGATTGTTCGCCGCCTCCTCGCCCACCAGATCGGGCCGTGTCGCAAGGCTCTGCCCCAGCTTGATCGCCGCCGGGCCGATGGCGCGGAAGGCGCCGGCATAATCGCGCGGGCCCGCCTTGCCGGTCAGCGTCGCCAGCCGCGCCAGCCGGACCAGCCGCCGCAGCGCGGCAGGAGCGTTGGGATCATTCTCGATCCCGACCAGCGCGCGCCGGCGGGCCAGCGTCACGCCCCAGCGCGCAAGGCGGACAAGATGAAGAGCAGGCGAGGGCACTGGCTTAGATCTTCCATCCCGAATGGATCGCCACCAGCCCGCCCATGATCGGTTCGACCCGGGTATTGGCAAAGCCTGCGCTGCGGATCATCGCCTCGAAGGCGGGCATCGGCGGAAACTTGCGGATCGATTCGGCCAGATAGCGATAGGAATCCGCATCGCCCGCGATGGCCTGCCCCATGCGCGGCAGCAGGTGTTCGGAATAGATGTCATAGGCCTCTTTCAGCCCGGACCATTCGACGGTCGAGAATTCGAGGCAGAAAAACCGCCCACCCGGCTTCAGCACCCGGTGCGCTTCGGCCAGGGCGCGGTCGATATGGGTGACGTTGCGGATGCCGAAAGCGATGGTGTAGGCATCAAAGCTGTTGTTCGGAAAGCTGACTTGCTCGGCATTCTGGCAGGTGAAGACAAGGCTGCCCTCGCCTTCGCCCGCGCCGCGTTCCAGCGCGCGTTCCGCGCCCACATCCAGCATGTCCTGATTGATGTCGGCGACGGTGATATGCGCGCCGCGCTCCACCATGCGGAAGGCGATGTCGCCGGTGCCGCCTGCCATGTCGAGGATCTGTTCGCCCGGCTGCGGTTTCACCCGCTTGACGAAGCGATCCTTCCACAAGCGGTGCATGCCCCCTGACATTGCATCATTCATGACGTCGTATTTGCGTGCGACGCTGGAAAAGACTTCGCCCACCTTGCGGGTCTTTTCCTGCGGAGAAACCTGCGTGTAGCCGAAGGAAACGGTGTCGTCGGAAATTTCAGTCATGCCCGGCTCCCTAGAGGCAATTGCCGCCCGCGCAAAGGGTGTTAGAGGCGACGTGTGATGCGTTGGCCGCGGCGGAGCGGCTTCGAGCGATAGCGAGCCCCAACAAATGCCTGAGCTGCCAGAAGTCGAAACAACTATCCGCGGCCTTGCCCGGTTCCTTGATGGCGCGCGGATCACCCGCGTGCACCTCAACCGCGCCGATCTACGCCGCCCTTTCCCCGCTGATCTGGTGCAGGTCATGACCGGCGCACAGGTGACAGGCCTGACGCGGCGGGCAAAATACGGCCTGATCCATCTCGACCGCGATGCAACCATGATCTTTCATCTCGGCATGAGCGGGCGCTGGCGGATCGATCCGGAAACGCCCGATGCGCATGATCATCTGCTGCTGGAGACCGCGCAGCACCGCTTTGCCCTGTGCGATCCGCGGCGCTTCGGTTCGGTCGATCTGGTGAGCACTGCCGCGCTGGAACAATGGCCGCAATTCGCTGCCCTCGGCCCCGAACCGCTGGGTCCGGGGCTGACCGCAGGGCATCTGAAGGCGGCGCTGAAGGGCAAGGTGCAATCGATCAAGCTGTGCCTGCTCGATCAGCGGATTATCGCCGGGCTGGGCAATATCTATGTCTGCGAGGCGCTGTGGCGGGCCGGGATCCGCCCGACCAGACCGGGGGGCAAGGTCACCGGGCCGCAGCTCCAGCGCCTGGTGCCCGCGATCCGCGATGTGCTGGAGGCCTCGATCCGCGATGGCGGCTCGACCTTGCGTGACTATGCCCGGCCCGATGGCGAACTCGGCTATTTCGCCAGCAGCTTCGATGTCTACGGGCGAACAGACGAGGCCTGCCGCCGCGAGGATGGCGGCACCATCCGCCGCATCGCGCAGGGCGGGCGCAGCACGTGGTATTGTCCGGTGTGCCAGCGATGATGTAAGAACCCGCTGCTGCGGTTGCATCCTTGGCGCGGTTCCTCCGCTGCGTTCCGGCAAGGGCCAATTCTGTGCGCCTTGCGATGGCCAGCCAAGGGAATCGTTGACCTTGCGCGCCCTTCGCACTATGCGCGCTGCTTTCCGGCGGTCGGGCCATGCGCCCGCTCGCCCGGTTTCGACCAACCTGACAGAATTTCCCGGCCGCCTGCCGCGGCCCGAACCATTTGCGAGACAGACACGAATTATGGCCAACACGCCGCAAGCCAAGAAGCGCATCCGTCGCAACGCCGCCCGCGCCGAAATCAACGGTGCGCGCATCAGCCGCATCCGCAGCTTCATCAAGAAGGTCGAATCGGCCTGTGAAGCTGGCGACAAGGCAGCCGCCGCTGCCGCGCTCAAGGAAGCCCAGCCGGAAATGGCCCGCGGCGTCGCCCGCGGCGTGCTGCACAAGAACACCGTGGCCCGCAAGCTTTCGCGTCTGACGCGCCGAGTCGCCACGCTCTGATTCGTTTTTGGGCGATCCGTATCACTGCCTAAGGGGTGAATGCGGGTTGTCGGCGGAGGAGAATCGCAAAAAGGCCGCGCTGGATCAGCGCGGCCTTTTTGGTTTGCGACAATTGCGACAGGTGCAACCCCGACAAATGTCAGGATTCCCCGCGATTCGCGTGGTGTGATTAGTGATCTTCTTTTAAAAACAACATGATCAACGCAAGTCTGCGGGCTTGCGCCGAGTCAACAGGATTATTTCACTTTTTTGTAATCTCCGCGCTTGCGCAAAGCTGCGTTGCGTTCTTTATTCCCATCTCACCCGGCGCGGGACAGCCCGGGTTCTAGGAAAACCGGCCGACAGGGGGCTCCCCGAAAATCCATTTTTCGGGGCAGCGATGGTATTTGCCTGTCACAATAACAAGGGTGCATCTGCGTGACGCTGGTCACGCAGGTGTGAGAAGATTGGGGAAGAGCTTGTGCACAGGATCGACAAGGCGCGCAGCACGCGCCGACCTGCGGATGATGATTTGATGGAAGATGCGGAAGCCGTGAACCTTGCCGCCGACTGGTCCGATATCAGCCAGGGGCTGCGCAAGGATCTGGGCCATCAGCTCCACAGCCAGTGGATCAAGCCGATCCAGCTTGGCAGTCTCGACCGCGAGAGCGGCATGCTCGACCTCTACCTGCCAACCGAATTCTCGGCCAACTGGGTGCGTGACCGCTTTCACGACCGGCTGCAGCTGGCGTGGAAAATCGCCCGCAGCGAAGTGCGCAAGGTCAACATCATGGTGCATCCCGGGCGCCGCCAGCTGCCCGACCTGCGTATCAATGATGGCCGCCGCCCGGCCAATGACGGGGCAAGCGCGATGGCGGTGGCGGCTGGCTCCATGTCGGATTCAGGCTTCACCTCGTCGGTCGGGCTGGACCCTTCGCTGACCTTCACCGCCTTTGTCACGGGTGAGGCCAATGTCCTCGCCTGCAATGCGGCGCAGCGCATGGCCGCAGTCGAAGCGCCGCAATTCTCGCCGCTCTATCTCAAGGCGGCGACCGGGCAGGGCAAGACCCACCTGCTGCACGCTATCGGCCACGCCTATCTGCAGGCGCACCCGCGCGCGCGGATTTTCTATTGTTCGGCCGAACGCTTCATGGTCGAATTCGTGCAGGCGCTGAAATCCAGCCAGACCATCGAATTCAAGGCGCGGCTGCGGTCTTTCGATCTGTTGCTGGTCGATGATATCCAGTTCATCATCGGCAAGGCGAGCGCGCAGGAAGAATTGCTCTACACCATCGATGCACTGCTGGCCGAGGGCAAGCGGCTGGTCTTCGCCGCCGACCGCGCGCCGCAGGCGCTGGATGGGGTCGAACCGCGTCTGCTGTCGCGCCTGTCGATGGGGCTGGTGGCCGATATCCAGCCCGCCGACATCGAATTGCGCAAGAAGATCCTTGTCGCCAAGCTGGTCCGCTTTGCACCGCTTGATGTGCCGGCCGATGTGGTCGAATTCCTTGCCCGCACCATCACCCGCAATATCCGCGAGCTGGTGGGCGGCCTCAACAAGCTGATCGCCTATGCTCAGTTGACGGGACAGGAAGTCTCGCTCCAGCTCGCCGAAGAACAGCTTACCGACATCCTCTCGGCCAACCGCCGCCGGATCACCATCGACGAGATTCAGCGCACCGTGTGCCAGTTCTACCGGATTGACCGCGCGGAAATGAGCAGCAAGCGCCGCGCGCGGGCGGTGGTGCGGCCGCGGCAGGTGGCAATGTACCTGTCCAAGGTGCTGACCCCGCGTTCCTACCCGGAAATCGGGCGCAAGTTCGGCGGGCGCGATCATTCCACGGTGATCCACGCCGTGCGCCTGATCGAGGATCTGCGCCAGCGCGATGCCGACATGGATGGTGATGTGCGCAGCCTGCTGCGTCAGCTCGAAAGCTGAATCCGCACATAATATCGTCAAGCTTTGCACCGCACTTTCGACAGGCTGATCCACAGGCCTGTCGACAGGCGTTGCACAGGTTGTAAACAGCCTGTCCATGGGTTCTGCGCCGCTTTCTCCCGCCCGGCTTGCGCGTTTCGCGCGCCATATCGTCCTGCCCGAAGTCGGCGGCGCGGGGCAGGCGACGCTGGCGGCCAGCCATCTTGCCATTATCGGTCTTGGCGGGATCGGATCGCCCGCGCTGCAATATCTGGCGGCGAGCGGGGTCGGCAGGCTGACGCTGGTCGATGATGACGTGGTCGATGCCAGCAACCTGCAACGCCAGACGATCTTCACCACCCGCGATGTCGGGCACGGCAAGGCGGTGTCGGCGCGGCGCTGGCTCGCCAATTTCGACGATACGCTTCAGGTCGATGTCTCGGACGCGCGGATCACGCCGGATAATGCCGCACGCCTGATCGGTGCGTGCGATTTGGTGCTCGACGGGACAGACAATTTCGCCACGCGGCTGGCGGTATCGGATGCCTGCGTCGCGGCGGGCATTCCCTTGCTGTCGGCGGCGGTGGGCCGGTTTCAGGGCCAGGTCGCGGCCTTTGCCGGGCACCTTGCGGAACAGGCGTGCTACCGCTGCTTTGTCGGCGATGCCTTCGATGCCGAGGATTGCGACACCTGCGCCGATGATGGCATGCTGGGCGCGATGGCCGGCTGGGCGGGCACTTTTGCCGCGTTGCAGGCGATCAAGGTGCTGCTGGCCGGCACAGCCGCGCTGGGCGATCCGGGCTGGGGGCGGCTGCATATTCTCGATGGACTGGCACCGGGGATGCGCACGATCCGGATTGCCAAGGATGCCGGGTGCAAGGGTTGCAGTTAAGCGACCCCGGTTGACGCGGCGCGCTGCCGTATCGCAGCGCCGACATGTGCAGAATCAGTCGCCCAGCACCTCTTCCACCCACTCCGGCACCAGCACGCTGGCCGGTCCCAACCGCGATTCGTCAAACAAGCGCGAGCCTTCGCTCGGGTCGAGATTGAGTTCGAGCGTGCGCGCCCCGCTGGCCCGCGCCTCCTGTACAAACCCCGCCGCCGGATAGACCGCGCCGCTGGTGCCGATGCTCACAAACAGGTCACAGGTCTCGAGCGCCTGATAGATCCGGCTCATCTGGTAGGGCATTTCGCCGAACCACACCACGTCAGGGCGCAATGTCGGCGCGCGGCACACCGGGCATGGCGGGCGGTCGATCATGGTCGCCCGCCACGGGGAACGGGTTTCGCACGAGGTGCAGAGCGCCGATTTCAACTCGCCATGCATATGCAGCACATCGGCCGATCCGCCGCGTTCATGCAGATCATCGACATTCTGCGTCACCAGCAGCAGATCGCCCGAAAATTCGCGCTCCAGCCGCGCCAGCGCGCTGTGCGCGGGGTTGGGTTCGGCCTGTGCCAAGGCCTCGCGCCGCATGTCGTAGAAGCCCAGCACCAGATCGGGATTGCGGGCAAAGCCATCGGGCGTGGCGACATCTTCCACCCGGTGCTGTTCCCACAGCCCCGGCCCGTTCTGGCCGCCAGCCGAACGGAAGGTGTCGATCCCGCTTTCGGCGGAAATCCCTGCGCCGGTGAGGATGACGATGCGTTCAATCTCTGCCATGGACACCTTCAAACATGATCGGCAGGGGCGAGGCAATGGCACAGCTGCAATTCGGAGTGATCGGACACAAGGGCCGCATGGGGCAGGCGCTGGAACAGGCCATCGACGAGGCCAGGCACAGCATGTGCATCGGTGTCGATGCCGGGGGCAATGTCGGGCCGCTGGCGGGCCAGTGCGATGTGCTGGTCGATTTCTCCGCGCCTGATGCGCTCAGCCAGAATCTTGGCGCGGCGCGGGTGGCGGGCATCCCGATCGTGGTCGGGACCACCGGTCTGGGCGAGGAGCATTTCGTGATGCTGGCCGAGGCGGCCAGGACCATTCCCGTGCTGCAATCGGGCAATTTCTCCGCTGGCGTGACATTGCTGGCGCATCTGGTGCGCGAAGCGGCGGCGCGGCTGGGGCCGGACTGGGATATCGAGGTGCTGGAAATGCACCACCGCCTGAAGGTCGACGCGCCCTCAGGCACGGCCAAGCTGCTGGGCGAGGCAGCGGCAGAGGCGCGCGGGATCGAACTGTCCGCCAACATGGAAAGCGGGCGTCACGGGCAGACCGGCGCACGGGGCCAAGGCAATATCGGCTTCGCCACCTTGCGCGGCGGCACCGTGGCAGGCGAACATTCCGTGATCTTTGCCGGGCCGGAAGAACGCCTGACGCTTTCGCATTCGGCAGAAAATCGCATGATCTTTGCCCGCGGCGCGGTGAAGGCGGCGTGCTGGCTGATCGGCAAGCCTGCCGGGCGATACACGATGAACAACGTGCTGGGCCTCTGACGCTTGACCGGTTCCCGTCTGAGTGTATTAGCTTAATAATACACAAAGGGGATCATTGAAAATGGCAAGCCCAATGATGCCAGCGCAACAGGCCGCGCGGATGGTTGACGGTCTGGGGCCGGAAGCGCTGGCCAAGGCCGAAGCCTATACCACCGGCAATCACTGGGTGCTGTTGATGGGTGTCGGCGTGTCGGTGCTGGTGGCATGGATCATGGTGCGGTTCCGGCTGCTTGACCGGATCGCGGCGCGGCTTGAGGGCCGAAAACCCTGGCTTTCAACCCTTGCGGTGAGCGCTGCTTTCCTGCTGATTTCTGCCGTATTGGCGCTGCCCTGGGTAATCTACACCGACTGGTACCGGCAGCGCGCCTATGACCTTTCGCAACAGCCGCTGGGCGATTTCCTGTCGCAGCAGGCGATTGGCGAGGGGATTGCTGCGATTATCGGCGGGCTGTTCCTGACCGGAGTCTATGTCCTGATCCGCCGCACCGGGCAACGATGGTGGCTGTGGAGCGGCGGGCTGGCGGGTGTCACCACACTGCTGTTGCTGCTGGCCGGGCCGAGTCTGATCCAACCGCTGTTCAACGAATACAGGCCAGTGCCACAGGGCGACGTGCGCACCGCGCTTGAACAGATCGCCGATGATGTCGGCATCCCGCATGACCGGATATTCATGTATGACGGATCGCGCCAGTCCGAACGCTTCACCGCCAATGTCTCTGGCATCGGTCCGGCAGCACGGATTGCGATTTCCGACGTGGCGCTGAAGCAGGCCTCGCTCGATGAAGTGCGCGCGGTAACGGGACATGAGGCGGGGCATTACCAGCTTGGCCATATCTGGCGTTCTGTGGTGATTCTGCCGCTTCTGGCGATGCTGTTCTTCTATCTGCTCAATCGCCTGTTCGCCCCCACAGCGCGCTTGCTGGGGAGCGATGCACGGCTGGACGAGGCGCGTGGCTTGCCGGTGTTTGCGGTGGTGGGGTCGGTGTTGGGCCTGCTCGTCACCCCGATGACCAACACCATGACCCGCGTGGGCGAGACCGAGGCCGATCAATATTCGCTGGAAACCGTGAATGAACCCGAAGCGCTGGCCACCGCGCTTATCAAGACTGCCGAGTACCGCTACCCGCGCCCCGGTGCGCTGGAGGAGGCGCTGTTCTACACCCACCCGTCGGTCGAAAAGCGCGCCTTGATGGCGATGGAGTGGAAGGCAAAAACGCCGCCGAACGAATGATCGCGAGACGATGACCAAGGACCAGATCTTCGAATTCTTCCGCCGACTGGCCGAAGATAACCCTTCGCCCCAGACCGAGCTGGAATATGGCAATGCCTATCAGTTGGTGGTGGCTGTCGCGCTCAGCGCGCAGGCGACCGACGTGGGTGTCAACAAGGCGACCCGCGCGCTGTTCGCCAAGGTTGAAACGCCGCAGCAGATGATCGATCTGGGCGAAGCTGGGTTGAAGGAGCACATCAAGACCATCGGTCTGTTCAATTCCAAGGCGAGGAACGTGATCGCGCTTTCGCAGCTGTTGGTCGACGAATATGACGGCGCGGTGCCCGATACCCGCGAAGACCTCACCCGGCTGCCCGGCGTGGGGCGCAAGACGGCGAACGTGGTGCTCAATTGCTGGTTCGGGCAGGAGACCTTCGCGGTCGACACCCACATCTTCCGTCTCGGCAACCGCACCGGGATGGCCGGGGGCAAGACCCCGGATCAGGTCGAGGCGAAGCTGGAAAAGCGCGTGCCGCAGCCGTTCCGCCGGGATTCGCACCACTGGATGATCCTGCACGGGCGCTATGTCTGCAAGGCGCGGACGCCCGAATGCTGGCGTTGCAAGGTCGCTGATCTGTGCAGCTACCGCAAAAAAGTGCTACAAGACCCGCGCGGGGGCAGCCAGCGCCAATGACGCGGGCCCGGCAGGGCTGGCGTCGAATAATCGAGGATGCCACGATCATGGATATGCGTTTTCCGCCCACCGCCTTGCCTTTTCTTGCGCCACTTCTGCTCGCGGCTGCCTGCGCGCCGGTTGAGCGTGACCCGGATGCCGATCCTGCTGCCGGTGCGCCCGCAGTCCGGGTGCTGGGCCAGCCGCAGACCTGCATCAACCGGCCCCAGATCCGTCAGACGATGGTGCGCAACGACCGGGTGATCGATTTCGAGATGCGCGGCGGCAAGGTCTATCGCAACATCCTGCCGCAATCCTGCCCGGGCCTGCGGCTGGAGCGCGCCTTCACCTACAACACCACCATCGACCAGCTCTGCACGCCCGAGATCATCTACGTACTGCAGAACCTCGGCGGCGTGCCGCAGCGCGGGGCGGGATGCGGGCTGGGCCGGTTTGTGCCGGTGGAATATGTGAAGGACGGCAAGGCCGAATGAGGCGTGCTGAGGCTTGCGTTGTTCACTGAGAATTCAGTAACTTCCCTCTAACTTTAGCCGACTGCCAACACCCTTGGCGGCAGATCGGCAGTTCAGGAGGCATGCATGGAACGCGGGCTATGGATCGGGGTGACAGGAGCAACCTTGGCGCTCGGAATCAGCCTCTCGGCCGCAAACGCGGGTCAAGGCGGTTGGCAGGCCTCGCCGACCCCGCTCACGACGCTGCTAATGCAGCATGACCAGCCGTTCGATTTCGTGGTCACCGGCGCGCCGCAGAAATGCCTCCGGACGAGCAATGCAAGTTTTCTCGTCGTGAACGAGCGCAAGGTCCTGTTCCAGCGGCAGGGCGAGGTCTTCGTCAACGATCTTGCGAAGCGCTGTCCCGGCCTGCGCCGCGAGCGCGAGGACGGCGTTCCCGGCATCGGCGCCGTCAATGCGACCATCTGTTCGGGCGATAGGATGCGGCTCAATCAAGATCGCGGGTCAGGGCCTGCCTTGTGTCAACTCGGAGACTTCGTGCCCGTCGCACCCTCGGCAAAAGACAGTGCGAGCGTGCCGCCGACCGGCGCGAAGTAGACGCCTACACGTCGTCCGCGCTGATCAGTTCCGCCCGGTCGAGTTCGCCGGTCAGGCTCGCCACGGTCACCGCCACAGCCGCGTCTCCGGTGATGTTGGTGGTGGTGCGCATCATGTCCATGATCCGGTCGATCCCGGCGACCAGCGCGATGGTCTCCAGCGGCACGCCGACCGCGCCGAACACCAGCACCATCATGATCAGTCCCGAGCCCGGGATCCCCGCCGCACCGATCGCGCCCAGCGTGCCGAGGATCGAGATCGTGAGATAATCCCCCCAGCTCAGATCGATGCCGAAGACCTGCGCGCCGAACAGCGTCGCAAGGCCTAGATACATCGCCGTGCCGTTCATGTTGATGGTCGCCCCCAGCGCGACCACGAAGCTCGCGACCGATCGCGACACGCCGAGGTTGCGCTCGGCGCAGCGCAAGGTCACCGGCAGGGTCGCGTTGGAGCTGGCGGTGGAATAGCTGACCGCCATGGCATCCACGATGCCGCGGAAGAAATCGACCACCGGCAGGCGCGCGATCCCCTTGATCATCCCGGCATAGATGATGCCGATGATCAAAAAGCAGCCAAGGTAATTGAGGAACACGAGCTGGCCGAGCGCCTTCAAGGCATCGATCCCCAGCGTGCCCGCCACCCACGCCATCAGCGCGAAAACGCCGAACGGGGTCAGTTCCATCACCACCATGGTGACCTTCTGCATCACCACAGAACCGCTTTCGAAGATCTTCAGAACCGGCTCGCCATCCTCCTTGGCCATCAGGATGCCGATTCCGATCAGCAGCGAGAACACGATCAGCGGCAGGACGTTGACATCGGCCATCACCTGCACCGGGCTGGATGGCACGACCTCAAGGATCATCTGTTCAAAGCTCTGCGCGTTCTCCCGGCGATCCTGCGCGCGTTCGAGCGCGGCCTGATCGAGCGCCATGCTCGCCCCGTCGATGCCCGCGCCGGGCTGGGTCAGCGTGCCGATGCCAAGGCCCATCCACACCGACATCTGGCCGGTGATGACAAACAGCAGCATCGCCCGCCAGCCGACGCTGCCAAGCTTGCGCAGGTCACCAATGCTGGCCACCCCGGCGACCAGGCTGAAGAAGATCAGCGGCACCACCAGCATCTTGATGAAGGCGATGAAGATATCGCCGATGATCTTGATGCTCGCAGCCCCCGGCCCCCACAGATAGCCGATGATGATGCCAAGGATCAGCGCGGCGATCACCCGCTGCCACAGGGGAATCCGGAACCAGGCGTTCAAATTGCGTGTCCTTCCTCAAGCGCCAGCGCTTGCGCGGCGATGCGGGCATAGATGCGGGCGAGCACGGCCAGATCGGGGATCGCCACGGCCTCGTCACGCTTGTGCATGGTCGCGTTGCAAAGGCCGAATTCGATCACCGGGCAGACAGCGCGCAGGAACCGCGCGTCGGAGGTGCCGCCACTGGTGGAAAGTTCGGGGCTTAGGCCGGTTTCGGCCTCCACCGCGTCGCTGACCAGCTTCGAGAACGCGCCCGGCTCGGTCAGGAAGGGTTCGCCAGAGATGATGGGCCACGCCTTGCCGCCGTGCTTTTCGGCAATCGCCATGACGCGTTCGGACAGGCTGTTGCCGGTGTGCAGATCATTGAATCGGATCGAGATGCGCGCCTGCCCCAGCGCGGGGATGACATTATGCGCGCGGTTGCCGACATTGATATCGGTGATTTCGAGATTGGACGGCTGGAACCAGTGGGTGCCGGTGTCGAGCGTAAGCGCATCAAGCTCCGCAAGAATCGCCACCAGCCGGGGCAGCGGATTGTCGGCAAGGTGCGGATAGGCGACATGGCCCTGCGTGCCGTGCGCGTCGATCCAGATATTGACCGATCCGCGCCGCCCGATCTTCACCATGTCGCCCAGCCGGTTGACGCTGGTGGGCTCTCCGACAAGGCACAGATCGGGGCGGATGCCGGCCGCATTCATGTAATCGATCAGCGCACGGGTGCCGTGGAGCGCGGGGCCTTCTTCGTCGCCGGTGATGATGAAGCTGACCGTGCCCGCGTCCTGCGGCACTTGGGCGGCAGCGGCGACCATCGCCGCGATTGCGCCCTTCATGTCCACCGCGCCGCGCCCGTGGAGCAATTCGCCGCGCACTTGCGGCACGAAGGGATCGGATGCCCAGCCTTCGCCCGGCGGCACCACATCAAGGTGGCCTGCAAAGGCAAAGTGGCGCGATCCTGCGGGGCCGGGGCGGATCGCAAACAGGTTTTCGACCGGCGCCTCATCACTGCCTTCCGGTCCTTCGCCGCGGGTAAAGCGATGGATGGCAAAGCCCAGCGGCGTCAGCATTGCGGCCAGTTCATCGAACACCGCGCCGGTCGCAGGGGTGATGCTGGGCGCGGCGATCAGGCGCTTGGCAAGGTCTGGAACATCGCTCATTTGCGCTGGCCTAGCAGTCCCGCAGGGCAGCGCAAGCCGCGCCCGAACACTTTTAAGAGCCGCCCCGCCGCCGCTGCTCGACCTTGAGCGGGCCGGGGAGCGGGCCGGGGGCAAAGGCGCTTTCCAGCAGATCGGCGATGCGGATGCCCGCCTGCTGCACCCGGCGTTTTGCAATCGGCACGGCGGCGACGATATCCTCTTGCGAAAGCGCGGTCTTGGCCGGCAGTTCGCTCGCGCACACATCATCAGTGTCAAAGGCGGTGGGGTAGACAAAGCCGCGCGCAATTTCCCAGCTTTCGCGGCCCCAGTCGGCCGGGCCGCCGCCGCCCAGTTCGGCACGTTCGGCGGCGGAATAGCGCCGCACCACCGGGTCGGCCGGGTCGCTGATCGCGCGTTCGGCCAGTGGCCCGTCCCAGATCCAGTGCAGGTTGAGGCCGGGGATGATGCCGTAATCGGCCTTGCGGTCATTGCCGCCGCGATCCTCGTTGTCGCCCGAATGCAGCGGCATGTGCACATCGCCTGCAAAATGCACCATGAAGGCCAGCGCCTCCAGCCGGATCGCGTCGGGCAGGCTTTCGTCCGCCAGCAGCCTGTGCGCCCGCTCGATCTGGGCGGTCACGCAATTGCCGCCCGCGCAATTGGCGCGCGGGTTGAATGTCTCGCAGATCGGCGCAGTGCGGTAATGCCACGCTGCGGTATAGCCCCAGCGCCAACCTTCGCGGCGGACGCAATCGGCCCAGACCGCCGCATCCTCAAGGCTCTTCAACGGACATTCGGGCGTGCCGAGCGCCTGTTCGGAACGCAGCAGCCGTCGGATCTTGGCGCGCACTTGCGCTGAGACATTGGCCTCGGCAATCTCGGCGGTCTTGCGGTGGGCGTAGAAGCCCCATGCGCTTGCCGGAGCGGGCAGCATGACAATCACCGCCAGCAGCGCGGCGATGATGGCTCTCATGCGAGCAGTTCGTATTGTTCGATTACCCATTGTTCTTCCTCGGCCGCGCCGGTCCATTCGCGCATCCAGTCATGTTCCTCGATCGCCTGCATATAGGCCTGCGCAAAGCCCGGCACGCCGATCCCGTAGGTGACGAACCGCGTCACCACCGGAGCATAGAAGATATCGGCCGCGCCAAAGGTTCCGAACAGATAGGGGCCGCTATTGCCATGCCGTGCGCGGGCTTCGGCCCACAGCCCTAGGATGCGCACGATATCGTGCTTTGTCTGATCCGACACGCCTGCCAGCTGCACCCGGCGGCGGATGTTCATCGGCATTTCCTTGCGCAAGGACTGATAGCCCGAATGCATTTCCGCCACCATCGCGCGGGCCATCGCGCGGGCGGCCTCGTCCTTGGGCCAGAAACGTTCGCGCCCGACCTTGTCGGCGAGGTATTCCATGATCGCAAGGCTGTCCCACACCACTGCTTCGCCGTCCCACAGGATCGGCACCTTGCCGGATGATGGCTGCACCTCGCCCATGTCGTGTTTCAGCCGGTCCCATTCCTCGCCCATGATCGGCACGGTGAGTTCGTCGAAATGGAGGCCCGATTGCCTGGCCGCAAGCCAGCCGCGCAAGCTCCAGCTCGAATAGTTCTTGTTGCCGATGATCAGTTTCATTGCCTGCCCGCTCCAACTTGCCTGGCGATCCGGCCCTAACCGTTCATCCCGGCGCTGTCGATGCTGAACGGTGAGACACTTGAGACACTGCCCGGAAGGCGAAACCTCCCCGGTAAGAAGGCCTTCGACCCGTCTGTCGAATTCCTCGCGGGTCATGGGATGAGCCATGGCGCGGATCACGTTGCGGGTCATGTAACGTCGCATGGCGGCACCGCGGCTGACAGATCGCGATGCAGTAGGAAAACCATTTCCAGCGCCCGCGCGCCCGCGCTATGCAAGCAGGTATGACCCTGCCGCCATTTCACCTCGCCTTTCCGGTCGATGACCTTGCCGCCGCGCGCCGTTTCTATGGCGAGGCCATGGGCTGCGCCGAGGGGCGATCATCGGACGAATGGATCGATTTCGATTTTCACGGGCACCAGATCGTTGCCCACCTCGCGCCGGGGCAGGCGGGCGACCGGGCGAGCAACCACGTCGACGGCCATGGCGTGCCGGTGCCGCATTTCGGGCTGGTGCTGGGCATGGCCGAATGGGAGGCGCTGGCAAACCGCCTGCGCGCGGCGGGCACTGATTTCGTGATCGAACCCACCATCCGCTTCAGGGGCCAGCCGGGCGAACAGGCGACGATGTTCCTGCGCGATCCGGCGGGCAATGCGCTGGAGTTCAAGGCTTTTGCCGATATCGGGCAGCTCTTCGCCAGCCAGGCCCCGGCCCCGCGCTGACGGCGACCGGACGCAGCGCCGCAGCGCATTCGCGCACCGCCATGACGGCTTTCTGAAACGCAGGTGCGCTGAAGCGCTGGGTGGTATTGCCGATGGTGATACTGATCACGCCGGGACGCGAGAATCCGGCAAGCACGGCCTCGAGCGATTCCATGCGGGTGCTGGTGATGGCTTTTTCCGTTCCATAAACGCCGCGCCCATCAAATCTTGATCCGTCGGGAAAGCGCACCGTGACCGCAACCGGAGAAAGATCGGCCTGACCTTCCAGCTAGGGAGCCGGCATGCTCAGCAAGGGCAGGCGATGGGTCGTTTCCTCAGCCACGCTGATGTTGAACATCGGCTGGGTCTTCCCGACCCAGATCATGCAGAACCGATTGCCCGGTGTGTATTCTGCGATCCGCCGGGTGATTTCGGGCAGCGCGCCATTCTCGCAGACATGGCTTCCGCCATAAAGGCCGGGAAGGCCCATCGGGTCGGCGGGCATTCGCGCCCCTGTCGGGCCGACCGGCAGCGCCGCGAAAGACACGGCCAGCGCAGCAGCACAGGGCAGGCGGGTTTTCATGCGCGGAACTCTTGCAGATCTTGCATTAGGAAAAGCATCTTGCGGTGAAAACTGCCATCCCCTGTTCAGGGGAGAGGCAAAGCCGGCATAGAGAGGCACGGGCGCGCTGCCCGCGGCCGCGATATTGGCCGCTCTAGCTTGCTGGTGCTGCTTTGCCCGCCGCCGCTGCGGCAGTTTCGTCCAGTTTCGGCAGCACGCGCGGTCGCGCCCGGATGCCAGCGTTCTTGCCGCCCGCCTTGCCGTCGATCAGCAGCAACGAAATGCGGCGGTTGCGTGGGTCGGCGGGGTTATCGGCAATCAGCGGCTCGGTCTCGGCCACGCCTTCGATCCGGGCGATCTGCCGGGCCGGCAGACCGCTCAGCACCAGCGCCTGACGGGTTGCCTCGGCGCGTCCGGTGGAAAGCGACCAGTTATTTGCCGCCACCCCGCTGCGCCACGGCAGCGAATCGGTGTGGCCGCGCAGGATCAGCGGCGCGCGTTCGCCATCGAGCGTTTCGGCCATCACGCCCAGTAGCCCGCGCGCCTCCTGGGTGAGGATCGTGGTGCCGAGTTCAAACATCGAGAAATCGGCATCATCAACCAGATCGATGCGGATCCCTTCGGGCGCGCGCATCACCCGCACCTGCCGTGCGAGATGCGACAGCTGGCGGCGCTGCACCAGCTTCTTTTCAATCTTGTCGCGCAGTTCCTTGAGCTTGTCGGAATCCATCTCGCCGCGCCCGCCACCTTCCACCGGCCCGCCGGTGACGCCGCGCGGGATGGTGATTGCGCGCGTACCGGTTTGGCCCATGGCGTTGGGATAATTATCCGCATCGGTAATGGAGCTTCCGCCCAGCAAGCCATCGGAACCAGCGCTTTCCTTGCGCATCTTGACGAGGGTGGGGGTGAAATAGTCGGCAATGCCCTTGCGCTGTTTTTCCTCGGTCGCGCCAAGCAGCCACAGCAGCAGAAAGAACGCCATCATCGCGGTGACGAAATCGGCATAGGCCACCTTCCACGCCCCGCCGTGATGGCCGGCTGCCTGGATGGTGACCTTCTTGACGATGATCGGGGCAGGGATCGCGGCGGCCGCGCCTTCGCCCGACTGGGTCGGATCGGACAGCGCCACCTTACCGGCCCCGCATCATGTCGAGCAGGTCGGTCAGCTTGGGCCGGTGCGCGGGCGGCAGGCCCGAACGTGCCGCCTCCAGCACCAGCGGTTGCGGATAGCCGTGCAGGCTGGCGATGATCACCTGCTTGATCGAATGGAAGATCTGCTGGTCATGGGTGTTGATCTGCTTCAGCCGGGTGCCAAGCGGCCCCGCGATGCCATAGGCCAGCAGCACGCCGAGAAAGGTGCCGACCAGCGCGCTGCCGATCATCTTTCCGAGAATTTCGGGTGGCTGGTCGATCGCGCCCATGGTCTTGATGATGCCGAGCACCGCAGCCACGATCCCCAATGCCGGAAAGGCATCGGCGAGCGACTGGATCATATGCTCAGGCTCGTCCATTTCATGCAGCTGGGTCTTGATCGCGTTGTCGATCACCTCCTCGACCGCGTGGGTATCGAGCGTGCCCGAGGACACCACCATCAAAGTGAGCGGATCGCAGATCATCGCGGTGACGACCGGATCGTTCTGCAGCCGCGGATATTCGCTGAAAATGGTCGAACTGCCCGGTTCGGTGACATGGCTTTCCAGCGCCACCGCGCCTTCGGAGCGCAGCAATTTCATCAGTTTGCTGGTCAGTGCAATCGCATCAATATGGTCATCGTCGGTATATTTCGGGCCTTTGAACACCTTGCCCAGCCCGCCGCCGAGCAGCTTGATGGCGTGCATCGAATTGCCGATCAGGATCGCGCCGAGTGCCGCCCCGCCGATCATCATGAATTCGAGCGGCATTGCCGCCATCACCGGGCCGAGCGCGCCGCCGGCCAGCATGAAGCCGCCGAACACCATCACCAGCAGCACAACTATGCCGATTGCAACAAACATTGGGTCAGGCTCCTGTCAGCGCAGCGCGTCAAACAGCGAAAGCGAGCTGATCCGCGCAAAGGCGGCCTGACTCGCTTCGAGCGCGGTGAGCGATTGTTGCAGCCGGGCGATCGCCTCGGCAATGTCGGTATCGCCGACCCGCGAACGGCGTTCAGCCAGAGCAACGCTGCGGGTTTCCTGCTGCTGTTGCACCTGATCGACCCACGCCATGCGGGTGCCAAGGATGGTTTGCGCGCGATTGGCAGTGTCGAGCGCGGCGTCGATGCCTTCCAGCGCGGCACTGGCTACCGCTGCCGGATCGGCCGCACCGCCGCCCAGCGCGGCCGCCAGCCCGCCAAGCACGGCAAAGGCGCTGGTGGGCGTGCCATTGAGATCGAACTGGAATACCTCGCTGCCCGGCAAGCCGCGTTCGATCGCGGTTCCCGGCGCAACCGGCACCGCGCCGCTGGCGAGCGTGCCGGAATAGGTGACATTGCCGAGGGCATCGCGGGTGAAGGCGGGATCGGAGGACAGCCCGGCAAACAGCGGCTCGCCTGTCAGGGTGACGGCGTTGGCGCGGCTGAACAATTCCTCGGACAGCTGCTCCAGTTCAAACGCGATCGCTTGCCGTCCGTCATCGCCGGTGGGCGTATTGGCCGCCTGCACCGCTAGTTCGCGCGCGCGCTGGAGCAGCGCGGTGACGGCGGTGAGTTCCTCAGAGGCCGAGCCGAGTTCCTGCCCGAGCTGCGCGGCATTATCGCCTTCCACCTCGGCCAGCGCCGTGCGCCGGGCAACGTTGCGCAGCTGCGCGGCGGCGGCGGGATCATCCGATCCGCGCTCGATCTTCTGGCCCGTGGCGATCTGGGTGCGGTTGCGTTCGATGCCTGCGCGCAGATCGGCCATCTGCGCAAGCGAGCGGTTGAAGAACGAACCGGTGGAGGTGCTGACAAAGCTCATGGCGGCGCGCTCCTCTACCTCAGGCCCAGCAGCGTATCGAACAGCTCGGTGGCGACCTGGATCACCCGGCCATTGGCCGCAAATGCCTGTTGCAGGCGCACCAGATTGGCCGCCTCGGTATCAAGATCGACCCCGGTCTCGCGCAGCAGTTCGGCCTCGGCGCTGGCGGTGACCACGCCCAAGCCTTCGCGCCGCGTATCGAGCGCGGAAACGCGGCTGGAAAGGCCCAGCAACAACGCATCGGCGGTGGCGGCAGGGCCGGTTTCAGCCCCCAGCCCCCCCAGCAGCGCGGCGAGATTGGCGGTATCGCGGCTGCCCGCAGGTGCGCCGGCGGGGGCGGTGGCAAGGCCGGTGGCAGAGACCAGCGCCACGTCGATATCGGCGGCGCTTGTGCCTGAAAACAGTGGCTGGCCGGGGTTGCCATCGGCGTCCACGCCTGCGCCTTGCGCGCCATTGGCAATCGCGATTACGGATGCAGCGAGGCTGTCGATCTCTGTCTGAAGCCCGGCCATCTGGTCAAGCGCGGCGGCGCGTCCGGCCATCGCGCCGCTGGCGGGCACAAAAGCGGTGCCGCCGACGTCGAAGGCCAGCGTGCCATCGGTAGCGACGCTGATCGCCATGCTCGCGGCAGCCCCGCCCGTCACCAGCGCGACCGGGGGCGCAGCGTCGAGCGTCACGTCAGCGGTGCCATTGGCGTTGATGACCGCGGCGATCCCGAATTGTTCGGACAGGCCGCGCAGCGCCTTGTCGCGCGCATCAAGCAGCGCCGCGCGGCCCGCCGTGCCTTCACGCGAAGCGACAAGATCGCGGTTGACCTTGGCCAGTTCGGCAGCAAATTCGTTGACGGTCAGCACCTCCGCCGCGGCCCCGTCCTGCACCAGGCTGCGGGCATTGGCGAGCGTGCCTTCGGCGACGCGGAAATTGCTGGCCATCTGGCGCGCGCTTTCAAGCGCAGAAAGGCGCAGCGCAGGTTCGAGCGGGTTGCCTTCCAGCCGGGTCAGCGCGGCTTCGAATTCGATCAGGCCGGTGAACACGCCCGATGTTTCCAGCGCGCTTTCAGCCTCGCGCATGGCGAAGAATTCGGACTCTGCCGCGGCCAGCGCGGATGCGCTATCGCGGGCCTGGCGCTGCACCAGCATGCTTTCGGCGCGCACCACCACGCCCGGCCGCGCGCCGCCCAGCGAATCCGCCGAGGCGGAAATTCCGATATTGCCTGTCATCACCAGTTCGCCTTGCGTCAGGGTGCGGCGCGCATAATCGGGGTTGGCGGCATTGGCGATGTTCTGCGCCGTCAGCTCAAGGCTGAGGCGTGACGCGGTCAGGCCGCTCCGTCCAATGGTGAAGATCGCGCTGGGCATTATTCGTCACCTTTGGCAGGCAGATATTGCGCAAGCTGTGCCTCGATACTCCGGGCAAACCCGAAGGCACCGCTTGACGCGGCAATATCGGCGAAGTGTTCATCGCGCATGGTCTGGAACTGCTGCATCCCGCCACCGGTCAGCGGGGTCTTCTCGGCAAAGCTTGCCGCGCGCGCGGTGGCGAGCATCTTGCGCACCATGATCGCTTCGAAGCCTTCGGCGGCCTTGCGCAATTCGGTGTGCAGCTCGGCGCGATCCGGGGATACATCCGCAGAGCGCGCCGAGCTGCCGGGTACGACCGGACCAGTCGACCGGAAGGGGGGAAGGGCAGACGGGCCGGTCACAGCACAACCATTTCAGCTTGCAGGCTGCCCGCCTGCTTGAGGCTTTCGAGGATCACCACCAGATCCGCCGCACCCACGCCAAGCAGGTTCAGCGCATCGACGATCTCCGACAAGGATGTCGCGCCGGGCATGTAGGCGACCCGGTCAGCGCGTTCGGTAACCGTGATGTCGCTTGCTTCCTCGATCGCGGTCTGGCCTGCGCCAAAGGGTTCGGGCTGGACCACGGTGGGGCTTTCATCGATCCGGATCACCAGCTTGCCATGGCTGACTGCGGCGGGCGACAATCGCACCGCGTCGTTGATCACCACCGTGCCGGTGCGACTGTTGACGATCACCCGCGCGGCAACCGGCGCAGGGGTGACGGCGAGCATCTCGATCTCGGCCATCAGGCCTGATCGCAGGTCATTGCCCTGCGGCAGGATGAGTTCGATGCTGACCCCGTCGGCAATGGTGGCGATGCCGGGATAACGATCGTTGATCGCATCGCGCACGCGCGCGGCGGTGAGGAAATCGGCCTTGTGCAGGTTGAAGCGCAGGGTCGGCAAGGCATCGAAACCGGTCGCCACCGCGCGTTCGACCGTCGCGCCATCGGCGATCCGGCCCACGGTCGTGACATTGACGGTAAGCTGCGAACCATCGCGGCCCGACACGCCCAGCCCGCCGACCGCGACATTGCCCTGCGCCATCGCGTAAATCTGTCCGTCAGCGCCATAAAGCGGGGTGAGGATCAACGCCCCGCCGCGCAGGCTCAAGGCCTGACCAAGGGTGGAAACGGTAATGTCGATCCGCTGGCCGGGCTTGGCAAAGGCGGGCAGTTCTGCGGTCACGATCACCGCTGCGGCATTGCGCAGGATCGGGCTGGCGCCGGGCGGCAGTTGCAGCCCTAGCCTGCCGGACACGCCGCGCATCGCTTCGGTCACATATTGCAGGTTGTTGTCGCCGGTGCCTTGCAGGCCGACGACGACGCCATAACCGGTCAGCTGGTTGGCCCGCAGGCCTTCGAACTGCCCGACATCACGAATGCGTTCGGCGGCGGCTGCGGCCGGTGCGAGCGCTGCAAACAGCGCCAGTGCAGCGGCGAGCAGCCGGGGGAGAATGCGGATATGGTTCATGGCGTGGCCCCTCAGAACGGCGAGATCTTGTTGAAGAAGCGGCTCAGCCAGCCCGGGCGGCTCGCCTGCTGCACCGCGCCGCGCCCTGAATAGATGATCCGGGCATTGGCGACCTGGGCGGAGGAAAGGCGGTTATCGCCATCAATGTCGATCAGGCGGATGCGTCCGGCGAACTGAACCCATTCTTCGCCCTGGCTGAACATCATCTGCTTTTCTCCGACCACTTCGGCGGTGCCGTTGGGGTAGATCGCGGCGATGGTCACCGCGACCGCGCCGTTCAACCGGCTCTGCTGCGCGGCATTGCCCCCACCACTGAACGACCCTTCAGCCGCAGCTTTAAGGGCATCGGGGTTGAGAAAATCGAGCGGGCCGGAGGCGGGCGGGGTGATTCCGAAGCTGCCCGAACGGTTGGTCTGCCCCGCCGTGCTCTTGGTGGTGATGGTGTTTTCGGTGAGGATGATCGTCACCATGTCGCCCAGCATCCGCGCGCGGGTGCCAGTGACGAGGCCGGAATAGCCGTTCCCCACCTGAAAGATCGCGCCCGCATTGGCGGTTTGTGCCAGCGGCTGCGGTGCGGCGACCAGCATGGGATCGCCCACGCCTGCCGCCACCATCGCCGCGCCGGGCGGAGGGGGCGCGGTAAAGCCTGTCTGCGGCCCGCTGCCGCCTGACCCCATGCAGGCACCCAGTGCCAGCGTTGCGCCAAGGATGAGGTATCGAGCCGTCATGATGTTTCTCACAATGTCTGATTGGCGTTGCGCAGCATTTCGTCGACCGCGCTCACCATCTTGGAATTGATTTCATAGGCGCGCTGGGCCTCGATCATCTCGACCAGCTCTTCGACCACATTGACGTTGGAGGATTCGAGCATCCCCTGCCGGATCTGCCCGCGCCCGTTCTCGCCCGCAAAGCCGAGCTCTGCCGGGCCGGAAGCGGCGGTTTCGACCAGGAAGTTGTCGCCGATCGCGCGCAGGCCTGCCGAGTTGACGAAGCTGGCGACGGTCAGTTGGCCCAGCAGCGTGGGTGCGGCATCGCCGGGTGTCAGCGCGCTCACCGTGCCATCGGGCGCGATCACGACCGATTGCGCGCCCGGCGGCACCTGCAAGGGCGGCTGGAGCGCATAGCCCTGCGAGGTGATCAGCGTGCCATCTGCCGAAAGGGTGAAATTGCCGGCGCGGGTGAAAGCGATTTCGCCGCCCGGCGGCAGTTCCACCTGGAAATAGCCTGGGCCATCCAGTGCCAGATCGAGCGGGTTGGCGGTGTTGTTGAGCGTGCCTTGCGCCTCGATCCGGGTGGTGCCTTGGACCTGCACCCCGGTGCCGAGGTTGAGGCCGACCGCGAACGCGGTCTGCCCGGTCGATGCCTGACCAGCCACGCGCTGTTCCTGATAGGCGAGCGTGGCGAAGTCCGCACGGTCGCGCTTGAACCCGGTGGTGCCGATATTGGCGAGGTTGTTGGCGATGACGCGCATCCGCGCATCCTGAGCCTCAAGGCCCGTGCGGGCGACGTGAAGGGCGGAGGTGGGCATTGGTCAGTGCTCCTTGAAAAGGGTTCAGCGCAGGCCCATCAGGCCGCTGGAGGCTTCGTCGAGCTCGCCTGCGGTCTGGATGATCCGCGCGCGCTGTTCAAAGGCGCGCTGGGCTTCGATCATCTGCACCAGCGTATCGGCGGTTTCGACGTTGGATTGTTCAAGTGCGCCGGTGGCAAGGCGCGCGGTCGGATCGGGGGGCAACACGCCGCCATTCGGCACCTTCAGGAATGAGTCGATCCCCTTGGCGAGCGGGCTGCCATTCGGCGTCACCAGCCGCAGCTTGTCGATCGTCTCGGCAGGTGCGTTCGGCGCGGCCGGATCGCTTGCCATGATCGTGCCGTCGGCGGCGATAGCGATGCTGAACCCTGGCGGCACGGTAATCGGTGTGCCGCCTTCGCCCAGAACGGCCAGTCCTTCGCCATTTTCGATCACGCCCGATGCGGCAACACGCAGGTCGCCGCGGCGGGAATAGATCTCTCCCTGAAGGTCGGGTGACTGATAGGCCAGCAGCGCTTCGCCTTCCAGCGCGACATCCATCGGATTGCCGGTCGGCACCACCCGCGCCGCTGTCATGTCCGCCCCGCGCACATTGCCGCGCGCCATGGCGCGGGCTTCCAGTGAGCCATCCTTCAGCGTGGCCGGGGTGACCGCGAAGATTTCCTGACGAAAGCCGGGGGTCGAGGCGTTGGCGAGATTGTTCGCCACCACCCGTTGCCGGTCCATCGCCGCGTTCATCGCGGTCATGGCAGTGTAGATCAGCCGGTCCATCGCGTTTTACTGCTGCCGCAGGTTGATGACGGTGGTCGAAATCTGCGTCGCGGTGTCGATGGCGCGGGCATTGGCCTGGAAATTGCGCTGCGCGGTCAGCAGCGACACCATTTCCTCGGCCAGATCGACATTGGAACGTTCCAGCGCGCCGCTGATCATCTCGCCATTATTGCCGATGCCGGGGTTGCCGAAACTGGGCGGGCCGGAATCGCCCGAGGCCTGCCATTTGGTTTGGCCGATGGCGCGCAGTCCGGTTGGTGCGGCGAAGGTGGCGAGCGCGATCTGTCCGATCGGGGTCGAGGTGCCATCGGCATAGGCGGCGCTGACAATCCCGCGATTGTCGATCGTGACATTGGCCAGTCCCGAACCGGCCGCATTGGTCAGCGGCACGATCACATCGGCGGGCACGGCCGAGGTCGGAACCCCGGCAGCATCGACCGGGAAGGCCTGCAGGCGGTTGCCATTGGCATCCTGCATTTCCCCGGTGGCCCGCAGCTGGAAATTGCCGTTGCGGGTGAAGCTGAGTTCACCCGAGAACGGATTTTCGAGCGCAAAGAAGCCGTCGCCGTCAATCGCGACATCAAGGCTGCGGCCGGTCTGTTCGAGCGGGCCGAGCGCGAAGTCCTGCGTGATTGCCGACACGGTCGCGCCGATCCCGGCGGTCCGACGCGGATCGGTGGCCGAACCGCTGGCGACCAGATCGGAAAACTGCGCCGAGCTTTTCTTGAAGCCGGCGGTTTCGGCATTGGCGATGTTGTGGGCAATCACGCGCAAGTCGGTTTCGGCATTGCGCAGGCCGCTGAGGGAAGTGAAGAAGGACATAGGTGTGTGATCCTCTGGTTGGGGATTGGGGTCAGGGCTGAACGGGGGGTGAGGCAAGACGCAAGGCTGCTTCCTGCGCGGCAATCAGGCGGTCGAGCTTGGCGGAGATGTCCTCCAGCGTGGCCCCGCTTTCGGTGGTCGCGGCGAGCGAGGAAAACTGCGCCATCTGCGCCAGCATCGCTTCGTTATCGGTCGGTTCGAGCGGGTCCTGAAAGGTCAGCTGCGTCGTCAGCAGCCGCAGGAAATCGCCGCCGTCGAGCGACCCCAGCCCGCCGCCGGTGAGCCGCGAAGGGGTGTTGAGCCGATCGAGCGTGCTTTGCGCGGCAGGAGTGATCGCATTGCTGGTGGTGGTCATTACTGGCTCCTCAGGGTTTCGAGCATCAGCTGCTTGGCGGTCTGGAGTGCCTGCACCAGGTTCTGATACTGGCGGGC
The DNA here is from genome assembly GCF_900143235.1 of Erythrobacter sanguineus. Taxonomy (GTDB): domain Bacteria; phylum Pseudomonadota; class Alphaproteobacteria; order Sphingomonadales; family Sphingomonadaceae; genus Erythrobacter; species Erythrobacter sanguineus. Next base: position 41,448 of record NZ_FRDF01000008.1, on the reverse strand, counting down.
GCTCTCCATGATCTCGATCATCTCGGCGCTTTCATCGACCGGTGCCTCGAACACGTTGCCATCGGCATCGGCGAGCGGGTGCGAGGGATCGTGGCGCTTGTTGGCTGCGGTTTCGGCCCGCACCAGCCCGCTCGATGTCACCCCGGCAAGGCCTGAGGCGCGATCGAGTTCGACGGCAAACACCGTGCGGATCGGGCGATAGGCGCCTTCCTCGGTAGAGGAGACAGAGCCTGCATTGGCGAGGTTCGATGTCGCCGCGTTCATCCGCACCATCTGCGCGCTCATCGCGCGGGTGGTCATGGAAAACAGCGTCATGGGCGCGCGTTCGGGCATGGTCATTCACCCTTCAGCGCGCGGGTGAGGGTGTTGACCTTGCCCTGCACGAAGCTGAGGCTTGCCGAATAGGCAACGGCGTTTTCGGCGAAGGCGACCTGTTCGCGGTTCAGTTCGACCGTGTTGCCATCGAGCGAAGGCATGGTCGGGTTGCGCCACACCATTCCGGCGCGCGGGTCGCTGGTGGCGGCACCATCGCCGCGCTGGCTGGCGAGGCGCGCATCAAGCGCGGCCCCGAAATCAATGTCGCGCGCCTTGTAACCCGGGGTGGCGGCATTGGCGATGTTGGAGGCGATCACGCCCATGCGCTCCGACCGCAAGGTCAGCGCCGCGCCGTGGATGCCGAAAAGTCTCTCGTTCATGCGGGTCTCCGCTCGGTTGTGCAGACCGTCCGAAACCGGGTTGCCTGCCAGTGCGACTTCGATTGTGCAGGAAGCGTGCCAATTTGTGCTGAGACGGCGCAGGCGCGGGTAAAGCGCGGCCCGATGGCAAACCCTTGCCGCCTTTCCGGCAAAGGCCTGCCGGTAATACGTAGGCTTAATCGGTCAGCGCGGCTGACGTTCTGACCTTGCGAAGGCCCTGTTTGCCTGGGGCCAGCGAGGGGAACCCGATGCCGGACAATGTCAGCTCCCTGATCGATCCGGGAGCATTCATGATCGTGGTCGCGGGCACAGTTCTAGCCTGCGCGGCGCGCTGCGGCTGGCGCGATTTCGGCGCTGCGCTGCGCGAGGCGGGCGGGCTGATGGGGTCGGGGTTCGATGAGGACGCCAACCGCAAGGCGCTGGCCCGCGCGGTCAGCGCGATCCGGCGCGACGGTTCCCACCGCGCCAACCCCATGCTGCCGCCTGACCGGGCGCTCGGGCTGATGGTTGAAACCTATCTGCGCCACGGTTCGCTCGAATCACTGGACCGTTCGCGCCGTGCCGAACGTGCGCTTGACGAAGCCCGCCGGGTGACGGCGGCGCAGGTGTTCGCGTGGGCGGGCGAACTGGCTCCGATCTTCGGGCTGATCGGCACGCTCTATGCCTTTACCCAGCTCGCCCCGGCGAGCGGCGAGCATGCCATCGCGGCAACCATGGCCGCGATCGCGACCTCGGTGCTTTCGACCCTTTACGGGGCGCTGCTGGCGCATCTCGCCTGCTATCCGCTGGCCAGCGCGATTGAACGGCGCGGGCTGGCGCGCGAACAGCAGCGCGAGGCGCTGGCCCGATGGTTCGCCGAACAGATCGCCGCACCTGCCTTGCCGCCGCGAGACAATCGGGCGCAGCTGAGGGGCGTGGCATGAGCGCGGCGTCCGTACCGCTCAAGGGCGGCGGCCATGGCTGGCAGGTTATCCTGGCCGACCTTGCGCTGATCCTGTTCCTGCTGACGCTTTCCGCCCTGCCGGCCGCCGAGGCAGAGACCGGGCGCAAGCCGACAGACCGCGCGGCGCGCGCGGAGGAAACCCGCGCGCGGACCGCCACCGCCGCGATCGCCGCTGCGCAGGCGCTTTATCGTCCGGTTACGGATGGGCCAACGCTGGCCGAATGGCTCGCCGCCCAGCCGCACGACCCGAGAGCGACGCTGACAGTCTTTGCGCGCTATCGCCCGGGCGGCGAGGCAGCGGCATGGGACGCGGCGCGCGCGCTGGCAGCTGGCGCAAGCGGTGGCGCGGTGCCGGTGCGGACCATCATCACAGCCGGGGCCGAGACAGATCTCTATGCCAGCCTCGCCTATGATGAAGTGCCGGCGGCATACGCGCAGTAAGCGGACGATGGATCAGCTTATGCCAGCGCGCCAGGATGCTGACGCATCACGCGCTGGAAATGCTCAGGCGCCGCACGGGCTTAACCAATGCGCGATGAGTCACGCTCATCGAGCATTGGCATTAGCCCACCACCACCCGGTTGCGGCCTTCCTGCTTGGCGCGATAGAGCGCCGCGTCGGCCCGCCCCAGCGCGCTGCGGGTATCGCTATCCTCGGTCACTTCCGCGACCCCGGCCGAAAAGGTGACGCGTCCGAACGGCTGGCCGTTCTCGCGGTTCATCATCTGGCGCGCGGCCTGCGCGCGGCGGATCATATCCAGTCGCAGGCGCGCTGCCTCCTTGTCCATGCCGTAGAACAGCAGCACGAATTCCTCGCCTCCGTGGCGCGCGGCGAAGCAGGCATTGTCACCATGTTCGCTGAGCGTCGCCGCCACCGCGCACAGCACCCGGTCGCCCGCATCGTGGCCGTGATTGTCATTGATCAGCTTGAAGCGATCGACGTCGCAGAACGCGATGCTCAGTTTCTCGCCCTTGGCGCGCGCTTCGATCGCGGCGGAGGCCAGCCGGCGTTCAAAGGCGCGGCGGTTGGGCAGGCCGGTGAGGTGATCGACATCGGCTTCCATCCGCGCCCGGACGAGATTTTCGCGCAGGTGATCGGTTTCTTCCTGACTGCGCGCCATGGCGACTTCGACCTGCTCGATCCGGGTCAGCATTGCGCGCGAGAGGTCGATCACCCGCGCCAGTTCGGTGGCTGCCGCCGGGACAATGGCAACTTCGGCCATCGCCTCGATCTGTGCGCCCAGCGCGCCGCGGTGATCGCTGGTTTCGCTTTGCGCCGAATGCGCGGTCTGGGCAAAGCGCATCAGCGAATATTCCAGCTGGTCCATCAGCACCTCAAGCTCGGCAATGCGCGCATGGCCTTCGGGGTCGAGGCGAGCGATCGTGTCGAGCCAGCGCTGATCGATCGGCTGGCCCGCGATCTCGCGCGCGGCGAAGGCCTGCGCCAATTCCGGATGCGATCCCGACAGCCCGCCGCAGATGGTCGCCAGATTGGCGGCGCTGACAGACAGATCATGGGTCTCGACGAATTCTCCGATCCGCGCCAGCAGCGCGCGGCGGGCCTCGTCGGCGCGGCCCGGGGTGGCGGTTTGGTCGCCAGTCCCGGCGGCGGCTTGGGCAGGAGGACGGTAGGATCGGGCGAATAAGCGGGAAGCAAGGGACATGGCAAACACCTGAAGGCTGCATGGATTTCTTGCCGCCACCCCTAGCCGCATCATGCTTAAGCCGTGCGGCGCCAGACCTCCGGTAAAGTCCTTAGGTCGTGATGCGGCTGGCTTGGCACGGCCCTTGCTGGGTTGTCGGGCATCCCCCCGCGCAAGCTGGCGCGTCTGACAGGAGCATATGCATGGAAATCACCAATCCCTGGCCCGATGGCTGGCGGCTCGCCCCGCTGGCCGCCGTGATGCTGCTGCCGCTGTGTGATGGCGCGGCGCGCGCCGGAAGCGCGGGCGGCTTTACCGATCCTGACACGATTGATCGTGCAGTGGTGGCCTTTACCGGTTCCGCCATTGGCACCCCCGGCGGCCCGCGAATACCGGCTGACCGGCGGCTGCGGCTAGCGGCCTGCGAAGCGCCGCTGGCGGTGGCGTGGCACGGCAATGCGCGCAGCTCGGTGCGGGTCGAATGCCCCGGTCCGGACAACTGGCGGATTTTCGTCGCGGTCGATTCCAGCGGCGGCTCTGCCCCCTCGGCCCGCCCGGCACCCCCGGCGATCAAGCGCGGCGATGCGCTGACGATCATGGTGCGCGGGCGCGGCTTTTCGGTGCAGCAGTCGGGTGAAGCGATGGAAAATGGCGCAGTGGGCGAATGGATATTCGTGCGCACCGCGCGCAAAGCCGAACCTCTGCGCGCCCGGATCGAACGCCCCGGTCTTGCGATCATCCCGGCCAGCTGAAGATTTCTTTACAGCCCCTTAAACTCGCCTCCGGTGGGCCGTTCTGCCTGTCACAATCCCATCAAGGATATACGCCATGCCTTCTGTCGAACTGAGCAAATTGCAAGGGATCGCCGTCCCGCGCGCGGTCTCCACAAGCGACCGCGCGCAGATCGAAGCGCGTGCAGCTGCGCCCCGCAGCGCTGCGGCCCCCGCTTCGGGTGTCAGTGTCGAGATTGCCAATGCCGCGGGTGCGGCCAGCGTGCCGGTCGATGCTGAGCGCGTGCAGCAGATCCGCGCTGCGCTGCAGGATGGGTCCTATCCGCTGGTGCCGACGCAAATCGTCGATGCCATGATCGCCGCGCAGATCAGCTTCGCGCTGCCGGCCAAGGCCTGACATGATGATCGAAATCCCCGCCTCACCCCAGCCTGTGCCAGCCCAGCCTGTGCCAGCCCAGCCTGTGCCAGCCACGCCTGCGCCAGCCGCGCCTCTGGCGGCAAGCCTGCGGCAGATGATTGCCGTGCTTGAAGATGAGCGGCAAGCGCTTGCCGCGCTGGATGCCGACGGGCTGATCGGCTCGGCGCGCGAGAAGGAGTCGCTGTGCGGCCTGCTGGCGGCGTTTGGCCCGCATGAACTCGACGGCGAGACCCGCGGCCTGGCCGAGACCGCGCGGCAATTGAACGAGGTCAACCGCCGGGTGCGCAACCTGCTTGCCGCCAATGTTGCCGCGCGGATCGAGGCGCTGGGCGGCCCCCGCCGGATGCCGCGCAGGGCCTATGCGCCGGTGAGCGCGTAAGCATTCACACTTAATCAAGTTGCCGTCGTTCTGGCACGCGGCTTGCAACGTCCCCGTCTGAAAGCGTCGCGCTCTGCGGCGCTGCGCGATCAGGCGGAGTTTGCGTGAGCACCTCACCCCCTTCCTTTTTGCCGTCCGGCTCGATCCGCGCCGGGTTTGATGCCGCCGCCCGCAGCCATCAGGCGGCGGGCGCGGGCGGACCCGTGCGCCCGATTGCCGTCCCGCTCTCCGATACCCCGGTCGAGGCCGCGATTGCGCGGGCGGCCGAACAGACGAGTGTCGATTTCGGTTTCCTGCTCGCGCAGGCCGAGGTCGAATCCGCAATGAACCCCGATGCCCGCGCCCGCACTTCCAGCGCGACCGGGCTGTACCAGTTCATCGAGAGCACCTGGCTTGATACGGTCAGGAAGCATGGCGGGCGCTTTGGCCTGGGCGGGATGGCCGATAACATTGCACTCAGCGCGTCAGGCAGCGCCCTGGTCGCCGATCCGGCGCAGCGTGAGGCGATCCTCGCCCTGCGCGCCGACCCACAGATCGCCGCGTTGATGGCGGCAGGACTGGCCGAGGATAACCGTGCGCATCTGACCCCGATCCTTGGCCGCGCGCCTGATCATTCGGAGCTTTACCTTGCCCATTTCCTTGGCGCGGGAGGGGCGGGGCGGTTCCTGTCGGAAATGCAGGATGACCCTTCGCAAAGCGCTGCCACCCTGTTTGCCCGGCCTGCCGCCGCCAACCGGACGATCTTCTACCAGCCTGACGGCACGCCGCGCAGCCTTGCAGGGGTGATGGACGTGCTCGCGGGGAAGCTTGAACGCGCGCTCGACCGCGCGGGCAGCGGACAGGGGGTGCGGCCTTCCCGTGCTGACCATGCCCGCACTGACTATGCCCACACCGACTATGCCCGCACATCAGGCCCCGCCGCCGCGCCTTATCGCATCGCTGATGCAGCCGGGTTGGGCGCTGGCCCGTCGCCTGCGCTCAATGGCGCGCTGCCACCCGCCCTATCACCGCCGCCGCGCGTGCCGATTTCGCAGGTGCTCGGCGCGGCCTTTGGCGGAGAGGCCAGCGCCGCACCTGTGCAGGTGCGCCGTGCATATGACCGGCTGAAGGCGTTCGGGCTGTGAGCGGTTCCGAGCTGCCCGCAGCGATGACGAGCGCCCCCGCCCCATTGCAGCGCCTGCTTGCCATGCCGGCGGCGATGGCGCTGCCGGCCGGTATCTTCGCGCTGTTCGCGCTGATGGTGCTGCCGATCCCGCCGCTGCTGCTGGACATTTTCTTCGTGCTCAACATCGCCATTGCGGTGGCGGTGCTGATGGTGGCGCTGAATGCGCGCCGCCCGCTCGATTTTTCCAGCTTCCCCAGCGTACTGCTGTTCGCCACGCTGCTGCGGCTGGCATTGAATGTCGCCTCGACCCGGATCGTGCTGATGAGCGGGCATGAAGGCGGCGCTGCGGCGGGCGAAGTGATCGAAAGCTTCGGCGCGTTTCTGGTTGGCGGCAATTTTGCGGTCGGGCTGTTCGTGTTCGCGATCCTGATGATCATCAACATGATCGTCATCACCAAGGGCGCGGGCCGCGTGTCCGAGGTTTCGGCGCGGTTCGTGCTCGATGCGCTGCCGGGCAAGCAGATGGCGATCGATGCCGATATCGCCGCTGGCCTCGTCACCGCCGATGAAGCGCGCGAACGCCGCCGCGAAGTCACGGTCGAGGCGGATTTCTACGGCTCGATGGATGGTGCGTCCAAATTCGTGAAGGGCGATGCGATTGCCGCGCTGCTGATCCTCGGTGTGAATATCATCGCCGGTTTCGCGCTGGGCATGATCAGCCATGGCCTCTCAGCGGGCGAGGCGGGCGAAGTCTATGTCACGCTGGCGGTCGGCGATGCGCTGGTGGCGCAGGTGCCATCGCTGCTGCTGTCGATTGCCGCTGCGGCCATCGTTACCCGGGTCGCCGACACGCGCGATCTGGCCGGGCAGATCGGTGGCCAGTTCGCCGATCCGCGCGGGTGGCTGCCGGTGGCGCTGATCCTTGGCGCGATCGGCCTTGTCCCTGCCATGCCGCAGACGATCTTCTTCCCCGGCGCCGCGATTGCAGGGGTGATCTGGTGGCAGTTGAAACGCCGCGCCGCCGCCCCGCCGCCGCCGCCCGCCCCCGCCGCCGAACCTGCGCCCGATCATATCGCGCTTGCCGATGTGTCGGACCAGACGTTGGTGACAGTGGAGCTGGGTTACGGCCTTGTCGGGCTGGTCGACGAAGGTCAGGGCGCGCCGCTGATCACCCGCATCACCGGCATCCGCAAGCAATTGTCGCGCGATCTGGGTTTTGTTCTGCCGCAGTTCCGGATCCGCGATTCGCTCGATCTGGCGGCGCAGGATTACGCCGTGCTGCTGGGCGGGGTGAGTGTGGCGCGCGGCACTGTCAAACCCGGCAAGCTGCTCGCCATCGACGCAGGCGAAGTGCGGCCGGGCCATGGGTTGGCAGGAGAAGCGACCCGCGATCCCAGCTTCGATTGCCCCGCCTTGTGGATTGTCCCGTCGGCGCGCGATCACGCGGTGGCCGAGGGGTTTCTGGTGGTCGATCCCGCCACGGTCATCGCCACCCACACCAACCAGGGGCTGCTGGCCGAAGCGCACCAGTTGCTTGGCCCGGACGAGGTGCGCGAATGGGTCGATGGCCTCAAGGCCCGCGCGCCGGCGCTGGTCGAGGCGGTGACGCCCGATCCGCTGACCCTGCCTGCGCTGACCCGCACCTTGCGTGCGCTGGTGGCGGACGGGATCGGGCTGGCGCATCCCCAGCCGCTGTTCACTTCGCTGGCGCTGGCGCTCCAGAAAACCACCGATTTCGATGCGGTGATCGATGCCGTCCGGGCCGATCTTGGCGCACGGCTGATCGCCCGCATTGCCGCATCGGGAGAGCCGCTGAAGGTGGCGACGCTCGATGCCGGGCTGGAAAGCGCGATCCTGGGCGGGATGATCGATCCTGCCACCGGCCAGCCGCTGGTGGAGCCTGATTGCGGCAGCATGATCGCGCGCGAGGTCAATGCCATCGCCGATGCCGAGAAGGGCGCCATTGCCCTGATCGTCCAGCCCCCGGCGCGGCGCGCGCTCGCCGCGCTGCTCAAGCAACGCAGCCCCCGCTGCCTTGTCCTTTCGATTGCCGAACTGCCCCCGACCCAGCCGATCGCGGTGGTGGGCGTGATCGGTGAGGCGACTGCGGCGGAACCGCCCGCGCTCGCTGCCCCTGATGCGACGGAACCTGCCTGATGAAACATGATGCCCAAAGCTTTGCCGGAGCGCAGCCTTACGCGCCCTCCCGCGCCGAGGTTGAAGACCGCGTGCGCCGTTTCCTGCCGCTGGTGCGCCGCGCGGCATGGCATATCCATGGCAGCGGGCGGGACGGGCTCGAAATCGAGGATCTGGTGCAGGCGGGCATCCTTGCCCTGACCGAATGCGCCCAGCGCCATGCCGGGCCGACCGAGGATGGCTTTGCCGCCTATGCCAAGATCCGGGTGCGCGGGGCGATGCTGGACGAAGTGCGCCGCGCCGCGCATGATACCCGCACCGCGCGCCGCAAACGCGCCGCCTTCGAGCGCGCGCTCGCAAGCCTGCGCGGCACCTTGGGGCGTGAACCCAGCCGGGCAGAGCTGGCGCGCGCGCTTGATGTCGACGATGCCGAATTGCTGTCGATCGAGAGCGCAGGCGTGACCCTGACTTCAATCTCCGAGGAGTATGACGAAAGCTCGACCGCCTTCGCCAGCGATGATCCCGACCCGTTCGAGGCCTTATGCGCCGCCGAAGACCGCGAGCGATTGCTGCGGGCGATGATTGCCCTGCCCGAGCGGCTGAAGCTGGTGCTGCAATTGTTCTTCGTCGAGGAGTTGAACCTCACCGAAATCGCCGCCGTGCTCGAAGTCAGCGTGCCGCGCGTCCACCAGCTGCGCGCCAAGGCCTTGAAAGACCTTAAGGCGCTGATGGAAGCGGAGGGGGCGGATTAGGCCACCCCCCCGATTTCTACCCTGCATCCCCATCGACATGGCCGCTGCCCGCGTGGGTCGCTGCTTCGGATCCGCCCGCACCCTTGCCGCCATTGGCATCCCACCAATAGGGCTGCCGCGTCGCCGAGCCGGTGCCGACTTCGTTCAGCGTCGTCGCATCGTACAGCCGCCCGCCGAGCATCACCTGCTCGATGCTATCGGACTTGCGGATGTCCTGACTGGGATCGTCCGACAGGATCACCAGATCGGCGAGCTTGCCGATCTCAAGGCTGCCGATGTCCTGCGCCATGCCGAGCGATTGGGCCGGGACGATGGTGGCGGCCCGCAAGGCCTCGACCGGGGTCATCCCGCCGCGCGCGAAGCTCCAGATCTCCCAATGCGCGCCGATCCCGGCCTGCTGGCCATGCGCGCCGATGCTGACCTTTACGCCCCGCTCGGCCAGCTTGTCGGCCTCGCGCGCGGAATTATCATCCACGAAAGCCCATTCGGGCGCTTTCACCCGCCGGGCATTGGCGGCGAGCAGCGCCTTGGGGGGCGTGTGGATCATCAGCGGGTGATCGAACACGTCCATCGCCTGCCGCCAGTAGGGATCGCCCGCCAGCCCGCCATAGGTAACCACCAGCGTGGGGGTGTAATTGCTGTTCGACTGGCCGAAGAATTGCAGCACGTCTTCGTAGAATATATCGACCGGCACATTATGCTCGATGGTGGAATTGCCGTCGGCGACAAGGTTCATGTCCATCCCGAACAGCGATCCGCCCTCGGCCACTACCAGCATGTTCTCCTGCGCGGCGGCGCGGGCGACCATCTGGCGCTGTTCGCGCCGGGGCTGGTTGTAGTTCTTGACCGAAATCCCGCCCTGCGCCTTGATCCGGCGGACATGGGCCAGCGCATCATCATAGCTGTCGATCCGGGCATAGACCGCTGGCGCCTTGGCTCCATAGATGATCTCGCCGGTCGAGAAGATGCGCGGGGCCAGCGTCAGGCCCGCCCGCTGGCGTTCGGCGGTGGCAAACACCGTGCTGGCCTGGCTCGACGGATTGTGCACCGTGGTCACGCCCAGCGCGAGATCCTGGAGCAGCGTCCAGTTCTGCTGCGGGATGAGGTCGCCGACCCCGTAAGGCCCGTGGGCATGGGCATCGACGATACCGGGCATGATGGTCTTGCCGCTGGCATCGATCAGGCGCGCGCCCGCAGGCACGGCGACGCTGCCCGCTGCGCCGATAGCCTTGATCCGATCGCCTTCGATCACGATCACGCCGTTTTCGATCGCGCCTGCATCCTCGCGCGCAAGGCCTGCCTTCATGGTCAGGATGCGCGCCCCGGTGATGACAGTGGTGCCGGAGGGCTTGGCCGCCATGACTGTCATGCCAAGCGGCACTCCGGCAGTGGGCGGGGTGTAGGTTGCGGCCTTGTCGCCATCTGCCTTGGGCGCGGTAGGGAAGAAATCGTTGACATTGGCGCTCTGCAGGCTCGGGCCGATCGACCAGAACAGCGTCTCACCCCCGCGCGCCCAGCCGAGGTAGTCCGCGCCTCCGGTGCTGACCTTGGTGACAGGCAGCGGCCCGCCCTTTTCGCTGACATCCACCGGCTTGCCGCCGGGCACCAGCGGCATGGCGAACACCTCGTAATTCTGGCGAAAGGCGATGGTGCGGCCATCCGGCGCGATGCGGAAATCATTGGCGAGTTCGCCCTTGGCATGCACCCGCCGCGCTTCGCCATTGAGGTCGGTGGAGATCAGCGCCAGCTTGCCGCCTTCGCCTGCCAGCATTAACAGGCGGTCGGAGGCAGCGCCCCATTGCGGATTGCCGCCATCGCGGCTGACAAGGCGTGGCTCCCCGCCGCTGACCGGCATCACATAGACGCCGGGGTTCTGCGAATAATCGGGTGCGGTGAGGTATCCGCCCTCACGCTTTTCAAAGGCGATCATGCCGCCATCGGGCGAAAAGGCGATGTTGCCGAAATGGCCCGGCCCGGTTAGCACGCGGCGGTTCTGCCCGGTGGCATCAGCGATCACGATTTCGCCCAGCGTCGCATCGTTCCAGCGCACATAGGCAAGGCTGCTGCCGTCGCGGCTGAAAGCGGGGAAGGCTTCCACTGCGTCGGCGCTGTCGCCGGTCAGCGGGGCGGGTGCATCCTTGCTGCGCACTGACTTGGAATGGAGCCGCCCGAGGCTTTCGAACACCACCCGCGCCCCGTCGGGCGACAGCGTGGCAAAGCGCGGCATGGCGGTGGTGAAGCTGTCTGGCGACACATCGATCACCGGATGCGGCGCATCGGCGATCCCGCGCGTGTCGGAGATGGTGAAGGGGATCACCGCGTGCCCCGATCCGTCGCGGTTCACGCGGTTCAATTTGCCGCCCGCCCAGAAGACAATCCCGCTGCTGTCGGGCAGCCAGTCTATGTTGGGATAGACCCCGGTCACCGCCCATGTTTCCTGCACATCGAGATCGAGCTTGCCATAGATCATCCGCTCGCCCCCGCTGGCCAGATCCTTGACCCACAGCTGGCTCTGATCCTTGTCGCGGCGGACGAAGGCGATTTCCTTGCCATCGGGCGAGGGCGCGGGCCGCACCGCGCCGCCATAGCCATCGACAGCGGTTGTCACTTCACCGGTGGCAAGATCATGGCGTTCGATCGCGAAGATGCCCGCGTTAGAATCCTGCGCATATTCGAAGATGTTCCCGCCGGTGGTGTTGCGGGTGTAATAGATCGCAGTTCCATCAGGGGCGAACACCGGCTCGCCCAGTTCCTTCTGCAAGGCTTCATTGGCGCGCTCGACCACCTGCACCCCGCCGCCGCCCGACACGTGGTAGAGCCAGATCTCGCCGGTGCCGAGCGAGCGCCCGGTGGTGAAATGCTTCTTGGCGGCAATGAACCGCCCGTCGGGCGACCAGGCGGGCTGATTGAGCAGGCGGAAATCCTCCTTGGTCACCTGCCGCGGGTCGCTGCCATCGGCGTTCATGACCCAGATATTGTCCCCGCCGCCGCGATCGGAGGTGAAGGCGATGCGCGTGCCATCGGGCGAGAAACGCGGGTGGACATCCCACGCAAGGCCCTCGGTGATGCGCTTGGGCGTGCCGCCGGTGATCGGCCCAGAAATCGGCATCGTGTAGATATCGCCGAGCAGCGTGAAGGCGAGCGTCTGACCATCGGGCGACACGTCGACATCCATCCACGTGCCTTCGTCGGTGCGGATCGGGACCTGCTTGATCTTTGCACCCTTGGGCGCCTCGACGCTCCAGCTTGCGTCAGCCTTGGCGGACTTGCCCTTCGACTGGGCGGCGAGCGGCGCTGAAAGGTTTGGGGTAATGCAGACGGCCCCGGCGAGCAGGGCGGCGGCGATATGACGCATGAAAATGTCTCCTGTGTTGGCGCGGGAGACTAGCGCCGCGCAACGATATTGCTAGGGGGCGGAACGCCGTTGGTCGATTAGAGGCTGCGCCTGAGGGGAAGGCACACAATGCTGCGCATCATCACCAACAATTTTGCCGTGCTGACGGTGCTGGGCGTGGGCCTCGCGTGGTTTTTCCCGACACTGTTCACGTGGATGACCGATGGCAGCATCGCAGTCGCGGGCCAGCCGCTGCTGAGCCTCGCGCTCGGCACGATCATGCTGGCGATGGGCCTGACGCTGACCTTTGATGATTACCGCAAGCTGGCCGCCCTGCCGCGCGCGCTGATCGCAGGTGTGGCGCTGCAATTTGCGGTGATGCCCCTGGCGGGGTTCGCGATTGCCCGCGTGCTGGCGCTGGAGCCGGGTCTAGCGGTGGGGCTGATCCTTGTCGCCTGCTGTCCGGGCGGGACGGCGTCCAACGTGGTGGCTTTTCTGGCGCGCGGCAATGTTGCCCTGTCGGTGGCGATGACCATGGCCTCGACCCTTGCCGCTGTGGTGCTGACCCCGCTGCTGACCGGCTGGCTGGCGGGGGCTTATGTGGAGATTGACCGCTGGAACCTGCTCACCAACATGATCGCCATCGTGCTGGTGCCGGTGGTTGCAGGCACGCTGCTGAACCGCCTGTTCCCGCGTGCGGCAGGGGCGGTGAGCGCTGTTCTGCCGCTGGTGGCGATCGTGCTGGTGATCCTGATCGTGGGCGGGATTGTCGGCGGAGCCAAGGCGCAGATCGCGCAGCACGCCGGCGTGCTCTTGCTGGCGACCTTTCTGCTGCATGCGACAGGCTTTGCGCTGGGATATGTGCTGGCGCGACTGCTGGGGCTTGGGGAGGTCGAGGCGCGCACTGTCTCGATCGAGGTCGGAATGCAGAATTCCGGCCTCGGTTCAGGCCTTGCCAAAACCCCTGCTTTCGCCGCGCAATTCGCAAACTTGCAGCAGGCTGTGCTTGCGCCCGTCCCGGCAGCCATTTCAGCCGTGTGGCACGTGGTGATCGGCAGCCTGCTGGCCGGCTGGTGGCGGCGGCGATAACCGTCACCCCGGCCCCGGCCTGCGCCGGGGCGACGAACCTCAGGAAAACGTCCCGCGCTTCGGCCCGAGATAGCCGAACAGGTATGCCCCAACCTTGCGCATCTGGATTTCCTCACTGCCTTCGGTGATCCGGTAACGGCGGTGATGGCGGTAGATGTGTTCGAACGGCTTGTGGCGCGAATAGCCGATGCCGCCGTGGACCTGCATCGCGCGGTCTGCCGCCTCGCACACCAGCCGGTTCGCCCAGTAATTGCACATAGAGACCTTGTCGGAGATGGTGCGCTCGATCTGTTCGTGGGGCATATTGTCCATCTCCCACGCCGTCTTGAAGATCAGCAGCCGCAGCATTTCCGCCTGCGTCGCCAGCTCCACCAAGGGGAACTGGATCGCCTGATTGCGCGCCAACTCCTCGCCGAAGGGCTTCCTCTCCCGCGCGTATTTCACGCTTTCATCAATGCAATAAAGCGCCGCGCCGCAGGATGACGCCGCCTGCCGGATGCGGTTCTGGTGGACGAAGCTCTGCGCCAGCGCGAGGCCGCGGCCTTCCACGCCGAGGATTGCGCTATCGGGCACCCAGACATTGGTGACGCTGAGGCGCGGGTGGTCGGTGGGCATGTTGAAGGTCCACATCCACTCCTCGATCTTGAGGCCTTCGGTGGGGTTGGGGACAAGGAAGCAGGTGATCCCGCTGGCATCCCCCGCCTTGCCCGAAGTGCGCGCGAAAATCGCGCAGTGGGTGGCAACGTGCATGCCGGTGATCCACATCTTCTCGCCATCGATCCGCCAGCCATCGACCCCGTCGCGGGTTTCCCGGACTGCGACGGTTTCCATGTGGGTGGCATCCGAGCCGTGGTCGGGTTCGGTCAGGCCAAAGGCAACGCGGCGGGTGCGTTCAAATCCGCCGGTGATGAATTCGGCCTTCTGCTCCTCGGTCCCCCACTGGTCGAACATGGCGACGAAGGGGAAGTTGCCAACGATGCTGTGTTCGTTCTGCAAATCATTGTGCAGGCCGAGGCCAGCCCGCGCAAAATGCTCGCGGATCACCGCCATCCACAGGTTGCTGCCGTCCTTGCCGCCATAGCGTTTGGGCGCGGAGAAGCGCCAATGCCCGGCCTTGTCGGCGCGGCGGGTGGCTTCCTTGAGCAGTTCCTCCCACTCGTGCCGGGGCAGCCCGCCCGCCTCGAAATCTGTGCGCGCATATTCGCGGCGGTGGTCGAAGAAGCGGATATTGTCGTCTTGGCTCTCGAGCGGCTTGATCTCGGCGGCGATGAAGGCATCGAGTTCATCGAGATAGGCCTGAAGGTCGGCGGGGATGGCGAAGTCCATTTATTGCTCTCCGGTCCATTTTTTGCGCGCATGGCCAAGCGCGGGGTATTTGGGTGAATCGATCTCGACTTTGGTTAGCGCACGCATTCTCAGTGTCGCTAGAAACTCGGGCGCATCGAGCCAGAGATCACCTGTCAAAATTTGCGATGGTCGCTGGTCGTGGAAGAACAGCTCGGAGGCTCCGTGCATTACCTCCCGCCGAACAATGCCAAGCGCGTTTCGTGCAACGGCTGCCTGAAACCTGTCGTGCGGTGAAAGCTGGTCCTTTATCGAGGCGATCCATTCGGAAATCGCCGTCAGGGTCTCCTGATCGCTTGCTTCGCCGAATTCGGTTTCCGCGCCGGAATGGAATGCAGGGACCAGCCGCGCCCGCTCCACCTCCGGAGCATCCTCCTCCAGCAGCAGCAGCAGGTCCAGTTCCTGCTCGCTGGTCCGGCGCGAGATCACCACGCGCTCCAGCATCCGGTCCGCGCCCGAGCGCCATTGCGCCGCCATCTTGAGGCAGCCCAATGCCCACCACACGGTGCGGTAGATCGTCCAGAAGCGGAACCGCGCGGGATCGACTGTCACCCCCGCTTCGGCCTCGTAGGCGGCGAAGTAATCCTCCAGTGACCCCAGCCCCAGCGCGGGGCGATCATACCGGGCAAAGCGCCACACTGCCATGCAGCCGAAGGCCAAGTCTTCGTGGGGGTCGCCAAAGTGCGCGAGTTCCCAGTCGAGCACGCCCGTCAGGGTCGAACCCTCCACCAGCAGGTTTCCCATCCGGTAATCGCCGTGGTTGAGGACAGGCTCGACCGCGTCGGGGCAGTTATCCTCCAGCCACTTCAGCCCCAGCGCGATGATCGGGCGATCCCCGCCCGCCTCCATGAACTGCGCCTTGAGGTCGGCAATCGCGCACGCGTAATCCATCACCGGCACGCCCTCCGGCACATCTGACTGCCGCAAGCGATGAATCCGCGCCAGATCCCGCGCCGCCTCAGCGAGCAGCCCCGCCGGATCGTCGCAAGCCAGAATAACCTTGGGATCAGCCGTCCCCGGCAAAGCGCGCATCACGAAGCCGCTGCCAAGCCCGTCGGGCCCGTCCAGCACCGCCACCACTTCCGGCGCAGTCACGCCCTTGGCGCGGGCTGCCTCGATCAGCGCGGCTTCGGTGGAGTGCCCATAGGGCCGCCCTTGCATGAATTCGATACTCGGCGCGCGGCGCAGGACGTAGGCGCTTGTCCCAGCCGCAAAGCGCCAGCTTTCCATCACCGCCCCGCCGGTGAGCCGCTGAAGCTCTCCCGACAACACGCCAAGGCCAGCGCGGGAACACACCCGCGCTAGCCCGGCGTTCAGTTCGTCAGCGGAGAGCCGCACGGTTTACGCAGGCACGTTGTCCTTCTTGACGGTGATCACCTGCGGATAGGTGAACTCCTTCAGGCCTTCCTTGCCGTATTCGGCGCCGAAGCCCGATTGCTTGTGCCCGCCGAACGGGGCGAAGGGCGAAAGGTGCAGGAATTCATTCACCCACACCGTGCCGGTTTCCAGCTGTTCGGCGATCTCCACACCCTTGTCCGGGTTGGCGGTCCACACCGCGCCCGCAAGGCCATATTCGGAGTTGTTGGCGCGCGCGATGACTTCTTCTTCGGAAGAGAACTTCATCAGCGGCATGACCGGGCCAAACTGTTCCTCGGCCACGATCCGCGCATCTTCGGGCGGGTTGTCGAGGATGGTCAGCGGCACGAAATAGCCGGTGCCGGTGGGATCGGTATTGCCGCCCAGCAGGAACTTGTAGCCCTTGTCCTTGGCATCCTCGATCAGGTCGAGCACGCGTTCGTACTGCTTCTTGTTCTGGATCGGACCGACGCCCGTGCCCTGCTGGCTGCCGTCGCCGACTTTCACATTCTTTGCATATTCGACGATCGCCGCCGACAGCTCATCATAGATATCCTCGTGGATATAGACGCGCTTGGCCGCGATGCAGATCTGCCCGGCGTTAGAAAAGCTGGACCAGAACAGCTGTTCGGCGACCTTCTTGGGATCGGCATCGGGCAGCACGATCGAGGCGTCGTTGCCACCGAGTTCCAGCGTGATGCGCTTGAGATCGGCGCTGGCGCCTTCCATGATCTTTTTGCCGGTGGCGGTCGATCCGGTGAAGGTGATCTTGTCGATATCGGGGTGCGAAGTGATCATCGGGCCAAGATCGTCCTCACCCGTGATGATGTTGACCACACCGGCGGGCACCTTGTCCGCAATCAGCTCGGCGATCTTGAGGGTGGTGAGCGGGGTGAAGGGCGAGGGCTTCAAAACGATGGTGCAGCCCGACAGCATGGCGGGTACGATCTTCTGGATCGCCATCATCACCGGGAAGTTCCACGGCACGATCCCGCCGACCACGCCCACCGGCACGCGGCGGGTGCGTGAAAGGCGCGTATCGCTGTCCTCGTTGATTTCATCCTCGAGGCTGAGGGTCGATTGCGCCGCGCTCATGCCCGCAGCGCCGTAGATTTCGCCCTTGGCCTGGTCGTGCGGCTTGCCCTGTTCGGCGGTGAGCAAGCGGTAGAGTTCCTCGGCGTTTTCCTTGATCGCGGCCGAAATCGCCATGATCGCAGCGCGGCGTTCCTCGATCGGGGTGTTCTTCCACGTCTTGAACGCTCCGCGCGCGGCGGCGACCGCCTTGTCGAGTTCGTCTTTGCCGCAGGCGGGCACCTGGCCAATCACCTGTTCGTTCGCCGGGTTGACCACGTCGAGCCAGCGGTCGGCGGCGATCATCTCGCCATTGATGAGGTTCTTGTATTGGGTGGCCATGATTATTCCTCTCTAACGAAGCGGGGGAGTTGTCTCTCTCCCTCACAAACTGGCGCGTCGCATCCGAAAACGCAATCGCTGCTGTGCCGGATCGTGTAGGCCTTGGGGTGATGCGCGGCTACTGGCGATTGCGCTATTGCCCGGTGCGCCTATGGAGGCGGCCAAACCTGCCTTCACGGAGAATGTGCATGAGTGATTCCCGCCCCGATCTGGTCATCTATGGCAGCCCGGTTTCGCCCTTCGTGCGCAAGGTGGCGGGGCTCTGCATCGAAAAGCAGGTTCCCTACGAGATCGAGGCGGTGAACGTGTTCGATCCGCCCCAGTGGTTCCGCGATATCTCGCCGATGAAGCGGATTCCGGTGCTGCGCGATCGGTCGGTGGCCGAAGAAGGCGTGGCCGGCACGATCGCCGATTCCTCCGCGATCTGCGCGATGATCGAACGCAAGCATCCTGCCCCTGCGCTTTATCCCGAAGACCCGATGGCGCTGGGCGAGGCGCTGTTCATCGAGGAATATGCCGATACTGCATTGGCTATGGCTGGGGGGCTGGGCATCTTTCGCCCGATCTTCTTCGCCATTTCCAAGGGCGACGAGCCCGATCTTGCCAAGGCCCGCGATGCCTGGGCCAACCAGATGCCGGCTGTGTTCGACGTGCTTGAGGGCAGGCTCGGCGGAAGCGGATTTTTTGCCGGCGAGGCCTTGTCGATTGCGGATATTTCGGTCGCATGCGTGCTGATGCAGGTGTCGCTGGTGGCCGAAACGCCGCTTGACCGCTGGCCCGCGCTTGCCGCCCACTTCGCCGCGATGCAGGCGCGGGCTTCCATCGCCCAACCTTACGCAGCGGCGGAAAAGATGGTCCGCAAGGCCTTGCCCACCCGGTTCGACCTGACCTAATCCGGATCCCCACACGGCGAACAAAGGACAGAGCGGCAAGCATGGCCAGCGAATGGTGCATCGGGATCATCGGCGGATCGGGCCTTTATGCGATCGACGGCATCGAGGAGGCCCAGTGGATCGCGATTGATACGCCGTGGGGCGATCCCTCGGACGAAATCCTGTGCGGGACGCTGCAAGGCGTGAAGGTGCGCTTTCTTCCCCGCCACGGGCGCGGGCACCCTGTCAGCCCGACCGAATTGAATTCGCGCGCCAATATTGATGCATTGAAGCGCGCGGGCTGCACCGATATCCTTGCGATCTCGGCCGTCGGTTCCTTGCGCGAGGAGCTGGAGCCGGGGCGCTTTGCCGTGGTCGAACAATTTATCGACCGCACCGTGGCAAGACCAAGCACCTTCTTCACCAGCGGCTTTGTGACCCATGTCTCAATGGCCGATCCGGTCTGCCCGCGCCTGTCGGAGATGGCGGCCAAGGCGGTGGCCAAGGCCAAGGGCAAGGTCGCCGTGGGCGCGACCTATCTCGCGATGGAAGGCCCGCAATTCTCCACCCGCGCCGAAAGCCGGATGTACCGCCAGTGGGGCGCGGATGTGATCGGCATGACCGCGATGCCCGAAGCCAAGCTCGCGCGCGAGGCGGAGCTGCCCTATGCCCTTGTCGGCATGGTCACCGATTACGACTGCTGGCGTGAAGGCGAAGCGGTTGATGTCGCGCAGGTGATCGGACAGATGCAGGCCAATGGCGCGCTGGCGCGGGCAATGGTCAGGAACTTTATCGCCGCCTTGCCCAAGCAGCGCGAGGCGTCACCCATTGATACCGCGCTCGACGATGCGGTGATAACCGCGCCGGACGAACATGATCCGGCCGTGATGGCCAGGCTGGATGCCGTGGCGGGGCGGTTGTTCGGTTAGGCTTGCGGGGGTCTTGGTGGCCCCTTGCGCTGCGGTTGGAAGCGGGCTTCAACCCAGTTGCCAGATCAGCGCAGGCAGCAAGGCAAGCCCGGTCGCGATCAGCGCCGCCGACACCCAGCGCCAGCGCGGCAGGCCCCGCCACATCCCGGCAAAGGCGTGCGCCAACCGGGCCTTGTCGCCGCGCTCGCGGGCGATGCGCAGCGAATAGATGGCGGCACCTGACAGCGAAAGGCTGGTCAGCAGCAGGCCGAACGCGAACCACGGAATCTTGGTCCAGTACCCGCCGAAGTCGCCGAAATGCAGCGGATCGGCCATTTCGGCGATGCGCTGGTGCAGGTTCATGTCGCGCCCGTCGGTGGTCAGCAGCACCTTGGCGCTCACCGGATCGACCCAGACCGTGTTGGCGCGCGAACGCACGAGCACTGCCTTGTGGTCGCCATGCAGTTGCAGCACGGGGCTTTCCTCGCCCGGCAGCAGCACCCGGCGCACTTCCAGCCCTGGATAGCCATTGAGCGCGGCGGCGAAAGCGGGTTTCAGCCCTTCGGCCATCGGCGTGGCCTGTCCCGCGATCTTGACCCTCGGCGGCGGCGGGGCGTTCAGTCCGACACTTTCGGCGAAATACCAAATTCCGGTGAGAGCCATCAGCGCCACGAACCAAAGCGACCATACACCCGACAGGCGGTGGAGATCGCCCCACCATGTCCGCGCATCGCGGCTGCGCAGCGGTTTGGTGAAGCCGCGCCACCATTTCTTATAGACCACCAGCGAGGTGACGAGGGTGACCAGCAGCAGAAAGCCGAGGAAGGCGACGATCGGCACGCCGATCCTGGTCGGCAGGTTGAGGTGGCGATGCATGTTGCGCAGCACCCGCTGCGCGCCTGCCCAAGGCCCTTCGCCCTGTATCGCGGCTGTGGCGGGATGGGCGTGGAGGTAGAACAGATCGCCTGCTTTGTCCTCCACCGTCACCTTGACCGCGAAGGCGGAGGCGACGGGCGCTTCCATCGACCATACCTGCGCCACCCCCGGATGGCGCGCGGCATTGCTGGCGATCCCGGCCCAATCGACCGGCCCTTCGGCACTGGCGGGTGCCACCCTCAGGCTGGGTTGCAGCACCCAGTCGATCTCGTGACTGACCACCGCCAGCGTGCCGGTGAACATGATGAAGGCCATGAACAGGCTGAGCTTCAGCCCCACCCATTGATGCACGGTCCACCACAGGCGCGAGGTCTTGCGCTTCTTCACGGGCTGCACGCCCGTTGCCGCGTCAAGATCGCGCACCAGTTGCATCAGAAGGCCCTCAATTGCATCAGAAAGCGTAGCCGACCTCGATGAACACCGAGCGCGGCTCGCCCGGGAAATGCCCGGTGCGGTCGATGAAACCGGATACGGCATAGGTCTTGTCGAACAGGTTATCGGCGCGCAGCATCGCGCGGATCGGCCCGACTTCGTAGATCAGCGAGGCATCGAAGATCATGAAGGGCTGCACCCGCTGGCCGGAAAGGCTGACCTGTTCGGATACGTAATCGCCGCCGAAGGCCACGGCCAGACCGGTTTCGGGCAGCTGATAGCGCGTCCAGAAGCCGAGCTGATGTTCAGGCGCATTGGCGAAACGATCGCCCACCCGGTTGCCGATTCCGCCTCCGCCATTGTCACCGGTGACGGTGGTGTCGTTGTAGGCATAGGCCAGCGTCAGCACCCAGTCGGGCGTGATGTCGGCAGCGATGTCAAACTCGATGCCCCTTGAGGTAACCTCGCCAAAAGCGACGAAATCATCGACCCCGTCATTGCCGACATCGCCGCGCGGATCGATCTGCAGGATGTTGCGGCGGCGGATCTGATAGGCGGTCAGCGAGGACTGGATCCGTCCGCCCATCAGCGCGGTCTTGATCCCGCCTTCGAACATGTCGCCGGTGGTCGGGCTGAAGGGCCCGCCCGCGCGCGGGTCCTGGGATCCGATCGCCTGCGGCTCGAAGCTGGTCGAATACTGGCCGAACAACGAAATTGCGTCGGTCACCCGGTACACCGCGCCAGCCCGCCAGGTCATGTCCTCATCGGAAAAACTGTCCGCCTGAACAATCCCGAACGCACCCCCGGTGATGGTGTCGCTGAAGCGATCGAAGCGCAATCCTCCTGTCAGGATCAGTCGCCCGATCGTCAGTTCGTCGAGCAGGTAGACACCCCAGCGATAGCCTTC
Source organism: Erythrobacter sanguineus (assembly GCF_900143235.1). Lineage (GTDB taxonomy): Bacteria > Pseudomonadota > Alphaproteobacteria > Sphingomonadales > Sphingomonadaceae > Erythrobacter > Erythrobacter sanguineus. The sequence goes on along the minus strand of NZ_FRDF01000008.1, from coordinate 20,116 downwards.
GGTCAGGCGATTCTGGAAGGCTGGCAGGTTGTAGGTGGCCGGGTCGGACACGCCATAGACCGGGTTGAGCAGGCTGAGCGGATTGGGCAGGCCCGGCGTGGACGTGGCTCGGCCGCGCACGAGGCGGCTGTCAAAATCGAGCGAACCGTCAAAATAGTCGCCGCCAACGAGGAGCCGGTTGCCGAGTTCGCCAATCGTGGTTGCCCACACAAGATTGGTGCCGAATGACCAGTTTTCCTGTTCACGACGTTGATCGCGGAATTCGCGGACCGAAGCATCGCGCACGCCGTCGCCATCGGAATCGAACAGCCCGCGCGGTTCGTGATATTGTTGTTCCTCGACCGCGTTGTTGTAACGCAAGGTGGCATCAAAGGTGACGCCAGTCAGCGGCTCGGCCTCGATCCGGGCTTGCAGCACATCGGACTGAAGGTTGAGGAAGTCGCCCGGTTCGTTGTGGTTCCAACGTCGGCTGGCGAGAAAATTGCCATCATTGTCGGTCGGCACCCCGCGCAACCGGTTGGCGTCGAGTTCCTGATCATATCGGGTCGCCTGCAGGATCACCCGCACCGGGCCCGGGTCCCATGATACGCCGCCATCGGCGATGAAGGTGCGCGATGAGGCGTTGGTGCGGAACAGCCCGCGATCCTCGTAGAACAAGCCGCCACGCGCCGCGAAGTCACCACCCAGCGAAGAATTGACCTCGACCGAACCACCGAAGCGGTCGGCATTGCCGATGATCCCGCGCACATCGGCGGTTAGGGGGCCGTTCTGCGGTTTCTTGGTGACGTAGTTGAACAGCCCGCCCGGCGCGCCGGGGCCATAGAGCATCCCTGCCGGGCCTTTCAGGAATTCGACCCGTTCAAGGTTGAACAGCTGCGGCACGGAAAAACCCGCATAGGGATCGCCGCGCAGGCCATCGAAGAAGATTTCCTCCTGCCGGAACCCGCGCGCGGTGACCCCGGCATAGCTGAAGAAGCTGACGCCCGAGATGTTGCGATAAATGTCCTGCGCGTCCCGCGCGCCCTGATCCTGGATCAGTTCGCTGGTGATGACGGTGATGTTCTGGCTGGACAGCAACGGCTCGGTCGGCAGCTTGCTGGCATAGGTCTTTTCCGCACGATACAGCTTCTGGGCGCGGCCAGTCACGATGATGCGATCGGCGTTTTCTTGCAGGGCCTGCGGCTCTTCCTGATCATCGCGGTCCGATGCGCCGGTCTGGGCAAGCAGCGGTGCGGGGAGCAGCGCAGTGCACATGAGCGAAAGCCTGAGCATCATGAAACGGTCGGACATCGGAACACCTTTTTGCGAATCAATCGCAACCCCACTAATGGCCATAATATTGCGAAGCAATCGCAAATAAGCTGACGGACGAAGATATTTCAGGGATATCGTGTTGCGGGTTTCGGAGCTCGACGATGTGGATATCCAGCGCGCCAGCACGATTGCTGTGCTGCGCAGTCTTCGCACTTGCAGCACCGCTTCTTGTCCGTTAAGCGCTGAGCTCATCCACCGGACCCGGCCTTGCCGGGTGGCTCGGCCCGGCGCCTATCCCCGGGACAACCTTTCGCAACCGGCTCCCAGATATTTCGTGTTGGTCTCAGCGCTTGTTCGGCGCCGTGGTGGCCGCGCCGGTTTCACGAAGCGTGTCAGGTATTTTCATGTTCGATCTAACCGCGCTGCGGCGCGAGTGGCTGTCCAGTCCCCGGCGCGATATTCTCGCCGGGATCGTCGTGGCGCTGGCGCTGATTCCCGAAGCGATCGGCTTTTCGATCATCGCCGGAGTTGATCCGCGGGTGGGGCTGTATGCCTCGTTCTCGATTGCAGTGATCATTTCGCTGGTTGGCGGTCGGCCCGGCATGATTTCGGCCGCGACCGCCGCCATCGCCGTGCTGGTGGGGCCGCTGGTGCGCGACCACGGGGTCGAATATTTGTTCGCCGCGACCATCCTGATGGGGGTGATCCAGGCCGTTGCCGGGTTCCTGCGGCTTAACCTGCTGATGCAATATGTCTCGCGTTCGGTGATCACCGGCTTCGTCAATGCGCTGGCGATCCTGATCTTCATCGCGCAGTTGCCCGAACTGATCGGCGTGCCGATGCTGACCTACGCGCTGGTCGCAGGCGGGCTGACGATCATCTACACCTTCCCGCTGCTGACCCGCGCCGTGCCGTCGCCGCTGGTCGCTATCACGCTGCTGACCGCGTTGGCGTTTTATGCCGGGATGGACGTGCGCACCGTGGGCGACATGGGCGAATTGCCGAATTCGCTGCCCAGCTTCCTGATTCCCAACGTGCCTTTCACGCTTGAGACTTTGCAGATCATCCTGCCGTTTTCGGCGACAATGGCGGCGGTCGGCCTGCTGGAATCGATGCTGACGGCGCAGATCGTCGATGATCTCACCGATACGCCATCGAACAAGCAGCGCGAGATGAAAGGGCAGGGGATCGCCAACTTCGTCACCGGGTTCTTTGGCGGGATGGGCGGCTGCGCGATGATCGGGCAATCGGTGATCAACGTGAAATCGGGCGGCGAGACGCGGCTTTCGACCTTCACCGCAGGCGTGTTCCTGCTGTTCCTGCTGCTGGTGCTGGGGCCGCTGGTCGCGATCATTCCGATGGCGGCGCTGGTGGCGGTGATGATCATGGTATCGATCGGCACTTTTTCGTGGACCTCGATCCGCGACATTCGCCATCACCCGTGGCAATCATCGGTGGTGATGATCGTGACGGTCGTGATCGTGGTGTGGACCCATGATCTTGCCCGGGGCGTGGCGGCAGGCGTGATCCTGTCGGGCCTGTTCTTCGCCAGCAAGGTCAAGCGGATGTTCACCGTTTCGAGCGAAGCCTCTGCCGATGGCCGCAGCCGGACATACCGGATCGGTGGGCAAGTGTTTTTCGCCTCGGCCGACAATTTCGTGGGCGCCTTCGATTACCGCGAGGTGATCGACCGGGTGGTGATCGACGTGTCCGACGCCCATTTCTGGGACATTTCGGCGGTCGGCACCCTCGACAAGGCGATCCTGAAATTCCGGCGCGAGGGCACTGCGGTCGAGGTGGTCGGGCTCAACCCGGAAAGCGCGACAATGATCGAACGCTATGCCACGCATGACAAGCCCGGCGCCGAGACGCAGACGGGGGCGCATTGATGGGAGAACTGGCCATGGACAACATTCTCGCGGCAATTGATGCCTCTGCCTATGCGCCGAGCGTATGCGGTTATGCAGGCTGGGCGGCTCGGCGGCTTGGGCTGCCGGTGGAGCTGCTCCACATCGTCCAGCGACCCGATCCGATCACGACCCGGCGCGACCTGTCAGGGGCGATCGGGCTCGGGGTCAAAAGCGAATTGATGGAAGAACTCGTGCGCCTGTCAGAGGAAAGCAGCCGCACCGAGATCGAAAAGGGGCGCGTGCTGCTGGCCGCGGGCGAGCAGATCCTGCGCGAAGCGGGGGTGGCCGATGTCACCACGCTGCATCGCCATGGCGGGCCGGTCGAGACCATCCTTGAACGCGAGGAACACGCGCGGCTGGTGGTGCTGGGCAAGCGCGGAACCGATCACGAATTCATGCCCGACCAGATCGGTTCGATCATCGAACGGGTGATCCGCGCCAGTGAAAAGCCGGTGCTGATCGCCTCTCGCCGCTTTGCCCCGCCCGCCCATGTGGTGTTCGCCTATGATGCCAGCCCGGCAGCAAAGCGCGCGCTTGACCGGCTCGCCAACTCGTCGCTATTCGATGGGCTGCCCGTCACCATCGTGATGGCCGAGGCGCACGGCGGGGCAAAGGCCGCGCAACTGGCCGAAGCCGAAGCCGTGTTTGCCGCCGATCATCCGGTCACCAGTGTGATGGACCCGGGCAAGGCCGAAGACGTGCTGCCCCGAGTGATGGGCGCTGCAACCGATCCCTTGCTGCTGATGGGTGCCTATGGCCATTCGCCGCTGCGCCGCATGATCATCGGCAGCACCACCACTGCGATGATCCGCAGCATCAAGGCGCCGCTGTTGCTGGTGCGTTAGGCGACGCTGCCAGCCGCCCTCCGCGGGCTTGCCGTGGGCAGGTCAGGCAAGACGGAAAAGATGCGCATCGGCAATCGCCACCGCCAGCGCATCGGCGGCATCGCTTCCGGCAATGGCGACCCCCGGCAGCAGCACCTTGAGCATCGCGGCGACCTGCGCCTTTTCGGCAGCGCCAGTGCCGGTGATGGCTTTCTTGACCAGCCGCGCGGCGTGTTCGTTGACGGTGAGCCCCGCCGTCCCGCACGCCGCCAGCACCGCGCCGCGCGCCTGCGCCAGTTTCAGGGTCGATTGCGGGTTCTTGTTGACGAAGATTTCCTCGGCCGCAGAGCGGTCAGGCAGGTGGGCGGCGATCACCTCCGCCAGCCCCGCCTGCAAGGCTGCGAGTCGCGCGCTCATCGGCGCTGCGGCGACGGTCTTGATCTGTCCGTTGGCGATGTGGCTGATCCGCGCACCCTCGCAGCGAATCACGCCCCATCCGGTCGAGGAAAGCGAGGGGTCCAGGCCAAGGATGATCATGCCGTCCCCACCGCGATCACAGCCCGATCCTCAGGCCCACGCGCCACAGCAAGGCGAGCAGGAATGCGGCTCCGAGCGCGATTGCCAGCAGCCACTCGCGCTGCCTCACCCCTCGAGCTTGGCCATCACCGCGTCGGAGATGTCGTAATTGCCCCACACGGTCTGCACATCGTCATCATCATCAAGCGTGTCGATCAGCTTCATCAGCGTGCCCGCGGTCGCTTCGTCGACATCGACGGTCAGCACCGGCTTCCATGCCAGTTTGACATTATCCGCCGCGCCCAGCGCCTGTTCCAGCGCACCCGCGACACCGTGCAGCGCATCGGCGGCGGTCCAGATGGTGTGGCCATCTTCCGACGATTCCACATCATCCGCGCCCGCCTCGATCGCGGCTTCGAGCAAGGTTTCCTCGTCACCCGCGCTGGCAGGATATTCGATCAGCCCGCGCCGTTCGAACCCGTGGCTGACCGAGCCTTCCGAGCCGAGATTCCCGCCGTTCTTGCTGAACGCGGTGCGGACATTGGTGGCGGTGCGATTGCGGTTGTCGGTCAACGCCTCGACGATCAGCGCGACCCCGCCGGGGCCATAGCCCTCATAACGGATTTCGGCGTAATCCTCGCCGCCCGCCTGGGCCGCCTTGTCGATCGCGCGCTGGATATTGTCCTTGGGCATGGACTGCGCCTTGGCCGCGTTGACCGCGAGGCGCAGGCGCGGGTTCATGTCGGGATCGGGCATGCCCATCTTGGCTGCCACGGTGATCTCGCGGCTGAGCTTGGAGAACATCGCCGAGCGTTTCTTGTCCTGCGCACCCTTGCGGTGCATGATGTTCTTGAACTTGGAATGGCCTGCCATTGGACGAACTTCACCGGAATGTTGGAGATATGAGCGCGGGCCTTACCCCGATGGCGGACGCAGACGCAAGGCCGCTCGTGCCCCGCGCGATGAGCCTGTGTGAACGGGTGGCAGACGCAGCGCGCTTCATGCTGCGTCCGACCCCGCACGGGCCGCCCGTGTCCTGGGGGCGGGCGCTGGTTGCGGCGCTGCTTGTCGTGTTTGCCTTCGATCTGGCGCTTGATGTGCTGGTTGCAGCAGTGACCGCGCTGCTTGATGCAAGGCTGGATTTTCTGCCTGACCCGGTCGAGCAAGACACCACGCTGGTCGAGGATCTGTTCGGTTTCCTCGTGCTCGCGCCGGTGCTGGAGGAACTGGTCTATCGCGGTTGGTTGACCGGGCGCGTGGCCGCGCTGCGCTTTGCGGTTTACGGTTTCGCCGCTCTGGCGATTTTCGGCGCGAGCCTGTTTGTGTCTGCGGACATGGCGATGCCGCTGGCACTGGCCGGTGTGGCCGTGGTGCTGGCGGGGCTGGTGCAGTGGAGCCTGACACGGGCCCGCGACACCGCCGTGCCTGCATGGTTCACCCGCCATTTCCGCTGGTTCGTGTGGGGAAGCACACTTCTGTTCGGCCTCGCACACCTTGGCAATTACGAAGCGATCAGCAGTCCATTGGGCCTGCTGGTGGTGTTGCCCCAGACCATCGGCGGATTGCTGCTCGCCTATACCCGAACGCGGCTCGGTCTCGGCGCGGCGATGGCGCACCATGCGGCCTATAACGCGGTGTTTCTGGCGGTGGATTACGGCTGGTGGTGAGGGTTCAGACCTTCACCGCCGTGCCGCTGGCGCTGACCATCAGCATCGAACCATTGGCGCCGATCACCTCGTAATCAAGGTCGATCCCGACCACCGCATTGCCGCCAAGCGCCGCCGCCTCGGCCTGCAATTCCTCGATTGCCTGCTTGCGTGCATCGGCAAGGATGCGTTCGTAGCTGCCCGAACGCCCGCCGACGATGTCGCGGATATTGGCGAACAGGTCGCGGAACAGGTTCGCGCCAACAATCACCTCGCCGGTGACGATGCCGCAATATTCCTGAATCGGGCGGCCTTCGATCGTCGGGGTGGTGGTTACGGTGATTCCGCGTGCGTCTTTCCATGGACCGGGCATTGGGGCTCTCCTCGCGCTGTCTTATCCAGATAACACAGCGCGAGGATATTTCAATCGCCGGTGGCAGGCACCCGCGTGATTACCCCATCCCGAGCGCGTTCTTGTAAGTCTCCAGCAGCATGTCCTGCTCGCTGCGATCGTCGGGCTTCATTTTCCGCAGGCGCACGATCTGGCGCATGATCTTGGGGTCGTAACCGACCGCCTTGGCTTCGGCATAGACGTCGCGGATATCGTCGGCGATGCCCTTCTTTTCTTCTTCAAGCCGTTCGATGCGCTCGATCAGCAGGCGCAGGCGATCATCGGAAGCGTTGGCGTTGTCGCTCATGGGGGTCTCCATTGGAAATGAGAATCACTTGGCGCTGCCGATAGCCAGCCGTGCGCCATGGTTGAACTGCCCGGGAAAATTATTCCTGTGCGTTCTTCGCGATACTCGCTTCCATCCGCGCCAGTTGTTCGTCTGTCGCGGGCGTCTGGCGGGTCGCTTTCCACTCCGCGCTGGGCATCCCGTGGATCAATTCGCGCGCCGCTTCCTTGTCGTTCGCGTAGCCCGCATCGCGGATCCAGTCGGCCAGACAATTGCGGCAGAAGCCGGCCAGCCCCATCAATTCAATGTTCTGCGCATCGTGGCGGTGGCGCAGGTGGCGCACCAGCCTGCGGAAGGCGGCGGCGGCCTGCGCGTCATCCAGCGCATCAAGCGGATCGGCATTGCTATTCATCGCGGCTTTTCCTTGAGTTGAAAGACGGGTGTGCCATAGGCGTGGCTGACGAGGGATAGCCAAAAATGACACGACGCGAGCAACCAAGGATCGACCCGCGCGGTCGCAAGGTCAAGATCCTCGCCACCATTGGTCCCGCCAGCCGCTCTCCCGAAATGCTCGGACGGCTGGTGCGTGCCGGGGCTGATGCTTTTCGCCTCAACATGAGCCACGGAGACCACGCCGATCACGAGGCTGCGATCCACGCCATCCGCGCGCTGGAAAAGCAGTTTGCCAAGCCGATCGCCATCCTCGCCGATCTGCAGGGGCCCAAGCTGCGGGTCGGCAGCTTTGCCGAGGGGCAGGCGGTGATCCGCCATTCGGGCCACTTCGTGCTCGATCGTGACGAGACGCCGGGCGATGAAACCCGTGTCTGCCTGCCGCATCCCGAATTGTTCGGGATCATGACGCGCGGACAGCGACTGCTGATCAACGACGGCAAGATCCGGCTAAAGGTGCTGGAGGCCGATGGCAGCCGTATCCTGTGCAGCGCCGAGGTTGGCGGGGTGATCTCCGATCGCAAGGGCGTGAACGTGCCCGATGCCGAAGTGCCGATCCCGGCGCTGACCGAAAAGGACCGGCGCGATCTTGCCTTTGCGACCGAACACGGGGCGGACTGGATTGCATTGAGCTTCGTGCAGCGGCCCGAGGACATCGCCGAAGCCCGCAAGCTGATCGGCAGCCGCACCACCGCGCTGTGCGCCAAGATCGAAAAGCCGCAAGCGCTCCACCGGCTCGATGAAATCATCGAACTCGCCGACGGCATCATGGTCGCGCGCGGCGATCTGGGCGTCGAGCTTGAACCCTACGAAGTCCCGCCGCTGCAAAAGAAGATCGTCAACACCGCGCGGCGCGCTGGCAAGCCGGTGATTGTGGCGACGCAGATGCTCGAATCGATGATCGAGGCGCCGACGCCGACCCGTGCCGAGGTCTCCGATGTCGCCAACGCAGTCTATGACGGGGCTGACGCGGTGATGCTCTCGGCCGAGAGCGCGGCTGGTGCCTGGCCCGAAGAATCGGTCGCGATGATGGACCGGATCGCGGTGCAGGTGGAACGGGACGAAGGCTACAAGGAGCGCGTGCGGTTTCTTGATACGCCGCCCGATGCCACCACCTCCGATGCACTGGCGCACGCCTGCATGACGATTGCCGATACGGTGCCGATCAGCGCAATCACGGTGTTTACCTCCTCTGGTTCAACCGCGCGGCGCGTAGCGCGAGAGAGGCCGGGCACGCCGATGCTGGTGCTCACCCCGTCCACCCGCACCGCGCGGCGCGTGGCGCTGTTGTGGGGCGCGCATGCCGTGGTGACCAAGGATATCGGCAGCTTCGAAGAAATGATCGGCAAGGGCCGCCGCATGGCGCTGCGCCACGGTTTTGCCCAAGCCGGAGCCAAGCTGATCGTGCTCGCCGGGGTTCCCTTCGGCACGCCGGGGGCGACCAACCTGCTGCATGTGGTGACCGTGACCGGCGACGAACTTGACAGGCACAGGGGCTAGTGCGTGTGGGGAACGCCTGATATCTTTTGCCACGCGTCGGTAGGACTGGCGCACGTGATGGAGGGCGCCATGAGACAGACAATCATCGGCTTGGCCGCAATCGGTATGGCGGGCTGCACCGCTACCGCTGACGACACCGCGCCGGGGCAGGCGGCTCCGGGTGGAGCGGTGATGCGGATGATGTGCAACGCCGAAGCGGTGCAGGCCTATGTCGGCCAGCAGGCAGACGAAGTGACGGGCGCGGCCATCCTCAAGAACAGCGGCGCACGCACCTTGCGCTGGGGCCCACCCAATGCGGCATGGACGATGGATTACCGGCAGGACCGGGTGAATGTCGAATATGACGAGACCATGAGGATCGTCCGGATCAGCTGCGGATGAGCGAGCGGGTGCGAGTGACCTCCGGGTCCCCTTATGAAACGACCTTCGGTTTTGCTCGCGCGGTGCGGGTCGGCAACCGGATCATCGTGGCTGGCACCGGGCCGGTCGAGCCTGACGGGTCGACCACGCCCGGCTTCGCTGCCGATCAGGCGGTGCGCTGCTGCGAAATCATCGTCACCGCAATCGAGGAATTGGGCGGCACGGCGGCGGATGTGGTCCGCACCCGGATGTTGCTGACCGACTTTGCCGATCAGGATGCGGTCGGCGAAGTTCACGCGCGGTTCTTCGGCGCAGCGCGACCAGCGGCGACCATGGCCGGGGCGGCATGGTTGTGCCGTCCTGAATGGCGCGTCGAGATCGAGGCGGAAGCAGTGCTTGGGAAGGCGGTGCACGGCTGATGCGGCGGTTTCTGGCCTATCTGTTCGCTGTGGTCGCCGGCTGCGCGCTGGGCCTTGGCAGCGCCTTGGCCATGGCGGGGCTGTGGCCAGGGGCAAACCCGCTCGCTTTCGGGGATGTCGAAGTCGATGGCTGGCGCAGCGATTTCGCGATCGGGTCGGAAGCGGCCGATCCCTATACTCGCGCCCGCGTAGCACGCCATGGATTGCTGGCGCTGGCCAAGACCGAGGCGGTCTACTTCACCCGCACGGCGGATGATGCAGGACAGCCCTTGCGCGAGACGTGCCGTTATCGGCTATCTGGCGGAGCGATGCCTGCCGGATGGTGGTCGGTAACGCTTTATGATGCGCAGAGCATGTTGCCGCCCAACACTGACGAAGCGCTCAGCATCGATGCCAGCCGCGCCGGGGCGGGGCGGTGGGAAGCGGTGATCGCGCCAGAGCGGCCCCTTGGCGCCGGACATTGGATTTCCAGCCGCAATGCGGGCGCATTCGACCTCACCTTGCGGCTCTACATGCCCGAAGCTGCCCTGCTGGAACGGCCTTTGCACACTCTTGTCCCTCCGCAGATCGAGCGGATCGGATGTGACGGGGAGGACGCGGCGTGAGGCGCTGGCTCGGCCCGCTGGCGGTGCTGCTGGTCTGCGCGGCTGGGGTGCATCTTGCCGCGCTGCAATTGGCGCCGGGGTTCATCATGTCCCGGGCGATGGCAGCGCTGGCTGATAAGCGGGTGGTGCTTCACGGGTTTACCGCGCCCTTGCGCGTCAGCCCGCAGACCCAGAACGTGGTGCGCTCCTCGCCCGATCTCTACTATGCGCTGTGCCGCTATGATCTGGATGATCCCGGCGCGCAGGTGACGGTCCGGATGGAGGGCTGGCCAGATTACCAGTCGCTTTCCTTCTTTGATGCCCGGACCGACAATTTTGCCACGCTGCGGGGCACGGGTCAGGATGTCGCTGTGCGGTTACTTCCGCCGGGCAGCACGCCCGAGGAAGGCGCGATTGTCAGCCCCACGCCCAAGGGTGTGATCCTGATCCGCCGCCTTGCGCCCGACGCCGCACGGTTCGCCGCTGCGACCGAAACAGGCAAGGGTGATCGCTGCGGGCTCGAACACAAAGTCGCGGCAGACCCCGGTCAGGGGTGATCCGGCAGTTCCAGCCTGGCGGCGACCAGTGCGATCAGTGCGGCAAGATCGGGCAGGGCGTCGAGCTCCGCCGCGCTCACCAGCACATCTGGAGGCGCATCGCCCAAGGCTAGCAGGATTGCCGGCAGCGGGACCGCGTGGCCCGGGAAAGCAAGCAAGAAATCGTCACTGTGGTGGAACACCTTGCCCTGCGGAAGGCGCGCGAGAAACCGCCGCCAGCGGCCATGCATCGAGACCCAGCCATAGGTCAGCGCGCACAGCGAGCACGGATAGGTCGTTGGCCGGACCACCTTCCACACGGCGTCCTTGACCGCATTTAACAGACCGCCATCGGCATTATACACGAGAATCAGGCGGGTGGGCGGGCTGTTCATGCACCCAGTTACGCATGCGAGATGCATCGGGTTACGCAAATTTGCATGTGGCCTAACAAAAATCCGCAAGCCCGCCGTGCGCGCCAGCCTTTTCCAACCCCGCAAACCCCGTTAGAGCACCTCGCCATGCACGGACAATTCCAACTCACCGACGATCAGCTTGCGATCCGCGAGGTCGCCCAGCGGTTCACGGCCGACAACATCACGCCCCATGCGGCCGAATGGGACGAAAAGCACATCTTCCCGCGCGACACGATCCAGCGCAGCGCCGAATTGGGCTTTGGCGCGATCTATGTCTCCGAAGAATCGGGCGGGATCGGGCTGGGGCGACTGGAAGCGGCGCTGATCATGGAGGCGATGGCCTATGGCTGCCCGTCGACCAGTGCGTTCATCTCGATCCACAATATGGCCGCGTGGATGATCGACCGCTTTGGCGGCGAGGCGGTGAAGGCGAAATATCTGCCCCAGCTGATCACGATGGAGCACATCGCCAGCTATTGCCTGACCGAACCTTCGAGCGGGTCGGACGCCAGCGCGCTGCGGACCATGGCGCGGCGGGACGGCGATGATTACATTCTCAACGGCACCAAGCAGTTCATTTCCGGCGCAGGGGCGAACGAAATCTACGTTGTGATGGTGCGCACCGGCCCAAATACACCAGAGGGGAATGGGCCCAAGGGCATTTCCTGCGTCGTGGTCGAAAAGGACATGCCCGGCGTCAGCTTCGGGGCACAGGAGAAAAAACTCGGCTGGCATTCGCAGCCAACCGCGCAGCTGATCCTTGAAGATGTGCGCGTCCCGGTGGAAAGCCTCGTCGGCGGGGAGGGCGAAGGCTTTCGCATCGCGATGATGGGGCTGGATGGCGGGCGGCTGAATATCGGCGCCTGTTCATTGGGGGGCGCGCAGCGCTGCCTTGACGAAGCGATCCAGTACACCAAGGATCGCAAGCAGTTCGGGCAGGCCGTGGCCGAATTCCAGAACACCCAGTTCATGCTTGCCGACATGGCGACTGATTTGGAGGCAGCGCGTGCGCTGCTCTATCTCGCGGCGGCCAAGGTGACCGACAATGCGCCCGACAAGACGCGGTTCTCTGCCATGGCCAAGCGGCTGGCGACTGACAATGGCTCGGCCGTTGTCGACCGCGCGCTGCAATTGTTCGGCGGGTATGGCTATTTGCAGGACTACCCCATCGAACGCTTCTGGCGCGATCTGCGAGTCCACTCCATCTTGGAAGGCACCAACCAGATCATGCGCATGGTCGTTGGCCGGGACCTGCTGCGGCAGTGATGCCCGGATGAGGAAAACACAATGACCAATGATGTCCTGATCTCCACCAATGGCCCGATTGGCCATATCAGCCTCAACCGCCCCAAGGCGCTGCACGCGCTGACGCTTGAGATGTGCCACGCGATGAGCGCGGCGCTGACCGAATGGGCGGATGACGATGCGATCAAGGCGGTGATCCTTGATCACAACGAAGGGCGCGGCTTTTGCGCGGGCGGCGATATTGCCTTCCTGCGCAATTCCGCGCTGAATGATGGCGGCGTGTCGGGGCGCAAGTTCTTCCACGACGAATATCAGCTCAACCACCAGATGTTCACCTATCCCAAGCCCATCGTCGCCTTCATGGACGGCATCACGATGGGTGGCGGGGTGGGCATTTCGCAACCCGCCAAGTTCAGGGTGGCAACCGAGAATACCCGTTTCGCCATGCCCGAGACAGGGATCGGCCTGTTCCCCGATGTCGGCGGCGGCTGGTATTTGTCGCGGCTGGGCGGGCGGCTTGGGCAGTTTCTGGCGCTCACCGGCGCGCGGCTCGATGGGTCGGAATGCCTTTGGACCGGGCTTGCCACGCATTACGTGCCCCACGAAATGCTCGAAGACATCAAGGCGCGCATTCACGATCACCCCGATCGGATTGCCGGCATCCTGTCGGAGCCGGTTGGCACCCCGCCCAAGGCGCGGATCGAGGCCAATGCCGATAGAATCGCCAAGCACTTTGCCTCCGACGCCTACGAAGACATCCTCGCGAGCCTTGAAGCCGCCATCGAAGCGGGGGACGACTGGGCGGTGAAGGAACGCGACACGCTCGGCATCAAGAGCCCGCAGACCTGCAAGGTCGCGCTGCGCCAATTGGCAACAAGCGCCGAGCTTAGCGATTTCGCCGACAATATGCGGACGGAATACCGCATCGCCAGCCGCGTGCTGACCCGCCCCGATTTTGCCGAGGGCGTGCGCGCGGTCATCGTCGACAAGACCAATGATCCCAAATGGAACCCGGCGACGCCCGAGGAGGTTACCGACGATCTGCTCGACGCGATCTTCGCTCCGCTCCCCGCCGATGAAGAATGGAAACCCCTATGAGCTACGAGACCATCACCGCCGAAGCCAATGCGCAAGGGCACAAGGGCGTCACGCTGCTGACGATCAACCGCCCGCAGGCGCTGAATGCATTGAATTCCAAGGTTCTGGAGGAGCTGATTGACGCTTTCGCCGCCTATCAGGCGGACGGCTCGCAGCTCTGCGCGATCCTGACCGGCAGCGGCGACAAGGCCTTCGCCGCAGGGGCTGACATCAAGGAAATGAGCGAGAAGGCGGCGGCGGATTTCTTCCTCGACGATTTCTTCAGCCCCTGGACGGCCGAGATCGTCAAGAAGACCCGCAAGCCGTGGATCGCTGCGGTCAACGGCTTTGCGCTGGGCGGCGGGTGCGAATTGGCGATGATGGCGGATTTTATCATCGCATCCGAAAAGGCGAAGTTCGGCCAGCCTGAAATCAAGCTCGGCGTGGCGCCCGGCATGGGCGGATCGCAGCGGCTGACCCGCGCCATCGGCAAGTCGAAGTCGATGGAGATGTGCTTAACCGGCCGGATGATGGCGGCTGAGGAGGCCGAGCGCAGCAACCTTGTGGCCCGCGTGGTGCCGCATGAGGAGTTGCTCGCCGAGACGCTCAAGACCGCCGCGACCATCGCCGCAATGCCGCCAATGGCGGTGATCGCCAACAAGGAGATGGTGAACTCGGCCTTCGAGATGACCCTCGACCAAGGCCTGATCGTCGAACGCCGGATCTTCCAGATCCTTACCGCGAGCGAGGACAAGGCCGAGGGAATGGCCGCTTTCATCGAAAAGCGCGAAGGGCAGTGGAAGGGGCGGTAGGCCTGCCAAAACTCGTCATTGCGAGGAACGCAGCGACGACGCAATCCATGGTCCGACAGATGGATAACCAAGCGCCCTGGATTGCCGCGCGACCTCCGGTCGCTCGCAATGACGAACGGAGAGACATATGAAAATCGCCTTTATCGGCCTCGGCAACATGGGCGGTGGAATGGCTGCCAATCTGGTCAAGGCGGGCCATGAAGTCCGCGCCTTCGACCTCAGCGAACCGGCGCTCGCCGCGGCGCGCGAGGCCGGGTGCACTACCTTCACTACCGCCAAGGAAGCCTGCGCCGAGGCCGAAGCGGTCGTCTCGATGTTGCCCAATGGTCAGATCGTCAAACAGGTCTATTGGGATGACGTGATCGGCCACGCTCCTGAAGGTGCGATCCTGCTCGATTGCTCGACCATCGACGTCGCCACTGCGCGTGAAGTGATCGAAGTGACCGAGGCGCACGGCTACCAGATGGTCGACGCGCCGGTGTCGGGCGGAATTGCGGCAGCTAACGGCGGCACGCTGACCTTCATGGTCGGCGGCACCAAGGCAGCCTTTGCCCGCGCCCAGCCGATCCTCGCCGCGATGGGCAAGGCGGTGATCCACGCAGGCGATGCAGGCAACGGACAGGCGGCCAAGATCTGCAACAACATGTTGCTGGCGATCCATATGATCGGCACCTGCGAAGCCTTCGCCATGGCCGAAAAGCTGGGGCTGGACGCGCAGACCTTCTACGACATTTCCAGCGTTTCAAGCGGGCAGAACTGGTCGATGACATCCTATTGCCCCGTCCCCGGCGTCGGGCCGACCACCCCCGCCGACAATGACTATCAGGGCGGGTTCGCTGCCGGGCTGATGCTCAAGGACCTCCGGCTGGCGATGGAGGCAGCGAAGGCTGCGGGCGCCAAGGTCGAACTCGGCGACCACGCCCGCTCGATCTACGAAGCCTTCGCGAAGAATAACGCCGGACTGGATTTTTCGGGCATCATCCGGACGCTCTAGTTTCGGCGACAGGCTTCAAGTGCGGGTGCCAGTTTCCGTGCGGCTTCCTCGTCGCGCCGGGCCAGCCCTTTCGCCGCCTGCTCCAGAACAGGGCAATCGAAGGCTGCGCCCCGCGCGATGCTTTCAGCCACGATTTCCGCAAAGGCATCGGGTGCGATTACCACTGCCCCGCGCCGCAGAAACGTTGTCTGCCAGCGTTCGGCGGCGCTGACGATGTCGATCATCGTCCGGCGCCCCGGCCCTCCTGGCTCACCGAGCGTCTGCTCTCCCAGCACCTGCAGCACATCATCGGGCGTCGTCCCGCGCAGCATAAGGGCTGCAAACCGCCGGGCGGCCTCGGGCTGATCGCCAGCCGCCAGCGCAAGGCGCAACATGGCTTCCTGAGCCAGAGGCTCGCGCCAGCCGCGCTGGGCCGCAACCTGGATGGTCAGTCCGGCCTGTTCTGGCATGCCGGCATTTGTCTGGGCAACGGCCAGCAATGTCAGATGCTCGGCCGGGATCGGTCGCCGCTGGACCAGCAGGCGCACTTCGGCCAGCGCGCGATTGACGTTTCCGCTCTCGGCTGCGGCTGCGGCCACATGGGTTTGCGCAAATGCGCGGAAGGGTGGGGGGACCAGTTCCGCCAGCAGCGGATCGCGGGCAGATTGCCTGTCAAACTGCACCGCAATCGCGACGATCGCAACGACCAGCAAGGCGGCGAACCATGCGATTCTGCCGATCACGATCGCGCTCTCCTGTCGCTTGCGGCGCTACGGACCAACAACAGCAATGCCAAGCCGGCCAATGCCAGCATTGTCTGGTTTCGCAGCGGATAATCGGTGATTGACTGTGGTCCGGTCAAGCTCAATTGGATCGTCGACCTCGGCGCAAGTGCGACAGTGCTTGGTGCCGCAGTCTATTATGTTCGTCTGGTGCGCGCGCAAGGCTAAGGGCTCAGTGGTTCGCCCCGGTGCAAACGGTTGCCAGAATCGATGCTATGCGCTGGCTGGCCTGTCCGTCGCCATAGGGGTTGTGGGCCCGCCCCATGTGCTCGTAGGCGACGGGGTCGTCCAGCAATCGGGCGGTTTGGGCAACAATGGCATTGCGGTCGGCGCCGACCAGTCGTGCGGTACCGGCAGCAACGCCTTCAGGCCGCTCGGTGGTGTCGCGCATCACCAGCACCGGCTTGCCAAGGCTTGGCGCTTCCTCCTGAATGCCGCCGGAATCGGTAAGCACGATATCACAGGCCGCCATCATCGCCACGAAATCGAGATAGTCGAGCGGATCGATCAAAGCGATGTTGTCGTGTCCTGACAGCGCCGGGCGCATTACCTCCGCGATATTGGGGTTGGGGTGCACCGGATAGATGATCGCAACGTCATCGCGCGCAGCGAGCGTCTGAAGCGCAGCGGCGATTTCCTGTATCCCGGTCCCGAAATTCTCGCGCCGGTGGGCGGTGACCGCGATAATCCGCTTCCCCGCGAAGCGCGCCAGCAAGGGCGCAAGCACCGGGGCGAGCGCGGGATCGGCGGCGACTTTGGCGCGGGCGAACATCAGTGCATCAACTACGGTGTTGCCAGTGACGTGGATGGCGGTGGCGGGGACGTTCTCGGCCCGCAGCGCGGCGGCGGCGGTCTCGGTCGGGGCGAAGTGCAGATCGGCGATCGCGCCGGTTACCTTGCGGTTCACTTCCTCGGGCCAGGGCGAATAGATGTCGCCGCTTCTGAGGCCCGCCTCGACATGGCCGACCGGAATACGCCGGAAATAACATGCCAGCGTTGCCATCATCGTCGTCAAGGTGTCGCCGTGCACCAGCACCCGATCCGGTTTCAGCGTATCGAGCGCCTCGCCGAAGCGGGTGATGATCCGCGCCGATAGGGCATCGAGGCTTTGGCCCGGCTGCATGAGGTCGAGATCGATGTCAGGCGCAATCCCTGCCATTGACAGCACCGAATCAAGCATCTCGCGGTGCTGTGCGGTGACTGCTACGCGCACGTCGAACTGCCCGGTCCCACGCAGCGTGAAGACCAGCGGGAACATTTTGATCGCTTCGGGACGGGTGCCGAAGGTTACGAGGATGCGCGGTTTCGCGCCCGCTGCGCTCATCGCCGCAACATACCTCGCGTGTCGAACACCAGCTTGCCCGCGAGATCATGCGGGGAGAGATGCTTGAAGGCGGTGTGATCGACCAGCACCACCACAATCTCAGCCGTTCGCAATGCCGCGTCAAGTGTCACCAGTTGCGCGCCGGTTCCTGTAAAGCAGGCGGGCAGGTCTTCGGTGAAAGGTTCAACGACAAGAATGCGGCTTCCGTGCGTGTGCGCAAGCGCCTCGCCGATCTCAAGCGCGGGGCTTTCGCGGAAGTCGTCGATGTCGGGCTTGAAGGCAAGGCCAAGCAGCGCAACCTTGCCGCCGGGTACGGCTTCCAGCAGCGCGCGGATGCGGGTCTCGGTGTGCACAGCCTTCTGGTCATTGACCTCACGCGCGGTTCGCACCAGCCGGGCGGCATCCGGCGCGCCTGCCACCAGGAACCACGGGTCGACCGCAATACAATGTCCGCCTACGCCGGGACCAGGTTGCAGGATGTTGACGCGCGGGTGGCGGTTGGCCAGCCGGATTACGTCCCACACATCCACTCCGATCACATCGGCAATCATCGAAAGTTCGTTGGCAAACGCGATGTTGACGTCGCGGAAGCTGTTTTCGACCAGTTTCACCGTCTCGGCCACGCGCGCGGTGGTGTAGAGACAATCGCCCTTCACAAAGCTGGTATAGAGCACGGCGGCGCGTTCAGCGCAGGCAGCGGTTACGCCGCCGATCACGCGATCATTATGCACCAGTTCCTTGACGATCCGGCCCGGCAAGACACGCTCAGGGCAATAGGCGAGCGCAATGTCAGCTTCTTCCGTGCTGCCGTCGCGCGGCACGACCAGATCAGGGCGGACTTCGGCAATGATTGCGGCGACGCGCTCGGTAGTGCCGACCGGTGACGTGCTTTCGATGATGACGCAGGCGCCTGGCAAGATCTTGGGCGCGATCGCGCGAGCGGCCGCCTCGACATAGGAAATATCCGGCGTATTGTCCGCGCCAAGTGGGGTGGGCACAGCGATCATGTAGAAACTGGCCGACGGCACTTTTGTCGAAGCGGTCAGCGTTTGCGCGGTGATGGCGTCGTGCACCAGTTTGTCGAGGTCGCGTTCCTCGATGTGTGCCCCGCCTGCGTTGACGGTATCGACCACGCGTTGCGATACATCGACGCCGCACACGCTCCAGCCATAGGAGGCCAGCAGCGCAGCGGTCGGCAAGCCGATATAGCCTAGCCCGATCACCGCAACCTGATGGTCGGGTGCTGGTTGGCTCAGGGCCTGGCTGCCGAGAGCCGAACTGGCATCGAAAGGTGCATTCATGAAGATACTGTCCCGCTTTGCGCGAGGCAGACAGTGGCCGCAAAGCCCTTAAAATCGCGTTAGGTTTGCCGAGATTTTTACCATACCGGCCATGTCACGCGGAATCCGATGATCGATACCTGCCGGGTAAGCCCACTCGCAGATCACAGTTTACAGCGGCCGGTTCTCGATGAACGCGGCAAGCGCACCGTGGAGCTGGCGTGCGGTCGGGGATTGCGCCGCCGACCAGTTTGCAAGTGCCAGGCCCTCTGCAATGCGCTGGCCAAGCTCGCTCTCGTTGTCGGCGACCAGAATGCCGGGCCTTTCTGCAAGCTTGCCCACGGTCGCCATTTGGTGATCATTGCGATGTTCGCCCAACCCGGCGCGGCGCGGCATGAGGATGATCGGCCTGGCGCAGCGGGCCGCAGTTAACACGGTACCGATCCCGGCATGGCTGACGATCAGGCGCGATTGTTCCACCAGCGCCTCGAATTCGGCAGGCGCAATCTTGTCGCGCGCGTCCATGTTGCGCGGACGGTAGGTGCCTTTGCCAGTCTGCGCGATTATCGGCATCCCAAGGCCGGGCGCAAGCGCGTCCATTGCCTTGATCAGGCGATCGAAGCCGAGCTGCATGCCGACCGTAACGATGATCACAACACCGCTCCGAAATAGCGGGGGCGTTCACCATCTGCGATGTGCTCCCACTGGGTCCAGCACTGGTGTGCAAAGCGCTTGGACAGCTTGCCGCACATCGACAGCTCCTCCCCATTGGCGACGCTGTCGATCCACAGGGTGCGCGCGCCCATCAGACGACCGGCGCAGATACAGAAAAAGCCTGGGGCTGCACCGGTCGAAAGCACCACCTTGGGTCGATGCTTCAGCACGATCCACAAGGCTACCAGAGCGCACAAGGCCGAAGGCAGTGGCATGTTCTGGTTGCAATCGGGCAGGCTTTCAGCGCCAGCAACGCCATGCTGGAGGGCTACCGCAGGTTCGGTGGTGGCAAAGCGCACATCATATTGCGCCAGCGTCGGACGCAACAGCATCAGCTGCTCCCAATGCCCGCCGCCCGACGCAACCGCCAACACTCTGATCCTGTCTTTCCCCATGCGCGAGCCTTTCGTTTGCTGCATCGCACAATCGCGTGCTGCGGGCCTATGAGCAAGCTGGCGACGGTGTCAATCGCGGCGTGCCAGCAGCGTCACTTCGGCCAGCACGCGTTTGGCCCATTCCGGGCGGCAGATCATCAGGTCGGGCATGTATGTGTTGGGCTGGTTATAGACCAACGGCGACCCGTCGATGCGTGAGCAGTGCAGCCCGTATGCCTGCGCCACGGCGACCGGCGCGCAGCTGTCCCATTCGTATTGCCCGCCTGAGTGCAGATAGACTTCGGCCTCGCCGCGAACCACTGCCATCGCCTTGGCCCCGGCGCTGCCCATGGGAACCAGCTCTCCGCCAAGTGCCGCCGCCACCGCCTGTGCTTCGCGTGCGGGGCGCGTGCGGCTGACGAGGAAGCGCGGGCGTTCGGGCA
>NZ_FRDF01000005.1 GCF_900143235.1 Erythrobacter sanguineus | reverse complement strand
GATATCGCTCGCTGTCGCGCCCGGGGCTCACGCGGTCGTGCTGATGGATCAGGCCGGATGGCACACCACCGGCAAGCTTGAGATCCCCGGCAACATCAGCATAATCGCGCTGCCCGCCAAGTGCCCCGAGCTCAACCCGGTCGAGAACATATGGCAGTTCATGCGCGACAACTGGCTATCGAACAGGGTCTTCAAGTCCTACGACAACATCGTCGACCACTGCTGCGAGGCCTGGAACAAGCTCATCGACCAGCCTTGGCGCATCATGACCATCGGCCGCCGCAACTGGGCACATGGGTCATGATCTATACAGGTTGGTATAAGCCCGACCTCGGATCAAGTCCGGGGTGACGCGGTGAGTGGGGGCAGTGTCGCGCCCCCTCAGACGTTGAACTTGAACAACAGCACGTCCCCGTCCTGCACCACGTATTCCTTGCCTTCCTGCCGCAGCTTGCCGGCTTCCTTCGCGCCCGCTTCGCCGCCCAGTGCGATGTAATCATCATAGGCGATGGTTTCGGCGCGGATGAAGCCGCGTTCGAAATCGGTGTGGATTTCGCCTGCTGCCTGCGGGGCTTTGGCGCCATCGGGGAAGGTCCATGCCCGCGATTCCTTGGGGCCGGCGGTGAAGAAGGTTTTCAGGCCCAAGAGCTTGTATCCGGCGCGGATCACACGGGCCAGACCGCTTTCGGTGAGGCCCAAGGCTTCGAGGAATTCGCCCCGGTCTTCCATCGGCATCGCCACCAGTTCAGCTTCGATCGCGGCGGAGACGACCACCGCCTCGGCGCCCTCGGCAGCGGCTTTTTCAAACACCTTGGCAGATAGGGCGTTGCCGCTTGCGGCCTCTTCCTCCGCGACATTGCAGACGTAAAGCACCGGCTTGGCGGTGAGCAATTGGGCCTGTTTGAACAGCCGTTCTTCCTCCTCATCGCCCGGCACGGTCAGGCGTGCAGGCTTGCCTTCGCGCAGCAATTTGAGCGCCTGGCCCAGCACGCTGGCCATCGCCTTGGCCTCCTTGTCGCCGGTCGCCCCGCGCTTCGCAGCGGCAGGCACGCGCTTTTCGAGGCTTTCAAGATCGGACAGCATCAATTCTGTCTCGACCACTTCGGCGTCGGCGATGGGATCGACCTTGTTGGCGACGTGCTGGATATCGTCATCTTCAAAGCAGCGCAGCACGTGGACCACGGCATCAACCTCGCGGATATTGCCGAGGAACTGGTTGCCAAGGCCCTCGCCCTTGCTCGCGCCCTTCACGAGGCCGGCGATATCGACAAAGCCAAGCTGGGTTTCGATCACCTTGGCGCTTTTCGCGATGGCGGCGATTTTTTGCAGGCGTTCATCCGGCACCGCGACCTGGCCGACGTTCGGCTCGATCGTGCAGAACGGATAATTCGCCGCCTGCGCCGCCTGCGTCTCGGTGAGCGCATTGAACAGAGTGGACTTGCCCACGTTGGGCAGGCCGACGATCCCGCAACGGAAACCCATGATGATTATCTCTTGGCTAACTGGAAAGCGCTGGCCCTTAGCGGGCGGGCCGGGCGCTGGCTAGAGCCTCACCGTCCGTGCACCCCGCGGATCAGCGGGCCGTAGGGTGAATTGCCGAGCCACGCGGTCTGCACCTGTGCCGTTACCTCGTTGATCGGGACCTGCGGCTTGTTGCCCGCAGCCACGGGCAGGCGCAGCGGGCGGGTGCCGGGGGGCTGGGCGATCAGACCGCCAATGGCGCGCGCTACATCCGCCGGATCGGCGCTGCGGCCAGAGCCGTCCTCCATCCCCATACGAGCCACCTGTTGCGGATAGCCTTCGGTATGCACCGCCTCGGCCCGGTCCTTCAGCTCGCCCGAATAGGCATTGCGGTTGACCCACACCTTGGTGGGATAACCGCCCGGTTCGATGATGCTGACATCGATTTTATGCGGCACCAGTTCATAGGCCAGCTGCTCGCTCATCGCCTCCAACGCAAATTTGGTGGCCGAATAATGCCCTGAATAGGGCACGATCACACGCCCAAGCTGGCTGGAAATCTGGATGATCTGCCCGGCGCCCTTGGCCCGCATCCCCGGCAGCACCGCGCGGGCCATGCGGTGGGGGCCAAAGACATTGGTTTCAAAGATCAACCGGGTGGCTTCCATATCCTGCACTTCGACCGGTGAAGTGATGCCGATGCCAGCATTGTTGACCAACACATCAATCGGTCCGCCATTGATCTGTTCGGCCTCGGCCACCCCGGCAGCAATCTGATCGTCTGCAGTAACGTCGATGGCGATGACATGCAGATCAAGGCTTTCCGCGACGGCGAGGGCGCGCAATTCGTCCGCCTCGGGACGGGGCAGGTTGCGCATGGTGGCAAATACCCGCGCACCTTGTCGTGCCAGCAACTCTGCTGTCAGCCGCCCGAAGCCTGAAGAACAGCCAGTAATCAGCACGCTCTTGCCCGCAAAGTTGAGGTCGGACGTATAGACCGGCTCAGCCGCGGATGTCCGGGCGGCAGTGAGCAGCGAGGCGGTGGCGGCGGCTCCGGCTCCGGCGAGGAGCGTGCGGCGGTCGAGGTTCATGCGGTGATTGTCCTTGGCTGGATGCTGTCAGCCAAGCCTATTGGCTTTGCGCCATTCTGCAAGGGCGCGGGGGCTGGAAAGCCGCACTACCTTGTCGGCCCACGGCGCGATGGCCCTTTCGGTGCGGACGCGCGGGCCGGTGTTCCAGTTCATCACGTACCAGAAAAAGCCGAGGTCAAAGCGTTCCGGGCACCCTTCGGGCATGTCAGGGCGTGGTTGACCGCGATGGCGCGCAATCCGGCGGATCAACCGCCACAGGCACAGGCGGATCGGGAAATCGAGATAGATCACAATATCCGCCCGTTCGAGGCGCGGTGCCAGCGTGCTGCCGTAATTGCCCTCGATCAGCCATTGATCCTGCGCCACCGCATCAGCAAGGCGCGCGCGGAGTTCGGCCTTCTCTGTTTCTACCCATCCCGCCTGCCAGCCCAGCTGGTCCATGTGAACCAGCGGCAGGCCCATCCGCGGCGCGAGTTCACGGGCGAGGGTGCTTTTGCCCGAACCGCAAGGGCCGATGATGATGACGCGCTTCATTGCCCCGCCGCCGCCCGTTGAGGCCTCAGCGCATCGCGCCGTTTGCGCTTGAGATAGGCAGCAAGGTCAGTCGCGCCCTTTTCCATCAGCGAGGGGATCCCATAGCCCGCAAACCACAGATTGCTCCAGTGGCGGCGCGGATAGCGTGAGCCGTCGACCATGACGTGAACGTGATAGCCAGGCGCGCGATTATTGTGGCTTTTTTCGGTCCGCGTGATTTCTTGCCAGGCAAGGTCATGGGTCCAGAAATTGCCGACCATCCGCAGGCCGCGAGCGTCAATTTCGAGCCGGAAGGTGAAGAGGTTATTGAGCAGGAATACCACGACGAACAGCATGAATACCGCGCCAGCGATCAGGAATAGCCCCTTCCACCAGCCGCCAGCTTCGCCAAACAGCCCGATGCCCGCCGAACCGAACACCACACCAAGGGTGGCGACAATCGGCAGGCAGAACAACACCACCAAATGCCCCCACCATCGCTGCCGGATGATGATCGGCCCCGCAGGCATGGTCAGTCCATACGGATCGGCAGCAGCCGGGAATCGCAAATCGCAGCAGTTCGATGGGCGGTGATGCGCTGGCTTTCGGGGTCGCTGGCGAAGGCGAGAAACGCCGCCTTGCTCGCCTGTCGCACCAGCAGGACGTGATCCCATGTCTCGTCTTGCGGGCCGATCAGGAAGTGGCCGCTTGTCCCCGAAAATAGCACCTCGCCGCCGCTTGCTTCAAGCAGCGGACGCATTTCGCGCATGTAACGGGCATAGGCATCACGCCCGGTCGTGCCGCCAACCGGCTCGAGATCTGGAGCGTGTGAGTAATCGGCTCGCTTGCTGAACCGAAGCAGGTTGAGCATGATCACCGGCCCTTCGTCTGGCGACCCGAAAAAGGCCGCACCCTGCTCTGGGCTTACCTCAAGAAATGCGAGATCTGTGGTCATGGGTTCATATCCTGCATCCTTAGCGCCACGTCATTCATGAAGCGCACGTCATCACCCTTGGCGAGCCATTCGGCCTCTGCGCCAATCGCACCGAGCATGGCCGCGAGATCATCTTCCTCGGCCTTGGCATAGTTGCCAAGCACATGGGCGGTGACGCGGTCCTTGTGCCCCGGATGGCCGATACCGAGCCGAATGCGGCGAAAGTCCGGGCCCATATGCTGATCGATGGATCGCAGGCCATTATGCCCGGCATGGCCGCCGCCCTGCTTCACCTTGACCTTGAAAGGGGCCAGATCAAGCTCGTCATGGAACACCGTCAGCGCGTCCGTGCCCAGCTTGTAGAACCGCAGCGCCTCACCCACGGCGCGGCCGCTTTCGTTCATGAAGGTAGCGGGCTTCAGCAGCAGCACTTTCTGCGTGCCGATCCGCCCTTCGCGGACCCAGCCCTGGAACTTCTTCTGTTCCGGGCCAAAGCCATGCATTTCGGCGATGACGTCCACGGCCATGAAGCCGACATTGTGCCGGTGGAGCGCATAGCGCGGTCCGGGATTTCCAAGGCCGACCCAGATCTGCATAAGCGCGCCCCTAGCGGTGTTGCAGGCCAAACGAAAGACGCCGGACTTCCCCTGAGAAGCCCGGCGTCCGGATTGCAAGCATCAATGCGGGAAAATCAGTCTTCCTCGCTCGCAGCCTCTTCGGTCGCTTCGGAGGCCGCTGCGCCTTCGCTCTTCTTGAGCGCGGAGGGAGCAACCAGCGTGGCGATGGTGAAATCACGATCGGTAATCGCGCTTTCCACACCCCTGGGCAGGGTCACTTCGCTGATGTGGATCGCATCGCCCACATCCTTGCCGGTGACATCGATTTCGATCTCGCTCGGGATGCTGTCATTCGGGCAGATCAGGTCAAGCTCGTGACGCACGATGTTGAGCACGCCGCCCTTCTTCAGGCCGGACGAGGCAGCTTCGTTGATGAACACCACCGGCACCTGCACTTCGACCTTGGAATCGCCCGTCAGGCGCAGGAAATCGGCATGGGTCGGACGGTCGGTAACCGGATGAAACGCCACGTCCTTGGGCAGGGTGCGGATGGTCTTGCCGCCGATCGTGATGTTGACAATCGAGTTCATGAAGTGACCGGTCATCAATTGCTTGATGAGTTCCTTCTGCTCGACGTGGATCATCGTGGGTTCTTCCTTGCCGCCGTAAATCACGGCGGGAGTCCGACCATCGCGGCGAAGTGCTCGGGAGGCTCCCTTGCCAGCCCGTTCGCGCGCTTCGGCCGGCAGAGTAAGAGCTTCGCTCATGGCTGTGCCTTTCGAATGCGTGTTGAAATCAGTCCATCCGGCGCGCCGCCTCCAGGGATGACCAGAGCGCCGAAGCGCGGGCTCTTAGAGACAGACGTGCGGTTTGGCAATGGCCTTGCCGGACAGCCGCCAGCCGTCAACGCAGGCGGGTGACGCGGTAACCGCGGGCCTCCAGCATGGCGACAAGGCCATCCGGGCCGACAAGATGGGCCGTGCCGACCGCCACCAGCGGACGCCGGGGCTGGTCAAGCAGCGCGGCGATCCGTTCGTCCCAGCGGCGGTTGCGGGCCGCCAGCAGCGTCTCGCGCAGGTCGGCGTCGGCCATGATGCCGGTGCGGGTGGCGTCAATCAGAGCCGCCTCGTCCCCGGCCAGCCACGCGCGGCGCAATGCGGCCCGGTCACGGTCCGCTGCGCTGGTTTCGGCCAGCACGGCGGCCACCAGATTGCGCTGCTGGATTTCAGGCAGGCGGTCAAAAATGCCAAGCTGCCGGCGTGTGCCTTCGAGCTCGATCACCCTGTCGCGGGGAAAGGCGCGGATCAATGCGCGATCAACACCATGTTCGGGATCACCCTCGGCATCGATCTGCGCCAGCATCAGCGCCGCGGCCCAGGTTTCGGTGGAGCCGAATTTGCCGGGGGCCATGTCGCCGCGTGCGAGCAGATCGGCAAGCGCCGGGCGCAGGTCGGGCGGCAAACGGTTGGCAAGCGGGGGAAGGCCGGGCGTGGTTGCAAGCTCGGCAAAGGTGGCGGCCATGGCCTTGCGATCATCGAGCGCGGCAATCTCGACCACCAGCAGATCGGCCATGTCGGTGACCCGCGTGATTTGCGGGGTCTGCCAGTCGGTGCCGGGGGGAAGGGCGTGGATGGTGCCGAGCATCCAGCCCTCCACCGCGCCATCGGCGCTAGCGATTTCATACAGCAGCGGTCTTGGCGGGGGGCCAGCCGCCTCCTCGCCGGGAGCTGTGCCGCAACCGGCGAGGGCGAGAGCCAGGGCGAGGGCCAGTAAGGCGGGCAGGACCGCCGCGAAAGCGGTTCGTGCTGCCTTCCCGATCCGGCCCTCCACAAATGCGATCATTGCCCGGCGATCCCGCTTACTTGATCCGGTCTGTGGTGATGCCGCGTTCGGTCAGGTAGGCCTGCACGCTCTTGCTGCCGGCAAGATGGCCTGCCCCGACCGCAATGAACACGGTGCCGGGTTCATCGAGCCGCACATCGATCCACTCGGCCCAGTTGGCGTTGCGGCTGTAGAGCAGGGCTTCGGCGACCGCCGGATCGCTCATGCTCTCGTTCATCATGGCCGCCAGCTCGTCTGCATCGCCCTTGGCCCATTCGGCCACCATCCGGTCGAGCATCGACTTGACCTCGTCCATGCCATCGACCGCGTCCATCATGAAGGCGACCTGGGCTTCGGTGGTCATGGAATCAAAGATACCAAGCTGGAATTCGGCCGTTTCCAGCGCGCCTTGCGGCTTGTCGCCAACCTTGGACAGCAGCACCTTTTCCACGCCTGCGCTGGGATCATAGCCCTGCTGCATAAGTGGCAACAGCGACAAGGTGAGGCCCGCAAGCCAGGGCTTGAACGGATCGAACGCGGCCGGCGGCGCACCAATCTTGGCCAGAGCGGCCTCGTAGCTGGTGGCCTGTTCCGGGGTCAGCAGCGAACGCAGGGTGGTGCCGGGCGCCAGCATGCCCTTGCTCATGGTGAGCTGCTGGAGCTCGGCCTCGCTTGCCTTGTCCATCGGGATTTCGGTGACGATCATGTCCGACCCGGTCAGCGCATCGGCGATGGTCGCATCATACCAGTCAATCCCCTCGGGCAGCACGTGGACGGTGCCGAACAGGTAGATGGTGGTGTCCTCGTCCGCGACCTTCCACAGCGCCGGGCCGCTGCTGGCAGCGGTTTGGGCGGCCGTTTCCGGCGCGGCTTGATTATCGGCCAGCGCGGGGCTGGCGGCGAACAGCACCAGCGGCGCGGCGGTCAGGGCAAGCAGATTGGCAAGTTTCATCGTGGATCCCTTTGGACTGTCAGAGGGTGTGGGTGAAAGTGGGTGGTTGAACAAGGGGGCTGGCACAAGGGAAATCAGAGCCGCCAGCGGGCGTAGAGATAGGACAGGCTCATCGAGACAAAGCCGATCGCGAAAATTCCGAAGGCATGGGGCGGCGGCACGAAACCGCCCGCGTGAAGCGCCGTCCAGGTCGGGAACCCGGCCATGACCGCGAGGAAGCCGCCGGCGTAGCTGACCAGACCATGTTCGCGCTGGTAATCATCGGCGAGGCGAAAACCATAGAGCGGAATGGCGAGAAAACCGGCCAGCAACATGATGGCGATCAGGACGGAGAGCGCAGGCGGCAGGCGCAGCAGGTCCCAATCGCCAGCCAGCAGATTGCCGTCGCCGTGATCGAAATACCCGGCGGCAAAGCCTGCAATCATCCCGACAACGCTGCTGAAGGCAAGGTAGATGACATAGCGTCGGCGGCGCTTGATGCTGCGCGCCTCGCCGGGGCCGAGAGGGGTCTTGCTGGCGAAGATCATGCACTTTCTCCGTCGTCGAAGATGTCTTCGATGGTCATGTCGAACAGGCGGGCGATGCGGAAGGCGAGGGGGAGGGAGGGATCGTGCTTGCCGGTCTCGATGGCGTTGACCGCCTGACGCGAGACATCGAGCCGCCCGGCCAGTTCGGCCTGGCTCCAGTCGCGTTCGGCGCGCAGCACTTTGAGACGGTTCTTCACGCGATCACACCCCCAGCGCGTTGGCCAATTTTGCAGCGATGGTGCCGATGGCGAAGCCTGTCATGGCAAGCATCGCAAACAGCTGCCATTGTTTAACACAGACGGGTTTGTCGTAATTGAACATCGAAACAGTCTCGCAATTTGATCGGTAGAACCGATTGATGGGTTGGATTGAACCTGATGTCAGGTTTCCCTGACTATATGTCGCGATTCGCTGACTATGTCAAGATACCCTGACTTTATGTCACTAGAGCCTGACCAGCGGCGACTTGCTCCCCGTCTTGCTGCGCTGCGGCATTGACGCTTTCGGGGCGTTCGGCCATGGCGAGCCGCCATGAGTGCCGACCTTGCCTTTGCCCCTGCGCCGCGCGATCCGGCGCGCTCGTTTCAGGACATGATCCTGACGCTCCACGACTTCTGGAGCGCGCAGGGCTGTGTCATCCTCCAGCCCTATGACATGCGCATGGGGGCGGGCACGTTCCACACCGCAACCACGCTGCGCGCGCTGGGGCCGGAGCCGTGGAATGCGGCCTTCGTCCAGCCCTGCCGCCGCCCGACCGACGGGCGCTATGGCGAAAACCCCAACCGGCTCCAGCATTACTACCAGTATCAGGTGATCCTGAAGCCATCGCCGCCCGACATTCAGGCACTCTACCTCAAAAGCCTCGCCGCGATCGGCATCGATCCGCTGGCGCATGACATCCGCTTTGTCGAGGATGACTGGGAATCGCCCACGCTCGGCGCCTGGGGGCTGGGCTGGGAGGTCTGGTGCGACGGGATGGAAGTCACCCAGTTCACCTATTTCCAGCAGATGGGCGGCTTCGACTGCAAGCCGGTGGCGGGCGAGCTCACCTACGGGCTGGAACGCCTCGCGATGTATATTCAGGGCGTCGACAATGTGTACGACCTCGCCTTCAACACGGCGGGCGTTTCCTATGGCGACGTGTTCCTCGAAAACGAGCGCCAGATGTCGAAGTGGAACTTCGAGGTCGCCGAAACAGGCGCGCTGTTTGATCTCTTTGCCAAGGCCGAGGCCGAGTGCCGCAATGCCCTTTCCGCTGGCGTGCCGATTGCGGCCTATGAACAGGCGGTGGAAGCCAGCCACGTGTTCAACCTGTTGCAGGCGCGCGGCGTGATTTCGGTGCAGGAACGAACCAGCTATATGGGCCGGGTGCGCGACCTCGCCCGCTCGTCCTGCGAGGCCTATGCCGAGAAGATGGCGCCCGAATGGCAGGCGAAATATCCGGGGTGGAGTCTCGTCTGATGGCCGACTTCCTGCTCGAACTGCTCTGCGAGGAAATCCCCGCCCGGATGCAAGCCGGAGCGCGCGCGGAACTGGAAAAGCTGTTCCGGCGCGAACTGGATGCCGCAGGCGTTGGGCCAGGCGAACTCACCATCTGGTCAACCCCGCGCCGCCTTGCGCTGATCGCACGCGACCTGCCGCTGGCAACCGAGGCGGTAAGCGAGGAAGCCAAGGGCCCGCCCGAAGGCGCACCCGATGCGGCGATCGACGGCTTCTGCCGTAAGAACGGCGTGACCCGCGAGCAGTTGACCTTGCGCGACGTGAAGGGTCGGATGACCTGGTTTGCGGTGATCGATCAGCCGGGCCGGGCGATGGCCGATGTCCTCGCCGCAGCGATCCCGGCGATCATCCGCGACTTTTCATGGCCCAAGTCGATGCGCTGGGGTGCGGCCTCGATTGCGACCGAATCCTCACGCTGGGTGCGCCCGCTTTCGGGCATTGTCGCGCTGCTCGATGGCGAAGTCGTGCCCTGCGAAGTGGACGGCATTTCCTCGGGCCGCGAGACCTTTGGCCACCGCTTCCATTCCTCGGGCGCGATCAGCATCGCCAGCGCGGATGACTACGCCGCAAGCCTGCGCGCCGCCCATGTGATCGTCGATCACGAGGAGCGCGCGGCCCTCATCCGCGAAGGCGCGGCACGGGCTGCGGCTGACGCGGGCCTGACGCTGGTCGCCGACGAAGGGCTGGTGGTCGAGAACGCCGGGTTGACCGAATGGCCCGTGCCGCTGCTCGGCCGCTTCGACGAGGCGTTTCTCGACGTGCCGCCCGAAGTCATCCAGCTGACCGCGCGGGTGAACCAGAAGTATTTCGTGTGCGAAGGGGCTGACGGCAAACTTGCCAACGCCTTCGTCTGCACGGCGAACATCGCGCCGCGCGATCCGGCAGTGGTGGTGGACGGCAACCGCAAGGTGCTCGCCGCGCGGCTTTCGGATGCGCGGTTTTTCTGGGAGCAGGACCAGAAGACGCCTTTGGCCGTCCATGCCGAGAAGCTGGCGCGCATCACCTTCCACGAAAAGCTCGGCACGGTCGCCGACAAGGTCGAGCGGGTGGCGAAGCTGGCGCGGTGGTTGGTTGAATCCGATATCGTCACCCCAGCGAAAGCTGGGGTCTCGGGCGGCGACGCGCTATCGTCCGAGATGCCAGCTTCCGCTGGCATGACGAAAGGAGTGTTGGCCGACATGGCCGAACAGGCCGCGCGGCTGTGCAAGGCCGATCTCGTCACCGAGATGGTCGGCGAATTCCCCGAGTTGCAGGGCCTGATGGGCGGTTATTATGCCGCGAAGGAGGGCCTGCCGCAGGAAGTGTCGGACGCGATCCGCGATCACTACAAGCCGGTCGGGCAGGGCGACGAAGTGCCGACTGCGCCGGTGACGGTGGCGGTTTCGCTGGCGGATAAGCTGGATACGCTGGCGGGCTTTTTCCTCATCGACGAGAAGCCAACCGGATCGAAAGATCCATTCGCTCTTCGGCGCGCCGGCATTGCAATTATCTCTCTCGTGATCCGAAACTCGTTGAATATGTCGATGGCGGCGACGCTAATGAAAGCGTCCTTCGGGGTGCTGGATTACATCTATTATCGTGAGCACGATCAAAAGCTTTCAACGATCAAGGACGTCTTCCCACTGCTCTCGGGGCCAGAAGGGGCTATCTCCTTATTGAAGGCTGCCTTCCCCAAAAGAGATGTTGTTGCCGATCCTACTGCTCCTCCAAAAGTCATCCAACGAGATCGAGAGAACGCAGCGCGCCTGCAAGAGATGGTGATCTTTCTGTTCGACCGCCTCAAGGTCCAGCAGCGCGAAGCAGGCGTCCGCCACGACCTGATCGACGCGGTGTTTGCGCTCGGCGGGGAGGATGATCTCGTCCGCCTGCTCGCCCGCGTCCATGCGTTGCAAGCCTTCGTCACCACCGAAGACGGCACCAACCTCCTCGCGGGCTACAAGCGCGCGGCCAATATCCTCAAGAAGGAAGGCTGGAGCGCGGCCGAGGCGACCCGCATCCCGGTAACCGGCGAGGAAGACCCGCTGGCGCAGGTCGATGATCCCGGCATGGCCGATATCGTCGCCGAGCAGGCCGCGCTGCGGGCCAGCGCTGTGCCGCCCCTTTCCTACACGCCCGAAGCCGCCGAAAAGGCGCTGATCGATGCGCTCGCCGTAGCTGCGCCTCGGGCTGCCGAAGCGGTGGAGGCTGAGCGGTTCGCCGACGCGATGGCTGCGCTGGCCACCTTGCGCGCGCCCATCGACCGGTTCTTTGAAGAGGTGACCGTCAACGCTCAAGAGGCGGATAAGCGCACCAGCCGCCTTGCCCTGCTGGCCGCTTTTCGCGATGCGGTGCACCGCGTCGCCGATTTCAGCCGGATCGAAGGATGAATTTTCGCGCCGCCCCGCAGTTCGTCGCTTTTGTGAAAAGCGTTTTGAATCAATGGGGCGGCGTCCATTGTGAAAGCGACACGGTGTCGCTTTTGTACACTTTGCCACGCCTGCGGGAACTGCCATGACAATGAAAACCGTCTACGTCTTCGGGGGCAAAGCCGACCACTCCGACCCGCGCCAGAAGGACAAGACCGTGGCCGGCGGCAAGGGCGCAAACCTTGCCGAAATGGCCAGCATCGGCCTGCCGGTGCCGCCGGGCTTCACCATCACGACCGAAGAATGTGTGGCGTATCTGCGTGATGGGGCAGACTTTTCCGAAGGCTTGCGAACTGCGGTGGCAGAGGCGCTGACCCATGTCGAGGCAACCGTGGGCAAGAATTTTGGCGATGCGGGTGATCCGCTGCTGGTGTCGGTGCGGTCAGGCGCGCGGGTTTCGATGCCGGGGATGATGGACACCGTGCTCAACCTCGGGCTGAATGATGCGACGGTGCAGGGGCTGGCGCAATCATCCGGCGATGCGCGGTTCGCCTGGGATTCGTACCGCCGTTTCATCCAGATGTATTCCGATGTGGTGCTGGGTCTGGATCACGGACTGTTCGAAGAAGCGCTCGAAATCGCAAAGGAAGACAAGGGCTTCTATAATGATACCGAGATGACATCCGAAGATTGGCAGGCGCTGGTCAGCCAGTTCAAGGGCATCGTCGAGGAAGAGCTTGATCGTCCGTTTCCGCAGGATGTGCACGAACAATTGTGGGGCGCGATCCGCGCCGTGTTCGACAGCTGGGATTCGGACCGGGCCAAGGTCTATCGCCGGTTGAACGACATTCCGGGCGACTGGGGCACCGCGGTCAATGTGCAGGCCATGGTGTTCGGCAACATGGGTGAAACCAGCGCCACCGGGGTCGCCTTCACCCGCGATCCGGCCACCGGCAACCGCGCCTATTACGGCGAATACCTCATCAATGCGCAGGGTGAGGATGTGGTGGCGGGGATCCGCACGCCGCAATATCTGACCAAGGCCGCGCGTGAGGCCGCCGGGGCAAAGCCGCTTTCAATGGAAGAGGCGCTGCCTGACGCGTACGCTGAGTTGGCGCGCGTGTTCGACCTGCTGGAACTTCATTACAAGGACATGCAGGATATTGAATTCACGGTAGAACGCGGCAAGCTGTGGATGTTGCAAACCCGTTCGGGCAAGCGCACCGCCAAGGCCGCGCTCAAGATGGCGGTCGACATGGTCGAGGAAGGCCTGATCGATGAACGCGAGGCGGTGCGGCGGGTCGATCCGATGGCGCTCGACCAGCTGCTCCACCCAACGCTTGATCCCAAGGCGGAGCGCAATGTGCTGACCACCGGTCTGCCAGCCTCGCCGGGGGCAGCAGCAGGCAAGATCGTGCTCGATGCCGACACGGCAGAGCAATGGGCCGGGCGCGGGGAAAAGGTGATTCTGGTGCGGGTCGAAACCTCGCCGGAGGACATCCACGGGATGCACGCGGCGCAGGGTATTCTGACCGCGCGCGGCGGGATGACCAGTCATGCGGCGGTCGTGGCGCGCGGCATGGGGCGCCCTTGCGTGTCGGGCGCTGGGGCTGTGTCGATCGACCGCGTCACGCGAGCGCTCAGGATCGGTACGACCGAATTGAAGGAGGGCGATTCCATCACCCTCGACGGGGCGACCGGGCAGGTGATGCTCGGTATCGTCCCCACGGTCGAGCCGGAGCTGGCGGGCGATTTCGGCACGCTGATGGTGTGGGCCGACAAGCTGCGCCGGATGAAGGTGCGCACCAATGCCGAAACGCCGGATGATTGCCGCATGGCGCGACAGTTTGGCGCAGAAGGCATCGGGCTGTGCCGCACCGAACACATGTTCTTCGAAGCATCGCGTATCAGCCTGGTTCGGCAGATGATTCTCGCTGACGACGAAGCCGGGCGCAGACGGGCGCTGGAACAACTGCTGCCCGAACAGCGCGCCGATTTCACCGCGATTTTCGAGGTTATGGCGGGCCTGCCCTGCACAATCCGGCTGCTCGATCCGCCGCTGCACGAATTCCTGCCCCACGCCGACGAGGATTTTGCCGAGCTGGCCGATGCGACCGGACTGGGGGTCGATCACCTCAAGCGGCGCGCGGGCGAGCTGCACGAATTCAACCCGATGCTGGGCCATCGCGGCTGTCGGTTGGGGATCACCTTCCCCGAAATCTACGAAATGCAGGCGCGCGCCATTTTCGAGGCGGTGTGCACGGTCAAGCAGACCAGCGGCGAGGCGCCGTTGCCGGAAATCATGATCCCGCTGGTGGCCACCAAGCGCGAACTTGCGATCCTGCGGGCACTGGTTGATCGGGTGGCCGAAGCGGTGTTCGCCGAGGTCGGCACACGGGTGGAATACCTTGTCGGCACGATGATCGAACTGCCGCGGGCGGCCCTGATGGCGGGGGAAATCGCCGAGGAGGGCGAATTCTTCTCCTTCGGCACCAATGACCTGACCCAGACCACTCTGGGCGTATCACGCGACGATGCGGCGCGGTTCCTCAGCGTCTATGTCGACAAGGGCATCTTCCCGCGCGATCCCTTCGTCAGCCTCGATATCGAGGGCGTCGGCCAGCTGGTCGAACTGGCGGCACAGCGGGGCAGGGCGACCCGGCCCGACATCAAGCTGGGCATCTGCGGCGAACATGGCGGCGATCCGGCGAGCATTGCGTTCTGCGAAAGCGTGGGCCTCGATTATGTCAGCGCCTCGCCCTACCGGGTGCCGATTGCGCGGCTTGCAGCGGCGCAAGCAGCGCTCAAAGCCTAGGTTCCGGAGAGGGATCTGCGCCCGGTCAGGGTGATGATCTCGAAGGTTTCGGCCGTTTTGCCGTCCGCATCGGCCTGACTGCCGAACGCTGCCCGCGCACGCTCCAGTGCGGCCTTGCCCAACGGCGGGCCGGCATTCGAAAGGGCGCCGGTCAGGCCATGGTCGCGCAGGTCGGACACAAGCTGGTCGAGCGAGGAATAACGCACGGTCAGGGTGTGGGTGTCGACCACCGGATCCTTCCACCCTGCGCGCTGGAGCAATTGCGGCACGGCGCGGGGATCGACCATCGGGTGAATGCGCGCGGCCGGGCGATCGCCATCGGCCGACAGCATTGCCGCACGCAGGCGCGGCAGGCTTGCTCCGCCAACGAAACTGGCAATTGCAAGACCGCCCGGCACCAGGCCATTGCGGATATGGATGAGCGCGCCGGGCAGATCATTGACGGCATCGAGCAGGCCGACCACGGCAATCAGATCGTAGCCCCCTTGGGGAAAGGGCTCCTCGATATTCCAGTCGGCCCCGTCAGAAAAATCCCCGTTGCAATGATCCAGCATCGCGCGGAGCGGATCGTGGCACATGCCCAGCACCAAGCGGCGCTTTGGCTCGTGCTTTACAAAGGCAATGCGTTCGGCTGTGTCGTCGCAGATATCCTGCCAGATGAACTGCTGGGCGCAAGGCATGGCCGCGCGAAGGTTCTGCCGCAAGATCCGCGACTTGACGCGACTGCGAGAGAAAATCCTTGGCACGCTCTGTTCGGTCATCTCCGCCCCCTGCCGCGCTTGCGTGCGCGACGCAAGAGGTGCACACCTGCGCGCATGAGGTGGGGGTCGCAACTTGCCGTGGGTCTGAGGCCGGTCGTCGATCTGGTCTATCCGCCACGTTGTCCTTTGTGCGGGGGAGCAATCGCCGCTCAGGAAGGGCTGTGCGGTGACTGCTGGAGCTTGCTCGATATTCCCGCGCGAGGGATTGCCGGTTGCGAGGAACACGGCGGCGTGGCCGTCCACGCGGCAACCTATTATAATGATGCCTCGCGCCGGCTTGTGCTGGCTTACAAGCATGGCGGCAAGATCACGCTTGCCGGGCTGCTGGCGCGGCTGATGGCGGCGCGATTGCCTGACCCAGCGCAGGCTGATCGCAAACCCCTGCTGGTGCCGGTCCCGCTCCATCGCTGGCGCTTGTGGCAGCGCGGGTTCAATCAGGCGGCGTTGTTGGCGCATGAGCTCGCAAGGCTGGGGAAGGGCGAGGTGCTGGTCGATGCGCTGATGCGCCAAAGACGCACGCCCAGTCTTGGCGGGTTGGGCCGCGAGGCGCGCGAGCGGGCGCTGGCAGGAGCGATTGCGGTCAATCCCAAAAGAGCCAGCGTCATTGCCGGGCGCGCTGTCGTGCTGGTCGATGATGTGTTTACCAGCGGCGCAACCACGCGCGCCTGCATCGCAGCTTTGGGCGGAGCGGGTGCGCGCAGCATTGCCGTGGCCTGTTTTGCGCGGGTCGACGAGGCTGCAACGATCAGGGATGTTTGGACAGGACCATCACGACGCGGCCTGCGTCCCGAAAACGAAACGCCCGAGGCCTTTTGAGCCTCGGGCGCCGCGTGACGAAACGGTTCGGATCCCCCCTTGCGGGCGGTGACGGCCAACCCCCTAGCTTGGCCATCGGGATCCTGTCCCTCATCGTTCAATCGGTCGCGCTGGCACCCCGCTGCCAGTCTGCGGCCCGATCGCCCCCTGAACCAGGCATCGGGCGATGCCGGTAATCGGTGGAGAACCCTTTGCAAGGTCCGTGCAACTATGTTCCACTCTGTCGCAGAAGGCGGAAGAGCAAACCTCCGCATCCGCAGCTTTTTGCAGGCTTCTGTTGTGAACGTGCAACAATCGAAGCATGAGCGCGGCGTTTCGTGATGATGCCTTTGCTGGCACTCTGCTGGCGTTGCCGATTTGCTGGAGATTTTATGGCTGACCAGTCTCTGACCTCTCAAGAGCGCGAGCAGGGTTCGCGGTTCGCTCCCAAGTTTGACGCCAGTGGACTGCTGACTGCGGTCGTCGTCGATGCACGGTCTGGTGAAGTGCTGGTGGTGGCGCACATGAACCTTGAGGCGCTCGATGCGACTCTGGCCAGTGGCAAGGTGCATTTCTGGTCGCGCTCACGCCAGTCGCTGTGGCTGAAGGGGGAGACCTCGGGCAATTTCCTCAACGTCGAGGAGGTGCTGGTCGATTGCGATCAGGATGCGGTGGTGATTCGCGCGCAGCCTGCCGGGCCGACCTGCCATACCGGTGCGCCCAGTTGTTTCTATCGACGGATCGAGAGCGGCGGGTCCGGGTCTGTTCTCGTAAAGGTCAAGACTTGACGCTCACGTAAAGGTAAGGTAGGGGTGTTGCATGGCTACTGCTCCTGCACAGAATTCCGCTTCGATGGCCGCCGAGGCCGAACCGCGCCGCAATGGTGCCCATCTCGATCGCCCAGATATTCACGCGCGCGAACAGTTCACCATTTCGGATCTCACTTCGGAATTCGGCTGTACCGCTCGTGCCTTGCGTTTTTACGAGGACGAAGGACTGATCAATCCGGCACGCGTCGGTCTGACCCGGGTCTATTCGAAACGTGATCGCGCGCGGCTTGCATGGATCATGCGGGCCAAGAATGTCGGCTTCAGCCTGACCGAAATCCGCGAGATGATCGACCTTTACGATCTTGACGACGGCCGCGTTGAACAGCGCCGCGTCACGATTGAGAAATGCCGTGCGCACGTGGCCAAGCTCAAGGCCCAGCGCGATGATATTGATTCTTCCATCAAGGAACTGACCGATTTCGTCGCCGAGATCGAGAAACTCGACCTCGGCTGAACCGCGCCGCTGTCTCAGCCAGTTATATCCGTTCACATTCACCGAAGGGATTCCGTGATGCCGACCTATACCGCCCCGACCCGCGACACGCGCTTTATTGTCAGCGAAGTGCTGGATCTCCCCAGCTACGGCAATCTGCCGGGTTTTGAAAACGCCACCCCCGACATGATCGAAACGGTCATCAACGAAGCGGGCAAGTTTTGCGCCGAGGTGCTTGCGCCGATCAACCAGGCCGGGGACGAGCATGGCTGCACCCGGCATGATGATGGCAGCGTCACCACCCCGCCGGGCTTCAAGCAGGCCTATCAGGCCTATGTCGAAAGCGGCTGGGGCACGCTTGCCCAGCCGGAGGAATTCGGCGGGCAAGGGTTGCCCCATGTGCTGGGCTTTGCAGTCGAGGAATTTTCCGGCACCGCCAATCAGGCATTTGCCATGTATCCCGGTCTTACTGCCGGTGCGATCTCCGCGATCCTAGCCAAGGGCTCGGACGAGCAGAAGGCGATGTATGTGCCCAAGATGATCTCGGGCGAATGGTCGGGCACCATGAACCTGACGGAACCGCATTGCGGCACCGATCTCGGCATGATCCGCACCAAGGCCGTGCCGAACGGCGATGGTTCCTATGCGATCACGGGCACCAAGATCTTCATCTCCGCCGGCGAGCATGACCTTACCAGCAACATCATCCATCTGGTGCTGGCCAAGACTCCGGGCGCGCCGGATTCGACCAAGGGCATTTCGCTGTTCATCGTGCCCAAGTTCATCCTCGACGACAACGGCGAACCGGCAGCGCGCAACGGCGTCACCTGCGGTTCCATCGAAAAGAAGATGGGCATTCACGGCAACGCCACCTGCCTGCTCAACTATGACGGTGCGACCGGTTATCTGGTGGGCGAGGAGAACAAGGGTCTGGCGGCAATGTTCATCATGATGAACGCCGCGCGCCTCGGGGTCGGCATTCAGGGCTATGCTCAGGCCGAAGTCGCCTATCAGAACGCTGTCACCTATGCGCTCGATCGCCGTCAGGGCCGCGCGCTGACCGGCCCGGCCGAGCCGGAAACCAAGGCCGATCCGATCTTCGTCCACCCGGACGTGCGCCGGATGCTGATGGATGCTAAGGTGTTTACAGAATCCATGCGGGCGCTGTGCCTGTGGGGCGCATTGCAGGTTGATCTGACCCACAAGGCGCAGACGCAGGAAGAACGCGATCAGGCCGATCTGCTGATCGGGCTGATGACCCCGGTTATCAAGGGATATGGCACCGACAAGGGCTATGACATCGCCAACAACATGCAGCAGGTTTACGGCGGGCACGGCTATGTGCGCGAATGGGGCATGGAGCAGTTCGTGCGCGATAGCCGGATCGCGATGATCTACGAAGGCGCCAATGGCGTGCAGGCGATGGACCTGTGCGGCCGCAAGCTGGCCGCGAACGGCGGCAAGGCGATCCAGGCCTTCTTCGCCATGATCGACGAGGAAATCGCCGCCGCCAAGCAGGTTGCCGAATTGAAAGATATGGCCGAACGGCTTGAAAAGGCGCTCGGCGAACAGAAGGCGGCGACCATGTGGTTCATGCAGAACGCGATGGCCAACCCCAACCATCTGGGCGCAGGCGCGCATCACTACATGCACATCATGGGGATCGTGACGCTGGGCTTCTTCTGGCTGAAGATGGCCAAGGTCGCGCTGGGCAAGCTGGCGGATGAGCCGGCGGACAAGGCGTTCTATGAAGCCAAGCTGGTTTCGGCAGGCTATTATGCCGAGCGCTTCCTGCCCGATGCCGGTGCGCTGCGGCGCAAGCTGGAAGCGGGCAGCGAAAACATGATGAAGCTGCCGGAGGAGGCCTTTGCCACGGCGGCCTGATCGCCCCTGCAGCAACAGAAAAACCGACGGGCCGCCCCGCTTCAGGCAGGGCGGCCCGTTGCTGTGTCAATGCCGCGCCGCCGCGCGCCAGTGTCCCGTTATTTCTGCGCCTCCTCGGCCACGACATAGAGATAATCGACATAGGCCATGGTTGCCTCGTCCAGACCATTCACCTTCGGGTTGCTGCTTTCGATCAGGAACCATTCGTTGGGCGCATGGGCCCCGCCGCCGCGGCTCAGGCCGAATTGCGAAGCGGGCAGATTGAGCGGCGGCCCGTTGAAGATGACCCCCGGCCAGCTGCCCGCGTTGCGCGGGCGGATCGAATAGGGGATGCCGTGTTCGTCGAACAACCGCTTCTGCGCGCGGATCAGCACGGCGTCCTCTTCGGTTTCGTTAGGGCCGTAGCCGCCGGAAATCGTGACCTCGACATCATCGAACCCGCGCTTGGCCAGATGCGCCTTGAGCTTCGATACCGCCTCGTCCTTGGTCATTGCCGGAACCAGACGGAATTCGAGCTTGGCCTCGGCTCGGCCCGGCAAAACGGTCTTGCCGCCGGGTCCGGTATAGCCTGCGACCAGCCCCTGGATATTGACGGTGGGCTGCGAGAAGAACCGTTCCAGACTGGTGAGGTAAGCCTCGTCGTCGATCCAGCGTCCGATCCCCAGTGATGCCTTTTGCTGGGCCTCGGGGTTGAGCTTTACGCTTTCGGCGATCAGCATCTTCTGCCGCTCGGTCAGCGGGCGGACATTTTCAAACCAGCCGTCGATCGCGGGCGTGTGCCCGTCATCGGCAACCAGCGTATCGAGCGCCTTGACCAGCCGCCATGCCGGGTTCTCGATGCGGGCATGGTTGGATGAGTGAATGTCGGATTTGGGATATTTGTCGGAGGTTTCCCCGCCCACCACCAGCTGAAATTCGACCGCGCCCTTGGCCCCCAAAGTGATATTGGCGCTGCCATCCTTGCTTTGTGCGGCGCTGGGAATGAACACGCCGATGGTCTTTGCCAGCGCAGCCTGCACTTCGGACACGGCCACGACCTGATCGAAATGGGTCGAGGCGACTTCCTCCTCGCCCTCGGCCACCAGCACGATGTTGACCGGCAGCTTGCGCCCGCTCGCCTGAATCGCCTTGAGCGCGGCAAGGAAGGCCATTTGCGGGCCCTTCTGGTTGACCGCGCCGCGTCCGTAGATTGCGACCCCTTCGCCGGGCCGCTCCACCAGCCTGCCTTCAAGCGGGGGCGAATCCCATTCCGCCGGATCGAACTGCTTCACATCATACATGAAATAGATGCCGATTGTGGTCGGTGCACCCGCATCCAGCGTTGCAAAGACGGCCGGCACGCCATCGGTCGGGATGATCTTCGCCTGCTGGAAGCCGGAATCGAGCGCGAGCTGCTTCATGTATTCCGCGCCCTCGGGCGTGCCGCGCTTTTCGGCGGCGATGGTGGGCAGGGCGATCCAGTCCTGCAAGGCCTTGATCGTCGCATCGTGATGTTGTTCGACCATGCCGGTAATCTGCGCGCGATCGGGCGTTTCCGCCGCAACCGGTGCCGCCGCCAGCGCAATCGCCGCCGCCATGCCCAAACCTGCCAAACCGCGTGTCATAGGGTTCTTCTCTCCTGTCCGATACGTGATTAGGTAACGACCGGCCACGCTTTGGCAACGCCTTTCGGTAGGGGGCATCTGCCAAGGCGCCGTTGCATCTGGCGATTGCGCAAGCGGTGCAAACTGCCATAGCATGTCGGCAAGCAGCCTGTTCCGGTGGTTCACGCCGGACGGCTGGCGCAAGGGAGAGACGGGGATAATGATACGGCACTTCTTCGCATTCACGGCGGCAATGGTGATGGCCGCAGCGCTGCCATTTGCCCCGGCGCGCGCCGATGAGGTGTTGGCGGGACAATTGCCCCCAGCGCTCCAGACGCAGCTGGCAGACCAGTATGATCAGGTGATCGCCGACCTTGTCCGCATCACCGAAACCCCGGCACCACCGTTCAAGGAGGACAAGCGCGCTGCGCTGTTCGCCCAGATGCTGCGCGATGCGGGGCTGGCCGATGTCACCATTGATGCCGAAGGCAATGTGATCGCGCTGAGGCCCGGGCGGGAGGATGTGCCGGTATTCGTGGTCTCGGCCCATCTCGACACGGTGTTTCCGGAAGGCACGCCGAT
Organism: Erythrobacter sanguineus; assembly: GCF_900143235.1. Classification (GTDB taxonomy): domain Bacteria; phylum Pseudomonadota; class Alphaproteobacteria; order Sphingomonadales; family Sphingomonadaceae; genus Erythrobacter; species Erythrobacter sanguineus. The sequence goes on along the minus strand of NZ_FRDF01000005.1, from coordinate 203,924 downwards.
CACAGTGACCCGCGATGGCGACCGCTTGCTGGCGCCGGGAATCGCCGATGACAGTCTTGGCCTTGCCTCGATCCTCGCATGGGCGCGGTTGCTGGAGGCGAATGACATTTCGACCCGGCAGCCCATCCTGTTTGTCGGCACGGTGGGCGAGGAAGGGGCCGGCGACCTGCGCGGCGTGCGCCACCTGTTCACCAGCGGGGCTTACAAGGACCGGATCGGCGCTTTCCTGTCGATCGACGGTGCCGATGCCGCCCGGATCGTGCATGCGGCGGTCGGATCGCGGCGTTACCGGCTCGCATTCAAAGGGCCGGGCGGACATAGCTACGGTGCTTTCGGGATCGTCAATCCGATGGCGGCAATGGCCGAGACGGTGCGCGGGATCTATGCCATCGAAGTGCCGTCCGAACCCAAGACCACCTATGCCGCGAGCCTTGTCAGCGGCGGCACCTCGGTCAATTCGATCCCTGACGAAATCCTGCTCGATCTGGATATGCGTTCAGGCGATCCGGCGGAGCTGATACGGCTTGAACAGGCAGTGCTGGCCGCAGCCGAAGCGGCGGTGGCAGGCGAAAATGCCGCACGCTCGGTCAGGGCCGGGACGATCACGCTGGAACCGCAACTCATCGGTGACCGACCGGCGGGTTCGACGCCCGCCGATCACGCCTTGGTGCAGACCGCGCTCGCGGCTTCGCGGGCCGCAGGCTTCAAGGCGCGGATCGACGATTCCTCGACCGATTCGAACATTCCCATGAGCCTCGGTATCCCGGCGCTGACCATTGGCAGCGGTGCTGGCGGCGGGCGTTCGCACAGCCTTGATGAATACCTCAACATTCCGCGTGAACGATTCGTAGCCGGTATGTCGGTCGGCTTCGCGATCATTCTGGCGCAGACCGGGGCGGAGCTGCGGTGAGGCCTATTCAAGCCCGCCCATGAAGCGCTGGCTCCCGGCCTTGACCCTTGGAGGCCCGCCGGCCGCGAGGCGCTCTGACAAAGTCATGCCGGTTTTGACGGCGATGGGTCGCGGACGTTCGGCGGGTGGCTTCTCGACCGCTTTTTCGATCTCAACCTCGCGCACGGGTTCCGGTGCCGGGGCAGGTGCAGGCTCAGGCGCATGTTCAGGCACGGGGGCAGGCGCGGGCGGCGGGGCGGCGACGGGCTGCTCCTCGGAGCTGGATGCCGTCAGGATCTTCTCGGCAACTTCTTCGACCGTGCCGACCACCAGCAGCGGTTGCCCGCCGATGATGCCGACGCTGGTCTGGCCGTTCTCGGCAGTGCGCAGCCACGCCACGTTCTCGGCCACGACAAGGTAATTGCCACCACGCGATTCGAGCTTGATGAATTTCATGACCGCCGTTTCCCGCGCACTCTAGCGAGCGCCTCGTAGTTCTGCCGTGGCCATAGCGCGTTCCGGTTAAGGAATAGGTTTACGCCGCCATCAGCCAGCCGCGACGGAGAGACGGCAGGCGGTCACGCAGCCAGTGGCGCCGCTTCGTCGATCAGGCCCATCAATGCCGTCCATGATTGACGGTCGGCGAGGGGGTGGAAAGCCGGATTGGGCGTGCGCCTAGGGGTAAGCGGATTGGTGAAACCATGCTCGACCCCGGCAAAGGACATGAACTGCCAGTCCGCACCCACCCGGTCCATCTCTTCCCACAAGGCGATCACATCGCTGCGCGGCACCAGCGAATCGGCATCGCCGTGGCAAATGAGGATGCGCGGAGTGATCGGCGCCGTCGCGGGCAAGGGCGTGGCCAGCAGGCCGTGGAAGCTCGCCGCCAGCGCCAGCCCGGCACCGTCGCGGGCCAGTTCCAGCACCGCCATTCCGCCGAGACAGAAGCCGACGGCAATCCGGGGCAGATCCGGCGCGACGTGCGTGAGCGCGGTCAGGCTGGCCCGCAGCCTTGTGCGCATCGCCAGAGGATTGGCGCGCAGTCGCTGCATCGCGGCAAGGGCGGCTTGCGCATCATGCGGCGTTTCGGGGCCGTAGAAGTCTGCAACCAGCGCGACACATCCCGCCTCGGCCAGCGCCAGTGCCTTGGCCTCGACGCCGGGGGTGGTGTTCATGAAGGTCGGGAACACTACGACTGCCGCACGCGCAGGGCCGGAAGGCCGCGCCAGCCAGCCGGTCAGCGCGACATCGCCATCGCGATAGGCAAGCTGTTCGAGGCTCATTCGACCGGCAGGAAGTCCGGCACCGAAAGATAGCGCTCGCCGGTATCGTAATTGAAGCCCATCACGCGCGACCCGGTGGCCAGTTCGGACAGCTTGCTGGCGATGGCGGCGAGGGTTGCGCCTGATGAAATCCCCACCAGCATTCCTTCCTCGCAGGCAGCGCGGCGGGCCATGTCCTTGGCCTCTTCCGCGCCCACGGTGATCGCGCCATCGATGGCTGCGGTGTGCAGGTTGCCGGGAATGAAACCCGCGCCAATGCCCTGGATCGGGTGCGGGCCGGGCTGGCCGCCATTGATGACCGGCGAGAGTTCCGGCTCGACGCCATAGGCCTTCATCGCGGGCCAGTGCTTTTTCAGTTCCTCTGCGCACCCTGTCAGATGGCCGCCGGTGCCGACCCCGGTGATCATCAAGTCGATCGGTGCGTCGGCGAAATCGGCGATGATTTCCTGCGCGGTGGTGCGGGCATGGATGGCAGGGTTGGCACCGTTGTCGAACTGGCTCGGCATCCATGCACCCGGCGTCTGCTCGACCAGTTCGGCGGCACGCTCGATCGCGCCTTTCATGCCCTTTTCGCGCGGGGTCAGGTCAAAGCTTGCACCATAGGCCAGCATCAACCGGCGGCGCTCGATCGACATTGATTCGGGCATCACCAGCACCAGCCTGTAACCCTTGACCGCCGCCACCATGGCGAGGCCGATCCCTGTGTTCCCACTGGTGGGTTCGACAATCGTGCCGCCGGGCAGGAGCGCGCCGCGGTTTTCCGCATCCTCGACCATGGCCAGCGCAATGCGGTCCTTGATCGAACCACCCGGATTGGCGCGTTCCGATTTCACCCAGACCTCGTGGTCGGGGAACATCCGCGCGAGGCGGATATGCGGGGTTCCGCCGATGGTGGCGAGAATGGAGTCGGCTTTCATGTCAGGCCTCCTGATTATTCTTTGTGTTGTTCCGCTTGTAGCACGTCAGGCGGCGGATCGAACGTCTTCGTCGTTCGCAAGACGGGAAAGATGCGGCTCCACAGCAGCATTGTTACAATCGCGCCTGCGCCGCCTGCAACCACTGCTGCGACGGGGCCGATGAAAAAGGCCAGGCTGCCGGAGAAGAAATCGCCGCCCTCGTTCGAGGCGCTGATGCTCAGCAGGCTGACCGAAGACACCCGCCCGCGCTTGTCATCGGGGGTGTGAAGCTGGATCAGGGACTGGCGGATATAGACACTGAACATGTCCGCCGCCCCGACAATGAACAGCATCGCAAGACTGATCGGCATCGATGTCGACAGGCCGAAGATGATGGTTGCCACCCCGAAGATTGCCACCGATGCGAGCATCTTGGGGCCGACATTGGTCTTGATCGGCCGCCACGAGAACCACAAGGCTGTCACCACAGCGCCGACCCCCGGCGCTGCAGCGAGCAGCGACAGCCCGACCTCGCCGCTCTGGAGGATGTCACGGGCATAGACCGGGAACAGCGCGGTCGCGCCCGCAAGGAACACCGCGAACAGATCAAGCGTGATCGCGCCCAGCACCATCTTGTTGCGCAGAATATAGGACAACCCGTCAAGCACCTGACCGATCGGGCGCACGTCCTTGCGCAGCGGCGGTTGCGGCACCTGCCCGATCAGGCCAAGACCAACCAGGGCGGCAGCAAACAATCCGGCAGCAATGGCATAAGGCAGGGCAGGCGCGGCGCGATAGGCGAGGCCGCCAATCGCCGGGCCGGCAATCATCCCGACCTGCCACGCGATGGAGGATAGCGCGATGGCCGTGGGAAGGATGGCATGGGGCACCAGATTGGGGGCCAGCGCGGACATTGAGGGCCCGGCAAAGCCGCGGGCAACACCCAGCACGCCGGCCACGGCATAAAGCACCGTGATGCTCGTCATGCCCTTGGCCGTGGTCCAGGCCAGCACCATTGCGCAGACGAATTGCAGCATCACCGTCAACTGGGCGAGCCGCCTGCGATCATAGCGATCAGCCGCCAGCCCGGAAAAGGGCGTCAGCACGAATAGCGGCAGAAACTGGAACAGGCCGATGAGGGCGAGGCTTCCGGATGCCTCGGCAACGCTCTGCCCCGAATCGCGCGCCAGATTGTAAGCCTGCCAGCCAATGATCAACAGCATCGCATACTGGCCAAGGGTAAGCGCAAGACGGCTTGCCCAGTAGCAGCGGAAATTGTGGACCCGGAAAGGATGGTTGGCAGGTTCGCTCACGCCGCCGCCCATGGCAGGGTGCATCAACGCTGCCAAGCCAGCGAAACTTGACGATTGCAAGGCTGGCCTATTGCAGGGTGTTCGGGATAGCGATTGAGCGCGCGCTCAGCGTGAGCGACGCAGGCGCGGGTTGGGCTGGAGTTCGTCGATAATGGCGATGAAATCATCGAGCCGGATGATCCGTTCGAACTGAAACCCCGCCCGCGAATCGCGGGTCCAGATCACATAGGCCTCGATCCGCCCGACAATCGGCAGGCGGATGATGATGCGATCACCGCGGACAAGGTGATGCAGGTCATCGATCATGAAACCGTGGGCGGACAGGTTGCAGACGTGCAGTTTCAGGTCGCCATGTTCGAAATGTTCGACGATCACGGGGTAATCGACCGGGTGCCGCGCGGCGCGGCGCATATCGGTAACGCTAAGATTCGCTCCGCCTGCCACCCCTGCGATTCCTCCGTTGTGCAATCAGGTCCGCTACGGGAATTGCCGGAGAAAGGCTTAGAATTGGTAAAGGCCGCCAAAGCGGTGCCGAAACGTCAGCGCCGCACCAGCGCGTGCCGTTTCTTGCCAAGGCTGAGCCGCAGGGTCTGCCCTTCAGCCGGAAGGACAAGCTGCGCAGGATCGGTGATGGTCTCTCCCTCCAGCTTCACTGCGCCTTCGGCCAGCTTGCGCTTGGCCTCTCCGTTCGAAGCGGTCAGGCCCAGTTCGGTCAGCAAGGCGGCGATGCGCATTCCTTCGGCGCCGGTTGCAAGGCTGGGCAGATCTTCGCCCGCGCCGCTCCCGGCGAAGGTTTCGCGCGCGGTGGCTTCGGCGCGGGTCGCGGCCTCGGGCCCGCGCACCAGCCTTGTCACCTCGTTGGCGAGCACAGTCTTGGCCGCGTTGATGTCCGCTCCTTCAAGCGCTTCGAGCCGGGCGATCTCGTCGAGCGGCAGATCGGTGAACAGGCGCAGGAACCGGCCTACGTCGCGGTCATCGACATTGCGCCAGTATTGCCAGAAATCGTAGGCCGGGAGCTGCGCTTCGTTCAGCCATACCGCCCCGCTCGCGGTCTTGCCCATCTTGGCACCATCGGCGGTGGTCAGCAGCGGCGTGGTGAGGCCGAACAGCTCGCGCCCTTCCAGCCTGCGACCGAGCTCCATGCCGTTGACGATATTGCCCCACTGGTCGCTGCCGCCCATCTGCAGGCGGCAGCCGTAGCGCCGCGCCAGCTCGACAAAGTCATAGGCCTGCAGGATCATGTAGTTGAATTCGAGGAAGGTGAGCGGCTGTTCGCGTTCCAGCCGGAGCTTGACCGAATCGAAGGTCAGCATCCGGTTGATGGTGAAGTGCGGGCCCACGTCGCGCAGCAGGTCAATATAGCCAAGGCCCGAAAGCCATTCGTCATTATTGACCATCACCGCATCGGTCGGCCCGCCCATTTCCCCTGCAGGTGCGAAGGTCAGCAGCTTTTCGAAAACAGTGAAGATCGATGCGATATTGGCGTCGATGATATCGGGGGTCAGCAGCTTGCGGCTTTCATCCTTGCCCGAAGGATCGCCGATCTTGGTGGTCCCGCCGCCCATCACCACGATTGGCTTGTGCCCGGCCTGCTGCAAGCGGCGCAGCATCATGATCTGCACCAGACTGCCGACATGGAGCGAAGGCGCGGTCGCATCAAAGCCGATATAGCCCGGCACGATCTGCTTTGCGGCCAGGGCATCAAGCCCGGCGGCGTCGGTCGTCTGGTGGATATAGCCGCGCTCGTCGAGCAGGCGCATCAGGGCGGATTCGTAGCTGGTCATGGGGGCCGCGCTTAACAGCGGGGAAGGGCGACGGGAAGAGACTTGCCCGATCCCCGTCCGGGCGGCATGGCAGGTTGATGCACCCGCTCATGCTTCACCAGACCTGCAACCTTGGTCCAATCCGCGCCGTCACCGCCTCCGTCACGGCTACAGCGCAAGGCTGCGAGGCCGAATTCCGGCTTGATGGCAAGATCCCGGCGATCATCCTGCCGCCCGCGGTTGCGCCCGTGCGAAGGGACAATCTGTGGAAGACCACCTGTTTCGAAATCTTCTGGCAGCCGCTGGGCGGGACCTGGTACCGCGAATTCAACCTCTCCCCCTCGGGGTGCTGGGCAGCCTATGATTTCGATTCCTTCCGCGAAGGCATGCGCGATGCGCCGGTTGATGCGCTTGCGATTTCTTGTGTGCATGATGACGAAGGATTGGTGCTGAAGGCCAGCATCGCCGCCGAATTGCCAGCGCCTGCGCAGGTCGCCCTCAATGCGATTGTCGAACATCCCGATGGCGGGATGCAATTCTGGGCGCTGGCCTTCCCGCCGGGCAAGCCCGAGTTCCACTCCGAAGCTTGCCGCCAGCTGATTATCGAGCGCTGAGGCCTTCCTTGCCGAACGGGGCGTTCAGTTTCACGATCGTGGCGTTGAGCACGAAGGCGAAACTCACCCAGATGAAATAGGGCGCGTTGAGCCAGCCTGCCAGGCTATCCCCTGCAAGACGCGGCAACACCACCATCAGCGCGGTGACCGAGCACCACAGCAACACGTTTTCCGCTAGCGCCCAGTCGGGCCGCTTGAGTTTGAAGAACAATGGCGACCACGCGAAATGCAGCACGAAATTCGCGCCGAACAGGACGAACACCGCGGCCCGCGCCTCGGGTGAGGGGGCCTTGGTCAGGCCGATATAGAAACTCCAGCCGGCCAGCCCGAGGATCGTGGTCCAGGCCGGGCCGAACAGCCAATCGGGCGGCTGCCAGCGCGGCTTTTTCAACTCGCGATACCATTGTCCGATGTCGGTCAGCGCGCCGCCCGCGCCGCCAAGGATGATTGCCCAGGCGGCGGCGATAAGGGCGTTGGTCCAATCCATGCAACGGCATATAGGGATTGCCCGCGCAAATGCCATTGCCTTTGCCGCGGCGCTGCTTCAACCCGTCCCAGTATGAAGACAGGAATTGACCGGCTGATCGCCGATCCCGCACTGCTTGCGCAATTGAAGGGCCGCCGCGTGGCGCTGGTGGCGCATCCGGCGAGCGTTACCGCTGATCTCACCCACAGCCTTGATGCGCTCATCGCTGCTGGCGTGAGTATCTCCAGCGCCTTCGGCCCGCAGCACGGGCTCAAGGGCGACAAGCAGGACAATATGGTCGAGACTGCGGACGAGTTCGATCCGCATTACCGCATCCCGGTCTATTCGCTCTATGGTGAGGTGCGCAGTCCGACCCCGGCGATGATGGCGAGCGCGGATGTGTTCCTGTTCGACCTGCAGGATTTGGGCTGCCGGATCTACACCTTCGTCACCACGCTGCTGTATTTGCTGGAAGAAGCGGCAAAGGCGGGCAAGGAGGTTTGGGTGCTCGACCGGCCCAATCCCGCGGGCCGCCCGGTGGAGGGCACCCTGCTGGTGCCGGGGCAGGAAAGCTTTGTCGGCGCTGCGCCGATGCCGATGCGGCACGGGCTGACGATGGGCGAGATGGGCCACTGGTTCATCGCGCATTTCGGCCTCGACGTCGCTTACAAGGTGGTGGCGATGGAGGGCTGGCGTCCGGACGACGATGGCGGCTTTGGCTGGCCGACAGCGCGACTGTGGATCAATCCATCACCCAATGCCGCCAACGTCAACATGGCGCGCTGCTATGCCGGCACCGTGATGCTGGAAGGCACCACGCTGTCAGAAGGTCGCGGCACCACGCGGCCATTGGAAGTGTTGTTCGGCGCGCCCGATATTGACGCCAAAGCGGTGCTGACAGAGATGCAGCGCCTAGCGCCGGAGTGGCTGACGGGCTGTGCATTGCGCGAATGCTGGTTCGAACCGACTTTCCACAAACACGCAGGAAAGCTATGCAATGCCTTGATGATACATGCAGAATCTGGTTTCTACAACCATCATACCTTCCGCCCGTGGCGGTTGCAGGCGCTGGCGTTCAAGGCGATACGGCGGCTCTATCCCGATTATCCGCTGTGGCGCGATTTCCCTTACGAATATGAACATGGCCGGCTTGCGATTGACGTCATCAATGGCGGGCCTGCGCTGCGCCAGTGGGTCGATGATAGCGCTGCGATGCCGGATGATCTTGACGTCATGGCGTCACATGACGAAGCGGCATGGGTCGCCGAGGTGCGCGGGCATCTGCTTTACGGCTGACGTCTGTCTGGCAAGGGCAGCACAGGGATGGCGAGCATAATCGCCACCGAACGAGAGGAACAACGAATGGCATCCACAACGGGCACCATGCCCGGCGCGCGTTCTGTCAGGGTCACCCTGTGGGTTCTGCTGACTGTCTACATCTTCAATTTCATCGACCGCCAGATCGTCAACATTCTCGCCGAACCTATCGCCCAAGACCTCGATCTCAGCGACACCCAGATCGGGTTGATGACAGGGCTTGCCTTCGCGCTGTTCTACACCGTGCTTGGCATCCCTATCGCCCGGTTTGCGGATCGATCATCGACCAGCCGGCCCAAGGTGATCGCAATCGCGCTTGGCGTGTGGTCGGCGATGACCGCGCTGTGCGGGCTGGCGCAGAATTTCGGCCAATTGCTGCTCGCGCGTATCGGCGTGGGCGTGGGCGAGGCCGGCTGCACCCCGCCCGCGCATTCGCTGATCAGCGACATCGTGCCGCCCGAGAAGCGTTCGTCGGCTCTGGCCTTCTATTCGCTCGGCATCCCGGTCGGCACGCTGCTGGGGATGATCATCGGCGGGACGCTGGCCGATTATGTGGGCTGGCGCGAGGCTTTCGTGATTGTCGGCCTGCCGGGCGTGGCGCTGGCGTTGCTGGTGTGGTTCGTGCTGAAAGACCCGCGTCAGGCCGATGCGGCAACGATCCTGCGGGGCAAGAACCAGCCCGCCGCGCTGCCGATCAGGCAGGCGCTTAAGGAGGTGATGGGATCACGGGCCTTCGTGCTGCTGCTGTTTGCCGGGTCAGCGGCCTCGTTCCTCGCCTATGGCAAAACTACGTGGACCACGATTTTCTTCCAGCGCACCCATGATCTTTCTCCGGGACAGGTTGGCCTGTGGTTTGGCCTGCTGAGCGGGTTTGGAGGGATGCTGGGGACCTTGCTGGGTGGTTATCTGGCTGACCGGTTCGGCGCGATCAAACGCCGCCACGTGCTGAGCGCTCCCGCAATCGGCATGGCGCTGACGGTGCCGCTGGCGCTGGCGGCCTATCAGGCACCGACATGGCCGCTGGCGCTGGCCTTGCTGTTCATCCCGACCGTGTTCAATTCGCTCTATTATGGCCCGACCTATTCGGCGGCGCAGGGTCTGGTGCCGCCGCGCGCGCGGGCCATTGCGGCGGCGACCCTGCTGTTCTTCCAGAACCTGATCGGGCTGGGGCTGGGGCCGCTGTTTTTCGGGATGCTGTCAGACCTGTTGCAGCCGACCTACGGCGCGGAAAGCGTGCGTTACGTGCTCTATGGCGCAGCGTTTCTGGGGTTGGTGCCGGCGTTCTTCTTCTGGCGGTGCAGTCTGCACTTGGAGCGCGAGCTTGATCAGAAGGGGTGATCGGGAGCGCGGGCAGACGCGCCGGGGCCAGCCCCCGGCAATTCGATTCCCGCGCTCAGGCCCCGTGCTTCCGGCTCAACTCCCGCATCGCATCATCCAGCCCGTCGAGCGTCAGCGGATACATCCTGTCGTTCACTAGCTGCTTGATCATCTTGGTCGACTGCGAATAGTTCCACTGCTTTTCCGGCACCGGATTGAGCCACACGGTCGCAGGGTAAGTGTTGGCCACGCGCTGCAACCACACCGCGCCCGCTTCCTCGTTCATATGCTCAACCGAGCCGCCGGGGTGCGTGACCTCATAAGGGCTCATCGCTGCATCGCCCACGAAGATGATCTTGTAATCGTGGCCGTATTTGTGGAGCACGTCCCAGGTCTTGGTGCGTTCCTGCCAGCGGCGCTTGTTGTCCTTCCAAACGCCTTCGTACAGGCAGTTGTGGAAGTAGAAGAACTCCATGTTCTTGAATTCGCTGGTGGCGGCGCTGAACAGCTCCTCGACCAGCTTGATGAAGGGGTCCATCGACCCGCCGACATCGAGGAACAGCAGCAGCTTCACTGCATTGCGGCGCTCGGCGCGCATGTGGATGTCGAGCCAGCCCTGCTTGGCCGTGCCCTTGATCGTGGCGTCGATATCGAGCTGATCCTGCGCGCCCTCGCGGGCGAAACGCCTGAGCCGCCGCAGCGCCATCTTGATGTTGCGGGTGCCCAATTCCTTGGTGTTGTCGAGGTTCTTGAACTCGCGCTTTTCCCAGACCTTGATTGCCTTGCCGTGCCTAGCCTCGCCGCCGATGCGCACGCCTTCGGGGTTGTAGCCCGAATTGCCGAAGGGGCTGGTGCCGCCGGTGCCGACCCACTTGTTGCCGCCCTGATGGCGCTTTTCCTGCTCCTCGAGCCGCTTTTTCAACGTCTCCATGATCTCGTCCCAATCGCCCAGCGCCTTGATCTTTTCCATTTCCTCGGGCGTCAGGAACTTCTCGGCCACCGCCTTCAGCCAGTCTTCGGGGATGTCGACCGGGTTCTGCCCGTAATCGGACATGATCCCCTTGAACACCTTGTGGAACACCTGATCGAACCGGTCGAGCAGGCCTTCATCCTTCACGAAGGTGGCACGGGAGAGGTAATAGAACGCCTCGGGCGTCTGATCGATCACGTCCCGGTCAAGCGCCTCAAGCAGCGTGAGGTGCTCCTTGAAACTGGCGCCGATCCCGGCGCTGCGCAGCTCGTCGATGAAATTGAAGAACATGAAGGCTGCTTACCGTCGGTCATGCTCTCTGACCAGTCCCCATTCTTGAGGGGGCATGCGGAGCAGGATTTAACCCTTCTCTTACCATCACGGGGATAGGCTTGTCCCGACATCAAGGGGCCGCGCAAACACATGAAACAGATCGCCATCGACACCGCCAACGCCCACGCACTGGCGATGATTCCCGAAAGCTGCGGGGCGGTGACGGTGGGTTGCACCGATGTGGCGGGCGTGGTCGAAGCGGTGATCGCCTCTTCCAGAACCCTGCGTTCCGAACACGAGGCGCTGGCTGAAACCGTGCGCGCGCTGGAGGCGGATCAGGACAAGGTCGCTGAAGCCAGCGACGAGGCGCGGCTTTTGTCCGAGCGCGCGATTGACCGGATCAACGAAGGCGCGTTGCTGATCCAGTCCTCGCTGGGGCAGATCGGCTCGTTGATCGCGCTGGTCGAGACGCTTGGCCAGCATGTCACCAGCCTATCTGCCGCAATGGAGCAAGTGCGCCGCAGCGCGCAGGATATCGACAATATCGCCGAAACGACCAATATTCTCGCGCTGAATGCCACCATCGAGGCCATGCGCGCAGGCGATGCCGGGCGTACCTTCGCAGTGGTGGCGAGCGAGGTGAAGAGCCTCGCCAGAGATACCCGCAAGGCAACCGAAGAAATCGCCCAGACCATTGATGCGCTGGGGGACGAGGCGGAAATGGTCATCGGCCAGATCGAGGCAGGGGCAAGGGCCAGCGGCGATGCCAGATCTTCGGTCGCGCAGATCGAAAGCACGATGGCCAGTGTCGGCGCGCTGGTTGAGGAAGTGGACAAGCAGAACGACGTCATCACCCGTTCGACCGGGACGATCAGCGGCCATGTCGACAAGGTGCAGCGCGTGCTGACCAGTTTCGATGATGCCGCCCGCAGCAATGAAGACCGCCTCCACGGCGCGCACCGCAAGATGGAGGAGCTGGAAATCACCGCCAGCGAAATGTTCGACCGCATCGTGCAGGCGGGCCTCAGCCCTGAAGACAGCGCGATGGTGGAACAGGCGCAGACAATGATGCAGCAACTGGCGGCGCATACCGAGGCCGCGCTGGCGTCGGGTGCGCTCGATATGGGGGCGGTGTTCGATACGGATTACCTGCCCGTGCCGAACACCAACCCGCAGCTGTTCCGCTCCCGCCTTTCGGACTGGGCCAATGCCGAATGGCGCCCCTTCCTCGATCGGGCCAAAGCCAGCGACAGCCGTGTGCTGGCCGCGGCCTGCACCGACATGAACGGCTTTCTGCCGGCCCACCTTACCGAGCGTTCACGCACGCCCACGGGCGATGTCGCGCATGACACCCAGTTCTGCCGCAATGGCCGGATCATGCTGGAAGCGATCGACTGCAAGGCCAAGGCAAGCAGAGCCCCCTACATGATGGCGGTCTATCGTCAGGAAGGCGACGGCAATGCCTATGTGGTGGTCCGCAACGTCTATGTCCCATTGGTGATCGGGGGCAAGCGCTGGGGCGATTTCGAGCTGGCTTACAGCTTCGATTGAAGCTGGCGCGCGCGGGTGCGAGGCCTTGCCGAGTAAGCCGTGCCGAGCTAACCGTTAATCTTTGGGGTTAACGGAGGTGCGCGTTGCCACGCTCACGAGCCAATCCGGTCTGGCTGCTGGCAAGCGCCTTGCTCGCATCGGCCTGCGTGCCTGACGCGCAGGGCGCGGCGCCGGACCAACCCGGGGTAGCCGCAGGACAAACGGCTGTGCCAACGGCTATGCCAACGCCTGTGCCAACCCCAACCCCTGCGCCCGAAGTGGTTCCCGAATCCCCTCCGACCCGCAGCGTTGGTGAAGTTCTGGAAAGCGGCGTTGTCATCGTGATCAGCGTGCCCTCGCAGCAGATGCACGTGCTGCGCGACGGCCTATTCTGGCGCTCCAGCCCGGTTTCCACCGGCAAGCGCGGCAAGGAGACGCCGCCGGGGGTGTTCGCGATCCTGCAGAAGAAGAAGTTCCACCGCTCGAACCTCTACAGCAATGCGCCCATGCCTTTCATGCAGCGCCTGACGTGGGATGGGATTGCGATCCATGCCGGGCACCTGCCGGGCTATCCCGCCTCGCATGGGTGCATCAGATTGCCCGACAAGTTCGCCCGTGATCTGTTCGCGCTTACTGCCCCGGCGCGCACGGCGGTGATCGTAACCGACAAGGCGCTGACCAGCGATGCCGATGCGCTTGCGCTCGCGCAAAAGACCGATGCGCTGGTGCCGATCAGCCCCGAACTGCTTCGGCGCAAAAGACCGGCGCTGGCACGCGCGGACGCAAAGCCCGCCCAAAGATTGCCCGCATCGCGCGAAATTGCCGTACCGCGTGCAGGCGCACCTGCGTCAGCACCGGTTCCAACGTCTTCGGCGCGACAACAGACAATCCAACTCGCCGCAGCGCTTTCGCCCGAGCTTGCCACGGCGCAGTGGGACGCGCTCACCGCCCGCAGTCCGGCGCTGCGCGGCATGGAGATGGCGGTGATCCCGGCGGTGGTGAACGGGACGCAATACTACCGCCTGCGCACCTCTGCCCCCGATGCTCATGCCACGTGCAAGGCGCTCAAGCGCGCCGGGATCGATTGTTTCGCGGTGAGTTGATCAGGACGGATTGCGACGCGCCATGAAGGCGAGCCGTTCAAACAGCATGATGTCCTGTTCGTTCTTCAGCAGCGCGCCGTGCAGCGGGGGAATGGCGCTGGCCGGGTTCTTGTCCTGCAGGATCTCCAGCGGCATGTCCTCGTTGAGCAGCAGTTTCAGCCAGTCGAGCAGCTCGCTGGTCGAGGGCTTTTTCTTCAGACCCGGCACGTCGCGCAGGTCGTAGAAGATATCCATCGCCTTTTTCACCAACACTTTCTGAATGCCGGGGAAGTGGACGTCGATGATTTCCTGCATCGTGTCGCGATCGGGGAACTTGATGTAATGGAAGAAACAGCGGCGCAGGAATGCGTCGGGCAGTTCCTTTTCATTGTTCGAGGTGATGACCACGATCGGGCGTTCCTTGGCCTCGATCCGCTCCTGCGTTTCGTAAACGTCGAAGCTCATCCGGTCGAGTTCCTGCAGCAGGTCGTTCGGAAACTCGATGTCGGCCTTGTCGATCTCATCGATCAGCAGCACGGGCAGTTGCGGCGCGGTGAAGGCTTCCCACAGCTTGCCCTGCTTGATGTAGTTCCTGATGTCGTGAACGCGCTCGTCGCCCAGCTGGCCATCGCGCAGGCGGGCGACCGCGTCATACTCGTACAGGCCCTGATGCGCTTTGGTGGTGGACTTGATGTTCCATTCGATCAGCGGCGCGCCCAGCGCCTTGGAGATTTCATGCGCCAGAACGGTTTTGCCGGTGCCGGGCTCGCCCTTCACCAGCAGCGGGCGGCGCAATGTGACCGCGGCGTTCACCGCAACCTTCAGGTCTTCGGTGGCGATATAGGACTTCGTGCCTTCAAAACGTTGCTGCTGCTGATCGGACATCGGGTTTCCTTGTGAGACTGAATTTCGACGCGCAGCGATAAGGGCCGAGCCGCGTCGGTGCAAGGGGCGCGATGCTGGCAAAAGCACGAGGGCTAATCGCGCGGCAGGGCAAGGATGCGCTGCCCGAGCAGTTCGAACGCCGATTGGTCAAGCGCCGCCTCGGCATTGTTCCAGCTCAGCACCAGCGCGTGATCGCGGCCCGCCTTGTCGGTCAGCAACCATGTGAAATTGAGCACCCCCGGCTCAGATCCGCCCTTGTAACCGACATAGGCCCATTTTTCGCGGATGGCGGGCGAGGCCGAGGGATTGATCGCCATGATCCCGAGCGCTTGCGTGCTACCGGTCTTGCGCAGGCTGGCAAGCAGTTTGACCAGATCCTCGGCCCTTGCCAGCCATTCGACATCGATCGCGGTCGGGCCGCCAAGGAACACGCGCTGGATCTGGTCAAGGCTGGCGGGGTTTTGTTCGACCCCGGCGAGAAGCGCCCTGCGCTTTGCGGCATCACCGCTGCGATAGGCCTCAAGCCGGGCCGGATCGCCGCCCTTGAGCAGGAACATCTCGCGCGTGGTCATGAACGGATCGTTGAGCGCGGGCGCGGCATGGCCGGTGCGCCGCAGCAGCGCCAGCACCTTGTCGCGGCCGAGCAGCCTCATCAGCTGGTCGGTGGCGGTGTTGTCGCTGATCGAGATCATCATGCTGGCAAGCGTGTGGAGCGTCACTGGCGCACCTTGCGGCCAATCCTGCATCTGCCCGCTGGGAAAGCTTTTGCTGTCGAGCACCGCCACATCGCTCCACGCGCGTTTCCCGGCGGCGACCTCCTCGGCCAGCGCGGCGAGCACATAAAGCTTGAAGGTGGAGCCCAATGCCATCAGCCTGTCGGGGGCGATGCTGATCAGCGGCGTCCCGCCATCAAGCGGGCCGAACCATGCGCTGACGCTGCCGGGCAGGGCGGCCAGATCGGCCTCGATACCGGCCAAGCTGTCTCCTACCGGATCAAAATTCTGAAGCAGCAATCCGGCGATGCGGTTGTCCGAACCGGGATCGATCGCGATGCTGCCACGGGCGATGGCGCGCTCCATCCGGATGGCCAGTGCGGCCTGCGTGCCGATTGGCGGATCGACGCTTTCAACCGCAAGAGCCGCGCCGAACTGGGTGGTGACCTGCTGCGAAATCGCCTCGAACTGCGCTGCGGGAACCTGCGCGAGAAAGGCATCGGTAAACACCGCCTCGGGCGCAAGGTTGCCGTTGATCACTGCCACGATCTGCTGGCTGCGCATCTCCAGCGCCGATAGCTCTGCGGTTGCCGTCTGTGGTGCCTCGGGCTGCGCGGCTGCCGGCCCGAAAGGAAGCGTCAGCGCGGCGAGGGATGTCAGAACCAGAGCAAAACAATCCTTGCGTTTCATCCGATCATCTCCGCTTGCTGCCTCAGTCCGGATCCGTGTTGTCGGAACAAAGTCCATCCGGATCAAGCCCGTCGGGCGCAATCTCGTAGCCGACCAGATCGCCCTCGCTGATATTGATGCGAAAGGGCGGGGGCGGTTCGCCGCGCAAAAAGGCGCGGAAATCGGCGCGGGTGCGGCAATCCTCGATGAAATCGCTGTGGTCATAGTGATCGGCCGGATCGATCCGGCTCGTGCTGACCGGAGCCAGCCCTTCACGCGGGGCCGTGCGGTGGCAATTGCCGTGCTTTCCGAGAATCCGCTTTTCGTAAAGGATATCATGCTGGCAATCGGTGCTGCCGAGCCGGGCGTAACCATGCGCGCGGCGCGACAGGTCAAGCGGCGTGTCGCGATAGCTCGAATAGATCAGGATCTGGCGTTTGTGCCGCAGCATCAGATCCACGCTCCCGCCGGGACGCAGCACCCGGTCGCGGTCCTCGTCGGCCGAAGCGAGCACAATCCGGCGCACCCGGTCCGGCTGGGCGCGGCGAAAACTGTCGAGCGACAGGACCGAACGGATCGCCGTGCGCGCGCCCATGCTGTGCGCCACCACGGTGATATCATCGGCCCGCGCCGAAAGTTCCGCCAGCGCTTCATCCAGCGGGCCTTGCGCCCAGGAAACCGTCGCCTCGTCAATCGCATAGCTGAGAGGATGGGCACGAGAGGGCCAGTGGAGCAGGACAAGCGGGATTTCCTCCCCCGCAAGCGCACCGATCCGGGCTGCCATTTCGTGGGCTTCGTCGAATGTGGTGTTGTAGCCGTGGATGAACACCAGCAGGCGGCCCTGTGCCTCCGGCGTGGCCATTTGCTCGTCGATCGCGGCCAGCCACTGCGCGCGGGCATGCTGGGCCAGCACCGGCGGCATGACCTCTCGCGGCGCTGCTACGGTCGGCTTGCGCGGATTTTTCCAGCTATAAAGACCGGTGCCATGGGTAAGCGTGGGATGGCGGAACGCGGCCAGTTCCAGAGTTGCGTTGCGGCAATCGGGCAGCGCGCTGGACAGGAAGAAGAACCGCGCCTCGCCTGCGGGCGGCGCTGCAACTTCGCTGATGGCGCAGCCTGCGACATAGGGCGTGGGATCGGGCAGCCTCAGCCCGCAGGCCGATAGCAGCAGCATCGCAGCGGCGGCCAGCACCGTCCTGATGCAGCGTAGCTGCCCAGAAGCCGTGCTGCCCGGATCAGCGACCGGACCGATGGCATCACGCATCGATCGACGCGCGATCCACCTCGCCAGCGCGGTTCTGGATGAAGTTGAAACGGTGTTCGGGGTTGCGGCCCATCAATTCGTCCACCAGCCGCGCCACGCCTGCGCGCTGTTCGAATTCCTGCGGCAGGGTGATCCGGATCAGCCCGCGTGTTTCGGGTGCCATGGTGGTTTCGCGCAATTGCTGGGGGTTCATCTCGCCCAGACCCTTGAAGCGGCTGACTTCGACCTTCTTGCCCTTGAATACCGTGGCTTCCAGTTCGGCCCGGTGCGCATCGTCGCGGGCATAGCGGCTCTCCTTGCCGGCGGTCAGACGATAAAGCGGGGGCTGGGCGAGGAACAGATGGCCCTTCTTCACGATGTCGGGCATTTCCTGAAAGAAGAACGTCATCAGCAAGGTTGCAATATGCGCGCCGTCGACATCGGCGTCGGTCATGATGATGATCCGGTCATAGCGCAGCGCCTCGGCGTCGCAGTCCTTGCGGGTGCCGCAGCCCAGCGCCAGCGCCAGGTCGGCGATTTCCGAATTGGCGCGAATCTTGTCGTTGGTGGCGGACGCAACATTGAGGATCTTGCCGCGGATCGGCAGGATCGCCTGCGATTTGCGATCACGCGCCTGCTTGGCGCTGCCGCCTGCGCTGTCACCTTCAACGATGAACAATTCGGTCTCGCGCCCGCCTTCGCCGGAACAATCGGTCAACTTTCCGGGCAGGCGCAACTTCTTGGCGTTGGTCGCGCTCTTGCGCTTGATCTCGCGCTCCTGCTTGCGCTTGAGCCGTTCATCCATGCGCTCCATCACTTCGCCGAGCAGCGCCTTGCCGCGCTCCATATTGTCGGTGAGGAAATGGTCGAAATGGTCGCGCACCGCGTTTTCGACCAGCCGTGCTGCTTCGGGCGAGGTCAGGCGGTCCTTGGTCTGGGACTGGAACTGCGGATCGCGGATGAAGACGCTCAGCATCACCTCTGCCCCGGTCATCACATCATCGGCGGTGATATCCTTGGCCTTCTTCGCGCCGACCAGTTCGCCAAAGGCCCGCAAGCCCCGGGTGAGCGCCATGCGCAAGCCCTGTTCGTGGGTGCCGCCGTCCGGCGTGGGCACGGTGTTGCAATACCAGCTGGTCGAACCGTCGGAATAGAGCGGCCATGCAATCGCCCATTCGGCCCGGCCCTGTCCGGTTCCGTCAGCCTGCGGAAACTCCTGCATCCCGGTAAAGGGCTGTGCGGTCACGCATTCGCGCGTGCCGACCTGTTCGGCCAGGTGATCGGCCAGACCGCCGGGGAATTTGAACACCGCCTCGGCCGGAACATCATCGCTGACCAGCGAGGCGGCGCATTTCCAGCGGATCTCGACCCCGGCGAACAGATAGGCCTTGGACCGGGCGAGCTTGAAGAGGCGCGCGGGCTTGAATTGCCTATCCCCGAAAATCTCGGTGTCGGGGGTGAAGCTGACGGTGGTGCCGCGCCGGTTGGGGGCCGCGCCAAGGGTTTGCAGCCCGCCTTGCGTGATCCCGCGCGAAAACTCCTGCGCGTAAAGCTGGCGGTCGCGCGCGACTTCGACACGGGTATGCGATGACAGCGCATTGACCACGCTTACCCCCACGCCGTGCAGGCCGCCGCTGGTGGCATAGGCTTTCCCTGAGAACTTGCCGCCCGAATGGAGCGTGGCAAGGATCACCTCAAGCGTGGATTTGCCGGGAAACTTGGGATGTTCGTCGACCGGGATGCCGCGGCCATTATCCGCGATCGACAGGCGGTTGCCTTCTTCCAGCCGCATCTCGATCCGGGTGGCATGGCCTGCCACCGCTTCGTCCATCGCATTGTCGAGCACCTCGGCGGCGAGGTGGTGCAGCGCGCGGTCGTCCGTGCCGCCAATATACATGCCGGGGCGGCGGCGGACGGGTTCAAGCCCTTCGAGCACTTCGATCGCAGAAGCGTTGTAATCGCCGCTCGAAGTCGGGGTGTTGGCAAACAGATCGTCAGGGGTGGTGTCGGACATGGGCAAGCTATAGGCCGGCGCGCGCCCTCGTCACAAGCGGTGCGCGCCGGTTTTGCTCAACGACCAAAGCCGGTTGGCGCCGGATCGACCGCAATCACCTCGCCGCTGCGCACTTCGCGCACTTCGAGCGCGCGTTCGGCAATGCCGGTGCGGGCGAAGCGGAACGGCCCGTCAACCCCGAGAAACCCGCCGCGATCATAAAGCGCGTTCTTGGGGAAGGGCGCGCCGACCTTCCATTCGCGCGCAATCCGCAAGGTCAGCAGAACCGCATCATAACCCAGCGTCGCCACGCGATAGGGTTTCGCCGCGAAGCGCGCTTCGTAACTATCGGCAAACCGCTTGTAACGCTGGTCGGAGACAGCCGCGAAGATCGCACCCTCCATCGAAGCGGCGCGGGCAAGCACGGACTCGCCGCTCCACAATTCGGTGCCAAGGATGCGGGCGCGCGGGTCCGCTCCGCGTTGCAGCTCGTCCGCCGCTTCGATGCCGAGCCGGGCGCTGTCAGCGATCAGCACCGTATCATAGCCGCCGGCTGCGCGCAGGCGCTGGGCCGCGCTGACGATCGAGGTGTTGCCGCGGGCATAGCTTTCGCGCCCGACCAGCGCACCGCCGTAATCGCGCAGCGCATTCTCGACCGCAAAGACCGAACGCTGGCCGTAATCGCCATCGGGCAACAGGGCGGCAAAGCGGTTCGATCCCTGGCCGCGGGCATATTGCACCGCGCGCCGGATCGATTGTTCGGGATTGTGGCCCATCACGAACACATCGGACGCAGCGACGGTGGTGTCGTTGGAGAAGCTGATCACCGGCACCCCGGCCCCGCGCGCAGCGGACTGCACTGCGGGCACGGCATCACCCATCAAGGGGCCGAGAATCAGCCGGTTGCCATCGGCAATTGCCTGCCGCGCAGCGCCTGCGACTCCGGTCGAGGTGTCGTAGGTGGTGATCCGCAGGGTATCCGCGCCAGTATCCAGCAGCGCCATGGTGGTGGCATTGGCAATCGACTGACCGACCGGGCCGGTATTGCCGCTCATCGGCACCAGCAGCGCGATGCGGTGACGGCCGGAATCGGTCGGCAATGCGGTGGCCGATGGTTCCGGCGTGGGCGCGGGCGGGGGCGGAGCGGTGGAAACATCGGTCTTGGGGATGATCTGGCAACCGGCAGCCAGCATCGCCGCGCCAGCAATGGCAAGGTTGCGGCGGTGAAAGACACCAGCGGCGGTCGCCAGCCAGCCAACCCATTTCGGCGATCCCGTAAGCTTCATCCTTGCCGACCCTTCATTGGTGCTTCAATGCTCTGCCCCGTGATGACGAGCGAGCTTCCATCCATCCCGTCCGGGATACCCGAACCGGGCCTCTATATCGTGGCAACCCCGATTGGCAATCTTGCCGACATCACGTTGCGGGCGATTGCCGTGCTGGGCGGTTGCGCTGTGGTGGCTTGCGAGGATACGCGGGTGACGGGCAAATTGCTGAAGCACCTGGGGATCAAGGCCCGGCTCCAACGGCTTGACGATCACGCTCCGCCCGAGGTGCGCGCACGGCTGATCGACATGGCGCGCGGTGCGCCGGTGGCACTGGTGAGCGATGCCGGCACGCCGCTGATCTCCGATCCCGGCTACCGTCTGGTGCGCGAGGCGCGCGAGGCTGGGGTGAATGTCGTCACCATACCGGGTGCCTGCGCAGCGATTGCCGGGCTTGCGATGTCCGGTCTGCCGAGCGACCGTTTCCTGTTTGCAGGGTTCCTGCCGGTCAAGGACAAGGCGCGTGAGGATGTGTTGTCCGGTCTGGCAGGCGTGGGGGGCACGCTGGTATTCTACGAAACCGCGCCGCGGCTCGAACGCAGCCTGAGGGCGATTGCGGCTCTGTGGCCCGCGCGCGAGGTCGCGGTGGCGCGTGAACTCACCAAGCTGCACGAGGAATGCCGCAGCGGATCGGCAGCCAAGCTCGCCGATCACTATGCCGCGCATCCCCCCAAGGGCGAGATCGTGCTGCTGGTTGGCCCGCCTGCCGCCGAAGATCAGCCCGTCGCCGATCCCGATGCCCTGTTGCGCGCCGCGCTGACGGAGGCTTCGCCCAGCAAGGCAGCCGCGCGGGTGACCAAGGCAACCGGGCTCGACCGTCAGACGCTGTATGCCCGCGCAGTGGAGCTGAAGGGGCAATGACCGCCCACCGCACTCCGGGTGAACGCCGCAGCGCCGACCAGCGCGGGCGCGAGGGGGAGGCCGAAGCGGCGATGTTCCTCGCCCGGCAGGGCTGGCTGATCCTCGCCGAACGGGTAAAAACGAAAGCCGGCGAGATTGATCTGATCGCCCGCAAGCCCGGGCTGGTCGCCTTTGTCGAGGTCAAATGGCGCGCCCGCCCGGCTGCGCTTGCCGATGCCATCGACGAACGCCGGCTTGCCCGCGTGGCAGCGGCGGTGGAATGCGTGGCGCATGAATATGCCGCTGGGGGCGAGGATATCCGTATTGATGTGATCCTGCTTGCACCGGGTTGCAAACCCACCCACATCGAGAACGCATGGATGCCTTGAAATTGGGCAGCCCTTGACTGGGTCAATATCGCTGCCTGCTTTTTAGGCAGGAGTGCCCTTCGCAGCCGGATCTGCGGCGACTGAAGTTTGAATGGAGCGGAAAGAATGAGCTTGCGTGTCGCTGTCCAGATGGACCCCATTGATCGCATCAACATCGCGGGCGACAGTTCCTTTGCGCTGATGCTGGCTGCACAGGCGCGGGGGCATAAGGTCTACGAATATCATGTCGAAAGCCTGACGCTTGACGAGGATGATCGCCTGTTCGCCCATGTCTTTCCGGTGACGGTGCAGCGGGTCGTGGGGGATCATTTCACCCGCGGCGATCAGGTGCGGCTCGATCTCGGCAAGGATATCGATGTCGTGCTGATGCGGCAGGATCCGCCGTTTCACATGGGTTACATCACCGCCACCCACATGCTTGAACGGATCGCGCCCACGACGCTGGTGGTCAACAACCCGGCCAATGTCCGCAATGCGCCCGAAAAGGTGATGGTGCTGAATTACCGCCGTTTCATGCCGCCGACACTGGTGACACGCTCGGTCGAGGAAGTGCGGCGCTTCATGGCGAAACACGGCGCGATCGTGGTCAAGCCGATCCACGGCAATGGCGGCAAGGCGATCTTCCGCATCGGCGAAAATGCCGAAAACCTGACCGCGCTGTTCGAGGTGTTCAACCAGACCTGGCCCGAACCGCACATGGTCCAGCCCTTCCTTCCCGAGGTGGCCGAGGGTGACAAGCGCATCGTGCTGGTCGATGGCGAGGTTGCAGGCGCAATCAACCGCGTGCCGGGAGAGGGCGAGTTCCGATCGAACCTGGCCATGGGCGGCAGCGCGCAGGCGACCGAGTTGACGGCGCGCGAACAGGAAATCTGCGATGCACTCGGCCCGGATCTGAAACAGCTCGGCCTGACCTTTGTTGGCATCGATGTGATCGGTGGCAAGTGGCTGACCGAAATCAACGTTACATCGCCCACCGGGATCGTGGCGATTGACCGGTTCAACAACACTGATACGGCAGGCCTGATCTGGGATGCGATCGAGCGGCGGCTTGCCGATCGCCGGTCCGCTATCGACTAATCTCTCTCCCGCAACGGATGATGATGCCATGACCGAACGCTTGATCGCCCTTGTCGAGGCCTGGGGTTATTTGGGAATCGCGATTGCGATGTTCCTCGAAAACGTGTTCCCGCCGATCCCGTCCGAGGTGATCATGGGGCTGACCGGGATGGCAGTCGTCGATGGCAAGCTGACGTTTGCCGATGCGGTGGCCGCTGGTACCGTCGGCGCGGTGGCGGGTAACTGGGTGTGGTACTGGATCGGTCGGCTCGTGGGATACGAACGCTTCAAGCCGCTGATCGATCGCTATGGCCGCTGGCTGACGCTGGACTGGGCCGAGGTCGAGAAGATTATCACCATCTTCAAACGGTTCGACAGTGTCATCGTATTCTGGGCGCGGTTCCTGCCGCAGGTGCGCACCATGATCTCGCTGCCCGCGGGCATGCTGTTGATGCCGCAGGTCCGCTTTCTGCTCTGGACGATGCTGGGCACCGGCATCTGGAACATTGTGCTGATCGGCGTCGGCTATGTGCTGCGCAACAATTTCAGCCAGTTTGATGAATATTACGGTTGGGTCGCCGTGGTGATGATGGCTGCCGTGATCGTGATCTATCTTTACCGCGTGATCACATGGCGTCCGGCCAAGGTTCCCCTGAACGACGATCAGGCCTGATCGCGGCCCGCGCGCGGGTGGGCATTGCGATAATTTTCCAGCAGACTGGCGGCGTCGACGCGGGTGTAGATCTGGGTTGACCCCAGCGAGGCATGGCCCAGCAATTCCTGCAAGGATCGCAAGTCGGCGCCCGCGCCCAGCAGATGGGTGGCGAATGAGTGCCGCAGGGCGTGGGGCGTGGCGGTATCGGGCAGGCCCAGCGCGCGGCGCGCCTGCGCCATCGCCTTCTGCACCATGCCGGGCGACAAGGCGCCGCCCTTGGCACCCCGGAACAGGGGCTCCTTTGCGCGAAGCGGCCATGGGCACTGCTGCGCATATTCGGCGATAGCGGCGCGGGTAATCGGCAACACCGGCACCATGCGCTGCTTGCCGCCCTTCCCGGCGACTTGCAGCACCTCTCCCAGAATTGCGTCGCGCCCGGTCAGCGACAGCGCCTCGGCAATCCGCAGGCCCGATCCGTAAAGCAGCAGCAGCACGGCCCGATCACGCGCGCCGATCCAGTCTTCTCCCGCCAGGCCATCGACCAGATCGGTGATGTTCACGGCCTCATCGGGGGTCACGGGGCGGGGCAGGCCTTTCTTCAGCCGCGGTCCTCTGACCCGGGGCGGGGCGGGGTCGGGATCACCCGCCTGCTGACGCGCGAAGCTGATGAAGGCCTTCAGCGCAGACAGTTCGCGCGCGGTGCTGGCATTGCCAAGCCCGGCGGCCCGGCGCGCGGCAAGATGGGCGCGCAGGTGGTGGGCTTCGGTGCGGGCGACGGCCTGCCAATCCTCCAGTCCGCCCGCGCCGACCAGACGTTCTGCCGCAGCCACATAGGCGCGCACCGTGTGCGGAGATCGGCGGCGGTTATCAGCAAGGTGCGCGCGCCATTCGGCGATGATCGCAGGCGCGCTCATGCCGCCACCAGTTCATCGGCAACCACCTCGGCCAGCAGCGCATCCAGCAGCGCGCGGCCCGGCGGGGCGACACCGATGCGGGAATCCTGCTGCCACATCAGTCCAAGCGCGCACAG
Source organism: Erythrobacter sanguineus (assembly GCF_900143235.1). GTDB lineage: Bacteria > Pseudomonadota > Alphaproteobacteria > Sphingomonadales > Sphingomonadaceae > Erythrobacter > Erythrobacter sanguineus. Next base: position 179,413 of record NZ_FRDF01000005.1, on the reverse strand, counting down.
CCCGGTCAGATTACTGTGGTTGATCAGTGCCTTGCGCGGCAAGGCGAAACGGGTTTCAAGGTCGGCAAGATCAATGCCCTCGGCCAGTCGCAGCCCCATCAGCAGCGCCTCGGCCGCCCGTTCGCGCACATCAAGGCTGTGTGCCTCGGCAATACCATTGCCTTTCATCCCGACCGATCCGAGGAAATTTTCCGGCTTCTTGTGCCGCACTGTCGCCATCGCGGCGCGCCGTCCGTGCGCGCCGGGGCCGATGCCGCAATAATCCTGATACCGCCAATAAACGAGGTTGTGGCGGCTTTCCTCGCCCACGCGGGCGTGGTTGCTGGTTTCGTAGGCGGGCAGCCCTGCGGCCTCGGTCAGTTCCTGCGTGATGTCGAACAGCTCCGCGGCGGCATCGTCGTCCAGCGGGGTCAGCCGCCCGCGCCGCACATCGCTGGCAAAGCGGGTGCCGGGTTCGATGGTGAGTTGATAGAGCGACAGGTGCCCGGTGCCGAAGGACAGCGCCCGGGTCAGCCGTTCGCGCCAGAGGTCGGGCGTGTGGCCGGGCAGGGCATAGATCAGGTCGAAGCTGACCCGTCCGAAATGCGCCTGCGCCGTCTCCAGCGCCGCCAGTGCCTCGTGCGCCCCGTGCAGCCGCCCGAGAAAGCGCAACTCGTCATCGTCCAGCGACTGCACCCCGAGCGAGACGCGGTTCACCCCCGCACCCGCCAGCGCCGCGAAATTCGCCGCTTCGACCGAGGAGGGGTTGGCTTCCAGTGTGATCTCGATCGTGGGATCGAAACCCCACAACCGCTCCGCCTCACCCAGCAATGCCGCGACCAGCGCGGGCGGCATAAGTGAAGGCGTGCCGCCGCCGAAAAAGATCGATGTGAGTGCCTCGCCGCCTGCAATTTCCGCCTCGGCCCGCATGTCTGCGATCAGCGCCGCCTGCCAGCCTGCGACATCGACGCTCGCCCGGACGTGCGAGTTGAAGTCGCAATAGGGGCATTTCTTCGCACAGAAGGGCCAATGGATATAAAGCGCGCGGGCCATGAGCGCAGTCTAGCGGCCGAACTGCTCCGCGACCAGCTTGGCAAAGGCATCGGCACGGTGGCTGATGGCGTGCTTTTCCTCCGGCGCGATTTCAGCGAAGGTCTGGCTGCGGCCAGTGGGCACGAACACGGGATCATAGCCAAAGCCCAGCGTGCCGCGCGGCGGCCATGTCAGCGCGCCTTCGCAGCTGCCTTCGTAAATCGCATATTCGCCGTCAGGCCACGCCAGCGCCAGCACACAATGGAACGCGGCGGTGCGGTCAACATCGGCCCCGCGCTCGGCCAGCATGCCTTCGACCTTGCCCATCGCCATGTACCAGTCGCGGCCGGGAGCTCCCTCGAACCCCAAAGGCACTTCAAACCAACGCCGCTCGGCCCAGTCGGCGGTGTAGACGCCGGGGCGGCCATCCAGCGCGGCCACGGAAAGCCCGCTATCATCAGCCAGTGCGGCCAGCCCCGAGGCTTCCGCTGCCGCCCGCGCTTTCAGCAAAGCGTTCTGGGCAAAGGTCGTCCCGGTCTCTGCCGGTTCGGGCAGGCCAAGCGACCCGGCGGAGATGCACTTGACCCCGTAAGGCTCCAGCAGCGCGCCGATTTCCTTCAGCTTGCCCGCATTATGCGTGGCGATCACCAGCGATCCGGAGCCGAGGCGGCGTGTCATTTTACCGCGTCCAATTGCGCTGCAAAGATGCGGTCAGCGCCGATCCGGGCAAGGCGCAGCAGGCGCAGAAGGCCTTCCTCGTCATAGGTCGCGCCTTCGGCGGTCGCCTGAACTTCGGCGATCTTCCCGCCAGAAAGCAGCACGAAATTGCCATCGGCTTCGGCGTTTGAATCCTCGTCATAATCCAGATCGAGCACCGGAGTGCCTTTGAAGATCCCGCAGGAAATCCCGGCGACCTGCGCGGCAATCGGATCATGCTTGATATCGCCCGAGGCCATCAACCCGTTGACCGCCAGACGCAGCGCAATCCACGCGCCCGAGATCGCCGCGGTGCGCGTGCCGCCATCGGCCTGGATCACGTCGCAATCGAGCGTAATCTGCCGCTCACCGAGCTTCTGCAGATCGACCACGGCGCGCAAAGAACGACCGATAAGACGCTGAATTTCCTGCGTGCGGCCCGATTGCTTGCCCTTGGCTGCCTCGCGCGCGCCGCGGGTGTGGGTGGCGCGGGGCAGCATCGAATATTCGCCCGTCACCCAGCCTTCACCCTTGCCGCGCAGCCAAGGCGGAACGCCGCGTTCGACACTGGCGGTGCACAGCACCTTGGTATCGCCAAAGCCGATCAGCACCGATCCTTCCGCGTGACGGGTAAAGCCGGTTTCGATGGTGATGGCGCGCATCTCGTCGGGCGCGCGTCCTGATGGGCGCATGGGTGTGTCCTTTGATGAGTTTGGTGGCCAATAGGCGCGGGCCACTTGTCGCGGCAAGCGCAAACACTAATGTGCGCATCATGGTATCACCCCCCGTCACCGAACTGACCAGCCGCGCCCGCGAAATCTTTCGCCGGGTGGTGGAGGGTTATATCGATAGCGGGCAGCCGGTCGGATCGAAGACGCTGGCGGCGGACGGGACGCTCAACCTGTCGCCTGCCTCGATTCGTTCGGTGCTGGCTGACCTCGAAAACCTCGGCCTGCTGGCCGCGCCGCACACCAGCGCGGGTCGCTTGCCGACCGATGCGGGCCTGAGAATCTTCGTCGACGGGATGATGCGCGTGGCCGAGCCGACGATGCAGGAGCAGGCCGCGATCGAAGCACGGTTGGCTGAGGCTGGCCCGGTTGAGGCGGCCTTGCAGCAGGCGTCGGCAATCCTTTCTGACCTGTCTGGTGCAGCAGGCATGGTGCTGGTGCCCCAGCGCGAACAGCGGCTTGCCCAGTTCAATCTGGTTGATCTGGGGCAGGGCCGGGCGCTGGCGGTGCTGGTGGGCGAGGATGGCGGGGTGGAAAACCGCATTGTCACCATCGGCGGCGCGCTGGATCACGGCGCGCTCGATCGGGCGAGCAATTACGTCACTGCGCGGCTTGCGGGACGAACGCTGGCGGAAGCCGCGCAGGCCATGCGCGCCGAGATCAACGCCGGCAAATCGCAGCTCGATGATGCCAGCCGCGATCTGGTCGAACGCGGGCTTGCCGTGTGGAGCGAGGATGCCGCCGCGCGGCCCGTACTGATCGTGCGCGGCGCGGCCAACCTGCTCGACGAGAGCGCGCTGGGCGATATCGAGCGGGTGCGGATGCTGCTGGAGGATCTGGAAAACAAGCAATCGGTCGCTGAACTGCTCGATTCGGCGCGCGAGTCCGAAGCGACGCGGATTTTCATCGGTAGCGAGAACCGGCTCTTTGCTCTTTCGGGCTCCTCGATTATCGCCTCGCCCTATCGTGATCGCGAGGGGCGGGTGGTTGGCGTGCTCGGCGTCATCGGCCCGACCCGGTTGAATTACGCGCGGGTTGTCCCCATGGTGGATATGACCGCCCGTTCACTGGGCAAGCTCATCGCTTGAATGAAAGCACACGAGACATGATCGATAATGACAAGCCGCGCGATTCTGCGGCTGAGGAAGAATTGAAGGGCGTGCCGGAGGAATTCCTCGATGACGGGGAAGATAAAGGCGCCGATGGCCTTGGTGAGGCGCTGGCCGCGCTGCGCCGCGATCTTGAAGCGGCCAAGCAGGATATCCTCTACGCTCAGGCCGAAACGCAGAACGTGCGCCGCCGCCTTGAGCGCGAGAAGGACGAGGCGCGCGCCTATGCCGCGACCGGCTTTGCCCGCGATATCCTGAGCGTGGCCGACAACCTGACGCGCGCGGTGCAGGCCATTCCGGAATCGCTGCGCGAAGACGAGAAGATGAAAGGGCTGGTGGTCGGCCTTGAAGCGACCCAGCGCGAGCTGGAAAAGGTCTTCGCCAGCCACGGCATCACCCGCATTGCGGCAATCGGCCTGCCGCTCGATCCCAACCAGCATCAGGCGATGCTGGAAGTGCCATCCAGCGATCACGAGCCCGGCACCGTGGTGCAGGAAATGCAGGCTGGATGGATGATCAAGGACCGCCTTCTGCGCGCCGCGATGGTGGCGGTGGCGAAGAAGCCGGATTGATCAGCCGAGCCCGGGATGGACAAGGACGAAATCATCGGACCATCCCGCATCGCTATCCTCCGCACCCTTGCAGCCTTGGGGGATTTCGAACTTCAAAGGGTGACGTTGCTCGACCCCGAAATGCAGAACCCCCATTTCACCTATGTCGAGTTCGTAGAGTGTTTCTACGATATTGGCGCGGGCGATTGACGGGTATTGGAGAGGGCCGCGCCAGATGCTCCCTTCAGTTGGCTTTTGGGAGCGGGCCGGATCGATGAAGCAGAGCATAACTTGCTCTGGGGGTCCACCTTGCTCTGTCAGCGGACGAACAGCCAGACGACTATGATCACGAGGCGATACTTTCGAGCCCATCATGGCTGGAGGTTGTGCGAGTTGCCTCCGAGGCGGTCGCACTTCTCAGGTGCGCACTCACGGATCCCGAAGAACTGTCCGCGCTTGAAAACACCTCGCCTAACGCCGCGGCAAAGCGCTGGCCGCAAATATGCAGTGTTTTCGACGGCAGCTCAGGGTGAAAAAGGCAACAGCGTGTCGTAGCTTGCAAGTGGTGGAGCGCCCGCCACGTTTGCACCCTGCCGCAGCAGGAACGCATGCCGCACGATTTCGGCCTGCTGTTCGATCCCGTATTGCTCCAGCTTCCAGCCCGGTCTGATCGCGTAATCATAGCGGCACCACGGGTGGCGGTTGAGGATCAGGTACCAGTCGCCGCGGGTCTGGGTCTGCCAGACATGCACCATTTCGTGGATGAAATGCGCCTGATGGTGCAGCGGGGCGGCGGCGAAATCATTGCAGTAATGGCTGGCGGCAGGGTGGAAATGGAGGTGGCCCATCGGGGCCATCGTCACCCGGCGAGGCTGGAACGGCAGGAACCGGCGGCGCCGCACGGTGACGCTGGCGTAATCCACGCAATCGCCGAAAATGCTGCGGGCGAGCATCACCTCGCCTGTCGTCAGCGGCCGCGAACCGCCGACCGGACAGGCTGGCGAGGGCGCATCAGCCCCCGCCGCCAGGTCCTGTCCGGTCAGCCGGTCTTTCAGCGCTCTTCACCCGCAGCGCGCACCTCGGCCTCGAACACCTGCGTTGCGCCGCCCGACATGGTGAGCGTCACCGTCACCGTGTCACCGGGCTTGAGCGTTTCGGCAGGCTCCATCGCCATGACGTGCAGTCCGCCCGGCTCAAAGGCGACCTTGGTGCCTTTCTTCAGCGCGATCGGCAGGGCTTCCATCATCTGCACCTTGAAATCATATTCGCCATAATCGTGCATCATCGCGCTTTTCGCCTCGGCCACCTCGGCCTTGCGGATGGTCAGGCCCTTGTCCCCTTCGTAGGAAAGATCGAAATACACCGCCGCCGGATTGCCCGCGACCGGCGCGAGCACCAGCCTTGGGTTGCTGATGGTCATGCCTTGCACCTGACCGGGGGCGGTCTGCCCCAGCGGCGCTTGCGGCTCGCTCTCGCAGGCCGCCAGCCCCAGCATTGCGGTTGCCATCGCCGCCGCCATTACGCCCCTGCGCATCCCCGAAACCGATCCCTGTATGTTTTTCACGTGTTGTCGCTCCCTTTCGTAGTGGCGGAAAACTAGGCCCTCACAAGTCTTGTGCCAAGCAAAACCGCACCTATATCGCGCTCACAAACGAGCCGCCAAAGCGCTTTGCCACCGGGTGGGAAGTGCGATGCGTGGTGTCCAACACACTTCCAGATGGATGGGGAAACAATGGGTAAAGTAATCGGTATCGACCTCGGCACCACCAATTCCTGCGTTGCTGTCATGGACGGCGGCAAGCCCAAGGTGATCGAAAATTCCGAAGGCGCGCGCACCACGCCTTCGATCGTGGCTTTCACCAAGGATGGTGAACGGCTGATCGGCCAGCCGGCCAAGCGTCAGGCTGTGACCAATCCTGACAACACCCTGTTTGCGATCAAGCGCCTGATCGGCCGGCGGTTTGAAGACCCGCTGACCAAGAAGGACATGGAACTGGTCCCCTATTCCATCGTCAAGGGCAAGAACGGCGATGCCTGGGTCAAGGCTGGGGGCGAGGAATATTCCCCCTCGCAGGTTTCCGCCTTTATCCTTCAGAAGATGAAGGAAACCGCCGAAAGCTATCTCGGTGAAACCGTGACGCAGGCGGTCATCACCGTACCCGCCTATTTCAACGACGCCCAGCGTCAGGCGACCAAGGATGCAGGCATGATTGCCGGCCTTGAAGTGCTGCGTATCATCAACGAACCGACGGCTGCCGCGCTGGCCTATGGCATGGACAAGGACGAGGGCAAGACCATCGCCGTCTATGACCTTGGCGGCGGCACCTTTGACGTGTCGATCCTCGAAATCGGTGACGGCGTGTTCGAAGTGAAGTCGACCAATGGCGATACCTTCCTCGGCGGTGAAGATTTCGACAACGCGATTGTCGAATTCCTCGCCGATGCCTTCAAGAAAAAAGAAGGCATGGACCTGAAGACCGACAAGCTTGCGCTTCAGCGGCTGAAGGAAGCTGCCGAAAAGGCCAAGATCGAACTGTCGAGCGCGGCCAGCACCGAAATCAATCTGCCTTTCATCACCGCGCGCATGGAAGGTGGCAGCACCACCCCGCTGCATCTGGTGGAAACCATCACCCGCGCCGATCTGGAAAAGATGGTCGAAGGGCTGATCAAGCGCACGCTTGACCCGTGCAAGAAGGCGCTGGCCGATGCTGGCATTTCCAAAGACCAGGTCGACGAGGTAATTCTTGTCGGCGGCATGACCCGTATGCCGCGCGTGCGCGAAGTGGTGGAGCAGTTCTTCGGTGCAAAGCCGCACACCGGCGTGAACCCGGATGAAGTCGTCGCCATGGGCGCGGCCATTCAGGCTGGCGTGTTGCAGGGCGATGTCAAGGATGTGCTGCTGCTGGACGTGACGCCGCTTTCGCTCGGCATTGAAACGCTGGGCGGCGTGTTCACCCGCATGATCGACCGCAACACCACCATCCCCACCAAGAAGACCCAGACCTATTCGACCGCCGAAGACAATCAGAACGCCGTGACGATCAAGGTCTATCAGGGCGAACGCGAGATGGCCGCAGACAACAAGCTGCTCGGCAATTTCGACCTGATCGGCATTCCGCCCGCACCGCGCGGCGTGCCGCAGATCGAAGTCACCTTCGATATCGACGCCAACGGCATCGTTTCGGTCGCGGCCAAGGACAAGGGCACCGGCAAGGAACAGACGATCAAGATCCAGGCGTCGGGCGGTCTGACCGACAACGACATCGACCAGATGGTCAAGGATGCCGAAAAGTTCGCCGAGGAAGACAAGAAGCGCCGCGCCGCTGCCGAAGCGCGCAACCAGGCCGACAGCCTCGTCCATGCGACTGAAAAGCAACTGGCCGAGCATGGCGACAAGATCGACTCCGCCACCAAGGCCGCCGTCGAGGAAGCGCTTGCCGCGACCAAGACCGCGCTTGAAGGCGGGGACGCCGATGACATCAACGCCAAGGCGCAAGGCCTGACCGAGGCGGCGATGAAGATGGGCCAGCAGATCTACGAACAGGAGCAGGCCGCAGGGCCCGATGCTGCCGCCGAAGCTGCAGCGGAACCGGAAGCCGACGAAGATGTCGTCGACGCCGAATTCTCCGAGGTCGACGAAGACAAGAAGGGCTAAGGCCCCGATGCCACCCAGCTTGCTGGCGATGCGTCCGGATCTTGCACCCGGCGCATCGCTGGCGGTTGGTCACGGGGAATAGGTCACAATCATGTCCAGCGCCCAGATAGATTACTACCAGACGCTCGAAGTCTCGCGCGATGCCGACAGGGCAGTGCTCAAGAGCGCCTATCGCAAGCTTGCGATGAAATATCACCCGGACCGCAATCCGGGCGATGCCTCGTGCGAGGCGAAGTTCAAGGCAATCAACGAGGCCTATGATTGCCTCAAGGACCCGCAGAAACGCGCGGCCTATGATCGTTTTGGTCACGAGGCTTTCACCCAGGGCATGAACGGCGGCGGCGGGCCGTTTGGCGGCGGTGGTTCCGGGGGCGGGCGCGGCGATTTCGCCGATATCGGCGACATTTTCGAAACCATTTTCGGCAGCGCCTTTGGCGGCGGCGGGACACAGCGCCAGCAGAACCGGCGCGGCGCGGATCTGCGTTATGACATGCAGGTCACCCTCGAAGAGGCGTTCCACGGCAAGACCACCGAAGTCGAAATCGAGGTCAGCCAGTCCTGCGATACCTGCGACGGCAGCGGCGCAACCCCCGGCACCAGCGAGCGCACCTGCAACCTGTGCAATGGCATGGGTTCCGTGCGCGCCAAGCAGGGGCTGTTCGTGATCGAGCGCCCGTGCCCCACCTGCAACGGGCGCGGCAGCGTGATCGAAAACCCCTGCCGCGAATGCCGGGGCGAGGGCCGGGTGGACCTTCCGCAGGCGCTCAAGGTGGATATTCCCGCCGGGGTCGATACCGGCACGCGCATCCGCCTGTCCGGAAAGGGCGAGGCCGGGCAGCGCGGCGCGCCGGCGGGCGACCTTTATATCTTCCTGCATGTCCAGCAGCACCGCGTGTTCGAACGCGAAGGCACCACGCTGATGACGCGCGTGCCGGTGTCCTTCACCACGGCGGCGCTGGGCGGCTGCGTGGAGATCCCCGATCTTGATGGTTCGACCAACCGGCTTGAAATCCCGGTCGGGATCCAGTCCGGCAAGCAGCTGCGCATCCGCGGCGCGGGGATGCCGGTGTTGCAAGGGCGCGGGCGCGGCGATCTGGTGGTCGAGATCATGGTCGAAACCCCGACAAAACTCTCGCGCCGGCAGAAAGAGCTGCTTGAGGAATTCCGCGAGACCGAGACCGGCGACGAATGCCCTGAAACCCGCGGTTTCTTCGACAAGCTCAAGGACGTGTTCGGCGGTTGATGCGCGGTGCTGCCATCGCTCATCATCCTCGACAATTTTCTCAAGGACCCATGGGCGGCCCGCCGTGCAGCGCTGGCGCTGGACTATGATCCGGCAGCGCAGCATGGCAATTTTCCCGGGCGCAATTCCACCGCGCCGTTGGATACCGTAGCGCTGGACAGCGCAGTTTCGCGCCAGCTCGGGTCCGGGCTTGGCGCAGCGCCCGGCTCTCAGCACGGGCATTGCCGCCTGACCCGCAAGGGCGACAGGGGCAAAAGCGGGGTGCATATCGACCCGGCCAGCTATTCCGGCATCCTCTACCTTTCACGCCCCGAGGATTGCGCCAAGCCCGATGCCGGCGGCACCGATTTCTTCCGTCACAAGCGCACCGGGCTGGAAGCCGTGCCGCAGGACCCGGCGCAGATCGCCGCTTCGGGCTATGCCGATGCCAACGCGCTGATCGAGGATGTGGTCAACAAGGACACGCTTGCCCCGGCCAGATGGGAGCGGGTGCTGCGCGTTCCGGCGCGGTTCAACCGGCTGCTGTTGTTCTCGCCCTGGCAATTCCACAACGCCGCGCCGGGGTTTGGCACCACGCACGAGGATGCGCGTCTGGTCATGCTGTTGTTCTTTGCCCCGGCCCGGAGCTAACCCATCCGCTCACCCACTTCGAGGCGGATCTGTTCGATCAGCCCGCGCTGACATCTTCCGGTGATCTCCTCCTCCTCCAGCACGGCAAGAAACGCGGCGCGCTTGGCGTTCCGGATGCGGGCTTTGGGGATGCTTCCGCCCACGGTGGAGGCGACCAGATCGATCATCCGCTCAGCCCCGTGCAGCCGTCCCCACAGGTAATCATTCTCGCGGTAATCGCGGCTGAAGAAGGCGCCGAAATTGTAGAATTCGATCCCGCGCAGCGTCGCCATGGTTCCGCCTTCACGGATCGAGCGCGCATCATCGGGGGATATGCGGTCGATCTTGACCGGATTGAATTCATCCTGCCCCTCGCGCCGGCTCAGCGGCAGGGTGGCCACATCATAGAACGGAAAGCCGAGATAGGTCAGCAGCATCCGCCGCTTGAGGTTTTTCGGCATGTCCTCAAGCGCGTCGATCAGCAGTTCCTCGGCCGCAAGGTCGGTGGTTGGCAGCAGGCGTTCGGTGGCGAGGAAATCGATCACCGAACCGGGCGCCTCCAGCGCCCTTTCGGCCAGCACAGCGAAACGTTCGGACTGCAATAGGCCTTCATCGGCGCGGTAATAAAGCGCAAGGATGCCGTATAATCGGTCGCGCGCGCGATCCAGCGCATCATCGGAGATGTCGGGATCAAGCTCCCAGTCGCGCGATAGCTTGCGCGCCAGCATCTGCAGGCGGCGAATGCGAAACCCGGTGTCATGCGTGCGGAAAAATCCGATTGCGGCAGGGGTGGCCCCGCCGCCCCTTTCGGTCAGTCGTTCCAGCCCGCGTGCCGCAAGCTCGCCCCGCAGCGCCATGGCAATAGCGGTCGGATCAGCCCGCCCGTCACCCGCGGCGCGCAAGGTCAGGCGCGCAAGCTGGCTGAGGATGGCATCGAACTTGGCAAGGGCATAGGCACCAAAGGCATAGCCCACCCCTTCGGCCGCGGCCTGCTGCGCCTTGGCTCGCCAGCTTGCCAGCCGTTTGGGGGTCGGGCGGTCGAGCAGGAAGGTGTAGCCAAACAGCTTTTCCACCGCGTGATCAATATCGGGCTCCAGATCCATCACGATGCGCTTCAAACGCGAAGCATCGCGCGATTGCTGCTCGATGCGTTCCAGATCGTCGCGGATTGGCTGTTCGCGCGGGATCGTGGACAGCGAACCGAAGATCGCGCCGAAAAACCCGATATTGTCGGGCGGGTCGGACGGCAGCAACCCGCGGGTATCGGGGCGCGGATCAATATAGACGAAGCGGCGGTCAACCTCGCGCTGGGCCGGGCGGCCATGCAGCGCGCCAAGCGCGGCGCCAAAGGGCGCATTGACCAGCACCGAACCATCGATCAGCGCGACCTCTGCGATTGTGTCGTCGCGGACATGCACGGGCATGATCCGCCGCAGGAAGGTGTCGCGCGTCGCCCAGTCCAGCCCTTCGGTCTGGGCAAGCTGATCAATCTCATTGATCCGCAGGGGCGGGAAGGCACCGGGAAAGCTTGCGGTGGCGCGCGCCGCCAGCACCAGTTCGAGCGGATCGGCCAGTGGTTGCGGCGGATCGCTTCCCACCCGCGCCCGGAAAGCGATCGGCACGCGATGTTCGGTCTCGTCCACCTGCGGCGGCGAATTGAGCCGCAAGGTCTGCGGATAGCCGCGGAAATCGGTGGCTGTCACGGCAAGGTCGATCGGATGTCCCGGCGGCAGCAAGGTGATGCCGTCGCCATCGTCGGCCATTTTTTCCAACGCTTCGTGCAGCATCGCCGAAAAGCGGGTTCCCGAAAAGGGCGGGCTGAACCAGCGCCCGCGCACGAAGCGCGAAACCTTGTGCCGCACTTCGGTTCGGGTTCCGGGGGCGACGGTTTCGCTCACCACATTGCCCGGACGGGTCAGGAACCATTCGGCAATCGGCTGCGCCCACAGCTTGGCATAGCGCCACATCGGCTCGGCCTCGGGATCGGTCAGTTGGCTGACATCGGCATTTTCCAGCCACAGGTCGGTCAGCGGTTCGAGGCTATGGCCCGAATGGATTGCCTGGGCGAGGAACACCGCATTGATCCCCCCCGCGCTCGCACCGGTGAGGATATCGGGCAGGACCCGCAGCCTGATGCCATCCTCGCGCTCAATTTCTGCCAGAAATTCGTGATAGGCTGCTGCCACCCCGTCAAGCGGCACCGGGCCGGGCTGATGAAACCCCCGGCTGGCCCGCGCCAGATGCCAGATTTCCTTGGTGATGCCATGCATGTAGACCGCAAGGCTGACGCCGCCATAGCAGACAAGGGCAAGGCGCAGTTCTTTATGCCGCATGGTGCGTTCCTAGCGTGGATGATCGCGGCAATGCAATTGCGTTCTAATTCTGTTCCTATTATGGGCGCATTGCATGGCAAAGACGAAACGCCGTTATGTGTGTCAGGCCTGTGGTTCGGTATCACCGCGCTGGCAGGGGCAATGCGCCGATTGTGGTGAGTGGAACACGCTGGTCGAGGATGTACCGGCGACGGTGTTCTCGCAAAAGCATGATCTGTCGCGCGGGGGGCGTGCAGTCGCTTTCGAGCCGCTCAATGCTCCCACGCAGCTGCCGGTCAGGAAGTCGACCGGGCTTGCTGAGTTTGACCGCGCGCTGGGCGGCGGGCTGGTGCCGGGTTCGGCGGTGCTGATGGGTGGTGATCCGGGGATCGGCAAATCGACCCTGCTGCTCCAGACCGCAGCGACCATCGCGCGCGGCGGCAATGATGTGGTCTATGTCAGCGGAGAAGAGGCCGCCGGGCAGGTGCGGCTGCGCGCCGCCCGCATGGGGGTGGCCGATGCGCCGATCCGGCTCGCTTCGGAAACTTCGGTGCGCGATATCCTGACAACGCTGGGGCAGGGAACGCCGCCTGCGCTGCTGGTGATCGATTCGATCCAGACAATGCATTCCGACACGATCGAAGGTGCGCCCGGCACGGTTTCGCAGGTGCGCGGCTGCGCGCTGGAACTGATCCGTTACGCCAAGGAAACCGGCTGCGCGGTGGTGCTGGTGGGCCATGTCACCAAGGATGGCAGCATTGCCGGGCCGCGCGTGCTGGAACACATGGTCGATGTGGTCATGAGTTTCGAGGGCGAGCGCAGCCACCAGTACCGCATCCTGCGCGCGCTCAAGAACCGGTTTGGCGCGGTCGATGAAATCGGCGTGTTCGCGATGGCGGCTGAAGGGTTGGAGGAGGTTGCCAATCCCTCCTTGCTGTTCCTGTCGGGGCGCGAGACACCGCTGGCGGGCAGCGCGGTGTTCCCCGCGCTGGAAGGCACGCGGCCGGTGCTGGTCGAAATTCAGGCGCTGATCGTGCGGCTGCAATCGGGCGCGACCCCGCGCCGCGCGGTGGTGGGCTGGGACAATGGCCGGCTCGCCATGCTGCTGGCGGTGCTCGAATCGCGCTGCGGGCTCAATTTCTCCTCGGCCGAGGTCTATCTCAACATTGCAGGCGGTTACCGGCTGACCGATCCGGCAGCCGATCTGGCGGTGGCCGCCGCGCTGGTATCGGCGCTGGCGGACAAACCGCTGCCCGACAAGGCGGCGTGGTTTGGCGAGGTGTCGCTGGCGGGCGAGATTCGCCCGGTTGCGCATGCCCCGCTGCGCCTGCGCGAGGCGGCCAAGCTCGGCTTTACCCGTTCATATGGCCCGACCGGCGGAGCGGGCGGCGATTCCGGAAACGGATATCGCGGGCTTGCCGCGCTTGCGAACCTCGTTGACCAGGTGATGGGCAGCGCATAGACCCTCGACCTTATGGCCGGGCTCGACATCCTCATCCTCATCATCGTTACCATCGCCGCAATCGGCGGCTTCATGCGCGGACTTGTGCAGGAAGTCCTGTCGCTGGCGGCGTGGATATTTGCAGCCTTTGCAGTGCATTACCTGCACCCCCGGCTGACGCCTGCGTTGAGCGACTTCTACCGGTCCGATGCGGTGACGCCGGTCTTTGCCTTCGTCCTTCTGCTGCTGATCCCCTATGCGGCGATGAAGGTCATTGCGGGCAATTTCAGCGAAGCATCCGAAGGCGCGATCCTCGGGCCGATTGATCGCGTGCTCGGCTTTGGTTTCGGCGCCATTAAGGGCGCGCTGATTGCGGTGTTCGCCTTTTCCGTGCTGGTGCTCGGGTTCGACGATTCGTGGGGTTACAAGGGCGGGCCGACCTGGATTACCACGGCCCGCACCTATCCTGCCGCCGACAGCTTCTCGCGCCAGCTGATCCCGATGATTTCCGTCCGCCGCGACCGGCTACGCCGCGAATCCGAAAAGCAGGAAGCCGCGGCCGCCAAAGCCGCCGGCTGACAGGCCATGGCCGTGCCGCGTCCGCCCAAACTCTATTCGCCCAAACTGCTGGCACAAGCCGTGGCACTGGCGGCCTATCCGCTCGATGATCGCCTTGCCTTGCGGGCAGAGGCCCGTTCGCGCACCTGTGGGAGCGAGATCGTGCTGGGGCTGGATATCGCCGGGGATGGGGGTATCGCCCGGATCGGAATGCAGGTCAGGGCCTGCGCGATCGGACAGGCTTCGGCAGCGCTGCTTGCGCAAGGGGCAGCAGACCGGAACGCGGGCGCCATCGCCGCGACCCTGAGTGGGATCGAGGCATGGCTGGCAGGAACATCCGCACTGCCTGACTGGCCCGATCTTAACCTGCTGGCGCCGGCGCGCGATCATCCCGGCCGGCACGGTGCCCTGCTGTTGCCGTGGAAGGCCGCCACCAAGGCGCTTTCAAGCCGCGCCGACGCGGGCTAGGGGTTGGGCGAAGATGCCGCCAGCGCGGCCGCGCACAAGGGGATAGAGCAACATGGCTGAAGCGCAGGCGCTTGCGGACCGCGAGCCGAGCGAGAATGAAATCCGTCTGGTCATCGGCGCGTCCAGCGCCGGGACCATTTTCGAATGGTATGATTTCTTCATCTACGGCACGCTCGCCTACATCCTGAAAGATGCGTTCTACGCCACGGATAACGAAACGCTGGGCCTGTTGCTGGTGTGGTCCACCTTCGCGGTAGGCTTCGCGTTCCGGCCGCTGGGAGCGATCCTGTTCGGCTTTTTGGGCGACAGGCTGGGGCGCAAGTATACCTTTCTTGTCACGGTAACGCTGATGGGCATTGCCACCGCCGGGGTGGGCCTGATCCCCACCGTCGACACGATCGGCATGGCCGCGCCGGTGATCGTCATATTGCTGCGGGTGATACAGGGCCTTGCACTGGGCGGCGAATATGGCGGGGCGGCGATTTATGTTGCGGAACACGCCCCTCCGGAAAAGCGCGGCTTCTACACCAGCTTCATTCAGGCCAGCGTCGCGGGCGGGTTTGTGCTGTCGATCATCGTGGTGCTGGCCTGCCGTTTCCTGATCCCGGCAGACGCATTTGCCGCGTGGGGCTGGCGCGTGCCGTTCCTGCTGTCGATCGTGCTGCTGATCATTTCGCTGTGGATGCGGTTGAAACTGTCGGAAAGCCCGGTGTTCCAGGCGATGAAGGAAGCGGGTGAGACATCGGGCAATCCCTTCATTGAAAGCTTTACCTATCCCGGCAATGGCAAGCGCATCTTCGTCGCGCTGTTCGGGGTTACCGGCATCCTGACGACAATCTGGTACACTGCGTTCTTTTCGGGGATGAGCTTCCTGCGCGGGCCGATGCATGTCGATGATCAGACGGTCGAGATTGTCCTGCTGATTTCCGGCATCATCGCGATGAGCTTCTATCTGATCGTTGGCAAATGGTCTGACAGGGTGGGGCGCAAGAAGCCGATCATCATTGGCGCAGCGCTGACGCTGGCATTGCTGTTCCCGCTGTTCTGGATGATGGGCAGTCTGGCCAATCCGGGGCTTGCGAAAGCGGCTGAACAAACGCCGATAACCATCAGCGGCCCGGAATGCGTGACCGATCCCTTTGCCGAACTGTTCAAGCGCGAGCAGACCGATTGCGGCAAGGTGCTGGAAACGCTGACTGCGTCGGGCGTGCCTTATACGCTGACGCAGGGCGACAGGCTGGCGCTGATGGCGGGCGGACAGCCAGTTGCGATTGATCCGGCATGGTTCAGCGACAGCGCCGCGCGGCGTGCGGGCATTCATGCCGCGCTGGGGCAATATGGCTTCGATTTTTCCAAACAGCAGCCGGATATGGCCAACATCATCGGCATTGTCGGCATCCTGCTGGCGCTGGGGATGCTTTCGGCGTTGACCTATGGTTCGGTTGCGGCCCTGTTGTCGGAAATGTTCCCGCCGCGCATCCGCTATTCCTCGATGTCGATCCCCTATCATATCGGCGCGGGCTATCTCGGCGGGTTCCTGCCGTTGATTGCCGGGGTGATCGTGGCCAGCACCGGGGATATCTATTCGGGCCTGTGGTACACATGGGCCGTGGTTGCTTTCGGGCTGGTGGTGGCTTGGTGGGGCATTCCCGGAGGGCCGCCGAAAGACTTTGCCGATGACTGACGTCATGCCGTCGCCCAGCTTGCGGCTGACGGTCGACGCGCAAGCACTTGCTGCCAACTGGCACGCGCTGGACAGCCTACCGGCTGCGGGCAGGGCGGGCGCGGCGGTGAAGGCGGATTGCTATGGATTGGGTGTCGATACCTGCGTGCCGGTGCTTCGCGATGCGGGTTGCGAGGCTTTTTTCGTAGCCCACTGGTGCGAAGTCGCGGCGGTGGCGCGGCATGTTCCGCCAGCGCAGATCGCGGTGCTGCATGGCCCATTGACCGATGCTGATTGCGCCTATGCCCGCGCCATCGGCGCCGTGCCGGTGATCAATTCGTTGCAGCAGGCCGCGCTGTGGAATGCATCGGGCGGCGGGGCGTGCCACCTGATGATCGATACCGGCATCAACCGGCTGGGCATTGCCCCGGCAGAGGCCAGCGATCCGCGCATCGCCGCGCTTGATGTCGACATCCTGATGAGCCACCTCGCCAGCGCGGACGAGGACAGTCCGATGAATGATCGCCAGCGCAGGGCCTTTGTCGCGGTCACGGCCAAGATTGCCCATCGCCGCGCCAGCCTTGCCAATAGCGCAGGGATCGCGCTTGGCCGTGATTACGCCTTCGATCTTACCCGGCCCGGCCTTGCGCTGTATGGCGGCGTGCCGCGGGCAGAACTTGCCGGGCTGATCCGCCCGGTCATCGCGGTCGAGGCCGCGCTGCTCCAGTGCCGCAGCATTACAGCGGGCGAGAGCGTGGGCTACAACGCGGGCTTCACCGCCGATCGCGCGATGCGGGTCGGCACGGTCTCGATCGGCTATGCCGACGGCTTCCTGCGCCTGCGCGGGCCCGGCAACGCCTTGCACCATTGCGGGCGCCGGCTGCCGATCCTCGGCAAGGTGTCGATGGACATGGTGGTGGTCGATCTTGCCTCCGCGCCGGAACTTGCCGCCGGAGACTGGCTTGGGGTGCCCTGGGATATTGGTTCCACGGACATTACTGATTGTGCGCAGCAAAATATTCTGTCGCAATATGAATTGCTGACGACCCTCGGGCAGCGCCTGCGCCGAGGATAAAGCAATCGTGGGCGCGATATTGCGCTGCAGCTTGTGCAGGTGCTAAGGCGTTGCAGGGTCAACTTACAGGAAACCAACATGGTCAGCAGGTCGAAAGCGGCATCAGGTGAAGCGCGCGATGAGGTGATCATCAAGAAATACGCCAACCGGCGGCTCTATAACACCGCGTCATCGAGCTACATCACGCTGGAAGACCTGGCCCGGATGGTGCGCGAGAATGTCGAATTTCAGGTGCTTGACGCCAAGACCGGCGATGACATCACCCATTCGATCCTGACCCAGATCATCATGGACGAAGAGGCCAATGGCGGGAAAATGCTGCCGGTGAGCTTTCTGCGCCAGCTAATCGGCATGTATGGCAATTCGATGCAGGCATTGATGCCATCATACCTTGAAGCCAGCATGGCCAATTTCCGCGACAACCAGTCAAAGATCCGCGACGCCTTTGAAAAGGGGATCAGCGCGAATCCCTTTGCCGCGATCCATGAAACCAACATGGCAATGATGCGCGCTGCCGCCGATGCCTTCATGCCCGGCGTGACCAAGGGCAAGGATAAGCCCGCAGCCCCCGTGACCGAGGCGAGGGACGAGATCGCCTTGTTGCGCGAACAGATGGCCGCGATGCAAAAGAAGCTGGACGACTTGAGCAAATAGCGCAATCGGGGCGCGCCTGCGGTTTGTCCGCGCGCCCATGCAATGATTGAGGAAGCTGTTTTCGTGTCCCAGATCCGCCACGCCCTCTCGGTGAAGCGCTCCGATGATTTCGCCAAGTGGTATCAGGAAGTCATCAACGCCGCCGATCTCGCAGAAGAATCAGGTGTGCGCGGCTGCATGGTGATAAAGCCGTGGGGCTACGGCATCTGGGAACGCATCCAGCGCTTGATGGATGACCGGATCAAGGCGGCAGGAGTACAGAACTGCTATTTCCCGCTGTTCATCCCGCTCGCCAATTTCACGCGTGAGGCGGAGCACGTTGAAGGCTTCGCCAAGGAAATGGCGGTCGTCACCCACCATCGGCTGATTTCCGATGGCAAGGGCGGGCTGATCCCTGATCCCGCCGCCAAGCTGGAAGAACCGCTGGTGGTGCGCCCGACGTCCGAAACCATCATCGGTGATGCGATGGCGCGCTGGGTGCAGTCGTGGCGCGATCTGCCGCTGCTGACCAACCAGTGGGCCAATGTGGTGCGCTGGGAAATGCGCACCCGTATGTTCCTGCGCACCAGCGAATTCCTCTGGCAGGAAGGCCACACCGCGCATGAGAACCGCGATCAGGCGATTGCGGAAACCCACCGCGCGCTGGAAATGTACCGCGCCTGCGTTGAAGAAGACCTCGCCGTGCCGGTGATTGCCGGAGAAAAACCCGAGAACGAACGTTTCCCCGGCGCGGTCGAGACATGGTCGATCGAGGCGATGATGCAGGACGGCAAGGCGCTGCAGGCGGGCACCAGCCATTATCTCGGCACCAATTTCGCGCATGCTGCCGGCATCCAGTATCAGGATCGCGAGGGTGCCCAGCAATATTGCCACACCACCAGCTGGGGCACCTCAACGCGGCTGATCGGAGGGGTGATCATGACCCACGGCGATGATGACGGATTGCGCGTGCCTCCCGCCATCGCGCCGCAACAGATCGTCATCATCCCGATGCTGCGTGAAGCGCCCGAGGATGCCGCGCTGCTGGCCTATTGCGAAGCCGTGCGCGCGGCGCTGACGGCGCAGACCGCGCTTGGGGAAAAGGTGCGCGTGCTGCTCGATACCAAACCCGGCAAGGCGGCGGCGAAACGCTGGGACTGGGTGCGCAAGGGCGCGCCTGTCATCGTCGAAGTCGGCCCGCGTGACATGGCAGAAGGCAAGCTGGCCGTGCTGCGCCGCGACGCGCTGTGGAACGCCGATAACGGCAAGCCCGCCTTTACCTATCCCGCCCATGCCGATTTTACGGCAGAAGCCGGGGCGCTGCTCGAAGCGATCCAGCAAAGCCTGTTCGATGAAGCGCGCAATCGCCGCGATGCCAATATCACCCGCGGCGTGACCGATTGGGCAGCGGTCGTGGCAAATTTCGAAAACGGCGGCAAGTATCCGGGCTGGGTCGAGGTCGAATGGTCGAAGCCCACCGGCGCGGCGCTTGATGCCGTGGTCGAGAAACTCAAGGCGCTGAAACTCACCATCCGCAACGTGCCGCGCGGCGGTGAACCGGCAACCGGCACCTGTATCTTCACCGGGGAGCCTGCGGCCGAACGCATCCTGATCGCCCGCGCCTATTGAGACGAGGCCCCCGGGCTTGCGCCCACGCGGCGGGAAGGGCAGATGGTGCGCATGATCAAACGCGCCCTTCTGCTCGCCGCTTTCCTCGCCGCCCCGCTCGGAGCGCAAACGCACCCCGCCGACAGCGTTTCTGCAGAGCGCCTGCGCGGCGATGTCGAAAAGCTGGTGAGCTTCGGCACGCGCCACACGCTGTCATCGCAGACCGATCCCGAGCGCGGCATCGGCGCGGCGGTGGATTGGGGGCTGGCGGAGTTCAAACGCATTGGCGCGAAGTGCGGCGATTGCCTTGAAGTGCTGCCCGTCAGCGACACCATCACCGCCGCCCCGCGAATCCCCACGCCAACATTGGTGCGCAACGCCGTCGCCATCCAGCGTGGCACCGAGCGGCCCAATGAAGTCGTGATCGTGCAGGGCCATATCGACAGCCGCGTGTCCGGCGCGCTGGATTTCACCAGCGACGCACCGGGGGCGAACGACGATGGGTCGGGCACCGCATTGGTGATCGAAGCGGCGCGGGCGCTGTCGGGCGAGACATACCCCTCCACCATTATCTACGCGCTGCTGTCGGGCGAGGAACAGGGGCTCCACGGCGGGCGCATCCTCGCAGACTGGGCAGAGGCGCAGGGATTTACCGTCAAGGCGGTGCTCAACAACGACATCGTCGGCAATTCCTGCGGCAAGGACGGATATTGCGAGCCCAAGGTGGTGCGCGTCTTCTCCGAAGGCCCGCGTGCTGACCTCACCGACCGGCTGCGCGCCGCGCAAACCCGCTTTGGCGGCGAGAATGACACCCCTTCGCGCAACTTGTCGCGCTGGGTGGCAGGGCTGGCAGGCCAGCACGCAGACGAAATGCAGGTTCGCCAGATCTGGCGCACCGACCGCATGGGGCGGGGCGGCGATCAGGTGCCGTTCCTGCAGAAGGGCTACCCCGCGATCCGGTTCTCCGTGGGGGTCGAGGATTACGATCACCAGCATCAGGACCTGCGCACCGAGGACGGGGTGTTCTATGGCGACACCATCGACGAGATGGACTTTGCCTATCTCGCCGGGGTGACCAAGCTCAACGTGCGCGCCCTCGATGCACTCGCCCGCGCGCCGATGCCGCCCAAGGTGACGGTGGATGCTGCGGTGAAGACCTATACGGAGCTGCGTTGGACGCCCAGTAATGGCGCAACGGCCTTCGAGGCGTGGAAGCGTCCGACTGATCAATCCTCATGGGGGGAAAATCCTGCTGAACGGCTGGAAAGCCCCGATCCCCATGTTGTAATAACCGGAAAAGACTTCCCGGGCATCCGAGGCGATGACTGGATTTTCGGCGTAGCGGCCTGTGCAGGGCCATATTGCTCGCCGGTTTCCAGTGCCGTTCCCGGCGGCGCGTTCGAGCCGGTGGCGCGATGATATTGGTTCGCGCCAAGTCGCCAAGGGGCCAAGATGGAAGAGCCTGACGCGCAGTTGGACGCCATTGCGCGGCAGATCGTCGATGTTGCCTTTCGCCTGCATCGCGACGTGGGGCCCGGGTTGCTGGAGTCGGCCTATGAAACCTTGTTGTCAGCGAAGCTGACGGCAATCGGATTATCTGTCGAACGGCAGGTTGCGATGGATGTGGTCGTCGATGATATTCAGCTTGCTTCGGCGTTTCGTCTCGATCTGCTCGTCAATCGGTCGATCATTATCGAGGTCAATTCGATTGAAAGAACGCTTCCCATCCATTCCAAACAGCTCCTGACCTACCTTCGCCTCGGTGGTTTCCCGCTTGGTTTTGTCATCAATTTCGGAACTGCCATGTTCAAAGATGGCATTCGCCGCTTGATAAACAGTGACACCCTCTTGGCCTCTTCGCGACTTGGCGCGAACCAGAAAGATTGAAATGCCCAAACCCCCCAAACTCCCTCAAGGAATGCCGACGCCGCAACAGGTGCTCGACTTCATCCAGTCATCCGATATTCCCGCCGGCAAGCGCGAGATTGCCAAGGCCTTCGGGTTGAAGGGGCAGGAGAAGATCAAGCTCAAGGCCTTGCTCAAGGACATGGCCGAAGAGGGCCTGATCGACGGGAAGAAGAGCGCCTTCCACCGCATGGGCGGGGTGCCCAAGGTCACGACCCTTAAAATCGTCGCCCTTGAAGATGGTGACCTGATCGCCGAGCCCGACAATTGGGACCCCGAAGCCCCCGGCAAGCCGCCGCGCCTTACCATCCGCGAACCGCGTCCGCGCCCCGGCATCAAGCGCCCGCCTGCCTTGAAACGCGGTGACCGCATCCTTGCCCGCACCGAAGAAACCGAGGCGGGCTGGATCGCCCATCCGATGAAGAAGCTGCCATCGCGCACCGAAGGGCTGATGGGCGTGGTCGAGATCGACAAGACCGGCAAGGCGTGGCTCGCCCCGGTCGACAAGCGCGTGCGCCAGTCCGCCCCCATAGCCGATGTGGGCGAGGCAGAGGCCGGGCAGCTGGTGATCGCAGAACGTCTCGGCCGATCAGACCGCGCAGGCGTGAAGGTGGTCGAAGTGATCGGCGATCCGCTCGCGCCCAAAAGCTTCAGCATGATTGCCATCGCCAAGCATGGCATCCCGCACATCTTCCCCGAAGAGGTGCTGGAAGAAGCCCCGCGCGCGGCCAAGTTGAAACTGTCGGAAAAGACCCGCGAAGATCTGCGCCACCTGCCCATTGTCGCCATCGATCCTGCCGACGCGCGCGATCATGATGACGCGATCTGGGCCGAGCCGGACGGGCAGGGCGGGTTCAATGCGCTGGTCGCGATTGCCGATGTGTCATTCTACGTCCGCCCCGGAAGCGCGCTCGACCGCGAGGCAAGGAAACGCGGCAATTCGGTCTATTTCCCCGACCGCGTCGTGCCGATGCTGCCCGAAGTGCTGAGCGCCGATGTGTGTTCGCTCAAAGAGGGCGAAGACCGTGCAGCGATGGCCTGCCACCTGCACATCAATGGCGACGGCAAGGTGTCGAGCTTCCGCTTCACCCGTGCATCTGTGCGGATTGCGCACAACATCGCTTACGAGGATGCGCAGAAGGCGGTCGATAGCGGCACGCCACCAGAATACCTCGCCAACCTGTGGGACGCTTGGAAGGCGCTGTCCGCCGCGCGCCATGCCCGCGATCCGCTCGAACTGGAACTGCCCGAACGCCGGGTGGTGCTCGATCAACAGGGGCGCATCGCCGAAATCGCGATCCGCGAACGGCTCGATGCGCACCGGGTAGTCGAGGATTTCATGATCGCCGCCAATGTCGCCGCGGCCAAGGCGCTGGAGGCGAAAACCGCCCCGGTGGTCTACCGCGTCCACGAACCGCCGAGCCGCGAAAAGCTGATCGCCCTGCGCGATTACCTCGCCACGATGGGCAAAAAGCTGGCCTTGGGGCAGGTGGTGACGCCGGGCCTGTTCAACCGGATGCTGAAGGACGTCACCGACGAGACGGAAAAGGCGCTGGTGATGGAGGCGGTGCTGCGCAGCCAGACGCAGGCCTATTACGGGCCTGCGAATGCCGGGCATTTCGGGTTGAGCCTGGGTTCCTATGCCCACTTCACCTCGCCGATCCGCCGCTATTCCGATCTGCTGGTCCACCGCGCGCTGGTGGACGCCTACAAGCTCGAACAGCCCGCCCCGCCGGGATCGCTCCCGCCGACATCCGGCCTGTCAGACCGCGACCGCGCCAGCTTGCAGCAGGTCAGCGACGCGATCAGCCAGACCGAGCGGCGCGCGATGGAGGCCGAGCGCGACACGATTGATCGCTATGTCGCGGCGTGGCTATCGGCGCGGGTGGGCGAGGTGTTCGATACCCGCATCACCGGGGTGCAGGGCTTCGGGTTCTTTGCGACCATCGTCGGGCTGGGGGGTGACGGGCTGGTGCCGATCTCGACGTTGGGGGGCGAGTATTTCCGCCATGACGAAGCCGCCCAGGCGCTGGTGGGCACGGACAGCGGCACCGCCTATGCCAGCGGCGACCGGCTGAAGCTGAAGCTGGCAGAGGCCAATCCGCTGACAGGGGCGCTCAAGTTCGTCCTGCCCGACAGTGATACAGGCGTGATCGATCCGCGCGGAATGCGGCCTGATGGCAGGCGGGGTGGGGCACCCCGAAAAGCGGGCAAGTTCACCGTCGGCAAGCGCGGTCGGCCGGGGAATATCCGGCATCAGGGGCGCAAGAAGTAACGCTTAAACCTGATGGTCGCTCTTTGCCTCGTCATAATCGCCGGGGACGATGTAGAGCGGGCAGGGCAGGGATCCCGCCGCGGCAGAAAAGTGCGTCACCAGCGGGCCGGGAACGGCGCCCTTGGCCGCGCCCAGCACCAGCGCGGCGACTTCATCGTGGTCAGCCAGGAATTCGCCGACGATCTTCTGCCCGTTGCCGATCTTGACCGAGATGGTCGGCATGATCCCGCTTTCCGCCAGCAGATTGCCTGCGACCCCATGAGCGAGCATCTCCGCCCGGTCGCGCGCCTCGGCTTCGATCGTGGCCTGCACCGCGCCGAACGCGCTGAAGTTCTGCTGCGGCACCAGCGCCAGCAGATGCACCGCGCCGCCCACCGCCGCAGCCCGGCGCGCGGCATAGCGCAAGGCGGCCAGCGCCTCTTCGCTCTCGTCGATGATGACCAGAAATGTCCGCATGTCTCGTGCCCCGTCAGGAGCAAAGGTATCAATGCATTCGTATGGATTGGCAAGTCCCCCGCTCTCACCCCCATTCAGGCACTTGCCCGACGCTAGGGAATTGGCCAGAGAACACCCCAAGGATCGATTACGGGAGTTACAGCGGATCATGGCTCTGGATATCAAGATGCCGGCTTTGTCGCCGACCATGGAAGAAGGCACGCTGGCGAAGTGGCTGGTGAGCGTTGGCGACACGGTGCAATCGGGCGACATCATGGCCGAGATCGAAACCGACAAGGCGACGATGGAATTCGAAGCGGTCGATGAAGGCGTGATCGCGGAAATCCTGATCGAAGCCGGAACCGAGAACGTGAAGGTCGGCGCGGTGATCGCGCGGCTTACGGTTGAGGGCGAGGAGGAGACGTCCTCGCCGACCCCCGCGCCTGAGCCCGCACCTGCACCCGCACCGGCACCCGCTGCCGATGGCCCGGCGGCAACTCCGACCGCGCGCAAGCTGGCCGAGGCGAACGGGATCGATCTCGCCCAGATCGAAGGCACCGGGCCCAAGGGCAAGATCACCAAGGACGATATCGAAGCGGCAATGGGCGGCGGCGGCGCTGCTTCGGTAACCGGCGCGCGCCCACCCCAGCCTGCACCGTCACCAGCGCCCACACCCGCTCCGGTTGAGCCATCGGGGGAACGCATCATAGCTTCGCCGCTGGCCAAGCGGATTGCGGCGGACAAGGGGATTGATCTGGCGCAGGTCAAGGGCAGCGGCCCTAATGGCCGGATCGTCAAGGAGGATGTGGAAGGCTTCACGCCGTCCGCCGCCGCCCCTGCTCCGCCGGCTGCCGCACCCGCACCCGCACCAGCTTCGGATCCGGCTGTCGAAGGCGGCGCGCCGTTTGCCGAGGAGAAACTCTCCGGAGTGCGCAAGGTCATCGCCCGCCGCCTGACCGAGAGCAAGCAGACCGTTCCGCACTTCTATCTCACCATCGACATCCGGCTCGATCCGCTGCTGAAGCTGCGCGCTGAACTGAACAAATCGCTCGAACCCGATGGCGTGAAGCTGTCGGTCAATGATCTGCTGATCAAGGCGCTCGCCCGCGCGCTGATCCGCGTGCCGCAGTGCAATGTCAGCTACCACGGCGACACCCTGCGCCGTTACAGCCGCGCCGATATTTCGGTGGCGGTGGCCGCGCCTTCAGGCCTGATCACGCCGGTGATCACCAGCGCCGATACCAAGGGCCTCGCCGCGATCTCGACCGAGATGAAGACGCTCGCGGGCAAGGCGCGCGATGGCAAGCTGATGCCGCACGAATACCAAGGCGGCACGGCGAGTCTTTCGAACCTCGGGATGTTCGGGATCAAGCAGTTCGACGCGGTGATCAACCCGCCGCAGGGCATGATCCTCGCGGTCGGGGCGGGGCAGCAGGCGCCCTATGTGGTCGATGGCGAGGTCAAGGTGGCAACCGTGCTCCACGCCAGCGGCAGCTTCGACCACCGCGCCATCGACGGCGCCGACGGCGCGCAGTTGATGGAGGCGATAAAACAGCTGTGCGAGAACCCGATGGGGCTGGTGGTTTGATTTTTTACGAAAAAACCTCCTTTTCCCTCGCGGGAGAGGAAGGGGGTCGCCGCGCAGCGGTGGGGAGGAGAGGGGGCCAGCGTGACCTTCTCCCCCTAGCCAAACGGATGCGGCGGGAACCAACCGAGGCCAACAAGTGACGCCTGTCCTACACACGCGCCGCCTAACATACTCGCGCCATGTCTGCCATTTCGTGCCCTTCCTGCCGCCCCCTGTCCGCCCGCTTCAGCCGGGGCCGGTTTTCACTTCCTGGACAGTGTAACCTGTGTCTCCAACAGTTCAGCCAAACGAGGAATAACCTGAATGTCTGCCTCCTATGATGTGATCGTGCTCGGTTCTGGCCCCGGCGGCTATGTAGCGGCGATTCGCTGTGCGCAGTTGGGGTTGAAGACCGCGATCGTGGAACGCGAGAACCTCGGCGGCATCTGCCTCAACTGGGGCTGCATTCCGACCAAGGCGATGCTGCGCTCGGCCGAGATCTTCCACTACATGCAGCACGCGGGCGATTATGGCCTTGTTGCCAAGGGGATAGAGGCTGATCTTGATGCTATCGTGAAGCGCAGCCGGGGGGTGGCGAAGCAGCTTAATCAGGGCATCAGCCACCTGATGAAGAAGAACAAGATCACCGTCCACATGGGCGAGGGGCGGGTGACGGGCGCAAACAGCCTCACTGTGAAGAGCGACCCCGGATCGGGGTCCGGGGCAGGCAAGGGCGAGGAAGCCCTGACCGCCAAGCACATCATCGTCGCGACCGGCGCCCGCGCCCGCGACCTGCCTTTCGCACCCGCCGACGGCAAGCGCGTGTGGACCTATCGCCATGCCATGACCCCGACCGAACTGCCGGAAAAGCTACTGGTGATCGGATCGGGCGCCATCGGCATAGAATTTGCCAGCTTCTACAATGATTTGGGAAGCGAAGTTACCGTGGTCGAAATGCTCGACCGGATCGTGCCGGTGGAAGATGCCGATGTCTCGACCTTCCTCGAAAAGTCGCTGAGGAAGCAGGGTATCAACATCATGACCGGCGCCGGGGTGGAGGATGTGAAGGTCACGCCAAAAGGCATCACCGCCACCATCAAGGACAAGAGCGGCAGCAGCGCCGCAACCGATTTCACCCATGTGATCGTCGCCATCGGCATCGTGCCCAACACCGAGGATATCGGTCTGGAAAGCCTTGCAGAGATGGATCGCGGCTTCATCCAGATCGATCCCTATGGCCGCACCAAGACCAAGGGGCTGTGGGCGATCGGCGATTGCACCCCCGGCCCCTGGCTGGCGCACAAGGCGAGCCACGAAGGCGTGACCTGCGCCGAAGCCATCGCACAGGAACTGGGCAACAAGGATGCGCATCCGCACCCGCTGAACCGCAACGCCATTCCCGGCTGCACCTATTGCCACCCGCAGGTCGCATCCGTGGGTCTGACCGAAGCCAAGGCGAAGGAAGCGGGCCGCGAGATCAAAGTTGGCAACTTCCCCTTCATCGGCAATGGCAAGGCGATTGCGCTGGGTGAGGCGGAAGGCTTCATCAAGACCATTTTCGACGCCAAAACCGGGGAATTGCTGGGCGCACACATGGTCGGCGCGGAAGTGACCGAACTGATCCAGGGCTACACCGTGGGCAAGGTGCTGGAAACGACCGAGGCGGAACTGTTGCAGACCGTCTTCCCCCACCCGACCTTGAGCGAGATGATGCACGAAAGCGTGCTCGACGCCTATGGCCGGGCGATCCACTTCTGAGGACACAGACCATGACCGACGCCGCACCCGAAGCATTGAAGGGCGAAGACTGGGCAGGGGAGATGGGCGCGCGCTGGCTTGCCAGTCTCGACCGCTTTGAAGGCATGATTGCTCCGATTGGCGCGGCACTGCTGGCACAGGCCGATTATCAGGCGGGCGAACGCGTGCTTGATCTGGGCTGCGGGGGCGGGGCGACGACGCTGGCGATTGCCGATGCGGTAGGGCCTGATGGCGCGGCGCTCGGCCTTGATGTGGCGCCGATGCTGGTCGCGCGGGCGCAGGAGCGGGCGGCAGCGGCGGGCAGCCATGCGCGCTTCATCTGCGCCGATGCCGCCACCGCAACGCTGGACGAGCCGCCCTTCGACCGGTTGTTCTCACGCTTTGGTTCGATGTTCTTCGAAGCGCCGGGGCCCGCCTTTGCCAACCTGAAAGCGATGCTGAAGCCCGGAGCGCGGATCGATCTCGCCGTCTGGGCCAATCCGCGCGACAACCTGTGGATGATGGAGGTCATGGGGGTGGTGCGCGAGCATATCGAAATTCCGCCCGCCGTGCCGCGCGCGCCGGGGCCGTTTGCGTTCGAGGATCTTGCCTATCTTGAAGAGGTGCTGACGGGCGCAGGTTTCAGCGGGATGGAGGCGGTGCCTTACACGGGACTTCAGCCGGTCGGCGGGCCGGGCGCTGCGCCTGCCGAGGCGGTCGATTTCGTGCTCGCCTCGATGGCAGTGGGTCGGGTGCTCGATGAGGCGGGATCAGACGTGCGCAAAGCGGCGCGGGCTGATCTGGTCGACCTGTTCACCCGGCGCCATGTCGCAGGCGAAGGGGTGATGATGGGCTGCAAGGCGTGGCTGGTCACAGCGATGCGATAGCCATTGGGGCATCCGCAAGATGGTTAGTGCCGCAGGTTGCTGCGCATTAGCATTGCGACCGTTTTGCGCCGCGCAATCAACCTCCCTGGCGGCAAAACCCTAGGGAAATTATCTAATTATTTACCATTAACCCCTAACCCCGCTGCGTATGAACACGCAGACACTTCTTCACCGCGCCATTGCCGCGTCGGTTACCGTAACGGCAGGCTTGGCGCTCCTCGCACCAACTGTCGCGCTTGCCGCAGGGGTTTCAGCAGGGACGCTGATCGAGAACACGGCGGTCGCCAGCTATGATGATGGGGCCGGTCCGCGAACGATCAACTCCAACACCGTCACGGTCAGGGTCGACGAACTGCTTGATGTGACGCTGACCTCACTCGATCCGGGCCCGGTGCCGACCAGACCGGGCGAAGCGGTGCTGAGTTTCGAACTGACCAATCAGGGCAATGGGCCCGAAGCCTTTCGTCTGTTTGCCAACCCGTCGGTGGCGGGCAATGACTTCGACGTCACCGTGACGGCCATCGCGATCGATAGCAACGGCAACGGCGTCTATGATGCGGGGGTCGACGAGATCCTGGCCGAGCCGCAGACCACCGCGGAACTCGCGCCTGATGCCGTGGTAACACTGTTCGTTCTGGTGGCTGTGCCCGATGGTGTCAGCGACACCCAGACCAGCAATGTCGAACTTGCCGCCGAAGCCGTTACCGGCAACGGCGCGCCGGGCACCGTGTTCGCTGCTGCCGGGGTGGATGGCGGCGATGCGATTGTCGGGACGACCGAAGCACGCGCCATCGCGCGCGGCAGCCTCGTGGTTGGCATAACCTCGGTCGGCCTGACCAAGGCGGTGAGCCTGCGCGATCCGTTCGGCGGGGACAGCGCGGTTCCGGGCACCATCGCCACCTTCACGATTACCGCCACCGTCTCGGGCAGCGGCTCGGTCACCGATCTCGTGGTGACCGACGCGATCCCCGAAGGCACCACCTATACCGAGGGCACCCTTGCCCTCGACGGCGCGCCGCTCACCGATGCAGCTGATGCCGATGCCGGGGTCGCCAGCAATGCCGACGGGATCCGGGTCGAGTTCGGGCCCGTGCCCGGCGGAACTGTCCACACCATCACCTTCGACGTCGCCATCGACTGATTGCAATAGCCCAGGAAAAGAGACCAAAGTCATGATTCCCTTTGCAAAACTTACCATCGCCTTCGCCGCAATGGCGCTTGTCACCATGCCTGTTCAGGCGCAGCAGCAAGCCAGCCCGGTTTCGCTGTCGGGCGATGTGAAGGCCGTCAAGGTCATCACCGAAGCCGACGGCAGCGAACGCATCGATCTGGTCGAGCCGGGCACCATTATTCCGGGCGATCGCCTGATTTTCGGCACCGACTATGCCAATACTGGCGGCGAAGCGGTGACGAACTTCAACGTCACCAATCCGCTGCCGGCAGCTGTCCGCCTTGCCCCTGACGCCGATCCGGCGCTGACCGTTTCGGTCGATGGCGGCAAGACCTGGGGCCGGCTTGCAGACCTTTCGGTAACCGCTGCTGACGGCAGTGGACGCGCTGCCACGCATGAAGATGTCACCCATGTCCGATGGATGCTCGCCAGCATCGCACCGGGCGAGAAGGGGCGGCTTACCTATCCAGCAATTATCCGCTGACCAGCGGACAATAACCGCCACGTCCTGCGGGCGGATTTCTTGACGCGGGGCACACGCACAGGACCAGACCTATGAAGACCACCAAGCAGTTGCTGGGTGCGGTAAGCGCGCTTGCGCTTGTCGCCATGTCCAGCGCCCCTGCTCTGGCCGAAGGGACCAGCGCAGGATCAACCATTACCAACAACGTCAGCGTCACCTTCGATGTTGGCGGTGTCACCCAGACAGCCGTAACGGACAGCGACGAATTCACCGTCGACCGCAGGGTCAACGTGAATGTCGAATGGGTCGGCACGGCGACATCAGTGGCTCCCGGCGCGCCGGACCAGGTGATCGCATTTGACGTGACCAACCTGTCGAACGACACGATCGACCTTGATCTTGCCGCGGCGCTGACCGACGGCACGCCTGCCAATATCGGCGGCTTCGAGATCTATCTCGACAGCGACGGCGACCGGATACTGAGCGCGGCGGAACTGGCCGCCGGCCCGATCTCCTATCTCGACGAAGTGGCCGAAGATGGTACGATTGCCGTGATCGTGATCGCCGATATCGGCATCGATGCGGTCAACGGCGATGCGTTCGATGTGACGCTGACCGCCAATGCCCATGCCGGCGGCGGTGCGGGTGCGCTCGGGGCAGAGCTGGTCGCAACCAGCGGGGCCAACACGGCCGGCGTCGACACCGTGCTGTTTGACGGAGCAGGCGCGACCGATGCAGCCAATGACGGCGCGTTCTCCGACACCGGCGAATTCGTCGTGGCCGGTGCGCTGGTGACTGTCGCTAAGTCGAGCCGGGTGCTCGCGGATCCGGTCAATGATTTCCTTGCCGGCGGCGCTGCCAACCCGAATGCAAAGGCGATTCCGGGTGCAACGGTCGAATATTGCATCACCGTGGCCAACGCTTCGGGCGGGGCATTGGCGACCAATGTCGATGTGGTCGATGATCTGCCGTTCGATGTCACCTACGATGGCGACTTCGGCATCTTCGTCGATGGCGATGCGAATTGCGCCAATGGTCTTGCCGGAGGCAACTTCAGCGCCGGGACCGGACCCAACACCGAAGATCAGGTGCTGGGCGACCTCAGCGACATTGCAGAGGGCATTACCCGCTCGCTCTATTTCCGCGTGACGATCGACTAAGTCGCTCGCGGTAATTGACCTTGCGTGTTCCCCCCTCCTTGCGGCCCATGGCAGCAGCACTCCTTGCAGTGCTGCTGCCTTTCGGCGTGCCGCAAGGAGGGGTGGCCGCACAGGACACTGATTCATCCACTGGCCTCCGGACGATCACCAATATTGCCGAAGCCAGCTGGGAATTCGATGGCGAACGCGGCGGGACCCAAAGCAATCCGGTCCGCTTCGATGTCAGCCTCGCTCCGCCGCCGCCACCTGCGATACGGGTGTTTCGCCGCGCGCCGGGAGAAGGCCTGGAACTGACCTTTCGCCCGCCAAGCTGCGGCACGCGCCCCGATCCGGTGCAGCGCACCAGCAGCCTTGCGGGCCAGAACGCGACCGCCGCAACCGAAACCGCCGGCATCAGCACCGCAAGTGTCGTTCCTGCTGAGCAACTGCGCGGCGGGGAACCGCTGTTCTTCGAGATTGATGCGCAGGGTGCCAACCGCGATTCGGCGGCGATCGACAGCCTGACCGTGGTTCTCACCACAACCGATGGTGATCGCGAAACCCTGACGATTTTTGAAACAGCCCCCGACAGCGGGATCTTCACCGGACGGATCAGCACCAGCCGGATCCCGCCCGCCCTCGTGACCGGGGATTGCGTACTCAGCGCCGGTGACGGCTCGCGGATCACGGTCGCGGCAATGAATCCCGGCAGCGAAACTGTGCTGGTCGAAACCACGCTCGATGTGCTGGTCGATCCGTTCGGGATGGTGTTCGACAGCGAAACCGGTGAGCCTGTCGATGGTGCCCGGGTCACCCTGGTCGATGCCGCTACCGGTGCGCCTGCCACGGTCTTTGCCGAGGACGGGGTTACATCGTGGCCCTCCAGCGTGATTTCGGGCCAGTCCATCACGGATGGTGCGGGCCGGATTATACCGATGGGACCCGGCCGGTTCTGGTTTCCGCTGACCGCGACGGGTAGCTACAGGCTCGAAGTCCTGCCGCCCGAACCCTATGGCGCGCCCTCGGTCGTGTCGCCCGCGGCGCTGTCCGGTCTGACCCGGCCAGACGGGCTGCCCTTTGCCATCAATGATGGATCCTTTGGCCGGGCCTTCGTGCTCGACAATCCCGAACCATTTGAGGTTGATATTCCGCTTGATCGGCCAAGCCTTGCGGTGGGGCTGACCAAGACCGCTTCGCGTGCCAGCGCTGCGCCGGGCGATATCGTGTTCTATACCCTGATCGCGCGCAACGCCGATCCGTCGCGCATCAAACGAGAGGTGACGATTGCCGATACGCCTTCACGCTGGCTGCGGCTGCGGCCCGACAGCGTGCGGATCAATGGCGCGCCCGCCCCGGAAGCGGTTACCATCGCGCCCGATGGCCGATCGCTGAACATCGCGCTGGGCGATCTTCCGGGCGGCGCGAGCGCCCGTGTGACCTATGCAATGAATGTTCGCCCCGACGCCCCGCCGGGCCGGGTTATCAATGATGCAAGCGTGACCGACGCGCTTGGCCGGATCTCGCGTGCCTCTGTGGCGGTGGATATCGAGCGCGAAGGCATTGCCGACAGGATGACCATCATCGGCCGGATCACGGCCGGCGACTGCACGATCGACGAAGCCGCGCGTAGTGGGCTTGCGGGCGTCAGGGTGATGCTGGAGGATGGCAGCTTCGCCGTCACCGATGCCGATGGGCGTTATCATTTTGAAGGCGTGGTGCCCGGCACCCATGTGGTGCAGGTGTCGCGCATGACCCTGCCCGAAGGCGCGCGCATGGTCGATTGCCACACGTCGACACGCAACGCCGGGAGCGCATTTTCGCGCTTTGCGATCGGGCAGGGCGGCAGCCTGGTGGTGGCCGATTTCCATGCGGTTCTGCCCGAAGGCGTGGTTCAGGTTCAGCCCGAAGCCAGCCCGCTTGCCGTCGAAGCGGACAAGGCGGCGCCTGAGCCGGTCAAGCCGACCACCGGCTGGATTGCGCTGGGTGATGGCGAGGACGGCTTTCTTGCACCTGCCGAAGATGCCAATCCCCGCGCCCCGGCAGTGCGGGTGGTGATCCGTCACCGCCGCGGGCAGAAGGTCGAATTGCTGATCGACGGCAAACCGGTCGATCCGCTCGCCTTCGATGGCACCCAGAACCCCGAACGCGGCAAATATGCGATCAGCCAGTGGCGCGGTGTGCCGCTGATCAACGAGCGCAGCATGCTCGAAGCGCGGATCATCAATTCCTTTGGCGAAGTCTCAAGGACCTTCACGCGCGAAGTGTTCTTTACCCGCACGCCCGCCCGGGTCGAACTGGTGCCGGAATTGTCCAACCTCATCGCTGACGGCCGGACAAGGCCGACGGTGGCGATCCGGGTGCTGGACCGCAATAATCGCCCCTTGCGCGAGGGCATCTCGGGCAACTTCACGCTCAACGCGCCCTATGAAAGCGCCGAGCAGATCGATCGCCAGCAGCTCGATCAGCTGACCGGCACCGCGCCGGTGGCTGCGCGCTGGGTGGTCGAGGGCGAGGATGGCATTGCCCGGATCGAACTTGCGCCGACCATGGTCAGCGGTTCGCTGCGGCTCGATTTCGCCTTTGACGATGGCCAGATCACCCGCCGTCAGGAGCTTGAGGCGTGGGTTGAGCCGGGCGATATCGAATGGACGATCGTCGGTCTTGTCGAAGGCACGGCAGGGGCGCGTTCGGTAGCCGATAACATGGAGCGCGCCGGACGGTTCGACAGCGACCTTGGCGATGATGCGCGTGTCGCGCTTTATGCCAAGGGCCGGGTGCTGGGCAAATATCTGCTGACGCTGGCCTATGACAGCGCCAAGCAGCGCGAGGACCAGCGGGTGCTCGGCGCGCTTGATCCGCAGGCCTATTACACCGTGTTCGGCGATGCGTCGGCCCGGCGCTTTGATGCCGCGAGCCGCGAAAAGCTTTATGTCCGGATCGAAAGCTCGACCTTCTATGCGCTCTATGGCGATTTCCAGACCGCCTTCAACCAGACGCGCCTTGCCAATTACAACCGCACCGCCACCGGGGTGAAGGCCGAGGCGCGGATCGGACAATTCAAGGCGCAAGGCTTTGCCGCCGAAATCGCGAGCCGGTTCCGCCGCCAGGAAATTCAGGGGCAGGGCATCACCGGGCCTTACGACCTTTCAAGCCGCCGCATCCTGCCCAACAGCGAGCGGGTCACCATCGAGGTGCGTGACCGTTTTCGCCCCGAACTGATCGTGTCGGTGCGCGAGCTGACGCGGTTTGCCGATTATGATCTCGATCTGCTGGCGGGCACCATCAGCTTTGCCGCGCCGGTGCTGAGCCGTGACGAAAACCTCAACCCGCAATTCATCGTCATCGAGTTCGAAACCGATGGCGCGGCCGAAGGCGAGATGAATGCCGGGGTGCGCGCCGACTGGACCAGCGATGATGGCAAGCTGCGGGTCGGGGCAAGCGCGATTACCGATGCGGGCATCACCGGCCCCGGCGGCGAAGCGACCCGCACCGCTATTGGCGCGGTCGATCTGCTGGCGCGGATCGGCGATGCTACCGAACTGCGCGCCGAGCTGGGTGTCAGCCGCCGTGAGGGCGAGACTGCGACCGGCTGGCTGGTCGAAGCCCAGCATCAGACCGGCATGCTTGATGTGCTCGCCTATGCCCGCCAGATCGATGGCGAGTACGGCATCGGCCAGCAGAACGCCGCCGAAGTCGGGCGGCGCAAGCTCGGGGTCGATGGCCGGGTTCTGCTCAGCCAGGAACTGAACCTCGTCGGCAGTCTGTGGCAGGATGAAAGCCTGATCGATGCCACGCGCCGCCGTGCTGCGCAGGCGCAGATGGTGCTGACCCGCCAGCGCACCGACATGCGGATCGGCATTGCCCATTTCACGGACCGGCTGGGCGATGGTTCGGCTGCATCTTCGACCGTGCTCGAAGCCGGGGCGACCCAGCGAATGTTCGATAACAAGCTTGAACTTTCCGGCAGCACCGCCGTCGCGCTGGGCCAGGCGGAGAGCTTCGATCTGCCCGCGCGCCACCGTCTGGGCGTGCGCTATGCCGTCACCCCCGATGTGCGGTTGGTCGGCACTTACGAGATTGCCGATGGCGAGACGCTCGACGCGCGCCAGCTGCGCGGCGGGATCGAGGTTGCGCCATGGCGCGGCGGTCAGGTGGTCACCTCACTGGGCGAGGAAACCATCGGCGAAAACGGCACCCGCAGCTTTGCCGCCTTCGGCCTGTCGCAGACCCTGCAGGTCACGCCCACACTGATGATCGACGCAACCATCGACGGCAACCGCACCCTTGGCGGTACGCCTGATCCCGCGCAGATCATCAACCCGGCCCAGCCTGCCGCGAGCGGCGGACAGTTGACCGGTGGGCTGTTGTTCGAGGATTTCACCGCGCTTACCTTTGGTGCAGCCTGGCGCAAGGATCGCTGGAGCCTGACCGCACGCGGCGAATATCGCGACGGCGAACAGGCTGACCGCAAGGGCGTGACCTTCGGCGCGATCCGTCAGTTGGGCGAGGGCAGCCTCGTCGGATCGGGCCTGACCTGGACGCTGGCCGAAAGCGGCAATGGCGCAGCCACCGAGATCATGGATGCGAGCATTGCCTTTGCCCACCGTCCCGACAACTCGCCGCTGGCGATGCTGGGACGGCTCGAATATCGCAGCGACCGGGTCGAGGATGCAATTGCCGGGCAGGCAGGCGGGGCCGGGCGCACCGCGCTGATCGTTGATGGCGATGCGATTGCCCGCCGCTTGGTCGCCAGCCTTTCGACCAATTTCTCACCGCGCGGAAGCAATAATGGGGCAGAAACCCGGCGCGATGAATACACCTTGTTCCTCGGAGCACGCTACAATTTCGACGAATTCGAAGGCACCGAGTTTTCCGGAACCATGGTGCTTGCCGGGCTTGATGCCCGCATCGGCCTGTCGGAACGGGTTGAAGTCGGGGGGAGCGTGACCGTGCGCGCCAGCCTTGAGGACGAGGTGACCAGCTTCGCCTATGGCCCGACCATCGGCTTTGTCCCGGCCGAAGGCATGCTGGTCACACTGGGCTACAACGTCAGCGGTTTTCGCGACGGTGACTTTGCCGCTGCGCGCAATACTGATCAGGGCGTCTTTGCCAGCGTGCGGATGAAGTTCGACACCGACACATTCTCTTTCCTCGGGCTGGGGCGGTAGGCCATGGCGACGGGAAAACAGCGCAAGATCAACACCGCATTAACCATGTTGCCTTATCGCGCGGGCATGGATGCGGCTGAGTGGACAGGACGCTTTGAAAAGGCTGTGGCAGTGCTGCTGCGGCTGTTGCTTGCCGCGCTCGGCCTTGCCTTTGCGCAGCCTGTCATGGCGCAAGCGGTCAGCACCTATGTCGTAACCAATGACGGCGTTATCGACGGGACGCGGACCTGCACCAATCCGCTGGTGCGCAACTTCAATGTCACCGACAGCTTTACCATTGCCGATGTCGACCTTGGGGTGCTGATTACCCACAGGTGGCGCGGTGACCTACAGATCACGCTGGTCTCGCCCGATGGTACACGGGTACAGGTGACCAATGGGGACACTCAGTCCACCAGCGGGGACAACTTCAACGTCGTGCTGGACGACGCGGCGGCGCAGCTTGTCAATACCGACAGTCCGACGGGAAACCATGCGAGCACGGCTCCACCCTTCCAGAACCGCTTCCGCCCGAACAACGCCCTGTCGGCCTTCAACGGGCAGAACTCTGCCGGAACATGGCGGCTGGAAATGTGCGATCTTTTTCCGAGCTCAGATGATGGCGAGTTCCGCCATGCCGAACTCTACCTCACCGCCTTGCCCTCGGATTTCGCCGATCTTTCCCTGACCAAGCAACTTATCGGGTCGCCTCCTGTTTCGGGCGGCGTTGCAACCTGGCGGCTGACCGTGACAAGCAGCACGGCATCGACCATTACCGCCACCGACATTGCCGTGCGTGACAACTTGCCCGCAGGTTTCAACTTCTCCGCAGCAACCGGCACCGGCACCTTCAATGCGGCAACCGGTGTGTGGAACGTCGGCGCGCTTGACCCGGGCGAAAGCGCGGCGATCACATTGACCGGAACGGTCTCGTCCAGCGCCGGAACCACGGTGACAAACATCGCCGAGATCATCAGCAGCAGCGCGATCGACCTTGATTCCACCCCGGACAACGGCATCACTAGCGAGGATGACCATGCTGTTTCCGCGCTGATCGTTCAGAGCGGGCGGGCGCCCGGCATTGTCCCGGTGCTGGCCTGTCCGGCGGGCATTTCGGTGTTCGACTGGGATCTGATTCCGGGATGGAGTCCCGGTTCAACCGACAATACCTATGCCTTTGCCAGCTTCGGCAACATCCGCTTCCAGATCGGCAATGACGGCGCGTTCCTGAACAGTGCCCAGTTCGGCGGACAATCGCCGACCGTGTTCAACGGGCTGACAGGTGGCTTTGTAAGCCCTGAAAACAGTCTGACACTGCTGGCCGATCAGGCCAATCTTTCGGGCGATGTCGAGATCGACGTCACCTTGCCGCGTGTTTTTACAGGTTTGCAGTTCTCGATCTTTGACGTCGATTTCTTTGCTGGCCAGTTTACCGATCGGGTCGAGGTGTTCGGCACCCGTAACGGCACCACCGTGCTGCCTGTGCTGACCAACGGCAATGTCAACCAGGTCACCGGGAATGTGGTGATCGGTGATGGCCTGTCCGCCGATGCCGAACCGTTTGGCAATGTCGTTGTTACCTTTACCGAGGGCATTGACCGTATCGTGGTCCGTTACGGCAACAATTCGAATGCACCGACCGATCCCGGCCAGCAAGCGATCGCGATCCACGATCTGAAGGTTTGCAACCCGTTTACCCGCCTTTCCGTGACCAAGGTCAGCTCGCTGATTTCCGATCCGGTCAACGGCACCAACAACCCCAAGGCGATCCCCGGCGCGCTGGTGGAATACCTCATCACCGTGGCCAACACCGGCACCTCGGCAACGGATGCAGATAGCGTGGTGGTGTGGGATCAGGGACCGGCCGATGCAAAGCTGTGCCTGCTGGGCAGAGCGGGCGGGCCGGTGGTCTGGAACGATCCGGGCGGCGTTTCCGGCCTGATTTACGGCTTCAGCGCGCTGGGTTCAGCGACTGATGATCTCGAATTCTCGAACGACGACGGATTAAGCTGGAATTACACTCCGGTTGCCGATGGCTCCGGCTGCGATCCGGCCATCACGGATTTCCGCCTGCGCCCGCGCGGCGCCTTTGCAGGTGGGCGTTCTGTGGCGGTCACAGTCCGGTATGTGGTTGAATGACCACCAAAGGGAAGGTGGCGGACAGGGTGGGATTCGAACCCACGGTAGGCTTGCACCTACGGCGGTTTTCAAGACCGCTGCCTTAAACCACTCGGCCACCTGTCCGCTGCAATTCGCCCTCTAGCGGGGCTGCTTTGCCAAGTCACCATACTTCGGTTGTTGGGAATTTGCCCAAGGTGTGACATCCCTGTCCAGATGATTCCCCGCCTTCTTCCTGTCGCCTGTCTTGCCCTTGCCGCAACTGCGCTGTTCGGCACAACGCCTGCGATCGCTCCTGCCACCGCACAGGCGCCCGATCAGGCGGCGCTGCCGTTTGATGCCTATCTGGAGTTGCTCAAGGCGCGGGCGCGGGCTGAAGGCGTGACCAGCGCGACGATCGACCGGATGACCGCCGGTCTCACCCCCAATGAACGCGTTATCCGGCTCGACCGCAACCAACCCGGCAGCGCCACGACGCAGGGCTATCCGCCGATCGCGCCCTATATCGCGACTCACGTCAACGGCGAACGGATCGGCAGCGGGCGGCGCGTCTATTCCGAGCACCGCGAGCTGCTTGCCCGGATCGAGCGCGAAACCGGCGTGCCGGGGGCGATCATCATCGCGATCTTCGGGCACGAAACCAGCTATGGCCGGATCAAAGGCGATTTCGATCTCGCTCGCAGCCTGGCCACGCTGGCGTGGGAAGGACGCCGGCGCGAGCTGTTCGCGGGCGAATTCATCGCGCTGATGAAGATTGCGGACAAGGGCTATGCCCGGTCGCAACTGGTTGGCAGCTACGCCGGCGCCTTCGGCAATCCGCAGTTCCTGCCGAGCGTCTATCTGCGTCTTGCCACCGATGGTGACGGGGACGGGCGAGCAGACATATTCTCCAACCGGGCCGATACCTTCGCCTCGATCGCCAATTATTTCCGCGATGCCGGATGGCGCCCCGGGCAGCCTTGGGGTGTGCGGGCCTATGTTCCTTCGGGTTTCGAATTCGATGCCCACAAGACCCGCCTTGTCGCACCGCTCTGCCCACGGGTGCATGAACGCCACAGCGTCTGGAGGACTGTCGCCGAATGGCGCGCGCTGGGAGTGGTGGCGCAGGGCGGGCTGGCTGACGAGGTGATGGCCTCGCTGTTCCAGCCCGACGGCCCCGGGGCACCGGCCTGGCTGCTGACCGGCAATTACCGCGCCATTCTGGAATATAACTGCTCCAACTACTACGCCATGAGCGTGGGGCTGCTGGCCGACGAAATCGTGAACTGAGCATGGGGCGAGCCTCGCCAAGCGCGCGGGGCGGGGCTATGGCTAGCGGCGTGATTGCCTCTTTGCGAAACCGCCTTGCCCTGATCTTGCTGCTGTGCATGGTCGCAGCGCCCCTGCGCGCCCAGTCAGCCGATGACCAGATCGCCCCCGCGGTCCCGTCTGCTGACGAGGCGCCAGTGGCGCTGCTGGTGGACATCACCAGCGGGCAGGTGCTGCACGCCCGCAATCCCGACCGGCGGTTCATGCCGGCCTCGGTGACCAAGGTGATGACCCTTTACCTTGCGTTCGAGTTGATCGAGGCAGGCAGGCTCGATCCGGCACAGGTTTTCGCAATGAGCCCCGAATTGGCGCGCGAATGGCGGCGCAAAGGCTCGACCATGTTCCTTGATGCGGGTGAGCAGGTGACGGTCCACGACCTCTTGCTGGGGATCGCCAATGTCTCGGCCAATGACGGGGCGGCGGTGCTGGCGGCCGGGCAGGCGGGCTCGGTTGCCGCATGGACGGCGGCGATGAACGATACCGCGCGCGGGCTGGGCATGAGCGGAAGCCATTTCGGAACGCCCAACGGCTTTCCCGATGAAGGGCGCACCTTCGCCACCGCCAATGATCTGGTGAAGCTCGCCCGGGCCATGGTGACACGCCATCCCGACAAGTTCGGTTACTACGTCGGCCGTACCGGCTTTGATTACAAAGGCATTGCGCAGATCAATCACGATCCGCTGATCGGTCGGACACCGGGGGCAGATGGGATCAAGACCGGCTTCACCAACGAATCCGGCTTCTCCTATCTCGGAACTGCCCGGCGCAATCGGCAGCGGCTCGTTCTGGTTCTGGCAGGCGTGGAGAATGGCCGGCTGCGCGGACGCTTGGCGCGGGCCTATATGGAATGGGGTTTTACCGCCCTGGATCGACGCCGGTTGTTCCCGGCAAAGGCCGTTATCGGCGAAGCGCGAGTGCAGAACGGCGATACGCGCCGTCTTGATCTGGTGGCAAAAGGGCCTGTGGCCATCAACCTGCCGCGCGGAAGCAAGGGCAAGCCTACCGCGACCATCCGCTATGAAGGCCCGCTGCGCGCGCCCATCGTCGCCGGACAGGAGGTCGCCGTGCTCGAAGTGACCGCACCCGGCGTTGCCCCGGCGCGCATTCCGCTGTTCGCGGCTGAAGCGGTGGCAGCTGCTGGCCCTTTCGACCGGATCATCAACGCCATTGCGGGCCTTTTCGCATGAGCACCGCGCGCGGTCGCTTTATCGCCTTTGAGGGCGGGGAGGGGGCAGGCAAGTCCACCCAGGCAAAGCTGCTGGCCGAGGCGCTGCGCGCTCTGGGGTTTTCGGTCGTGATGACCCGTGAGCCCGGCGGCACCCCGGGTGCGGAAGCCATCCGCAACCTGTTGCTGAACCCACCCGGGGGCGAATGGACCGCGGAGGCCGAAGCCCTGCTGTTTGCAGCGGCCCGCGCGGACCATGTCGCGCAGCTTATCCGGCCAGCCCTCGCCCGCGGGGATTGGGTCATATGCGACCGCTTTGTCGATTCAAGCCGTGCCTATCAGGGTGGGGCAGGGGGACTTGGTGACGACGCAATCCTTTCGCTTCATGCTTTTGGCAGCGATGGCATGCGCCCTGATCGGGTGATCCTGATCGAGGGTGACGAGGCATCTCTGGCACAGCGTCTTGCGACCCGCGGCGCGATCAGCGACGCGATCGAAGGTCGTCCAGCCAGCTATCACCGTGCGGTGGCCGACGCCTTCGGCAACATTGCCCAGGCCGACCCTTCCGGCTTTGTCCCCATCGACGGCATCGGCGCGCCCGAAGATGTCCATCGCCGGATCATGACCGCGATCGCCGATCTGACCGCAGGCGAAGCCGCATGATCCGCTGGCCCAATCACACTGACGCATGGCGGCAATGGCGCGATGCAATCGGCAGTGAGCGGATGCACCACGGCTGGCTGCTGGCTGGCAAAAGCGGCCTCGGCAAACGCGACTTCGCCATGGCTGCCGCGCGCGAACTGGTTGCGCAAGCCGGTGTGCCGCAACCGCAAGGCAATCACCCTGACATCCTTGTCCTCACCTATGGCCCAAAGGATGACAAGGCCGAACGCGCGGCAGCCGATGGCAAGCCGTTCGAACTCGCGCGCAGCATCCGCATCAAACAGATCCGGGCGATGCAGAAACGGCTTACCACCCGCCCGACACTGGGTGCACGTCGCGTCGTCATCATCGATCCGGCCGACGACATGGAGAAAGCGGCCGCCAACGCGCTGCTGAAAAGCCTTGAGGAACCGCCGCAGGGCACGTTTTTCCTGCTGGTGACGCACCGCCCGGCGCGGCTGCTGCCGACCATCCGTTCGCGCTGCCGGACATTGCGCTTTCCGGTGCTGTCCGACAGCCAGCTTGCAGCGATGCTGGAGGAGTCCGGATTGCCGGTGGATCCGGCCGCGATTGCCGCTGCCGAAGGGTCATTCGGCGCGGCACTGCGCTTTGCCGAGCAGGATTTGGCGCCCTTGGCCCGGGAGATCGAAACGCTGCTTTCCGGCGGAGAGGAAGGCTTTGCCTTGCGCGGCGAACTCGCCCGGTTGATCGGCCCACGCGCTGATCGCGACCGGATGCAGGCGGTATTCGATCTCGCTCAGGCACTCACGGCCCGCGCTGCACGCAACACGGATGATGCAGGCCGCCGTGCGGGTCTGATTGATGCCTATGCCGCGCTGGTTGCGCTCGCCGCCGAAGCGCCGACTGCGAATTACGATCCCGGGATGCTCCCCTTCGAGATCGGCAGCTTGCTTGTCGCCGCCGCGCCCGCTAGCGAACCCGCCCATGGCTGAGACCGATACCTCCCCCTTCTACATAACCACCGCGATCAGCTACCCCAATGGGCGCCCGCATATCGGCCACGCCTATGAAGCGATCGCAGCTGATGTGATCGCCCGTTTCCAGCGGCTGCAGGGCCGCCGCGTGCGGTTTCAGACCGGCACCGACGAACACGGCCTGAAAATGGCGCGCAAGGCCGAGGAACAGGGCCGTACGCCCAGTGATCTGGCGGACGAAATGTCCTCCTATTTCCGTGACATGTGCGATGCTCTGAATGTGTCCTATGATCGTTTCATTCGCACATCAGAGCCTGATCATCACCGCGCCAGCCAGGCCATCTGGCAAGCGATGGAAGCAGCCGGCGATCTCTATCTTGATCGCTATGAGGGGTGGTATTCTGTCCGTGACGAGGCCTATTACGACGCAAGCGAGCTGGTCGAAGGCGAGGGCGACGAAAAGCTTTCTCCGCAGGGCACGCCGGTTGAATGGACGATCGAGGAAAGCTGGTTTTTCCGCCTTTCGAAGTACGAGCAACCCTTGCTCGAATTGTTGCGCACTCCCGGTTTCCTAGAACCGGCGAGCCGCCGCAACGAGATGATCGCCTTTGTCGAACAGGGTCTGCGCGATCTTTCGGTCAGCCGAACCAGTTTTGACTGGGGGGTCAAGGTGCCCGGCTCGGACAATCATGTGATGTATG
This sequence comes from Erythrobacter sanguineus, assembly GCF_900143235.1. Classification (GTDB taxonomy): domain Bacteria; phylum Pseudomonadota; class Alphaproteobacteria; order Sphingomonadales; family Sphingomonadaceae; genus Erythrobacter; species Erythrobacter sanguineus. The sequence continues at coordinate 136,437 of NZ_FRDF01000005.1, read as the reverse complement.
TGTGGGTCGATGCACTCACAAATTACCTTACGGGTCTTGGCTATCCCGATGAAATATCAGAGGGAATGAACACCTTCTGGCCTGCCAGCCTGCACCTGATCGGCAAGGATATCGTTCGCTTTCACACGATCTATTGGCCCGCCTTCCTGATGAGCGCGAAACTGCCGGTGCCACAAAAGGTGTTCGGTCACGGCTTCCTGCTCAACCGCGGACAGAAGGAATCGAAGTCGCTCGGCAATGTCACCGATCCGCTGGAACTGGCTGAGCGGTTCGGGGTCGATGCCTTGCGATACTTCCTGATGCGCGAAGTCGCCTTCGGACAGGATGGCAGCTATTCGCCCGAAGCGATTGTTTTGCGAGCCAATGCCGAGCTGGCAAACAGCTTTGGCAACCTTGCGCAACGCACCCTGTCGATGATTGCCAAGAACATGGACGGGCGGCTTGAAGTGAATTTTTCCCCTGCCGAGGCTGATCTGGAACTTAGGAATACGGTCAATGATGCTTCACGGACCCTGCTTCCAAAAGCCTTCGAGCAGCTTTCCTTTTCTACCGGAATCGAGGACTGGTTGCGCGCGGTCTATGCCTGCAACCAATATGTCGATGAGCAGGCCCCATGGGCGCTAAAGAAGTCCGATCCCGATCGTATGAGGGTGGTTCTAACTATCCTTTTCCAGCAACTCAGGACCTTGGCCATCGCCATTCAACCGGTTACGCCGGAAAAGGCAGCCGCCTTGCTCGATCAGCTTGGCATCCCCGAAAATGAACGCACCTATGCTGCCATTGACAACGACACGTGGTTCGACCGCCTCGTCGCCAGCGGCTTCACCGTTGCTCCGCCCACTCCGCTGTTCCCGCGGCTTGAACTGCCTGCCGAGGGCGAGGGTGCCTGATGCTGGTCGATAGCCACTGTCACCTCGAATACAAAGGTCTGGTCGAGGATCAGGCCGAGGTGCTGGCTCGTGCACGAGCAGCCGGCGTTGGGGCGTTTCTCAACATTTCGACGCGGGCAAGCGAATGGGCGCAGGTCGTCGGCACCGCTGCGCGCGAACCCGATGTGTTCGCCAGCGTGGGAATCCACCCGCACGAGGCCGACGCGCATCAGGATCTGGGCCGTGCGGCGCTGCTCGATGCGACACGGCATGACCGGGTGATCGCGATTGGCGAGACGGGGCTCGATTACTTTTACGACCATTCTGACCGGGGCGCTCAACAAAAGCTGTTCCGGATGCACATTGATGTTGCGCGCGAGACGCAGTTGCCGCTCATCATCCACACCCGCGACGCCGAGGATGATACCCACGCCATCCTGGCCGAAGAAATGGGGAAGGGGGCGTTTCCGGCGCTGATCCACTGCTTCACGGCGTCTGCCGATTTTGCCTCAAAGGTGCTGGAACTGGGGTTGATGATCTCGCTGTCCGGGATCGTGACGTTCAAGAATGCCAAGGACTTGCAGGAGGTTGCAAAGATCATTCCTGACAATCGCCTGCTGGTGGAAACCGACAGTCCGTTCCTCGCCCCGGTCCCGCATCGGGGCAGGGTGTGTGAACCCGCCTATGTCGCCGATACGGCTGCCTTCGTCGCGGGCCTGCGCGGAACGGATGTCGAACGACTGAAAGAACAGACAACCACCAATTTCTTCCGGCTTTTCAACAAGGCTGCTCTGTGAAACTGGTCATGCTTGGCTCTGGCACCTCGACCGGTGTTCCCAGACTGGGCGGGCCGGACGGCACCGGCGACTGGGGCGATTGCGATCCGGATGAGCCGAGAAACCGCCGCACCCGCGTTTCCATTCTGGTCGAGAGCGATGATGGTCGGCGCTTGCTGGTAGACACTTCGTCCGATTGTCGCGCCCAGTTGCTCGCCAACCGGATCGGCAGCATTGATGCGGTGTTCTGGACCCATGACCATGCCGATCATTGTCATGGTATCGATGATCTTCGCGTGCTGCGTTACGGACGTGCCGGGCCGATCCCGGCTTTTGCATCGACCGAAACCGTGCGACGCTTGCGGCAGCGCTTCGGCTATGTGTTTGCGGGGCAGGATGGCTATCCCACGATCTGTACCATAGATACGCTTGACCGGTTGCGGATGATTGCGGGTTTCGGGGTCGAATGGTGCCAGATGGCGCATGGTCCCGGCGAAACCACCGGGTACAGGTTCGATGCTGACGGGAAGTCCATCGGATATGCTACAGATTTCAGTGATATTTCTGACGAAATGATCGATCTGTTCGACAATATTGATATTCTTGTATCGGACTGCCTTCGCCGTGAACCGCACCCGACCCATGCGCATCTTGCCATGGCAATCGAACTGGGTGAACGTTGCGGCGCGCAGCGTGTGGTCCTGAGCCATCTCGACAAGAGCATGGATTATCGCGAGCTTTGCGACGAGGTGCCAGATTTCGTGACAGTCGGTTATGACGGGTTGGAGATCATCGCATGAGCCCGGAAATGCTCATTCCGATCATCAGCAGCATTGGGTGGCTGGTTGTGGTTGGCGCAGCCTTGGCCTCTTACCGGCTTGAATGGGGTCAGATGGCCAGAATGGCACTGGTCTGGCTGGCGATTTTTGTCGGGCTTTATGTTTTGGTGCTGTGGTTCATGATGGCGCAGGACACCGCTGGAACACTGGTCTAGATTTTACATAATATATATTATCCATCTTAAGGTATGGCATGCCCGAAGGCCCCCGACAGTCCCCTGTTTCCCATTTGCTGGCAATCATGGCGCGATTGCGCGATCCTGATCATGGGTGCGACTGGGATCTGGCACAGGACTTCGCCAGCATTGCCCCCTATACCATCGAGGAAGCCTACGAAGTCGCCGATGCAATCGCGCGCGGCAATATGGCGGAACTCAAGGACGAACTCGGCGACCTCCTGCTCCAGGTCGTCTTCCACGCGCGCATGGCCGAAGAAGCCGGTCACTTCGATTTCAACGACATTGCCAACGCCATCAGCGACAAGATGGAAACGCGCCATCCGCACATATTCTCGGACGCTGGCGGCATCATGGACGAGAAACGCTGGGAAGACCTGAAGGAAACCGAGCGCGAAGCCAAGGGCGTTACCAGCGCTCTCGATGGCGTGGCGCTGGCGTTACCAGCGTTGATGCGCGCGCAGAAACTTCAGAAACGCGCCGCTCGCACGGGCTTTGACTGGCCGGACCCGTCCGGATCAGAGGCGAAAATTATCGAGGAAATAGAAGAACTCAATACGGCACCTTCAGAAGACGCCCAAATCGAGGAGGCTGGCGACCTGCTGTTTGCTGCCGTCAACTTCGTTCGTGCTCACGGCATAAGCGCAGAAGATGCCTTACGCGCCGCCAATGCAAAATTCGAACGGCGTTTTCGCGCCATGGAAGAAATGGCCGAAGGCACCTTCCCCGACCTTTCTCTCGCCGATCAGGAAAAGCTCTGGCAAAAGGTCAAAAATACCGAGTAACGTGCTGTTTTATTGACCGAGTGTGACAAACTGCCCCAATTCCTTGGGGTTGAGCCGCACGGTCACACGGCGCAGCGGCCCTTCATCCCCCTCGCCCGCGTCTTCCTCTGCCAGAACATCGCCATGCGCATGCAGCCACGCCATCCGGCGTCCATCACTCAGCGGCAGCACAAAGCTGACCTCGCGCGCAGTGCCGGTGAGAAGCGCGGCAATCCGATCCTCCAGAGCCGCAACGCCTGCGCCGGTTACGGCAGACAGGATGGCTGCACCCTGGACATCGGCAGACTCGCGCATTTCCTCAAGCATTTCAGGCGCCAGAAGATCACACTTGTTCCAGACTTCAAGTATCGGAATGCTGCTTTCACCCGTATCAGGGTCGACCACGCCGAGATCGCCGAGCACATCCATCACCTGCTTTTTCTGTGCCGCGTGGCTCGGGTTGGCCATGTCGCGGACATGGCAGATAAGGTCAGCGCCGGTCACTTCTTCAAGCGTTGCACGGAAAGCGGCGACAAGCTGCGTCGGCAGGTCGGAAATGAAACCCACGGTGTCCGACAAGATGGCTTTTTCGACCCCGGGCAGACTGATTGCCCGCATGGTCGGATCAAGGGTGGCGAACAGCAGATCCTCGGCCATCACCTCGGCCCCGGTCAGACGATTGAACAGGGTTGATTTGCCGGCATTGGTGTAACCCACCAGCGCGATAACCGGCCATGGCGCCCTGCCCCGCCGCTCACGATGGAGCGTGCGGGTCTTGCGCACCTGTTCAAGTTCACGCCGCAAGCGTGCCATGCGCTGGCGGATCATCCGCCGGTCAGCCTCGATCTGGGTTTCGCCCGGACCGCCAAGAAAGCCGAAACCGCCGCGCTGACGTTCAAGGTGGGTCCAACTGCGCACCAGACGGCTCTGCTGGTAATCGAGATGGGCCAGCTCGACCTGCAAGCGCCCTTCGGCGGTCGCCGCGCGTTCGCCAAAGATTTCAAGGATCAATCCGGTGCGGTCGATCACCTTGCGCCTGAGCCGGTCTTCAAGGTTGCGCTGCTGAATCGGCGTCAACGCTCCGTCGACGATGACCAGTTCGGCCTCGTATTGCTCGCACCAGACCGCGATGTTTTCGACCTGACCTGATCCGAACAGGGTGTTGGGCTGCATCTGCCTGACTGGCAGGATCGCGGAGTGGACAATCGCCAGTCCGATCGCGGCCGCAAGCCCTTCGGCCTCGGCAAGCCGCTCGGCCGCATCGAGATCATAGCGCAGCGCCCTGATATCCGGACACAGCACCAGCGCCCGCGCTCCGCGGGTCACTTCCTCGTCAAATTGGCTATCGAAGCTCAGTCTACCGTCCCATTGTCAGCAAGGCTGTCGTCATCATCGTCATCGCCGACGCTCAGATCGACCGCGCCTGCAGGCTGGATCGTCGAGACCGCATGCTTATAGGCGAGCTGCACCGCGCCATCGCGTTCAAGCAGCATGCAGAACAGGTCATAGGCAGCAATGCGGCCCTGCAGCATCACCCCGTTGACGAGAAACATCGTCACTTGCACCTCTGCCTCGGTCACGCGGCTCAGAAACACGTCCTGAAGCAGTTTCTGCTTCTTGCCGCCAGGCCGGCTGTGAAACTGTGCCGCATCGAGCGACTGGCCGGGCATGATGGTGGAAATCGCGTGCTTGTAGACCAGCTGCGATTGACCATCGCGGCGCAGCAGGATCGAGAAATTGTCGAACCAGGTAACAATCCCCTGCAACTTCACGCCCTTGACCAGAAACATGGTGACGGGAATCTTGCTTTTGCGCAGCAGGTTGAGGAACGCATCCTGCAGGTTGCCCTGACGTACTGCGGAAGGGGCCGCGTCGACGCCGGGCTGATCTGCGGACGCGGCGGCGCGTGTTACAGGACGGGGTGAGAGCGTTCGCCCGTTCGACATGGTCTTGGCTCCTGTTATTGGCGGCCGATATTGCGGTCCGCAGGGTCGGTAGGCCCGCCACTTCACCGAGCGACTTGCTTCCTTGGTACATAATGGCGATTGCTGCCCGAAGCGACAAGGGCTGATTTGGCCCGGGTTTCGGTTCGCTATTCCTTATCCGCTTCGTCGCGCCGATCCGCCATGCCAAGCAGCTTGAGCTTGCGATGCAGGGCTGATCGTTCCATCCCGATAAAGCTCGCGGTCTTCGAGATATTGCCCGAGAACCGGCGGATCTGGATCGAGAGATATTCGCGTTCGAAGCTTTCACGCGCCTCGCGCAGGGGCACGCCCATGATCGCCGACAGGTTTTCCCCCGCCGCGCCCAGCTGTCCCCCGGTGATTTCGGGCGGCAGCATGTCCGTTTCGACCGTATTCAGCCTTTCCCGCGGCGTCATGATGATGGTGCGTTCGACCACGTTCCTGAGCTGGCGGACGTTGCCGGGCCAGTCATAGGCCTGCAACGCAGCCATGGCTTCCGACGAAAGCTCCGGTGGAAGCACGCCCTGATCATTCGAGTAACGCGTGAAAAAGTGCTCGGCCAGAACCGGGATGTCTTCGCGCCGCTGGGCCAGCGACGGGAGCACCACCGGCACCACGTTGAGGCGGTAGAACAGATCCTCGCGGAACCGTTTTTCCGCCATCTCGACGGTCAGATCGCGCGTGGTTGACGAAACGACCCTTACGTCCACCCCGATCTGCCGCGTGCCGCCCACCCGCACGAAGCTCTGCTCGGTCAGCACCCGCAGAATGCGCGCCTGCGTGGACAGGGGCATGTCGGCGATCTCATCGAGATAGAGCGTGCCGCCATCGGCAAGTTCGAGCAGGCCCGGACGCACCTGCTTGCCATTGGCTTCCTCGCCGAACAGTTCCTGCTCAAAGCGTTCGGGCGTGATCCGGGCCGAATTGACCAGTACAAAAGCGCCTTCTGCCCGGCCGCTCCACGCGTGCAGCAATCGCGCCGCCACTTCCTTCCCCGCGCCCGGAGGGCCGGAGATAAGCACCCTGCTCCCCGTATTGGCCACGCGTTTGAGTGTGGCGCGCACCGCATTGATGGCCGGGGAATTGCCGGTAAATTCGGCGCTGCCCCAACTGCCTTCGCGCAGGCGCGAATTCTCGCGCCGCAGCCGTTCGGTCTCGGTCGCGCGCTCGACCAGCAGCAGCAGGCGCTCGGCCTCGAACGGCTTTTCGATGAAGTCCATCGCCCCGCGGCCCACGGCAGCCACTGCAGTATCGATATTGCCGTGGCCCGAAAAGATGATCACCGGAAGGCCCGGCTCGCGCGCCTTGATCGCATCGAGGAGTTCAAGCCCGTCCATCTGGCTGCCGTGCAGCCACACGTCCAGCAGCACAAGGCTCGGGCGGCGCTCGTCAATGGCGGCCAGCGCCTCGGTGCTGTCGGCAGCGGTGCGGCAGAGATAGCCCTCATCACCCAACACCCCCGCAACCAGTTCGCGGATATCGCGTTCGTCATCGACGATCAGGATTTCAAGCGCCATCGGCAGAGTCCCTTGGCTTACGGTTCATGATGTGGCGTGGCGTGCGGGGCATCAGACAGGATTGCCCCCGACCGGTTGCGGATTACGGGCAAATCGCAAGTTGACGCGGGTTCCCCCGCTGGATGTGCTGGCAAAGCTCATGTCGCCGCCGTGTTCGTCGACGATCTTGTTGACGATGGCAAGGCCAAGCCCGGTGCCTTTGTCGCGGGTGGTGACATAGGGTTCGGCCAGACGCTCGCGGTCGGCAGGAAGCCCGACCCCATTATCCTCGATCGTGACCATGATGGCCTCGCCGGCATCCTTGATGGCAACGGCGATCTCTCCCGCATATTCGCCGCGGCCCTCGCTGGCACGGGCCTCGACCGCCTCGACAGCATTCTTCAGCACGTTGGTCATTGCCTGGCCGAACTGATGCCGGTCGCAGCGCACCTCGCGGTCCAGCAGGTCAACGGATGAAACGCTGAAGGCAATGCCGGAATGCGCGACTTCCTGCAGGAACACCGATTGCCGCACAAGATCGAGTGCATCCTCATCACGGAAAACCGGCTTGGGCAGGCGCGCGAAGGACGAAAACTCGTCGACCATTTTCCTGAGGTCACCCACCTGCCGAACGATCGTGCTGGTAAGCTCGTCAAACAGCACACGATCCTCGTCCCCGACCTGCGTGCGGTAGCGCCGCTTCAACCGCTCGGTCGCCAGCTGGATCGGGGTTAGCGGATTCTTGATTTCGTGCGCGATCCGGCGCGCGACATCCGACCATGCAGCCTGACGCTGATCAAGCAGTTGGCGGGTGATATCCTCAAAGGTGATGACATGCCCGCTGGTCCCCGGCGCCACCTTGACGGCGAGCGTCAGCAACTCGGCACCCTTGGCATGGGTGATGATCGCCCGCTCCTTGCCTTCCGCGATCATCCGGCACAATTCAGGTGCCATGTCCTCAAGCGCGTGGCCGGCCATGCTTGCGCCTTCGACATTCGACTGAGCCAGCAATGACTGGGCAGAGGAATTCATCAGCGTGACGTGGTTCTTTTCGTCAACCGAGATCACCCCCGCTGTCACCGACTCGAGCACTGCCTCCATGAAGGCGCGGCGGTCATCGATTTGCCGGTTGGCCCGCACCAAAGCGCGGGTCTGTTTTTCAAGCTGGGCGGTCATGCGGTTGAACGCACGATTGAGCAGACCGATTTCATCGGCGCCGGTGCGCCCTTCGAGACGCAGCGCAAAATTGCCCTGCCCCACCTTGCGCGCCGCACCGACCAGATCGGTCAGCGGCTTCACCTGCCGATCGGCAAACCGCAGCGCAAACCAGATCGCCACGCCCACCAACAGCAGGCTGGCCGCCACCAGCGCAATATTAAAGCGCAGCTGCAACATCCGCGCACTGCCGGTCAGCCGGTCATAGGCGGTGACGATCGATTGCGCCTTCTCCCACGAATTGAACATCGTTTCTTCGGTGGTGCGGGCGTTGTAGAGATAGATGCCGCTGTCGGGATCGATCGGCGAAAGCGCCTCGATCCGCTCCGGGCTGCCGAACACGACCACGAATTCGCCTTGCTCGAGCCGCGGCAGCGCATCGTCAACAAAGTCTGACGGGCTGTTGTCCTCGGTAAGGTTGAGGATGGCAGCCGTTCGCAGGCTCCCATCGGGCATGCGCTGGAGGATGGCGCTTTCCGAGATTTTCCGGCCCTGCGCCTGGAGCGCGTAGAAATCGGGAAAATTGCCATCGGTGATCGCGACCCGTTCAAGGATGAAGCGCATGTCGCTGGCCATGGCGAGGGTTTCCTGCTGCACATCGCGCTGGTTGGCATCGTAGTAGTTCTGCGCCAGCGCATTGGCATTTTCCATCAGGCCGCGCGAATCGTCGGAAAACCAGAAATCGACCCCGGTCTGGAACAGGAAGGCGGCAAAGCCTGCCACCAGCAATGTCGGCAGCGCAGCAACCATCGAGAAGAAAAACACAAGCCGCACGTGCAGCCGCGCCGTGCTGCCCGCCGCCCGGCGCAGCGCGACCCGGCGACCGATCAGCACCAGCAGCGCCATCGCCGGTACGAGCGTTGCCATCAGTAACACCGAAACCTTCATCGTTGGCAGCAGATCGTCCGGCGCAGTTACGCGTGAATAGGTAAGATAGGTCGCTGCGATTGCCGCAAGCAGCGCGAGGGCCGACAGGATTTCGAGCCAGAGGAAGATGTTCGCACGCCGCGAAGCGACGATGAAACGCCGCCACCAACGCGGGGATTGCCTCGGTGAAAAGCTCGGCAAGCGTGACATGGGCACATCCATCGTTGCTCCTTTACAACAATGGTGTGGCAAATGTGCAAGCCGAAACTGCGGAAGGTTCGCCCAACCGTGTCAGGAAGGCTGCGAAAAGCGGTCTGGCTCCAGCCCGAGTTCACCAATCCGCTTGCGCAAGGTGTTGCGGTTTATCCCCAATAGCTGGGCCGCACGCAGCTGATTGCCTCCGGTCCGCCCGAGCGCATGTTCAATCAACGGCTTTTCGAAGGCCGCCAGCGCGCGATGATAGAGCGTTCCCGGCGGCGGCACCTCGTTTGCCAGCCACGCCGCCAACGCGGGCGCAAAGCCACCCTGTGCGTCACGGCCTGGGCCAGCACCGGGTGCGATCTCTTCGCCAATGATGTCGGCAAGGCTCTCGGCATCGATCCGATCCTCACGCGCCATCAGCGCAAGGCGATAGACGACGTTGCGCAGTTCGCGGACATTGCCGCGCCAATTGCGTTGTTCAAGCCGGCCAATCGCCTCGGGCGCAAGCGATCGCCGCGGCAAGCCATCCTCGGCAGCAAGGATCAGGAAATGCTGCGCAAGCGCGCCGATATCCTCGCGCCGCTCACGCAAAGGCGGCAGCACGATCGGCACCACATTGAGGCGATAGAACAGGTCTTCGCGGAAGGTGCCAGCGGTGATCATTGGCCCAAGGTCGCGATTCGTGGCGGCAATGATGCGGACATCGACCGCGATCTCCTGCCGGCCTCCGACCCGCCGGATACGTCCCGATTGCAACGCCCGCAGCAACCGGGTCTGGGCTTCAGCCGGCATGTCGCCGATCTCGTCGAGGAAAAGCGTTCCGCCATTGGCCTGTTCAAACTTGCCCATTGCCTGGGCGATGGCCCCGGTAAAGGCGCCCTTTTCGTGGCCGAACAGTTCACTTTCGACAAGATCAGCCGGAATTGCCGCAGTGTTGACCGCCACGAACGGCCCCGTCCGGCGGCTGCCAAGCTGATGGATCGCCTCGGCGACAAGTTCCTTGCCCGTACCGCTTTCGCCGGTGATGAGCACCGTTAGATCATTGCGCAGCACGCGGGTAATCATGCGATAGACGCTCTGCATTGCGGGGCTGCGCCCGACCAGCGGCATCCGCGCGCTGTCGCTATCGCCTTCGGGCAGGCCGCTGTCCGTCCCCGGTTCGCCGGCCGCCCTCTGGCCCGCCGCCTGACGAACGGCATGGACCAGTTCATCAAGATCGAACGGCTTGGGAAAATATTCGAAAGCCTCGCTCTCGCTCGCGCGCACTGCGGTATCGAGCGTGTTCTGGGCTGAAAGCACGATAATCGGCATGTCGGCTGCGCGTTCGCGCACCGCCTCAAGGCTCGCCAGCCCATCGCCATCTTCAAGCATGACATCGGTCAGCATGACCGCATAGCGCCTTTCAGCCAGCAGCCGATCGCGCGCGGCGATGCTGGTGCAATGCTGTATCGCAAAGCCTTCGTCCTCCAGCGCGGCCATGATGACCGTGGCGATGGCGGTGTCATCTTCGACCAGCAGAACGGTCTTCATGGTGTTTCCGGACATGGTCTAGCGCCCGCGCGGAGCTTGCGGGAGATGCAGGCGGAAGTGCGTGAGCCCGCTGCGCTGGTCGCGCTCGTGGCTGATATTGCCGTCCATGTCGCGCACCAGTTTGCGCACCAGCGACAGGCCGAGGCCCTGCCCTGATGGCTTGGACGAGACGAACGGCTCGAACACGTGATCGCGCAGATCAGGCGGAATGCCCGGCCCGTTATCGGTAATGGTGATCTCGATCGGGAGAGGAACCGGGCGCCCATGGCGAACCGCGCTGAAAGCAAGGCCGCTGGCAAAGCGGGTCTGGACCACGATCTTGGGCTCGTTATCCCCTGCGCGCGCGGCATCACCGGCATTCGAAAGCAGGTTTATCAGCACCTGCTCAAACCCATCGCGGTTAACAAGGACAGGCGGCAGCGAAGGATCAAACTCCTCGCGGATATCAACCCCGCCCCGGTTCGCTCCGGCCACGCGTATGGTTGCTACTGCCGCACGGATGGCTTCATGCGGGTTGCACGCATCGACCGGCCCGGTGCGGGTGCTGCCGAGTTCCTGCATCCGGTCGATCAGCCGCGCGATCCGATCAACCTCGTCGGTGATCATGCGGGCCAGCTTCTTGTCGGCTGGAGGAAGCTTGCGCGCAATCAGCTGACCAGCGCCGCGAATGGCGGAGAGCGGGTTCTTGATCTCGTGCGCCAGCACCGCGGGAGCGGCAAGCATTGTCTCCCCTCCCTGGTTCTGCACGACATCCTCATGGCCCATCTCCGACAGAGTGACCACCCGCCACCCGGGGAAACTTCCAAGCGGCGAGACCGTCAGGTTTGCCCGGATGACCGTGTTACCCACCGTGATCGCAAGTTCACGTGCAACAAGCGCCTCGTCGACAAGCGAAAGGCGCGTTTCAACCCGCGGATCAAGCGGGCCGATGCGCTCCGAAAGCAGAGTGCCGACAAGGCGGCTTGCGCTGGTGCCGAGCAGGTTTTCGGCTGCATGGTTCACTTCCACGATCCGTCCCGATCCGTCGATCAGCAAAACGGCAAAGATCATGCCGGCGATCTGCGCCCGCGCATCGGGATAAGCATCGATCAGGGTCGGATCGGCAGGTCCGGAAGGGCCGCCCTCCCGGGCGGGGATGCTGGCTGCCACAGGTCAGGCCGCCTGCTGCAGGCGAAAAGGTTCATAGAACCGTTCAATCTCGCCCAGCACCTGTTCGGGATCGTCGATGAAGTTGGCCTGGTTGCGGAATTCAGCCGATCCATGCAGCCCCTTAGTATACCAACCAAGGTGCTTTCGCGCCATCTTGACCCCCGTATCGCGCCCGTAATGATCCAGCATCCGGTTATAATGTTCGACCAATACGGCGTATTGTTCGTCCATGCCCGGCGTGGGTAAGGCCTCGCCGGTGCGCCACCAATGCATCACCTGCCCCAGCAGCCACGGTTTGCCATAAGCGCCCCGCCCGATCATCAATCCGTCTGCGCCCGATTGCGCGAGCGCCCTGGCTGCGTCCTCGATGGCGCAGATATCGCCGTTGACGATCACTGGAATGTTCACTGCATCCTTGACCTTGCGCACGAAACTCCAGTCGGCGCTGCCCTTGTACATCTGGTTGCGGGTCCTTCCGTGGACGGTGACCATCTGCACCCCGATATCTTCGGCCATGCGGGCGAGTTCCGGGGCGTTGAGGCTATCGTGACACCAGCCCATCCGCATCTTAACCGTAACCGGCACCTTCACTGCCTTGACGGTCGCTTCCATCAGCCGCACCGCCAGCGGCACTTCGCGCATCAGCGCGCTGCCGGCGAGCTGGCCCACGACCTTGCGCACCGGGCAGCCGAAATTGATATCGATGATCGCCGCGCCATTGCCTTCCTGCAATCTGGCGGCTTCAGCCATGCTGGCGGGATCGCAACCGACCAGCTGCATCGAAACCGGCTCCTCGATCCGGTCCCACGCGGTTTTCTGCACCGACTGGCGGGTTTCACGGATCGCCGCCTCGCTTGCCACCATTTCGGTGACGTTGAGGCCCGAGCCATAGCGCCGCACCAGCGTACGGAACGGCATGTCGGTCACCCCGGTCATTGGCGCAAGCACCACCGGTTCGGCCACTGTGACAGGGCCGATGGCGATCGGCTTAAGGGCCGGAGGGGTGGGAAGCATGCTCATGGTGCCGGTGTGCCTAATAATTGGGCAGTCGCATAGTGGATTGCCGAAAGCCCGTCCAGACCTTAAGCGCTTGCCCGCAATGGCGAGCGAGCTCCCCCTTCCCTCCTTTGCGGCGATTGTGGTTGCCGCAGGCAAGGGGCTGCGCGTTGGCGGCGAGGTGCCCAAGCAGTTCCGCAACTGGCGCGGCAAGCCGCTGCTGCGACATTCGGTGGAAGCTTTGCTTGACGGCGGGGCCGATCCACTGGTGGTCGTGATCGGCGCTGATGCACGCTCCGATGCCGAAACAGCGCTCAAAGGGATTGGCGGGGTCCGTTTTGTGACCGGCGGTGCCAGCCGACAGGATTCAGTCCGCAACGGATTGCAATCGCTTGCCGATGATGCGCCGGCACGGGTGCTGATCCACGATGCCGCCCGCCCGGATCTGCCCCGCGCCGTGATCGCGCGTCTGCTTGCCGCGCTCGCCGCCCACCCCGGCGCGATACCTGTGCTGCCAGTGGTCGACAGCATTGCCATCGCGGGCGAACAGGGCATCATGACCGGCAAGGCCGCGCGCGAGACATTGCGCCGGGTCCAGACCCCGCAGGCTTTCCGCTTTGCCGATATCCTCGCCGCGCATCAGGCGTGGCAGGGCGCGAGCGATGCTGGCGACGATGCGCAAGTGCTCATGGCAAGCTCAGGTTCAGCCGCGCTGGTCGATGGGGACGAGCGATTGAAGAAGATCACCTTTGCGGAGGACTTGGTGGAGAGCAGGCCAACCCCCGTCTTTCGGGTCGGACAGGGATATGATGTCCACCGGCTTGAACCGGGCGAGGAATTGTGGCTGTGCGGCGTGCAGATTCCGCACGACAAAGGGCTTTCAGGCCATTCGGATGCCGATGTCGCGCTCCATGCCATTACCGACGCGGTGCTTGGTGCGATCGGCGCCGGGGATATCGGCACCCATTTCCCGCCAAGCGATCCGCAGTGGCGCGGCGCGCGTTCGGGCCGGTTTCTCGAACATGCGGTCGGCCTTGCCCGCGCGGCCGGTTATGGGATCGCCAATATCGATCTCACCCTGATCTGCGAGGCACCGAAGATCGGCCCGCATCGTCCGGCCATGCGCGCCGAAGTGGCCCGGATCACCGGACTTGACGAAAGCGCGGTAAGCATCAAGGCCACCACCACCGAAAGACTCGGTTTCACCGGCCGCGGCGAAGGGATCGCCGCACAAGCCATCATTGCGCTTATCCTTGCATGAAAGGACGCCATCCATGACCAAGCGTGTTGTTGCCCCTGCCCTCGCCATCGTTGCGCTTGCCACTGCAAACGCGGCCCATGCCCAGCAGCAGGACTGCGTGGGATCAGCCGATCTTGGCGATACGGTGCTTTATGCCATGCCGATTGCCTATGATGCGGTCAGCACGACTTGTGCAAGGCAGCTCAAGGCCGATGGTTTCATCGCCCGCGATGGTGGCGCCTTCATCAACAATTTCCGCGCGCGTCAGGACAGTGCCTGGCCCGGAGCCTTTCGTCTGCTCAAGACTTTCATGGCGCAGAACAATGCCGAAAAAGGCAAGAGCGATGCTGATATGACAGCCCTGCTTTCCGCGCTTCCGGAAGAAAACCTGCGTCCCTTTGTCGACGGGTTGGTCGGCCAGATGATCGCCAAGGAAATCAAACCCGACAGCTGCGGCAAGATCGAGCGCGGGATGGAATTGCTGAGCCCCTTGCCTGCCGATAATCTGGCCGGTCTGATGGCCTTCATCGCCGAAATAGCCGATATCAAGAACCCGTCGATCTGTTCCGCCGATCCGGCAGCGGCAAAGAACTAGCTGTCCCATGCCCGGATATCTCCTCCCCGATGACATCACAGCACTCGCCGCCCGGGTCGTGGCCGAAAATGTCGCAGCCGGGCGCAAGATCGCACTCGCTGAAAGCTGTACCGGGGGTCTTGTGGCAGGCGCGCTGACCGAGATTGCCGGATCTTCCGCTGTCCTCGACCGCGGGTTCGTGAGCTATTCCAACGAAGCCAAGATGGAGATGCTTGGCGTTGCACAGGATATTGTCGAAACCTTCGGCGCGGTATCGATTGCCTGTGCATGGTCGATGGCCAAGGGCGCGCTGGAACGGTCGGGGGCCGATGTTGCAGTGGCAATCAGCGGCGTGGCCGGACCGGGCGGCGGTACGGCATTGAAACCGGTCGGCACGGTGGTATTTGCCCGGGTGGTGCGCGATGCCACTGCTGAGCCAGAAGGCGAACTCAAGTTTTTCGAAGGTGGCGACGGCCCCGATGGCCGCGCCGAAATCCGGCGTCAGGCGACGCTCTGCGCGCTTGAATTGCTACTGCCGTAAAGATCCGCCGCGCGCTTTTCAAAGGCTTCGACCATCTTGCGGAAGGCCTTGTCGAAATACTGGCCAGCGATCTTTTCGAACAAGCGGTTCTTGAAGGTGAATTCGACCAGGAAATCGATTTCACAGGTGGACTCGTCAATCGCCCGGAAGGTCCAGACATTGTCGAGATCGCTCAAGGGGCCATCGAGATAGTGGACATCGATCATGCGCGGACGTTCCTTGGCGACGCGCGACGTGAAGCTTTCACGCAGGGACTTGAAGCCCACCACCATGTCGGCGATCATTTCGGTTTCGCTGTCGGAACGAACACGGGTGGCAATAACCCATGGCAGAAACTCGCCATAGCGTCCCACGTCGGCAACAAGATCATACATCTGTTCGGCACTATAGGGCAGGCGCCGGGTTTCGCGGATGCCCGGCATCAGTCGCCCGCCCGCTCCCGCGACGCTTTGTTCACGCGTGCCAGCTTTTCCTCGCGGGCGGCGCGCATCACCGCGAAATCATCGCCCGCGTGGTAACTTGAACGGGTGAGCGGGCTGGAAGCGACCTGCAGAAAGCCCTTGGCCCGCGCGATCGCGCCATAGGCTGTAAAGGCCTTGGGGGTGACGAATTCCTCGACATTCGCGTGCTTGGGCGTCGGTTGCAGATATTGCCCCATGGTGATGAAATCGACCTCGGCCGAGCGCATGTCGTCCATCACCTGATGCACTTCGAGCCGCTGTTCACCCAGACCCAGCATGATGCCCGACTTGGTGAAGATCAGCGGGTTGTGCGCCTTCACTTCTTCGAGCAACCGCAGCGAGGCATAGTACCGCGCGCCGGGGCGGATCGTGGGATAGAGCCGCGGCACGGTTTCGAGATTGTGGTTGTAAACATCCGGCCCGGCTTCGCAGATCATTTCCACCGCACGGCGCATCTTGCCGCGAAAATCGGGCGTGAGGATCTCGATGGTGGTGCTGGGCGTGTTGCGGCGCAGGGCCTCGATCACCTTGACGAACTGCATCGCCCCGCCATCGGGCAAGTCATCGCGATCGACGCTGGTAATAACGATGTGTTCAAGCCCCATCTTGGCAGCGGCAATGGCGGTGTTTTCCGGCTCCATCGGATCGACGGCGCGCGGCATCCCGGTCTTGACGTTGCAGAACGCACAGGCCCGCGTGCAGACATCGCCGAGGATCATCACCGTCGCGTGCTTCTTGGTCCAGCACTCGCCGATATTGGGGCAGGCAGCTTCCTCGCACACGGTGTTGAGATTGAGCTCGCGCATCAGGCGGCGGGTTTCGTGATAGCCCTCGCTCACCGGCGCGCGCACGCGGATCCAGTCTGGCTTGCGCTGGCGAGCGGGGCGCTGTTTGGGCTGGTCGGGTTGCGGCGTGCTGGCGAGATCGTTCATGTCCTGCCATTTAGGGGTGCAAACCCGCTCCCGCAAGCACGTCGGGCATCACCATATCAATAGCGCGCTTGTCCGCGCCGGCAGCGCGCTGCATAACATGCCCATGGCTGAAACCACGCTCAACAACATCGCCCTGCTGATCGATGCGGATAACACCTCACCGCAGGCCATCGACCCGGTGCTGACTGTCATGGCAGAGCTTGGACAGGTCAATATCCGCCGTGCCTATGGCAATTTTGCCAAGGACAATCTTTCGCGCTGGGACAAGATCACCAACAAGTTCGGTATCCGCCCGCAGCAGCAGTTCGACATCTCCAAGGGCAAGAACGCCACCGACATGGCGATGACGATCGATGCCATCGATCTGCTGTATCAGGGCAAGGTCGATGGATTCGGGCTCATGACCTCGGACAGTGATTTCACCCCGCTCGTCACCCGGCTGCGGCAGGACGGGATCCTTGTCTATGGGTTCGGCGAGAAAAAGACCCCGGAGGCGTTTCAGGCTGTCTGCACCCGGTTTCTCTACATCGACGAACTGATCGCCAGCACAAGGGACGAGGCACCGGCTGCCAAGCTGGAGTCCACAGCGCAAATGGCAGACCTCGAAGACCTGATCCTCGCCGCCTACCGGGAGGCGAAGCGCGACGAAGAGGGGTTTGCCAGATTGCATCAGGTCGGTCAGATTGCAGGCAATCGATCGAGTTTCGATGTGCGCAATTACGGCTTCAAGAGCCTGTCGGAATTGTTCGAATCGCTCGCCAATTTCAAGCTGGAACGGCGCGCTGACAACCAGATCTGGGTCAAGCGTCTGCGCTGAATGCATCGCTGGCCGAAAACAAAAAAAAGGGGCGGCGGATCATCATCCGCCGCCCCTCCTGTAACGACCCTGACAGATCAGCTGGCGGCAGTCGCGCTGCCTTGCGCCTTCTGGGCGGCATAGGTCGCCCACAGCCGCGCAATCGGCGCACGCTGGCCGGTGACCTTGGCAAAGGTCGCCTCAGCAGCGGCGTAATCGCCCATGTTCGTCTGGGCGATGCCAAGCCGCACAAGCGCCTGATCACGGTCAACGCCGTCCATGCCGAGGCTCTTTTCGTAAAAGCGCGCGGCCTTGGCCCATTCACCATAGCTCAGGAAGGTGTTGGCTGCGGCAGTGACGGTGCGCACCCGTGCGTTTGCCGCATCGGCGTCCTTTTCGAATGAAGGCAGTTCCGCAACGTCGGCGGCGATGCGCCGTTTGGCCGAAGCCAGAGTGTCGGCAATAAATGTGTCATCCTTGCCGATCACGCCTCTGTCGTAGGCTTCCTCGATCAGGCCCTTCAGTTCCTGCGGCATCAGCAGCGCCCCGTTGCCAACGATCCCGCGATCTGCGGCCTCGACATACTGAACGTAGTCCTGCTTGTCGCGCAAGCCTCCGACAAGCTTGCTGAGCCGCAGCACATCGATCAGCACATCGGGCTCGAACTCGTTGAGATTGCGCGTGAGGTTGATCGCATCACGCCAATTGTCGCTCGAGGGATAATCGTTCACCCAACTCATCGCGAAGTCATAGGTCTGCGGGACAATCTCGTAGTTGTACCCGAAGCTGATCCCGCGGCGATACCATGCCTCTTCGATGGTTTCGCCCGCCGCCTTGCGGGCTCTGATCGTTTCGAGCAGATAATCCAGACCGCGCTGGTACTGTTGCTGCGAAAAGAACAGTTCGGACATATTCAGTTTGAGGTCGTTGGTGGTCACACCTTCCGTGGTGAAGCCGCCATCAATCGCCCGCTGAAGATAGGTCTCTGCCTTGCCATAATCGGCGAGATTGTTGGAAATCTGATAGGCCACGAAGTTGTAGCGGCCCACTTCTTCAGGCTGGAGCTTGCCACTCGAAAGCACCATTTCCACGCCCTGAATTTGCAGTGCGGGGTCCTTTGATTTGATCCCGGCATTCAGGATCAGCCCACCAGTGGCTGCCAGTTCGTCGGGCGATACGGCCATTGCCGCAAGCGATGCCAGCTGGGGCTTTACGGCATTGATATCCGCACCCTCCGCGAGCACCGCCTCGTTGGCGGGTTGATAGGCCGCAACAAATTCCGAAGAATATTGCGGCTTGGCTTCGCCCTTCTTGTCTTTCTTCTTGTCGCGCTTCTGCGCGTGGGCGGCATCGGCAAAGCCCGGCACCGCAAGGATTGCAGTCCCGCCAGCCAGTGCCAGCGCCAGGGCAAGCTGGCGCGTCAGGCCAAGCGAGCGCCGGCGGATCGAAGACAGATCGGTCAATTCTTCCTCCAGAAATTGCCGCAATCCGCGACACATGCATGCCGGGAGCGGATGAAACGTGTTGCAGCCTTTGAACGGCTTGCGACGAATTTGCAATTGTCGCTAGGCGAGCCGGGCTGAACGGCTATTGAATGGCGTCCGGCGGACTTGCGACGGCCGCGCGTGAAATGTGGAAAAACCACTGCTGTTCATGCTGCGTTCTCCTGCATAGGTGGCGAAACGCCAGCGGGAAGCCTACATGCATGGAACGATCGGCCATAATGGTCGCCGCCCCCACGCGCGGGGCCCGATAAACACTAACAGAAACGGCCCGAGCCTTGAGCGACGACAGCGAAATTCTCGATTCCCCTCCGCCTTCGCCGATGGGCGGCTTCGACCGCATCGACATCGTGGACGAGATGAAGACGAGCTATCTCGATTACGCCATGAGCGTGATCGTGAGCCGCGCGCTACCCGATGTGCGCGACGGGTTGAAGCCGGTGCACCGCCGCATCCTGTTTGCCAGCCAGGAAGGCGGGTTTGTCGCCGGGAAGCCTTACCGCAAGAGCGCCAAGATCGTTGGCGACGTGATGGGTAATTATCACCCTCACGGCGACAGCGCGATCTATGATGCGCTCGCCCGGATGACGCAGCCGTGGTCGATGCGGGTGCCGCTGATCGATGGTCAGGGCAATTTCGGCTCGATGGACCCCGATCCCCCGGCATCGATGCGTTACACCGAAGCGCGGTTGGCGCGGGTGGCGAATTCGCTGCTCGACGATCTCGACAAGGATACGGTCGATTTTACCGAGAACTATGACGGCAGCCGCAAGGAGCCGACGGTGCTGCCGGCGCGCTTCCCCAACCTGCTTGTCAACGGCGCGGGCGGGATCGCGGTCGGCATGGCGACCAACGTGCCGCCGCATAACCTTGGCGAAGTGATCGACGCCTGTTTTGCCTATATGGATAACCCGGCGATCACCTCGGAAGAGCTGATCGAATACATCCCCGGCCCGGATTTCCCCACGGCGCCCCTGATCCTCGGCACGCACGGCGCACGCTCGGCCTATACCACCGGGCGCGGATCGATCCTGATGCGTTGCCGCCACGAGGTCGAATCGACCCGCGGCGCCAAGAGCGAAGGACGTGAAAGCATCGTCTTCACCTCGATTCCCTATCAGGTGGGCAAATCGAACCTCGTCGAGAAAATCGCCGATGCCGCCAAGGAAAAGCGGATCGAGGGTATTTCCGACATCCGCGACGAATCCTCGCGCGAAGGCGTGCGCGTGGTCATCGATCTCAAGCGTGATGCCACGGCCGAGGTGGTGCTCAACCAGATCTGGCGGCACACCCCGGCGCAATCCTCGTTCCCGGCCAACATGCTGGCGATCCGCGGCGGGCGCCCGGAAACGCTGGTGCTGCGCGATTTCATCGCGGCCTTCATTTCCTTCCGCGAAGAAGTGATTACCCGGCGCACCAAGTACGAACTCGCCAAGGCGCGTGAACGGGCGCATATCTTGCTGGGTCTCGTGGTCGCGGTCTCCAACCTTGATGAGGTGGTGGTGATGATCCGCACCGCCCCCAACCCCGCCGAAGCGCGCGCGCGCCTGCTGGCCAAGGAATGGCCGATTGGCGAAATCGCGCAATATATCCGCCTGGTCGAAGCGATCGAGCCCGATGCCGAGCAAGAAGGCGGGACCTACCGCCTGTCGGAACGGCAAGTGAGGGCGATCCTCGAATTGCGCCTCCACCGCCTGACCGCGCTGGGCCGCGACGAAATCGGCGAGGAGCTGAAGGAACTGGCCTCCGCCATTTCGGAATATCTCGCGATTCTGGCTGATCGGGTCATGCTGTATGGGGTGATGCGTGACGAGCTGGCGGAAATCCGTGCCACCTATGCCACGCCGCGCCTGTCCGAAATTGCGCCTGCATGGGATGGTCTGGACGATGAGGACCTGATCGAGCGCGAGGATATGGTCGTCACGGTCACGCATGACGGTTACATCAAACGCACCAATCTCAACACCTTCCGCGCGCAGGCACGCGGCGGCAAGGGCCGCAGCGGCATGGCGACCAAGGATGAGGACGCGGTGGTCGAACTGTTCGTCACCAGCACCCACAACCCGGTGCTGTTCTTCACCAATACCGGACGCGTCTATCGCCTGAAGGTGTGGAAGCTTCCCGTCGGCGGCCCGCAGACCAAGGGACGCCCGATGGTCAACCTGTTGCCGCTGGGCGAAGATGAGCGCGTCACCAATGTGCTGCCCCTTCCCGAGGACGAGACGACCTGGGGAGGCCTCAATATCGTGTTTGCCACCGAACAAGGCATGGTGCGGCGCAATTCGATGGATGCCTTCGCCAATATCCCGACAGCCGGGAAATACGCCATGGGCTTTGTCGAAGGATCGGGCGATCGCCTGATCGGGGTGCAATTGCTGACCGAGGAGCAGGAAATCTTCCTTGCCAGCGATAGCGGCAAATCGATCCGGTTTTCGGCCACTGATGCGCGCGAAACCAAAAGCCGCACCGGCATTGGTGTGCGCGGGATGAGCCTCAAGAAAGGCGGCAAGGTTGTCAGCATGGCGGTGCTTGATCAGCTCACCGCCGACATGGAAACCCGCGAAGCTTACCTGCGGGCTGCCGCGTGGAAGAACAATGATGCCGTCCCGACCTTGCCGCCGGAAAAGATGGCGATGATGGCGGAAAGCGAAGAATTCATCCTCACCATGACCGCCAATGGCTATGGCAAGATTTCCTCTGCCTATGAATACCGCACCATCGGACGCGGGGGCCAGGGGATTACGAATATCGGAACACCTGAAAGCAACCCTGAACGCAACGGCCCGGTCGTCGCCAGCTTCCCGGTGCGCCACGGATCGCAGTTGATGCTGGTTACCGATCAGGCCAAGCTGATCCGGCTGGGGATTGATCTGCGCCACTTGATCGAAGGCGGATTCGACAATCTCAAGGGGTTCTCGATTTCCGGTCGCAGTTCGTCGGGCGTGCGCATTTTCGATGTCGCCAAGGGTGAACATATCGTCGGCGCAGCGCTGATCGACGAGACCGAGGAGCCGGAAAACGCCGCCGAGGAAGCCATTGCCGCGGAACTTTCAGGCGATAACGGAACGCCCGTCGCCTGATCCGCTATTGCGCGACGTGATGAAAAAATGGGCAGTCGGCGCGTGCACCGGCTGCCCTTTTTTATATGATTACAAAACAGGCAGCCCCTACCTGACCGGCTGTTCGCCGCGCAGGCATTGCACCACGCCGGTGGCGATCATCACCTGTCCGGCATAGTAGAGCGGCCAGATCAACAGGTCGGGCAACACGCCCAGATCGAAACTGCCGGCGCGCGAAAAGATCAGCCAGTCGCTGATCACAAACAGGACTGCGCCCGTTCCCACCCGATAGCGCGGGAAGCGGCTGACCCACGCCGCCGCGGCCATTGCGCCAAGGAACGCCCCGTAAAGCGCGATCTCGGCCTTACCGCTCAGCAGGTAGCTCACCAGCGGGGTCGCGATGAACAGTGCCAGACCGAGCATCCGCTGGCTGGGCGATTTGCGCGGGCGCGGATTGCGCAAATAAAGCACCACCGCAACGCAATGCGCGGCTGTGAAGAATGCCCCGCCGACCGTGAAGTAAAGCTCGATTGCCACATCCCCGGCCGCCGCCAGCACCAGCGCTGTCACCAGCAGGGCGCCATCCAGTCCGCGCCGTTCGGGCGGCACCCGCAGCCATGCATAAATTGTGAGCAGCCCGACCGCAGCGCCTTTGGCAAGCAGCCCCCACGTCCCCTCGCCCAGCGGGTTATCGCGCAAGAAATAGAATGCGCCCGCTGCCGCGATACTGGCCAGCAGCCATGGCCGTTGCTGGATCAGCGCCTGTTTTGCCATCCCTGTGAATTCCCTTGCAGAGCCCTTGGGGCTTGCAGCCGGGCTATCACGCAATTACCTGCCCCGCCATGACAGCGTCAGCGACTATTCACGATGTTCACATCATCGGCGGCGGGCTCGCCGGGAGCGAGGCGGCGTGGCAGCTTGCCCGGCGCGGCGTGAAGGTGCGGCTGTCCGAGATGCGCGGGACCGGCGAAATGACTCCGGCGCACCAGACCGATGGGCTTGCCGAACTGGTTTGCTCAAATTCGTTCCGCTCGGACGACGACACGAAGAACGCGGTCGGACTGCTGCACCACGAGATGCGCGAACTCGACAGCCTTGTCATGCGCGCGGGGCATATCGCGCAGGTGCCTGCGGGCAGCGCAATGGCGGTTGATCGCGATGTGTTCTCCGCCGAGGTCGAAAAGGCGCTCGGCAACCATCCGAACATCACCATCGTTCGGGAACGGGTGGACAGCCTGCCCGCCGCAGGGCTCACCATTGTCGCCACCGGGCCGCTCACGGCAGAGGCACTTGCCGCCAGCATCGTCAGGGCCACCGGTAACGAGCGGCTCGCCTTTTTCGACGCCATTGCTCCGATCATCCACCGCGACAGCATCGACATGAGCAAATGCTGGATCCAGTCGCGCTGGAACAAGCGGACCGAGGCTTCGAACGAAGGCGGGGACTATATCAACTGCCCGATGACGCAGGAACAGTATCTGGCCTTCCACAAGGGCCTGATCGAAGGTGAAAAGTCCGAATTCAAGCAGTGGGAAAAGGACACGCCCTATTTCAACGGCTGCATGCCGATCGAGGTGATGGCGGAACGCGGGGTGGAAACGCTACGCTATGGCCCGATGAAGGGCGTGGGGCTGGATAACCCCTTCGACACCAGCCCGGAGTTTCCGCAAGGACGCTGGCCCTATGCCGTGGTGCAATTGCGGCAGGACAACAAGCTGGGCACGCTGTGGAACATGGTGGGCTTTCAGACCAAGCTCAAATATGCCGCGCAGGTGGAACTGTTCCGCACGATTCCGGGACTGGAGAATGCGGAGTTTGCGCGGCTTGGCGGCTTGCATCGCAACACCTTCCTCAATTCGCCGCAGGTGCTCGACCGCCAGCTGCGCCTGCGCGCCGCGCCGCATATCCGCTTTGCCGGCCAGGTGACGGGCTGCGAAGGCTATGTCGAAAGCGCGGCCATCGGCCTTGTGGCCGGGATGATGACCGCAGCCGAACTGGGCGGTCGGGATTGGCAGCCCCTGCCCTCCACCACTGCGCTGGGCGCGCTGCTCAGCCATATCACCGGCGATGCCGAGGCCGAGACCTTTCAGCCCATGAACGTCAATTTCGGTCTGTTCCCGCCGCTCCACGAAGTCGGCAAGAAGGTGCGCAAGGAAGCCTATACCAGCCGCGCGAAGGCCGATCTGGCGCGCTGGATCGCCGCAACGCGCGAGGCCTTGCCGGCCTGATCAGCATTTGCAGGCGGGCTTTTTCGCTGCCGGCTTGGGCGCAGTGGTGGCGAATTCACGCGGGGTGAGCCGCTCGTCGCCATCCGCATCGGCGTTTTCGAAACGCCTGACCGTCGTTACCGCCCATTCCTCGAACGTCAGCAAATTGTTCCCGTCGACATCGAGCGCGCGAAACGCGTCGGTACGGGTCGAGAGCATTTCATTGCGGGTAATGATCCCGTCACGATTGCGATCATAGCGGTAGAAGCGTTGCTGCTCCCGCGTAAGGTCGCTGACTTCGGGCGGCGTGGGGCCCTGCATGTCGCCTGGGTCGGTCACCGGCAGGTCTTCGGGATCGGGCGCTGGTGCCTCGGCGACGGGCGGCGGCGGCGCATTGGATTCAACCGCCGCGCGGCCTTGCCACCAGAACATCCCGATTCCGGCCATGCCCAGTCCGCCAACCACCCCGATAATCATCTGACGCAACGGTCTGCCCCCTGTTGCTGAACGATTCCCGCAATATACGCCTTTCAGACCCGGAAGATAGCCGCCTGCAAGACTGCAAGCGATGCGCCCCTTCCTGCCATGAGCGGTACACCTCCCAGCCTGACTGACCGCCGCGCCAGTGCCGCAAGCACGGCCAGGCCGCGCAGATCACGGGGCATTTTGCCGATTCGATCACAGCATTCGCGCGCCGCTTCAAGAAACAGCGCCCGCTCGGCCGGGTCGGACATCGCGATCGCCGCATCGGTCAGCGCCCAGCATCGCGCCCCTTGCGCGACAACCGGGCGCTGCCCATCCTTAAGATCATCACTCAGCGCCATGAACGGCGCGGCCCGGCCCGCCGCAAAATCGGCAATGGCAACCAAATCCAGAGCCGTTTCGCCGATCAGCACTTCCCAGCCATCGATCATGGCGATCAGACCGGCCTCATGCCCGCCCCAGACCATTCCGATCCCGTCGAGCACCGCGTCACCGCGCGGCCGCGCGGCCTTGGGCTGACGCAGTGCATCGCGCCACCAGGCAAGCCGCATCTGCCCCAGCATCGGTTCGCTGGTGCGCGCAACAATCCGGGCGAGGCGCCGATCAAGCTGGAGCAACATGGTTAACCGCGCGCGAACCTCTTGCGGGCTCCATGCCAGCGCGAGCGCAGCCTCGGGCGGCAGGATTTCGGTTTCCTCGCTCATCACGGCAATGCGCCTAGCCGCGGCGGCGAAGGATTGGCAAGCGAGGTGTCCCCTAACGGCACAAAGGCCATCATCGGCAACCCTCATTGCAGCGTTAGGACCCGGTTAACCAAGCCTTTTCGCAATCCGCTTACCAGACCGTCTTATGGCGGTCCGGTGCGACTGGAATTTCCCTTATTTCAAGGGGAATGATCAGGGAAGGACGAGAATTCGATGGGGCAAGACAAACACCAGCGACGAGCGTTTCTCCGTTCGCTCGTGCGCGACCGGACCGCGAATACGCTCGCCATCGCGGCAGCGGCGATGATCCCGCTGGTGGCGATGGTTGGCGGCGGCGTTGACGCAAGCCGGTATTTCATGACCGCATCGCGCATGCAGGCAGCCTGTGACGCAGGCGCCCTCGCCGCGCGGCGCGCCATGCTGGATGACACCTTCACCAACGAACACAAGCAGCTCGGGCTCGATTTCTTCGATCAGAACTTTTCCGATGGCATGTTCGGTATCGAGAGTGGTCAGCGCGATTACACCAGCGATGGCCAAGGCCTGGTCACCGGCACGGCCAGCGGCACCCTGCCGACCAGCATCATGGGGATGTTCGGCTACGACAATTTCACGATCGACGTGAGCTGTACGTCGGAAATCAACATTTCGAACACCGACATCATGTTCGTCCTCGACGTGACCGGGTCGATGGCGTGTTTGCCAAATAACTCCAGCTGCTCCTCCGGCCCGGATTCGAAGATTGCGTCGCTGCGTTCGGCCGTGATCAATTTCTATGACACAGTGGAAAGCGCCACATCCAATAGCGCACAGGTGCGGTACGGCTTCGTACCCTATTCGCAGCAGGTCAATGTCGGCTTCTCGATCCCGCGCGAATTCATGGCGGACCGCCACACCTACCAATCACGCGTCGCCCGTTTCCGTGAAGACATCACCATTATTCCGGAAGTCCCCGGCAATGGAATCAATGTTGGCGATGAGATTGTGATCTCCGACCAGTTTGAATGGTTACCGCGGTCGCTGTCGAACTTCAATTCAAACAACATGAATCATTATCGTTTCCGCACCAGCGGAAGCAGTGCGCGCAACAGCGCGCAGAATTTCTGCTGGAACACACTGCCCGGCACCTACAACGTCGGCGGGGACACCTGGGAAATCTTTTCCGGCACGCAGTATTACACTGACGTCTGGAGCGGAGGCAACTCCAACAACCGCGGCGCTTGCGCCGGACGGGTGCGCAAGACCCGGATTGCGACTCAGGACGACGTGATCCCGTTCCAGCCGGAACAGGAGATCCGCAACATCGTGTGGCAGGATTATCTCTATTGCCCGGTCGATACGGCTGCCGCTACGCCATGCGGGGTCACCAACCCGGCCGGCAGCCCGGCCGGTTGGGAAACAGTCGACCTCGCCACGCTTTATGATGACAACCAGATCCTGCTGCCGACCGGCAACGAGGGCGCGATGGTCAATCACACGTGGGATGGCTGCGTTGAAGAAGCAGCGACCGTCGATACCGGCACCTATAATCCGCTGCCAGCCAATGCGTTTGACATCAACATCAACCTTGTGCCCGCAAACGAGGCGCAAATGTGGAAGCCCGCGCTGCGCAATGCGGTGTGGTGGCAGCAAAACCCGCTTGTACGGACTGGTGAACAGACCCGTCCCGGCTACATCTGCCCCGCAGCGGCGCGCAAGCTGAGCGAAATCAGCAGGGCGGATCTCACCACCTATGTCAACGGTCTCGATGCCGACGGCCAGACCTATCACGATATCGGCATGACCTGGGGCGCACGCTTCATTTCGCCGCGCGGTATCTTTGCCGCAGAAAACGCGTCCGCGCCCAATGGCGATGCGATTGCGCGCCACATCGTGTTCATGACCGATGGTGAGCAGGTGAACTCCAACGGGAACTATTCCACCCACGGTATCGAATTCTGGGACCGCCGCATCACCGGCGATGGTAACGGGTCGACCGAAATCACCCGCCGCGCGGCCCGTCTGCAAGCTGTGTGCAGGGCTGCCCGGCAGGAAAACATCACCGTCTGGGTGGTCGCTTTCGGGACCACGCTGACGCAGAACCTGATTGACTGCGCTTCGCCCGGCCGTGCGTTCCAGGCCAACGATTCGGCCACACTCAACGCCCGGTTCCAGGAAATCGCGCAGAGGATCGCCGCCCTGAGGCTTACGTCATGATCCGCGCTGTTGCATCCCGCTGTCGCGCGCTCGTGGCCCGCCTTGCTGGTGACGAGCGCGCAGCCACTCTGACCGAATTCGCCTTTGTCGGGCCGGTGTTGATCGTGATGGTGATGGGTATCTTCGACATGGCCCACACGCAATACACCACCTCGCTGGTCAATGGTGCCTTGCAAAAGGCCGGCCGCGATCTGACGCTGGAAAATGCGGGCAGTCGGCAGGTTTCGATTGATGATGCCGTGCGGACCCAGGTGATGTCCGTTGTCCCGCCCGAGGCGACCGTTGAGTTCGAAAAGCTGTCGCATTTCGACTTCAGCGATATCGGCGAGGCTGAAGAATATACCGATGATAATGGCGACGGCGAATGCAACAACGGCGAGGTCTTTGTCGATGCAAACGAGAATGGCCAGTGGGATGCCAATCGCGGGCGCGAAGGCATCGGCGGCGCGCGCGATGCGGTGCTTTATACCGCGATCGTCTCCTATCCCCGACTGTTCCCGATGTTCGGCCTTGTCGGAATGCCCGATAGTGTAACGCTGCGCGCCTCGACCGTGCTGCGCAACCAGCCCTTTGATGAACAGGTCCGTTCGAGCGAAACGGGGAACTGCCCATGATGCCTGTTAGCGCTTTCACACCCGCGACGCTGGGCAAGTCAGCGGCAAGACTTTGCCGCCGTGCGTGCCGCCTGCCCCGGACGCTGGCCCGGAACAATTCGGGTGTCGCCTTTGTCGAATTCGCCTTTGCCGCGCCGCTCGTGCTCGGCATGGGGATGCTCGGCACCGAAACCGCCTTTTACGTAATCACGCATATGCAGGTCAGTCAGGTGGCCATGCAGATTGCCGACAACGTCTCACGCGTGGGCGAACAGGATGTGCTGATCGCCCGCCAGGTGTTCGAGTCCGATATTAACGAATCCTTCATCGGTGCAGAGCGCCTGGGCGAGCAGATCGACATCTTCGAGCAGGGACGGATCATCGTCTCGAGCCTCCAGCAGAACGCCGATGGCGGCCAATGGATCGCATGGCAGCGCTGCCGCGGCGCGAAGGTTCATGATTCGACATTCGGCGTTCAGGGCAACGGAGCCACCGGCACGACCTTTCCCGGAATGGGCGAGGCCGGCCGCGAGATTACCGCAAGCCCCGGGACCGCGGTGATCTTTGTCGAAATATCCTATGATTATGAGGCGCTTACCCCGTTCGATATTTTCGACGGGAACGCCATTACCTACACCGCTGCGTTCAACATCCGCGACAATCGCAATCTTACGGGCCTGTTCCAGCGCAACCCGCCCGCACCCGTCGCCAACTGCAACATCTATTCGGCAGACCGCCCGGCCTGATCATGACCGGGCGGCCCCGCGCCGCTATTTGTAGCACACCTTGCGCGCGGCATCGGCAATGCGTGCCGCATCGATCAGCGCAAGCTTTTCAAGGTTGGCCGCATAGGGCAACGGCACATCCTCGTTGCACACCCGCAGCACCGGCGCATCGAGGTGGTCAAAGCCCTGCTCCATGCACACCGCAATCACTTCGCTGGCGATGGAGCAGGTGGGCCAGCCTTCCTCGGCAATGATCAGGCGGTTGGTCCTGGCCAGACTGCTGAGGATCGTCGCGGTATCGAGCGGGCGCAGCGTGCGCAGGTCGATCACTTCGGCATCAATTCCTTCGTCCGCCAGCGTTTCGGCGGCTTCCAATGCCATGCCCACGCCGATCGAGTAGCTGACGATGGTGACATCGGTGCCTTCGCGCATGATCCGTGCCTTGCCGATGGGCAGGACGTGATCATCCAGTTCCGGCAGTTCAAAGGTCCGGCCGTAAATCAGCTCGTTTTCAAGGAAGACAACCGGGTCTTCGCAGCGGATCGCGGCCTTCATCAGCCCTTTGGCATCCGACGCATCATAGGGCGCGATCACGATCAGGCCGGGGACGCTGGCATACCACGGGCCGTAGTTCTGCGAGTGCTGCGCGCCGACGCGTGAGGCCGCACCATTGGGGCCGCGGAACACGATCGGACAGCGCATCTGACCGCCGGACATGTAATTGGTCTTGGCCGCCGAATTGATGATGTGATCAATCGCCTGCATGGCGAAGTTGAAGGTCATGAATTCGACAATCGGACGCAATCCGCCCATCGCCGCCCCGGTGCCGATCCCGGCAAACCCATATTCGGTGATCGGGGTGTCGATCACCCGCTTCGGCCCGAATTCGGCCAGCAGGCCCTGCGTGACCTTGTAGGCGCCCTGATATTCGGCGACTTCCTCACCCATTACGAACACCCGGCCATCACGGCGCATTTCTTCGGCCATCGCATCGCGCAAGGCTTCGCGCACGGTGATCGAGCGCATGTTGGTGCCCGCCGGGATTGCGGGGTCAGAAGCGGGTGCAGAAACGGGCTTTTCGGCTTTCGGTGTTGGTGACGGAGTTGGTGCTGGAGCTTGTGTTTCCGCTGGCGCAGGCGCAGGCGCCGCTTCCTCCCCTTCCCCTTCGATCAGCGCAATCACTGCGCCCACCGCGACATCCTCTGTGCCCGCCGCAATCAGGATCTTCGACAAAACGCCTTCGTCGATGGCTTCGAATTCCATCGTTGCCTTGTCGGTCTCGATCTCGGCGATGATATCGCCCGGTTCGATCCGGTCGCCTTCTGCCTTCAGCCACTTGGCCAGCGTGCCCTGCTCCATGGTCGGCGACAGGGCCGGCATCTTCAGTTCGATCGCCATGGCTCAGTACTCCCCCACCAGCACATCGGTGTAGAGTTCGCTCGTCTCTGGTTCTGGCGAAGTTTCGGCAAAATCGGCGGCCTGAGCCACTTCGGAACGGATCGCCTTGTCGATGGCCTTCAATTCGTCTTCGGTCTTGCCGGCTTCGACCAGCGTCTTTTTCAGCCGTTCGATCGGATCGTGGTGATCGCGCTGGTCCTGCACTTCCTCGCGGGTGCGGTACTTGGCCGGGTCGGACATGGAATGGCCGCGATAGCGATAGGTGTTGCACTCCATCAGCACCGGGCCTTTCCCGGCGCGCACATGGGCAAAGGCGACTTCGGCCGCCGCGCGCACTTCGAGCACGTCCATGCCGTTCACTTCCATGCCGGGAATGCGGAACGCGGTGCCGCGGCGGTAAAAGCGGGTTTCGGCAGACGAACGCTTGGTCGCAGTGCCCATCGCGTATTGGTTGTCCTCGACCACGAAGACAATCGGCAGCTTCCACAGGGCGGCCATGTTGAAGGTTTCGTAGACCTGGCCCTGATTGGCCGCCCCATCACCGAAATAGGCGAGGCAGATGCCGCCATCCTCGTTGTACTGGTGCGCCAGAGCGAGGCCGCCGCCCAGCGCCACCTGTGCGCCGACGATGCCGTGGCCGCCGTAAAACTTATGCTCGGTCGAGAACATGTGCATCGACCCGCCCTTGCCCTTGGAAATCCCGGCCTCGCGACCGGTCAGTTCCGCCATGATCACCTTGGGATCGATCCCGTAGGCGAGCATGTGGCCGTGATCGCGATAGCCGGTGATCACGCTGTCGCGATCATTGTCGAGCGCGCTCTGGAGGCCGATGGCGACCGCTTCCTGCCCGATGTAAAGATGGCAGAATCCGCCGATCAGCCCAAGCCCGTAAAGCTGCCCGGCCTTTTCCTCGAACCGCCGGATCAGCAGCATCTGCCGGTAGAATTCGAGCATCTCTGCTTCGCTTGCATCATAACGCTTGCTGGCTTCGAATGCCTCTTGCAGCGAGTGCAGGATAAAATCGGGATCTTCCGCCGGAGCGGCAGGTTTGGGGTTGCGCGAGGCGGGCTTCTTTGCCGGCGGTGCGGACTTGGAAGGTTGTTTTGCCAAGATCGGGTTCCTCTCTCAGGCGCGCTTCGGGGGAGGAGGTGCGCGTGATTTCGCTATAGGCAGGGATTTACCCACCGCGCAACGTCAAGCGAACCGTGATCACACGCTCGCATACGAAATCAGCCGATTATGCAAAAAACCCGCAGGCTTATACCAGCGCGTTATGATGCCAACGCATCACGCGCTGGAAATGCTCAAGACCCGCACGGGCTTAACCAATGCTTGATGAGTCAACCGCATCGGGCATTGGTATTACTCGTCCTCAAGCGTGATGACGAGCTCATCCTCATGAATGACGCCGAGCTGCTCGCGCACCAACTCGCTGGCGAGGTCGGGATCGGCGGCTTCGGGATCGAGCAGCATCACACGGTTGCGCAAGGCATTGCGTTCAGCGGTCAGGCGATCAACCTCGGCCTCGCGCTGTCCAAGCGCAGCGAGGTTCTCGCTCCAGGCAAGCAATCCAGTCGGGCCGGCGACAGCAAAACCGGCCAGCGCCAGCAGCGCAGCCAGTGCCACGACCTGCTTCAACCTTTCGCCTGATCCTGTCTTGCGCATCCCTGCCTTAACCCCTTTTGTCGATATTGCCACAGAATCACACTTGCCACCCGTCTGCAAGACCCAAGTGCTGGCCCGTGCGATTATCCTTGCGGATTGCGGCTCAATAGCTGCGCGGCAGGCCCAGCACGTGTTCGGCGAGATAAGAAAGGATGAGGTTGGTCGAGATCGGCGCGACGGTGTAGAGCCGTGCTTCGCGGAACTTGCGTTCGACATCGTATTCCTCGGCGAATCCGAACCCGCCGAAGGTCTGCACGCACATGTCGGCCGCCGCCCAGCTGGCTTCGGATGCGAGCAGTTTGGCCATGTTGGCTTCCTCGCCCGGATTGCCGCCTTCATCATAGACCTTGGCGGTATGGAGCACCATCAGCTCGGCCGCGCGCATCTGGGCATAGGCGCGCGCGATCGGGAACTGCACGCCCTGATTCTGGCCGATCGGGCGCGCAAACACATTGCGATCCTTGGCATAGTCGGTGGCTTTCCCGATGAACCACTTGGCATCGCCGATGCATTCTGCGGCAATCAGGATACGCTCGGCATTCATGCCTGACAGGATGTAGCGGAAGCCCCTGCCTTCCTCCCCCACCAGCGCGGAGGCGGGAATGCGCAGATCATCGAAGAACACCTCGCAGGATGAATGGTTCATCATCGTGCGGATCGGCTTCACCGTCATCCCGTTGTCCAGCGCCGCCTGCATGTCGACCAGAAAGATCGAGAGGCCATCGGTCTTCTTTTCCACCTCCTCGCGCGGCGTGGTGCGGGCGAGCAGCAGCATCAGGTCGGAATGTTCGGCGCGGCTGGTCCAGATCTTCTGTCCGGTGATGACATATTCCTCGCCATCGCGGACTGCGCGGGTCTTGAGGCTGAGCGTGTCCGTGCCGCTGGCGGGTTCGCTGACGCCAAAGGCTTGCAGCCGCAGTTCCCCGCTGGCGATGCGCGGCAGGTAATGCGCTTTCTGCGCCTCGCTGCCATAGCGCAGCAGCGTGTTCATGATGTACATTTGCGCATGGGCGGATGATCCGTTGCACCCGCTCGCCTGAATTTCTTCCATGATCACGCAGGCCGCCTCAAGGCTGAGACCGCTGCCGCCATGGTCAACCGGGATCAGCGCTGCGAGGAAACCCGCACGGGTCAGGGCATCAACGAACTCGCCGGGATATTCACGGGCAGCATCCTTCGCACGCCAGTATTCCCCGGGAAATCCTTCGCACAGGCTGCGCACCGCGCGGCGGATTTCAGCAAGCTCTTCGGTATCATGCGGCATGCCTGATCATTCTCCTGATAACGTCCGGCGGATTGCCCCGCCTTCAATGCTACGTCCAGCGCACAAAAATGATGGTCAATCCGGCAAGACGCCCATCCCCTTCTCGCAAGACAGGCGCACTGGCAATCCCGTTTCGATCTGATACTGAAACGGCAAAGCAGGAGAGGCTACGGCCATGCAGATCATCGCCCACGATCCGGCCCGGTTTGCCGGGATCCCGGATTACCCCTTTGCTGAAAACTGGCTGACCATAGACCTTGGCGAGGGATATTCGGGCCGGATGCATTATCTCGACGAGGGCCCTCGCGGCGCCCCAGCGCTGCTACTGTTCCACGGCGAGCCGAGCTGGAGCTATCTTTATCGCAAGATGATTCCCTTGCTGGTTGCGGCAGGATTTCGCTGCCTTGCGCCCGACCTGATCGGTTTCGGCAAAAGCGACAAACCCGGCGACCAGAGCTTCTACACCTACGCCCGCCATGTCGCGTGGTTGAAACAGTGGCGCAATGCGGTGGTGCCTGATGTGGCGGGCCTGTTCTGTCAGGACTGGGGCGGGCTTCTGGGCCTCAGGATGGTCGGGCAGGAACCGGAACGCTTTGCTTTCGTCGTCGCCAGCAACACCTTTCTGCCCACCGGCGGCAGGGCTTCGCCGGGTTTTCTGGCGTGGCGCGAATTTGCCCGCACCTCGCCCGATTTCAGGATCGGCGGGATCATGGACCGCGGCTGTCAGTGTGCTTTGAGTGCAGCCGAGATTGCCGCCTATGATGCCCCCTTCCCCGACGAACCCAGCAAGGCCGGCGCGCGCGCTTTCCCGCAACTGGTGCCGGTCGAGGATGACAGGCCCGGTGTCGCCGACAACATCGCCGCGTGGCAGGGGCTGGAAGGGTATGACAGGCCGTTCCTGACCCTGTTTGGCGAAGATGATCCGGTGCTGGGCATGGCGGGGCCGCTGCTTGCAGAGCGGATCATGGGCGCACAAGGTCAGCCCCATGCCATGCTTTCGACCTGTGGCCATTTCAGCCAGGAAGACCGCCCTGCCGAACTTGCGCAGGCGATGATCGACATGGCGCACAAGGCAGGCTTTCCCGCTTGAACCTGCCAACAGACCAACCCGGCGGGGCCGCAGCCTATCTGAGCCGGGGGCAGGAATATGCCCTCGCCGTGACTGTCGCGGTGGTGACTGCCAATGCCTATTACATCCACCCGATCATCGGCGAGGTTGCGCGCGGCTTCGGGGTTGGCGAGGCGCAGATCGGTATTGTTCCCGCGCTCAACCAGCTTGCGCTGGCGCTGGGCATCCTGCTGCTGCTGCCGCTGGGCGATTTCTATTCCAACCGGCGATTGTGCCTGTTGTTCGTTGTGGGCCAGACATTGTGCATGCTGGGCATGGCGATGGCCAAAGACTTCGCCCTTTTCACCCTCGCCTCGACCCTGCTCGGCTTCGTCACCATCGCGCCCTATCTGATCCCTGCCTTCGCATCGAAACGGGTCGCGCCAGAGCGGCTTGGGCAGGTCACCGCACTGCTGACGGCGGGGGTGATTTTCGGCATTCTCGTCGCCCGGCTCAGCGCCGGGGTGATCGCCGAACATGCCGATTGGCGAGCGGTTTACTGGTTCGCCTTTGCACTGATGGGAGGGGTCGCGGTATTCCTGCCCTTCGCCATGCGCAGCGAGAACCTGCCGCGCAAGCAGCCGCAGGCGAGCTATGGCGCCTTGATCCGCTCGGTTTTCGCCCTTGCCGCGCAGCACCCCGAGATGCGGATTTCAGCAACGATCCAGGGCCTCAATTTCGCGATCTTCACAGCCAGCTGGCTGGCGCTGGCGCTCCACCTTACCAGCCCCGAAATGGGCTATGGCACAGACAGCGTCGGCTACCTTGCAGGGATTGCCGCGATCAGCATTTTTTCCACGCCGCGGCTTGGGCGCTGGGCGGATAAGGTGGGCGCGCGCCGGGCACGGCTGACGGCGGCAGTCGTGCAACTGGCAGGGATCGCCCTGTTCTACCCCCTCGGTTTCGGGATCCTGCCGCTGGTTGTGCCGCTGCTGCTCGTTAACCTCGTCGGCCCGACCATTGATGTGACCGGACGCATGATCCTGTTCGCGCTCGCTCCCGAGATTCGCACCCGGCTGATAACATCCTACATCGTGGTCATGTTCATCGGCGGTGCGATCGGCAGTGCGCTTGGAACAGCTGTCTATGATTGGGGTGGCTGGGCCGGAACCTGCGCGCTGATGTTGATCATGTCGCTGGGGGTGGTTTCTCTCGCCTTTCATGCCGAGCGGCGCTGGCGGAAAGCCGCGCTTTAACGGCGAACCGGCTGGATGGTGACCCCGGCGCGATTCGAACGCGCGGCCCCCAGATTAGGAATCTGGTGCTCTATCCGGCTGAGCTACGGGGTCCCGGAACCCACATAGCAGCGTCAGTGGACGGCGCAATATCGGCCCGCAGGAGCGAGGGAATCGCACGCCAGACGGCGTGCGCACGATAATGCCGATCAATTCAGTTTGTCTGGGGGAGCGACCGGGAACGGCAGCGGAGCAACCGGCACACCCTCATCGATCAGCGCTTTTGCCTCGGCAAGAGTGGCCTGCCCGTGGATCGGTGCCTCATCGCGCTCGCCATAATGCATCGCGCGCGTTTCGTCAGCGAATCTGTCGCCGACCCATGTGCTGGTCTTGAGTGCGTCGGCCTGCGCCTTGGCGAGCGCGGTGAGCGCCTGCTGCACCTGCGGCGACATCGGCGCATTGGCGAGCTGCCGGGATGCTTCGGGCGCGGGGATGGAACGCTCAGGCCTTGCGTTGCCCTTGGCCGGAACCGCCGGGGCCATGGGCGCCTTGCTGACCTCGGCCGTGCCGCAATGCGGGCAGGCCACCAGCCCGCGCGCCTGCTGGTCCGCGTAATCTGCCGAGGAACCGAACCAGCCCTCGAACCGGTGGCCGTCAGCGCAGGAGAGGTCGAATACGATCATTATGCGTCCGATCCGGGAATGTTGCGGCGGTTGGCAAGAGCCGGCACCTGGGCGCGTACCTCGGCAATCCGGGCATGATCGATGTCGTAGAACGCCAGCCCCGGTTCATCGCCCCCCATGTCGAGCAGCACCTCGCCCCAGGGATCGACCACAAGGCTGTGGCCATAGGTTTCGCGCCCGTCTGCATGCTGGCCGACCTGCGCGGCGGCAATGACAAAGGCGCTGGCCTCAATAGCTCGGGCGCGCAGCATCACGTGCCAATGCGCAGCGCCGGTGGGGCGGGTGAAGGCGGCAGGCACGGCGATCACATCGCAGCACCGGTCGCCCAGTTCACCGAAAAGCGCGGGGAAGCGGAGGTCATAGCAGACTGTCAGGCCCAGCCTGCCGATTGGCGTATCCTCGACGGTGACGACCTGGGTTCCCGGCTCGTATGCGGCACTTTCGCGCCACTTTTCGCCTGTGCCGAGCTGGACATCGAACATGTGGATCTTGTCATATGTGACCGGATCAACCGCGCTTTCGCCGTGGCGGCTGAAATACATCGAGCGGTTGGCCCACTTGCCGTTCGCGCCCCGCACGGCTTGCGAGCCGAGCGCGATGTCGATGCCGAATTCGCCTGCATGATTGAACAGCCGCCCGGTCGCTTCGCCGGGCCCGCTCCCTTCGATCCAGTCGCGCGCGCGTTCGCGATTGCGGTCGAGCAGGATCGACATTTCCGGCGTGAACAGCACCTGCGCGCCCGCCGCCGCCGCATCGCGCGCCGCGTCCTCGATGGCGAAGAGGTTCGCCTCCGGATCGATCCCGGAACACATCTGCAGGACGGCGATTCGCGCCATCAGCCAGCCAGCAGCGCGTCGAGCCGGCCTGCTCGTTCCAGCGCGGCGAGATCATCAGACCCGCCCACATGCGTATCGCCGATGAAGATCTGCGGCACTGTCATCGCCTGCGGTGCGCGCGCGCGCATTTCGTCGCGCTTGGGCCCGCCCATGGTGATGTCATGCTCGGAATAGGCCGCGCCCTTCTGGTCGAGCAGGTGCTTGGCACGCACACAATAAGGGCAACCGAATTTGGTATAGATGTCGATCTGTGGGCCAGCCATTGCGATCCTCTTGAAAGGTAAGATTTGCAAACCAGATAGGGGCTGTCGCTGTATTCCGCCAGTCTTGGGGAACGCGCAAGCGGCAAAGCGGGTGCTGCATCCGGCAGGCCCGCAATCAGGTGCCAAATTGCTCAGACAAGAGGATTTGCGATTATGTCACGTTTCGATTTCACCCCCTACCGCCGCAGCACCGTGGGCTTTGATCGCCTGTTTGACCTGCTCGAAAATCAGGCGCGTCTGAATGCGGGGGACAATTACCCGCCCTTCAACATCTCGCGCCAGGGCGAGGACAATTACCGCATCACACTTGCGGTGGCCGGTTTCCGCGCGGCTGATATCGACATCACCGCGCAGCAGAACCTGCTGGTTGTGCAAGGCAAAAAGCGCGAGGAGACAGCGGACGGCTCGGAACTGATCCACGTCGGCATCGCCAATCGCGGGTTCGACCGGAGATTTGAACTGGCCGATTTCGTCCGCGTCGAAAACGCCGACCTCGCCGACGGTCTGCTGACCATCGATCTGGTGCGTGAAGTGCCCGAGGCGATGAAGCCCAAGAAAATCGCGATCAACGGCGCCGCCCAGCTAACCGCCGTTCCGGTGGACGGCGACAATAAAGATCAGGCCAGCGCGGCCTGACAGGGAACAGCTTTTTCGTTTGAAAATCAAAGGGGGCGGATCTTTCGATCCGCCCCCGCGGCTTTCGCCGCCTTGCCTGATCCTGTCCGTCCGGGTCGCAGAAGACGGACAAAATCCAGCAAGCCAAATTCGCCAGAGGATCCGGGCACCTTGCGGGAATACCGCTACTGCCCCGCTTGCAAGCGCTGCCTGCCTGGCCGCGCAGTGGGTACGAGACGCCATCTGATAATGCGCGTTTAATGCTTAACCGTAACCTCACGCAAGGCCAAACTTACATCTTTGTAAAGATACGACACATGTTGGCCGCGGGTTGTAACAAGCTGGCCCAACAAACTGACAATCGGCGGCTTGTGCGCAGCCGTGCAGCCTAATCTGATCCAGTTGAGATCGGGGCCTGAGATCGGGGCCTGAGATTGCTCTGCACTCTACACGAGTCGCGATTGCTCCAGTGCCGCTGCGATGAACCCGGCGAACAAGGGATGCGGATCGAACGGGCGGGATTTCAGCTCAGGGTGGAACTGCACACCGACAAACCACGGGTGATCGGGACGCTCGACAATTTCGGGCAGCAACCCGTCGGGCGACATGCCCGCAAATAGCAGCCCGTCCTTTTCCAGCGGCTCGATAAAGGCGCTGTTGACCTCGTAGCGGTGCCGGTGGCGCTCGGAAATCATCTCCACCCCGCCATAGATACGCGAGGTGTGGCTGTTGGCGCTGAGCTTTGCCGGATAGGCGCCAAGCCGCATCGTTCCGCCAAGATCGCCCCCTGCCTCGCGCTGCTGCAAGCCTTCCTTGCTCATCCACTCGGTGATGATGCCTACCACCGGGGTATCGGTCGGCCCGAACTCGGTTGACGAAGCCTTGGCGAGCCCCGCCGTGCGCGCGCCTTCGACGCAGGCCATCTGCATGCCCAGACAAATGCCGAAGAACGGCACATTGCGCGTCCGGGCAAAGCCTACCGCGGCGATCTTGCCCTCGCTCCCACGGGTCCCGAAACCGCCGGGCACCAGAATGCCGTGCATCGGTTCCAGCGCGGCGATGATCTGCGAGGTGTCGTCACCCTCAAAAATCTCGGCATCGATCCACTTGATGTTGACCCTGACCCGGTTGGCAAGGCCGCCATGCACCAGCGCTTCGTTCAGGCTCTTGTAGGCATCAGGCAGCCCAACATATTTGCCGACGACAGCTATGGTGACCTCGCCTTCGGGGTTGAAATAGCGGTCGGTTACATCATTCCACGCCGTCAGGTCAGGGGCAGGCGCATCGGTAATGCCGAAACCGCGCAGGACTTCGGCATCCAGCCCTTCGGCATGATATTGCAGCGGCACCGAATAGATCGACGGCGCATCCAGCGCCGGGATCACCGCCTCTTTGCGCACGTTGCAGAAATTCGCGATTTTCTGACGCTCGCTGTCGGGGATCGGATGTTCCGCACGGCACAGCAGCAAGTCGGGCTTGATCCCGAGGCTGGCGAGTTCGCGCACCGAATGCTGGGTCGGCTTGGTCTTCAGCTCGCCCGCCGCCTTGATATAGGGCACCAGCGTCACATGAACCGAAAGGGTCTGGAGCGGTTCGAGTTCGTTCCGGAGCTGGCGGATTGCTTCCATGAAGGGCAGCGATTCGATGTCGCCCACCGTCCCGCCGATCTCGCACAGGATGAAATCGTGATCGCCCTGATCGGCGAGCGCAAACGCCTTGATCGCGTCGGTCACGTGCGGGATCACCTGCACTGTCGCGCCCAGATAATCGCCGCGGCGTTCCTTGGCGATGATGTCGCGGTAAACCCGCCCGCTGGTGATATTGTCGCTCTGCCGCGCGGAAACGCCGGTGAAACGTTCGTAATGCCCGAGATCGAGATCGGTCTCTGCCCCGTCATCGGTGACATAGACCTCGCCGTGCTGATAGGGGCTCATCGTGCCCGGATCGACGTTGAGATAGGGATCGAACTTGCGGATGCGGACCTTGTAGCCACGCGCCTGCAGGAGGGCCGCCAGTGAGGCAGCCATGAGACCTTTGCCGAGCGAGGAGACCACGCCGCCGGTGATGAAAATGTACCGCGCCATGGGAGACGGGCCTTAAGCAGCGAGAGGGATTCGGGGCAAGCGAATTGCGGCACTTGTGCGCGGCCATCCACAGGCGTGTCGTCCGAAGGCCGCATTCTGAACGGTAATCAGGGTGGACACGGCGGACACCATGTCGCTTCCAGCAGCCAAGATCGTGCTTTTGGAAAAAAACGAGATCAGCCAGGAAGAATCCAGGTCATGCATGGGAAAAGCGCGCAAGATCCGCAGCACGGATCATGGTCGCCGCCGCTGGCTTGGAAAGATCGCGGATTGAACACCCCATCAACATGATGATGCATCCCGCCTGAGGTCTGGCAAAAAACGCCAGACGGCGCACGCGCCGCGCTTATTCAGCGAGCGGGTCTTTGGCCGGAGCGGCCGGTGCCGTTTCAGCGGGAGCATTTGCCGGGGTATCCGCCGAATCGGCCAGCAGATCGGGTGCAGCGGCCGGTGCAGCGCGATCAAGCGTCGAGCTTACGGTGCCAAGGCTGCTCTCACGCACGGCGAGCGCGGCCAGCACGATCGACAGCACCACGAACGCCACGGCCAGCCACTTGGTCGACCGGGTCAGGAAATCTGCAGCCCCACGCGCACCGATCCCGCCGGACGGGTTTCCGCCAATGCCCAGTCCCCCGCCTTCGGAGCGCTGCATCAGCACCACGCCGACCAGCGCTGCGGCCACCACAGCCTGAATCACGGTGAGGAAGATAAACAGGGACATGGACAAAACTCGTCAAAGGGCGTTGCGCCCGGTGTGGCAATCTGCGCGCCATGTAGGCAACGCGCGCGGTCTCGGCAAGGGTGGCCGGCACAGGCCCGTTGCTGCGATCAATGATCCGTCGGCTCGCCCGCCGCCAGCGCAATGCCCATGAAGCTGTCGGCCGTCAGGCTTGCCCCGCCCACCAGCGCCCCGCCCACTTCGGGCACGGCGAAGATTTCGGCAGCGTTCTCGGCCTTGACCGAGCCGCCATACAGGATGCGCACCGCGCCGCCCTGTTCCTCGCCGTAAAGCTCGACTAGCAGGTGCCGGATCGCATCATGCATCTCGGCGATGTCATCGGTGGTGGCGGCATTGCCCGTGCCGATCGCCCAGATCGGTTCATAGGCCACCGTGATGCGCTCGGCGAGGTCGGCCGGCACATCGTCCGGCGACGGGAGCGAGGCCTTGAGCTGTGTTTTGACAAAGGCGACCGCACGGCCCGATTCGCGGGTCTTGGCGCTTTCGCCGCAACACATGATGATTCTCAGGCCCGCCGCCAGCGCCGCCCCGGCCTTGGCGCGCACCAGCGCGTCGTCCTCGGCATGATCCTGCCGCCGTTCGGAGTGGCCGAGGATCACGAACTTGGCCCCGGCATCGGCGACCATCGCTGCCGATATGTCGCCGGTATGCGCACCGCCATCGGCATGGTGGCAATCCTGCGCGCCGACCGAGATCTGCTCGGCCTCGCGGTGGATCGGGTGGATCAGCGTGAAGGGCGGCGCCAGCGCAACCTCCACCTTCATGTGCCGCTGGGCTGCGCGATCAATGGCGCGCGCTTCGGACAGCATCGCGCGGGTGCCGTGCATCTTCCAGTTTCCGACGATGTAAGGTCGGCGTGTCATGGGTTTGTCCTGGACCTTTGGAGAGGGAATAGCGATTCCCATAGACATTACGCCCTTGGGGGAGCGTCCGCTAGCCGAGGTAGACCCCGCAGTCAAAAGGCCCGATCAACAAAACACGCCGGTTGCACAAAAGGCGCCGGTTGAACAAAAGGCCGGGAGACCTGTTGCCGCGCGGTCTCAGGGTGGATAAAGCGCGCTCGCGCTATTTCGCTTGCGCCATTTCGCTTGCGGCAGACGGGGGACCCCGCCTTGCCCGCCGGCAGCCAATACTTACCGGTAGGGTCTTAACCGCAATGCTGTCCTTTTTCCGTCGCTTTTTCCAGTCGAAGATCGGTCTGCCGATCTTCATCGGTTTTCTGGTGCTGATCGCGCTCGCTTTTGCAGCGGCGGATATCACCGGGTCGACGTTCGGCGGGGTGTCGGGCGGCGACCGGGTGGCTGTGGTCGGCGGCGAACCTGTCGCCAATTCCGAACTGGTCACCGCAGCCACCACCGGGCTTGATCAGATGCGGCGCCAGAACCCGACCCTGACCATGCCCGAATTCGTCACCGAAGGCGGGCTGGACGAAGTGCTGCGCCAGCTGATCAATCGCTATGCGG
This sequence comes from Erythrobacter sanguineus, assembly GCF_900143235.1. GTDB lineage: Bacteria > Pseudomonadota > Alphaproteobacteria > Sphingomonadales > Sphingomonadaceae > Erythrobacter > Erythrobacter sanguineus. Next base: position 94,289 of record NZ_FRDF01000005.1, on the reverse strand, counting down.
TGGGCAATTATGCCGAGAAATACGACCTCAGGGCGGGCCAGAATCTGGTCAACAGCGAAATCCTCAAGATCGAAGCGTTCCGCGGGCTGACCGGCGAATTTGACGAGGACAGCTACCTTGCCGCGCTGCGCCAGGCCGGGCTGAGCGATGCGGTGTTCCGCCGCGATCTGAAGGACGGCCTGCTCGAACAGCAATTGCTGAAGCCCGCCGTGGTCGCACCGCAGATGCCCGAGAGGATCGCCCGGCAATATGCCGCGCTGGTGCTGGAACGGCGGCGCGGGGAAATCGCGCTGGTGCCAAGCAGCATCTTTGCGCCGGAAAGCGGGCCGAGCGAGGCCCAGCTGACCCAATGGTATGGCGAAAACCGCACCCAGTTCATCCGCCCCGAACGCCGCACCTTGCGCTTTGCCGTATTTGGTGCCGACACGCTCGAAGTGTCCGCCACGCCAAGCGAAGCGGAAATCGCGGCGCGGTACAAGCGTGATGCCGACCAATACAAGGCAATCGAGCGCCGCGCGGTGACGTCCTTTGTCGTTCCGACCGAGGATGCCGCCAAGGCTTTGGCAGCGCGGATCCGCGCGGGAACCTCGCTTGAGGCGGCGGCGCTCGAGGCGGGCTTCAATTCATCGAGCGCCGAGCTGCGCGATCGCGAAACGCTCGCCAATGCGACCAGCTTCGCCTTTGCGGAAAATGTCTTCAAGGCCGAGCGCGGCACGGCGGTCGAACCGGCGCAGGGCACGCTTGGGTGGTATGTCGCGCGGGTCGATGAAATCGAGCGCATCCCGGCGCGCACCCTTGCCCAGGCCAGCCCCGAAATCACCGAGCAGCTTGCCACTGAAAAGCGCGGCGCTGCCGTGGCCGACCTGACGGCGGAGATCGAGGCCGAGATCGACGGCGGCACGGCGCTGGCCGAAGTGGCCAAGGCCTATGACCTCACCATCGAGACCACGCCCGCCCTGCTTGCCAGCGGGCAGGCCTTCGGGCGGGCTGATGTGCAGATCGTACCGCAACTGGTGCCGGTGCTTTCAACCGCATTCCAGATGGATGAAAGCGAACCGCAACTGGCCGAGGTCGTGCCCGGGCAGCAATTCGTGGTTTTCGAAGTCGCACGAATCGAGGAAGCCGCCGCCCCGCCGCTGGACGAGATCAAACAGCAGGCCGAGGCAGCGTGGAGCCGGGCGCAAGGCGCAAAAGCCGCCCGCGCGGCAGCCGACCGGATCATCGAAAAGGCACGAGGCGACATGGCCCTTTCCGCGGCCATCGCCGCCGAGGAAAAGTCCGGTTTCGAGCGTGAGCCGATCGATCTGAAACGCCGTGAATTGCTAGCCCAGCGGCAGGGCAATCTCCCGCCGCCGCTGGTGCTGATGTTCTCCATGGCCGAAGGATCGATCAAGGTGCTGGAGGCTCCGCGCGATCTGGGCTGGTATATTATCAGCCTTGATGAAATCACCACCGATCCGGTCGACGGCGAACCGGGTCTGCTGGAACAGACCCGCCGCCAGCTCGCGCCCACCCTGACAGAGGAATATCGCAGTCAGGCGCAGGCAGCGATGCGTGCAGAGCTGGGCACGACGCGCAACGAGGCGGCCATCGCGGCGGTGCGCAAGCAGCTGACCGGCGAACAATGAGCGCAGGCACAGCCGCTTCGTGACCACCCGATCCGATCCCAATTCGACCGGTCTGCCCGAAAACGCAGCTGCTGCCGCCGCAGCGCTGGCGCTGGGCGGCCCGGCGCTGGTGTGGCGGCGGATCATCGCCGACAGCGACACGCCGGTCGGCGCGGCGCGGCGGTTGATTGTGCCCGGGCGCGGCGATTTCCTGCTCGAATCGGTCGAGGGCGGCGAGGTGCGCGGACGTTACAGCCTGCTGGGCCTCGATCCCGATCTGGTGTTCCGGGCCAGCGGCACCACCGCCGAAATCAACCGAGACTGGCGCCGCGACCGCGAGGCCTTTGAGCCGTGCAGCGGCGATGCGCTGGCTGAATTGCGTGCGCTGGCCGCGACCTGCCGGGTCGATCCCCTGCCCGAAGGCCTGCCCCCTGCCCTCGCCTGTCTGGTCGGCTATCTCGGCTATGAGACGATTGGCCTGGTCGAGCGCCTGCCACGCGCCGCCGACAGCCCGCTTGCCCTGCCTGATCTGCTGTTCGTGCGGCCAGGGGTGATCCTTGTTTTCGATGGGCTGACCGACGCGCTTTATGCCGTTGCACCGATCTGGCAGGCGGACAATCCGCAAGCTGCGGTTGAACATGCCGGCGAACGGATCGATGCCGTGCTGAGCCAGCTTGCCCAGGCAGCTCCGCAGGCGGAGCAGCCTGCCCTGCCCGATGCGCTGCCCGACCTTGCACCGGTAATCGCACCCGATGATTACAAGGCCATGGCGTTGCGGGCGAAGGACTACATCCTCGCAGGCGACATTTTTCAGGTCGTGCTCGCCCAGCGCTTTACCTGCCCCTTCCCGCTGCCGCCGCTGGCGCTGTACCGCGCCCTGCGCCGGGTAAATCCTTCGCCGTTTCTCTATTTCCTCGACCTGCCCGGCTTTGCGCTGGTGGGGTCCAGTCCCGAAATTCTGGTGCGGGTGCGCGACGATGAGGTCACCATCCGTCCGATTGCCGGCACCCGGCCTCGCGGGGCCACGCGCGAGGAAGACATCGCCAACGAAGCCAGCCTGCTGGCCGATCCCAAGGAACGCTCCGAACATCTGATGCTGCTGGATCTGGGGCGCAATGATGTGGGCCGGGTGGCGGCGACAGGCAGCGTTACTGTCACCGACAGCTTCACGGTCGAACGCTATAGCCATGTCATGCATATCGTCAGCAATGTGGTGGGCAAGCTTGCGTCCGATAAGGACGCATTGGACGCGTTGTTTGCAGGTTTTCCAGCGGGCACTGTGTCAGGCGCCCCGAAAATCCGGGCGTGCGAGATCATCGCCGAACTGGAGCCGGAAACGCGCGGGGCCTATGCTGGCGGGGTCGGCTATTTCGCGCCCGACGGCAGCCTTGATTCGTGCATCGTGCTGCGCACTGCCGTGGTCAAGGACGGGGTGATGCACGTGCAGGCAGGCGCAGGGATCGTTGCCGATTCAGAACCCGATTACGAACTTGCCGAATGCCGCGCCAAGGCCGGCGCCCTGATCGCCGCCGCCCGCGAGGCAGTCCGCGTGGCGGGAGAACCGGGGTATGGGCAATGATCCGCGCCGCTGCCCTTGCCGCAAGCTTGCTGCTCGCTCTTGCCGCCTGTTCCGATCCGCCCGCGGGCGAACCAGTGGTGCGGGCGCATCTTGATGGATCGACGCCGCCGGAGGAAATCGTTCCTCCTGCGCCCACGCCCACGCCCACGCCCAGCGTCGCGGCGGTGGATTCCGCCTGCCGCAGTGCTGTGTTCGAGGAAGTGCCGATCACCCATTGCATCGCCGATCCGGCCACGCACCGCATCGCCATGGCAAACGCGCCTGCTGGCGGGCAGCCTTTTGGTTCGCTTGCCGCCTTTGCCGCCAGCGCCGATGCCGCCACCATCGCCTTTGCCATCAACGGCGGGATCTATGGCGATGACCTGAAGGCGATCGGATATTACGTCGAAAATGGCGAGCGTCTGTCCGAGCTGAACCGCAGCGACGGTGACGGCAATTTCTACATGAAGCCCAACGGGGTGTTCTTCGGCACCGGCGGCACGTGGCGGGTGCTGGCGAGCGATGCCTTCTTTGCCACAGTCAGCGACCGCCCGCAGTTCGGCACCCAGTCCGGCCCGATGCTGGTGGTGGATGGCAAGTTGCACCCTGCCATTCAGGAGAATGGCCCTTCGCGCGCCATCCGCAATGGCGTGGGCGTGGACCAGACAGGCCGCGCCCACTTCGTCATCGCCGATGCACCGCTCAGCTTCGGACAGCTGGCGCGCTATTTCCGTGACGAATTGAAGGTGAGCAATGCGCTCTATCTCGATGGGCAGGTGTCCGCGTTGTGGGATCCTGCCAACGAACAGCAAGGCGGCCGCATGGATGGCGGCCGCGTGGGCCCGATCATCGTGGTGACAAAACGCGAAGGAGCCGCCCAATGACACCTTCCGGCACGATCCTTGTCATCGACAATTACGACAGCTTCACCTTCAACCTCGTCCATTACCTGATGGAACTGGGGGCGGAGGTGCGCGTGGAGCGCAACGACGCGCTTACCGCTGCCGAGGCGCTGCGGACGAATGCCGCGGGCTTCCTGATCTCGCCCGGCCCCTGCACCCCCAACGAGGCCGGGATCAGCCTTGATCTGGTCGCCGCCTGCGCGGATGCGGGCAAGCCCTTGATGGGCGTGTGTCTGGGCCATCAGGCGATCGGCCAGCATTTCGGCGGGCGCGTGGTGCGCGGCGGGTTGATGCATGGCAAGACCTCTCCAGTCACGCATGACGGGACCGGAGTGTTTGCCGGGCTGCCCTCGCCCTTCATCGCCACGCGCTATCACAGCCTTGAAGTGGTCGACATGCCGGACGTGCTGATCGCCAATGCCCATGCGCAAACGCCGGGCGCGGGCCAGGCCAGCGTGATGGGCTTCCGGCATGAAAGCCGGCCGATCCACAGCGTGCAGTTCCATCCCGAAAGCATCGCCACCGAACATGGCCACGCGCTGCTGGCCAATTTCCTGCGCGTTTGCGGGATCGAACCAAAGCTGCCCGCAAGGCTCGGCGCATGAGCACGCTCCCTGACCTTTCCACGCCGCTGAGCGAGGCTGAGGCCGAAACCGCGTTTGGCCTGCTGCTTGATGGGGCGCCCTCAGAATCCGACATCGAAACCTTCCTTATCGCACTGTCCGAACGCGGCGAGACGGCTGATGAAATCGCCGGTGCTGCGCGGGCCCTCAGGGCGCGGCTGATTCCGATTACCGCACCCGAAAACGCGATCGACGTTTGCGGCACAGGGGGCGACGGACACCATACGCTCAATGTCTCCACCGCCGTCAGCCTTGTGGTCGCGGCCTGCGGCGTGCCGGTCGCCAAGCATGGCAACCGTGCGGCATCATCAAAGGCAGGAGCGGCGGACACGCTCGAAGCCTTGGGCCTTGATATGGACGCCGCCGGGCGCACTGCGGAAAGAACCCTCGCCGAAATCGGCATCTGTTTCCTGTTCGCCAGGAACCACCACCCGGCGATGGCGCGCATCCAGCCCATCCGCCAGAAGATCGGCAAGCGCACGATCTTTAACCTGATGGGGCCGCTGTCCAATCCGGCCAAGGTCAAAAGCCAGCTGATCGGCATTGCCCGGCCCGCCTATGTTCCGATCTATGCTGGCGCGCTGGCGCGGCTTGGCACTGGCCGGTCGCTGATTGTATCGGGCGATGAAGGGCTGGACGAGTTGAGCCTTGCGGGCGGCAACGAAGTCGCGGTGGTGACCGGCACGAGCTTTGCGATGGAGCGGGTCGATGCCAGCGCAGCGGGCCTGCCGCACGCGCCGATCGAGGCGATCCGCGGCGATGACGCGCAGCACAATGCTGCCGCGCTCAAGGCGCTGCTGATGGGCGCGCCCGGTCCCTATCGCGATGCAGTTCTGTTCAACGCGGCGGGCGCGCTGCTGGTCGCGGACCGCGGGAGCGATTGGCAGAATCGCGCTGGCATGGCGGCAGAGGCGCTCGATTCCGGGCGTGCATTGGCGCTGCTCGAACAATGGATTGAGCTGGCCCGTTAATGCGCTGGCCCGTTAAATCGCCAACGAAGTGAGACGATGAACAAGCTTGAAGAAATCTGCGCCGCCAAGCGCGAAATTGTCGCCGCCCGCAAGCTGGCGATCAGCGAACAGCAACTGGCCGCCGCCGCGCGCGTCCAGACACCGCCGCGCAGGTTCGAGGCCGCCCTGCGCGCCCGCGCCGCTTCAGGCTATGCGCTGATTGCCGAGATCAAGAAGGCGAGCCCTTCCAAAGGTCTGATCCGCAACGATTTCCGCCCCGCCGAACACGCCGCAGCCTATGAACAGGGCGGCGCGACGTGCCTTTCGGTGCTGACCGATGCGCCCTATTTTCAGGGACACGAGGATTGCCTGATACAGGCCCGCGCCGCCTGCGCCCTCCCGGTGCTGCGCAAGGATTTCATGGTCGATCCGTGGCAATGCCTCGAAGCGCGGGCCATCGGGGCCGATGCGATCCTGATCATTGTCGCCGCGCTGGATGACACGCTGATGGCCGAGATCGAGGTGGCGGCGACCGAATGCGGCATGGACGTGCTGGTCGAAGTGCATGACGAGGCTGAAATGGAGCGCGCTGCACGGTTGCTCAAATCCCGCCTGATCGGGGTCAACAACCGCGATCTCAAAACCTTCACCACGTCGCTTTGCGTCACCGAACGGCTCGCGCCGCTCGCACCCGAAGGCACGCTGCTGGTGGGCGAAAGCGGCATCAACAGCCATGCCGACATCACCCGTCTTGCCGCCTCGGGCGTGCACACTTTCCTTGTCGGGGAAAGCCTGATGCGCCAGCCCGATATCGCGGCAGCCACCCGCGCCCTGCTCGAAGGCCAATCCTGATCAAATCGCTGGCTGTCCTACAGCGGCAAAATCGGGCAAGACCGGGCGCATGACCATGTTCATTCCCTTGCCGCCTGCTCGCCTCGTACCCGATGGCGACCGGGCGGGATTTCTTGCCCTGAACAGTGTCTCATGTGTCTCCTACACGCCGCTTCGGAAAGCATCGCGGGCTTCAACATGAACGAAACCGATCCCCGATTGACCCATCTCGATGATGATGGTGCAGCGCGCATGGTCGATGTCGGCGGCAAGCCAGCGACCCGGCGCCGCGCGGTCGCATCGGGGATCATCTCCATGTCGGCAGAGGCACTCGCCGCGATCCGGGCTGGCAATGCGCCCAAGGGTGATGTGCTGGGCACTGCGCGTATCGCCGGGATCATGGCGGCCAAACGCACTGGCGAATTGATCCCGCTATGCCATCCGCTCGGCCTTGAGGCGGTGAACGTGGATTTCACCTATGAAGATGCCGACGGGGCCGGAGCGATCCGGGCCACGGCCACCGCCTCTTTGACAGGGCGGACAGGCGTGGAAATGGAAGCGATGACAGCCGCTTCGATCGCACTCCTGACGATTTACGACATGGCCAAGGTGATCGACAAGGGCATGGTCATTTCCGAAGTGCGCCTGATCGAAAAGACCGGCGGCAAGTCGGGCGACTGGAAGGCAAGCGCGGTTTGAGCGCGCTGCTTGGCCTGGAGGAAGCGCAAGCCCGGCTGCTGGCGCTGGCCCCGGTGCTGCCGCTCGAAAATGTCCCGGTTGAGGCCATGCTGGGCCGCTACCCCGCCGAGGATGTGCGCGCCGCCCGGACCCAGCCTCCGGCCGATCTTTCTGCCATGGATGGCTATGCGCTTGCTCCCGGAAACGGGCCATGGGCGCTGGTCGGCGAGAGCCGCGCCGGATCACCGTTTGGCAACGCGCTGACAGCGGGACAATGCGTGCGGATATCGACCGGCGCGGTGGTGCCCGACGGCGCGACCTGCGTGCTGTTGCAGGAAGACGCCGCAATGGCTGATGGACGTGTCACAGCCAGTGCCATCCCGGATCACGGGCGGCATATCCGGCGGCGCGGGTTCGATTTTCGGGCCAGTGATGTGGTGCTAGCACGTGGCACACGGATGACCGCAGGGCATATTGCCCTCGCGCTTGCCGCAGGGCATCGGCAACTTGCCGCTGCGCGCCCGGTGCGGGTTGCGGTGATGGACAGCGGCGACGAACTCGCCCCCGATCCGGCCAATTGCGCCCCTCACCAGATCCCCGCCAGCAACGGCGCGATGATCGCTGCAATGCTGGCGCCAGTGGGCTGCGAGGTGCTCCGGCTCGGCCCCATTGGTGACGATATGGCTGCACTTGCCGCCGCGCTGGCCCAGGCCGAAAACGCGGATATCCTGATCACATCGGGCGGAGCATCGGTGGGCGATCACGACCTCATCAAGCCCGCGCTCGGCCAGTGGGGCGCGCAGACGGCCTTCTGGAAGGTCGCAATCAAGCCGGGCAAGCCGTTGCTGGTGGCAACGCGCGGCGCGCAGGTTGTGCTGGGCCTGCCGGGCAATCCGGTATCGAGTTTTGTCACCGCCTTCCTGTTCGCCCTGCCGCTGGTGCGCGCGGCGATGGGCAGTCCCGATCCGCTTCCGCGCAGCATCACCCTGCCAGCGGCGCAACCCTTGCCCGCCGTGGGCAAGCGCCGCGAGTTCCTGCGTGCGGTGAGCGACGGGCAAGGCGTGCGCCTCGCCGGTTCGCAGGATTCGAGCGCCCTGACCGCGCTCGCCCTCGCCAATTGTCTGATCGACCGCCCCGCGGGAGCCCCGGCAGCATCGCTTGGCGAGGCCTTGCGGGTGTTCCCGCTCCAGAACGGCTGAATTGCGCGGGTTTGCGGCGCGTGGCGCTTGACTTGTGCTTAATGGTTGCCTAATTGTTCCTTGTTCGTTCACCTTATCGGTGGGCGGGGCCTGCGCCTGACGCTCCTGTTGCCCTCCGGGCAGGTGGCTGTTGGCGCACACAGGAAATTGGCACGCTTTGCCCGCGCGGGCGGGTGTTGATGCGACCAAAGGAGACTTGATCAATGCTGACGGCAAAGCAGCACGAACTGATCCGTTTCATCCAGCAGCGGCTGGAAGAAACCGGCATCTCGCCCAGTTTCGAAGAAATGAAGGAAGCGCTCGACCTGAAGAGCAAATCGGGCGTGCACCGCTTGATCTCTGCGCTGGAGGAACGCGGGTTCCTGCGCCGCCTGCCCAACCGCGCGCGCGCGCTCGAAGTGATCCGCCAGCCCGGCGATACCACCCCGGCTGCCCGCTCATCCAGTGCAGGTGCGGGTAATGTCGTGCCGCTCGCGCAGGCGCGCACCGCGCCCGAACCGGCCAATGACGTGATCGAACTGCCGCTCCACGGCCGGATCGCCGCCGGCGCCCCGATCGAGGCGCTTGAAGGCCAGAGCACCCTGCCCGTTCCGGCGGCCCTGCTTGGCCCCGGCGAGCATTACGCACTTGAAGTGTCCGGGGATTCGATGATCGAAGCCGGCATTTTCGATGGCGATTTCGCGCTCGTCCGGCGCACCGAAACCGCCCGCGACGGCGAGATTGTGGTGGCGCTGGTGCGGGGAGAGGAAGCGACACTCAAATATCTGCGCAAGGAAAGCGGGATGGTCCGGCTCGATCCGGCCAACGGCGCCTACGAACCGCAGGTCTACCGGCCCGATGAAGTCAAGGTGCAGGGAAAGCTCGCCGGATTGCTGCGGCGCTATCATTGATCGCGCAGGCGGCGCGCGGGGCGGACGGCGCTAACCGTCCCCGCGCCACCAGCCATGCCCGCCTTCACGCTGGGCCACGGTGGTGACAGTCCGACGATCAAGGTCGATCGATAGCCCTCCGGTGGCGGTCAGTAACCGCCGGTCGGCCTTCAGCCAGCGCGGGCGGCACGAACGTGGCAGGTAACGGTCGGCAATCACGATATCGGCCTCGGCGCAGGCGCTCGCAAGTGCGCGTTCTTCCACCCGATCACGGCTGCGCGCCATCAGGATCGCCCAGTCGCGTCCGCCCCGATTGATCACCAGCGTGCAAAAAACGCTGGAACAGCGGGCGCCGGGCCACTTTGCAAGCGGCACCGGATCGCCCTTTACCCCCGCCAGCTCAATGAGATTGTCGCGCGCATAGGATGATCGGCTGTCCCGCAAAGACAGCAACCGCCGCGTGCCGTCGGCTGCGGTTATGGTGACGCCCACTTGTCGCCCGTCGCCCGACACCAGCAGATCGGGTACCGGAGTCAGAACCGTAATCAGGCTTGCGACAATCACCGGCACCAGTCCCAACAAGCGCGCCCGCCCACTCCACAGCGCCAGCCACAAGCCGCCCGACGCGAACAGCGCGATCGCCACATCGCCGATTTGCGGCATCAGCTTCACCGCGCCTGGCTGGCTCGCGGTGAAATGCGCGATCCCCAGCAGCAGATCGAGCGATCGCTCCACCAGCCACCAGACCGGCGCGCCCGCTCCGACAAGGTCGAACAGCAAGCCCAGGGCAATCAGCGGCATCGAGACAAAGGTAACCAGCGGGATCGCGATCACATTGGCAAATGCACCGTAAAGCCCGGCACGATGGAAATGGAACAGCACCACCGGCATCAATGCCAGTTCGATCACCATACCGGTGACAAACAACATCACCACCCGCCGCCCGAACCGCGTCCACCACGCTTCCTCGCGGGCCGCCAGAAATGCCCGCACCGGTGCGCTGGTGGAAAGCGCAATGATCGCCAGCACCGCGCTGAAACTCATCTGGAAACTCGGGCCAATCGCGCTCTCCGGCCATAGCAGCAGCACGAACCCCGCCGCTACAGCCACCATCCGCAGAGACAGGGCGTCACGTCCCAGCGCCAGCGCGATCAGCACCAGCATGGCGGCAACGCAGCTTCGCACGGTCGGCACCTCGGCCCCGGTCAGCAGAGTGTACCCAACCCCCGCCAAAGCCCCGCCTGCCGCCGCCATGACCGGCAATCGCACCCGCAGCGCCAGTGCTGGCCACAGGGCGAGCGACTTCAGAACCGCAAGATAGGCCGCCGCAATCACCGCGCTGACATGCAGCCCGCTGATCGACAGAAGATGGGTAAGCCCCGCATCGCGCATCGCCTCTTCATCGGCGCGGGCAATGCCGCCGCGATCACCGCTGGCAAAGGCGGCGGCGATGGTACCCGCCGAGCCATCGACCCGCGCGCGGACATGGGCCGACAAGGCCCGCTGGATTGTCGCGATCCCGCCGCTTGTCGGTGCCGCGCGGACAAGTTCAACCGGGCCGACGACGCTACCTGTTGCAGCCAGCCCCTTGAACCATGCTGCGCGCGCGAAGTTGTAGGCACCCGGCAACATCGGGCTGGCAGGCGGCATCAGCCGCGCACGCAGCCGCACCACTGCGCCCTCGGCCACCTTGCCCTCGGCCAGCACCCCTTCAGCCCCGGCAAGCGCTTCCAACGGCACATTGATCCGCACCTTTATGGCTTCAGGATTGTCGACACCGCGCACGGCCAGCGTCAGCCGGGTTCGGCCCTCGGCGGGCTGGTCCTCGCGTTCGAGCACATGGCCGACCAGCAGCGCGACCTGAGGGTGAGCGATCGGTTCGGCACCGACGACCTCCGATCGTAGCCAGATCACCGCAACCCCGGCGGCGAACACCAGCCCTGCGGCAATCATCGCAAGGCGGAGCCGGACACGCGTCTCATCACCGGCCCCCCCCGGCGGCCATAATGCCAGCCCCGCCGCCGCCAGAACACCCCCTGCGGCCATTGCCGCCAGCCAGTGCCACATCCCCGGCAGCATGAACCAGACCATGATACCGGCCATGAACAGCACAGCCAGCCACGGCCCGCGATCGAACCCGGCGTCGGCGAGAAAGCGCTCCGCCGTGTCGGCAAACCTGCCCGATACGCCCTTGCCAGCGCTGGACATTCCGCCCCCGCTTTGCCAAGGCCGCGCCGATACGACGCTTGCGGCAGGCATGCTGCCGGGATCGTCTCCCATTGGAATGATCGGCACATCGCGCATCGGCTCGTCCCCCGACCGGCCAGGCCCAAATCAAGTCAGCGCCCAAGCCGCTCAAAGTGAACAGGAAATGATACGCCATGGCAAGCGAAAGCAGCGTGACCGGTGATCAGGACACCAGACAGGTGGTCACCCGTTTCGCCCCGTCGCCCACCGGCTTTCTGCATATCGGCGGGGCGCGGACCGCGTTGTTCAACTGGCTTTATGCCCGTCACCATGGCGGTCGCACGTTGCTCAGGATCGAGGATACTGACCGCAAGCGTTCCACCCAGGAGGCGATTGACGCGATCATCGAAGGGCTGGACTGGCTCGGGCTGGATTACGATGCGCCGCCGCTGTTCCAGTCCGACCGGGCGGAACGCCATGCCGAGGTGGCTTGGCAGCTGCTCGATGCGGGCCATGCCTACAAGTGCTTTGCCACCACCGAGGAACTGGAATCCATGCGTGCGGAACAGCGCGCACTCAAGAAGCCCTTGCGTTACGACGGGCGCTGGCGCGACCGCGATCCTTCCGAAGCACCCGAAGGCGCGCCCTTCACCATCCGCCTCAAGACACCGAACGAAGGCGAAATCACCATCCATGACCGGGTGCAGGGCACCGTTACGGTCAGGAATGAGGAAATCGACGATTACATCATCCTGCGCGCCGATGGCACGCCGACTTATATGCTCGCGGTGGTGGTGGACGATCACGATATGGGCGTGACCCATGTGATCCGCGGCGATGATCACCTCAATAACGCCTTTCGCCAACTGCCGATCATCCGCGCTATGAACGCAATCGCCAAGGACACCGGAGAGGCCGGGTGGCCCGATCCGGTCTATGCCCATACTCCGCTGATCCACGGCTCGGACGGGGCGAAGCTTTCCAAGCGCCACGGCGCGTTGGGGGTCGAGGCCTATCGCGACGAATTCGGCATCCTGCCCGAAGCGCTGTTCAACTACCTGCTGCGACTGGGCTGGGGCCACGGCGACCGTGAGGAAATCACCCGCGCCGAGGCGGTCGAGCTGTTCGATCTTGATGGCGTGGGCAAAAGCCCGTCGCGCTTCGACATGAAAAAGCTCGAGAACCTCAACGGCCATTACCTGCGCGAGGCCGACGATACGCGGCTTGCGGCGCTGGTGGCTGCGCGGATCGGCGATGCGGCCGACGAAGGCTTGCTGGCGCGGGCCATGCCGGTACTTAAAGTGCGTGCAAAGAACCTTAACGAAGTGACTGAAGGCGCTACCTTCCTTTTCGCAAAACGTCCGCTGGAAATGACCGAGAAGGCCGCCCAGCTGCTCGATGGCGATGCACGCACCACCTTGCGCAAAATTTGCGACCGGCTGGGTGCCGAAAACGACTGGACAAGCGAAGCGCTCGAAGCCACTACGAAGTCGCTGGCAGAGGATCTGGGATTGGGCCTCGGCAAGCTGGCGCAGCCGATGCGCGCGGCGCTGACCGGGACGACCACCTCACCCGGTATTTTCGATGTTCTGGTCCTTCTGGGACGGGATGAAGCTCTGGCCCGGCTCGAGGCACAAGCTGCCCAAGAGCAGGATCAGGCAGGGTAATTGGACAGGAGACAGACCTTGGCAGACAAGTCGGCGAAACTCGATCTGGGCGGAAATTCGTATCAGTATCCCGTGCTCGAAGGCAGCACCGGCCCGGATGTGGTCGACATCCGCAAGCTCTATGCGCAGACGGGTGCCTTCACCTTCGACCCCGGTTTCACATCGACCGCATCTTGCGAAAGCGCGCTGACCTATATCGATGGCGACGAAGGCGTGCTGCTGCACCGCGGTTACCCGATCGGCCAGCTGGCCGAACATTCGAGCTTCATGGAGGTCTCCTACCTGCTGCTCAATGGCGAACTGCCGAGCAGCCACGAGCTTGACGATTTCACCTACACCATCACCCGCCACACCATGCTGCACGAACAGCTGATGACCTTTTATCGCGGCTTCCGCCGCGATGCGCACCCGATGGCGATCATGTGCGGCGTGGTTGGCGCGCTGTCGGCATTCTATCACGACAGCACGGACATTTCCGATCCCGAACACCGCAAGATCAGCTCGCACCGGCTGATCGCCAAGATGCCGACAATTGCGGCAATGGCGTTCAAATATGCGGTCGGTCAGCCCTTCATGTATCCGGACAACCGTCTGTCCTACACCGGCAATTTCCTGCGCATGACCTTTGGCGTTCCGGCCGAGGAATATGAAGTGGTCCCGGCGGTGGAGCGGGCGATGGACCGGATATTCATCCTCCATGCCGACCATGAACAGAACGCCTCGACCTCGACCGTGCGCCTCGCCGGTTCATCGGGCGCAAACCCGTTCGCCTGCATCGCGGCGGGCATTGCCTGTCTGTGGGGCCCGGCGCATGGCGGAGCCAACGAAGCCGCGCTCAACATGCTGCGTGAAATCGGCACCCCCGACAAGATCCCGCATTACATCGAGCGCGCCAAGGACAAGAATGATCCGTTCCGACTGATGGGCTTTGGTCACCGCGTCTACAAGAACTACGATCCGCGCGCTGCGGTGATGCAGAAGACCGTGCGCGAGGTGTTCGATGCGCTCAAGGTCGATGATCCGCTGTTCGAAACCGCGCTGCGGCTGGAAGAACTGGCGCTCAATGATCCCTATTTCATCGAGAAGAAGCTGTTCCCGAACGTCGATTTCTATTCGGGCATCATCCTGTCGGCGATCGGTTTCCCGACCACCATGTTCACCGCGCTGTTCGCGCTGGCCCGCACGGTCGGCTGGGTAGCGCAGTGGAACGAGATGATCTCCGATCCCGGCCAGAAGATCGGGCGTCCGCGCCAGCTCTACACCGGCCCGACCCAGCGCGATTACGTGCCGCTGGACAAGCGTTAAGGCCTTTGCTGCGATGTTCCGGATGGTGCTGAAAGCGTTTGGCGGCTTGCTGATTGCGTTCGGCACCATGTGGGCACTCCAAGGGCTGGGCCTGCTCAACTGGCCCGCCGGTACCTTCATGCTGGCAAGCTCCGAATGGGCACTCTACGGCGCGCTTACCGCAGTCGGGGGAGCGTTTGTGATTTGGGGCGCCAGCAGGCTTGGCCGTCCGCGCGACTAGGCCGATGGTGCTGGCGGTCGCGATCCTTTTTGCAAAAGGATGGAATGAACACGCCGACCTACGTCTCTGCATTCGATTCGCTTGCTTTTGCAGGCACGGCTCAGGGACAGGACGCGAGAAACGCGTTCGACTGCGATTTGCCCTTTCGCGACGCGATAATGGCGATGGCATCGCTCGAGGTATTGAGCCAGACCCCGGTCAAGCCTTTCCCCGGTCTGCATGGTGGCGGTGATCTGATCGCGTTCAGCACCGGCAAGAGCGTTTTCGGCCTGCCCCCCCAAAGCCTGACCCTTCAAATACTTCAGCCGCGCGAGTTGGAAACCTGCTACCGGCCATAAGCGGCCAGACCCGCAAGCGGTGCTCGTCTTGAGTACACTCGCAAAGCCTCGCTTGCCGCCAAATGCATCTGCGAATTCACGCCCGCCGAGTTCGAAGCCGTGCGCAACTAGTGCGTCTCAAGCCGCCGGCAGTTCCAGCGTGAACAGCGCACCTCCGCCCTTGGCGCTCTCCACCGTCAGGCTGCCGTCCATCGCCTCGGCAAGGCGGTGCGAGATATAGAGGCCCAGGCCCGAACCTCCATCCTTCCCGCCGTCATTGTCGCGCCCCAAGCGTTCGAATTTCTCGAAGATGCGCTGTGCCTGCTCGGGCGTCACCCCCGGCCCTTCGTCGGCGACGCTGACCGCCACGCGGCCCTCGTCCGCCGCAGCGGCGGTGATTGTGACGGTGCTGCCGACCGGCGAATAGGCAATCGCATTGCCGATCAGGTTGATCAGGATCTGCAGCACCCGGCGAAACTCGGCCATCGCCGCCGCACCGCTGCTCTCACCCGCGACAATCAGCTTGATCTCGCGGTTCTGCGCCCGAACACCAAGGATCCCCGCTGCCCGCCCCGCCGCATCTACAAGATCGACCTGTTCGCGCACCGTTGCAAAGCCCGGCGTTTCGACCACTTCAAGATCGGCAAGATCATCCAGCATTGCTGCAAGGTGTTGTCCGGCGCTGGCGATGGTGCCGGCGTAATCGCTGTATTCATCGCGCAACGGGCCAGCAAGGCGCGCGCGGATGGTTTCGGCATTGGCGATGATCCGCGCCACCGGCTGGCGCAAGACCGGGGCAAGCGCAGTGCCGATCAGGCGCGTGGGCGTTGCCTCTTCACCCTGCCCATATTCGTCTCCCGCCGCCTCTGCCACCAGCGGCTCTTCGGCGATCAACAGCAGTTCAAACCCTGTGGGGGCCTGCGGATCGGAACCGAGCGGAATCAGCCGCACGCGCCAGTGGCGCTGCGATCCGGCAAACTGGCACGCCGTGCCATCCAGCAGCCGCCAGTGCAGCGGTTGCTGATGGGAGATGCCGGAAAGCGCGACCAGATCGCTCCATACCTTGCCCGGCGCCATCATTGCCGCCGTTTGCAGTTCGGCCGCATCGGGCGCGAGCGCGCTCAGCACCTGCACGCGCTGGCGCGCGTCTAGCCGGGCGCTGATTTCGGCGGTGGCACGGTCAATCGCATCAAGCCGCTCGGCCAATTCGCGGCCCTGCGATGGCGAGGCCGCGCTGCGCTGCCAGTTTTCAACCAGCACCTCGCAGCCGCCGCCCTCAGCCTCGGCAAGCGGGTGAATCCGCGCAAAGCCGCTGATCCGGGCCTCGCCGTCAAAGGCGAAGAATTCCCGCGCGATCCTGAGGCCCATGCGGCGGCCCTGCCGCACCAGTGCCAGCAATTCCGGAATCGCCAGCGTGCCGGACATCTGCCCACCGCAGCGCTGGTGCAGCTCGGCCAGCGCCTCGTCCGCGCTGATCAGGCGGTCGGCCGCATCGGTAAACCCGCGGGCGCCAAGCAGGCTGTCGCGGCGGTCCATGCTGTTCATCCAGCCTGCCCCGCGGCCAGCAGCAGGCGTGCCTGATCGGGCGAGACATCGGCAATGCCCGGTGTGATGCGCGCGGAAGGCTGGACAGCCAAGAACTGGCGCTCGATCGCCTCCGGCCCCAGACCAGCGGCGCGCAAGCCAAGTGCAAGCCGTGCGCCCTGGCCTTCATGGCAGGCAATCACGGCTGCCGCGCGCGGCTGGCGGGCAAGGGCTGCGAGCGCGCTGGAGAACAGCGCCAGTCCGGCATGATCAAGCGCGAGCGCCGCCACCGCCCCGCGCCGCATGGTCGAAACAAGCCGGGCCAGCAGGCCAAGCCGGCTCGCACCCTCATCATAGGTCTGCTGGAGACGCGCGATCCCGGCGGCGTCATCAATCTGCCGCTCAACCCCTGCAACGAGTGCATGAAACAGCTCTGCCGGAAGTTCGCCAAGCGGCAATTCCATGCGGCGCTGGCTCTGGATGAAGCGCGATTGTGCGGCGAGCGTGTTCATCGCCAGTTCCGCGATTGCCGGCATATCCGAAGCGATCAGTTCCTGCAGCAGCGGGCTCAGCACCGGGTCGATCCCGCTGCGCTGTTGAAGCCGCAGGGCAAGCTGGCTTTCAGTGGCAAGCGCATGGCAGAACGACAGCAGGGCAGGATCACCCGCCAGTGCATTGGCCAGCATATCGCGCGCGGCCGTATCGCCTGCGCCCGACATCCGCAGGGCAGCATCGCGCCCTTCGGCCACCGCCAGCATTTGCGCCGCAAGATCCGCCAGCATCCCGCGCACCCGCGCCAGAATGGCGTCACTCACCAGCGTCTGCCCTTCGCTTGCCAGCAAATGACGCAAAACAGGGACGACAGAACCCAGCGCGCGCTCCTCACGCGCGAGTTCATCCCGCAGGATCGCCTCGACCATTCCGCCGCCAGCAAAGTCCATCGCTTCTTCGCCCATCATGCGCATATAGCCTGCGCATAGTTAAATCCGTGTTAGTTCAATCCGGCGCGCTGCGCAGCAGCAAAGCAGCAAGAACAACAAGGCAGAACAGCGCCAGCGCCTCGGGCAGGAGAGCTGCAAGATGGGCAATCGCAAAGCCAGCCAACAGCGCTATGCGGTCGGACAGGATGATCGCCACCGCCCCGCGCCGGCCCTGCGCCGCCAGCCTCGCCAGCCCGATCGCGAGCGGCCCCAGCACGGCCAGCGGCAAGACCACAGGCCATGGCGCAAGCGCGAATAGCAGAACGATCGCGGCCAGCCCGTCTGCCACCCAGCCCAGTCGCGCCAGAACAACCGGCGATGGCCCTTCACCCAGCAGCAGCAACCGCAGCCGGGCAAAGGCACCGGCGATATTCAGGGCAAAGGCACCGCACGCGGCCAGTCCCAGCCCGGCGGCCGCAGCGCCCGATGCAGCGGTGAGCACCCCCAGCGCCAGAAACAGGATCGATGCAGCCGCCCCCGCCTGCGCTCCTTGCGGCAAAGCGCGCGGCATGAGGCTTTCGACCAGTCGGTTGGCCAGCGCAATCATCGGTGCGCGCCAATCCACCGGACCGGCCGCGCGTGCGATCAATGCCTGTTCCTTCACCGCCAGCGCGGCCGGGTCGTCAGCCAGCAACCACACCTTGGACGAAGGCTCCTCATCTGGAAGCGCACGGCATGGGGTCCCGGCCTGCAGGGCAAGCCGCAAGAGCAGCGAGACAGCATCGGCATCGGACGGAAAATCGGCCAGTTGCTGCACCGGGGCGCCGCGCATCGCCAGCAACCCGGCCCAATGATGCCCGGCATCAATACGTTCAAAATCATCCGGATGCAGCGCAACCAGCGGACTATCGGCCGGCAGCGACGCAACGAAGCGCGGCGGCTGCGCGCCATCTGCAAACAGGGCGCGGACAAGCCCCGGATCCGGCAGCAGGCCGTCGGCAAGGATCACCAGATCATCTTCCGCGCGCACCAGCGCGGGCAAGTGCAGGAACCCGCGCAAGGCCTGAAACGTGCCGCCCGAGGCCTCGACCGCCTGCTGCACCCGCAACACCTCGCCATCAACCCGCTCGCACAGGCACAAGATCCGCTCGCAGCCTTGTGCACGCAACACTTCAACCTGCCGCGCCAGCACCGAACGCCCGGCAAGCGGGAGCTCGGCGCGCAAGGCACCGCTAGCGGTTCTTCTGAGGGCTGCAACCAGGGCCGTGCGCATCGTGGCCGCCTTTCACAAGGGGTCTGATGCACCGGGATTGGCGGTTTCGACGCAGCGGTTCAAGCCACGTGCCCGGACTTTGCCCGAATTAGCGGCCAGTTTGCCTGATCAAATCCGCGCGGTGCCGCCAAACCGGGTCAGAACCGACTCGATCTCACGGATCGCCATCGGTTCACCCGGCGCAGAATTCAGCGCGTGGTCGGCAGCGGCCAGCAATTCGTCGGCGTGGAAACTTGCTGCCAGCCCTTTGATGCGCATTGCCGCGACGGTCCAGTTGCCATCGCAGCGCGCCCGCTTGAGCAGATCAAGCTGACGGCGGGCGCTTTCCAGGAACGCACCGCGCAGCTCGCGCATCAGCACGGCATCATTGCCGGCTGCTGCCGCCAGTGTCGCGTCGAGTGCTCCATTGTCATAAGCCATGGGATGGACTTACACCGGCAAGGTTAAAGCGGGGTTTATCCCGATTCCGGCTGTGGTATGAGGGGGCTATGGCAGAACGGCACCAGATACGCGCCTTGGGGCGCAAGAGCGGCGCGGATGACGCATCGCAACCCGGTTCGACGGAGGCTGCGGGCATGCCCGATGCGCCCCAGGACAGCGGTGACATGCTGCTGGAGGATGCGTGGGATGACAGTGAACCTGCCGCCCCGCCCGCGTCCCGTTTCGGCTGGCTTGCCCCTGCCCTCGCCCTGCTGGCAATCGCCGGCTGGACGGGCTTTTTCGGCTGGACAATCAGTGCTGAACTCATCGCCGGGCCGCCTCCTGCCGCCTGGGCCGGGTGGATTGTGCAATGGTCGGTGCCGGTCGCGCTGATCGCAATCATGTGGCTGCTGGCAATGCGGTCCTCGCGCGCCGAAGCGAACCGGTTTGCTGCCAGCGCAGCCCTGCTCAGCCGGGAAAGCGCCGAGCTTGAGGTGCGGCTCAAGGTGGTGAACCGCGAGCTCAGCCTTGCGCGGGAGTTTCTCGCCGCGCAATCGCGCGATCTTGAAGCGCTGGGCCGGATCGCGGCCGAGCGGATTTCCACCAATGCCGCCGAATTGCAGCAGCTTATCACCAGCAACGGCGCGCAGGTCGAGGCGATCGGTACCGCCAGCGACACCGCTCTGGGCAACATGAACCAGCTGCGCGACGATCTGCCGGTGATTGCCAATGCCGCGCGCGATGTCGCCAACCAGATCGGCGGTGCGGGCCATAATGCGCAAAGCCAGCTTGAACGCCTGACCGAGGGCTTTCAACGGCTGGGCCAGCTCGGCAGCACGAGCGAAACCCGGGTGCAGGGCCTCAGCACCACGATTGGCGAAACACTGGACAGCTTCGAGGCGCAGGTTGCGCGGATCGAAACCCTCGTGGCCGAACGCTTCGCCGGTCTGCAAGGTGAAACCGCTGCATATCGTGAGCGGATCGAGGCGATGGAAACCACCGCGCTGGGCACCATGCGCGCACAGACAAGCCAGCTTGAAACAGATATCGCCGCCGCGGCTGAACGCCTGCGCGAAGCCGACGAGAACGCCCGCCAGCAGATGCGCGCCGAACTTGAAGCGCTCGAACAGGAAGTCGCCGCCCGGCTCAGGCTGGTCGAACAGACAGAAGCCAGCGCCCTGGCCGCCGCGCGCCAGCGGATTGCCGCCATCACCGAGGAAGCGGGGCAGATCGATGCGCGTATCGCCGAGCGCGATGTCAGGTTTGCCGAGGCGATCGAGCAACGGCAGGCGGAATTCGACACCCGCGAGGCGCAGGCCAGCGAGGTTCTGGCTCAGCGGCTCGCCGCGCTTGACGATGCCCTTGCCCAGCGGCGCGAAGCCCAGCTTGCCGATACTGAAAAGCTGGTCGCGCATGGCGAGGCTATTGCGGCACAGCTTGAGACATTCGGCGCGCTGCTCGGCAAGATCAGCCAAAACGGTGATACCGCACGCACCAGCCTTTCGAGCGGCTTCGATGATCTGGACGAAAAGCTGTCGGCCCAGCGCATCGGTCTCGCCGAAACCGAGGCCCGCCTTGCCCAGCTGACCGAAAGCGGCGTGCGGCTGCTTGAAATCATCCAGTCAGGCGCGCGCACGAGCCGCGATGATCTGCAACAGGCCATCGCCGCCGCTGACGGCAGCCTCGAATCGGTCAAAAATCGGGCGGGCGAGGTCAACCAGTTGATGCTACGCACCAGCGAACAGGCCGGGGATCTGTCCGACTATCTTCTCAAGACCCGCGCAGAGATCGACGCCGCCGACGAAGCCATTGCCGGCTTCCGCACCCGCCTTGCCGAACAATCCGACGACACATTGGCCCGATTGCAGGGGCTGCGCGGCGGATTTGCCCAGCTGGCCGAAGAAAGCGGAACGCTGGCAGACGACACGCAGGAACGGTTGCGTGCGGCTTTGGCCGCGCTGGAAAATGCCATCGCGCAGGCGTTTGTCACGCTCGATAATGGTGTGCGCGAAAAAGCCGCCGTGCTGGCCAAGGCGCTTGGCGGCGAGACGGTGCAGGTGCTCGAACGCACGCTGCGCAACGAAACCGCCGCCACCATGGGCAAGATCGAGCAAGCCGCCGCCCATGCTTCGGGGGTCGGCCGCGAGGTGGTGATCCAGTTGCGCGACCAGATGGTGCGGGTCAACGAGCTTACCGGCAATCTCGAACAGCGCGTCTCGCGGGCGCGCGAGCTGGCGGAGGAGCAGGTCAATAACGACTTCGCGCGGCGCATGGCGCTGATCGCCGACAGCCTCAATTCGGCGGCGATCGACATCACCGGTGCGCTATCGGCCGAAGTCGCCGACACCGCGTGGGACACCTATCTCAAGGGCGACCGCGGGATCTTCACCCGCCGCGCCGTGCGGCTGATCGACAATGGCACGGCGCGCGACATTGCCGAGCTTTATCAGAGCGACCATGACTTCAAGTCCAATGTCACCCGCTACATTCACGATTTCGAGGCAATGCTGCGTTCGACCTTGTCGACCCGCGACGGCCACGTGCTGAGCGTGACGATGCTGGGTTCGGACATGGGCAAGCTTTATGTCGCGCTGGCGCAGGCGATCCAGCGCCTGCGCACCTAGAGCGGTTTCCGGGTCGCCGGGTGATTTCAACCGGCATGAAAGCCCTCTATGCCGGGCGAGCGCCCGGCGGTTTTGGCAGGACGTCAATATCCGCGACGGTGATCCAGCCATATTCGTAATTGGCCACGAACAATCCGGTAAACACTGCTGCAATGATGGTCGCACGCAACGCCAGCTTGCCAGGGCGAAAGTTGACCGGCGCGCTGTCCGCCTGCCCCGGCACCTTGGGCGCGCCCACCTCGTCGGCGGTGCGCACGCCAAAGGGCAGCATAATGAAGGCGCTCATGACCCAGAACAGGAAATAGATCGCCGCAATCGAGGTGAACTGCATCAGGCAGGGCTTCCGGGCATGACCACTCGCACCTGCGGCTTCTTGCCTGACCATCGCTGCGCCGCACGCCGCGCGGCAAGGCGAGCGGCTTCGCGGATCACCGCTTCATCGCGCGCGTCCTTGCCCTTGAGGCGGCCCAGCGCGGTCAGCACATCACCTGCTGCTTCCTCCAGGAAATCGGGCAGATCTTCCTCCAGCGGCAGGCCGATCGCCTCGATCTGCGGACGGGTGCCGCGGGCCAGCACCACCACCAGCACGCCTTCGGCGGCGATGCGGCGGCGCATGGTGACCGAATCGCCATTGGCCGGTGTTATGATGTCGCCATCAAGCACCAGACGGCCCGCGCGCACCTCGGCCAGCTTGCCCGGCGATCCCGGAGCGAGACGGATGATGTCGCCATTTTTTTGGACCACCTGCGCCGGAATGCCGCTTTCCTTGCCGACCCGTGCCTGTTCCGCCATGTGGCGGATCTCGCCGTGCACCGGCACCAGCACTTCGGGGCGCAGCCATCCATACAGCGCTTCAAGCTCGGGTCGCCCGGGATGGCCCGAGACATGGATCAAAGCCTGCCGGTCGGTCACCATCTGAATACCGCGCGCGGCCAGCTGGTTCTGGATCTTGCCAATCGAAATTTCATTGCCGGGAATCTGGCGCGAGGAGAACAGCACGACATCGCCTGCGGCCAGTTCGATGGGGTGACTATTGTCTGCCATCCGGCCCAGTGCGGCGCGTGGCTCGCCCTGCCCGCCGGTGGCAATGATCAGCACTTCGCCGCGTGGCAGGCCCATCGCGGTGTCGAAACTGACAGGCGTCGGGAAATCTTCAAGATAGCCATTATCCTGCGCGACCTCGATGATGCGGTCGAGCGAGCGGCCCGCGACGCAGATCTGCCGCCCGGTCTCACGCGCGACTTCGCCCAGCGTCTGAAGCCGCGCGACATTGCTGGCAAAGGTTGTGACAACCACCCGCTTACCCTTGTGGCGCGCGACCTCCTCCATCAGTGCGCGATGCACCGCGCCTTCGGAACCGGACGGCTCCGGATTGAAGACATTGGTCGAATCGCACACCAGCGCCAGCACGCCTTCATCGCCGATTTCGCGCAGTTCTTCCTCGGTCGTGGGTTCGCCGATGATCGGTTCTTCGTCCAGCTTCCAGTCGCCGGTGTGGAAGATGCGCCCGTGCGGCGTGTCGATCAGCAGCGCGTTGCCCTCTGCAATTGAATGCGCCAGCGGCAGGTAGGTGATGGTGAACGGGCCGAGCGCGATCTCGCCATGATCCTCCTCGATGATGTTCAACTCGACCTTGCCGAGCAACCCGGCCTCTTCCAGCTTGCGCGCCACCAGATCGGCGGTGAAGGGCGTTGCGTAAAGCGGCACGCCCAGTTCTCCTGCAAAATAGGGAACTGCGCCGATATGATCCTCATGCGCGTGGGTGAGGACGATGCCGATAAGATCCTTCGCGCGTTCCTCGATGAAATCGAGATCGGCAAAGACCAGATCGACGCCGGGATATTCGGTGCCGGAAAAGGTCATGCCGAGATCAACCATGATCCACTTGCCCTGGCAGCCATAGAGATTGACGTTCATGCCAATCTCGCCCGAGCCTCCGAGCGCAAGGAACAGCAATTCGTCTTCGGGGGTAAAATCTTTCTTCAATGGGTTTCCGGTTCTGTTTGAAGCGTCAGGCGGTTTCGGCCTGACGGGCAAGGATCGCGAGGCCGTCCAGTGTCAGGTCGGCATCGACGTGATCGAAAATGTCTGTGGCGTCATCGAACAATATGGCGAGCCCGCCGGTCGCTACAACCTTCGCGGGGCGACCAATTTCGGCCTGCATCCGCGCAACCATGCCTTCCATCATCGCGACATAGCCCCAGAACACACCGATCAGCATCTGATCTTCGGTGTTGCGCCCGATCACGCTGCGGCTGGAAGGGGTGCGGATGGCGATGCGCGGCAGCTTCGCGGTCTTGCCCACCAGCGCATCCAATGACAGGTTGATCCCCGGCGCAATCGATCCGCCCTTGTAAGCGCCGGTGAAATCAACCGCTTCGAACTTGGTGGCGGTGCCGAAATCGACGACGATCAGATCGCCGCCAAACTTGTGATGCGCGGCAAGGATATTGAGCGCACGGTCGGCCCCGAGCGAGGATGGCTGGTCGACATCAATATCAAACCGCCACGCCGCCTTGCCCTGCCCTGCGAACAGCGGCGTGAGGCCGAAATATTTCTGGCACAGCACGGTAAGGTTATGATCCGCGCGCGGCACCACCGAGGCGACGATGATCTGGGTGATGTCGGTGCGATCGACGCCTTCGATCTTGAGCAATTGCAGCAGCCATACCGCATATTCATCGCCCGTGCGGCGCGGGTCAGTGGCGATCCGCCAGCGCGCGCGGATATGGTGCGTCCCGTCCTCGTCGTAATTGAACAAGGCGAAGACGACATTGGTGTTCCCGACATCGGCGGCGAGCAGCATCTGATGCATTCCTTTCTAGGATATGTCCCCGGCGCGAATGACACGTTCGCTGCCGTCCGCCAAGCGCAGCCGCAACGCGCCGTCGCTTTCTTCCAACCCGGCAAAGGAGCCGGAAAGCACCGATCCGTCGGCATCATGCACAGTGACGGGTGAGCCCTGGGCATGGATCGAACCATCCAGAAACGCCTGCAACGTCGCGCCAAGGCCGTGGATGCGCCAGCTTTCCAGCCTGCGGGCGAAACTGGCGGCAAGGCTGGCCGCAAAATCCTCGGGCCGAGGCGGGGCGATCACGTCAGCCAGCGCCGCGGTCTTGCGGTCAGGCAGATCGGGCGCCCGTCCAAGGTTGGCCCCGATCCCGACCACGATCTGACCGCGCACCATCTCAAGCAGGATGCCTGACAGCTTGCCGCCGTTCAGCAGCACATCATTGGGCCATTTGAGCGCGAGGTCGGCCCCCTTGCCCAGCGCCTTTCGAGCGGCATCGCGCACCGCCAGCGCGGCAACGAAGCTGAGCGAGGCCGGCGGCGGTCCGTCCGTTTCCAGCGTCACCACGGTCGAACCCATGAAATTGCCAGCGCCATCAAACCATGCGCGCCCCTGCCGCCCGCGGCCGGCAGTCTGGCGCCGCGCCACCAGCCATGTGCCTTCCGCCAGGGTCTGACCGCCGCGGATTGCGCCAGCAAGATCGGCATTGGTCGATCCGGTTTCCTCGACCAGTCTGATGGCAGGCGCAGCGTTCAAACCGCGAGGAACAGCGAAGCCGCGGCCTTGTCAGCCAGATCGGTCAGCGACGGGGTGAGCAGATAGCCGAGCGGCGAGATGATCACGGCGGTCAGCCCCAGCAGCGCCCAATGGCCCGCGCCGCTCTTGCCGGTGACCACGCCTGCCGGTTCGTCGAAGAACATCGCCTTGACGAACTTGATGTAATAGAACGCACCGATCACGCTGGCAGCGATGGCGATCGCACCAAAGGCGATCAATCCGGCCTCGACCGTGGCCTGAAACACCACGAACTTGCTGTAGAAGCCAAGCAGCGGCGGGATGCCCGCAAGGCTGAACATGAACAGCAGCAGCGCCCATGCAATCGCCGGCTGCGTCACTGAAAGCCCGCGAATATCGGCAAAGGTCTCGTAGAGGTTGCCGTCCTCGCCGCGCAGCATCAGCAGCGCGACAAAACTGCCAAGGCTCATGGCGACATAAATGAACAGGTAGACCAGCATGGCGCTGGCCCCCGCCTGATTGGCCACCGCAAGGCCGAGCAGGATGAACCCGATATTATTGATCGAGGAATAGGCCAGCAGACGCTTCAGACTTTCCTGCCCGATCGCACCCAATGCGCCGAAGACAATCGATGCAAGCGCAGTGAACATGACGATCTGCTGCCATGCGTCCACCTGCCCGCCGAACACCTCGAACACGACGCGCGCGGTCAGCGCCACGGCAGCGACCTTGGGTGCGGTGGCAAAGAACGCGGTGACAGGCGTGGGCGCGCCCTCGTAAACATCGGGCGTCCACATGTGGAACGGCACCGCGGAAATCTTGAAGGCAAGGCCGGACAGGACAAAGATCACCCCGAACAGTGCGCCGGTTCCCATCTCGCCCGTCAGGCCCGCGCGCACGGCGGTGAACGCGGTGCCGCCGGTAAAGCCGTAAAGCAGGCTCATTCCGTAAAGCAGGATGCCCGAGGCGAGCGCGCCCAGCACGAAATACTTCAACCCCGCCTCGCCCGAGCGCACATCGCGCCGCAGGATCGCGGCCAGCACATAGGCCGACAGGCTGTTGAGTTCGAGCCCGAGATAAAGGCTCATGAAATCATTGGCCGAGACCATGATGCTCATACCGACACAAGCGAAGATCACCAGCACCGGATATTCGGCGCGCATCATGCGCTCGGTTCCAGCAGCAGCGCTGCTGAAAAATGCCGGGGCGACCATCAATGCGCCAATTGCCGCCAGATAAATCAGCGCCTTGGCAAACAGCGCGAAGCTATCGACCTTGAGCAGTCCGCCAAAGGCGAGCGTCGCCGGGCCATCGGTGCCGAAATGCAGGCCCGGTACCAGCATGAAACCGGCACCGAACAGAGCAGCGGCAGCGGCAATCGCAATACCGCGTGCGGCCTTGTCCCCGCCCCATGCGGCAACCAGCAGCAGCACGAGACCCGCGGCAATCAGCAGCAATTCAGGCGCGATGAGCGCGAAGGAAGGAACGAAATCCATCAGTGCGCGCCCTCCCCGGCGCTTGCGGGTTGGTCGTTGGCATGATCGGCGTTTTCATGGTGCGGCAGCGCATTGGCAGCGTCTGCCCGCGGGGTGCCGGGGGCAAGCTGCGCATCGGAAGCCGGAGCCGCCGCCGCAAGCCGCGCATCAAGCACCGCGATATCAGCGCGCATCGGCGCAAGGAAGCTTTCCGGGTAAACCCCCATCCACAGCACCGCTGCGGCAATAGGGGCCATCATCACCCATTCCCGCGGCGAGATATCCCCCATCGCCGCCGCGTCTTCATTGGTCTGCCCCCCAAACGCCACGCGGCGATAGAGGTAGAGCATATAGGCCGCGCCAAGGATGATCCCGGTGGTCGCCACCAGCGCGACGAGGCTGGAGGTCTGGTAGATCCCCGCCAGCGCCAGAAATTCGCCGACAAATCCACTCGTTCCCGGCAAGCCGATGCTCGCCATGGTGAACAGCAGAAAGAACAGCGCGTAATAGGGCATGTTGATCGCAAGGCCCCCATAGCGCGCGATTTCGCGGGTGTGCAGGCGATCATAGATCACGCCCACGCACAGGAACAGCGCGCCCGAGACGAGGCCGTGGCTGAGCATGATGATCATCGCACCTTCTAGGCCCTGCACGTTGAAGGCGAACAGGCCCACCGTGACAATCGCCATGTGCGCTACGCTGGAATAGGCGATCAGCTTTTTCATGTCGGCCTGCACCAGCGCGACCAGCGAGGTATAGACCACCGCGATCATTGACAGGATGAAGACCAGCCACGCGAAATCGGCGGAAGCCTCAGGGAACATCGGCAGGCTGAAGCGGATGAAGCCGTATCCGCCCAGCTTCAGTAGCACGCCTGCAAGGATCACCGACCCGGCGGTCGGCGCCTGCACGTGGGCATCGGGCAGCCAGGTGTGCAGCGGCCACATCGGCACTTTGACCGCGAAACTCGCAAAGAAGGCCAGCCACAGCCAGGTCTGCGCCTCTGCCGGGAAATCGTACTGCATCAGCGTCGGGATGTCGGACGTGCCGGCCTCGGCCACCATCCAGAACATCGCGATCAGCATCAGCACCGATCCAAGCAGCGTGTAGAGAAAGAACTTGTAGCTGGCGTAGATGCGGTTATCCCCGCCCCATACCCCGATGATCAGATACATCGGGATCAGGCCCGCTTCGAAGAAGACGTAGAACAGGAACAGATCCTGCGCCGAGAATGTGCCGATCATCAGCACTTCCATGAACAGGAAGGCGGCCATGTATTCGCCGACGCGTTTCCGGATCCCGTCCCAGCTGGCAAGGATGCAGATCGGCATCAGGAACACGCTCAGCATGATCAGCAGCAGCGCGATCCCATCAATCCCCAGCGCATAGCTGAAGCCCGCGAACAGATCGGCGCGTTCGGTGAACTGCCACTGCGGGCCGCCAATCTGGTAATTCGACCACAGCACAACGCCGAGCAAAAAGGTGACGAGCGTCGCCCCGAGCGCAATCCAGCGCGCAAGGCTCGCACCCGCAAACAGGCACGCGCACGCGCCCGCCAGCGGCACGAGCATCATCAGCGACAGGATGGGAAGGCCGTCCATTGGCGAAATGCGCTCCTAAAGCAGAACGTAGGTGATGGCGGCGACCAGCCCGAGCAGCATGATCAACGCATAGGTGTAGACGTATCCCGACTGGATCGACTTGGCAGCGGTAGCGCTGCGATCGACCACCCAGGCGATGCCATTGGGGCCGAAGCGGTCGATCGTCCCGATATCGCCAAGCTTCCAGAACTTCGCGCCGAGCCAGAAGGCGGGCTTCACGAAGACCGCATCATACAGCTCATCGAAGTACCACTTGCGGAAGACGAAATTGTGCAGAGCGCCGAAGGTGGCGACGAACTTCGCCGGGATATCGGGCTTGGCAATATAGGCTAAGCAAGCCCCCGCAAAGCCGATGAGCATCACGACCAGCGCTGAATACTTCACCCAGTATGGCACCGCGTGCATCGCGTGGATCAGCGGCTCGTTATAGAATATCGACCCAGCCCAGAACGCGGCGCTATCAAGGAATGCGGGAGCAAACACCTGCCCGGCAGCAACCGCACCAATCGTCAGCACGCCAAGCGGGATCAGCATCGATACCGGGCTTTCATGCGGGTGATATCCGCCAGTGGTGTCATCACCGGCTTCGGCGGGCGTCTTGTGGACGAAATGCTGGATATGTTCGCTCTCGATCCAGCGCGGCTTGCCCCAGAAGGTGAGGAACATCAGCCGCCAGCTGTAAAAACTGGTCAGCAGCGCCGCGACAACGCCGAGCCAGAAGGCAGTGACCGAAATCTGGGTGCCGCGCGCAAAGGCGACTTCGAGCACCGCGTCCTTCGACCAGAACCCGGCAAAGCCGACGCCAAGGTGATAGACCCCCAGCCCCGTGATCGCGAGCGTGCCTGCCAGCATGGCGTAAAAGGTGAACGGGATCGCCTTCCTGAGGCCGCCGTAATAGCGCATGTCCTGTTCATGGTGCATCGCGTGGATCACGCTGCCTGCGCCAAGGAACAGCAGCGCCTTGAAGAAGGCGTGGGTGAACAGGTGGAACATCGCCACCCCGTATGCGCCAACGCCAGCAGCAAAGAACATGTAGCCCAGCTGCGAACAGGTCGAATAGGCGATCACCCGCTTGATGTCCCACTGGGTGGTGCCGATGGTGGCAGCAAAGAAGCAGGTGGCAGCCCCGATCACCGTCACGATCATCAGCGCGGTCGGTGCGGTCTCGAACATCGGCGAAAGGCGGCACAGCATGAACACGCCCGCCGTCACCATGGTCGCGGCGTGGATCAGCGCGGAGACCGGAGTCGGGCCTTCCATCGCATCCGGCAGCCAGGTGTGCAGGCCCAGTTGCGCCGACTTGCCCATCGCGCCGATGAACAGCAGGATGCACAGAATATCCATGGTGTACAGGCGCATGCCGACAAAGGTGATCGTCGATCCGCTCATCGCCGGGGCGGCGGCAAGGATTTCGGGGATCGAGGTGGTCTGGAACACCAGAAACGTGCCGAAAATGCCGAGCATGAAGCCCAGATCGCCCACGCGGTTGACCACAAAGGCCTTGATCGCGGCGGCCCCAGCGCTCGGCTTCTTGAACCAGAAACCGATCAGCAGATAGGAGGCAAGGCCAACCCCTTCCCACCCGAAGAACATCTGGACAAGGTTATCTGCCGTCACCAGCATCAGCATCGCAAAGGTGAACAGCGACAGGTAGGCAAAGAAGCGCGGCTGATCCGGGTCCTCCTCCATGTAACCCCATGAATAGAGGTGCACGAGCGCCGAGACCGAATTGATCACCACCAGCATGATCGCGGTCAGCGTATCGACCCGCAGTGACCAGTCGAACGAGAGCGTGCCGCTTTCGACCCACTTCAGGACCTGCACCACTTCGGCGGTTTCGGTTCCGCCGATGAAGCCAAGGAAGATCGGCCAGCTGAGGCCCGCCGACAGCAGCAGCGCGCCAGTGGTAATGGATTTGGCCGCGACATTACCAAGCATCCGGTTGCCCAGCCCTGCGATCAGGGCAGCCAGCAACGGCGCAAACACGATGATGAGGATGGTATTCACGAAAACCTTACCCCTTCATCCGGTTGATATCATCAACCGCAATTGATCCGTGGCCGCGGAAATAGATCACCAGAATGGCGAGCCCGATGGCCGCCTCCGCCGCCGCGACCGTCAGCACCAGCATGGCAAACACCTGACCCACCAGATCCTGCATGAAGGCGCTGAAGGCAACGAGGTTGATGTTCACCGCCAGCAGGATCAGTTCGACCGCCATCAGGATGACGATCACGTTCTTGCGGTTGAGGAAGATCCCCAGCACCCCGAGCACGAACAAGATCGCGCCCACGGTAAGGTAATGTTCGATGCCGATCATTGTGCATCCTTCCGTTCGTATCGAGCGGAGCGCGCAGCGCGCAGTCGAGATACCAGAGCCGAAAGTGTCTCGACTTCGCTCGACACGAACGGCGTTTGCGAAATGCCGATCACAGCTCGACCCCCTGCCCGATCTCCGGGTTTTTCATGACGGTTGCATCCTCCGGACGGCGGCGGGTCTGCTTGCCCACGTCCTGCCGCGCACGTGCGCCGGGCTTGGGCGGCTGGAAAGTCAGCACGATCGCGCCGATCATCGCCACCAGCAGGATGATGCCCGCAATTTCAAATAGCAGGATGTAACGCCCGTAAAGCAGCGCGCCCAAGGCCTCGATATTGCTGACCTCAGCCGCCTGCATCGCGCTGCCATCGGGCGATCCCAGCGTGATGCCGCCCGCATTATACGCGCCAACTGCCAGCAGCAGTTCCGCCAGCAGCACCGCCGCCACCGCCAGCCCCAGCGGCGCATTGCGGCTGAAGCCTGCGCGCATCGCGGCAAAATCAATATCGAGCATCATCACCACGAACAGGAACAGCACCGCGACCGCGCCGACATAGACGATCACCAGCAGCATCGCGATGAACTCTGCCCCCACCAGCACCATCAGGCCGGCGGCGTTGAAGAACGCCATGATCAGCCACAGCACCGAGTGCACAGGGTTCTTCGCCATGATCGTCATCACGGCGGCACCGACCACGATGGTCGCGAAGAAATAGAAGGCGATGGCCTGTATCATGTTGTGTCTCCGCCGGTCCGTCACCCCGGCGAAGGCCGGGGTCCAGAAAGCGGCAATGCGATCCCTTAGTCCAAACTGGATCCCGGCCTGCGCCGGGATGACGAAGTAAATTCCAAGACCCCGTGTCCCTCGTCGCAGCGCGCCCTAGCGGTAGGGTGCGTCGGCTTCAAGGTTGGCCGCGATGGCCCGTTCCCACTTGTCACCATTGCTGAGCAGCTTGGCCTTGTCATACAGCAGCTCCTCGCGGGTTTCGGTGGCGTATTCGAAATTCGGCCCTTCGACGATGGCATCGACCGGGCAGGCTTCCTGACAGAAGCCGCAATAGATGCACTTGGTCATGTCGATGTCGTAGCGGGTGGTGCGACGGCTGCCATCCTCGCGCGGTTCGCTCTCGATGGTGATCGCCTGCGCGGGGCAGACGGCCTCGCACAGCTTGCAGGCGATGCAGCGTTCCTCGCCATTGGGATAGCGCCGCAAAGCATGCTCCCCGCGGAAGCGCGGGCTAAGCGGCGACTTCTCGAACGGATAGTTGATCGTCACCTTGGGCTTGAAGAAATACTTCAGCGTCAAGGCGTGCGCCTTGAGGAATTCCCAGAGGGTGAAGCTCTTGATGAGGTGGGAGACGGTGGTCATGACTGGCCTCTCACAGCGGTGGGCTGCGCGGGATTGGCTTCAACGATTTCGGTGGCAGGTGCGGGCATGTCGGCGGTGCTGACCTTGTCGAAATGCCCCGTCGCCATCAGGTAGCCGCTCGTCACCGCGACAAACAGAAGGCTCATCGGCAGAAACACCTTCCATCCGAGGCGCATCAGCTGGTCGTAGCGGTAGCGCGGCACGGTCGCCCAGATCCAGCTAAACATCAGGAAGAAGGCGAAGGTCTTGAGCAGGAACCAGATGATCCCGGGCACCAGGTACAGCGGCGCCCAGTCAATCGGCGGCAGCCACCCGCCCCAGAACAATAGCGTGTTCAGGGAGCACATCAGCAGGATGTTGGCATACTCGCCGAGCCAGAACAGCGCGAAGCTCATCGAGGAATATTCGGTCTGATAGCCCGCGACCAGTTCGCTCTCCGCCTCAGTCAGGTCAAACGGGGCGCGTGCTGTCTCGGCCAGGGCCGAGATAAAGAACACCACCCACATCGGGAACAGCAGCGGATGCACCGCATAGGCGTTGATCAGCCCAAACCCGAAGCCCTGCTGCGCGTTGACGATGCCGGACAGGTTGAACGTCCCTGCAAACAGCACCACGCACACCAGCACGAAGCCGATCGAAACTTCGTAGGAAATCATCTGCGCCGAGGCGCGCATGGCCGAGAAGAACGGGTATTTGGAGTTCGACGCCCACCCGCTCATCACCACGCCGTAAACCCCCATCGAGGAGATCGCGAGGATGTAGAGCAGGCCCACGTTGATGTCGGCAATCACCCCGCCATCCCAGAACGGAATCACCGCCCAGGCGGCCAGCGCGACGGTAAAGGTGATGATCGGCGCGAGCAGGAAAATGCCCTTGTTCGCGGCGGTGGGGATGATGGTTTCCTGCAGGAACACCTTGAGGCCATCCGCGAATGATTGCAGCAGCCCGAACGGCCCGACCACATTCGGCCCGCGCCGCAACATGATCGCGCCGAGCACCTTGCGGTCGACATAGATCACCATCGCCACGCTGAACATGACGAGCAGCGAAACGATGACGATCGCCGCCACGGTGGCGACAGTCCAGGCCCATTCGTAGCTGAGGCCGAGCGATTGGAAGAAGGCGGTCACTGCCGGGTCTCCAGGTACCTGCGGAAATAGGTCAAGGCTGAGGCAGCCATTAGCAAGAAGCTGCCGTGGTACGCCTGCGTCGTGAAGTTCTGCCCATTGGCGAGGGCATTCAGCAGAACAAGCACGAACAATCCGATGAGGATCGCCGGGGTCAGATCGACCACCCTGTCGACTAGGCGGTTCATTCCGCAGCCTCCTTCACATCCGCCCCATGCAGCAGCTCGTCCGAGCAGCGCTGCATCACCTCGCTCGCGCGGGCGATGGGGTTGGTGAGGTAGAAGTCCTTGATCGGGTAGCCCGCAATCTCGCCTTCGAACTTGGCACCGCTGTCGGGTTTGGGCAGCGCGCCGTAATCGGCGAGGCCCTCTTCGCCTAGAGCGGGAACGGCGGCGATCATCTTTGCCTGCAGCGCGGCGAAGCTGTCGAAGCCGACCGTGACGCCCAAAGCGTCAGCGAGCGCACGCAGGATCGTCCAATCCTCGCGCGCATCACCGGGGGCGAAGACCGCTTTCTCGGCAAACTGCACCCGGCCTTCGGTGTTGACATAAGTCCCGTCCTTTTCGGCATAGGACGCGCCCGGCAGGATGATGTCGGCGTGATGTGCGCCCTTGTCGCCGTGGTGGCCGATATAGACCTTGAGGCTGCTGCCGAACGCGCCGTAATCCATTTCATCAGCGCCGAGGCTCAGCAGCACCTTGGGCGAAGCAGCAGCGATCTCGCCCATCCCGCCCGGAGCAGTGAAATCAAGCATCAGCGACGCCATGCGCGCCGCTGAGATGTGCAGCACGTTGAAGCCGTTCCAACCGTCGCGAACAAGGCCGAACTTGTCGACCAGCTTGAGCGTGGCGGCAAGCACGCCCTTGGCGAGGCCCGCCGCGCCGAGGATCACCGCCGGGCGCTGGGCCGACTTCATGACGTCACCCAATTCCTTGGGAATGCGGTTCAGGATCTTCAGATCGGAACCAAGGAAGGTCGCCGGATAGGTCGGGTCCCATTCGGGGCCGATGATATAGACCTTGGCCCCCGCCTTCACCGCCTTGCGCAGGCGGACATTGAGCAGCGCGGCGTCCCAGCGGACATTGCTACCGATTATCAGGATCGCATCGGCGGTTTCGATACCCGCAAAGGTCGAATTGAAATTCACCGCCGCAAGTTTCGACACGTCATAGGTCATGCCTGTCTGGCGCGCTTCGGTGAGGTTCGATCCGCAGGCATTGACCAGCGCCTTGGCGGCAAACATCGTCTCGGCATCGAGCAGATCGCCCGCAACCGCCGCGATGCTGCCCTTGTCGCCTTCCAGAGCTCCCGCAATCATGCCGAAGGCTTCGGTCCACTCAGCCGGTTGCAGCTTGCCGTCACGACGCACCCACACGCGGTCCAGGCGGCGCTTGGTCAATCCATCGACCTGATAGCGGCCCTTGTCCGACAGCCACTCCTCGTTGACGTCGTCATTGATGCGCGGCAGCGCGCGCATCACTTCGCGGCCCTTGGAATGGAGCGTGATGTTCGCCCCCACCGCGTCCGAGACGTCGATGCTCAGCGTCTTCTTCAATTCCCACGGCCGCGCCTCGAAGGCATAGGGCCGCGAGGTCAGCGCGCCGACCGGGCACAAGTCGATGACGTTGGCCGAAAGCTCATGCGCCGCCGCCTGTTCGAGATAGGTGGTGATCTGCATATCCTCACCGCGGTAGAGCGCGCCGATCTCGTCCACGCCCGCGATCTCTTCGGAAAAGCGGACGCAGCGGGTGCAGTGGATGCAGCGGGTCATGATCGTCTTGATCAGCGGGCCCATGTACTTCTCGGTGACGGCGCGCTTGTTCTCATCAAAGCGCGAGCCGCCGCGGCCATAGGCGACCGCCTGATCCTGCAAATCGCACTCGCCGCCCTGATCACAGATCGGGCAATCGAGCGGGTGATTGATGAGCAGGAACTCCATCACGCCCTCTCTGGCCTTCTTGACCATGGGCGAGTCGGTGCGGATTTCCTGACCATCGGCAGCGGGCAGCGCGCAGGAGGCCTGCGGCTTGGGCGGCCCGGGCTTCACTTCGACCAGACACATGCGGCAATTGCCCGCGATGCTGAGGCGCTCGTGATAACAGAAGCGCGGGATTTCCTTGCCCGCCAGCTCGCACGCCTGCAGCACGGTGGCGCCCGCGGGGACTTCGATTTCCTGACCGTCTACGGTGACTTTAGGCATTACTCGGCTGCCTCCGCGAACTGCGCGTTGTGCTCGTTGATCCGCCGTTCCAGCTCGGGGCGGAAATGCCGGATCAGGCCCTGAATCGGCCATGCCGCCGCATCGCCCAGCGCGCAGATGGTGTGGCCTTCGACCTGCTTGGTGACCTCGTGCAGCATATCAATTTCCTCGATCGCCGCATCACCGGTGCGCAGGCGCTCCATCATGCGCCACATCCAGCCCGTGCCCTCGCGGCAGGGGGTGCACTGGCCGCAGCTTTCGTGCTTGTAGAAATAGGACAGGCGGCTGATCGCGCGGACGATGTCGGTCGACTTGTCCATGACGATCACCGCCGCCGTGCCGAGGCCCGAGCCAAGCTCCTTCAACCCGTCGAAATCCATCGGCGCGTTGCGGATTTGTGCGGCGGGCACCAGCGGCACCGACGAACCGCCGGGGATCACCGCCAGCAGATTGCCCCACCCGCCGCGAATGCCGCCACAGTGCTTTTCGATCAGCTCTTCAAAGCTGATGCTCATCGATTCCTCGACCACGCAGGGCTTTTCCACGTGGCCAGAAATCTGGAACAGCTTGGTGCCCTTGTTGTTCTCGCGCCCGAAGGAGCTGAACCACGCCGCCCCGCGCCGCAGGATCGTCGGCGCGACCGCGATGCTTTCGACGTTGTTGACCGTGGTCGGGCAGCCATACAGCCCCGCGCCCGCCGGGAACGGGGGCTTGAGCCGTGGCTGGCCCTTCTTGCCTTCAAGGCTTTCGATCATCGCGGTCTCTTCGCCGCAGATATAGGCACCCGCGCCGCGGTGCATGAAGACGTCGAAATCATAGCCCGAACCGCAGGCGTTCTTGCCGATCAGCCCTGCTTCGTAAGCCTGATGGATCGCCGCCTGCAGCACTTCGGCCTCGCGGATATATTCACCGCGCACATAGATATAGGCCGCCCGCGCGCGCATCGCGAAGCCTGCCACCAGCGCGCCTTCGACCAGCTTGTGCGGATCGTGGCGCAGGATTTCGCGGTCCTTGCACGACCCCGGCTCGGATTCGTCGGCATTGATGACGAGGAAGCTCGGGCGACCGTCACGCGATTCCTTGGGCATGAAGGACCACTTGAGCCCTGTCGGGAAGCCCGCCCCGCCCCGCCCGCGCAGGCCCGAGGCTTTCATCTCCTCGACAATCGCGTCTGGCCCGCGTGCGAGCAGCGCCTTGGTATCGTCCCAGTCGCCGCGCGCCTGCGCTGCCTTGAGGCCCCAATCCTGAAACCCATAGACGTTGGTAAAGATGCGGTCCTTATCGCTAAGCATCACAGCTTCCCTTGTGCTTTGGCGCGTTTCAAGCGCACCAATGAAATCACCTGAAACATCAGGCCCAATCCCATCAGGATTACGCCCATTTCACCCTTGCCCGTCGCGGAGAAATAGGCGCCCAGAGCAAAGCCGGTCAGCCCGGCACCGGCCAGGGCGAGCGTCAGCGGGCTCATCCGATCACCCCTTGATCATAAAGCCCGTAAAGCGCGCCAAGAATAAGGATGATAACCCCCACGCGCATCAACCCCATCAGCGCCTTGTAGGCGATGAAGGCGAGCACGGCTGCGCCAAGGAGAGAGGCGACTGCGGTCACCACTCACCCCTGTAATCGTGGTTGGCGCTGACCATGTCCGTCAAGGTCGTCGGCCCGCCCGCAGGCTCTGAGGTATGGCGACCCGGCTCCTGCGTGCCGGTCTTCGGCTTCTGCCCCGCCGCCAGCGCATCGAGCACCGCGTCGAGGCGTTCGGGCGTCAGGTCTTCGTAATTGTCGTCATTGATCTGGACCATCGGCGCGGTGGCGCAATTGCCCATGCATTCGACTTCGGTGAGGGTCCACAGCCCGTCCGCCGAGACCCCGCCCTTCACCATCCCGCGCTTCTTGCAGGCGGCGATGATGTCGTCACTCCCGCGCAGCATGCAGGGCGTGGTGCCGCACACCTGCACGTGGAATTTGCCGACGGGCTTGAGATTATACATGAAATAGAAGCTGGCGACTTCGAGCACGCGGATCACCGGCATGCCGAGATATTGCGCGACATATTCGATCACCGGCAGCGGCAGCCAGCCCTGCGTATCGGTCTCGGCACCGACCTGCCGCTGGGCGAGATCGAGCAACGGCATCACCGCCGAGCGCTGACGCCCTCCGGGATATTTGGCGATGTGCCAATCGGCGGTTTTCTTGTTCTCCGGCGTCCATGCGAACGCGCTCCAGCGGGCGCGCAGTTCGGGGGTATCGGGTGCGGGGGTGCGGTCAGCCATTGGACGAACTCAATTCAGCGACCTTGGCAGCTTTCTCCTGCTGCAAGCGACGGAAGGTTTGAAACGAAAGGGTAAGAATGAAGACTGCTGCTCCAGCGTACCCATATGCTGTCGGAAGCATCTCCGAAATCCGGAGAAGCATCAGAGTTGGGCCTACGCCGTATCCAACTCCGATGAGGAAATCCGAAGGGTTAGAAGGTTGGCTCACCGGTCGCACTCCCCGAACACCACGTCGATCGCGCCCAGAATGGCGGTCGCGTCGGGCAGCATGTGGCCCTTGGACATGAAGTCCATCGCCTGCAGGTGCGAGAAGGCGGTGGGGCGGATCTTGCAGCGGTAGGGCTTGTTGGTGCCGTCGCTGACGAGATAGACGCCGAATTCGCCCTTGGGGCTTTCGGTCGCGACGTAAACCTCGCCGGCGGGCACGTGGAAGCCTTCGGTGTAGAGCTTGAAGTGGTGGATCAGGCTTTCCATCGACTGCTTCATCTCGCCGCGCTTGGGCGGGGAAACCTTGCCGTCCGTGCTGGCAATCGGCCCGGTCGGCATATCGCGCAGGCACTGGCGGATGATCTTCGCGCTTTCGTAAACTTCCTTCACGCGCACCATGAAGCGATCATAGCAATCCGAATTGGTGCCGACCGGAATGTCGAATTCCATCCGGTCATAGACATCATAGGGCTGGCTCTTGCGCAGATCCCACGGAATGCCCGCCGCGCGGATCATCGGGCCGCTGAAACCCCACGCGACCGCATCATCGCGGCCCACCACGGCGATATCGACATTGCGCTGCTT
Organism: Erythrobacter sanguineus; assembly: GCF_900143235.1. GTDB lineage: Bacteria > Pseudomonadota > Alphaproteobacteria > Sphingomonadales > Sphingomonadaceae > Erythrobacter > Erythrobacter sanguineus. The sequence continues at coordinate 55,935 of NZ_FRDF01000005.1, read as the reverse complement.
GAAGATGCGGCTGTCGATCACAAGGCTCATCGCGTCTTCGAACAACTGGAAAAACCGGTTGTCGAGCCAGTCGCCGATATCCACCAGCAGCTTTTCCGGCACATCCTGATGCACGCCGCCGGGGCGGAACCACGCCGAGTGCATCCGCGCGCCGCTCGCGCGTTCGAAGAAGTTGAGGCAATCCTCGCGCAGTTCGAACACCCACAGGTTGGGCGTCATCGCGCCCACGTCCATCACATGCGCGCCGATGTTGAGCATGTGGTTGCAAATGCGGGTCAGCTCGGCAAACAGCACGCGCAGATATTGCGCGCGGATGGGCACTTCGATGTTCAGCAGCTTTTCGATGGCGAGCACATAGGAATGCTCCATGCACAGCGGCGAGCAGTAATCGAGCCGGTCGAAATAGGGCAGGGCCTGAAGGTAGGTCTTGTGCTCGATCAGCTTTTCGGTGCCGCGGTGGAGCAGGCCGACATGCGGATCGATCCGCTCGATCACTTCACCATCCAGCTCCATCACCATCCGCAGCACGCCATGCGCGGCCGGATGCTGGGGGCCGAAATTGATCGTGTAGTTGGAGATCACCTCACCGGTGGTGGTGAGCGATTCTTCGCGTTGCATGCTCATTTCTTCGCCTCCCCGCTCGGCGGCGCAGGCGGAGCCTTTTCGTCAGCCTTTTCGTCAGCCTTTTCGTCAGCCTTTTCGTCAGCCTTTTCGTCTCCGGGCAGAACGTAATCGGCACCTTCCCACGGAGAGAGAAAATCGAAGCTGCGCATTTCCTGCGCCAGTTCGACCGGCTCATACACCACCCGCTTTTCCTCCTCGGAATAGCGCAGTTCGGTATAGCCCGTCATCGGGAAGTCCTTGCGAAAGGGATGCCCTTCAAAGCCGTAATCGGTGAGGATGCGGCGCAGGTCCGGGTTACCCGCAAAGGTGACGCCATACATGTCGAACACCTCGCGTTCGAGCCAGCCCGCATTGGGCCACAGCGTTGTCACCGTCGGCACCGGCGTATCTTCATCGGTCGAACATTTCACGATGATGCGATGGTTCTTCGTCAGGCTTTGCAGCATGTAGACGACTTCGAACCGTTCGGAGCGCGAGGGATAGTCCGCGCCCGCAATCTCCATGAGCTGCTGATACTGGTGATCATCGCGCAGGGTGCGCAAGACACGCTCGATATCGCCGCGCTGAACGCGGAAAATCACTTCCCCATGCGCCTCGGCAGCGCCCAACAGCCACACGCTGATGCTTTCGCTGATGGCGTCAATCACGCCCTCGTTGGAAGCGAACTTCGGGGCGGAATGCAGAACGGCCATGACTTTCGCCCTTACCTTTCGATCGTGCCTACGCGGCGGATCTTGCGCTGCAATTGCATCACGCCATAAAGCAGCGCCTCCGCGGTCGGCGGGCAGCCCGGAACATAGATGTCCACCGGCACGATGCGGTCACAGCCGCGCACCACCGAATAGGAATAGTGGTAATAGCCGCCGCCATTGGCGCAGCTGCCCATGCTGATCACATATTTGGGATCGGACATCTGATCATAGACCTTGCGCAGTGCCGGAGCCATCTTGTTGCACAAGGTGCCCGCCACGATCATCACATCCGACTGGCGCGGGGACGCACGCGGCGCGATGCCGAAGCGTTCCATGTCATAACGCGGCATGTTGACGTGGATCATCTCGACCGCACAGCACGCAAGGCCAAAGGTCATCCACCACAGGCTGCCGGTGCGCGCCCACTGGAACAGATCTTCGGTCGAGGTGACGAGGAAGCCCTTGTCATTCACCTCGGTCTGAAGCGCGTTGAAGTAATCCGCATCGGGCTGGCGCAGATCGCCGCCCTGCGCGGCAGCCGGAAGTCCGGCGGGAGAATTCGCGATCATGTTCATTCCCAATCCAGCGCCCCCTTCTTCCATTCATAGGCCAGGCCGACCGCAAGGATGAACAGGAACACCATCATCCCGCCCCAACCGACCCAGCCCGTCTGCCCCAGGCTCACCGCCCAGGGAAACAGGAACGCCGCTTCGAGATCGAAGACGATGAAGCTGATCGCGACCAGATAGAACCGCACGTCGAACTGGCTGCGCGCATCCTCGAACGCGGGGAAGCCGCATTCATATTCGCTGAGCTTCTCGGCATCCGGATTATGCGCACCCGTCAGCCGTGACACCGCCATCGGCGCGACCACGAACAGGATCGACAATCCGAATGCGATGAGAATGAATAACAGTATCGGCAGATACTGGCTGAGATCGATCACGGCGATGTCCAAGCTATTAATCCCGAGCGTCGCCCTAAGCGTCTCGCGCCGACCGCGCAAGCCCGCGACTCGGACAAAAGCCCATAGAGATGATGCAGGAAATCGAACAGCCGTTGCGGGAAGGAACGCGGCAAACCACCCTCGCCCGCTACTTCATCATGCGCGCCGCCGCCTTCTCGGTCGCATCACCATAGGGAGGCTTCAGCCCGCCCAGCTTAGCAATGTCGATCTTGGGCTGGTGATAGACCGCGCGGGCATGGCTGAACTCGCGGAAACCCTCGATCGCGTGATAGCTCCCCATGCCAGACGGGCCGACCCCGCCGAACGGCAGATCTTCCATCGACACGTGGAACACCACGTCATTGGTCGTCACCCCGCCCGATATGGTGCGGGTGAGAACGCGTTCCTGTTCGCCCGAATCCTCGCCGAAGTAATAAAGGCCGAGCGGTCGGTCATGTTCGTTGATGTAATCCACCGCCTGATCGACCGACTGGTAGGTCATCACCGGCAGGACGGGGCCAAAGATTTCCTCCTGCATCGCGGCCATGCTGTCGTTCACGTTCCGCAGGATGGTCAGCGGCATCTTGCGCTGGTTGGCGTTGGAAAAGTCCTCCTGCCCGGGATTGACCTCGATCACCTCGGCGCCCTTGTCGCGTGCATCCGCGACAAGGCCCTGCAACCTTTCAAAATGGCGGTCCGACACGATCGAGGCATAGTCATCATTATCAAGCAGCCGCGGATACATCGCGCTGGCCGCGTGGGTCACGCCTGCCACGGCCTCGCTTTCCTTGTCCTCGGGCACGATCAGGTAATCGGGCGCGAGGCAGATCTGGCCCGCATTCATCATCTTGCCGATCGCGATGCGTTCGCCCGCCTTGGCGAAATCGGCGCTGCGGCCCATGATAACGGGCGATTTGCCGCCCAGTTCCAGCGTCACCGGCACAAGGTTTTCAGCCGCCGCCTGCATCACCCGGCGCCCGGTCGCGGTCGATCCGGTAAAGACAAGGTGATCGAACGGCAACGCGGAAAACGCCGCTGCCACTTCGGGCCCGCCGGTGATCACCGCCACTTCCTCGGGCGCGAAATACTCGGTCGTCAGCTGCGCCATCAGCTCGCTGGTGCGTTCGGTGAATTCGGATGGTTTGATCATCGCCCGGTTGCCCGCCGCCAGCACCTGCATCAGCGGGCCGAAAGCAAGCTGCACCGGAAAATTCCACGGGCTGAGGATGCCGATCACGCCCTTGGGTTCATAGCGAACCTCGGCCTTGGCACCCAGCAGACCGAGCGGAAACTGGACCTTGCGCTTTTCGGTTTTGGCCCACTTGTCCACGTTCTTGAGCGCGTGATGGCCTGCACCCACCGTGGCAGCGATATCGGTCAGCATTGATTGCTGCACCGAACGGCTTCCGAAATCCGCGCTCATTGCCTTGGCGAATTCATCGCCATGCTCCTTGACCAGCGCGATGGCGCGGCGGATGCGGTCCTTGCGCTGCGATATCGGCTCGGGTCGCGATGCGGTGAAGGCGGCGCGTTGGCGTGTCAGCAGGGCTTCGAGGGTGTCGCGGCGATCATCGGCCATGTCATTCTCCCATAGACATAGATGCGTTTTGATTTGCGACGCGTTCTTGCGCAAAGCTGCGCCGCTGACAAGGTGCTTGGCAGCTGGTCGCACGATTGCCTCAACCGATTGCCAATGCCGCAACGCAGCATTAGAGCCACATCCAGACATTCCATCCTGACGCAAGGACGAACCGCTATGACCCAGTTCTCATCCGCCGATCCGATCGTGATCCTGTCCTATGCGCGCACCCCGATGGGCGCGATGCAGGGCGCGCTGGCGGATGTCGCGGCGACCGATCTGGGCGCGGTGGCGGTCAAGGCTGCGGTTGAGCGCGCGGGTGTGGCGGGCGAGGATATCGACCGCGCCTATATCGGCTGCGTGCTGCCCGCAGGGCTTGGGCAGGCACCGGCGCGGCAGGCAGCGATCAAGGCAGGCCTGCCGCTTTCGGTGCAGGCGACCACGGTCAACAAGGTGTGCGGCAGCGGCATGCAGACCGTGATCATGGGCGCCGAAGCGCTCGCCAGCGGCACCATCGACATGGTGGTGGCAGGCGGCATGGAAAGCATGACCAATGCGCCCTACCTGTTGAAAAAGCACCGTTCAGGCGCACGGCTGGGCCATGATACGGCCTATGACCACATGTTCCTTGATGGGCTGGAAGATGCCTATGAACCGGGCCGCGCGATGGGCACCTTCGCGCAGGATACCGCCAATGCCTACCAGATGACCCGCGAAGACATGGACGCCTACGCGATCGAATCCCTTGCCCGCGCCAACCGCGCGATTGAAAGCGGCGCGTTTGCGGGCGAGGTCGTGCCGGTAACCGTTGCGACCCGCGCGGGCGACGTGGTGGTCGAACATGACGAAGCGCCCGGCAAGGGCCGCCCAGACAAGATCCCGCAACTGCGCCCGGCCTTCGCCAAGGACGGCACCATCACCGCCGCGACTTCCAGCTCGATCTCGGATGGCGCCGCTGCGCTGGTGCTGACCCGCGCGAGCGTGGCTCAGGCCAAGGGCCTGACCCCGGTCGCCCGCGTTGTCGCCACAGCTGCACACGCCCAGGCCCCGGCGCAGTTCACCACTGCGCCGATTCCCGCCATCCAGAAGGTGCTCGATCGCGCCGGCTGGAGCATTGATGATGTGGATCTGTTCGAAGTCAACGAAGCCTTCGCCTGCGTCGCCATGTTCGCGATGCGCGATCTCGGCATTCCGCATGACAGGATCAACGTCAACGGCGGCGGCACCGCGCTTGGCCACCCGATCGGGGCGAGCGGCACGCGCATCATCGTGACGCTGCTGAACGCGCTGAAAAGCCACGGCAAGACCCGCGGCGTTGCCTCGCTGTGCATCGGCGGGGGCGAAGCCACCGCGATTGCGGTCGAGCTGGTGTGACATCATGGCGCGCAGGGCTCTTTTTGCGCTGATGCTGCTGCTGGCCGCAGGGGTGACGGCGGGGTGCGAACCCTCGCCCACCCCTGAACCGGTCGAACCGCCCGAACTTCCGAGCGATTAATCGCTGAATCCGTGTTCCTGTCGGGCGCTATTGGTCGCCCGGCAGATTCTCGACGCCCCACAGGCGGTCGCTCGCGACCCAGCCCTTGCGCCCGCCAACATTGATCTCGCACCAGTCTTCGCGGCAGGTTGAAAGCTTGCCGACCACCCCCGGTTCGGCCCGCCAGCGCAGCGCCGATGTGGCGGCGGGCTCGGCGCGGATATCGGCCAGCCCTTCGCCCACCACCAGCGCGCCGCGGTTCGGGTCAAGCTGGCTGCGGGCGATCCAGCCCTTGGCCCCTTCGGGATCCTCGACGAAACGCCAGCCTTCGCGCACCCGCACCACCTTCACCGGCAGGCCCTTGCGCTTGTAGACCCATTCGATCGGATATTCCTCGCTCGGGCCAACGCGCATGCGCACCTCGTCATAACGCAAGCTCGCCCAGTAGGGCACTTCGCGGTCCTGCGCATGAGCCGGATCACACATGATCACGAAACCCATCAGCAGGCACAGGCCGAACACGGCAAAAACGCGGATTCCCATCATCATGGGTTGCGATAGCCCGTCTGGCCTACGGGTTTCAAGCACGCCTTGATGCAAATCCGGCAGCATCACGCCTTGACCGCGCGGGCCCTGTGGCATTAGCCGATGACCATGCCAGAAAGCCGCACCCCGATCGAACGTCCCCGAGTCATCGTGACCCGCCATCTGGTGCCGGAGGTCGAGGCGCGGATGCGCGAATTGTTCGACGTGGTGCTGAACGTGGCCGATGTGCCGCTGACCCGCGATCAGCTTGCCGCTGCGATGCAGGATTGCGACGTGCTGGTGCCGACCGTGACCGACCGGATCGACGCCGATCTGATCGCAGGGGCTGGTGGGCGGCTGGGGCTGATCGCCAATTTCGGCGCGGGAACGGAACATATTGATCTGGCCGCCGCCGCCGCGCGGAAAATCCTTGTCACCAACACGCCCGGCGTCTTCACCGATGATACCGCCGACCTTGCGATGGCGATGATCATCGGTGTGCCCCGCCGGATTCGCGAAGGCACAGGGCTGGTGCGGCGCGGCGAGTGGACGGGGTGGACGCCATCGGGCCTGCTCGGGCGCAAGCTGGCGGGCAAGGTGCTGGGCATTGTCGGCATGGGCCGCATCGGGCAGGCGGTGGCCCACCGCGCGCGCGCCTTCGGGCTGGAGATCGCCTATTTCAACCGCAAGCCCCTGCCCGAGGCGTTGGAACGGATGCTGGGCGCTCGTTACGTGGGTGATGTCGATGCGCTGATGGCCGAGTCCGACATCCTCACCCTTCACTGCCCGCTGACCGAGGACACCCGCCACATGGTCGACGCGCGGCGGATCGCGCTGATGAAGCCGGGCAGCAGCATCATCAACACTGCGCGCGGTGAGCTGATCGATCAGGAAGCGCTGATCGCGGCGCTTGAATCGGGCCACCTCGCGGGCGCGGGGCTGGATGTGTACCCCGACGAGCCGCACGTCGATCGGCGCCTCATCGCCCATCCCAACGTCATGACTCTGCCCCACATTGGCAGCGCCACGACCGAAGGCCGCGAGGATTCGGGCCACCGGGTGATCGCAAATATCCGCATGTGGGCCGATGGGCACCGCCCGCCCGACCAGGTGCTGACGGCGCTTGTGCGGGGCTGAACCACCGCCGCACCGCCGCGCTTCCTCGCTTAATCCCCCGTCAAAATCCGCTCGACCAGCTCCCCCACGCTCGGGGTGTAGCCGTTGGAGTAGAACGGATCGGTCTTGAACCGGTACGCAGCATGGCCCGCGAAGGCCAAGTTGTTATCCGGATCATCGCCGTGGGCGATGTCCTGCAAGGTCTTCTGGATGCAGAAGCTGCGCGGATCGGCAAGCCTGCCGGTGGTGAAGTCGTCGTGGTCCTTCCAGCTCGAAAAGCCGCAATGCGACAGGCAGCCCATGCAATCCTGCTGATCCTTGCGGATGGTGTCGCGCGAATCCGGGGTGACAAACACGATCGTGCCATCGGGTGTCTTGAGCGGTTCGGTATGCCCGGCGCGCATCCACATTTCGGCGCGGGCCTTGTCTTCGGGCATCACCCAGAAGCTGCGCGCCTTGCCTTCTTCGCCGAGTTGCACGGTGCCTTCTTCCTCGCCGCGCTTGAAGAACGGGATCTGGCGTTCGCTGCGGTGCATCAGGTCATACAGGAACGGGGTCTTGACCGCGCTCGAATAGAACCCGGTGGGCGAAAACTTGTGCAGCAGCACATCGCCCGGCTCGACCGTGCGAAGCAGGTCTTTCCAGACCTGCGGGATCGGGCTTTCCCGCGTCAACAACGGGCGCGTGCCGAACTGGAAGGCAATTTTGCCGAGTTCGGGATTGTCGATCCAGTTTTCCCATTCGCGCAGGAACCACACCCCGCCCGCCATCACGATCGGCACGTCGTCCGAAACGCCCTCGGCGCGCATCATGTCGCGCAGGGTCTTGACCCGGGGGTACGGGTCTTCGGGCTTGGTCGGGTCTTCGGCGTTGGACAGGCCATTGTGGCCGCCCGCCAGCCACGGGTCTTCATAGACCACGGCTGCCATCAGATCGGGCACCTTGTGGTAGCTGCGTTTCCATAGCGCCCGGAACGCACGCCCGGAACTGACGATCGGCAGGTAATACACGTTGAACCGCGCCGCGATCTCCGCCAGCTTGTAGGGCATCCCCGCCCCGCAGGTGACGCCTGCCACCATGCCGCGGGTGTTTTCCAGCACGCCTTCGAGCACGGCCTGCGCCCCGCCCATTTCCCACAACACGTTGATGTTGATCGCGCCCTTGCCGCCCGAAAGCTCATAGGCCTGCTTCACCTGCGTGGTCGCACCGTCAATGGCGTAGCGGATCAGTTCCTGATGGCGTTCCTCGCGGGTTTTGCCGTGATATATCTGCGGAACCGGGTTGCCGTCCGCGTCATAGCTGTCGGCGTTGACCGCGCTCACCGTACCGATGCCGCCCGCTGCCGCCCATGCGCCGGAACTGGCGTGATTGGTCGCCGAAACACCCTTGCCGCCTTCGACCAGCGGCCACACTTCACGCCCGCCATAAACGATCGGGCTCAATCCCTTGAACAATGAAAACTCCCCTTCGCGCCCTTCTGACGCGCATGATCTGGTTGTGACATAGTGCCCGGCGCGGCTGGCCGCAATGTTAGAGCATGGTTTGCCCCTAGCCGAGATTGCAGGGGCGGATCGCCTCCGGTTCGGTGCGTTTGGCACCGCGCTGAAATCGGGCAAAATACCCCTTGATGTCGGGCCGTTCGAGATATTCGACCAGCACATAGCCGACCGCCTCGAATTCGCAGAACAGCAGCGTATGGGGCAGGCCGTGGCGGCCCACCGGGCTGTCGCTTTCGACGACGATGATCTGGCCTTCGGCATTCAGCGCCGGCCACATCCGCCACAGGAAGGCATAGGGATCGGTCACTTCATGATACATGTGGACCAGGAAGATGCGGTCGAAACTGTCTGCGGGCAGCTGCGGATCGTCTGGTTCGCCCAGCTTGATCGAGATGTTTTCAAGCCGCTCACGCTCCACCCGGCGACCGAGCCGTTCGAGCGCTTCGCGGCTGATATCCTGCGCCAGCACGCGCCCGTCATCCCCCACGCGTTCGGCGAGGCGGACGGTATAATAGCCCTCGCCCGCGCCGATATCGGCCACGGTCATGCCCGGGCGCATATCGGCAAGGTCCATCACCACCTGCGCCTCGTTGCGCTCGTCGCGCGCGTCCTCGTTGGCGAACTGGTTGGAGACGACCTTGGCTACTGGCCGGACGGGCTTGGGGAAAATCAGCGCGCTGTCGGACCGTTCGTCCGGGATCGGCAGCATCTGGTCACACGCCGCCAGCGCCAGCGCCAGCCCGCCTGCTGCCAGCAATCCCGCAGCCAATCGGCGCCTAGCGATCATGCCTATTCCACGTCCTCGATCTCGACCGTCTCGCCCGTCACCCGCTGCGCCAGCGCAGCCGAGATGAACGGATCGATCGCCCCGTCAAGCACGGCATCGGGCGAGGTCGAGACAACGCCTGTGCGCAGGTCCTTGACCATCTGGTAGGGCTGCAAGACGTAGGACCGGATCTGGTGGCCCCAGCCAATATCGCTCTTGGCGCTGTGCTCGGCGCTGGCGGCTTCCTCGCGGGAACGCATTTCGGCCTCGTAAAGCCGCGCTTTCAGCATGTTCATCGCGATATCGCGGTTCTTGTGCTGGCTGCGGTCCTGCTGGCTGGCGACCACGATCCCGCTGGGCTGGTGGGTGATGCGCACCGCGGAATCGGTGGTGTTGACGTGCTGCCCGCCCGCTCCCGAAGCGCGGTAGGTGTCGATCTTGAGATCTGCCGGGTTGATATCGATCTCGAAGGTATCGTCGATCACCGGATAGACCCACACGCTGGAAAAGCTGGTGTGGCGCCGGGCCGAGCTGTCATAGGGGCTGATGCGGACAAGCCGGTGGACGCCGCTTTCGGTCTTGGCATAGCCATAGGCGTTGTCGCCCTTGATCAGCAGCGTCGCCGACTTGATTCCGGCCTGTTCGCCTGCCTGATATTCCACCGTTTCGACCTTGAAACCGCGCCGCTCGGCCCAGCGGGCATACATGCGCAGCAGCATTTCGGCCCAGTCCTGGCTTTCGGTGCCGCCTGCCCCGGCGTGGATTTCAAGATAGGTGTCATTGCCGTCCACCTCGCCCGAAAGCAGCGCCTGCACCTTGTCGGCATCGGCGCGGTCGGCCAGCTGTGCCAGCGTGGCGAGGCCATCATCGATGATCGCATCCTCACCCTCGGCCTCACCCATGGTGATGAATTCGACCGCGTCGGCCATCTCGGCGGAAATCTCGTTGACGGTGTTCACCGCCGTTTCCAGCGTCTTCTGCTCGCGGCTGATCGCCTGCGCCTGCTTGGGATTGTCCCACAAGCCCGGATCCTGCACCCGCGCATTCAGTTCGTCGAGCCGCCGCAAGGCGCGCTCCCAGTCGAGCGACTGGCGCACCAGCGCCAGCGCCGCTTCGATCCGGTTGATGTAAGCCTGGGCCTCGGCCCGCATGATTGATCCTTCACAAGACGCGAAAATTCCGGCCTGCGCTTAACGCGGGCGGCGCGATTGTAAAGCCGCGCTGCCGCCGGCCGTGCGGGCTACTTCTTCAGCGCGCGCACCGCAGCAAGGCTCTTTTCCACGTGGCCGCGGTAATCGCTGGCCGAATGCACGGCGATGATCCGCCCGTCGGGCGCGATGACATAGGACGTGCGGCTGGCAAGTCCCGATCCACCCATCGCCACGTCATAGGCGCCGATCACCTTGGTGCTGGCGACACCGACCGGGAAGGCATCGCGGCATTCCTCGCGGCTGAAACGCTTCAGCGTCTCGATATCGTCGTTCGACATCCCGATCACGCTTGCGCCTGCTGCCCGGAATTGCGGCATCGCCTCGGCAAAGGCATTGGCTTCCAGCGTGCAGCCACTGGTAAAGGCCTTGGGGTAGAAATACAGCACCACCGGGCCTTTCGCCAACGCAGCGCTCAGCGAAAAGCCGAATTCCTTACCCGCCAGCGCGGCGCGGGTGGTGAAGCCGGGCGCATCCTCCCCCACGGGTAGTTCAGCCGCAGCGGTGGTGGCAAGGCCTGCGGCGACAAGCGCGGAAGCGGCGAAACGAACAAGCTTTCCGGTCATGCAGATGCAACCTTCCAAGGCCCACGCCGGTTCCCCGGCGCACGGGCTGTGCGTCAATAAATCCCGCCCTGCTCGATCACGAAGTCGCGCGGGGCATCGGGGTTATCGTCCACCACCGCGCCATCGGCATTCTCGCGGCCTGCGCGGATCAGCTGAAGGATCTCGTTGCGGCGGGCGGCGATTTCATCCTGCCGTGTGAAACGCTCGGGCTCGGTATCGGGTTTGAAGGCCTCCCAGATGATCTCGGATCGGGGATCGTCGGTCGGCCAGCCTTCGAACACCTGCTTGCCGGTGCGCCGGTCGACCCGCACCATGCGCACCCCTTCTGGCGCGACGGGGGGCAGGTCCGACCACTTCGCGCGGGTCTTTTCGATCATGCTCTTGATGATCGGCGCAGCAATCGTGCCGCCATAGGCATAGCCGCCCATGTTGCGCGGCTTGTCAAAGCCCACATAGGCGCCTGCAACCATCTGCTGCGTCCCGCCGATGAACCACACGTCCTTGGGGCCGGAGGTGGTGCCGGTCTTGCCGAACAGCGGCAGTTTGAGCGGGTTGAGCACGGTTGCCGTTCCCCGGCTGACTGCGCCGCGCAGCATATGCATCACCTGAAACGCGGTGCGCGCATCCATCGCAGCCACGCCCTTGAGCCCGAAACGCGGCATCGGCTTGCCATCCCACTCGGGCATGTTGCAGCCCCGGCAATCGCGGGTATCGGCGCGCCACAGCACCTTGCCGCGCCGGTCCTGCACATAATCGATCACCGTCGGCGCATTCAGCCGCCCGTGATTGGCCAGCGCGCCATAGGCCGCCACCATCTGCGACAGCGTGGTCTCGCCTGCCCCGAGCGCGGTCGAGGGATAGGGATCGAACTTCCCGATCCCGAGTTTTTCCACTGCCTGCACGACATTGTCCATGCCTGCGGTCATGCCGATCTGCACGGTCATGATGTTCTGCGACTGTTCAAGGCCGTAACGCACTGGAAACTGTCCTGCGCGTCCGCCGCGAATGCATTTCTCGCCAAGGTTGGCGCCCTGATAATAGCAGTAACGCGAGTTATCGATCTGGGTCGAAGGGGTCATGCCGCTGTCAAGCCCGGTGGCATAGACGAACGGCTTGATGGTCGAACCTGGCTGACGCATCGCCTGTGTCGCGCGGTTGAAGTCCGACAGCCGGTGATCAAACCCGCCCTGCATCGCCAGCACCCGGCCATATTGCGCGTTCTGCACCACCAGCGCGCCCTGCGCTTCGGGCGTGGTGCGCACGCGCCAGACATTGCCCGCCGGGCTCGCCGCGATCACATCGCCCGCCTTGAGCCGATCGGGCAGGTTCGTGAGCGGTGCTTCGCTACCGTCGGCAAAGCCGATCCGCGCCGAAGCCCCGCTGCGGCTGGTGACGACACCGATGCGCCAGTTGCGGTAATTGATGCCGAGCGGCGAGCTTTGCAGCTGGCTGGCCCAGTTGCCCGCGCTCACATCAATGGTGGCAATCGGCCCGCCCCAGCCACGCCCGCCGTGATAGCGCAGCAGGCCATCGCGCAAGGCATCGCGCGCGGCCAGCTGGATTTCGGGATCCAGCGAGGTGCGCACCCACAGCCCGCCGGCATAGACGCTGTTCGCCCCGTCTTCGGCCACTTCGCCGAAACGTCCGATCAACTCGCGCCGCACTTCTTCAAGGAAATAGCCCGCATCAACGCTGCGCGTGCTGCGCTGGGTCACCAGACCAAGCGGCTGCGCCGCTGCCGCACGCCGCTCCGACCCGCTGATGAAACCATTGGCCTCCATCTGGACGAGCACGAAATTGCGGCGGCCAAGCGCGGCCTGTTCCTGCCCCTTGCGGCCATACCGTTCCGGCGCCTTGGGCAGGATCGCAAGGAACGCCATTTCGTGCAGATCAAGATCGCCAACGTCCTTGTCGAAATAGGCGCGTGCTGCCGCCTGCACGCCGAAAGAACGCCGCCCGAGCGGGATTTCATTAAGGTAGAGTTCGAGGATTTCCTGCTTGGTCAGCGCCTGTTCGATGCGCCCGGCAAGGATCATTTCCTTCAATTTGCGCGTCACCGAGTATTCATCGCCCAGAAGCAGGTTCTTGGCCACCTGCTGGGTAATGGTCGAACCGCCCACCGCGCGCTCGCCCGAGCCCATCTTGCGGGCATAATCGAACACCGCGTTGGCGGTGCCGAAAATGTCGATTCCGCCATGGCTGAAGAAGGTCTTGTCCTCGGCCGAAAGATAGGCCTCGATCAGCTGATCGGGAAAATCGACATATTGCAGCTGCACCCGCCGTTCACGCGCGTAGGAATGCACGATCTCGCCATCAATCCCGCGCACCACCGTGGGCAGCGGGGTTTCATAGACCAGCAGGGTTTCGGCATCGGGCAGGTCGTTTGCCAGCCACACGAACACCGCGATCCAGATCGCCAGCCCGATCGCAAGCAGGCTTGCCACCAGTTTGAACAGCAGGCTTTCCTGCCATTTTTTGCCGAACCACCCGAGCGCGCCGCCAATATCGCGGTTCACTCGGTAACGCAGATAGGCCCAGGTCGGCAGCGGGCCGGAATCCATAGAAGTGGCGGGGGTCTGCTCAGTCATGGGAAAGGCGCAACTAGCACGCAGCTGGCGGGCAAGGCTAGCCGCTTTTGCGCGCCTATTCCCCTTCCGCCGTCACATCCGCCCGGCGCGCGAAATAGACCCGGATCGCGCGGGCCAGCACGCGAGCATATTGCGCCTGACCTTCGGGGGTGGTCAGGCGGTCGCGGTCCGCCCGGTTGGTGACAAAGCCGCTTTCGAACAGCACCGAAGGCACATCGGGCGCACGCAGCACCGCCAGTGCGGCCGATCGGCGCGGCTGCGGGTGGAAGGCGAGCCGCTCTCCGCCCTCGCGCAGCACGAGACCCGCAAATTCGATCGCGTCTTCCTGCGTGCGCTGCTGCGAAAGTTCGACCAGAATCGCGCTCACCGCCTCGCTCTGCCCTTCGATGGCGATTCCATTGAGCCGGTCGGCATCGTTCTCACGCGCGGCAAACCGCGCTGCCGCCTCGCTCGATGCGGCATTGGACAGGGTGTAGATGCTCGCGCCGCTGACATCGTCCCGCTCTCCGGCAGAATCGGCATGGATCGAAACGAACAGGTCGGCGTCCAGCAGCCGGGCAATCTCTGACCGATCCGCCAGCGGCAGGATACGGTCATCCGCGCGGGTCAGCGCCACCCGGATGCCGCCTTGCGCCAGCAATTGTTCGCGCAGCGCCAAAACAAGTGCGAGGGTGATATCCTTCTCGTGCACCTCACGCCCTTCGCGATCCAGCCCGATCGCGCCCGGATCCGGCCCGCCATGCCCGGCATCGATCACCACCAGCGGCCGGTCAGAATCTTGCGGCCCGGCAATCTCTGGCAGTTCAGGCGGGGTGGTCGCGCCCTCAAGAACAAAGCGCAGCACATAGTCTCTGCCCCAGTGCGGCACGGGGATGGCCACACCCAGCGCCGCCGCCCCGCCCAACAGCAGCGCAGGGACCATCAGCAGGATCAGCAGAAGAGTACGAAAGCTCATGTCGCAGCAGGCTTACGTTCTTGCCTGAAGATAACGCAATAGAGTTGCGGGGTTTGCCCCACAGTGCTAGCGATGTTTCGAGAGCGGTTGCGACCTGGTGCTTTTGCACCGGCACAGCCCGCCTCTCGCTCCGGGCTTCCTCTCTTCTGCGGCGCCCGGTCCAAGAACAGGTTGATGTAGTGACGAGACGCTTTTCCCCGCAATTCAGCTCAGCGCGCCTTTCTGTCGCCTGTGCCGTTGCGGGCCGAAGCGCGGCGATCCGCCGCGATCTTGCCTCTGCAGACACGAGCTTCGTGCCTCCCGCCCCGTTCGGGCGCAGCGCGGCAATCCCTTCCGGCCGTCCTTCAGGGCAGTCCGGATCATCCCACAATCGGCGTCCCCTTCCCTCCGCCACGCGGACAAGGCCGGACGCATGGAGAATATTCAATGGCAACGCGCATGCTTATCGATGCGCGCCACCCGGAAGAAACCCGGGTGGCGGTACTGCAAGGCAACCGGATTGAGGAATTCGATTTCGAATCTGCCGAACACAAGCAGATCAAGGGCAATATCTACCTCGCCAAGGTAACCAGGGTTGAACCATCGCTGCAGGCGGCTTTTGTCGACTTTGGCGGCAATCGCCACGGCTTCCTCGCCTTCAGCGAAATCCATCCCGATTACTATCAGATCCCCAAGGCTGACCGCGATGCGCTGCTCGCCGAAGAGGCTGAGGCGGCCGAGGAAGAAGAACGCCTCCGCGCAGAGGACGAGGATGAAGGCATTGCCCCCGGCGACGAATATGACGCCGAAGATGAAAGCGGCGAGGCACTGGCCGAAGATCTGGCCGAGAACGGGGTCGAGGAAATCGACACCTCGGACAAGGACGATGTCTCCACCATCGAAGATGGCGCGTCGGACGACGACAACGGCGATGACGACAACGACGATGACGATACGGACGATGCCGACAACGACGACGGTGAGGATTCCGGCGAGAACGGTGAACGTGAACGCGGCCGTGGCCGCCGCGGACGCCGCCGTCAGGGCAAAGGCGATAAAGGCAATGGCGCAGGCCGCGGCGGCAGCAGTGGCCGCAGCCGTGCCAAGCAGGTTGATGAAGTGCGTGCCAAGCGCATGGCGCTGCGCCGCCGTTACAAGATCCAGGACGTCATCCAGCGCCGTCAGGTGCTGCTGGTGCAGGTGGTCAAGGAAGAACGCGGTAACAAGGGCGCAGCGCTGACCAGCTATCTCAGCCTCGCCGGGCGTTACACCGTGCTGATGCCCAACAGCTCAAGCGGGGGCGGGATCAGCCGCAAGATCAGCTCCTCCAGCGATCGCAAGCGCTTGAAGGACATGGTCTCCGATCTCAAGCTGCCGCGCAGCATGGGGCTGATCGTGCGCACCGCTGGCCTCAGCCGCACCAAGCCTGAAATCAAGCGTGATTTCGATTACCTCGCCCGCGTGTGGGACGAAATCCGCGAAAAGACGCTGGCCTCGGTTGCGCCGGCGCTGATCCATTCGGACAGCGACCTGATCAAGCGCGCGATCCGCGACATCTACAACAAGGAAATCGAGGAAGTCGTGGTCGAGGGCGAGGACGGCTACAAGTCGGCCAAGGCCTTCATGAAGATGCTGATGCCCAGCCATGCGCGCCGGGTGAAAGCCTATTCCGATCCGGTCCCGCTGTTCCAGCGCTATGGCGCGGAGGACCAGCTGCGTGCGATGTATGATCCGATGGTGCAGCTCAAATCGGGCGGATACCTGATCATCAACCCGACCGAGGCGCTGGTCTCGATCGACATCAACTCGGGCCGTTCGACCAAGGAACACGGGATCGAAGCGACCGCGCTTCACACCAATCTTGAAGCCGCCAAGGAAATCGCCCGGCAGTTGCGGCTGCGCGACATGGCCGGTCTGGTCGTGATCGACTTCATCGACATGGAATATTCGGGCAACGTCCGGAAGGTCGAAAAGGCGATGAAGGACGCGCTCAAGAATGATCGCGCGCGCATTCAGGTCGGCCGGATTTCCAGTTTCGGGCTGATGGAAATGAGCCGCCAGCGCCTGCGCACCGGCGTGCTTGAGGCGACCACCCGCCCGTGCCCGCATTGCGACGGCACCGGGCTTGTCCGCACCGCATCATCAGCGGGCCTTTCGGCGCTGCGCCTGATCGAGGACGAGGCCGCACGCGGCAAGGGCACGCAGATCCGCCTTGCCGCCAGCACCGAAGCAGCGATCTACCTGCTCAACGAAAAGCGCTCCGATCTGGTCGAGATCGAACATCGCTATGGCGTCACTGTCGAAGTCCTGCCCGAAGGCGAGCAGGAAGGCGCGAAGATGAGCGTGTCGAGCGGCGGCCCGCGCCCGTCACAGGCGCCCAGGTTCGAACCGATCATCGACGAGGATGAGGACGAGGATCTTCCCGAGGACGAAGAGATCGAGGAAGTGGAAGACACCCGCGAAAACCGGCGCAACCGCTCCGATGAAGGCGACGAAGGCGAACGCCCGAAGAAGCGTCGCCGGCGGCGCGGCGGACGCAGCCGCAATCGCCAGGATCGCGAGGACGGCGGCGCTGACAATGGCTCGGATGCCGATGATGACGCGGATGATCGCGAAGCGGCCGATGGTGCTGCGGATGAAACCCGCGAAGACGGCGAGGAAGAACGCCCCAGGAAGCGCCGCCGTCGCGGTGGTCGCGGACGCAAGCGGCGTTCGGATAATGGCGATGGCACCGGCGAAGACACGCAGGGTGGCAACGACGGAAATGGCGACGGAAATGGCGGCGAAGATGGCGACCAGAACGGCAGCGAGACCGAGGTAAGCGCGCCCGAAGCGGACGCTGCCGAGACACCCGCGCCCGAGGCCAGCGAGGAAGCCCCGGTCGAAAAGCCCAAGCGCAAGCGCGCCCCGCGCAAGAAAAAGGAAGCCGCGCCTGCTGCCGAAGCCGCTTTGCAGGAGGCCGCTGGACAAGACGGGGCTGCACAAGAGGTCTCGTCCGAACTGGCTCCGGAAGTGGCAGCGGACACCGCCGCGCAAGCGCCCGAACCAGAAGCCCCGGTTGAAAAGCCCAAGCGCAAGCGCGCCCCGCGCAAGACCATGCCTGTCGATGCGCCTGCCGCCGAAGCGATTGCGGAACAGGTCAAACAGGACATGGCCGTGATTGCCGGGCCAGATGATGCGCCCCAGACAGCCGCAGCAGCGGCCGAGGAGCCCGCCAAACCGGCCAGAAGATCAAGGGCCAAGGCCAAGGCCAGTCCCGAGGAAGTGGCTCAAAAGGAAGATGCACCGAAGGAAGATGCACCGAAGGAAGATGCGAAACCGCGCCGCGGATGGTGGCAGCGCACCTTCGGGGAATAATCCTTCGCGCAGGGCTCTTTACGCAGGGCTATGCGCCAAACAAAAGCAAAGGCCGGGAGATGGACAACATCTTCCGGCCTTTGCAATTGCGCCAGACCATTTCCGCCTGAAGGGCTTCGGCTTTTCTGACCGGATCGATCAGGCGCCGACCTTGCGGGCGATACCCCACTCCATCCATCCGGCAAACTGCGGCGCCTTGGGCGTGTAACCCTGACCCAGCGGCTCGACCGCAAAGCCCGCACCGCGCAGCGCAGCACCGATCGGGCGGGTCAGATGGCACCCTCCGGCAAGCCGTGTCCACACCGGCTCGATCCGTTCCTGCCAGCGCAGCACCCCGGCATCGGGCGCGCGGCCATGTTCAAGGAACAGCACCTTCCCGCCGGGCCGCAGGATGCGGCGCATTTCGTCCATCACCTGCTGCGGATCATTCACCGAACACAGGGTAAATGTGCACACCGCGCAATCAAAGCTGCTATCGCCAAAAGGGATCGCCTCACCCCGCCCTGCCCTCAGGTCCGCTGCCCAGCCCATTTCCCGCGCCGCCACGCGCGTACCGTCCAGCAGCCCTTCATGCGGATCGATCCCGGCATAGGAAGTGATCGCCTGTGCGTTGTAGAATTCGTGATTGATCCCGCCCCCGCAGCCCAGTTCGAACACGTCGCCCGCTGCCCTCGGCACCACCGCGCTGCGCCGCTTCATGACCTGTCCCTGGCTGCACGCGCAGGTGATGAGGCGCGGCATGACGTGCCGTTCGTACCATGATCCCAGCCCCATATGCTCTCCCCTTCTCGGCCCGCAGCGCCAATCTCGGCCAAAGCCTGCCGCTTGCCAATCCCCTCCATGCCGACTTGCGCAAGAATTGAGTAGCGCAGCCATAGGCGAGCTTGTAATCAGCGCCGCCTACCTGGATGGATTGAACACGCATGACCGAACCGCTCAAGCCCCTGCGGATTTCCCCCGAAGACAAGGACCGTGTGCGACTGCTCTACATGGCCAAACATGCCAAGTGGGGCGGCGGGATGCATCCCGAAGATGGCAACCACGCAATCTACCATCACGAAGTGCGTCAGACGCTCGAAGGGCTTGGGCTCAACCTCACGCTTGGCGACAAATACGAGATGCTGTTCAACGCTCCGCCGGTCGACTTCGTCTTCCCGCTGCTCAACCGCGGGGGGTTTGTGAATTCGGAGATGCTGATCCCGCTGCTGTGCAACCGCCTGCGCATCCCCTATCTCGGGGCGATGCCGTTCCTGCGCGGGCTGGGCGATGACAAGTCAGTGTCGAAACTGGTCGCGCGCCATGCCGGTGTGCCGACGGCCGACTGGTTCTGCTATCGCCGCGGCGCGCCGGTGCTGGAGGCCGATCTGCCCGCCAGCCCGGCAGGCCGCTGGGTGATCAAGCCCAATGCCTCTTCGGCCAGCTGGGGCATTTCCGATGCGTTCGATTTTGCCGGTGTCGCCAACGCCATCGCCAATATCCACGGGCAAGGCCATGATGCGATCGTAGAGCCCTATCTTGATGGCTACGACATCCAGTGCGCCTTCATCACCATGGATGACGCGGCCGTTGCCCTGCCGATGCTGTGGTACGAGCGCGAAAACACCCAGCGTCTGTGGACCTATTACGAAAAACGCGATCTGGTCCAGAACACCGAAAAGGCGGCGCTGAAGGCGTTCGAGCATTCCGATTTCGCCCCGCAGATCACCGCCATGGCGAAAGCGGTCGCGCGCGAATTCACGCCGTTTGATTATGGCCGGATCGAATTCCGGCTGGACCTGAACAGCGGCGACATCAATTTCATCGAAATCAACCTCAACTGCAACCTGTGGTCGGAGAAGGTCATGGCCAAGGCCGCCGCACGCGCAGGACTGAGTCATGCCGATCTGCTGGAGACGCTGCTGGCAGAAAGCTGGCGCCGCAACGGCCTGATCAGCGGCTGAAGACGCGCCTCAGGCGGGGACTGTCAGCGCGTCGGCAAACTGGCGGATCTGCGCAAACAGCGCAACTTCTAGCGCATGATCGCTGAGCGCCGCGAGGGTACAGACCTGCGGCATCGACAGGCCGACCCGCAAGGTTCCCCCCCATTGCCCGTCACCCAGTCGCACGCATTTGACCGGCTGCCCCAAGCGCAGACCATCACGGTCGAGCGCGTGATACAACCCGCGCGCCGCATCGAAACTCCGCGCCGCGGGATGGCTGCTGATATCCAGCGTGGCCAGCGTGAGCATCTCGATCGGGTGATCGGCCGCCTGCGCAGTGCTGCCGGGCGCATATGGCGCAACCCGCGAAAATCCAAGCCGCCGTTCAAGCAGCTCGCGCACCGCCCGCTGGAATGCGAGGATCACCCGCTCGATTTTATCAAGCCCAAGCGCGCTGAACCGTTCAAGTTCGAACACGGAAGCTTCAAGCCGCAAGGCAAGGCCGGGATTGCCGATGTCGGGCAATTGGTCCGCCCCGCGCCAGCCATCGCCCCATTCGCACCGGCGGAACAAAGTGGCAAAGCCGTGGGGCAGCGGTGCAGCGCGCGCAATCACATCACCGGGCACCAGCGCGAAGCCGGAAAACGGCGGGCCGCCCATGAATTTTGACCCGGTCAGCAGCACCACGGCGCCGCGCACGAGATATTCGCGCACCGCCGGGCCGGCGATCCGCGCCTGACAGGCATCGACCACAAGGCTGAGTGCATCGCCGAATTCGGCGCGCAACGCATCAATCTCAGCCAGCTTGGGGAGGATGAGGCCGGTCTTGGACCCATGCACCACGTGCAGCAACGCGTGCCGCCCCTCGGCCCCGGCCCGGCGCACTTCGGTGCGTATCTGATCCGTGATCTGGGCGCTGGTGCGCGCCGTGCCGCCATCGCACCGCACCGGCACATCGACCAGCGTCACACTGTCCACCCCCGCCACCGGATCGCCCGGTCGGGTCGCAACCCCAAGCGCGGTCTCCTCGGCGAAATATCGTCCGCGCGCCGAAAACACGCAGCCGCTGCCAACCTCGTCCGCGCCCAGCAGGATATTGTGCACCCCTGCCTGCCCGCGCCCGCCAACCGCCGCCAGTGCGACGAATTCAAGATCGGTGCCCGACGGCGCAAACACGACACCGGCGTGCTGGTCGACGCCATAGGCATCAAGAATCCGGCGCCGCAATTCATCCAGCTGCGCCCCATGGGACGGCAGGCCCGCCGCCTTCAGCGCGAGCAGATGATCAAAGGCCGGCGCCGAAATGTCATTCGCGGTCGATGATGCAAAGGCCAGCGTGCGGCGCGGATAAGGCGCTGCAAGATAGCGGTTAAGCCCGGTTTGCGGATCAAGCGTGATGCGCGCATCCCCGCCCGAAGAAAGCAGGTCGATCAGCCCGGCAACACCCGGCTGCCCGTAATAATCAGGATGAAGATCGGGAAATTGTGCGATCACATGGCTCTTCTTGAACGATTACGCTTGGTCGAAACGCCTAGCACATTTATGCGACAGGGCTATTGCCATTCCACGGACACCGCAAAACTTGTCACAACGCCGCCCCCTTGCCATCCCGGCCGCTGCGAAAGCGCGGTTGACCATCCTGTTCATCGCCAAGAACGCGCTGTGGGAGGGCGATCTCCATCCCGAAGACGGCAATCACGCGCTGTATCACCGCGAGATGCGCCAGACGCTCGAAGCGCTTGGCCTCAATCTTGTCGTTGCGCAGACGCATGAGGTGCTGTTTGATCCGCCCAAGGTCGATTTCGTGTTCCCGCTGCTCAACCGCGCCGGGTTCTTCAATTCGGAAATGCTGCTGCCGCTTTTGTGTGAGCGCGCGGGCATTCCCTACCTCGGGGCCAGCCCGATCCTGCGCGGATTGTCGGACGACAAGCATCTGGCCAAGCGCGCAGCGCAGGATGCCGGTGTGGCGACTGCGCCCTGGGCAATCTATCGCAAGGGCGCGCCAATCACGCCCGACACGTGCCCGCCTGCAACACGTTACGTGATCAAACCCAATGCCTCCTCAGCCAGCTGGGGGGTCGAGGATGCCCATGACTGGGAGGGCGTGAAAGCCGCGGTCGAGCGCACCCATTCCGACAACCACGATGCCATCGTCGAGCCGTTTCTTGAAGGCAGCGATGTCGAAGTGCCAGTGATCACCATCAATGGCGAACCGCAGATCATGCCGATGATGATCTTCCGCCAGGCCGATCCGGCGCATCTGCGCACCTATTACGAAAAGCGCGATCTGGTCGATCGCAGCCAGAAATATTCGCTCGATCATTTCGATCAGCCCGATTTGGTCGCGCGCATTGCGGATCTGACACGCAAGGCCTGGGAGGAATACCGCCCGTTCGATTATGGTCGCTTCGAATTCCGGGTGAACGAGGCGACGGGCGACATCCAGTTCCTCGAATTGAACCTCAACTGCAACCTGTGGTCGCAGAAGGTGTTCGGCCGCGCGGCAGTGCTGGCAGGCTGGACGCAGGAACAGCTGATCGAGACGCTGCTGGCCGAAAGCCTCGCTCGCCACGGGCTGCTGTAGCGCAAGGCCCGCTCAGGCCGGGACCTGCTCCCCGCGAAAATCGAACACCTGCCCCGATTGTTCCGGGCCAAGCCGCGCCAGCACGCCCAGCAGGTTGCCCGCCGCATCGCCCGGCGCGGTCAGCTGTCCATCGGGCAGGTTCGACTGGAACGGTTGCGACAGGGCGGAATCGACCGTGCCGGGGTGCAGCCCGGCAATCACGCCTTCCGGGTGCGTGCGCGCCAGTTCCAGCGCAAGGTTCTTTATCAGCATGTTGAGAGCGGCCTTGGAGGCGCGGTAGGAATGCCATCCGCCAAGCCGGTTGTCGGAAATCGAACCGACCCGCGCGCTCAGCGCCGCGAATACGAACCGGCGCCCGCGCGGCATCAGCGGCAGGATGTGCTTGGCAATCAAGGCCGGGCCAATCGTGTTGAGGGCGAAAACCTCGGCCATTGCCGCTGCATCAAGCCGTTTATAGGTGCGTTCCGGCCCCGCCCCGTCCGCCAGTGTCAGCACGCCGGTGGCGATAATCACCCATTCGGGCGGATCATCACGCATCGCCTCGGCAGCGGCGGCGATCGTGGCTTCATCGGTGAGATCAAAGGCGAACGGCCGCATCCCTGCGCCCGCCGGATCGGTGCCGGCACGCGATCCGGCGTGGATAACCTGCGTGCCGCACGCGGCCAGCCCATCGCACAGCGCGCGTCCGATCCCGCCCGAAGCCCCGAAAACCGCTGCGCTGCGCGGCCAGGCATGCGCCTGCTGTCCTACATGATCCATGTCAGCTAAAGTGCGCGCATGACCCGACGGTTCCACGCTTTTTGCCTCTTTGCGCCAGGCACCCCAGGTACCAGCGGCAGGGGACATGGCTTTTCTGCTTCTGGACAGTGTCTCATGTGTCTCCAACACGGGTGCTGAGCCGCGCTCAACCAGTGTGCGAAAGCCTGCAACTCGCGCCCGCTTGCCACACCCGGCAGAGACGCTAGATAGGGTGCAAATCAAAACGGGATCACTCAATGGCGACCTTCACTCTCCCCAAGAATTCCAAGATTCGCAGCGACGGCAATGTGCACAAGGCCAGTGGTGGCCGGGTGAAGTCGTTCAAGGTCTATCGCTATGATCCCGACAGCGGCCAGAACCCGCGCTATGACAAGTTCGAACTCGATCTCGACGAATGCGGCCCGATGGTGCTGGACGCATTGTTCAAGATCAAGAACGAGATCGATCCCACCCTGACCTTCCGGCGTTCCTGCCGCGAAGGCATCTGCGGTTCGTGTTCGATGAACATGAACGGCAAGAACGGCCTGGCCTGCACCACCGCGATCGAGGATCTGAAGGGCGAAATCCGCATCACACCGCTGCCGCATATGGACGTGATCAAGGATCTGGTGCCCGATTTCACGCATTTCTATGCGCAATATGCCTCGATCCGCCCGTGGTTGCAGACTGTTACCCCGACGCCCAGCGGCAAGGAGCGCCTGCAATCGCCCGAACAGCGCGAACAGCTTGATGGGCTGTATGAATGCATCTTGTGCGCCTGCTGTTCGACTTCGTGCCCATCGTACTGGTGGAATTCCGACAAGTTCCTTGGCCCGGCTATCCTGTTGCAGGCCTATCGCTGGCTGGCTGACAGCCGCGACGAAATGACCGGCGAACGGCTCGACGATCTGGAAGACCCGTTCCGGCTGTATCGCTGCCACACCATCATGAACTGCGCGAATGTCTGCCCCAAGGGCCTCAGCCCGGCCAAGGCCATTGCCGAAACCAAGAAGATGATGGCTGAGCGGGTCATCTGATCCGGTGCCTCTGAAAGACGACGTTTTCGAGCACGGGCCAGACCCGGAGAATCCCGGCTGGCGGCACTGGAATCTGAAGGACCCGACGCTGTTCAACGGCGCGGTGATGGGCAGGCTCATCACCCGCGTTGACCACGATGGAAAAGCCCGGCTGCGGATGTTCCCGGAGCGGCGGCACGAGAACCTGCAAGGCATCATCCACGGTGCGGTGACGCTGGCGCTGATCGACATCTCGCTGTTCGTGACGATGCACAATCTCGGCACCGGTAATGCGGGGCCTTCGGTAACGCTGGAGTTGTCCACGCAGTTCGTAGGCGGCGGCGATCCGGCCCGGCCTTTGGACGCAGTGACCGAAGTCGTGCGGGAGACCGGCAAGCTGGTGTTCGTGCGCGGGATGGTGGAGCAGGAGGGCGACGTGGTCGCCAGCTTCTCGGGCATCGTTCGCAAGATGCAGCCGCGCGGCTGAAGCGCTTCGCCGTGGCCGGCCTCCTTGCCCGCTATGATGCGCTGATTGCCAGCGGAGAACTGCGCGCCGATCCCGATCAGCGTGCAGCGGCGGAGCGGCTTGACCGGTTGCAGCGCGAGCTTGAAGCGCCGCCCGTGAAGCGCGGTCTGTTCGCCCGCCTCACCGGCACCCGCGCCGCAGAGCCGGACCCGCGCGGGGTCTACCTGTGGGGCGGCGTCGGGCGCGGCAAGTCGATGCTGATGGACCTGTTCGTGGAAACGCTCGCCATCCCGGCCAAGCGGCGAGTCCACTTCCACGCCTTCATGCTCGAAGTCGACCGCCTGATTGCCGAGGCCCGCAAGGCCGAACTGAAAGACCCGCTTGTTGCTGTAGGGATGCGGATGGCTGAAGAAGTCCGCTGCCTCGCCTTCGACGAGATGGTCGTCACCAACACCGCCGATGCCGCGATCATGGGTCGCTTCTTCACAGCGTTGATGGAAAGCGGCACGGTGATCGTCACCACCAGCAACCGACCGCCGCAAGACCTCTACAAGGACGGATTGAACCGTTCGCTGTTCCTGCCCTTCATCGAGCTGGTGACACGCGAGATGGACGTGCTGTCATTGAACGGCCCGACCGATTACCGGCTCGAACGCATTGGTGGGCTGGCGACCTGGCACGCCCCGATCGGCGATGCGGCCACGGCGCAGGTGCGCGAAGCCTTCTTCCGCCTCACCGACTTCGCGCCCGAAGATGCCGCCAATGTGCCAAGCGGCGAGCTCGATCTGGGCGGCGGCCGCACGCTGCACGTGCCCAAGAGCCTCAAGGGCGTCGGCGTCTTCAGCTTCAAGAAGCTGTGCGGCGCAAACCGCGGGGCAGCCGATTACCTCGCCATCGCGCAGGCCTATCACACCATCATCATCGTCGGCGTGCCGAGGATGGGGCCGGAGAACCGCAACGAGGCAATCCGCTTCACCAAGCTGATCGATGCGCTCTACGAAAACCGGGTGAAGCTGTTCGCCACCGCCGCGGCGGCACCCGAAGAACTCTATCAGGCAGGCGACGGTGCGTTTGAATTCGAACGCACCGTCAGCCGCCTCAACGAAATGCAGAGCGATGAATACATGGCACTGGGCCACGGGACCGAAGGTTAGGAGGACACCCCGAGCCGGTCGAGCGACTTTTCCAGCATCAGCAATTGCCACAGGCTGCGCGAATGATCGGCCCGGCCCGTGATATGGGCTTCGGCCATTGTCGCAACCGCCTTGGGATCGAAGAAGCCCGATTGGGTGATGACAGGGCTCACCGCGATTCCCCGCGCCGCGCCCGCCAATGGCCCGCGCAGCCACTCTGCAATCGGGGTAACGAACCCCTGCTTGGGCCGGTAGAGAATGTCGCGGGGCAGATAGCGTTCGAGCGATTTCTTGAGCAGGTATTTGCCGGTGCCGCCCTTGACCCGCATCCCCTCGGGCAGGCGCGCGGCGAACTCCACCAGACGGTGATCGAGCAGCGGTTCGCGCGCTTCAAGGCTCACCGCCATGCTGGTGCGGTCAACCTTGGTCAGGATGTCGCCCGGCATCCAGAAGGCAAGGTCGGCATATTGCGCGCGGTCGAGGCCCGAACGGCCCGGAGCATTGCGCATCAGCGCGATCAGCTCATCCTCACCGCGAAACCCGGCGAGGCTGGCGGTGAAGGCATCGGAATAGAGCGCGGCCCGCGCTTCGGGCAGCGTCACCGACAAGCCGCGCGCGTAACCTTCCTCGCCGCTCTCGGCCAGCGCCAGCAAAGTTGCCTTGGCGCGGAAAGGTCGCGGCGCCCAGTCGGCCTTGGGCCATGCGCGGCCCAGAGTGCCGAACAGCGGGCCGCGCAGGCCTGCGGGAAGGACACCGCGCGCGCGCTCCTCGTGGTGGTGGAACACCTGCCGCCGGTAGCCAGCGAAAGCCTCGTCCGCGCCGTCACCCGACAGCGCCACTGTCACCCGTTCGCGCGCCAACTGGCACACCCGCCATGTCGGCAGCGCCGAGGCATCGGCGAAAGGCTCGTCAAACATCGCGGCAAGCTGGTCGATGGCGGAAAAGTCATCGGTCGCAACGATCCGCTCCTGATGATCCGCACCGAATTTCGCGGCGACCTGCCGCGCGTAACTGGTCTCGTTATAGGCCGCGACATCGAAGCCGATTGAACAGGTCTGCACCGGGTTGCTGCTGGCCTCGCTCATCAACGCGACCACGCCCGAGCTATCGACCCCGCCCGAAAGGAACGCGCCCAGCGGGACATCAGCCACCATGCGCGACCGCACGCCTTCGCGTAAGCGGTGGACAAGCTGCGCCGAGAGATCGGCCTCGCTCCCGCGCTCGCGCTCGGAAAAGTCGATGTCCCACCAACGCTGCGGGCGTCCGGGCGCACGGCCATGTTCCAGCAGCCAGAAATGCCCGGCCGGCAACTTTTCCACCCCGGCCAGAATGGAATGCGTGTCAGGGACATAACCCCAGGTCATGTAAGCCTCGACCGCTTCCGGGCTTACCCGCCGACGCAGCAGCGGGTGCGCGAGCAGGCCCTTCAGTTCGGAAGCGAAGGCGATGCTGCCATCCGACAAATGCGCCATGAACAGCGGCTTCACCCCGAAGCGGTCGCGCGCAAGGAAGAGCTGGCGCTTGCCCAGATCATACAGCGCAAAGGCGAACATCCCGTCGAGCCGCGAAAGGCAATCGGGACCCCAGCGCTGCCAAGCGGCAAGAATTACCTCGGTGTCGCCCGAGGTGCGGAAGGTGAATCCCGCCTGCTCCAGTTCGCGCCGCAATTCGCGGAAATTGTAGATCTCGCCGTTGAAGACGATCACCGCACGACCATTGGCCGAATGCATCGGCTGGGGCGAACCGGCAAGGTCGATGATCGACAGGCGGCGATGGCCCAGCCCCACGCCGGGCGCAGTCCACACCCCTGCCCCATCCGGGCCGCGATGCAACAGCGCGTCGCACATCCGCTCGACCCGTGCGGGATCGACCGGCTTGGGCGTTTCGGCATGAAATATCCCGGCAATCCCGCACATATCCGGGCAGGCCTAGAGCATGGTGCCAAGCGCGGCAATCACGGCCATTGCGGCAATCACGAGTGCAGCAGTGACCGGCGCAAGGTTGGGGCCATCTGCGCGGGCAAGCCAGCCCCAGGATGCCAGCCTGTCCATGGTCCAGCCATACTCCTCCGGCTCGCGCTCGAAAAACCGCCATGCGCCGCCCAGCAGCGCGGCTACGACAAGCGCGAAGAAGATCCAGCCATAGACGATGTGATCGAACCCGCCCGCTGCCTCGGCCCCGATGAATTGCGCGACATAGATGGTCGCCCATGCCCGCACCCCGTTGGCGAGGATCGGCACGATAATGCAGGCAGCCATGAACAGCGCACGGCGAGACCAGTGTTCGAACCGGGTAAAGCACACCAGCACGCCAAGCGTGACCATCGCGATCAGGAACTTCACGCCCGAACAGGCCTCGGCAACGATGAACAATCCTGCCGGGGTGTCGATATAGATGCCATCAATACTGGCGGGCACACCACTCCACCGGGTCAGCGCAATGGCCATGTCGGCGGTGATCACTTGCAACGGCGGAATGATCTCATCGCCAAACGGCAC
The DNA here is from genome assembly GCF_900143235.1 of Erythrobacter sanguineus. Taxonomy (GTDB): domain Bacteria; phylum Pseudomonadota; class Alphaproteobacteria; order Sphingomonadales; family Sphingomonadaceae; genus Erythrobacter; species Erythrobacter sanguineus. The sequence goes on along the minus strand of NZ_FRDF01000005.1, from coordinate 27,707 downwards.
CAGAAAACAGCCCATTGCCAGCGGCAAGGCCAGCAGAAGCGACGCCCGCAGGCCCAGCACGGTTACGATTGCGGCTTGCAGGGCAGCGACCGCGCCGGCTTGTGCGACAAGGTTGAGGTCGCTGGCGCATCCAGCCCACCACAACCCCAGCGCCAGCGCCACCAGCGCGAGGCCGGGCAGAAACGGGCGCGGAACCAACCGGGCCAACTCGCGCAGCTTCAACGCCGTCAGCCACCCTATGATGAACGGCACCAGCAGCAGATGATTATAGGTATCGATGTTCCACCACTGGTGCAGCATCTGGCCCCACGCGCTGGCGGTCACGAGTACCAGCGCCAGAGCTGCGCCAGCAAGCGCGACCAGCGACATTCGCCAATCGGCGGAAATGCGCGCAAACGGCGCTGTGCGCGGGGCGGAGCGAACAGCAGGCTCAGGCGGCATCGCGTGCACCCCTGGCGCCAAGCCCGAGCAGATCGCCGAGCGGCGCCAACATCGCCTCCCAGCCATGCTGATCGAGCACGAAGCGCCGCGCCGCTATGCCCATGCGCCTGCGACCATCCGGCGATGCAAGCAGGGGTTCGAGCATTGCGCACATCGCTTCTGCATCAGGCGGGCTTATCCGCCAGTGAACGCCGTCTTCAGCCGCGATCCCGGTCGCAGCATCGCCAGTCAGCACCACCGGCCGCGCCATTGCCATCGCCTCCAGCACCTTGTTCTGCACTCCGCGCGCGATCATCAGCGGCGCAAGCACGACATCGGCCGCGGCGAGAAACGGGCGCACATCAGGCACCTCGCCCCACACTTGCACGCCGGGCAGGCCATGCCGTGCCATCAGCCGGGCGGTCGGATTGCGCCCGACCACATGGAACAAGGCGGTGGAATAGCGCTGACGCAGTTTCGGCACCAGTTTCTCGATCACCCACAATGCGGCCTGTTCGTTGGGGCGGTAATCCATCTGCCCGGTGAAAACAAAATGCGGCCCCGGCAGGCTGGTGATCAGCGGCTGCGGCGCGGCGTCGGCAGGATCGAAGAACGCCGCGTTGATGCCGTTGCCGATCACCTGCACGTTGACCTGCGCCGGATTGGTCAGATGGGCGCGATAAAGCGCGGCCTCGGCCTCGGATATCAGCAGCGTCGCATCGGCGCGCTGGCCAAGGCGTTCCTCCTCACGCGTGAGCAACCGCGCCTCGCGCCGATTGAGCCACGCCCGCTCGCCCGCATCGGCATAGCTGGCAAACTTGGCGCTATCGACATCGCACAGGTCGATCACCACCCGGCCACCGAAGTCATCGGGGACATATTGCCCCATCTGCCCGGAGAAGACGACGATGGCACTCATGTCATAATCAACCAGGCACTTGCGCACCCAGCTTTCAAGCTTGCGGCTGTGGAATGCGGTGAGGCTCACCGGCTTGCCGGCTACCACCGCCTCAACCCCAGCCAGTGGCAAGGGCTTGGTGCGCGGGGCGATGCAGTATGAGGCGGTGAGCCGAGCCAGATCCGCTTCGCCAGCCCGCTCGCCTGCGCTTTCGGCAAAGCAGCCGACATGCACCGGACCCATCCGCGCCAATGCCTTGAGCAGATGATGCGCGCGGATGCGGTCCCCGCGATCCGGCGGAAACGGCACGCGGTGGGTGAGGAACAGGATCTCTCCCATCACGCGAGCCCGCGCGCGATCCATGGCCCCACGGTGTTGGCGATGGGCAGGGGCAGCTTCTTCCACAATTCGATCTTGCGGCTGTAACCGGCATCGGTCGGATCGATGTTGCGCGGCGCGGCGCCCGGTGCAGTCCATGCGCCATAGGTCAGCGGCGCAGGCGCAAAGCCCCAGTTCTTCTTGAAAGCGAAAGGCCCACTCCCCGTCTTGGAGCGCCCGAAATCGAAGCGGGTCATACCCTGCCTGCGGGCGTAGAGCATCAGTTCGTAATACATCCGCTCATTAGCGCGGGCCGCGCGGGCAGCAAGCACGCCTCCGCCCCAGAACGGCATCACTGCGCCATCGTGATAGAAGCTCAGCACGCTCGCCAGCGGGGTTTCCCCGTCCCAGACGGTAAGAATGTCGCTGCTGTGCCCGAAGGCTTCCAGCATCGCCCGGAACAGGCCCCTGGGGAAAACCGGCGTGCCAAGATTGCGCACGCTCGCGCTGTAGCAGGCGTAATGCGCCGCAAGATCACCCGGCCCGCGCCCGATGGTCACACGGTGGCCGAAGCCAAGACCCTTGCGCACCTCGGCGCGGGCCTTGCGCGGGATTGCGGTGAGTTCGGCCTCGTCGGATTCGGCAAGCGGACGTTCGAAACCGCAATGCCTGTCGTCCCGGCAGTCCCAACCCTGGGGGATCGGCCCGCCGCGCAATTCGATCCCGGCAAAGCCGCCACGCGCCGCGTGTGTCTCGGCTGCGCGTGCCAGCACCCGCGCGGCCTCAGGAGTTTCGGCACAGATCCCGCCGCCAACCCCGAACCCGCTCGAAACCAACGCCTTGCCGAACAAGGCCGAACGCACTTCGGTCAGCGGCAGCCAGCCTGTGACCACGCCGCGCCGTTCGCTCAGCAGCCCTGCGGCACGTTGTCCCGTTCCCGCCTCCACAGCACGCAGCCATGCCGGCGAATGAAACAGGCTCGCGCGCTGTTCTGCAACGAAGCCTTCGATCCGGCGCACCTCGCCCGCATCGCGCCAATCCAGCCTGTGCACCTCATGCCCGGTGCGGACCGGCGCGTTCATGCCGCTACCTCGTCTACCGGCGGCAACATCGGCAGTTCGCCTGCGCGCGCCGCCTCGCGATGCGCAATCATGTCCATCCGGCCCCAGCGGAAATCGTGGATCAGGTCACCCAGCTTGCCCGCCATCCTGGCAAGCCCGGTATAATGCCGCAGGCGCGAGCGCATCGGAGCATGGCCCACGCGCGGCTGATCAGGATCGATTTCCCACGGGTGGAAATAGAACACCGCCGGGCGGCCATCACGGCGGTTCACCTGCCGGATCGCCCAGCGCGAAAAGCCATAGGGCAGCACCCGGAAAAAGCCCCCTCCCCCTGCCGCCACACGCCGCCCGCCAAGCATCGCGGTGGTCACCGGCAATTCGACCAGCGACGCCCACGGCAAGGGACGAAAGGCAAAGCGCGGGGCTTCGGGCCAACCATAGTGATCATGCGCCACGGGCGCGACGCTTGATGAATAGGTAAAGCCCTGTTCGGCAAGCTCGGCAAAGGCCCAGGGCGTGCGCTGGTCGATCGAGAAACTCGGTGCGCGGTAGCCGGTCACCACGACACCCGAGCAATCTTCAAGGATGGCGCGCGCCTTGCGGATATCGTCGGCAAAGGTCTTGCGATCCATGGTGAACACGCGGGCATGGTCATAGCCGTGACTGGCAATTTCGTGCCCGGCATCGCCGATGCGGCGGATCATCGCCGGATGACGTTTTGCCACCCAGCCCAGCGTAAAGAAGGTTGCGCGTACATCGGCTTCGGCGAACAGGTCGATGATCCGATAGACGTTGTCCTCCACCCGCGTACGGATGCTGTCCCATTCCCCGCGGGCGATGACATTCTCGAACGCGCCGACCTGGAACCAGTCCTCGACATCGACCGAAAGGCCATTGACGATGGCGGCGCGGCCTGTCTCCGGTGCAGGAACGAAGGGTGCGTTCATGGTCACGCCGCCTCGCGCGACGGGTCTTCCTCGAGCCACTCGATCAGCATCGCGAGCACGTGGCGGAAGGATTGCTCCTGCTGCTCAAGCCGCGCCTCGATGCGTTCGAGTTCGGCGGCGAAGCGCGCTTCGGCAAGCCGGGCGTCCTCGGGCGAGAGCGCCTCGTCCCCCTCCGCGCGCTGGCCGATCCCGGCGGCCTGCAATTCGCTGATCGCCGCTTCGAGTCCGGCAGTGCGGGCATCCCGGCCAGCCAGCAAGGCAGCGACTTCAGCAGCGGGCAGGCTGCCTTCGGCCAGCGCATTTGGAGAGGCGGCCGGCGCTTCGCGCAAGTCGCCGCGCCGATGCGTGCCACGGGTCTGGTCAGCAGACATCTCGGTCACCACCTCGCCCAGCATGGTCTGCGTCAGTTCGCCGCGCTCCTCGATCGCGCCAAGCAGCAGCAGGCGGTTCATCACCTGATTGACCCTGCGCGGAATCCCGTCGGTCTGGCGATAGAGCGCCTCAAGCAGTCCTTCGCCAAGCGCCGGATGGCCGCTCCATCCGACATGGCCGAGCCGGTGGCGAACATAGTCCTCGACCTCGTTCTCATCGAGCGCTTCGAGATGGTGCGAGGCGATGATCCGCTGGCGCAGCTGCTCCAGCCCCGGATGATGCGCCAGCGTACGGCGGAACTCGGGCTGGCCCAGCAGAAGGCTCTGCAACAAGGGGTGCGAACCGAGCTGGAAATTGGACAACATCCGCAATTCCTCAAGCGCGGTCAGATCAAGGTTCTGGCATTCGTCCACCACCAGCAGGCAGCGCCGTCCGGCGCGCGCCTCGTCCTGCAGGAAGCGTTCGATCGCGCCCAACGCCCCGGCCTTGTCGTGCCCTTCAACCGCCAGCCCGAAGGCCTGTGCAACGACATGCACCAGTTCATCGTCATCAAGTGCGCTGGTGACCACCTGCGCCACGGTCAGCGCCGCAGGGTCGATCCGCTCCATCAGGTGCGCGACCAAGGTGGATTTGCCCGCCCCCACTTCGCCCGTGATGACAATGAAGCCCTCACCCTGCGACAGGCCGTAGCCGAGATAGCTCATCGCCTTCTTGTGGCTGACACTCTCGAAATAGAACTGCGGGTCGGGTGTCAGCTGGAAAGGGCGTGAGCTGAAGCCGTAATATTGATCATACATGAGCTGTCGCTTCCCGTCAGAAATTGTAACGCAGGCCAATGAGCGCGGTGGCGAAGGCGAAATCCTCGGCGGTGAATTCGCTGTCGAAGTAATCGACCGCCAGCGCTGCACGGGCAACCAGACGCTGGGTCAGAGCGTGATTATAGGCAGCCGACGCGCCGACAGCGGTGACATCGCCGCCTTGCGAAGCACTGTCGAACCAGTTGACATAGGCATTGGTGGTGAGATCGGCGTTCTGCCCGAGCTGCCGGGTCAGCCCACCGATGACATAATAGCTTTCGTCCGTGAGGCCATCGAGCGCGGCCAGCACGGTGCCCGGCGCGGCGATGAAGGTGCGCCGGTCATAGCCTGCGCCCAGCACTGCGGTGGTGCGGCCCAACTGCCGCTGGTAGGATGCCAACACCCCGCGTCCGCGGAATGCCGCCGAGCGCACCGAGCCGAGCCCGCCGATCAGCGACTGCCCTTCCGTGCCGTTCACCAGACCGCCGAAATCGCCCGTCACCGGATTGCGGATCGCCTCGAAATCGCTCGACAGGCCGGCGAGCGAATTGTTGAGAAGCCCGCCAAAGCCGGTCACCCCGTCATAGACTGCAAGCGCAAAGGCGCTGCGTTCACTGGGGGTATAGGTAAAGGTGCCGTAATAGGTGCTCGAATCGTAACGCTCGCCCACCCGCGCCTCAAGCGCGGTGCGCGAACTGGGGCGCCACAATACGCCGACATCCCACAGCAGCCCATCGACATCGAAGGCGAGGATGCGCGGTGCGGTCGGGTCGGTGACAAAACGGCCGTCATTGCCGATGATCGGCACGCCATTGGCATCGCGCAGCGCATCGCGGCTGGAGACCTCGACGTTCTCGTAACCCACGCCGCCGACCAGCGCGAAGGTCGGGCTCAGCGGCACGGTCACATCGCCGCGCACATAAAGATCGCGCACGCGCTGGTCGAGATTGCCGATATCTTCCTGAAACCCGCCCGCGGTGACCGCCAGTCCAACGGGCAGCACATCCCCTGGGCGCGTTGCGGCGCTGACCTGACCAAGATAGGTCACGCTGTCATCGAACACGTCGACAGGCTGGCCCTGCGCATCAACCAGCGCCGCGTCGTTCTCGAAACGGTTATAGCCCACGCGCCCGATGCCGGTCAGATCGACCACGCCGACACGGGTTGCCAGAGTGGGGCCGGCGTAAAGGCTGTAGAAGCGGCTCTCGGCGTCCTCGCGCACCAGCGGGTTGGTGGTGGTCCCACCTCCGCCATCAACGCGGGTGCGAGCGGCAAGCCCGCCCGCCTCAAAGCTCAGCGCATTGGGGATCAGCGCCAGCGTGCCGCGCGCGATCCCGCTGATGGTGTCGGTATCAATGCTGTTATCGCCATAGCCGATATTGCGTTCATATCGCAGCGAGACCGCAGCCCCGCTGTTGCGGCTTTGGAGGTTGAGATCAACCCCGACCGCGACCTGGGTGAAGGTCAGCACATCATCGCCCGGCGAAAGCTCGGCCGAGATGATCTGCGAAACTTCGATATAGGGCTGGATAATGCGGGTGCTGCCCTGATCGCCCGGCCCGCCGGGATCGCCCTGCTGGCCCTGCGCCTGGGCAAGCGCCGGGGTCGCGCAAAACAGGCCGGTGAAAGTCAGCGCCGATGCAAGAATTGATGCGCGCATGGTCATATCCCCTTGGCGCCATAAGTGCCGAAGCGCCGGCCCGAGGGGCTGTAGCGCGAGGCGTTGAGAAGCAGCTTGATATCGAGGCAGGCCGACAGCAGCTGCTGTGCGTCCTCCAGCGCCGCCCGGGCGGTCTCGTCGGCGCGAACCACCAGCAGTGCCTGACCGACATGGGCGGCAAGTTCGGCGGCAGGCGAAGCGGCAAGCGCGGGCGGGGTGTCAAAAATGAGAATACGGTTCGGTGCCCCGCGGGTCAGCCGATCGAGCACGTCGCCGGTGCGCGCGCTTGCGAGATATTCGGCATCAAGCGTACTGGCGGTGCCGGCAGGAAGCACGAACAGGCCCTCGATATCGGTCCGGATCACCAGACTTTCGACATTCAGGGCGGGATCCGCGAGCGCATCCATCAACCCCTGTTCGGCTGCAATCCCGAGCCGCCGGGCAACGGTCGGCTTGACCACGTCGGCATCGACCAGCAGCACCTCAAGGCCACGCTCGGCGGCGAGCGCGATGGCGAGGTTGGTGGCGCAATAGGTCTTGCCCTCGCCCGGGTGGGGCGAGCACACGAGAATCCGGCGAGCCAGCGGCGTATCTTCGGCGCGGGCATCGGCGAGCAGTTCGCGCTTGACGATGCGGAATTCTTCCAGAAGGCCGGTGACCGGGTCTTCCGGCACGGTCAACCCGCTATCACGCAGATGGTCGCGATCAATGGCGGCAAAGGGGCCGCAGAAGGCGACAGGGCGCGGCAATTCAGGCTGAGGCGCGGCTTGCGGCGGCGTCGTACCGTTCGGAGCAGCGGATTGCGGCGGCGCAGACGCAACCACGCGGCGCACCGGCTCGGACACAGGGGGAACCGGCGGCAACGCGGGCGCACGCACCGCGCCGATCCCGAAGGCGGCGTCGGCGCGCTCGAACAGCGATGCGGGCCGTGCGCCCTCGCGGTTGATCCTGGCTTGATCGGTCATCGCGGATTTCCTGTCCTCATCTGGCCCGGCCTCACGCAATCGCCCCGATCGAGACGATCTCGATGGCGACAAGGATCACGAACATGCCCACCAATCCGGCGCAGGCTCCGGCAAACTGCTTGAGCCGCTTCTTCTCAACCGCCCGCGCGGCATCGGAAATGGTGAGCGAGATTGCGCCGATCACGGGCAGGTCAAAAGCGCGTTCAAGCTTTTGCGGCGTGGCGAAGCTGGATTTGAGCTGGCCCAGCGCCCAGGCCACCGCGGCGCCTGCGCCAAAGCCGACGATCAGCACGCCCAGCAGCAGCAACGGACGATTGGGTGCGGCAGGATTCTGCGGGACGGTGGGCTCCTGGATCACGTCGAAACGGAACTGGCTGGCCTTGTCCTCTACCTGCCCGCGGGTGCGCAGCGCTTCGCGATCCTGCAGCAGCTTTTCATAATTTTCCCGCAGCACGTCATAATCGCGGCTGATGCGGTTCGCCTCGGCGGCCACTTGCGGTTCGGAAGCCTGGCTCGCCATCAGTCCGGCAAAATCGCTCTGCAACGCGGCGCGGCGGGCCTGCAGCGCCTCGACCGTCGCCTGTCGGTCGGTGCGGATCGCCAGCAATGAAGAAAAAGCCGGATTGGGCGTCCCGCCCGCATCCTCTCCTGCGGCGGCCGCCTGCTTGGAAAGAAGCTGCACCTGCCTCGTGGTCGAGACGACATCGGGGTGGCTATCGGTCAACCCGCGGGCGCGCAGCTCGGCCAACTGGGTCTGTGCCTGCATCAGCGCGGCACGCGGGCCGGTTGCTTCGCGTCCGCCGATAATGGTGCGCGGGGTGTTGGCAAGCTGTCCGGAAATCGCCGCCAGCGCGCTTTCGGCCGCGGCAAGATCAGCATCCACGGCGCGCAAATCGGCGCGTGCCTGCTGCACCTTGCTCGACAAGCTGGCAGAACCGACGGCAAGATCGGGATATTCGGCCTCAAAGGCAAGGCGGCGCTGTTCTGCCTGCTCAAGCTCGCGCTTGCGCCCTTCGAGCTGGCGTTCGAGATCGGCGATAGCCTGACTGATCCCGGCGCGGTTGCCCGCAACATGCTCTTCGCGCAGGATATCGAGCAGCTTCTGCACCACGTCGCGCGCGAGCACAGCGTTTTCGGCCTCGGACAATTCGCTGCGGCCGATTGCCGCGGTGATTTCGAACAGATTATCCTGTTCGCTGGACACCTTGACGTTCTTTTCCAGTTCGGAAACCGCCCCGTCAAGCGCACCGCGACCGGTAATCCCTTCACCGAGGCGGGTGGCGGTAATCACCTTTTCGAGATTCTTGGCGCTCGACAGGGTCTGACGCACGCGCATGATCTCTTCCTTGCCATCCCCCGCAATGCCGAGCTGTTTGGAAAGCACATCTTCGACGTCGACATAGACCCGTGCCTTGGATTCATAGGAATTGGGGATCATCGCGATCACCAGCCAGCCTGCAAGGCACACGCCCCAGGCAATCGCAATCGCCAGCCAGCGCCGGTGCCAGACCGACCACAGCGCGGCGCGCAGTTCTTCAAAAATATCGCTCATCCGCGCAGCCGCCCCGTCAGAACCGGCTTTCCGGGATGATGATCGTATCACCCGGCATCAGCATGACATTGGCGCTCGCATCGCCGCGCCGGATCAGGTCCGAAAGGCGCACGCGGTATTCCATCTGCTTGCCGCTCTCCCGGTCCTGCCGGATCAACTTGGCGCGGTTGCCCGCGGCGAATTCGTTAAGCCCGCCAACCGCGATCATCGCGTCAAGCACCGTCATGTTGGCGCGGAACGACAGCGAGGCGGGCTGCGGCGTAGCGCCGATGATCCGCACCTGCTGGGTGAAATTGCCCTCGGGCGTGTTGACGATGACCGAGACGATCGGTTGCTCGATATATTTCGCCAGTTCGCCAGCGATGTAATCCTGCAATTCCGTCGCGCTCTTGCCCACGGCCGGGATGTCCTGCACCAACGGGATGGTCAGCCGCCCATCGGGGCGCACGCGCACCTTGTCGGCGCTGAGTTCAGGATTGCGCCACACGTGAATCGTGATCTCGTCAAGCGGGCCGATGGTATATTCCTCGCTCGGCGCGATCGGCGTGTTGCCATAGTTCGCCGGGGGGAGCTCCTTGCCACTACCTGCACAACCGGCGACCACCAGCGGCGCGAGAGCCAGTGCGGCGATGCGGACGAGAAACAGCGATTGAGGCATTTGACGAGAATCCTTGGCCAATATTGCGTTGCAGAAAGGCAAGGACACACAGCAGGAGCGACCTGCCGTCCGTTACCTTTGGAACGTCGGGCTCTTCTCGCCGGAAATGGTGAACATATTGTTAGTTATACAGCGGCAAATCCTCCCCCATCCCGGATCGGGACAGCGGGCTTGCGCGCGTTAACGCCGACGCTGGGCCGCGCCGGTCAGACGAGGATTTCCGCCGCAGGCCCGTGGCCGAGAAAGGCCGAAGGGCTGGCGCTTGCTCCGTAAGCTCCGGCGCAGAACACCGCGACCAGATCGCCAACCTCGGCGCGCGGCATGGCGGCGGCATCGGCGAGCCGGTCAAGCGGGGTGCAAAGGCAGCCAACAATGTTCACTTCCTCTGTCGGCTCCGCACCGTAATGGCTTGCAATTGCAGATGGATAATTGCGCCGCACCACCGTGCCGAAATTACCCGAGGCCGCCAGCTGGTGATGCAGGCCCCCGTCGGTCACGAGATAGATTGTGCCGTGGCTTTCCTTGCGGTCGATCACCCGGGTGAGATAGACCCCCGCCTCTCCGACCAGGTAGCGTCCGAGTTCGACGCATAGCTCACTATCCGCCAGCGCCTGTGGCAAGTTCGCCACCCGCTTGCCCAGCGCCGCGCCGACACGCGCCAGATCGACCGGTGCATCGCCCGGAAAATAGGGAATGCCGAAGCCCCCGCCCATATTGAGCTTGGGGCAGCCATGGCCGATATCCTCGGTGATATTCGCGGCCAGTTCCAGCACGTTGGCTTGCGCTTCGATGATCGCGTCCGCGCTCAACGCCTGGCTGCCGGTGAAGATATGGAGGCCCCGCCATTCGGACCCTTCGGCGATCACGTGCCGCGCGAGGTCGGGCACCTTGTCGGCATCGACCCCGAAGGGCTTGGCACCCCCGCCCATCTTCATGCCCGAACCCTTGAGCTCGAAGCTTGGATTGACCCGGATGGCGATGCGCGGCGCCTTGCCGATACGCTGACCGATGGCAAGCGCGCGGGCCGCCTCGCCTGCGGATTCGCAATTGAGCGTCACCCCGGTCGCAATCGCGGCCTCCAGTTCATCATCGCGCTTGCCCGGCCCGGCAAAGCTGATGCGCGCCGGATCAATCCCGACCGCGACGCACAGGCCCAGCTCGCCCGATGAGGCGATGTCGAACCCGTCCACCAGCGGCGCCATATGGCCGATCACGCCCAGATGCGGGTTGGCCTTGACCGCGTAATTGATACCCACCCGCTTGGGCAGCGCTGTGCGCAATTGCGCAACCCGTGCATCAAGGTGCGCCCGCGAGTAGACGAACAGCGGGGTGCGCCCGGCCTCGGCCACCAGCGCGCTTGCACGCTTTCCGCCGATGGCGAGTTCGCCGCCGATCGCCTCATAACCTGCGGGAATCGGGCCGACGGGCTTCATGGGGCAAATTCCTGTCCAAGTTCATTCTGTAAGGCGGTGCGATCAATCTTGCCATTGGGATTGAGCGGCATGGCCTCGCGCCAATGGATATGCTGCGGCTGCATGAAATTGGGCAATTCGCGCTGGAGCCGTTTGGGAAGCTCCGCCTGGGCGGTCGTATCATCGCTCCCGCGCACGACCAGATGCACCGCCTGCCCGAGCCGGGCGTCGGACACGCCCAGCGCTACAGCCTCGGCGACAAGGCCCGTTCCCAGCGCGGCCTCCTCGATCTCCTGCGGGCTGATGCGATTGCCCGCGCTCTTGATCATCGCATCGCGCCGCCCGGCGAAATAAAGCAAGCCGTCTGCATCACGGCGCACCCGGTCGCCCGACCACACCGCCGTGCCGCCATAGGCAGAGGCAGCGGGCGCAGGCCTGAAGCGTTCCGCGGTACGCGCGGCATCCTGCCAGTACCCCTGCGCCACCAGCGGCCCGCAATGCACCAGCTCGCCTTCCTCATTGTCAGCGGCCACCTGACCAGCATCATTGATAACCAGAATCTCTGCAAAGGGTATCGCCTTACCCATTGAGGTCGGATGCGAATCCACCAGCGCCGGATCGAGAAAGGTGGAACGGAACGCTTCAGTCAGCCCATACATCGGGAACAGGTTTGCCTGCGGGAACAGCCCGCGCAAGGCCTTGACCAGATCAAGCGTCAACGCACCGCCGCTGTTGGTCAGCCGCCGCAAGGGCGCACGCGTCTCCTCTGGCCAGTCAATCTCGGTCAACTGCACCCACAAGGGCGGCACCGCGGCGAGCGTGGTTACCTGATGTTTCGCGCAGGCCTTCGCCACATCCTTGGGAAAAAGGAAATCGAGCGGCACCACGCAGCCCCCCGCATACCAGGTCGAAAACAGCTGGCTCTGTCCGTAATCGAACGACAGCGGCAACACCGCCAGCGTCACATCATCGCGTGCCAGCCCCAGATAATGCGCCACGCTGACCGCGCCGAGCCACATGTTGGCGTGGCTCAGCATCACCCCCTTGGGCCGCCCGGTCGAACCGGACGTGTAGAGGATTGCCGCCACATCCGCCGGATCGGCTTGCGACGGGCCAAGCTCGCGGCCTGCGGCCTCCGCGCTAGCCAACGCCTCGTTCTCGCCCATTGCTGCGCAGCCAGGCGGCAGATCGCCCGGTTCAAGGCTGGCAAGCCGCGATCCGGTGCCGATCAGCAAGCGCGCTCCGCTATCACCCAGAATATGCGCGACCTGCGCGCGTTTCAGCAGCGGGTTGACCGGCACGTGCACCAGCCCGGCCCGCGCAGCCGCCAGTGGCAGCAGGCAGGTCACTTCGCCCTTGGCCGCCCAGCTTGCCACCCGCGCGCCGGGTTGCGGCACCATCCGCGCCAGCCATCCGGCAAGGCGAGCAACACGCTGTCTTAACTGATTGTGGTTAAGCGTGCCCTCGCGAAGCACCAATGCAGGCCCTTCCCCATGACCCGCAGCACCCGCCAGTTCGGCAAGGTGATCAAGCGGGCGCGGGGCAGGTTCGGACGGTTGCGGCATCAATGGGAGCAGTCTTTCAGTGATCGAGGCGCGGTATCACGATAGCGTTAACGTCTTGCAAGCACTGTCTGCAAATGCGGCAGGCGCGCCGTTCGATCGGGCCGAGTGGTATGCGCTGCTTGCCGAGACCGGACTGACCCCGCTGATCGCGATCGCAAGGGATGCCGATCATGCGGCCGCACTGGCGCTGACCGAAGATGGCGGACACGTTTCGCCCTTGCGTAACTGGTACAGCTTCACCTGGCGCCAGCTGGCCCCGGAAGGCCCGGCGGGCGACCGGTTGCTTGAGGCAATTGCCCGGCAATTGAAGACCCGCGGGCATCGCGTGACACTCGAACCCGTGCCGGGGGAGGATGGCTCGGCCCAGCGCCTCGCTCAGGCGTTCCGCGCTGCGGGCTGGCGCGTGCTCGTCGAGCCGTGCGACACGAACCATGTCCTGCCCGTACGCGGACGCAGCTTTGCCGAATACTGGGAAGACCGCCCCGGACAATTGCGCACCACCCTCAGACGCAAGGCGAAAAAGGTCGAGACGCAGGTGCTGACCCGATTCGACCCGCAGGTCTGGGCGGAATACGAAGCGATCTACGCCGCCAGCTGGAAACCGGCGGAAGACCAGCCCGCCATGCTGCGTGCTTTTGCGCGTCGCGAAGGCGAAGCGGGGCGGCTGCGGCTCGGCGTGGCGCGGGCCGATGGCGCGACGATCGCAGCGCAGTGCTGGACCGTCGAAAACGCGATCGCCTATATCCACAAGCTCGCCCATCTCGAAAGTCACACGGCATTATCCGCGGGGACCACGCTGAGCGCGGCGCTGTTTCAGCATGTGATCGATATCGACAAGGTCGATCTGATCGACTTCGGCACTGGCGATCAGAGCTACAAGGCCGACTGGATGGAAGACGTGCGCCCGCGTTTCTGCATCGATTGTCTTGACCCGGCACAGCCGCGCGCATGGCCGCCGCTCGCCAAGCGAGTGCTGCTTTCGTCAAGTGCGTGACCGGCCGGAATACTTGCGCCTGCGGGCGGGCATGGCTAAGCCCCGCGGCCAAGCGCCGATGACAGGGATTTGGGCGAGCCGATGAACACCATTCCGACCATCCAGAACGAAGCCGGTGCGACCGTGCTCGATTCTGAACTGAAAGGCTTGATCGCCGATGTGCTGGGACTTGATCCGGCGCAGGCCGCCACCTTCGGGCCGGATTCGGGCCTGTTCGGCCACCTGCCCGAACTGGATTCGATGGCAGTCGCGGGCCTGCTCACCGAAATGGAAGACCGCCTCGGCATCGTGATCGAGGATGACGATGTGTCGGGCGAGATGCTGGAAACCTATGGCGGCCTGTTTGCCTTCGCCAAGGCCAAGCTTGCCGACCGCTAGATCCTGTTTAGCGTGATTTCCACGTGGAACATCATGGGCCCGGAAGGCACAACCACCGAGGAACTGCTGGTCGCCTTCGATCGCGGGCGGACAAGACGCCTGCTGGTATGCCCGGCATGGTTTGACGAGGCCAACAAGCTGCGACGCTTCACGGTCGAGGTGATGCGGCGGCTGGATAATGCCGGGATCGACAGCTTCCTGCCTGACCTGCCCGGCTGCAATGACAGCCTCGCGCCCGCCGCTTTGCAGACACTGCCCGGCTGGCGCGCAGGCATGGAGGCCGCCGCGCATAAATTTGGCGCGACCAACGTGCTGGCGATCCGCGCCGGAGCGCTGCTGGTACCTGCACACCTGCCCGGGTGGCACTATGCCGCCCAGTCCGGGCCCAAGTTGCTGCGCGGCATGATCCGCGCCCGCACCATCGCCGCGCGCGAGGCAGGGCTGGAAGAACAGGCCGATACGCTGATGGCGCTGGGCCGATCCGAAGGACTGGTGCTGGGCGGATGGCAGCTTGGCGCGGCGATGATCCGCGACCTTGAAACCGCCGAACCGGTGCGGGCCCAGGGGCACAGCGACATCGCACAAAGCCAGGTCGGCGGGCCGGGAATGTGGCTGCGCGCCGAGCCGGACGAGGATGCGAAGCAAGTCGATGCGCTCACCGCTATCATCAGCGATGATCTTTCCGGGACAAGTGCATGAGCCGGCTGCCACTTTCCTTCGGCTGCGGAACCTTGCACCTTGCCGCAACGCTTGACACCGCGCCCGGCACCACCGGGCTGCTGATCGTCAGCGGCGGCAACGAAATTCGCGCCGGGCCCTTTGCCGGACAGGCACAGCTTGCCGCCCGCATCGCCCGCGCTGGCTTTCCGGTGTTCCGCTTTGATAGGCGCGGGGTGGGTGACAGCGAAGGCGAAAACCGCGGATTCCGCCACTCTGCCAGAGATATCGGTGCCGCGCTCGAAGCCTTTCGCGCAATCGCCCCGCAAGTTTCGCGGGTCGTTGCCTTCGGCAATTGCGATGCCGCATCGGCGCTGATGCTGGCAGGCGGCGCGGGAATGGCCGGACTGGTGTTGTCAAACCCTTGGACGATCGAACACGAACCGGGCGGCGATGATCCCAATACAACCCCGCCCCGGGCCGCGATCCGTGCGCGCTACCTCGAAAAACTCACCAACTCGCGCGATGTTGCCCGTCTGCTGAGCGGCGGGGTCGATCTGCGCAAACTGGCACGCGGCCTGGCGCGCTCGGTCGGCCCGGTGCCTGCACCCTCCAACCTTGCAGGTGAGATGCGCGACGGAATCGCAGGCTTTGCCGGCGAGGTGCGCATCCTGCTTGCGACGGCCGATCGCACCGCCCAGATGTTCGAGGCCGCGTGGGACAGGAACGATCCACGCATCCGCCGCTGCGAAGGCGCAGGCCATGCCTATGTCGAGCCGCAGCACCGTGACTGGCTCGAAGCGCAGATCCTCTCCGCGCTCAGAGCCTAACGCTCGAACAGGCTCACCAGTTCAACATGGGTCGACCAGCGGAACTGGCCGACGGGGCGCAATTTCGTCAGGCGAAACCCCGCTTGCGCCAACATCGCTGCATCGCGCGCCCAGCTTGACGGGTTGCAGCTGACATAGAGGACCCGGGTGAGCGTGCTCGCCGCAATCTCGGCCACCTGCGCGCGTGCGCCAGCGCGGGGCGGATCGAGCAGGACGGCATCCAAGCGGTTGAGCTCAGCCAGCTGAAGCGGGTTTCTGAACAGGTCGCGGTGCAGCGACAGCACGCTCTCGCCTGACTGCGCCCCGGCCACCTTGCAGGCGAGATGCGCGGCCCGTTCAGCCTCGACCGCCAGCACCTTGCGGCCCTGACGAAGCGCAAAGGCGAAGGTGCCAAGCCCAGCAAACAGATCGGCCATCATCCGCGCATCGCCGAGCCATGCGGCGGCGTCGGCCGCCATGCGCGCCTCGGCATCCCGCGTC
Organism: Erythrobacter sanguineus; assembly: GCF_900143235.1. Lineage (GTDB taxonomy): Bacteria > Pseudomonadota > Alphaproteobacteria > Sphingomonadales > Sphingomonadaceae > Erythrobacter > Erythrobacter sanguineus. The sequence goes on along the minus strand of NZ_FRDF01000005.1, from coordinate 11,743 downwards.
GCTTGCAGGAATGATCCCGGCGGCAAGCTGACCGGAACGCCAGAAAGCGTGACCGTCACCGGTTCAGGTTCCCACAGGGTTTCCGGGCCATATCCCTGATCGATAGTCAGCCGCGCGAGCGCATGGCTGCGCGCGAAATCAAGCGCGGCCTCGGTCGGCCCAAGACCTTCGAGCGGGAAGTTGGCGAGATTGGCCTCGACCCCCTGATCGGCGAGTGTGAGATCGACACCCACCATGCCCTTGGGGCCATGCGCCGCCACGAATCGGCGCAAGGGCGCGAGCAACGCCGCCATCGCCGGATGCAGCACGGGACATTCAGCGAGATCGACCACCCGGTGCGATCCGCCCTCGCGATAACCCAGCACCGCGCCCTTGGCGGTGCGCAACCCGTGCAGCCCGGCGCGGCGGCGCGTATGCGGCGGGGAAAGGTGGACGGGGAGCACTTCGTCCGCCTCCAGCCCTTGCCCGCGCGCGGCGTTCACGACCCGGTCGCGGACGAAATCGGCCAGCACCGTGTCATCGGCATGCTGCAACTGGCACCCACCGCAACGGGCGAAGTGACGGCAGACGGGCGCAATATGATGCGGCCCGGGCATGATCGTTCCGCTCTCGTCCACCGCATCGCCCGGCACCGCGCCGGACACATGGCGGCCAGAGGCGCTCACCCCGTCACCCTTGGCGGCGAGGCGTATGATGGGTTCGCTGATGGTCACAGACAGGCCGCTAGCGCCTCGGGCACCTTCTCGGCAAGCGCAGAAGGGGTCAAGGCAGGCCCCGCACGCCGTGCCGCCTCGCCATGAAGCCACAATGCCTCGCAGGCGGCGCTGAAGGGATCGCTGCCGCAGGCCATCCGGCTTGCAGCGATCCCGGCCAGCACATCGCCCGTTCCTGCGACCGAGAGCCAGCTTGTTGCAGGCAGCCCGAGCACAAGGCGACCATCGGGCGCGGCGATCACGCTGTCCGGCCCCTTGGCGAGCACAACCATCCCCGTGAGCTTAGCCAGCGCCAAAGCGCGCGCACGCCGCCCTTCAGCAATCACGCCGAAATTGCGGCACAAGACCTCAAGCTCGCCATCATGCGGGGTCGCTAGCAGCGGCAGATCACGGCCCAGCATGTTGGGCGCGAGCAGCACCAGCGCATCGGCGTCCAGCACCAGCGCGCGTCCCTGCCGCAATGCTTCGCCCAGCATCGCCTTGCCTGCGCCGCCGCGACCCAGCCCCGGGCCGACCAGCACCGCAGCGATGCGCTCATCCGCCAGCGCTTCTCCCAGCGGCGCAGTATCGGTCACCACATCAGCAGGCGTGCGCGGATCGGCTTCGCGGGCGAGCAGTTTGACATAGCCCGCCCCTGCACGCTGGGCGGCGGCGGCGGCGAGCAGACTTGCTCCCGGCATTGCTCCGGCAATGATGCCCAGCAACCCGCGGCGATACTTGTGGCTGTCGGCAGCGGGCGGCGCAATCCGGGGGCGGGTTACCAAGCGCGCCGCGCCCTCGACAGCGCCAATCCCGATCGGCACCAACCGCATCTGCCCCATCAGCGCACGGCCCGGCAGGCTCCAATGCGCAAATTTCCATGCGCCCAAGGCCAGCGTAAGATCAAAAACCGGCAGGCGTTCGTTCAATGCCGCGCCGCTATCGCTGGCAATGCCCGAAGGCACGTCGACCGCGACCTTGTAACGGCACCGCGCCGCCAGATCGCGCAGCAGCAACGCGTGTTCGGCCACCAGCGGACGCGCGAGGCCCGATCCGAACAGGCAATCGACGAAAACTTCACCGCGCGCCCCGCCCGCAGCCCTGGCGACCGGAGCGTCCCACCGGCGGCGTGCCTCTTTTGCGGCACCGGTGGCAGGCTCGACCGGCGCGATCACCGTCACGGCGTTGCCCGCCTCGCGCAACCGTCGGGCGATGACATAGCCGTCCCCGCCATTATTGCCGGGGCCGCACAGCACGGTGACGTCGCGCCCGGCTGTCACACGCCGGATCCATTCAGCTGCGCCGCCTGCGGCCACTTCCATCAGCTCCGAAACACTGGCCCCCGTATCGAACAGCGCCTGTTCGGCATCGCGCATCTGCTGCGCGGTGAGGACCTGGGCGGCGCTCACCGCGCCGGCGGCGCCAGCAGAGCTTGCGGGATACGGTAGCGATCGTCGCCAATCGCAAATTGCAGCATCTCTCCCTCGCCAGCCTGCGGCACCAGCGGTTCAGCCCCATCGAGCGGCACAAGCGTTCCGGTGGCCGGATCGCGGGTCAGGCGCCGGAAGCCGCCGTCGGGGTGATGGAGCACCACCTCATCCGAGCCAGCAACCTGTTCAAGCGTGCACACCGGCGATAGATCCACCCCGGCGCCGATGCCACAGTCAACCTCGTCTCCGGGCGGCGGTGGGCTTTCCTCGCCACAGGCCACCAGCAGGGCAAGCGATGCAAACGCACTAGATGTCCGCAAAGACATGGGTTTCCGCTTTCGCTCCGGGATGGGTGACAGCGCCATAACGCGCAAGGCCCACCACCTGTTGATAGCGCCACAGAGCGCCGGATTGGTAATCATTGGTGCGCGGCTGCCACGCCTTGCGCCGTGTTGCCAGCACGTCTTCGGCCACGTCCAGTTCGATCGTGCCCGTCTCGGCATCGATGCTGATGATATCGCCATCCTCAACCAGCGCAATCGGGCCGCATTCGGCCGCTTCGGGGCAGACATGGCCGATGCAGAAGCCGCGGGTTGCGCCCGAAAAGCGCCCGTCGGTGATTAGCGCGACCTTTTCGCCCATGCCCTGCCCGTAGAGCGCGGCGGTGGTCGAGAGCATCTCGCGCATGCCGGGGCCGCCCTTGGGGCCTTCGTAGCGGATCACGATCACGCAGCCTTCGGCAATGTCGCGCTGTTCGACTGCGGCGAAGGCGTCTTCCTCGCAGTCGAACACCCGCGCCGGGCCTGAAAATTGCAACCGCGCCATCCCGGCGACCTTCACAATCGCTCCGTCGGGCGCGAGCGAGCCTTTTAGGCCCACCACGCCGCCGGTCGGGGTGATCGGGGTCTTCACATCGTAGAACACCTTCTGATCGGGGTTCCAGGTGATCTGCTCGATATTCTCGCCCAGCGTCTTGCCGGTGACGGTGATCGGATTGGGATCGATGAACCCGCCATCCAGCAGCGTGCGCAGCGCCATATAGACCCCGCCTGCTTCGTGCATGTCCTTGGCGACATACTTCCCGCCGGGCTTCAAGTCCGCGATATAAGGCGTTGTCTTGAAGACCTCGGCAACATCGAACAGGTCGAATTCGATGCCGCACTCGTTCGCCATGGCGGGCAGGTGCAGCGCGGCGTTGGTCGAGCCGCCGGTGGCGGCGACGACGCGTGCGGCGTTCATGAAAGCCTCGCGGGTGCAGATATCGCGCGGGCGCAGGTTCAGCGCGATCAGTTCCATCACCTGCTTGCCTGCCGCCACGGCGATATCATCACGCGACCTGTAAGGAGCGGGCGCCATATTGCTGTTGGGCAAGGACAATCCGATTGCCTCGCCGACGCAGGCCATGGTGTTGGCGGTGAATTGACCGCCACAGGCACCGTGACCGGGGCAGGCGACCTTTTCCAGCGCGATCAGCTCGGTCAGCGGGCAGTTTCCTGCCGCAAATTGCCCGACCGCTTCGAACACATCGACCACGGTCACATCCGCGCCGCGGTGGGTGCCGGGCAGGATCGATCCGCCATAGACGAAGATGCTCGGCACGTTCAGCCGCAGCATCGCCATCATCATGCCCGGCAGGCTCTTGTCGCAGCCGGCAAAGCCGACCAGCGCATCATAACAGTGGCCTCTGACCGAAACCTCGATCGAATCCGCGATGATCTCGCGGCTGATGAGCGAGCTTTTCATGCCCTGATGGCCCATCGCGATGCCATCTGTTACGGTGATGGTGTTGAACCGGCGCGGGGTGCCGCCGCCCGCGATCACGCCCTCGCGGCAGATATCGGCTTGCGCGTTCAAGGTCGTGTTACACGGCGCGGAGTCGTTCCCGGCGCTGACCACGCCGACGAAGGGCGCGGCAATCTCTTCCTCGGTCATGCCCATCGCGTAGTAGTACGAGCGGTGCGGCGCGCGCTCCGGCCCGACCGAGACGTGGCGGCTGGGGAGTTTCGACTTGTCAAACTTCTGCGACATAAGATTTCCTGCTGACCGGATTTTGCGAAATGTCTCCTGCCTTCAGGCGAGCGCCGACGCAACCCTTTGCGCAATATCCGCCAATAATGCCGCCCAGTGCGTGTGATCTTCCGGGGTTTGCGCCAGATCCTGCCGGATCTCGATGCCGAAATAGGGGCGCCCGCAGGCTTCGGCATGGCGGTTCATGGTGTAGTTGAGATCGCGGCCCGAATAGGGGAGGTTATCGCCCACATTCAGCCCCTCGGCCTCGAGCATGGGAATGGCGATCCGGGCGGCGCGGTCGTCCTGATTGTAGAGGACCCCAACCTGCCACGGGCGCGCGGCATCGCTGGTCGCAAGGCGCGCGGTGAAGCTGTGGAGCGAGAGGATCAACGCCGGTTCGGCGGCTGCCAGCCATTCGGCCAGCGCATCGTGATAGGGACGGTGGAAGCGGCCGAGCCGCCCTTCCCGGTCCGCGCCGACATTGCCGGGGATCGGGTGGCCGTCGCTGATGTCGGGGACGAGGCCGGGGGCGGTTTCCTCGCGGTTGAAATCGCACACGAGCCGGCTGACCGCGGCGATGTGGGCCGGAATGGCATGATCGCGCGCGAGGATTTCAGCGATCTCAGCTGTTCCGATATCGACAGCAATGTGTACGCCAAGCAGGCGCCCTCGAATCCTCAAGTCGATATCATCCGGCACGTGGTTCGAGGCATGGTCAGCGACGAGCACAATCCCGCCCGGCGCGGGCATTCCAAACTGGCGGAAAGCTTCGTTCACCGCAGCCGCCCTGCCATTGTCCACCATGCGCGCGGCATGGCCGCTGCCGCCGCGTCGCGGGCCTCGGGCGTGGCGTAGAGCGCAAAGCAGGTCGCGCCCGAGCCGGACATGCGGGCGAGCCACCGGTCGGTGCCGCTGAGGGCTGCGAGCACCTCGGCAATCACCGGGCACAGCGAAATCGCAGGGCCTTCGAGGTCGTTGCGCCCTTCCCGCGCGATCAGGCTGGCACGCCCTTCTGGCAAAGCGCCGCGATCAACGCCATCCCATGCCTTGAACACCGGACCGGTCGACAGCGGGACCTGCGGGTTGACCAGCAGGACGGGGGTTCCGGCGAGGTCATTATCGACGAACTCAAGATTCATGCCGGTGCCGGTCCCGACCAAAACCTGACTGGCGATACAGGCCGGCACGTCCGCTCCCAGACCCGCCGCAATGCTGAGATGCCGTCCGTAATCGTCAGGCAAGTCCCACAAGTCGGTCAGCAGCCGGATCGCCGCTGCCGCATCCGCCGATCCGCCACCGACCCCGCTGGCAACCGGCAGGTTCTTTTCGAGCGTGATCCTGGCGCCATAGGGAAGGCCGAGCCGTGCCTGCCAATCACGGGATTCGGCCCCGCTCCGGTCGTAGGCATCGTGCAGCGCCCGCGCAGCGCGGAGCACCAGATTATCGTCGTCAGCCTGAAGATCGCCACCAAACGGCCCGGTCAGTTCGAGGCTCAGCGTGTCGGCAGGCTCCACCCACAGCCGGTCGCCCGCATCGACGAAGGCGAACAGGGTCTCAAGCTCGTGATACCCGTCCTCCCGCCGCCTGCGGACATGCAGCGCGAGGTTGATCTTGGCGTAGGCGGTTTCTTCAAGATCCAACGGAGTTAACGCCTTTGCCCCTGCCTAATCAAACGTATCACAGACATACTCATCGTCTGGGTATGCCCGTTTGTAGGCCACGACGAAGTCGTCGCAAGCTTTGCGATTATCGCCATACCCGAAAAACACTGCCGTCCTATCGTCAGGAGCAAGCGAAGACTGTTTTACCAGCCAAACAGCTTTTGAACCAAGGCCTCTGTCGTTATTCTTAAGCGCGGATCGAACACGATCTTCGCGCTCTTCGAACTTGTCGGGAGTGTCGCATCCGGAAAGGATCAATGTCGCAGCGACAAGTGTGGCGAAAACTCTCAAGCCTTAGCGCTCCATCCCCCGCCTCACATATTCGGATAGTTCGGCCCGCCGCCACCTTCCGGCGTCACCCAGTTGATGTTCTGGTTGGGGTCCTTGATGTCGCAGGTCTTGCAGTGGACGCAGTTTTGCGAATTGATCTGGAACTTGGGCTCGCCGGTCTTTTCATCGGTCAGCCATTCATAGACCCCCGCCGGGCAATAGCGCGCCGATGGCCCACCATAGACCTCAAGCTCGCTTGCCCGCTGCAATTCGCGGTCACCGACCTGGAGGTGCACGGGCTGATCCTCGGCATGGTTGGTGTAGCTGTAGGCGACGTTGGTCAGCTTATCGAAGGTGATCACGCCATCGGGCTTGGGATAGTCGATCTTCGGGTAAAGATCGGCGCGACCGGTGTAACTATAATCCGGTTTATGCTTCATCGAAATCGGCAGCCCGATCTTCAATGTACGCATCCACATGTCGATTCCCGCCAGCACCGTGCCGATATCGCCGCCATACTTGGCCACCGCAGGCTGGGCGTTCTGCACCTTCTTAAGCTCGTCCGCGATCCAGCTGGAACGCACCGCCGTGTCGTAATCCATCAGCTCGGTCTTTTCATGCCCAGCTGCAATCGCCGCCGCGATGCTTTCCGCCGCCAGCATGCCGCTTTTCATCGCGGTGTGGCTGCCCTTGATGCGGGGGACATTCACAAAGCCCGCCGCGCAGCCGATCAGCGCGCCGCCGGGGAAGGCAAGCTTGGGCACGGACTGCCAGCCGCCTTCATTGATCGCCCGCGCACCATAAGACACGCGCTTGCCACCTTCGAGATAGTCGCGGATCGCGGGGTGGTTTTTCCAGCGCTGGAATTCCTGATAGGGCGAGACCCAGGGGTTCTTGTAATCGAGCGCGGTCACAAAGCCCAAGGCCACCTGACCGTTCGCCTGATGGTAGAGGAAACCCCCGCCCCAGCTTTCGCTTTCGGTCAGCGGCCAGCCTTGGGTGTGGATCACCCGGCCCGGCTTGTGCTTTTTGGGATCAATGTCCCACAATTCCTTGATGCCGAGGCCATAAACCTGCGGCTGGCAGTTCGCCTCAAGGTCGAACTTCGCCTTCATCCGCTTGGTCAGGTTGCCGCGCGCGCCTTCGGCCAGCACGGTATACTTGGCGTGGATTTCCATGCCGGGGGTGTAATCGCCCTTGTGGCTGCCATCGGCGGCAATGCCCATGTCCTGGGTGATGACGCCCGCAACGCGGCCTTCATCATCGAGGATGACATCAGCGGCGGGGAAGCCGGGGAACACCATCACGCCCAGCCCTTCGGCCTGTTCCGCCAGCCAGCGGGTCATGTTGCCAAGCGAGCCGGTGTAGCAGCCGTCATTGCCCATCAGCGGCGGCATGATGGCGTGGGGCAGCGAGGTCTTGCCCGTCTTTGACAGCACCCAGTGCCAGTTATCGGTCACCGGGGTTTCCGCCATCGGGCAGCCCTGTTCGCGCCACTCGGGCAGCAGCTCGTCCAAAGCCTTGGGATCGACCACCGCACCCGACAGGATATGCGCGCCGATTTCCGAGCCTTTTTCCAATACGATCACTTCCAGATCGGCATTGATCTGCTTGAGCTTGATCGCCGCTGCCAGCCCCGCCGGACCGCCGCCGACGACCACGACATCGCAGGGCATTGATTCACGTTCGATCATCGGGCTTTCCTGTTCATTATTGCTTTGGACGCGTGCGGCGCACATTCCGGCGAATTGCTTGTGGCGCTCACTTGCTAAGCGAGGCCCGGACAGTCAAGACCTGCGTTAGATAGCATGACCTCCCGATGACACAGCCCGACCTTTCTCTTGCCCGCGAATTTGAAGCCGCGCTTGCCTGGTGGCGGGCGGCCGGGGTGGACTGCGACTATCACGATGACGCTACGTCGTGGTTGGCCGACGCGCCGCCGGCATGCGCCCCGTTGTCCGGTGACAAGCCTGCGCCGATGCGCCCTACCGCCTCGGGAAAGGCGCCTGAGGCAGGCCAACCAGCCCGGTTGCGCGCCGATGCCCCGGCCCCGCCTCCGGCCCCGGCTCCCGCCCAGACGCCGCGCCCCGATCTGATGGGCGAATCGCCGCCAACCGATCTTGCCGCCTTCCGTGAGTGGTGGATGCACGCACCGGGACTGGACACGGCACGGCTCCATCCGCGGATCGCCCCCCGCGGGCCAGCAGGCGCGGCGTTGATGGTGCTGGTGCCCCAGCCCGAGGAAGGCGACCGGGAACGCCTGCTCGACGGGCCGCAGGGGCGACTGCTCGGCAATATCCTGGCCGCCGCGGGGCTGGAGGAGAACGCGGTCTATTGCGCTGCCGCTCTGCCATGCCACACGCCAATGGCCGACATCGCCGCGCTGGCGGCAAGCGGGATGAATGCTGTCACCGCGCATCATGTGACTCTGGCCGCGCCGCAAAGGGTGCTGGTGCTGGGAAGCGCGCTTGGCCCAATGCTGGGTGAGACAACGCAGGAGGGTTTACGCAGGATTAACAATAACGGGCGTACAGTCCCGGTCATGGTGAGCGAGACGCTTGAGGCAATGATGGACATGCCCCGGCTCAAGTCCCGGTTCTGGCGGAGATGGATGGAATGGTCGGCCTCTCACTGATGTCCGCGCGAACAGCGCTGGCAACCGCTGCGCTGGTTGCGCTGACACTTCCGGTTGCCGCCGCCGCGCAATCGGGAGACCTTGTCGCCCGTTGGAACGGGCAGGCCAGCACCGAGAATACCATCGCCGCAGTGCTGTCTGCCGAAGAGCATGACCATTACCGCCAATTGTTTGCGGCGATCGACGCCGAACAGTGGAGCGTGGTCGAAAACCTGCTCGCCGCGCGGCCCGATGGCGTGCTGACCCAGATGGCGCGCGCGGAATACTACACCCATGCCAACAGCCCCAAGGTTTCCGCCGAGCAGATCGCCGCCTGGTTCAATACCGGGGCCGATCTGCCGCAGACCGAGCAGCTGGCGCGCATGGGGGCCAAGCGCGGGGTCGAATATCTGCCCGCCCTGCCATCCGGTCAGGGCTTTGCCCGCCAGCCTTCCGCGCCCAAGCGCATCCTGCCACGCACGGTCAATGACGGCACCATGCCCGCCGCCACCGCTTCGGCGATCCTCGCGGCGATCAAGGGTGACAATCCGGTCGAAGCCCAGCGTCTGCTGGCCGAAGCCGACATGTTCCTCTCCAGCGATGCCCGCGCCGAATGGCGCCAGCGGGTGGCATGGAGCCACTATATCGAGAACAATGACAACGCCGCGCTGGAACTGGCGCGCACCGTTGCCGAGGGCACCGGCGAATGGGTGGCAGAGGGCGCTTGGGTCGAAGGGTTGGCCGCGTGGCGGCAGGGCTATTGTTCGCTGGCCGGAGAAGCCTTTGCCCGCACTGCTGCGCGTGCTTCGAATGTCGAACTGGCCGCTGCCGGGCATTACTGGGCGCACCGTTCGCTGGTGCGCTGCCGCGAACCGGGGCAAGCGCAGGCACACCTTTCTGCCGCAGCGAAGATGGCTGAGACGCTCTATGGCATGCTTGCAGCCGATCAACTGGGGATCGAACTTCCCGGCCATGCCCCGCCCCCAGCCTTCGGAAACGCGGACTGGGAACAGCTTTCGCAGCGCGGCAATATCCGCGTGGCTGTCGCACTCACGGAAATCAACCGTCCGGCGCTGGCCGATGAAGTGCTGCGGCACGAGGCGCGGATCGGCGCGGCGAGCCAGTATGATGCGCTTGCCCGGCTCGCGCGCGAGCTCGGCCTGCCCGCAACCCAGTTGTGGATGGCGCACAACGCGCCCTATGGCACCCGCAGCGATCCTTCCTTGCGCTTTCCGGTGGCGCGCTGGCAGCCGGTCGGCGGGTGGCAGGTCGACCCATCGCTGGCCTTTGCCCACGCGTTGCAGGAATCGAACTTTCGCGCCAATGCTGTCAGTCCGGCCAATGCCCGGGGGCTGATGCAGATCATGCCCGACACCGCGCGCGACCATTCCGGTCGGCTGAGCCTCGGGGCGAGTTATGCTGATCTCAATGATCCGCAGGTCAACCTCGCCTATGGCCAGCGCCATCTTGAGATGCTGCGCGACCATCCGGCAACCGGCGGTGCCTTGCCCAAAATCATGGCCGCCTATAATGCCGGCATCACTCCGGTCGGGCGCTGGAACAGCGAGATCAACGATCAGAACGATCCGCTGCTGTGGATGGAATCGATCCCCTATTGGGAAACGCGCGGCTATGTTGCGATCGTGATGCGCAATTACTGGATGTATGAACGCACAGCCGGGGCGGAATCACCCAGCCGACGTGCGCTGGCGCAGGGCCGCTGGCCGGAATTTCCGCGCCCTGCGGCGATGCGTTCGGCCCGGCTCGAACCCTAGGGCTGGAGCCATAATGGCAATCGACGAAACCCGCGCATTCAAGCCGATCAATATCGCTGTGCTGACCGTTTCGGACACGCGCACAGCGCAGAATGATACCTCGGGCGATATTCTCAGCCAACGAGTGACGGGCGCGGGCCACAACCTCGCCGCGCGAACCATCGTCAAGGACGATGCAAGACTCCTCGCGGCGCAATTCGAAGCATGGATCGATGACCCGCAGATCGACGCGGTGGTCAGCACCGGCGGAACCGGCCTGACGGGCCGCGATGTCACGCCCGAGGCGCTGACAATGATCGCGGACGCGCGCGACATCCCCGGTTTCGGCGAACTGTTCCGCTGGCTCAGCTTCCAGAGCATCGGCACCAGCACCGTACAATCACGCGCCTGCGCGGTGGTGGCACGCGGCACCTATATCTTCGCCTTGCCCGGATCGAACGGCGCGGTGAAGGACGGGTGGGACGGTATCCTCGCCGAACAGCTGGATAGCCGCAACCGGCCCTGCAATTTTGTGGAACTGATGCCGCGGCTCAGGGAGCACTGATTGCACTTCGTTATGAGTAAGCAGCAGTCGGGATTTGCCGTCAGCTTGCAAAATGCCCGCAGATTTTCCGTCACGTTCTGAATCGGGTGGTCAGCTGTCGAAGCGCTTGCCCATGCTTATGCGATCTTCAACCTCATAACCGTGCGTCCGATAAAACGCCGCGACTGCCTCGTTGCCAGCCCTGATCTGTAAGTTGGCCTTGGTGCAGCCTGCTTTTGAAAGGCGAGCTTCCGCCTCCTGAAGCAATGCAGAGCCAACGCCTTTTCGTTGATGCTCGGGCTTTACTGCCACGGTGTAGAGCCAGCCTCTGTGCCCGTCATATCCTGCCATTACCGTCCCGACGACGTCACCAGCTTCTTCTGCCACGATGAACAGTTCGGGCTGCACCTTGAGCTTCGCTGGAACCGCAACCGCCGCCTTGTTCTAATACCAACCTGCATAATTTCTGACTCACGGGGATTCCCAAGGCTGCGGAAATCTGACTCAATGGCGCTGTGACATTGGAGATCGGCGCCATGGGAAAAGCGATTGGCTTGCGGGAAGATTTTGACGGCGCTGCGCTGCGACGATTGTCGCGGATGACGAGGAGCGCGAACCAGGCGCGGAGGCTGTTGGCCCTGGCCGAGATTTATGACGGCGGCAGTCGGAGTGCGGCGGCGCGGATCGGCGGTGTGGGGCTGCAGATCGTGCGCGACTGGGTGCTGCGGTTCAATGCCCGCGGGCCCGACGGACTTCTGGACGGCAAGG
>NZ_FRDF01000023.1 GCF_900143235.1 Erythrobacter sanguineus | reverse complement strand
GCAAGCTCGCCGCCTAAAACCAACCCCCAGACGAGGTCCGCACTCCGCTAATCTACGCCGCAAGTTGTGCCAAATGTTCTGACGACGGACAGGATGCTGTTTGCCGCTGCATCGGCCGAAAACAGAGCTTGGCGAGGCGCGGCCCTTTACCTCGTTCAGGGTCCATCACTGGTTCCGCTTGGCGGTTCCGGAGCACGACGAGCGATTATGGGCGTGCTCATTGAGCCACTCAACACCTCGCCAGCCTTGCTTTTCGAACCCGATGCAAGCCTTGTGATCGAGCTTGTTGCGCCCGATCTGGAATTCGAAGATGCTGACATTGAGGGGCTGGCTGCGGGCGCAAATCGCATTCTTGTCGGGGGCGAGGTGCTCCAGTTTGCACGCGCAACGCCGCTCGGCGATCGCCGCTGGCAGCTGAGGGGCCTGCTGCGCGGGCGTGGCGGCACAGAGGATGCGGCAGCCAACGGTCATTCAGCGCAAACCCTTGCCATCCTGCTTGACGATAACCTTGTGGCGCTTGATCCTGTTGAAGTCCCGGTTTCGGAAATGACACGGATTGCCGCAATCGGAACCGGCGATAGTGATGCGGTGATCGCGCCGGTCACGAACGTGGGTCTATCGCGAAGACCGCCCAGCCCCGTTCACGGCCGCATCAAGATTGCTTCCGATCAATCCAGAGAGCTGTCTTGGTCCCGGCGAGCGCGGGGCCAATGGCGCTGGGAAAATTCCGTAGATGTGCCTCTCGTCGAGGAGCGGGAAGCCTATATTGTTGGCTATGGCTCAGCGGAGACACCGTTCACAGCATGGTCTGTCGAAGAGCCGTGCCTGCAACTTTCAAAGGAAGCATGTGACGATCTTCTCGCGCGTTTCGGAGCTGCAGACCTGTGGGTGAAACAGATCGGCACGTTCGACCAGTCCAGCCCTCTTTTGCTCGACAGGCTGATGTAATTCAACGGAGATTACGATGAATGAACCTATTGCATTTCCCGCAGGCACGCCAAGGCTGAACCTCCCTCTCCTGTTTGCCGGACAATCTCAGAAGGAATTTTTCGTTAATCAGTCACTGACGATCCTCGATGCGCTTGCCCCGGGCACGGTTATGGCTTCGCTGCAGGAGCCCCCAGAAACCGTTGAAGAAGGGGACTGTTACCGTGTCATGGCCGGGGCATCGGGTTCATGGGCCGATCATATTGACCAAATCGCGCTTCGCGTTGCTGGCAGCTGGCACTTTGTGCCTGCAGCCGAGGGCATGTGCATCTTCGACGCGACAGCAGGTCACTGGCTTTGTTTTCGCGGAGGCTGGCTGAGTGCTTCGGTGCCGCTCATGCCTGTTGGCGGAAGCACTATTGACGCTGAGGCGCGGGCCATATTGACCCAGTTGATCGACGCGTTGCGCCTCATCGGCATTCTTGTGCCGGAAGCGCTGTGATCAGTCTCTCCTGCGTTTCCTCAACCGAAACGCAGTTCGCAAGCCGGCTTTGGCTTTTTCTTCACAAAGTCGCGATAGAGGCACTTTTGCAACACATGGATGCTATTGACTGCTTGCCTCTTGTATGGGGAAAAGATAGAGAGCCATATTGCCTTAATTCAATAACAAAGGGGAATTTCAGAATGCGCAAACTCGTCATTGGCATGGCGATGGCTTCGACCGCGCTTGCTTCGCCCGCTCTGGCTCGCGATGGCCAGTGGTACATCCAAGGCGATGGCGGCGTGATGATTGTCGAAAACCAGGACCTCGACGTGAACGGCGTAGCGGATAGCGCGAACGCTGATTATAGCACGGATTATGACTTCGGCGCCGCAGTCGGCTACGATTTCGGTTGGTTCCGCATGGAAGCCGAAGCGAGCTACCGCGCGGCCGACCTTGATCAGGTTTCGGTAGGAGCGGTGGGTCTGGCCCTCGATCCTGTGGCAGGCGGTGGTTTCAACACCTTTACCGGCTCCCGTGACGCGCTGGGCGAGGTGAACGCGCTTAGCTTTATGCTCAACGGGTTGTTGGACTTTGGCGACGATGATGGCTTGCAGGCATTCGCCGGCGGCGGTGTTGGCGTAGCTCGTGTCGACATGGATGGCCGCGTCAATGCAAACGGTCCGGGAGTCTGGAATGATTCCGATACCGGCTTTGCATGGCAGATTCTCGCCGGGATCCGTGCGCCGATCAGCGACAATTGGGACATTGGTCTCAAGTATCGTTATTTCAATGCACCGGATGTGAACCTGGTCGATCCGCTTGGCCGGACACTTGACACGGATCTGACCACGCACTCGCTGCTCGGCTCGATCACCTACAACTTCGGTGGAGAAACGGCGCCTCCGCCTCCGCCTCCGCCTCCGCCTCCGCCTCCGCCTCCGCC
>NZ_FRDF01000024.1 GCF_900143235.1 Erythrobacter sanguineus | reverse complement strand
TCTTCATCTTCGTTCCTTCGTCACTACGACGAAGCCCCAACCCTCCTTAAATCACAACCTCAAATCTGTGCCATTGGTGCTGACGGGGGACACGCAGCGAAGGAACGACTCTTTCTGGCCGCGCGCTGACCACATTGAGCGCGCCTGCCGTTGTGTTGCGGCCATAGAGGGTGCCCTGCGGCCCCTTGGCTTTCGAGCGAAGACGGCGAGCCAACCTTTAGCGCGGCTGAACATGATGGATTGCTTCAAGCGAGGGGTGCCAACCCTTGCTGCAACCGCCGGACCAGGTCGGCATGCCCTTTGGAACCTGTCTTCGAATAGATGCGCTTCGAGTAATTCCTCGCAGTTTCGGGGGTTAGGTGCAAGTTTGCTCCCGCCTGCACGATGTTGTCGCCGCGCATGAGGCAAGCCGAAAGGGCGGCCTCGCGCTCTGAAAGTCCATGGATGGCCTTGATCACGGCATTGGCACGTTGTGGCTCAGGGTTCCTCGGCGCGCGAACCGTCGCGATCACGGCTGGCGAGAGACCCGGTGCCGACAAGATTGAGTCTGCCGGGTGAAGCAGCATGAACAGCTGGTCTTGGCCACCGAGCGGAACGACTACAGGGGCATTGCTCTTTCCTTGCGCGAAGGCCGCGCAGGCTTCCTCGATCCGCCGAAGGACTTCCGGCGCGAACCGGAGATGGCGCCCCGGTCGTGTGTTGAGGTCCTCGGCGATAGGCAGCATCGCTTCGGCCTGAGCATCGGCAACCATTATCCGGCCATCGCGGTCGAGCGCAAGTTGACCGATACCGAGCTTGGTCAGAGTGCTTTGCGCCATCTGCGCCTGCAATTGTTGTTCGGCCAGCTTGACCCTCGCTTGCAGGGCATTGGCCAGTAGCGGCGCGATGGTGAAGAGTGCCGCGCCCGCCGCGCTTGAAAAATCCTCCCGCTCCCGCGCCAGGATCACCCAGGCATCTGCGGCACCCGCCGATACACGCAGCCAGCGGCCATAGGGGATGCCCAGTTCCTTCAGCGCTTCGCGTTGACGCGCGGTCTGTGCGGGGTCGCTGAAATCGAGCATCTCGTCCAGGCCATAGACCCGCTCCGGCCGCAGTTGTTCGCTCGGAAGCAGGCCAAGCCCGGATAGGCGTGCAGCATCGATGGGCCGGTTTACGGCCGGCTGCCTCGCAGCGAAGTGGAGGATGTTCGGTTCCTGCGTCTGCATGGTGTTGGCGATCTTCAGCATCAGCAGTCCGCGCTGCGCCTGCGTACGCACCAGCAGGTTGTGCATCAAAGTGTGCCAGGGCGGAATCTCGAAGATCCCCTCGATGAGGGGCAGGAACAGCTCTCGGGAATCTGCTGGGAGGTAGGCCATGAAATTTGCTCCCATATGGGAGGTTCGCAGTCAAGGCGGCCCGTTATGTCATAGTCAGGTGAAGCAGCACGGAGCGGGGCTTGCGGATGAGCGATAAGAAGAATGCAGTGGCATTGACCCATCTTGAGCGGCTTGAAGCCGAGAGCATTCACATTTTTCGTGAGGTTGTGGCTGAGGCGGAGAATCCGGTGATGCTTTATTCGGTGGGCAAGGACAGCTCGGTGATGCTGCATCTGGCGAGGAAGGCGTTTTATCCTGCGCCGCCGCCGTTTCCGATGCTGCATGTCGCGAGCGGGTGGGATTTTGCTGACCTGCTCACGCACCGTGACAAGACTGTGCGCGAATATGGGCTGCGGCTGATCGTGGCCGGGAACGAGGAGGCCGAAGCGCAGGGGATCAACCCGTTCGACACCGGCAGCGCGCTCTACAGCCAGGCGCAATTGACCGATCCGCTCAAGCGCGCGCTGACCGCGCATGGGTTCGACGCAGCGTTCGGCGGCGGGCGGCGCGATGAGGAAAAGGCGCGGGCGAAGGAACGCATCTTCAGCTTCCGCAGCGCTGCCCACCGCTGGGATCCCAAGCAGCAGCGTCCTGAGCTTTGGAACCTCTACAACGCGAAAAAGACCAAGGGCGAAAGCATCCGCGTGTTCCCGATCTCGAACTGGACCGAGCTTGATATCTGGCAATATATCGCGCTGGAAAACATCGACATCGTCCCGCTCTACTTCTCCAAGCTGCGCCCTACGGTGGAGCGCGACGGGATGCTGCTGGTGGTCGATGACGACCGCTTCCGGCTGGAGCCGGGCGAGGATCCGGTGATGCGGTCGGTGCGGTTCCGCACGCTGGGCTGCTACCCGCTGACCGGCGCGACCCAGAGCGATGCAGCCGACATGAACACGATCATCCAGGAAATGCTGCTCGCCACCAGTTCCGAACGGC
>NZ_FRDF01000025.1 GCF_900143235.1 Erythrobacter sanguineus | reverse complement strand
GGCTGCCAGTGGACATTGTCCGCCCGGCGCAGGCTGAAGGCGATCATCCCGGCCGCCACGGTCGCGTTGGTGAACTTGTCGATCAGGATGAACCCGCCCAGCTGGCGGTTGTCGGCATAGGGTTCGAAGGTGATCGGCTTGTCGGTCGCGAACTCGGCGACGCCGATGGCGTTCATATCGAGCGTCTTTGCCGCCAGATGTTCGCGGCTGTTGACGTCGATCTCGTACTTGGGCGGCTGGACCGTGGCGGTCACCGTCTGGGTGCCGAGCTTGAGCCAGTAACCGCGCCCCGGCTTCATGGCTTCCTCGTCCATCCACACCAGAGTGGCCGAGAACTGGTCGGAGGCTTGCGGCGGATCGCCCGCTGCCGCGATCACATCGCCGCGGCTGCAATCAACCTCGTCGGCGAGGCTGATCGTGACCGATTGGCCAGCGACAGCCTCGTCCAGATCACCGTCAAAGGTCGTGATGGCCTTCACCGTGCTGGTCTTGCCCGAAGGCACGATCCGCACCGGATCACCCACGCGCACAGTGCCGCTGGCGATCAGCCCGGCAAAGCCGCGGAAGTCGAGATTGGGGCGGTTGACCCACTGCACCGGCATCCGGAACGATTGTGTCTGGGCCGCAGCATTGTCGACCTCGACCGTTTCGAGGTGTTCGATCAGCGCCGGGCCATCATACCAGGGCGTGTTTGCGGAAGGGGAGGCGGTGATGTTGTCGCCCTTGAAGCCCGATATCGGGATCGCGGTAAAACCTTCGATCCCGATGCTTTCTGCAAAGCCGCGATAGTCGGCGACGATCCGATCGAAGATCGCCTGATCATAGCCGACCAGATCCATCTTGTTCACCGCCAGCACCACATGGCGGATACCGAGCAGGTGGACGAGATAGGAATGGCGGCGCGTTTGCTGGAGCACGCCCTTGCGCGCATCCACCAGGATCACCGCCAGATCGGCGGTCGAAGCGCCGGTCACCATGTTGCGCGTGTATTGTTCATGCCCGGGCGTGTCGGCGACGATGAACTTGCGCTTTTCAGTGGTGAAGAAGCGGTAGGCAACGTCGATCGTGATGCCCTGCTCGCGTTCAGCCGCAAGGCCATCGACCAGCAGCGCAAAGTCGATCTCCTCGCCTTGCGTGCCGTGGCGCTTGCTGTCGCTTTCCAGCGCGGCGAGCTGATCTTCGAAGATCATCTTGGAATCATACAGCAGCCGCCCGATCAACGTCGACTTGCCGTCATCCACGCTGCCGCAGGTGATGAAGCGCAGCAGGATCTTGTGCTGGTGCGCATGCAGATAGGCGCCGATATCCTCGGCGATGAGGGCGTCAGTTTGAAAAGAGGATTGGTCGTTCATCTTGCCTCGTCATCCCGGCGCCATGAAATCTGGGGGCGGGGATCCATCTGTGGTTCATTGGGGCAACCGACCCCGGATCAAGTCCGGGGTTGACGCTTCGGAACGCTTCGCATTCCGCGGCGCGTCAAAAGTACCCTTCCTGCTTCTTGTCTTCCATCGAGGCGGACTGTCCCTTGTCGATTGCCCGTCCCTGCCGTTCGGAACTGGTGGCGAGCAGCATTTCCTGGATGATCGTGTTCATGTCGGCTGCATCGCTCTGGGTCGCGCCGGTCAGCGGGTAGCA